>CANMFQ010000005.1 GCA_947497145.1 uncultured Flavobacteriaceae bacterium
TTTGAACAATACCACATAGGCTATCAAAACTCTTACGCATATCGGTGGATGGCACATACATCTCAAATTTACTGCTAATATCAAGTCCTAACATAAGTTATAATTTTGAAAATACAAAACTAAACTCCTATGCCGTTTAAGTCAAGATGGAGTTGCTCGGAGGGATACGAAAAAGCAAATCGCCTACGTGTCCAATAAATAAAGCCCCAATTTAATTTTCCAATAGGGGATTTTTTCTTCAAAATAATCAAAATAAGGCCGTAGTCCTTCTGCATCCTCTAGGGCTGTTTTTGCCTTTTCAATTTTTGATAGCTCTTCGGAAGAAATAAATTGATGCATATCTAAAAATTCTCCTTCTGCACTTTTTTTCATCAAGTGACCGTAAATCGTATTTTCAGTAAGTTCTCGTTTTTTAGCAATTTCTGCAGGTGAAAAACCTTCTTGATACAGCTTATAGGTTTGTTCATGTGTTGCTAGCTTCGGTTTTGAAGCTTCTATATGTGCTGCTATTTCCTCTAAAAAAACAGTTGCATACTTTTGTAATTTAGCATCACCTACCCCAGAAACTTGTGCAAATTCTTCTTTTGTGGCAGGTAGTTTTGCTTCCATATCTTTTAAACTAGCATCGCCAAAAACCACATAAGCCGGCACCCCTTCTTCTTTAGCAATTTTATACCTCAGCACGCGAAGCTTCTCAAAGAGTCCTTTCTTTTCAGATTTTCTTGTTTTTCTTTCTGTGACTTTTTCTACTTGATGCAGAATAGCCAGTTGCACAGGTTTTTTATGATACAAAATTTCTTTTGCCAAAGGTGTTAGCGCAATACTACTTTTTTCTCTAAAATTAATTTCCAATACCCCTTGATTTAACAACTGAATAATGTACTGTTGCAAATCTTGCCAAGAGACATCCTTTGCTGCTCCGTATGTTTTTATGTGCTGTAGTCCCCTTTCATATACTTGGGCATTTTGAGCACCACGCAGCACATCTATCAACACCCCCATAGGTTCTTGTTCTTTCATTCGAGCTACTGCTGAACATATTTTTTGGGTTAAAACAGTACCATCAAAATAAGAAGGTGGTGCCTTACAAATATCACAATTACCGCAGGTCTGTGTAGCATGTTCCCCAAAATAATTCAATAAAGCGATACGGCGACAACTCAATGCCTCAGCATATTGCTGCATACGTTCAAGTTTGGCATATTGTACATCAGCATTTGCACTGTCAGCAATAAAATTTCGCAATTGAATCACATCTGCATAGCTATAAAAAAGCAAGGTATTTGCAGGCAAACCATCACGCCCAGCACGTCCTATCTCTTGATAATAGCCTTCCAAATTCTTTGGCATATTGTAATGCATTACCCAGCGGACATTACTTTTATCTATTCCCATTCCAAAGGCGATAGTGGCACAAATAATAGGGGTTCTATCGTTAATAAAATCTTCTTGAACTAACGACCTTTCGTTTGCATCCATACCCGCATGATAGGCCTTGGCATCATAGCCAGAAGCTTGTAATTTTTCTGCAAGCATCTGCGTACTCTTTCGACTCAAACAGTAAATAATACCACTTTCATCAAGATGTTTTTCAAGAAAATTAAAAATCTGCTTGATACGATTTTGCCCCGGCCGAACTTCCAAATACAAATTTGGACGATTGAAAGATGCCAAATGACGCGACGCTTTGGTTATCGCAAGTTGATCTACAATATCATCTTGTGTAGCCTTATCTGCTGTAGCGGTTAATGCCAGTACAGGAATATTGTTGAATCTGCCCTTTAAACTGCCCAATTGTGTATAAGCCGGTCTAAAATCATGCCCCCATGAAGAGATACAATGTGCTTCATCTACAGCAAATAAGCTAATCTCAATTTGTTGAAAAACAGCATCAAAATGCGCAATACTTTCTGGTGCTACATACAATAATTTTAATGTTCCCTTTTTTAGTTGCTCAACAATGTCTTGTTGTTCTTCATAAGGCTGCGAACTATTATAATAAGCAGCTGCCACCCCATTGGCACGTAAAACATCAACCTGATCTTTCATTAAAGCTATCAAAGGAGAAATAACAATAGCCGTACCTGGCAATGCTAATGCAGGTAATTGAAAGCAAAGCGATTTACCACCACCTGTTGGCATAATAGCTAATACATCTCTCTTGGCCAGCACATCTTCAATTATCTCCAATTGATTAGGGCGAAAAGTATCATACCCAAAATGGGTTTTTAAAAGCTGTAAAAGTGTTGTCTTATTTTGAGTAATTGGCATGGTCAAAGTTATGAAATGTAGTAGTATTTTTAATACTGAAAACTGAAGTCTTTACAAACAGAAACACCTTTTTTAAAAACAGCATTCATAGCCCATAAAAAAGGTTGTTCTGAAATTTTAATAAATTGTAGGTTTTCCTACGCAATTTAGGTACGTTGGACAATATTATTTCCCTAGCATCAACAGCTCATTGCATTTAATTTCGGTAATATATCGTTTTTCACCTTGTTTGTTCTCATACGAACGATGCATTAATTTACCTTCTATAGCTACCTGTTTTCCTTTGGTTAAATAATTTTCAACAATATCAGCGGTTTTACCCCAAACAACAATATTATGCCATTGTGTTTCCTCCACTTTTTCACCTTGTGTATTTTTGTAACTGTCCGTAGTTGCCATAGAAAATTTGGCTAGTTTACTCCCGTTTTCTAAAGTTATTATTTCTGGATCTTGACCCAAGTTTCCGATTAATTGTACTGAATTTCTAAGTGCATTCATGATAGTAAATTTTAATGTTAAACAATTTGTAATATCAAGTTCTTATGTTTCGACAATGCAAACCTAAATCGTGAACCAAAAAAGATTCGGTATTAAAATGCTTACTTACGTTTGTAAACGTATGTAAATGTTTAAAAATAAAAATATATCTATATATCAATTGATTATGTTAAAATTATAATTCTAAAAATAACCTATATACCTTTATAAAAATGGATATAATACAACTAAAACTGAAATATAAACAAGAACACAACAGTCATTCTACCATTAATTCAGCTCCCAATTACTACTTTATAGACTTTGAAAACTACCCCTGTTTACAAATTATACACAAAGCTATCGCTACGCCAAGCTTGTACCGGTAAGTACAGAAATGCTATGTTAAAATGAGATGAAATTGCTTTTTGTTTTTTAATAATTGACACAAGAGCTTTAAATGTCAAAAGTGCAATAATAGCAATTATATAATGTCAAAAAATCATCGAAGTTTTATAGAAATTTACACTAAAGACGCAACATAAAATTGTTGCTAATTCGCATTACATCCACTAAATTTTTAACTCGGTCTTTTAGCCTATTCTTTTATTCGGTTCTTAGAGCAAATATCAATCCGGTAAAATTGTAAGAAAAACATTACCTATTAATGATAATATTTCGTAAATTTGTGTTTATGCACCCTGTAGGAAAAAAGAAATATATCATAAGTTTTGCTGCATGTTTTATGTTAATGTGGGGTACCATAAATGCGCAAGCGAGACAGACCAGCCCCCTCTCTATTGAAGATAGTATATCATACTACCTAAAGGCTGCCTCAGAGAGCATTAAACATAATGACGACAAAATCACCAAATCTTTTGTTGGTATTAACCGCGCTCTAGCACTATCTGCAAGCATAGATAACGATTCATTAGAACATATTGTTATCATTAAAATAGGACAATTTTACAACAAAATTAATGATCATTCTCAATCTAAATATTATCTCAATAAAGGTATAGATTTTTTTAAACCAAGAAACAACTATGATGCGCTTTCAGTGGCCTATAAATCATTAGGAGCTCTTTTCTATAAACTAAAAAAATATGATAAAACACTAGAATACACGAAACTAGCTTATTCTTATGCACTTAAAGCGAAAGATCGTTCGGTAGGTATTTCGGTTTTATACAATTTAGCTTTCTTCGCAGAAAATATTCATAAAGACATGAATCTTTGCAAAAAATATTCATTAATGGGTATTGCCCTTGTTGAACAACTCAAAGATTCTTCAATAACTTCAAACCGCTTAAGAAGCTACTACGCATACACTCTTTTAAAAGAAAATAGGGTTGACGAATCATGGGAAGCCTATCAACCTGTTATAAAATTTCATGAAAATCTAAAGGCGTATCGAGATATTTCAATAATTCATAAAAATTTCATTTCATACTATGAAAAGCATTTCAACAAAAAGAAAATGCTCTACTTTGTAAAACAGCATCGCGAAAATTTTCAAAAATATGATGAAGCGATTACTGAACGTACTATAGCCGAAATTAGAGATGCCGAAAATTTCAACACTTTGGCATTAAAGTTCAAGCTATCGAAAAATCAATTGGAAATGGCAAAACATGAAAATGATAGCCTAATTTACCTCATATCAATACTTTCACTACTCTTTATTTTAGCAAGCATTTCATCTGTAATTATAAAGCGAAAAAACAGTTTGTTAAAAAAATTAAAAACAAATGCAGAAAACGCCTCGTTACAAAAATCGAAATTTATCGCTATGATAAGTCACGAGCTACGAACACCCTTGCATGCTGTTGTAGGTTTTTCTTCTTTTTTAATTAAAGACAAGCCCAAAGATTCTCAAAAAAAACATCTAGAGTTATTAAGTTCTTCTGCCAATCATTTATTAAACCTAATTAACAACGTTTTAAAACTATATGAATTTGATTACAAAGAAATAAAACCCATAAATAAGATATTTAATTTTAGAGAAACTATTTCAATGACAACCGGTTCTTTTGCCATTTTATTTGAACAAAGGAATAATTTATTTAGGTTAAACATTGACGAAGACATTGAAGATGCTATATATGGTGATGCTCAAAAAATTACGCAAATACTCACCAACCTAATAAGCAACGCCAACAAATTCACTCAAAATGGTTACGTTACATTAACCATAAAGCAACTAAACATTGAAGGTGATATGAGCACTCTATATTTTAGTGTTGAAGATACCGGTAAAGGGATAGCTAAAGCCCATCATGAATCAATATTTGAAGCCTTCAATCCGAATACCATGAATATTGAAAAAACCCATGATGGTTCTGGCTTAGGTTTATCAATAGTACGAAAATTGCTACAGATAATGGACAGCGATATTACACTAGAGAGCGAACTTGGCAAGGGTTCAAAATTTGCTTTCATCTTAAAACTAAAGGTCGCTAAAAAAACATCTGCCAAAGAATTAGATATAGATTACAATAAAATAGGAAAGTCAAAAATTTTAGTAGTTGAAGACAACAAAATCAATCAGTTACTGGTAAAAAAAATATTAAATAAAGAAAAAGCCTCTTACGACCTTTGCGAAAATGGACTCATAGCCGTTAATAAATTTAAATCAAAACCTAAAAACTACTACGATTTAATTTTGATGGATATGCACATGCCAGTAATGAATGGTTATGAGGCTACTAAAATAATTCGCTCAATAGACTCAAATATCCCCATAATTGCAATGACTGCAACCAATTTAAGTAATGATACAGTTTCGTTGAACGCAAAAGGCTTATCTGCAGTTATCCACAAACCATTTACCATAGGTGATTTGTTTGATGTGATGAGCAAGCACATACTTTCAAAAGCAATTTGATGCTATAATTAGGGTTTGTTGTATTGTTGAACAGCCTTCTCTAATTTAGTACGAATCCGCTTTCGAAGACGTTTTGGCTCCACCACTTCCATTGCATCGCCAAAACCTAAGATTAAGCGTTCTAACTCTAGATTTAATTTTACCGAAATAACCACTTCTATACTACCATCATTATACGTCATATTTAGTATTTGTGAATGATGTAACGGCTTGGTTATCACATAAGGTGCATTATATTTATCTACCCATAGCTTAACAGCTGACGTACGCTCTCCTTGGTTTACGGTAACACCCACAACATCTTTATAAAAGGCATCAGCATCAAATTCATGCTTCGTATAAACCGTTTTAAAATCATAATCAATACTACTAATTCTATCCAAGGCAAGATTTACAACCCCTCTACTTTTATTACCCATACCTACCAAAAACCAACGATTATTATATTCTTTCAAAAGATATGGATGAAAGGTAATTATACTAGGGGCAGCAGCTTTAAAAGACCTATACGTTAACTTTAAAACTACTTTTTTTTGAATAGCCTGATAAAGCTCATCTAGCCAATGAAGCCCTTTTAAATTCTCATTTTTATCTAAATGAATAATCGAAGCCTGTTGTGTTTTTTCGGTATACACTTTATCTTCTAAACGCTGAATTATGCCGCCTAATTCTGAGAACAACGAAAAATCTTTAAACTGCCTTAGCATTTCAACAGTTTCAAAAAGCACATTCATATCACTTTCTGTAATAGGTATAGCGGTAATCGAATACGCATCATCGTCATATTTATAATACTTTTTATCATAAACAGTAATGGGAGCATTATAACCCAATTTATCGCTCCGCATCAATTGAATATCCAATTGCACTGTTCTTTTGCTAACATTCACTGCCCTACCTTCATATTCATAAAGGGCATCTGAACACGCTTTAATAAGATCATCTAAAGTCCATTGACGGTAGCTGTTTTGTAAACACTTGTCAATAGTTTTGTACCGAATGAGGGCATTTTTATTTAAGGCCATACATACTTATTGATTACAGGTTTTGCAATATAAATTTTTAACTCCAGTTCTATTCAAATTCTGAAAATCTCTATTTATCCAATTGCACCAAGCTTCCTTATCAAAAGAAATGACCTTCTTATGGGCTTTTATAAGTTGCGACTCGTCCAAATTTGTACCATCAGAATTATAAGGATATGCCGTTAGTGTTTCTGCTAAAATAAAGGCTGCTCTTCTATTTAATTCATTATCGTGAAGCCTCTTTCGCAGCTGCTCTACAGTAAGATGATACATGCTCCAACTATTAAAAAATAAACTAAGCGCTACATCATCATCAACCGTAAGTGCCTCTTCCCTAAAATAATTGGTTATAAAATCAAAAGATTCTCTAATTTTTTGCTGCTCATTAATCTGCCCAAAATACTCAATACGCGTCATATGGTAATTTAAAAACAAAGGATTTACAACATCAGCAGACTTATAATTATCAAACAATGGTTTTACTTTATCAGGATGCATGACTTTGGCAAAGTTCTCTGTACTCACATCCCAATTACGCAACATTCTGCGCCCCGTAATGGTATATAGGTTTAGCAAATTTTTTTGTGCACCTTCGGTTAATTCATCAGCTCTAGATAACCATGTTCTAACAAAATAAACAATATTATCTAAGTTATAACCATAAATATCACGCAGCAACAATGCTGATACATTTTGCACTAATTCTTTCTCACCAAACATACGATCGATAACAAATTCTTCTCCCAAAAAATAGGTATTGGTGGTATCCTTATAAATTTCATACAATGCCTTATTGGCTAGCTCGTAGTTTTTTGACACCAACCCATTTATTAAATTATTGTACAGATGCTGACTAGCTGTTTTCTCCCATGTATCCTCATAATAAATAATGGCTTTAGATTTACGCTGTTGCTCCAAGGCATGCACCCATTTGTTATCTTTTTGCTTATTAATATACCCGCGTATTTTTTCTTTATCCCATTGTCTTATATCCTCATTTCCATATAATTCTAACTGATAATCACATAGCTCCCAATTTTCTTTAGAATCAATGTCTATTTTTGATTGCTGAAGATTTAATTGTTCATGCAACACCTTAGTTATATGTTTTGCCCGCTGTTTATGCAGATTTTCATTTACTTGATAGCTTCCATCTACAGAGGTATAACTTTTAATATCTAAGGCCAGTATGTTCTTAGTACTAGACTTAATGTCAGTCATTTTTTTGGCAACAGTTTTTCCGGTATCAAATTCAAAAAATACCTCATCAATTTCACCTATTCCCTCAGTAAGTAATGTTGTTTTAGGGTTATACACCTCTGGCTCAATATCTCGTAAAGCATACCTACCGCTATCTACAAAAGCAGGAGTAGCATAACTACATTTCATGCCCGATTTTATAATAATAAGGTTAGGACTAAGCTCTTTTCCTCGTAAAGCCTCTGGTACTTTGCCCAAAGAAACAACAAGACGCCTAGGGTTTTGAGCGCGATTATTGTCCAAAATGTCGTCAATAAAGAGTGGTTTTAAAAGAACACCATCGTAAATTAAAGAACTGTCTAGGGTATTCCCTTGTCCACATAGCATTTGGTCTCGTGCCACCAAATCTACCGCCAAACCATCTAATTTATTATCCAACACCCTTTTTACGCGATTAACACTGTAAAATTTAAAAATGACCTCACCATTTTCTATTGCAATAGAATTACCCATGTTTGTGATAATATTTCTATTCCCTCCTATTAATGAGGTACAATTCCTGTCTGCATTTTTAATACCAAAAGCGTTTTCACTCAATTGACCCGCTATTTCAACTCCTTTATTACCCAATACATGAACCGCATATATTCTTCTAGATTTTGAATCATATTTAAAAGCAAAGTCACCGTGGGTATAGCCGTCAGACATCATATTCTTATAATGCCCTTTTGATGACCTCCACGACTTAAACATATCGAGTGCTATTTTGGCTAACCCTCCTTTAGGCAAGGGAAACCGTATTGCTTTGGACACCAAAATATTTTCACCTACCGTTTCAAAAGCCGTCTCAAAATAGTGAACCCTAAGCAATGGGGTCTGAAATTTCATATCAGCATTACTATGTTTTAGTTTTTTAACTTTTGCCAAATAGGCCGATTGAATAGCTGCGGCTGCGGCTAAATCTTTATCCCTTTTTAAGGGTGCATGCCCTTTCTCAACTCTATGAGCATTGATTTTTTTATGTAGCAAATCACCAATTTTACCTCTCTCAACAGGACCAATTTGAGCTAAAGCGTTAAAAACAGTGAACGTAAAAATGGTGGCGAATAGGAATTTTTTCATAATAACAGAAAAACAAGAATCAAACCAAACTCTGATTTGAGGGTAATAACGTAAAAGTTTCTAAACAATTACACACCTACGCAAAATAATTGCGTACACGTATCGCAAATTTGACCTATAAACAAAAAGCCATGAGAGGTAAACTTGACAAAATAGCTGAAGAATACAACACGAACATTCTTTTCGCCTGTGAATCTGGAAGCAGAGCTTGGGGGTTCCCCTCCCCTGACAGTGATTTTGATGTACGATTTGTATATACCCATCCATTAGAGTGGTACTTAACTTTAAAAGAAAATCAAGACTCCATTACTATAATGAATGGAGATTTCGATGCTGTAGGCTGGGAATTAAGAAAGAAACTTCGACTTCTTAAAAAGTCAAACATTCCAGCCTTAGAGCATTTATTTTCTCCGATTCTTTACAAACACGAAAATGAATCATTGAATGAACTTAGAGCAATTGCCAAAGAATGCTTTTCTCCAATAGCTTCAATGCATCATTATCTTAGTATGAGTAAAAAATATGAAGAAAAGCTAAGTCATAGTTCAATAAAATTAAAGGATGTTTTTTATGCACTCAGAACTTCACTTGCGGGAAAATGGATATTGGAATACAACTCTATGCCACCTGTCATTTTTAATGAAATGTTATCACTTACAAAAAAAGAAATAGCAAGTGAAATAGAGCTATTAATAGACATAAAATCAACAAAAAAAGAAACATATCTACATCCTAGAAATGAACTGCTCATACAATTCATTTCAAAAACAATACAGATTAATCATAAATATGCTCAATCACTCTCAGCTGGAAAACCAAATGATGATAGACTAAACAATTTTTTATACAAAGAAATAACCAAATGAAAACAATAGCAGAACTAAAAGCCTCAGAAAGTATCATATTTGAATGCATAGCAGGCAGCAAAGCATATGGTTTAGCCACTGATACATCTGACACTGACATTAGAGGAGTCTTTGTATTGCCAAAAGAAAAATATTACGGATTAGAATATACTGGTCAAATAAGTAATGAAACTAATGATATCGTTTACTACGAACTCAAAAAGTTCATCGAACTACTTGCCAAAAATAATCCGAATATTATTGAATTGTTGAACATTCCAAGTGATTGTATTCTACTTCAGCATCCTTTATTCGAAAAAATAAAATCAGCATACTTTCTTTCAAAAATATGTAAAGACAGCTTTGCTAATTATGCTTTCACTCAAATAAAAAAAGCTAGAGGCTTAAAAAAGAAAATTGCCAACCCTGTTGAAAAAGACAGAAAATCGGTAGTAGATTTTTGTTATGTACGTAAAAAAAAGCAAGCTGTACCCCTAAATATATTTTTAGAGGATGAAGGTTTTGATATAACACATTGTGGATTAGCAAAAATTAGTCACATTAAAGATTGTTACAACCTATTTTACAGCCGTAATGAAAAGTATAATGGAATTTGCAAAACAGATGCAAATGATATTTGTCTTAGTTCAATACCAAAAACGGCTAAGGCTATCGCACTGTTGCACTTCAATAAAGATGGCTATTCTTCTTACTGTAAAAAACACAAAGAATATTGGTCATGGGTAGCAAAAAGAAATGATGAACGATACAAAAGTAATATTTCACACAACAAGAACTACGATGCTAAAAACATGATGCATACATTTCGATTGTTGCACATGGCTA
The DNA here is from genome assembly GCA_947497145.1 of uncultured Flavobacteriaceae bacterium. Lineage (GTDB taxonomy): Bacteria > Bacteroidota > Bacteroidia > Flavobacteriales > Flavobacteriaceae > Maribacter_C. The sequence goes on from CANMFQ010000005.1 coordinate 10,674, forward strand.
AAGAAATTGGAATGTCAAAAAAGGTAATAGTTCGTAGATATGACCGTGATTTTCTATTGTCTGTTAAAAACGCAGTATTTGAATATGAAGAACTTGTTGCAAAAGCTGAATACCTAAGAAAAGAGTTAGAAGTTATTTATAAAAAGACTGATTTAATAGAGCGTCCTAATTTGAAACTTGTGAACACTCTTTTAGTTGACATCAGACAAGAATTTTACAAACATCAATTTTCAATTTCTCAAACAAATTGATATATCAAAAATCTACGCAAAATAATTGCGTACACGTATCGCAAATTTGTTTCAGAATCATAAAGAAGATTAATAAATGGTCTTCATGTAATGCCCCGCCGAACGAGGGAGTCGGTGGGGCTAATTAAAGAGTAATTATGAAAAATAAAACAAACATCACTGGCAAAACACTTATTGATTTGGGCTTTCGTTCTGGAAAATGGTTTCCTGAAGCCTTGGCTCATATCAACACAAACCAATTAAACACAGCGGATATGCTTGCTTATTTAGAACAATTTAGACCCGCACCCATTGTTGATTTACATGCAGAAAGCATTCCTTTCTCTATAAACATCAAAGCAGAAAATGAACTGGAAACAGAAAACGTGCATTCGGTACTTAGCTCCATGCATGAGCTAATGAAAACTCCAACCATTGTTGATGGTGCAGTAATGCCTGATGCCTGCCCTACTGGGCCAAAAGGAACGATTCCTGTTGGTGGCGTTATTGTGGCAAAAAACGCCATTCACCCTGGTATGCATAGTGCTGATATTTGTTGCTCTGTTATGCTTACCGATTTTGGCACTGCAAACCCTAAAACGGTTTTAGACGCCGCTCATGCAAGCACCCATTTTGGCCCTGGTGGTAGAGATAGAAATTCACAGTATCGTTTTCCAACAGCATTACTAAACGCTTTTGAAAACAATTTTTTATTGAAAGATAGTGCTATGATTCAAGTAGCGAGAGCACATTTGGGTACTCAAGGAGATGGTAATCATTTTTTATTCGTAGGAAAATCGAAAAAAACAGGTAATACGATGCTCATTACTCATCATGGGTCGCGTGCTCCTGGGGCGCGTTTATATGCAAAAGGAATGAAAATCGCAGAACGTTTTAGAAAAGAAATATCTCCTGATACTAAAAAACAAAATGCATGGATTCCTTTTGATACAGAAGAAGGTCAAACCTATTGGGATGCATTGCAAATTATAAGAAGTTGGACAAAAACAAATCACGAGGTTCTACATAATGCTACTTTGGCAGCCTTAGGCATTGAAGCTCATGACCGCTATTGGAATGAACACAACTTTGTTTTTAAAGACAACGATTTATTTTATCATGCCAAAGGCGCTACCCCTCTTGATGCTAAGTTCATGCCTGATATTACGGGACCACGATTAATTCCGTTAAATATGGCAGAACCTGTGTTAATAGTAACAGGAGAAACAACCCCTACTAATTTAGGGTTTGCTCCTCACGGTGCCGGACGAAATATGAGTAGAACACAACATAAACGCACAAAAGCTGCATTTACCGATGAAGCTGTTTTCATGGAAGAAACTAAGGGATTAGACGTACGTTTCTTTTCTAAAGAAATTGATGTTTCAGAACTGCCAAGTGCCTATAAAAATGCTGCAACTGTACGTAAGCAAATGGATGAATTTAATTTAGGAACTGTCATTGACGAAGTAATGCCTTACGGTTGTATTATGGCTGGAGATTGGCAAAAAAATGCTCCTTGGAGAAAAAAAAGAAACAAAAATACCTAAAGCAGCACAAACATATTAGCGCATACTACCGATGCATTTTGTCTAAAATTTCGATGATTTCGGTTTTTTTACGCACCGATACAGGTACATTTTCTCCATTTTTAAGCATGAGATATCCACCATCTGTTTTAATGTATGCGCTAATACATTGTAGGTTTACCAAGTGACTTTGGTGTACACGTATAAAATCATAGCTTTTTAATAATTCAGCAAAATACTTTAACGTTTTGGTGACAAATATTTTACGTTTATCTTTTAGGTGAAAAATTGTATTGTTACTGTCTGATTCGCAGCGAACAATATCATCTAAACTCACAATAATTATTTTATCAAGGGTGTGTAGTGAAATTTTAGCTGGTTTTTGTTCAGGAGTAGATAGGGTATCTTTCAAAATACGCAACCGTTCTTTATTAGGTTGTAGCTGCTCTTTAGCACGTGTTATTGCCAAAGCCAAATCTTCATACGAATAGGGCTTTAAAACATAGTCTATGGCAGCAAATTTGAATGCCCTTATCGCATATTCATCGCTTGCTGTTACAAAAATTATTTTCGATTTTAAATCAGGAAAAATTTCTAGAATATCAAAACCAGTACCATCACCAAGCATGATATCTAAAAAGAGAATATCAGGTTCATTTTTTCTAATAACCTTAGCCGCTTCTACGACACTTTGAGCTGTAGCTATAATTTCAATTTCGGGATGCTGTGCCGCTATATCTGCCCTTAAAAGAGCTAAGGCATCTGACATATCTTCTACTAGTATCGCTGTATGCATCGTATATTAATAATCGGTTAGTAAAGGTATTTTAAAAGTGATTTTAGTGCCATCAATAGTACCGTCATTATTTTTTAATTCTTGTATTTGTAAAGCATCAGCACCTGAAATAGAGGTTAACCTTTCTCGGGTTACAACCAATGCCATTGATTGATGGTCAGTTTTACGCTTTTCACTTTGTGATTTAAAGATACCCATTCCATTATCGACAATAGTACAATACAGGTACATTTTTGAGGTATAAAAGTGAATCTGTAATACTCCTGCCCTATCGCCTTTAAGAATACCATGGCGAATAGCATTTTCAACAAAAGGCTGAATCAACATAGGGGGAATCAAAATTTCATCAGCACTTGGAGTGGTTTCCTCTTCAATGGTGTAGGTAAAAGCTTTGGGTGCCATTAATTTTTCAACTTCGATATAATGTCGCAGTGTTTTTATTTCTTGCTCAAGGCTTATGGTCTCCTTCCTAGAGTTGTGCAGGGTTTCTCGTAGCAATAATGCAAAACTGTTGATGGTTGAATTCATCTTTTCTGGCTTGGTACTTGCCATTGCCTTTATACCGTTTAAAACATTGAAAATAAAGTGTGGATTCATTTGCAAACGCAATGCCTTCTGCTCTAAAGTAAGCAGGTGATTTTGCATTTTTAAGCGCTCTTGTACTGCCTTATTTTTTGCTTTAATCCTTCGTATATAAAATAAACTCCACGTTATTAAAAGCAGTAGCACTAATCCTATAAACGTCCATTGAAACCATGCTTTTTTGTACAAAGGACTATCAATAAAAAACCTGAATTTTATGGGGTCACTTTCTTGCCAACGGTGGTTTCTTGATTGCACCGAAAATGCATGTGCGCCATAGGCAAGACCTGCAAAATTTTGCTTGTTTTCAGTAGACCACGGACTCCAATCAGTGTCATCTAATTTTGAGCGATATTCAATTTCATTAGGGTGATTTAAATCTACCGTTCTAAACGAAAAACTCAACTGGGTTTGCGTGGGTGTCAATTGCAATACCTTTTCGCTATTTGTCCACGCTTTTAAAACCAACGAATCAATACTTTTATAGGCTTCTTCTACATCTGTAAAGTAAACGGTAGGCTTTGTTGTAATTTTTGTGTCATCACCCGGTATATATTGTGTTAAACCATAAATAGCCCCAAACCACAGGTTTCCATTAGCATCTTTATCTACAGCATTTAAACACGTTTCAATACCTAAAAAGCCATCATTTCTGCCAAAGTGGTAGACGTCAATAATTTCTTGTACTTGATTCAATTCTATTTTATCTACCCCCCGCTCGGTACCTGCCCACAAATACCCTCGATTATCAAAAATTAATTGATACATATTTGTTGATGACAACCGCTTAGCACCCTTTAGTTGCTTAAAGTTTTTTAAATTGCTGGTATCTGCATACCAAATACCTTTACCTAATGTACCTAAAAAAATAGTGCCGTTATTCAATAATACCGTTGCTATGGTGGTTTGTTCTTTTAAAGGTGTTTCAACGGCAATAACCTTATCATTTTCAATATATCCTAGGTGACCGCTTTGTGTAGCGTACCAAAGGCGTCCGTCTGCATCTTTTACAAGGTCTTTTATAAGCAAATCAGTAATGCCTTCCCTTTTTCCAAATGTTTTACGAATGACCAAACTGTCGGTATCAGAAAAATAATTAAATTTTACAATACCACTCCAATAGGTAGCAGCCCAAATAGCATCATCGGTTACCACAATTTTACGAATCCAATCAGAAGGAAACCCCTTACTGGCATCTATAATATGATTTTGAGTTACTTGCTTTGCAACTGTATCAATATGTATTTGAAAGTTACCATCAACCTCAACCACAAGACTATCAACCATTTTCGTTTCTCGAAACAAAATACCTCTATCATCTGAACCTGCCCAAATGTTGCCATCTGTATCCCCTGCAATAGTCCGTATTTTTACGCCCGAATATTTTTGCTCGCTGCGTATATGCTGTATCCCTGAAGAATCTATTTTAGACAAACCCGCTTCAGAACTTGAAAACCAAACTCCATTTGCAGTTGCCTCAACAGCATAAATGCGATTTCCCTTTAAGCCCTTTCGCCTATCATAATGCTTAAAATTGTTTTGAAAATATTTGTAAAAACCACCTCCAGAAGTCGCTATCCAAAGGTTTGACTGCCTATCGTCAATACTCTTTCTAATATGCTGTACAGCTAATCCGTTTGAAGTATTTAGGCGTTTAATTTCGGTATAATCATCAGTTTCAATCACTGTAATTCCGTCATTATCAGTAGCCACCCAAAGTTCATTTGTATGATGAATCGCCATTGAATTGATACGTATTGGTTCAGGTATCAAGAAATTATCTTTGGTGTTTTTAGTGTCGATAACAAAAATACCATCGTCAAAAGTTGCCGCAAGAATCTTGTCTTTATGTTGTAATACAGCGGTAAAATTATTGGTTTCTATCTTGTGTATTTGAGAAGCCTCGTCATGAAGTTCACTAAGTTTCCAAAGGTTTTTGTTGGTTGCCAACCAATAGTAACTTCCATCATAAAGAATCGCGTTAATGGCTCTGGTGTCTATTTCTGCATGTACTGATACTTTTTGCAGTTTATACTGGCTTGAGTAAACATAAAGTCCCCTAGCTGTAGCTAAATAAAGGCCCTTAGCGGTCGGATAAAATTGATATATTTCAGGGGATTCGAAATTTGTAAAGTTGTTTTTTACTTTTAGCGAAAGTCCCCCTTTACTCCCTACAAAAAGCGTATCATTTTGATCATGTAGTGCCGAAATATAATTTGACAATACCCCATCATTTTCATTCCAAACCTCAAAAGCCGTACCGTCAAAACTAGCTAAACCACCGCCACGAGTACCCAACCACAAATACCCTTTCTCATCTTGCAGCATATCATATACCTGCGATTGCGGCAAACCATCTTCAATGGTATAAGCTCGCAACTGGCTATTTTGCGCATTTGCCTGCTGTAGTGTTAGCAAACATGCCCATAGAAACAGGTATGTACAATACGATTTCAACTATGGTTGTTTATTTTTTTGATGCATTATGTGGGTTAAACTAAAATAAGGTTTTAGGCGTAAGCCTGTATAACGAAATTACCATTATAATATTTGATACAAAAAAGGGTCATCAACAACTACTTTCTGATACTCGTTGGTATCCTTATCTTGCAAAATAGGTGCCAGTACACAGAGCACGGTAACTTTTCCTTTTATCATCAATTTATTCCCCCGTGTTTCGCTTCTCCACCGGTACTTTTCTATAGGGATTTGCAGTGCAAAAAGTACTGCTGCCATTTCGGGTGATGCTGCTATCCAATCAATGAGCGCTTCTTTATCTTTAAATTTTGGTACCTCAGCTAAACTATCAAAAGTAAACTCCCAATTAACCGGAATATTAAATTTATAACTGTATGCCGTTCCTAAGCTAGACTCTTTTCTTGTTTTTAAGGCCGTAAACCAATCAATGTTTGTTTTTTTTGGATACTTCGCTTCAATTTCTTGTGATAGTTGCATGGGGCCAGGTGATTCTGCTGTCGGATAAAAAACGTAATAAGGTTTGGCTAGATAGTGCCCTGCAAATTTTCCGCCAAAAACATTAAAAAATGATGTAGCCACTACCTTTGGCGCCTTATCGCTGGCAAAAGCATGTTTTAGTTCTTGCAATAAGTATTTGTTTGCACCAAGACCGCAGGCATGAAAAATTATTTTTGTTGCTGTAGAGATACCTCTTTGCACGCTAGCAATTTTATTATTTTTTCTGGCTTCATGTAAAGTTTTAAAGGTAATACGATTACCATTTTTTGTGGTCTTTAGCGACATTCCCAACCAAGGATTACTATGGCTTACTATATGAATTTCATCATAATGAGTTGCTACCTTGGTATTTTTATTGAGCCACTGATTAATTTCATCAATTGAAAACAAGCCTGTAATCACTAGCTTACCACTATCTTCAAAATATCGTTTTGCATTTGTGTAATAGGTATTATCGCCCTCATCAAAACCTGCAATAAAAACCACTGTATTTTCAACCTTTTTTGTATGTAAAGGCAAGGCAAGAGCCGCCTTTGATGTATTCAAAAACGGCTTCTCACTTCCCAAAACAAAAACTAAAACTACTACAATGCTATAGTGAATATTCATTTCTTTTTAAAATTTTGTATTACTAGCAACAGCATCTGTGGTTGCTGTTTTCAGGGTTTCTTTTTCAGATAAAGCATACCCATTCCAGGTATAAAAACGGTACGTCATTTTTTTCGCTGTTTGTGCCATTTCATTCTCAGGCATTCTTTTATTGTTAGTAATCAGCGTTTTGAGTTTTATGGTACTTCGCAGACCCTCCATATCTGAAGGAAAAACAAAGGATTCTGTTTTTGAGTACGTAGCATCTACATAGTCTACTAAATTTGCCACATTGGTAAACCTACCATTATTCCAAAAAACATAACTTTTACCCATTTCTTTACCCGAAACCGAATCTTCTAAGGCCAACGTAATGATGTCTTCAACATTAAATAGCCCTTTATTACCAATATTTTTTATTTCTGAAGGAACATAAACAAGACTATCAAGCACAATTTTATCAAGTTGAACACCGTCTTTAAAAGCGCGTAATTGGTAAGTGATTTGAGTATTACCAGCAGCATTCCTTACAACTCCCTCATAGCCATAAACAAATTTCACCTTATAATCAGCCTCACTACCGAAAGATTTTTGAGCAATCATGCCACCCCATACCCATCCGGTTTTTTCTCCTACAGCAACCTTATACCAATGACTTTTTATGCCTTTAACTTCATGGGTGTACAAACTCTTTTCACGCAAGACCATTTTAGTACCTATGTCTAATACCGCCAGTCTTTTGCCTTTTATCGAAGGCTTTTCTCGAAGAAAAACCTTGTGCGCCAATAAATACTGATACGAGAGGTCTTCTACCGGGGTTTCTTTAGCCATTACATCAAATTGTACTACGGGTACGTTTTGAGCAAACGTTTTTGTGAATACTACTAAAAATAGCATCAGGATACTTTTTTTCAAATTTTTCATCTTTTTTAAAATTTTAAGGATTATTAATTAAGTGTATTGCAATATGCTGCATCATTATCAAAGTCATCATCGTTCCAAACAAAACTTTGGAGCACGTTCACATCTTTGATTTTGTAATTTTTGTTGTACTGTATTTTCGTTCGTAGAATCACTCCTTCTTGGCCATATTGCTGACTAGGAAAAACATAGCGCATCTTGGTAAGACCGTCACAGTATTGATTTTCAATATGAGGCAAGGCAACAATATTGCTATGTTCATCTACCAAAAAATAGTAGCTATCTGTACTTGAACACCTGTCTGTATATGCGAACGATACTTTTAAGATTTCGACAATACCCTCTAAATCAGGATTGGTTAATACCTTTATTTCACTGGCTTTATATGGTGCAACTCCATCAACGATAAGTGTAGTAATGCTATTTGAAGTATCTTGTGAAAGCACCACATCAATCAGTAAGTCGCCGGCTTCTTTATCATCAACATTGCGTTGATTCATTAAAGTATATTTTTCTGTTGTTTTAAATTCTTGCGCTTGAGTGGCATAAAAGCCAAAAACAAAAATGAGTAGGATTAAATTTTTCATGCTGATTTTTTAAGTTTATTGTATTGCTACACTTCAAAACTAACCGAAACATGCTGCCCCAAAGGAGTGGTTCTAGTATTCGTAGCTCATTAACTAGAATTCGTTGTCGCTCGTCTAATTATGGGTTTATGCTGTATGTGGGGTATGCTGCTTTTGCTATATTTGGATAACAACATTAATTACAAATAATGAATTTGATACGTAGATTTTTCGGTTCTAAAAAAATAGATTGCCCAAGATGCCTAGGAAAAGGACATGTAGATTGGGATGATATAAAGAGATTAAAAAAGGAATTAAAATGGATGACTGGTCCGTGTGCATATTGCGAAGGAAAAGGAAAAATAAGTGCCGAGCTACCATCTAAAATTGCTGTTGACGCAACGTATTTAACAACTGACTTATCGTCTAAAGAAAGGCAAAAACTAATAACCAAAGACGAAGCAGCCATAAAAAGAGCAAAAGAGTTTGAGCTTCATATAGACAATTTCATTGCACAGGTTGAACATTTACATTTCACTACTAATATTGAACCGAATGAAATTGCAGATTACTTTCTATCAGGTCAAAATAAATCTGAAATTGACTTGAAAGCTAAGAACCAGCTAATTGATTATATAGAACGTATAATAAAACAAAAAACAGATTTTAAAACCCCTGATTTTAAAGTAATAGAAACCTATCAACATAAAGAAAAATACTTCATAAAAACCGCAAAATGGGATTGGCTGAATGAAGAACAAATTTTCCTTGTTCAAAAAGACGATAAACAAAAAAATAAAATGACCACAATGGATTTTTGGCCGCAAGAAATGTTCTTAGATGCGGATGGAAAAACAAAAATTAAAGATTATTTAAAAAAACTTATTCAACAATACAAGGACAGTGATATGGATGTACCCCCCGATTTAGATGAATTTATGATTGAAAATTTAGAAAGTCTGGAGAGTGATCTTAGTGCAATTAAAATAGTTGACCAACCAACTGTAACAAATCCAGTATACGAAATACCTTTATCTAAGCAAAAATAGCCCATTTATTATCAAACAAAAACATAACTTTCTAAATCAAGGCTATCAACCTTAGCCAAAGTCCCCTAAAATCAATTACTAGAGTATTCGCATTGTTTTTAAGCTATTTAAAAATGACTTTTTCAAGTCAAAAATTTGCAATAATCTGCTATATTTGAGTTTTATAAGGCTCTTGGTCGTATAACACGATTACGGCTAAAACAAACTTGATTTAAAATACTTTTATGAAATTTCCTGTTCCACCATTCGCCATTCGAGCTTATTATGCCAAACGCCCCTATGTGCACTATAAAAAGGTAATGACATTCACTATCGCTACAACCGGAGTTGCTCAGTAGAGCAAATAAAAAATCATTATAAATTCAAAACAATTTTTGCACTAGAAAAACGACTACTTCAATAACTTGTTTAAAAAATGCTCAATCAAATAATTAAATATTGCAAACTGCATAAATTAGCCATCTTACTTTCCGTACTAAGTTTGGTTTTTTATTACGTGTTTGCTTACCAATTAGAGCGAACAGAATTTATAAAACTACTCACTCTTTTTGCGGCGTTATTTTTCTTGTGCTATAAATTAATTCAGTTTGAAAAATGGAATTTCAAGTTCTTACTTGTTGTTGGTATTTTATGTAGAGCCGTTTTTCTTTTTATTGAACCCAACTTATCACAAGATTTTTATCGCTTTATATGGGATGGCGAGCTAGTGAGTCATTTTATGAACCCTTATTTAAACGTTCCAAACACTTTAATAAAACAACCAGACTTGGTTATTGCCAATGCTCAAGAATTGTATGACGGCATGGGCAGCCTCAGCGCCAGACATTATAGCAACTACCCGCCTTTAAATCAGTTGCTTTTTGCTTTGGCAGCATTGCTAGGCGGAAAAAGTATTGTAGGCACTACCATTGCTATTCGGTTATTTGCCATTGGTGCCGATATCGGTATTTTCTATTTCGGACGAAAACTGCTACGCAACATCAACAAATCGGCATACCTTATATTTTGGTACTTTTTAAACCCCTTGGTTATTATTGAATTAACAGGCAACCTCCACTTTGAAGGCGTAATGCTTTTCTTTTTTGTATGGGCATTATACCTGCTTTCTGTACATCGAGTAAAATGGGCAGGAGTCATCTATGCCTGCGCTATCTCTATAAAATTGGTACCCCTATTATTTTTACCCTTATTTTTAAAATATTTCAACCTAAAAAAAAGCAGCCTCTTTTACCTCATTGTTGGGGCTACTTCGTTGTTATTATTTGCTCCTTTTTACTCGCCTGATTTTATTGCCAACTATTCAAAAACCATTGGACTGTGGTTTTCTAATTTCGAATTCAATGCGGGACTTTACAATGGTATTAAACAAATTGGAATACAGTTTTTTGATGCAAAACCTTGGGAACTTATAAAAACCTATGGCAAAATCACACCCATCATTACCATCATCGCCGTTTTGCTTTTCACCTTTTTAAGAAAAAACCAAAAGCTATCAGTTCTCATCAGCTCAATGCTTTGGGTATTAACTTTATACTATTTAATGTCGGCAACGGTACACCCTTGGTACGTAATTTTTCTCGTGGTATTGAGTATTTTTACTGAATATCGTTTCGCCATAGCCTGGTCAGCAGTAATCATTTTAAGTTATTTTGCCTACTCGCTCAGTGATTTTAAAGAAAACCTCTGGTTACTTGCTATTGAATATATCGCAGTTTATACCTTCTTGATTTATGAAATTATAGCTCATCGTAACAAAACATGAAATTTTTGTAAAAAAAACCTCCTTCTGTAGGTTAATTCAAGATAATTTGTACATTTGAAAGGTAATGAAAGGACAAAACTACATAACGACTACAATAAGCACTACTGCTCAGGTACGTCCATTCTCTCCACGCCGTCGCCGCCCGTAAGGGTGTATATAAATTATGGAAATAGGTGAGTCCATTTCCGCAAAACGACAATCACATTTTATTTACTTTCTAAATCTCTTTTGTAGCAATGAAAATAGTTATTGCTAATGCATCACATTTTAAGTACGCACAAACCATTTGTGACACCATTGCCGATTCGGCACAGGTACGTGGAACGGGTATTGCTAAGCGTACTCCAGAGTACATTAAGAAAAAACTCGAAAACGGCAATGCCGTCATTGCTTTAGAAGGCGATACTTTTGCTGGTTTCTGTTATATTGAAGTTTGGGGACATGAAAAATTTGTTGCCAATTCAGGACTTATTGTACATCCTGATTTTAGAAATCAAGGATTAGCAAAAAAAATAAAAAAGGCCATTTTTGAGCTTTCCATTACCAAATTTCCCAATGCCAAAATATTTGGCATCACTACGGGTCTTGCGGTAATGAAAATAAATTATGACCTAGGATACAAACCCGTTACATTCTCAGAATTAACAGATGACCCCGATTTTTGGAAAGGATGTCAAACCTGCAAAAATTTTGATGTGCTAACCCGTACAGACCAAAAAATGTGCCTGTGTACTGGCATGCTCTATGACCCTGAATCGGCAACGAAAAAAGATAAAATAGTGAATGGAAAAGCTTTTAAAAGACTAAAAAGCATTAAGGAAAGCTTGTTTTTAAAAAAGAAAAGTAAATAAAAGTCGAATGAGCGGCATACTTGCTAATTCAACAATGTATCATGCTCACAATGACGAAATCTAAAAAAATAAAATAAAACTGCGGCTTTTGCAGTAACACAAATAAACACATAACTCATGAAATTAGTTTTAGCATACAGTGGCGGATTAGACACTTCTTACTGCGCCAAATATTTAAGTAAAGAAAAAGGATATGAAGTACATGCGGTAAGTGTAAACACCGGAGGGTTTTCTGCTGAAGAAATAGCAACTATCAAAGAAAAAGCACTACAATTGGGGGCTACTTCTTACACTTCTATAGATGCTATAAAAACCTTTTATGACAAAGTGGTTAAGTATCTTATTTTTGGCAACGTTTTAAAAAATAACACCTACCCATTATCGGTGAGTGCTGAACGTATTGTACAAGCCATTGAAATTGTAAATCACGCAAAAAAAATAGGTGCTAAATATATTGCACATGGCAGTACTGGAGCAGGTAACGACCAAGTACGATTTGATATGATTTTTCAAATTATCGCTCCTGAGATAGAAATTATCACGCCTATTAGAGACCATCAATTATCACGAGAAACCGAAATTGAGTACCTCAAAGAAAATGGTGTAAATTACTCATGGGAAAAGGCAAAATACTCTATTAACAAAGGGCTATGGGGCACCTCTGTTGGTGGCGAAGAAACCTTAACTTCTGAGAAGCCTCTGCCCGATAGCGCCTACCCTAGCCAATTACAAGAAAAGAACCCAGCCGAAGTAAAACTTACTTTTGAAAAAGGAGAATTAGTTGCTATTGATGGAGTTACTGATAGTCCCGTTGCTAATATTGAAAAGCTCGATGCCATGGCGTCAAAATATGCAATCGGCCGAGACATTCATGTAGGCGATACCATTATTGGTATTAAAGGGCGTGTTGGTTTTGAAGCTCCAGCCTCTTTGATTATTATAAAGGCGCATCACCTTTTAGAAAAACACACGCTGACCAAATGGCAACAGTATCAAAAAGAACAGCAAGGAAATTTCTACGGAATGCTCTTGCATGAGGGTAATTACCTCGATGCCGTTATGAGAAATATTGAAGCCTTTTTAACCGACACACAAAAAACCGTTTCGGGTGATGTATTTGTAGGCTTATACCCCTTTCAATTTCGATTAAATGGTATTGCATCGAAACATGATTTAATGAATGCCTCTTTTGGAAGCTATGGTGAAATGAATAAGGCTTGGTCTGCCGATGATGCCAAAGGTTTTATCAAAATTTTATCGAATTCAGGAAAAATTTACAATCACGTAAACAAAGAAATCTAATCGGTTTAGGTATTAAGAAATAAAACTAGGATATGATTAAAGCAGGTATTATAGGTGGTTCAGGATATACTGGAGGAGAATTGATTCGAATTCTATTAAACCACGCACAAGTTGAAATTGATTTTGTGTATAGCACCACTAGAGCTGGCAAAGAAATTTCAACTGCACATCCCGATGTTTTGGGCACCACCGATTTAGTTTTCACAGGCGCGGTAAACCCTACGGTAGATGTTGTTTTTCTATGTTTAGGACACGGTAATTCTACTAAATTTTTAAATGAAAACGCTTTTTCTAAAAACACAAAAATTATTGATTTAAGTAATGATTTTCGGTTACAGGAAGCGGCTAATTTCAATGAAAAATCATTCGTTTACGGCTTGCCAGAACTTAACAAAGCTAGCATACAAAACGCTAATTACATTGCCAATCCGGGCTGCTTTGCTACCGCCATTCAATTGGGCTTATTACCCCTTGCAAAGGCTAAAAAACTACAACATACCATTCATGTTAATGCCGTCACAGGAAGTACAGGCGCTGGTGTTAGTCCATCAGCCACAACCCATTTTAGCTGGCGAAATAGCAATGTGAGCTGGTACAAGCCTTTTACGCATCAACATTTGGGAGAAATAAACGAAAGCCTACAATCATTACAGCAAAATACGGGCGAGCTTATTTTTCTACCCAATAGAGGTAATTTTACTCGGGGTATTTTCGCCACTGCCTACACGCATTTTGAAGGTTCTGAAGACGAAGCAATAGCCTTGTACAAAGGTTTTTATGAAACGGCGGCTTTTACCCAAGTTACGGCAGCCCCCATACAACTAAAACAGGTGGTAAATACCAATCAATGTCACATTCATATACACAAACATAAACATACGCTGCTTATCACCTCTGCTATTGACAACTTGCTAAAAGGGGCTTCAGGGCAGGCAGTTCAAAATATGAACCTAATGTTTGGGTTTCCTGAAAACGAAGGCTTGCAATTAAAAGCTAGTGTTTTTTAGCGGATACCAGTAATACATAAACCCAATAACAAACGAATAAAAACCAAAAAATCCCCTAAGTATAAAATATCAAATCATGAAAATAGCCATCATAGGAGCAGGAAATTTAGGATTATCAATTGCAAAAGGCATATTGAATAACAAGGGGCGTAATCAATTGTACTTAACCAAACGAAACCCTACCGAGCTTTACAGTTTTGAAAAGTACGGTAATGTCATCATCACTTCCGATAATAGAGAAGCGGTAAAAAAATCGGATATATTAATTTTTGCGGTGCAACCTAGTCAACTAGAAACCATTTTAGAAAATATCAAAGACCTATTGACCGCAAAACATGTAATCATATCAACGATTACGGGTTTTAGTATTGCTAGAATAGAAGCTATAGTTGGCGCTAAACACAATATTATACGAAGTATGCCCAATACGGCTATTTCGGTAGGCAAATCTATGACCTGCATTTGTGCCAATGAAAAAGGAAAAAAACGTATCGATTTAGCCAAATCTATATTTAATCGCATGGGGCATTCTTTAGAAATACCAGAAGAGCAAATGCAAGCGGCTACCGTTATTTGTGCCAGTGGTATTGCTTTTTGGATGCGTTTAATTCGCGCAACCACACAGGGTGCAATTCAATTGGGTTTTGATGCCCAAGAAGCCCAAGAATTAGCGATGAACACCTGTAATGGAGCAGCTGAGTTACTTATACAATCTGAAAGTCATCCGGAAGCAGAAATTGATAAGGTAACCACCCCAAAAGGATGCACCATCCAAGGCTTGAATGAAATGGAGCACCAAGGTTTAAGCTCGTCCCTCATTCAAGGTATTGTAGCATCGTTTGAAAAAATTAGCGCCATAAAAGAACAACAACTTTAGTATACGTAACTGCTAAATTTTATTTTTCGGCGCATAAAAATCGTTAAACCAACTATACTAACACCGTGCTAGTAAAACGCACAAAGCATATACAACTATGAATCTATTTGATGTTTATCCATTATATGATGTAACACCTGTTTCGGCCAAAGGCAATGTAGTAATTGACGATAAAGGTGAGGAGTATTTAGATTATTATGGCGGTCATGCTGTAATTTCTATTGGTCATTCACACCCCCATTATGTACAACGCTTAAAAGGGCAATTAGATAAAATTGGGTTTTATAGCAATGCTGTTCAAAATCCGTTACAACAAGAATTGGCTAGTAAATTGGGGCAACTTTCTGGTTGTGATGATTACAGTCTGTTTCTCTGTAATTCTGGAGCTGAGGCGAATGAAAACGCCTTAAAACTAGCATCATTTCACACAGGAAAAAATAGGGTTATCGCCTTTAAAAATGGGTTTCATGGACGTACCTCTGCGGCAGTTGCTGCCAGCGATAACGAAAAAATAAATGCGCCCTTAAACAAGCAACAAAAGGTAAGTATTTTACCCCTTAATGATATTGGTAGCTTTACTACTGAAATAACCAAAGGAGATGTGTGTGCTGTGATTATTGAAGCTATTCAAGGTGTTGGTGGGCTTGACGAACCTACGACGCAATTCTACCAAGAAATAGCACGCTTATGTAAAGAAAATAATGTAGTACTTATCGCTGATGAGGTACAATCAGGCTTTGGCAGAAGTGGTTTGTTTTTTGGTTTTCAGCACCATAATATTCAACCTGATATTATTAGTATTGCCAAGGGAATGGGAAATGGTTTCCCTGTGGGAGGCGTATTAATTCACGAGCACATTAAAGCTTCCTATGGTTTGCTTGGCACTACCTTTGGTGGTAATCATCTTGCTTGTACGGCAACACTAGCCGTCTTGGAGGTATTAGCAGAAGAAAAACTTATTGAAAACGCTGCCCAATTAGGCGAATATTTTAATAAAAAAGCAGCCGAAATTCCGCAAGTAAAACAAACCAAAGGTAGAGGCTTAATGCTAGGCTTGGAGTTTGATTTTGAAGTAGCCGAACTAAGAAAAAAATTAATTTACAACCAGCACTTATTTACGGGCGGAGCAAAAGACAAGCATGTGCTTCGTATTTTACCTGCTCTAAATATTACCAAAAAAGATATCGATATCTTCTTTAACGCTCTTAAAGCTGAACTAAATTGAAAAAACAACTCAATATTACCCAACGCAATGCGGTATTAACTTCAATGGCGCAGCTCATTAAAGCCAATGAAACTAGTATTCTTGAAGCTAACAAAAAGGATTTAAAAAAATACGATGGTAGTGATATTGCCATGCGTGACCGCCTAAAAGTAGATAACAGCAAAATTAAGGGGATGATTTTATCCTTAGAACAGCTGGCCAATGCGACAGACCCATTAGGTGTAGAACGCTATGCATTCACTCACGAAAACGGCATGCAAATATCTAATAAAACGGCACCTTTTGGTACACTTTTAATTATTTATGAATCGCGCCCTGACGTTACTATTGAAGCAGCAGGAATTGCTTTTAAATCTGGAAATAAAATTCTTTTAAAAGGCGGTAAAGAATCCCTTAAAAGTAATTTAATTTTAGTTTCTCTATGGCACAAAGCATTAGAAAAAAATAATTGCAGTACTGATTGGGTAACCTATTTAGAATTTGACAGAATACAAACACAGGCCTTCTTAGAAAATCCAACACAAAAATTAGATTTAATAGTACCAAGAGGGGGCGAAAAACTTATTGCCTTTGTAAAACAACATGCCTGTTGCCCTGTAATTGTTAGCGGTAGAGGAAATAATTTTCTCTATGTAGATACCGAGGCAGATTTGCAGATGGCTTTTGATATTATCACAAATGCAAAAACAACAAAAATATCGGCCTGCAATGCGCTTGACAAGGTGCTTATAGCATCTGATATGCCTAGAAAACATGAGTTTTTACAAGGACTAATACAAGAATTACAAAAACATAAGGTCACCATTTTAACAGATGAAAAGCTGGCAAATATTGATGGCACATCACCCATTGAAAATGAGGCAATTTGGTATGAAGAATTTCTAGATTATAAAATTGCCATCGGTCAAGTTGCAAATTTAGATGAGGCTATTGACAAAATAAACACCTATGGCGGTGGGCATTCGGCAGCAATAATCACCGCCAATACTGAAAAAGCCAATACCTTTATGAACACTGTAGATACTGCAGCGGCATATCACAATGCCTCTACGCGATTTACAGATGGCGGGCAATTTGGCCTTGGTGGCGAACTTGCAATAAGCACCGACAAATTACATCAGCGAGGTCCTATTGGCTTACAGCATCTGGTAACCAATAAATGGTATATCATAGGAAATGGGCAGGTGAGAAATTAAGCATTTTTATTGCTTAAAAGTTACAACATTTGGGAGATAACCCCTTAACTATAAGTATTTCGAAGTTCACTTCGAGCGAATATAGCACTAGTAGGCAAGTTATGAATAAAAAAAGAATCTTACTTAAAATTGGCTCCAATACGCTAACCAAAGAAACCAATCAGATTTCTAGGGGCAAAATTGAAGACATCGGCAGGCAAATAGCCAAGCTAAATAGCCATTATGAGTTCATTATTGTGAGTTCTGGAGCAATTGCTGCCGCCAAGCAATTTGTTAAACTAGAACATAATGGTGAAGAAATCAATGTAAAACAAGCACTAGCAGCTATCGGCCAACCCCATTTAATGCGCATTTTTCAAGAGAATTTTAGAGAGCTAGGCTTATTCACTTCACAGTGTTTATTGTCGTATGCTGATTTTGAAAAACCCGAATCACAAGAAAACATTAAGAATACTATTAATGTTTTGGTGGCTAATAATTTCATCCCCATTATCAATGAAAATGACACAGTGTCTACTGATGAAATACAATTTGGAGACAATGACAAGTTAGCTGCTTTAACAGCTGCCCTATTAAAAGCCGATTTACTGGTAATTGCAACCAATACAGATGGCATTTATACCAAGGCCTCAATAAAAGATGATGCGCCAATTACCATTGCTTCTGTCTCTGATATTAGTGTATTGGAAAAAGAAATTAGTTTAGAAAAATCTTCTCATGGTACAGGGGGAATGCAATCAAAAATAGAAGCAGCAACCATAGCACAAAAAGCAGCAATCGAAACACGTATTGTAAACGGCTTAAAAGACAATTTTATAATTGATGCCCTAAGCGGCATTTTAGAACACACCAAAATAACAGTATGAAGCACTATTTATCTATAAACGATATAGACACCCTTAGCGATTGGGTATCAGCAGCCAGAAAGCTAAAAGAAAATCCAAAAAAATTTAAAACATTAGGGCAAGACAAAACAATTTGCCTCTTGTTTTTTAACAATAGCCTTCGCACCCGCTTAAGCACACAAAAAGCAGCTATGAATCTTGGCATGGAAGTCATGGTTATGAACTTCGGCAGTGAGGGCTGGGCGCTTGAATATGGAGATGGCACCCTTATGAATAAAGGTACCTCTGAGCATATTAAAGAAGCGGCGATGGTGGTTTCACAGTTCTGTGACATTGTTGCTATTAGGGCTTTTGCTTCTTTAACCGATAAAGAAAAAGACGAAGCTGAAGTTGTGCTCAACGGATTTAAAAAATACGCTTCAGTACCGGTAGTGAATATGGAAAGCTCCGTGGGTCATCCATTACAAGCCCTTGCTGACGCCATTACTTTGAATGAGCAAAACGCCAAAAAACGACCTAAAGTAGTACTTTCATGGGCGCCACACCCAAAAGCATTACCCCATGCAGTAGCCAACTCCTTTGTGCAGATGATGAAATTGCAAGATGCTGATTTTGTTATAACACATCCCGAAGGATATGAGCTAAACACCCAAATCACAGCAGGTGTAACAATTGAACATGACCAAAAAAAAGCCTGTGAGCATGCCGATTTTATTTACGTTAAAAACTGGAGCAGCTATACCGATTACGGCCAAATAAAAAATGAGGATGCTAACTGGATGATGACCAAAGAAAAATTAGGCAAGGCGAAATTTATGCATTGTTTGCCCGTTCGTAGAAATGTAGTGGTTGAAGATGCTGTATTAGACAGTAAGCAATCGCTCGTTATTGAGCAGGCTAATAATAGAACCTATGCAGCCCAAATTGTATTAAAAAAAATAGTAGAAGCCCTTTAACCCCTTTTTCTAGTTCGTAGTTTAGACGAAGGTTTAATTTAAAATGTATACGTGTGCAATTATCAATTATAAAAATAGGCGGAAATGTTATTGAAAATAAGACAGAACTCGCTAAGTTTCTCAACTTATTTTCTAAGATAAAAGGAGCTAAAATTTTAGTTCACGGAGGTGGTAAATTAGCAACGCAACTCGCCACAAAAATGGGCATGGAATCGAAAATGGTTGGAGGTCGAAGAATTACTGATACTGACACCCTTGAAATCATCACCATGGTTTACGCTGGGCTAACCAACAAAAATATTGTTGCGCAACTACAGGCAAAACAATGTAATGCCATTGGCCTCAGTGGTACTGATGGCGATGCTATTCAGGCACATAAACGCCCCGTAAAAGATATTGACTATGGCTTTGTAGGTGATGTTGATGGTGTTAACAACGATTTACTTTCAACATTATTAGAAGCAGGCTTAACACCTGTTTTTTGTGCCATGACCCATGATGGCAAAGGACAATTATTAAATACCAATGCAGATACCATTGCGTCTGAATTGGCTATTGCCATGAGCAAAAACTATGACACTACGCTCTACTACTGTTTTGAAAAAAAGGGCGTATTATTAGACATTAATGACGAAACATCGGTAGTGCAGCAAATAGACACTAAAAAATATGCCCAATTATTAAACGATGGTGTTATCGCAGATGGTATGCTTCCTAAACTAGAAAATTGCTTTCATGCTCTTCAAAACAAGGTAACCAAAGTGTGCCTAGGAGATATGGAAATGCTCGCACCAACTACTAAATTATTTACAACCCTAAGCTTGTAACCATGCAACAACAAGAACTCACAGCAAAAGCAATTGATTTATTACAGCAATTGATTCAAATTCCATCTTTTTCAAAAGAAGAAGATAAAACAGCCG
This sequence comes from uncultured Flavobacteriaceae bacterium, assembly GCA_947497145.1. Taxonomy (GTDB): domain Bacteria; phylum Bacteroidota; class Bacteroidia; order Flavobacteriales; family Flavobacteriaceae; genus Maribacter_C. The sequence continues at coordinate 30,855 of CANMFQ010000005.1, forward strand.
ATGCCATAGAAGATTGGTTTAGGTTTTTCAACATCCCTTTTACTCGAACAAATAATAATGTTTATGCTAAAAACAAATTTTGGGATGACACCAAACCTACCCTCCTATTAAACTCACATCATGATACTGTAAAGCCAAATAAAGCGTATACCAAAGACCCATTTAATGCACATATTGAAGATGGTAAATTGTACGGTTTAGGCAGTAATGATGCTGGCGGCTGTTTAGTTTCTCTTTTAGCTACTTTCACACACTTTTATGCGCTTGAAAATAGTAGTCACAACATACTCATGGTAGCTTCAGCTGAAGAAGAAAATGCTGGTGAAAATAGCTTGCGCGGCTTGCTTCCTAGTTTACCAAAAATTGATGTCGCAATTGTAGGAGAACCCACACTAATGCAGCTTGCCATTGCCGAAAAAGGCCTAGTGGTCTTTGATGCAGTCGTAAAAGGCACACCTTCTCATGCTGCGCATCCTAACGATAATAACGCCATTTACAATACCATTGCAGTTTTAGAATGGTTTAAAAATTACACCTTTAAAAAAACATCCGAAGCACTTGGTGATGTTAAAATGACGGTTACCCAAATTAATGCTGGCACACAGCATAATGTTGTACCATCACAAGTAGATTTGGTCATTGATGTTCGTGTAAACGACGCTTATACGAATAAAGAAATTGCAACACTATTAAAAGCAGAAGCGCCTTGCGAAATACAAGAAAGAGGTCTCAAACTCAACTCATCAAAGATTGACAAAAATCACGCCTTAGTGCAGGCAGGTATTGCATTAGGACGAGAAACCTACGGCTCACCAACACTATCAGACCAGGCTGCGCTAAGCTGCCAGTCGTTAAAATTAGGCCCAGGAGACAGTACCCGCTCTCACTCGGCAAATGAGTACATTTACGTTCACGAAATTGAAGAAGGAATAGATTTATACATCAAAATTCTATCTGGTTTTTTACTATAACACAAACATATCACCAGCATACTATAATATAAATAGTCTGCTGTTAATCACTAATAGAACACATATGAAACTCTGGGATAAAGGTTTTAGTACCGATAAAAAAATAGACATTTTCACGGTTGGCAACGATAGAGCGTTAGACCTTCACCTTGCTAAATATGATGTAATTGCCTCTAAAGCACACGCCAAAATGCTAGGCGAAATCAACCTCCTAACAGCAGCAGAAACAGATGCGCTAATACGTGAACTAAATGCCATTGGAGAAAGCATTGAAAACAATACGTTTACCATTGAAGATTCATTTGAAGATATGCATTCTAAAATTGAGTATCTACTTATTGAAAAATTAGGTGATACGGGCAAAAAAATACATACAGCGCGGTCAAGAAACGACCAAGTTTTAGTAGCAATGCACTTATATCTTAAAGATGAATTAAACCAAATAAAAGCACAAACCACAGAACTCTTCAATTTACTCATTGATTTAGCCGAAAAGCACAAGGCCGTTTTACTACCCGGTTATACGCACTTACAAATTGCTATGCCCTCTTCTTTTGGCTTATGGTTTTCTGCCTATGCAGAGAGTTTAATTGACGATTTATATTTTATTGAAGCAGCCTATAAAGTAGCTGACCAAAACCCCTTAGGCAGTGCTGCTGGTTATGGCAGTTCATTTCCTATAAACCGAACCTATACTACTGAAGAAATGAACTTTGCCTCAATGAAATATAATGTTGTAGCCGCCCAAATGGGAAGAGGAAAGGTAGAAAAAGCTACGGCTTTTGGTATGGCAAATATAGCCGCAACCCTATCAAAAATGGCTATGGATATCTGTTTGTACATGAGCCAGAACTTTAATTTTGTATCGTTTCCTGATGCCTTAACTACGGGTAGTAGTATTATGCCGCACAAAAAGAATCCTGATGTTTTTGAATTGGTACGGGGTAAATGCAATAATCTACAGGCCATACCTAATCAATTAACTATGGTCATTAACAATTTACCAAGTGGGTATCATCGTGATTTGCAATTGGTAAAAGAAATTATTGTACCCGCTATTCAAGATATGAAAGCGTGCTTGGAAATTCTCACCTTTAGTTTAAAAGAAATTCGCATTAATGAAAGTATCTTAGAAGACCCAAAATATGATTATCTGTTTAGCGTAGATACCTTGAATGAATTGGTTTTATCGGGTATACCATTTAGAGATGCGTACAAAAAAATGGGGCAAGAAATTCAGGAAGGTACTTTTAGTCCCAAACGCGATATTAAACATACCCACGAAGGAAGCTTAGGCAACCTTTGCTTAGACCAAATTAAAGCAAAAATGGATACCATACGGTAAGTATCAAAGATGAATCTAAGCGCTTGCTAAAACTTTGAATACGTTTGATAATATTGGGCTTTGTATCAACTAGTGTAAACTTACATTCTTTTGATATTCAAAACATGTTGTATATTGTTGGTACAAAACCCATTAAAATGAATAAAACAGTACTTATTTTGTGTTTTTTAGCCCTAGGTATTTCATGCAAAGCGCAAAATACATTATCAATTTCTGAAGGTCATGTCTCACCCAAAGCAAACCTATCTCAAATTGCTTGGATGGAAGGCCATTGGAAAGGTGAAGCCTTTGGAGGGATAACAGAAGAAATTTGGAGTCCCCCATTGGGAGAATCAATGCTATTTTCTTTTAAATTGGTTGTTGATAACAAGGTTAATTTCTATGAATTAGGGCATATTCGTAAAATTGGCGAAAGTTTAATTTTCGAGCTCAAACACTTTGGTCCAGATTTAAAAGGCTGGGAAGAAAAAGAAGAAGTACAGCAATTTAAATTTATTAAGGCTGAAAAAAATAGAATGTATTTTGATGGCTTTACTTTTGAAAAAGTCTCAGCAAATGAAATTAACATCTACGGCCTCATACATACTGGTGATAATGCTGAAGAGGTAAAATTTAATTACAAAAAATAGGGTGGTGAAAAAAACTTGTGAAGAATGTGGTGCTGAATTAATGGGGCGAAGTGATAAAAAATTCTGCTCAGACGGATGCCGCAATGCTTTTCACAACAAGATTAACCCAAGCAGTAAAAACCTCATTCGAAATATCAATAATCGTTTGCGCAAAAACTATCGTATTTTAGATAGTTTCCCCTTAAAAGATGGTAAAACAAGAACCACCAAAACCCGTCTATTAAATAAAAATTTTGACTTTGATTTTATCACCAACCTCTACACTACCAAAAAAGGAACAACCTATTATTTTGTTTACGACCTAGGCTATTTACCCCTAGACAATGATTATTATATGATTGTAAAGCGGGAATAACTATTGGGTGCATTTTCAATTTAGATAAAAAAACACCCATTCCTAACAGGCGTAACACTTACCCTATAGGTTCCCGCTAGCCCCCGAAGGGGGAATTCTCACGGTTGCTATTCCCCCTTCGGGGTTAGTGGGATGTCCTCCCCGTTATCGCAATGTGTGTGTGTTTCTTATTTTATGTGCTTACTCATGTCCACATCCCCGCCGCCATCGCTGCATCTCGCCCATAGCTTGTGCTATGTCGCACCTTCAAAGGGGGAATTCTCACAGTTGCTGTTCCCCCTTCGGGGGCTAGGGAAATACATTACCCTTTTTTAGCTTTTATTCAGCTGAACCAATGTGGATTACCTGCACTAATAATTCCCCCTTTGAAGGGGGCTAGGGGGATGTCCTCCCCGTTATCGCAATGTGTGTGTTTCTTATTTTATGTGCTTACTCATGTCCACATCTCCGCCGCCATCGCTGCATCTCGCCCATAGCTTGTGCTATGTCGCCCCTTCAAAGGGGGAATTCTCACAGTTGCTGTTCCCCCTTCGGGGACTAGGGGGAAAAATACTATTTCCAATTGGCGCCGCTCAGCTTCAATGCCGCGACAACAATATCTTTTCTACTAATTTGTCCTACCAGTAAGCCATCTTTCATTACGGGTAATCTTCGTCTATTATTCTTATGAAAAACACCAGCCACATCAAAAATACTCATATCATGAGGGATGGTCTCTACATCTTTGGTCATAAATCGCTCGACGCTTTTATCTAAAATAGGTTGATTAAAATAACGACTTTCTGAAATTTGTTTCATACAATCTGCTTCTGAAATAATACCCACTAAAAAACCATTATTGTCGAGTACAGGTCCCCCAGAAATATTGTACTTGGTAAACTGCTCCATAACTTCTAAAATAGATTGGTCTGGTGAAAAAGTAATCAGCTTTTTGGTCATGTAATCAGTAACCAATATGGGTGCATCATATTCTTTTTTCGAAACTGTTTTGGCCCTTGGCCCTTGAAAGCTCTTTATTCCCATATTCTTAAAGTTTTAAGGTTAGTTAGTGCTTGAACGGAAATATCAAAAAACTAAATTCATCTCCTTTTGGCTATTTTCGCCTAACACTAGTTACTAAAGATACAAAAAAAAATCATTGCTTTTCAACATATTCGACAAACAACCGCTAAAATTCTTATTTATTTTATAAGTAAAATCATGTTAAATTATTTTGCTTTCCGGAGCACCACAATACATAATAGCATAAAAGTGGCTATTTTATGATACTTTATAGCCCATTGCGAAATTCATTTACAGCAATCGACTTAAATTTTAATATCTTTATACTCCTGCAACTTTAAAACCTGAGTTTTATGGCTTTCTTTTTCCCTATGCCTTCATTAAAAAATCAATCCGCAACTATGATTGTACGAGGATTTTTCGTCTAGGTAAAGAAAAAAATAAACTTCCTAAAATTCCCGTATTTAAAAAAAGTAGGCGTACATTCAGTCAACACCTCCCTATGAAGCAATCATCCGCAACAATCACACTTCTTCTTATCGTATTCGCAATTTATTGGAGTTTTCATTCTTTAATGCCCGATTATGAAACTAATATAGCAAATGAAAAAATAGCATTTTCTACGGACAGGGCTTTAAAACATATTAAGCGAATAGCTCAAAAACCACATGCGGTAGGTTTTCCTGCGCATGCAGAAGTACGAAATTATATTGTTACTGAATTAGAAAGTATGGGGCTTGAAACCTCTTTACAAGAAGGTTATACCGCCGGCGATTGGGGTAATTTAAGTAAAGCTATAAATATTGTAGCACGAGTAAAAGGTAGCGATTCAGGAAAGGCTTTAATGCTTTTATCACATTACGACAGCAATCCCCATTCTTCATTGGGTGCTAGCGATGCCAGTAGTGGGGTAGCCACAATTTTAGAAGGCATTCGTGCCTATCTTGAAAAAAACAATACCCCAAAAAACGATATTATCATTTTAATTTCTGATGCTGAAGAACTCGGACTCAACGGTGCATCTTTATTTGTAAATTCACACCCTTGGGCAAAAGATGTTGGGCTTGTATTAAATTTTGAAGCTCGTGGTAGTGGTGGCCCTAGTTATATGTTGATTGAAACCAATAGAGGCAATGCTGCACTGGTTAAAGAATTTACAAAGGCGAAGACAGCATTTCCGGTAGCCAATTCTTTAGCATACAGCATTTATAAAATGTTGCCTAACGATACTGATTTAACCGTTTTTCGCACTGATAGGGATATAGATGGTTTTAATTTTGCTTTTATTGATGACCATTATGATTATCACACCGCGAAAGACACCTACGAACGCCTCGACAGAAATACATTAATGCATCAGGGGAGTTATTTAATGCCCTTGCTACTACATTTTAGCCAAGCCGATTTAAGCACACTAAAAAGTTTAAACGATGTGGTGTATTTTAATGTTCCATTTTTCAAGTTAATATCTTACCCCTTTGAATGGATTTGGTTTATGTTTGGTTTTGCAAGCTTGTGTTTTGTAGTACTCCTAATACATGGTTTGAGAAAAAACACTTTAACCATAACTGGGGTAACAAAAGGATTTATACCAATGTTATTGGCTCTAGTTGTAAATGGTGTTGTAGGTTATTTTAGTTGGTCTGTTTTACAGTGGCTATACCCTGGCTATAAAGATATACTTCATGGTTTCACCTATAATGGCCATACGTATATTATTGCTTTTACCTTATTTGCTATCGGTGTTTGTTTTTATATGTACCATAGATTTAAAAAAATAACAACACCCAACCTTCTGGTAGCGCCAATATTTCTTTGGCTACTAATTTGCGCATTGGTTGGAGCGTATTTACCAGGAGCAAGTTTTTTTATTATTCCTGTATTTGCCTTACTAGCCTCGTTTTTGGTGGTTGTAAATCAAAAAATGCCCAACCCCTACCTTCTCGTATTTTTAGTTTTACCAGCACTTTTTATCTATGCACCATTGATACAAATGTTTCCTATTGGTTTAGGACTTAAAATGATGGTAGCTACCACTGTTTTAACCACCTTAACTTTTGTATTACTATTACCTGTTTTCGGCTTTTATAAAAGAAAAATGCGACTAGCCAATTGGAGTATCTTTTTGTTTTTGGTATGCATTGCATATGCTCATTTTAATGCTGGTTTTTCAAAAGAGAATCCAAAACCCACCAGTCTACTATATGTACTTGACACCGATACCAATAAAGCACAGTGGGCTACTTACGAAAAATCGCTGTCCGATTGGACTACTCAGTATATAGATGACACTAAAAAAACACCAAAAAAACTAGCTAAGCGAACCATTAGCAGTAAATACGCTTCCAATTTCACCTATGTAGCTGATGCACCTTTGAAAAAAATTAAACAGATGCAAATTGAAAAAACAAGAGATACAACTGTAGGTGACCATCGATTTTTAGAACTCTGTATTACTCCCAAACGCGCTGTAAACAGATTAGATATTTTTTCTCCTACCGCCATAACAGCTGCCGAAGTAAATTCTGTAAAACTTTCAGATTTTTATCTAAAAAATCGCAAACGAAATAAACTCATCACCCACTACATTAGCAATAATGATTATACTGATTTGCAATTGACCATACCCAAAGATGCTGTCTTAGAACTGACGCTCTACGAAACCTCTAATAACCTTTTGCACAACGATAAATTTACAGTTCCCGCAAGACCCGAACATGATATCCCTATGCCCTTTGTGCTTAATGATGCCGTTCTTGTAACTAAAACAATTCGCTTTGAATAAAACAATTGGTATTATGGGCTGTGGTTGGCTAGGCCTACCATTAGCCATTGCTTTAATTAATGAGGGTTACAACATCAACGGAACCACTACCGCTGGTGAAAAACTACCCCTATTAAAAAAGGAAAAAATAAACCCTTTTTTAATATCCCTATCCGAAAACAAGATTACAGGGGCTATAGATGATTTTTTAAAAGACACAGATACCCTTATCGTTAATGTACCTCCCAAACTACGGGGACCGCATAAAGAAAACTATGTACAAAAAATGAGACTGTTGCATTCGGAGGTGCTTAAAGCCAACGTTCATAACATTATATTTGCAAGTAGCACAGCGGTATATGGTGATATTGATGGTGAAGTGAGCGAAAAAACATCGCCAACGCCAACAACAACATCAGGAAAACAGCTTTTAGAAGCAGAGCATATTTTTAAGGATGACGCCAGCTTAAAAACAACCATTATTCGCTTTGGAGGATTAATTGGTGCAAATCGGCATCCCGTTCATATGCTTTCTAAACGTAATGGCTTGGCAAATGGTAATGCTCCTGTCAATCTTATTCATTTAAACGATTGTATCGCCATCATCAGTTCTGTCTTAAAAAACGCTTGGTGGAATGAAACCATTAACGGCGTATATCCGCATCATCCATCAAAACAAAACTATTACACTGCAAAAGCTATTGCCTACAACATTCCCCCTCCTAATTACGAAGAAAGCAACCTAACCACTGGTAAAATTGTACTAGCAAACAACTTAATTGAAGATAAAAAATTTAAATTCACTACAATGATATAACCTATGCTCCTAGCTTTTTGAAATCTCTAATTTTACCTATTTTCCCCTTAACTAGACAAAAAAAGGCTTCAAAAATTCAGATTTTAAAGCAGCGGGAGTGCAACATAAAAATCAACTATTACACTTTAATAGCGACACCTTCTATTTTAAAGGTTTCCTTAACAGCTTTCTTAAAATTAATTTTATAGTTTAGCGCACCAAAAATCAATAAAACCAAGTATAATGAAAAGAGTTGTTTTTGCCCTCATTTTTACGCTAGGCTTCTTAGGCACAGCACAAAACGATTTAGTAAAGCACTATCAAGCATTTTACGAAGAAATGCGACTACAAGGCGACATCAATGGCGTGATAAATGCAATGACTCATTTAAATGTGCTATCGCCCTCTAAGGAGCGTAAAGACACCCTTGCCTACATCTACGCAAACAACAACCAACACCTACAAGCACTCAATACGATAGGTATTGAAAAAAACGAATCTGATTCTGATTTGGCAGTGCAGGTAAAAGCGATTTCTTTAAAAGCACTTAACCAACCCAAAAGAGCGATAGAGCACTTTGAAATATTGTACAAAAGAACACCTAATGCCTATTTGGCTTACGAACTAGCCGACCTTAAAATTCAAACAGGTAATACTGCGGGCGCTGAAACAAATATTGAGTACGGCCTCACAAATGCCAAAGACGATATGAAATATGCATTTTACGAGCGTCAACAACCCTATGAAGTACCTATTAAAGCAGCATTTTATCACCTCAAAGGACTGGTGCAGTACAATAAAGACAAAGATAATATTGATGCAGCGCTTGCTCTAATCGATGAAGCACTAAAAATTGAACCCAATTTTAATTTGGCAAGTTTAACGAAACAGGCACTTACTTCTAGAAAAGAAGGAGCCGCTACAACACCTGCCGAAACAAAAAATTAAATTTATTAGAACCCCACATCGTATCTGTTAAGAAACAGAAACTACATAACAAAGAGGCTGTCTTAACAAGGCAGCTTTTTTTATTCGTCTAATAAGGTCTTTAAATCTAAGGTCTTTCCTGTAATTCTATCAAACTGCTTAAGCATGGCATTATAGGCATCAATAAGCTGATTTACAGATTCTTTGGTGTCAATGCTATAAATTAAATCACCTTTTGTTTTAAGAATAAAGGTATGAAAAACCTTTTGCCTGCTTTTAATCTGCGGCACATCAAATACTTTAGGGTATGTTGATTTTTGAAGCAGTTTCTGTTTTTCTATAAGGTCTTCTAAAACTAAGCTCAAATCTTCTGTATTTCCAACCCTATAGAGGGCATCAAAACCACTATCCACAGCTTTAAACTCCGGCCAATCTTTTAGCACCTCAGCAGTTTTTGCACTGACAGCGACTTTTTTAGGCCATTTATTAGTGGTGATATTGAATGTAACATCCTCATTATTAACAATATTTTTCTTATCTTCTGCGCAAGAAAAAAATAACAAAGAGATAAAACAGATAATAAATTTTTTACTCATAAAACGAAAGTACAAATTTTAATAAAAGTTATCTTTACCGTCCAATTCATTTAACGCCATTTTAATGAAGAAAAATATTTTAATCGTAGGAGCCTGTGGTCAAATAGGCACTGAACTCACCTTTTCTTTACGAGAAAAACACGGAAACGAAGCTATTATCGCAAGTGATATTAGAGAAGGAAACGAAGATTTAATGAATTCTGGTCCTTTTGAGTTGCTTGATGCTATGGACTACAATGCCCTTGAAGAAATTGTGGCGTATCACGAAATAGACACCATATATCTTATGGCTGCCATGTTGAGCGCTACTGCTGAAAGATTTCCGATGCGCGCTTGGAATTTGAATATGGATTCCCTTTTTAATGTCTTAAAACTAGGGAAGGAAAAAAAAGTATCAAAAATATTTTGGCCCTCAAGCATCGCTGTTTTTGGACCAAGTACACCGCGTGAAAACACTCCACAACATACTATTATGGAACCCAGTACGGTATATGGCATCAGCAAGCAGTCTGGTGAGCGTTGGTGTGAATACTACCACAAAAACTACCAAGTTGATGTACGTAGTATTAGATACCCCGGTCTTATTAGCTGGAAAACCATGCCTGGTGGAGGCACCACCGATTACGCAGTAGAAATATACCACAAAGCTTTAGCTGATGGCACATACACTTGTTTTTTAAAGGAAGACACTGAACTGCCCATGATGTTTATGCATGATGCCATTCGTGCCACTATGGAATTGATGGAGAGTGATGCTGAAAACATTAAAATTAGGTCTTCATACAATCTTGCCGGTATGAGTTTTACGCCAGCTGAAATTGCAGCTACGATAAAAAATCATATCCCAGAATTTAAAATAGATTACGCACCTGACTCGCGACAAGCCATTGCTGATTCATGGCCTTATAGTATTGATGATACAGAGGCACAGCAACATTGGGGTTGGAAAGCAGCATTTAACCTTGAGAAAACAACGGAGAAAATGTTAGAAAATCTTAAAAAATAAACAAGCTTAAGGCAACCAGTAAGGCACTAAATCGTCATTTTAAGCATTTTTTTAGCGTAGTACACCCGCTAACCAAAAAAAAGAGTCTTTAGAAATAGGAAACAGGACTAAAAAAATTGTCTTTCTTCTTGATTCTTGCAGCACAGTGGTCTGTACATAGTTCAAATACATAAAGCGAGTTAACCAAGCTTAAAAATAAATGATTCTAAAGGCTTTAGGGTAAGGTTTACCAGCCCTATTCCATTGGAAATACGCAGCTCTTTTTCTTCACCATACAACACATCCTTTAATATATAACTACTACCTTCAAGATTCCATTTTTGAATAATTTCTTGAGGCACTCTTAGTTCAAACCCAAAGGTATCATTGGCATCAAAATTAGCAACGACAATCAATTTTTCTGTTTCGCACCAACGCACAAAAGACAATACCCTGTGGTTATAATATGCTGTATTGTCTCGATTATAATAATGAATATCTGCATAAGCCCCCATTAAAGCATCGCTTTGAATAGTAAAATTTAACAAACGCTGATAAAAATCACGAAGCTCACGTTCTTCTGTTACCAGCTGACGGCCATCAAATTTTTTATCATTTACCCACCGTTGATGATTAGGCACGCCGATATAATCGAAAATAGAAGTACGCGAAGGCGAACCAAAACCCGCATTTTCTTTGGCAGGCTCACCAACTTCCTGACCAAAATAAATCATTGTAGGCGATGTACTTAGTGTTGCAGAAACCACCATAGCAGGTTTTCCTTTGTTGGCATCACCAGCAAATTCTGGACTAGCAATACGCTGCTCATCATGATTTTCTAAAAAATGAAGCATATGATGTTCAATATCGCGAAGCCCTTCTTCAACTTTTGGAATATGGTCTGTCCATCCATGACCTTGCATAATATGCTTTAAACTATCATAAAGCTCTACCTTATCATACAGATAATCCATTTTTCCTTTGTGAATATAGGCTCTATAAAGATGAGGCTGATACACTTCGGCAACAATTATTGCATCGGCATTTTTCATTTTTATATGAGAATTCATATAACTCCAAAATTCTACAGGCACCATCTCTGCCATATCAAATCGAAATCCATCAACGCCCATTGCTAACCAATACAATGCAATATCTTTGAACTTCACCCAAGAATTAGGCACTGACCTTTTCGCCCAAAAATCATAATGTTCCTTATAATTTTTGGTGTCAAAATCATCAGGAAGCACATCAAAATCATAAGAACCATCTGGACGCACACCGTAATTAATTTTAACAGTTTCATACCAATCATTCATATTTGGTTGCGCTAAGCGAGAACCATTACCTGTCCATTTTGCTGGATTTTCTTTGAATTCACCAGCGGCCGTACCCAGGTTTTCTCCTCCCAAAGGCTCATACCCATTATGCCAAACAGGCAGTTGAAAGGGGGTATTGGGTATGTAATAAAAATTATTATCACGTGCATATTCAACAGAAGTATCATCTGAAACACCAAAAGGTTCAAAACCCTCGGGGGTAGATTGACCTTCATAATTTCGCGCCACATGGTTGGGTACAATATCAATGAGCAGTGTCAAGCCAGCTTGATGTGTTCGCTCTATCAATGCTTTAAATTCTTCAAGCCTATTTTCTGGATTGTCAGCCAAATCAGGATTCACATTATAATAATCCTTCACCGCATATGGTGAGCCAGCCCGACCCTTTACAATATTTGGGTCATCATTTGAAATACCATACGTCGAATAATCAGTAATTACTGCATGATGCGGAACACCGGTATACCATACACAAGTAACCCCTAGCGCCTTAATTTCTTGCAATGCTTTTTCTGAAAAATCTGAAAACTTCCCTACCCCATTCTCTTCAATAGTACCCCAAGGTTTATTAGTGGTATTTGTATTGCCAAACAAGCGTGTAAAAACTTGATAAATAACTTGTTTTCTCTTTTTCTGATTTTCATTCGTCATAAATTCCATATCATTTTTTGTAGTCTCACAATCAAAGAATAAAACACCCTTATACTGATGATAAAAATGTTGATTTTGAATACACTATTCACATTTTACTAATCAACCACCTGTTTGTTTTTAATAGGTACATCTCACTAAATCAATTTGGTTTTAATGCCATACACTGCGGAATCGTTATCTTACCATTTTAAAAATTTTAGCGTTTTATTTTTTTCAAAATAAGGCAAAAAAACCCAATCCTCACATTGTCAAGAGTATAACATAAATAGCTTCATTAGCTAAACAACAACCTTTTTATTAGGCGTTAATACTACTCTTTTTCCATGTACTCTGATTGACATATCTTGCTGCCCTCCTAACAGTTCAAATGTAGTCTCCTTAGCACCAACCGTAACTTTTAAAATACGTTTTCTAAAATTAACCTTAAAAGAGTAGGTTTTCCATTGTTCAGGAATTTGGGGGGTAAATGATAATTTATCATCCAACACACGCATACCACCAAAACCTTCAACAATACTCATCCATGTACCAGCCATTGAGGTAATATGGAGTCCTTCTTCTACTTCCTTATTGTAGTCATCAAGGTCTAATCGCGATGTTCTAAGATAAAACGAATACGCCTGATTCATGCGGTTTAATTTTGCCGCCTGAATACTGTGCACACAAGGTGACAAGGAAGATTCATGTACGGTAAAAGGCTCATAAAAATCGAAATGCCTTTCAAGTTCCTCATCTTTAAAATGGTCTTCAAAGAAATAAAAACCCTGTAAAACATCGGCCTGTTTAATATAAGGAGAACGCAAAATTCGGTCCCAACTCCATTTCTGATTAATGGGACGTTGCGCCTTTGGCAAATCTGTAACACTAATCAACTCTTTATCTAAAAAGCCATCTTGCTGTAAAAAGACATTTTTTTCTTTGGAATACGGGAAATACATGTTTTTAGCCACCGCTTTCCAAGCATCTGTTTCAGCAGGTGTTAGTTTGGTGATTCCAATAATTCTATCATAATCATCAGGATAACCATCCTTTACCTTATCTAATTGCTCTAAAGCATACTCAATACACCATTTAGCCAAATAGTTGGTGTACCAGTTATTGTTTACATTATTCTCGTATTCATTGGGCCCTGTAACCCCTAAGATGACGTATTTATTTTTATCGGCAGAAAACGTTGCCCTTTGTTGCCAAAAGCGTGCAATTCCAATAAGTACTTCCATACCCATTTCAGGAATATAGCTATAATCACCCGTAAAACGATAGTAATTATAAATTGCAAAAGCAATAGCGCCGTTTCTATGAATCTCTTCAAAAGTAATCTCCCACTCGTTATGACACTCTTCACCGTTCATAGTTACCATAGGATACAAGGCAGCCCCATTTGAAAATCCTAATTTAGCAGCATTAGCAATAGCCTTATCCAAGTGATTATAGCGGTATTCTAAAAGATTTCTTGCTACCTTCTCATCTTTAGTCGCCATATAAAAAGGGATACAATACGCCTCAGTATCCCAATAGGTACTTCCTCCATATTTTTCACCTGTAAACCCTTTTGGGCCAATGTTTAATCGAGAATCTTTCCCTAAATAAGTTTGATTTAACTGAAAAATATTAAAGCGAATACCTTGTTGCGCACGAACGTCGCCATCAATAGTGATATCACTCATTTTCCAAATGCTCGCCCATGCTTCCTTTTGTTTTTGCAAAAGCGCATCAAAACCAATTTTTATTGTCTTTTCCAGGGTATTTTTAGCAGCAGAAATCAACTGGGCGGCTTCATGATTACGATCTACCGTATACCCTGCAAATTTGTGCAGTGCTATTGTTTCTCCTTGCTTTACTGTTTGCACATACTCATGCGAAACCAATAATTCTTCAATAGTTACTTTTGGTGTTAATGGTAATAAAGTATTACCAAGGTATAATTGCGATTGCATAAACGTACAGGTCGCAAAATTAGTCTTCATAGTATGTGCCTCAATAAAAGCCTGGTCATCTTTGGACTGCACATTGGTAGTATGCCAAAATTTATCATCCCAATTACTATCTTCATTAGTGATACCGCTATCCAAATAAGGCTCTAATGAAATCTCTACATCAGCATCTGTGGGGGTTATTTCATATTTTATAGCGCCTACCTCATCAATATCAAGGCTTAAAAAACGGATGACTTTAACCCTAACACCTATCCCATTGTGCGAAATAGCATCGAAAGAACGTTGATACCACCCCTCTTGCATATTCAATTCTCGCTTAAAATTAGCAACCGAGATACAGGTATTTAAATCAAGTAATTCGCTATTTAGGCGTACGTTTATCCCAATCCAATTAGGCGCGTTCAAAACCTTTGCAAAATACTCTGGGTAACCATTTTTCCACCAGCCTACGCGTGTTTTATCTGGATAGTAAACCCCTGCAATATAACTTCCTTGAAAAGTATCGCCAGAATAATATTCTTCAAAATTTGCACGTTGCCCCATAGCACCGTTACCCATACTGAACAAACTTTCAGATGATTTAACACGTGTTCTATCAAAGCCTTCTTCTATGATTGACCAAGCATTTGGCTGTATATAATCTTGATTCATTTACTATTTTCTTTATTTAACATTTTGAAACCCTATTACGGTTTATTCCCCATTCATATACGCTAAAACGGATGCTTAAAAAAACTGTAAAGGAACTATTTGTTTTTAGTTGTTCATTAATTTTTCTAAAAAAGGTATATCTAAGCTCGTAAAATCATTGAAATTATACGTTGCTTCCGAAAGTACACTCGCATCACCAATACCCACGCTGATCATTCCGCCAGCATTTGCAGCTTGAATACCCGCTACAGCATCTTCAAAAACAATACAGTTTTCAGGACTAACGCCTAACTTTTCTGCAGCAATTAAAAACACTTCTGGGTCGGGCTTAGCTTTGGTTACATTATTGCCATCAACAATAGCATCAAAATAAGGTAACAAGGCTACTTTTTCAAGAATAGGCCGCGCATTCTTACTAGCCGAACCCAAAGCAATTGGTTGTGCTTTCTTTTTTAAAAACTCTAATACCTTAGGCACATCTGGCAAAATTTCAGAAGCATCCATATTTTCGATATATTTTAGATAGTCTACATTTTTTTCAACCATCCAAGTATCAAACTGTGTTTGGGTTGCTGATACCTTCCCTATATCGAGAAGAATTTCAAGACAACGTTTTCTACTCACGCCCTTAAAAAGCTCATTCTGTTCCTTAGTAAATTCAAAACCCAATTCTTCAGCCAAGTTTTTCCAAGCCAAATAATGGTATTTGGCGGTATCAACAATAACGCCATCTAAATCGAATATAAATCCGGTTTTTGTCATTTCGTAAAATTAATATGATTTAATTTATAGTAGATGCTCTTTCTATTAAAGTGCCTTTTATAATTTCAGTTCTATACACCACTTCTTCTTCCTCATCTTCCTTATATTCGGCTTCTATTCGTTCAATGAGCATTTTTGCAGCAATTTCTCCCATTTTGTCACCATGTTGGGCTACCGAAGAGAGTTGTGGAGACGCATATTTAGACAACATACCGTTTGTAAAACCAATAAACGAGATATCATCTGGTATTTTCATCCCCTTCTTTTGAGCAACACCCATGGCATGTACGGCAAAAATCTCATTTACTGCCAAAACAGCATCTATAGTGTGCTTATCAAAAAAGGGATCTATTGCGTCTATATTCTCGTTAAAAGGCAGCCTTAGAATAAGCTCTTCATCTACTACAATACCACTATCCATCAACGCCTTACGGTATCCATCTTCTCTATTTTTACTAACGTTAAAGAAATTTTCTGTTGTAAATAATGCGATTCGCTTTCTCCCCGAATTTATCAATTTCATAACCACCTCATAGGCAATTTCTTCATCATTGAGTACCACCTTATCACAATTCACCTCATCGGTTACACGATCAAATAAAACCAAAGGTATCCCTTGGTTGGTAACTTCTTTTAGATGCGCATAATCATTTTTTAATTGTGTTTCTCCAGACAATGCCATGATAAAGCCATCTATACTACCATTAGCAAGCATCTCCATATTAATCACTTCTTTATCAAAAGATTCATCAGAAACACAAATAATCACATTATAACCCCTACTGTTGGCATATTTTTCGATACCTCTAAAAACAGTCGTAAAAAAATGATGTACAATATCTGGAATTACAACACCAATATTTTTAGTATGCTTATTTTTTAAACTTACCGCTATATTATTGGGCTTATAATTGTAGAGTTTAGCAAAAGCCTGAACTTTCTCTTTTGTGTCTCTGCCAATCTCCTCGCTATTTTTTAATGCTTTAGAAACTGTAGAAATAGAAACATCAAGTTCTCTTGCAATATCTTTAAGTGTTATTTTTCTTCTCAATAGTAAAACGGTATTACATTGTTAGCCTGAAACCAAAATACTGCTTTAAACTAGTATTCATATCAAAATACAAATTTTTAACATTTCATAAAAAGTTGAAACCCAAAAAACCTAGAATAAAAAAATCTCAAAACTACCCTCTTTGTCGAAAAATAAAAAGATTAACATTTATTTTTATCTAAAATATGAATATCTCAAAAATAATACCACCTAGTTATTATATCAGTATTTCAGAAAGTTATCAACACGAAACCGTTTTCGTAAGTCAAAAATTAACAATCATCATATTTTAACATTTTTTTTACATCTATATAATCCTTATTATTGCTTATTAAATTACACAAACTCAAACTTAAATTATTTCTTTATGAAGATTACGCTACTAAAAAGTTTGTTAGTGTTTGGAGCATTTATATGCTTCGGATTCCTACAAGCGCAGGAGGTAACTGGAACTATTTCTGATGCCAACGGCCCCTTACCGGGAGCCAGTGTTGTGGTAAAAGGAACTACAAACGGTACCCAAACGGATTTTGACGGAAACTATACCATTAATGCTGACAGTGATGCAACCTTAGTGATTAGTTATGTTGGCTTTAAAACCAAAGAAGTTGCAGTAAATGGTCAAACGACCATTAATTTAACACTTGAAGAAGATGCGCAGGCATTGGAAGAGGTTGTTGTAATTGGTTATGGCACAACTACTGTTAAGGATGCTACTGGATCTGTGACCGCTGTTACTGCTGAAGATTTTAACGGAGGAGTTATTGCATCTCCCGAACAGCTTATTCAAGGTAAAACAGCAGGTGTCAATGTCTCACAAACAAGTGGTGAACCTGGCGCTGGGATATCTATTAATGTTAGAGGGTCAAACTCAGTTAGAGCAAACAATAATCCATTATTTGTTGTTGATGGTGTGCCCCTTTCAGGTGAAAACACATCTCCATCTGGTGATACTGGTGGTGGAGCTAGCGCAGTTAGAAACCCGCTTAACTTTTTAAATCCAGCAGACATTGAAAGCATCAGTGTTTTGAAAGATGCATCAGCTACTGCAATATACGGATCAAGAGGTGCGAACGGTGTGGTTATTATAACTACCAAGAGTGGAAAATCTGCACAGGGCGGTGTAGTTGAATTTTCTTCAAGTCTTAGCTTTTCAAAACCCGCTAAAAAATATGACTTACTAAACAGAGAGGAATTTATCCCTGCAGTATTTAAATTCAACCCAAATGCTGATTTAGCTACAACAGATTTTGGACATGACACAGACTGGCAAGATTATGTCACTAGAACTGCTGCATCTACCAACAATAATGTCTCTTATTCCAATAACTACGGAAAAGGAAATGTAAGAGCAACTTTTGGCTACAGCAAACAATTTGGTGTTATTAAAAAAACAGACTTAGAGCGTATTACCGGAAGATTGAATGCTAGACATCGTTTTTTAGATGACAAATTAACTTTAGGTATTTCAACTACCATATCTCGAGTAAACGATGAAACCGCTCCTCTATCAGGCGGGGCAGGTTTTCAAGGTGATATTTTAGGTGCTGCTTATTCAGCAAACCCAACTTGGTCAACCTCTCCTTCTTTTGGAGCTCAAGGAGGGTTATTATCACCTGCTAACTATTTAGCTAATAGTCAAAACAAAACATATACAAATCGTGCTTTGCTTAATGGTAGTGCTGAATATAAAATTTCTTCGCAATTAACAGCAAACGTTAATATAGGTTATGACACTTCGAAAAGTGAAAACACCTCAGTTCTTTCATCTGCAATTAGAAATATTGACGGGGTTCAAGATTTAGGACTAGGTTTTTACAACACTTTAGAAAGAGAAAGTAAGCTTATAGAAGTTACGTTAAATTACAAAAAAGAGTTTGAAAATTCAAATCTAGATGTATTAGCTGGATATTCATTTCAAGATTTTCGCTCTAAAGGAAGAAACGCTTCAGGTCGTGGATTTGCTACAACCGATTTAAACCTTATGTCAAGCTATTTACAAGAAACTGTACAAGGTGCAGCAAATTCTATTAATGGTGCGTATCAACAATTCTATTACGGAACCAACACCGACGAATTGCGTGTAAACCGTCTTTTACCAGAAGTTGTTGAAGGAGAAGAAGTAGCTTTTGATTTCACCAGAAGAGTAGATGGCCTTATAGCGGATACTTTTGATAACATTGACGAACTTCAATCATTTTTTGGTAGACTTAATTACTCTATTGCGAATAAATATTTGTTTACGGCAACAGTACGAGCTGATGGCTCTTCTCGTTTTGGTCCTGAGAATCAATATGGTATCTTCCCTTCTGGTGCATTCGCTTGGCAGATTGCAGAAGAAGATTTTATTGGAGATTCGGTATCTACGTTAAAATTAAGACTTAGTGCTGGTATCACAGGTAACCAAGATGGCTTAGGCTATGGAAATTTCGTAGCAAGACAACGTTTTGGTGGTTTAGGAATTCAAAATGATGGCGTTGTTAACCAAAACGGATTAGCAATAGTAGCAACAGATGTTCCAAGCTTAAAATGGGAGACCACCTTTGATGTTAACGTAGGTCTTGACTTTGGTTTTAATAATGACCGTTTAAGTGGTTCTATAGATGTATACAAAAAAGAAACAAGTGATATTCTTTTAAAAACTCCTCCAGCAGCACCCGCTGTCGACCCCTTCCAGTTTGGAAATGTTGATGCCACTATTGTTAACCAAGGAATAGAATTTGGATTGAACTATGATTGGATTCAAAAGTCTGATGTGAATTTCTCTACCTCCTTTAATATTGCATATAATCAAAATGAAGTGCAAGATTTTGGTGGCGTCATCAATACAGGCGCTATCAATGGACAAGGTTTATCAGGAGCATTTGCTCAGCGCCTTGCTGCTGGTCATAGCTTATATTCTTACTATATGGCAGAGTACACAGGCTTAGATTCAGAAGGACAACCAACTTTTAAAGACCAAAATGGTGATGGAGTTGGCAATGTATTTGAAGATAAAGTATATGTTGGAGAGGATGCTTTACCAGATATTACCACAGGACTTTCATTAAATTTAAGTATTAAAAACTGGGATTTATCAACGTATTTTACTGGTCAATTTGGATTTTCAGTATACAACAATACGAAAAACGGTTTGTTTACCTCTGGTTCTATTACGAACGCAAGAAATGTTACTAGAGAAGTTGCCAATAGTAATGAAGCCCCAGGAACTTCAGCCGATGTTTCTACAAGATATCTAGAAAAAGGAGATTTCGTAAGATTTCAAAATGCAACTCTAGGATATAAAGTGCCACTTAGCGGCGAAGGAGCATTCAAAAGTTTACGATTGTCGTTAACAGGTCAAAATCTATTTTTAATAACAGATTACTCAGGCTTAGATCCAGAAATTACTGTTGCTACAGGAGACTTAAACTCAGGTGTTCCTTCAAGAGGTATTGATTGGTCTGCATTTCCTACCCCTCGTACTATCACCTTTGGGATAAACGCATCCTTTTAATTAAAAAATTGTATATCATGAAAAGTAGAAAAATAAAAATATATTTTACAAGTCTCGTCTTGGCTGCAGGCCTTTTTTCCTGTACCGATCTTGAGATTGAAGAAACAGATTCTATCATTACTGAAGGTTTTCAGGGCTTAGCAGATCCCTCATCTTCTGTTAACGAACTCTACAATAGACTAAATGGTCAATACGGAGATCAAGGCAATCGCTTTGCAATGATGGAAGTTACATCAGATGCCGCAATAGTGCCAACAAGAGGAACAGACTGGGGTGATAATGGGCAATGGTCAAGTTTACACCAACATTTATGGACTCCAGAACATGTCTTTATTATAAATACGTGGAACGATTGGAATGCTAACCAGTTGATTGCTTCGCAAATTTTAGATTCGAGAAGTAATCCAAGCGCGCAAGACATGGGAGAAGCTAGCTTCATAAGAGCATTAAGCATGTGGACCATTCTTGATTTTTACGGACAGGTACCTTTTAGAGATGTAACCTTACCTTCGGCTACCTTACCAGAAGTACTTACTGGACAAGCTGCTTTAGATTTTATAATGTCTGACTTAGATACTGCTATCACTAATTTACCAAGCACAACTGCTGGAAGCGGTGATGCTAACGGTAGAGCAAGTAAAGCTGCTGCCAGATATCTTAAAGCGAAAATTCTTTTAAACAAGCATATTTATTTAGGCTCAGCAAGCGCTGATAGTTCAGATATGTCTGCGGTAATCGCTTTGATTGATCAGATTGCAGCAGATGGATACGCACTTCAAGAAGGCTATTTCGAGCTATTTCGTGACACCCCAGACAATGAAACCATATGGTCGTTAAAATCTGGAGTAGGCAATCGAATTTTTAATGGCTTACACTACAATTCACTTACACAAGGTGGTGGAGGCTGGAATGGCTTCGCTACTTTAGCTGAGTATTATGATCTTTTTGAAGGTGATCCAAACGAAAACAGAGTAACATTAGACGGGATGCCTCTTGACGGACAAGAAGAAAGAAGAGGTGGTGTTCCACCAAGTGGCGTACCTGACGTTGAAGATTCGCAAGTTGGTAATGGTTTTTTAATTGGGCAACAATATGCTCAAGATGGCACACCTTTAACAGATAGAGCTGGAGCTCCACTAACTTTCAAAAGAGATTTTCTAGATGGTGATGGCAATCCTAATATCATCAACAACGATGAAACTACAGGTATTAGAGTTATAAAATATAATCCTAGATTTGGAGCTTTCAATGGTCATGAAATTTTCTTCAGATATGCAGATGCTCATCTTATGAAAGCAGAAGCAATGATGCGAAGTGGTGGAGACCCAACTGCTTTAGTAAATGAACTTCGTGTCTTAAGAAAAGCAGCACCTTTGAGTTCAGTAGGTGCTCAAGAACTTCTAGACGAAAGAGGCCGCGAGTTATTTGCAGAGGCTTGGAGAAGAAATGATTTGATTCGTTTTGGTCAATACACTAGAAACTGGTTGTTTAAAGCTCCTGGTTCTATTGACAATGAAAAATACAAATTGTTCCCTATTCCTGCAGCTCAACTACTTGCAAATCCTGCTTTAGTACAAAACCCAGGATATTAAGTCATATTCCTAATTTAAGTGTTTAAAAAAAGCTCTGACCTTTGGTCAGGGCTTTTTTAATTTAACAAAATAACCAAAACACGTTTTGTCTACACACTTGTAATACCGTAACAAAAACAATATCTTCATCATGTAATTTAGACATGGTATTTATATGTATTATATTGGTTATGATATTGGCAGTTCATCAATAAAAGCTGCTCTTGTTGAAAAAGTATCAGGCAAGCAAATTGCTGTTGTTAATGAGCCCGAAACAGAAATGGAAATGATTGCGGTTCACAATGGCTGGGCTGAGCAAAATCCCAACACCTGGTGGAAACACATCTGCACCGCAACCCAAAGACTGCTAAAAGAAAATCAACTAAAATCAGAAGCCATTACCGGAATAGGCATTTCATACCAGATGCATGGTTTGGTTGTAGTGGACAAAAAAGGAAACCCACTGCGCAATGCTATAATATGGTGTGACAGCAGGGCTGTCACTATAGGACAGGAAGCATTTGACGCCTTAGGTAATGAAAAGTGCGCTGACCATTTACTGAATTCCCCGGGTAATTTTACAGCTTCTAAACTTAAATGGGTAAAGGAAAACGAGCCTGAAATTTATGCCAAAATTCATAAATTCATGCTTCCAGGTGATTATATCGCATATAAGCTAGGCGGCGATATTCGATCTACAATCTCAGGATTATCCGAAGGTATTTTTTGGGACTTTAAATCCAACCAAATTGCCGACTGGCTATTACAACATTACGGCATACATAAAGACCTCGTACCCAAACTTACACCTACCTTTTCCCTACAAGGCGACGTTTCTAATGAGGGTGCAAAACAATCTGGCTTAGCTACTGGAACACCCATTCTTTATCGGGCTGGTGACCAACCCAATAATGCGCTTTCGTTAAATGTTTTTAACCCAGGTGAAGTTGCCGCTACTGGCGGCACTTCTGGAGTGGTCTACGCAATTACCGATAGCTTGTCGGTAAAAGAAAGTTCGAGGGTGAATAATTTTGCCCATGTCAATTACACCACAGAAAAACCCCGAATCGGCAAACTTTTATGCATCAATGGCGCTGGCATACAATACAGATGGCTGCTAAACAATTTAAAGGTTTCTTCCTATGATGAAATGAATACCTTGGCCGCCTCTGTACCCATTGGTTCAGATGGCGTTACCATACATCCGTTTGGCAATGGAGCAGAACGCATGCTCGATAACAAAATACTAGGCACACAACTATCCAATATCAATTTAAACAACCATACCAAAGCACATTTGTGCAGAGCTGCTCTAGAGGGCATTGCTTTCTCCTTTATTTATGGTTTTGAAATTATGAAATCAGATGGTCTCAAAGCTGGTGTAATTCGCACTGGAAATGACAATCTTTTCAGGTCTGAAATTTTCTCAAAAACCATAGCGACGCTCATAGGACAAGAAATTGAAATATACAACACTACAGGCGCCATAGGTGCAGCCCGTGCCTGCCAATTACACAAAGGAGATTTTAAAACCTTTGGTAAACAAATTATGGATAATGATTATGTAATGAGCTATACGCCTACCAACGAGAAGGCAGCATACACCACAGCATATAAAAAATGGAAAAATAAATTAGAACAACTTTTAAAAAACAGCTAATATGGCACTAATAGGCAACAAAGAATATTTCAAAGGCATAGGAGAAATTGCCTACGAAGGAAAAGAATCAGACAACCCACTTGCTTTCAAATACTACAATCCTGATCAAGTAGTTGCAGGAAAAACAATGCGTGAACACTTTAAATTTGCTATCGCTTACTGGCATACCTTCTGTGGTCAAGGCGCTGATCCTTTTGGACCAGGAACACAAAATTTCCCTTGGGACCAACCATCTAACCCAATTGATGCTGCAAAGGCTAAGGCTGATGCCGCTTTTGAATTCATCACCAAAATGAGATTTGATTATTTCTGTTTTCATGATTTTGATTTGGTACAAGAAGCGCCCAATTTTGCAGAATCTGAAAAACGCCTAGCTACCATTGTAGATTATATCAAAGAAAAGAAAGCTGCATCGGGTGTTAAACTGCTTTGGGGAACTGCCAATTGTTTTTCTAACCCAAGGTATATGAATGGAGCAGCTACCAATCCCGATTTTAATGTTTTGGCAAGAGCAGGCGGACAAATAAAACTAGCCTTAGATGCTACCATGGCACTAGAGGGTGAGAATTACGTTTTTTGGGGTGGTCGTGAAGGGTATATGTCCCTTTTAAATACCGATATGAAACGTGAATTAGACCATATGGGACGCTTTTTAGGCATGGCAAGAGACTACGCCAGAAGTCAAGGTTTTAAAGGTAATTTCTTCATTGAACCAAAACCGATGGAACCTATGAAGCATCAATATGATTTTGATTGTGCTACCGTAGTAGGCTTTTTACACCAATATGGACTACAAAATGATTTTAAGCTAAACATAGAAGTAAACCACGCTACCCTAGCAAGTCATACGATGCAACATGAACTTGAAGTTGCTGCCTCCCACGGTATGCTAGGTAGTATAGATGCTAATCGTGGTGATTACCAAAACGGTTGGGATACAGACCAATTCCCGAATAATATAGGGGAAGTCACAGAGGCGATGTTGGTATTCTTAAAAGCAGGTGGACTGCAAGGCGGCGGTATTAACTTTGATGCCAAAATCCGCAGAAACTCAACAGATATGGACGATGTATTCCACGCACATATTGGAGGAGCTGATACCTTTGCTCGAGCCTTACTCGTTGCTGATAAAATTATTTCGTCTTCGGCCTATGATGCTTTACGCACCAAACGCTACAGCTCTTTTGACGCTGGAAAAGGAAAAGATTTTGAAGATGGCAAATTGGATTTTAATACCCTTTACGAGATTGCCAAAGAACAAGGAGAGTTAACGCTTCAAAGTGGCAAACAAGAATTGTTTGAAAATATTATTAATCAATATATTTAAGGATCTAACACAAATTTCAAATTAAAAATCCAGCAAGTCATTGCTGGATTTTTTTTACTGCAAACTCACCTTCTATCTAAAGATAATATAACTACTAATTACGATCAGTGTAATAACAAGACCTACTGGCTTCACATATTTCCAAGCAGTGATATCAACTTCATTGGTATATTCCTGTACATAATCTGTTTCTCTAGGTTTAGCCGTACCAACAATAAGCATTAAAATGATTGTCAGCACAAAGGTAATTGCTTGCATATGTAACATATGAGGCAACCACTCTACTCCCAACCCTCTTTGCATAAAAATGTAAGCTACATAAACTACAAAGGCAAAAATGATACCTACTTTAGCAGCCACAGCTGGTACTCTTTTACTTAAAAACCCAACCACTATAACCGATAAAATTGGAATACTATATGCGCCGTTTACCTGCTGCAAATACCCAAAAAGTCCATCAGAAGCGTAATACAGAAACGGGGCTATTATCATAGAAAATAAGGCCAAAACAATACCAAATCGCTTTCCTACAGAAACCACCTGCGATTCTGGCGCTTCTTGGTTTATATATTGCTTATAAATATCAATACCAAACAAAGTAACACAGCTGTTTAAAGCACTATTGAACGAACTTAGTATAGCTCCAAAAAGCACGGCAGCAAAAAAGCCAACAAAAGTAGCAGGTAATACTGTGGCTACTAATTTTGGATATGCCTGATCAGCCTTTTCCAATTGCCCATCAAACATATGAAAAGCGATAATACCTGGTAAAACCACAATGATTGGCCCTAAAATCTTAAAAAAAGCAGCTAACATTATCCCTTTTTGCCCTTCTTTCAAATTTTTAGCTCCTAATGCACGTTGAATAATTTGTTGATTTGTACCCCAATAAAACAATTGCACCAAAACCATACCTGTAAATATGGTTGCAAACGGGATACTTGACGCATCTGAGCCAATGGCATTAAACTTTTCTGGATGCGCTGCAGTAAGTTTTGATATACCTCCTAAAATACTCCCGTCATCACTAATTGCCAGCAGGCCAAAAACAGGAATTAAAAGACCACCAACCAACAAACCAATAGCATTAATACTATCTGAAACAGCAACCGCTTTTAATCCTCCAAAAATCGCATAAACACCACCAATAATACCAATACTCCAAACACATACCCATATAGAAGCCCATTGTGAAATACCTAATTTTTCAGGCAAATCAAACATACCACTAATTGCAAGTGAACCAGAATACAACACAATAGGCAACAGTACAATTGCATACCCACTTAAAAACAAACCAGAGGTCATGGCTTTGGTTGTAGTATCAAACCTTCTTTCTAAATAGGTTGGTATGGTACTAATACCTCCTTTTAAATATCTGGGTAATAAATAGATGGCACATATAACCATAGCTATTGCCGCTAAGGTCTCCCACGCCATGACCAAAATACCATCGGAATACGCATTACCATTCAAACCTACTATTTGCTCCGTAGAAAGATTGGTCAAAAGTAAAGAACCTGCAATTACACCAGCAGTAAGACTTCGCCCTCCCAAAAAATAACCATCCGACGAGTTTTCATCGGTTTTCCTTGTTGCCAAATAAGCAATTACTGCAACTAAAATGGTAAATCCTAAAAACGAAGCTATTCCTAACATAAGATTAATTTGGTTTATTTATTCCGCCTAAATATATTAGAATTTTAAAGAATAAGTTGCTCAAAAAAGAATAAATAACAAAATACACTATCAAGCTAAAAAAAAGCACCTACTTCAACCCTATTTTTTTTGACAAACATTAACTATAATCCACTTTACAGTTCATCAAAGTTTATATATATTGCATCCTTATTTAATTGCAAAAAATACGTTAGACACAAAGTCCTAAGCTTACGCTAACCACACAATAATTGGGACCTTATTACTTTATAAAAATGATTTTTTTTTCCTTATTATCAGCTCTAAAAACAGCAATTAAAACAAACTATCTATTTTGTTTAATTAGCGGTAAAAATTTACGCTTGTTTGTTAGCTATCTAACCTTAGTTTCTATCTTTATTTCTTGTTCAACTAATAAAGAAGAAAATGAAAAAAACACAAAAAAAACCGCTACTTTATTCACGTTGTTACCTGCAAAAAAAACAGGCTTAGACTTTGTTAATAAGGTAGAAAATGAGAAGGATTTTAATATTTTTAAATACCGTAACTTCTATAACGGTGGAGGCGTTGCAATTGGTGATATAAACAATGACGGACTACCTGACATTTACCTTACTGGCAACATGGTGCCTAACAAACTATATCTCAACAAAGGCAACCTCACTTTTGAAGACATCACTAATAAAGCAGGTGTTGAAGGTAATAAACCATGGTCAACAGGAGTGAACATGGTAGACATTAATGGTGATGGATTATTGGATATTTATGTAAGTAATGCCGGTAACATGAAAGGCAACAATCATGATAATGACCTGTATATTAACAATGGTGACCTTACTTTTACCGAAGAAGCTGCAGCATACAATCTTGCCAAAACTGGGTTTTCAACACATGCCACTTTTTTTGACTACGACAAAGACGGTGACTTAGATGCCTATATTTTAAATAACAGCAATATTCCTGTAAGTAGTTTAGGCTATGCAGAACAACGACATGTACGTGCCCAAGATTGGGAAGGTGTACCTGATATTTTTAAAGGTGTTGGCGATATGTTGTTGCGTAATGACAATGGAAAATTTGTAGATGTTAGTGAGGATGCTGGAATTTATGGTAGTTTAATTGGTTTTGGACTAGGCGTAATGGTGACAGACATAAATAAGGACCAATATCCTGATTTGTACGTTTCCAATGACTTTTATGAACGAGATTATCTTTATATCAACAATCAAGATGGCACTTTCAGAGAGGAAATAAAAAAGTGGACACAACATCTTTCGCTTTCAGCGATGGGCATTGACATTGCAGACATAAACAATGATGGAAACTCAGAAATTTTCATTACTGATATGCTTCCTGAAGCTGATGAGCGTGTTAAAGCTGTTATGGAATTTGAAGGCTATGATGTTTTCAAACTAAAGCAAAGTAAAGATTTTTACCAGCAGTATATTCAAAATACGCTACAACTAAATAATGGGGATGGCTCATTTTCTGAGATTGCAAATTTCAGTGGTGTCGATGCTACTGACTGGAGCTGGGCAGGACTTTTGCTTGACATGGATAATGATGGACTACGAGATATCTACATTACCAACGGCATCAACCATGATTTAACAGACCTTGATTTTGTCGATTTTTTTGCCAATGAAATCATGCAAAAAATGGCCTTAACGGGCAAAAAAGAATCTATAGATTCTATTATAAATAAAATGCCTATACGACCACAGCCCAATTATGCATATCGCAACAAAGGCGATCTTACTTTTGCAAATGCTAATAAAGAATGGGGTTTTGAGCTACCCAGTATGTCTAATGGTGCCGCTTATGGAGATTTAGACAATGACGGTGATTTAGATCTTGTGGTAAACAATGTAAATATGCCTGCTTTTTTTTACGAAAACCATGCTGATTCTCTCACTAATAATAACTTTATACGCCTACAGTTTGAAGGTTCAATAAAAAATAAATTTGCAATTGGAGCCGCTGTACTCATTTATTATGATGATAAAACTGTATTTCAAGAGCAAATACCATCTAGAGGATTCCAAAGCTCTATGGACTATACCATGACAATTGGCTTAGGCAAAACTGCTACTATGGATTCTCTTCGTGTAATTTGGCCTAACGACCGAAGTCAAAAAATGGTTAACGTCAAAGCCAATCAAACACTACTCCTCAAAGAAAAGGATGCTAATGAAACCTATTCTTACCAAAAAAAACCCATCAAAAAAACCCTACTAACCGAAATTAAAACCAACAGCCTAATTCCTCATAAAGAAAATAACTACAACGATTTCAATAATGAAGGTCTCATATTCAAATCATTATCACAAGAAGGTCCTTGCGTTGCGATAGGTGATATTGATGGCGATGGAAATGAAGACGTTTTTGTCGGCGGGGCTAAAGAAAATATGGCAGTAATATACAAACATACTGGTAAGGGAAAATTAAAACGCATACCTCAAAAAATATTTAATGAAGACGCTCATTATGAAGATACCGCTGCTGCTTTTTTTGATGCTGATGGTGATAATGATTTAGATTTAATCGTTGGTTCAGGAGGTAATCAATTAGGAGAAGAGCGCACCTATGGCTGTCGATTATATTTAAACAATGGTAAAGGTGTATTTAGCAGATCTTCACAACAGCTACCGTCTACCTATAAAAACATCGCTACAATTTCACCCAATGATTTTGATGCCGATGGTGATATCGACTTGTTCATTGGCTCTAGAAGCGTCGTAGGCACATACGGAATAGATCCGAATCATTTATTTTTAATCAATAATGGCGACGGAACATTTCAAAATGCTACTGAAAAGAATGCTTATGCTATAAAAAATGCAGGCATGATTACCAATTCAACATGGGTTGATATGGATGGAGATGCTAAAGAAGATTTGGTTACTGTTTCAGAATGGGGCACCCCTAACATATACAAAAACAACGGGAGGCGTTTGGCAAAAATACCAACCTCACTCGACAGTCTATCAGGATGGTGGACAGCGGTAGCCAGTGCCGATTTAGATAATGACGGCGACAATGACCTTATTTTAGGTAACCATGGCAGTAATTTACATTACAAACCTTCACCCGATAATCCAATGAAAATATGGATAAATGATTACGATAACAATGGTACCTTAGAGCAAATAGTCACACAACATAAAAATGAAAGAGATTATCCAATACATCAAAAACAAGAAATGACCGGGCAAATGGCAGCTTTGAAAAAACAAAACATCAAAGCTTCAATCTACGCAACTAAAGCAATAGACGAATTGTTTCCTGCAGAAATTTTTAACAATTCTATTGTAAAGCAAGCTCAAATATCTGAGTCTGTAATTGCCATTAACGAAGGGGGTGGAAAATTTACTATTAAAAAATTACCTCCGCGGGTGCAACTTTCATGTATTTGTGGCATTAGCTGTGTTGATATAAATAAAGATGGCAATCTTGATTTGATTATGGGAGGTAATAATTTTGAATTTAAACCACAATACTCACGACTAGATGCTAGCTATGGCAATGTGCTACTAGGAGATGGCAATATGAATTTTAAATGGCAAACATATGATTCCAGTGGTTTTCATATTCGAGAGGAAATAAAACATCTGAAGCAATTTAAAGATTCGCAAGGCAACGTTTTTTTAATTGCAGCAATAAATAATAGCAAACCTAAGATATTTACAATCGATGATTAAAAATGTAGTTTACATTTTAACACTAATGTTTTTAATTGGTTGTGGAAATTCAGAAAATAGACTATTTGAAAATCCAACACCCCAAGAAACAGGTATTACTTTTACAAACGCCCTTACGGCTACTAAAGACGTTAACATTTTAGATTATCTTTATTTCTATAATGGTGGCGGTGTTGCTGTTGGTGACATTAATGGAGATAACTTACCTGACATTTTCTTTTCTGGAAACCAAACTAAAAACAAACTATACATTAACAAAGGCAATCTGCAATTTGAAGATATCTCAATACAAGCTGGAGTAACAGGAAACAGCAGTTGGAATACAGGAGCCGTGATGAGCGATATAAACGGAGATGGTTTATTAGACATCTATGTTTGCGCCGTAGTCGGCATCAATGGCTTTAATGGCTTTAATGAACTTTACATAAATGATGGCATATCAACAGAAACTGGTCAAATTACATTTACAGAAAGTGCCGCAAAATATGGTCTTGATTTTGACTCATACAGTTCATCAGCCGCCTTTTTAGATTATGATTTAGACGGCGATTTAGACATGTACCTTTTAAATCATGCAGTACATACGCAAGAATCTTATGGTAAAGCCGAAGTAAGAAAAAAAAGAGATTATCAAACTGGCGATAAACTCCTTCGCAATGATAACGGAAAATTTATTGATGTAAGTGAACAGGCTGGCATATACGGTGGAGTAAACGGCTATGGTTTAGGTGTTGCTATTTCAGATTTTAACCAAGATGGATATCCAGATATTTACGTAGGTAATGATTTTCATGAGGATGATTATTACTATCTAAATAACGGCGACGGTACTTTTTCTGAATCTCTACGTCAATATTTTGGTCACACCTCACGTTTTTCAATGGGAAATGATGTAGCAGATATCAATCACGACGGATGGCCAGATATTATTTCTTTAGATATGTTACCCGAAGATGAAAAAATACTAAAATCATCAGAGGGAGCTAACGACGTACAAACGCAAAAATTGAGAGTAGAACGCTTTGGCTACCACTATCAATACACACGAAACATGCTGTTTGTAAATAATCAAGAAGGAAACTATGCAGAAACTGCTCTTCTTAGCGGTGTAGCTGCAACAGATTGGAGCTGGAGCGCTTTATTTGGTGATTATGACCAAGATGGTATGCAAGATATTTTTATTAGCAACGGCATTGTAAAACGCCCTAACAATCTTGACTACATAAATTTTGTTTCTAATGAACAAATTCAAAAAAAAATAAACAACACCAAATTAGTTGATAAAAAAGCATTGGCTCTAATGCCTTCTGGGGGCATTCACAACTATATATTTAAAGGCGATGAAGATTTAAAATTTATAGATAAATCAAAAAAATGGATTACTAACGATACGCTAAAATCGGGTGCAACTGCGATGGCCGATTTCGATTTAGATGGCGATTTAGATTTAGTCATTAACAACACCAATGAACCTGCTTCATTGTATGTAAACCAAACCAACAATAAAGCTAACTATCTAAAACTAAAGTTCAACTTTAAACCGAAGAACACCTTTGGCATTGGCACAAAGGTTTATTCATATCACAAAAGTCAACTTCAATATAAAGAACTATATACCGCGCGAGGGTTTCAAGCATCCTCAGAACCGATGATTCATTTTGGTTATGGAGCGGCAACGAAAGTAGATTCTTTACGCGTTATTTGGCCAGATGGTACCTATCAAATTTTAAAAGATATTGCAGTAAACCAAACGCTTGTTGTTAAACCGGAAAATACAAAGCCTTTTAACTACACCTCACTAAAACAAAAAGACAAGAAATTGTTCGCCAAAGTTAAAGGCAACCTAGGCATTAACTTCACTCACAAAGAAGACCGTTATGTTGATTTTAATAGACAAAAATTAATTCCTTATCAAATATCTGACAGAGGGCCTGCAACAGCTTTAGGCGATATTAACAATGATGGATTAGTTGACGTTTTCTTTGGAGGTTCTAAGCATATTTCATCAAAAATTTATGTTCAAAATGACACCGCATTTACACCAAAGTACATTCCTTCTATTACTAAAGATTCGATTAAAGAAGATGTAGCTGCAATAATAGCCGATTTCAACAATGACCATAAAAATGATATCTTATTAGGTTCTGGAGGTGCTGATTTCTTCAACAAGATGAAGCCTTTGTTAGATTCCTATTACCAACAAAACGAAGATGGTTTTGAAAAAAAATCACTACCTGATTATTTTGAAAATGCTGCTGTTATAAAAGCACATGATTATGATAACGATGGAGATTTAGATGTATTTGTTGGCAACCAAGCCGTTTCTAACGATTTTGGAAAAAAACCCAACTCCTTCTTATTAAAAAACACTAACGGCAATTTCACTATTGAAGATAATAAAGCGCTTCAAAAAGTAGGCATGGTTACTGATGCTATATGGCATGACTTCAATGAAGATGGAACAAAAGATCTTATTGTTGTTGGTGAATGGATGTCTCCTAACTTTTTTAAAAATAACGATGGGAAGTTAACAAAAGTAAACCCTATTGGCAACGATCTTCACGGGCTTTGGCAGCGTATTATCCCTTTTGATATTGATGATGATGGTGACACCGATTATGTATTAGGGAATTGGGGAACCAACAGTAAATTCAAAGCCAGCGAAGCTTCACCCATGAAAATGTATTACGGTGATTTTGACAATAATGGTCAAACTGAAACAATTGTCGCTACCGAAAAAGACAAAAAATACTACCCTTTAGAAAGTTTAGATGAGCTTTTTGGTCAGTTAGTTTCGCTAAGAAAAAAATTCACCACATATAATGACTTTGCAGGAAAAACGATTAGTGAAATTCTGGGAGAAAAAGCGCTAAAAAAATCAACTACATTACATGTAAGTGAATTGCGTTCGGGTTTTTTACGAAATGAAAATGGAAAATTTACTTTCACCCCCTTTAACAATCCATTACAACTAGCTCCTATAATGGCGTTGCTAACTTATGACTTTAACCACGATGGAAAAAAAGAGCTTCTAGTCGCTGGAAATTACTTTGGAGTCAAACCCTATCATGGCAGATTTGATTCTTTTTCAGGTGCTATGATAAAAAATGAAAAAAGCATAATTATGGGCGATAAAATTGGATTAAACATTGCCCAAAAATCAGTGCGGAATTTAAGTATAATTACATTTAACAAACAGCCTTATTTATTAATTACAATCAATAATGATAAGGCACAAGTATATCGATTAACAGAATAAAACAAGAAAAATGAAACATATATTGCTATCATTTGCTATTACACTTTTAATAGCATCATGTACAGAAACCAAAAAGGCTGAGGAACCAATAACCATTTCTCCGGAAGACCTACACGCCTCTATAGACAAGGTTACAGAAATCATGATACATGATATTTTTTCTCCGCCAGTAGCTAGCCGTATTTTTGCTTATCCTAATATTGCTGCTTATGAGATTATGACCCTCCACAATGACGATTATAATTCTTTAGCAGGTCAATTAAGAGAATTAACACCGATACCAAAACCTGATACTGCCAAAAAAATTAATTATGACGTAGCTGCTATGGTAGCGCATATAGAACTCAATAAAAGGCTCATTTTTTCTGAGGATAAAATGGAAGTATTTAGAGATAGTCTATATCAAATTTGGGCAACTAAAAATGAGACGGTATTTACAGACTCGAAAAAATATGGTTTAGAAGTAGCCGAACATATCGCTGCGTGGATGGTCAAAGACAATTACAACCAAACCCGTACCATGCCAAAATTTACGGTAAACACAGATGACCCCTCTAGATGGCAGCCTACGCCACCTGCATATATGGACGGCATAGAACCACATTGGAATAAAATACGCCCTTTTGCCATTGATTCTGCAGCACAATTCAAACCAGTGCCTCCCCCTGCATTTTCTTTAGATAAAGATTCTAATTTCTACAAAGAACTTATTGAAGTATATAATATAAGTAATCAAATTACTACCAAGGGTGACACCTCCGAAGAAATAAAAATAGCGCAATTTTGGGATTGTAATCCGTATGTTTCTGTTACTCGTGGACATTTAATGTTCGCTACCAAAAAAATAACTCCAGGAGCACACTGGATGGGCATTACCAAGATAGCCAGTAGAAAAACAAATAGTGATTTTCATAAAACCCTTTACGCATACACCAAAGCATCTATAGCCATGGCAGATGCTTTTATTAGCTGTTGGGATGAAAAATACCGTAGCAACCTCATACGTCCTGAGACGCTTATTAACGAACATATTGACCAAAACTGGAAACCAGTTTTGCAAACACCACCTTTTCCAGAATACACGAGTGGTCATAGTGTAGTTTCTGGCGCAGCATCGACCGCATTAACCGATGTTTTTGGTGATAATTTTAGTTTTGACGATGATACCGAATTGCCTTACGGTCTACCTGTTCGAAGTTTCTCATCATTTAACAAAGCTGCCGACGAAGCTGCAATAAGTAGAATGTATGGCGGTATTCATTACCGTGCTGCTGTAGAAATTGGCGTAAAACAAGGTCGAGATTTAGGGAAATTTGTTATCAACAAATTAAAAATGAGCAACAAAATTATGGTTGCCAACAATTAATATGAAAAAAAAGCTTGGTCTTACTTTAGCATTCGTCATTATTGGAATTATAGTATGGTATTTGTTTATTTGGCCTAGTGATTTTCTGGTAACCTTTAAAACCAAAGCTATACCAGGCACCGTTAACCAAACTATTAAATTATGGGCAAATGGTTTAGAAAACACCAAACTTCTAAACCAAACAGATGTAAACAATTTTACGCACCAAATACAATTCAATGACTCTGTGTACAATTACCAATGGAACATAAAGTCTTTGAATGATTCTACATCGCAAGTAAAAGTATACGTAAAAGACGTCAATAACAGCTTATTAAACAGAATTAGCATCCCTTTTACAGAAACTGACTTTGAAAAACGCACCAAAAAAACCTTGAAAGACCTTATGTTGGCAATTAAGGAGCATACAGAAAATTTCAAAGTCTCCATACTTGGCATAGATGAGATCGCTCCAAAGTATTGCGCTTACCTCTCCTTCAAAAGCCATCAAAAAGACAAAGCATTGCACATGATGCAAAACTATTCTTTTTTGAATAGCGTTATAATTGAGAATAACATCGAGCTTGATGGCCCACCATTTATCGAAGTAGAAAATTGGAACACGCAACAAGACACTGTTACATTTAACTTTTGTTACCCTATAGTAAAGCCCGACTCTTTAGTGAAAATAAAGCATTTAAAATACAAACCAATAGCCAGAAAAAAAGCAATAAAATCTGTCTATAATGGCAATTACATCACTTCAGATCGGGCTTGGTACGCCTTAATCGATTATGCCAAGAAGGAGGGATTAAACATTGAAGAAAAACCATTTGAAATTTTTTACACTAACCCCAATATGGGTGGAAATGAATTACAATGGAAAGCTGAAGTCTATATGCCCTTAAAAGATTAGTATGCGATTAATTTTCTTTTTAGTCATTTTTTGCCTTTTACAGTGTTGCACAAACCATGGGCAACTTATGCCTATAGAAAAACTTCCAAAAAAACTCAATGAAACCTCAGGTGTTGTTTCCTATTCAAAATCTACTGCTTGGCTGATTGAAGATAGTGGCAATAGCAATCATATTTATAAAACCGATTTTAAAGGCCATATTATAAAGAAATTACAAGTAAAAAATGCAAAAAATATTGATTGGGAAGATTTAACAAAAGATTCTAAAGGGAATTTATACATTGGTGATTTTGGCAACAATAAAAACACACGTAAAAACCTTAGTATTTTAAAGTTACATAATCCTGAATTAGAAAAAGGTGATAAAATAAAAAGTAAAAAAATACAATTTAACTTCCCAGAACAAAGGCATTTTCCCCCATCCGAAAAGGAGAAAAACTATGATGTAGAGGCGTTTTTTCACTACAACGGTCACCTTTACCTTTTTACTAAAAATAGAACAAAGCCATTTTCTGGTGAAACACTAGTTTATCGTATACCCAGTCATAAAGGTACTTATAAAGCAACATTAATTGGTAAAATTAAAATTGGTAGTGATTGGGATACATGTCGCATTACTTCGGCTGCCATTTCACCAAACCGAAAAACCATAGTACTCTTAAGTTACGGTAAGCTTTGGATAATTACAGATTTCAAAAAAGATAATTTTGCAAAAGGAACAATTAAACAGGTCGATTTAGGTATCCGTACACAACTAGAATCAGTCTGTTTTTTAAGTCAAACAAAACTTTTGCTTTCCGACGAAAAAAAAGGAAACACTGGTGGTTATTTATATACCTACCAACTTAATTAAATCCGTTTTTTACCAAAGAAAATCATTGCTACCTAAACTAAAAAGTAGCTCAATGTTTTAGCTTAAACCGGTTTTACACCTCATTACAAAGGTATACTAACTTAAAAAGCAAAGCCAAAACCAAAAGCAAAACGAGCACCATCATCGCTATGAAAAAGTGCTGCACGCATTGAAATCATATCTACTACATTGAAAAAAGCACCCGCACCATAAGACGTATGCCATTGTTTTGAACTATCATTTAACAACCAAACTCTACCATAATCAAAACCTGCATAAACACCATATTTTGCTGGTAGCACTCCCGTTTCAACATCTCCTAAACTAAACCGGAGGTCCGTATTCTGATAGTATGATTTCTTTCCTGTAAAACGCTGATTTCTATATCCTCTAAGACCGTCTACTCCCCCAATACTGGCTCCTTGATAAAATTCATAATCATTACCTAAATTAAAGTGAGCTTTCCATTTAGTAGCAAGCACCAAACTACCATCAGAAACGAGCTTATAATCAAAAGCCAAACTAGGAATAACATATGCAAACCGAGCATTTCCATTGGTGATTTCGGTTTTATAGCCAAATTGTAATGTAGTCTGCATTCCCATAGTAGGAAAGGCTTTATTATCTATATTTTGATATGAATATGCTCCATCAACACCCATGAAATATTTGTTTGTTTCAGCGCCTGATTGCTGATAAAAAGTATTGATAAACCTATTGTTAGTTTTCTCTACATCAATAGATTCCATCAAAACACCCATTTTAAATTTACTACCCAAATCACCTCTCCAAACCAAATAAGGTGCAACTTTTATGTTGGCATATCGCACACGATTATAGTCTAAACCAAGATCATCATCAACATTTTTGGTTTCATTACCAAAACCAAAAAAGTTAATCGCAAAGTTAGGGCTGGTTAAGCGGGCATCAATTTCTAAGTTTGCATCGCCATAAACCGCAGCAAACTCACCTTGGTAACCAATATCAAACCCGCCTGTTGCAAAATAAAAACTACCTGCCAAGCCGTGTTTTTGGGTGAAAGGATTTTTTCTAAAACCATTAAAAATATAGGTATTACTCAGCCCTATTTTAACACCATCATCGGGGTTAAATCCGATAGTTGGAATTATTCTCTTGGTACTTCTTCTAAATTTTAAAGGCTGATAAGTATTAACTTCATAGTTATCTGTTAAGTGAACTTTCGCATTGCTTGCTTTTTCAAAGCTGTTCTTTTTTGACAAATAATCATAAATATGTATTTTACCGCCACCTTCTACAGCATAGCTATCATTGTTTTTACCGCCAATTAATCTAACCTTTATTCGAGAAGTCTTTTCTCCTTTTACAATAAATTCATCTGTATCGTCTAATCCGTAAATCCAGATTTCTTTTGTGTCCTTATCATAAAAAGTGTTCTGATAAAATTGCTGCCCAATCTGCCCTTTTTTAATTCTATTTCCAATGACAGTAACAGCTCGGTCCTTATATACGATTTCAAACCTATCATCTTTATCAGTTCCTTTGACAATAGTGTATTTATTAATAATGCTAAAATATTCATCAGCTACCCTAGTAATATCTGCAACTCTTGAAAGTAGCCTCCGTTTAATTTGTACAATTGTTTCGTCACGTACTTCTTTTGGAAAAGCCTCAAAAGCCTTATCAACAACAGCTTCGGTAAGATGTTGCTGAATGTACTGAGCCTCCCTTTGCCATTGTTCTTTACTCATTTCATTGAGTAATGCTAAATCAAGCACATAGGTTTTTGGTGAAGAATTAAAGCCTTTTACGCTTCGTATTTCATCTTTAAAACCTTCCATGATTCTCAATTCTGGTATTACACGTGTAGCTAACCCCATGAGTAATCCATCACCCATATTTGAAAAAACCTGATCTCGATCTCGCGGTACAGGGCGATAGGTGATTTTTTTAGTTTTCTTTTCTTTAAATTCTGCCCATCGCCATTGATCGGTATGACGATCCCAGTCTCCCAACACCATATCAAATAATCTTGCGCGTAGATACATTGGAGCATCTACCTGATAACGCTCATCATCTCGAAGATTAGCCAACATTTTATTGGTGCTTTTCAATTTTTCGCTAAACCCAAAACTCGCTATACCATGCTTATTACCGGCATGCTCTTCGATCATATATAGCTCATCACCAAAATTTTGATTAAAATTAAGAAGTGCAGCTTGCTTGGGCACATAATACAACGCTGGATTCGTATGATATATACCAATAGCGTCAGATAATGGCCCCACGGCGAAAGGTGCATATGGATGTGAGCCTGTATAAAAATCTAACAATATTTCTTTTAAATAACTATCAGCCAAATCTTCAAGTAAATATTGGTCTTGAAAAACAATAGCTTGCAAGTACAGCTCTGCTACCTTCCGCAGTGATCGCATCACATATTCTTTCCCGTTTTTATCGCGTAAACGCAAAGATTTTGATTGATGGCCCCCTCCTTTTCTTATTGGTGTAAGCCCACCAAATAGTGTGTCTAAATCAACTACCGGAGCTGTTACCTTCATACCATAATATTTACGATAACGCTCACCCCATAAACCTTTAAATAATTTTGATTTATTCACTTCTTCAGGCGCATATATTGAAGCACTAACTTCTTTAGGAAAACTATTTTTATAGGTGTTTTTAAGCTCCTTTTCTTTCGGAGGTAAAACCTCAGCGGTATATAAAAAGGTTTCATTGTTATTATCATCTAAGCCAAAAAAACGAACCCGAGAAGAGCCATCGGTATACACCTCTAAAGTTGCATAACCCATATGTCCCGTTGAAAATTTACTACCGTTTAAAAGTCGTGTTACCCCTTTTTTCGCCCCCGATCCACTAACAATCTGAGGAGTATTATTTTCAACAATATACTGTAACGCATGCTCATGACCAGAAGCCAAAATGACCCTATCTGAATACTGAGCTAATGTAACCACCTTTTTTCTTAATTCTCCGTATCTTTTATTCTGTACATCAGCAATAGATGCACCTGTTGTTTTTCGTAATACATTAATAAAACTTCCTAACAACGGTAAAGGTCCAATTTTTGGATGTGGATATAATTGCTGTTTAAGTGAAAACTGCCCCCCATGTGGTCCGTAAGTAAACATGGGATGATGCATCGCTATAATGACGGTTTTATCACTATTTTTTTTAATAGTTCCTTCGAGTTCTTCTAAAAATTTATCACGGCTTTTAATCTCACAATGATCGTTAATATTGGTATGCTTATTCCAATTCGTTAGGTACCACTCAGTATCAATAACAACAACAGCGAGATCGTCAGAAATCGTTATAGTGCTAATAGGACACCCGTTTAAAGGGTAAAAAACATCTTTCGCTTTTAATTTTTTTTGTATGTATTTTTGCTCGCGTTTTAGGCCTGCTAAGCCATTGGAATACCAATCATGATTGCCTGGTATAAAAAACGGATTTCCCTTAAAATCCTCTAAGGTATGTAACTGGGCGTCTAAATGACTTTTTGCCTCTAAGTAAGCAGCGGGATCATCTTTTTTATCTGGCATTCCTGCTGGATAAATATTATCTCCTAAAAAAATTGCAGTACTATTACTAGAAGCAGTTTTTAAGCGGTTTTTAAACATTTTCAGTACCGGATTCATACCATTAACTGGTGACAAACCTGCATCACCAATCAAATAAAAAGTATGAGAAACCTCTTTATTATTTTCTATATCAGCTATTTGACCAGACTCTAAATATTTAGTTTTGTAAGTTGCGCATCCTGTTAACCAAATGAACGCAATCATTGCTATAAAATGTTTACGGATGGCTTCACTGTTCATAATTAATATTTGTAATTTGTGGTTTATTAAACAATACTTATGTCAGACGTACTTTTACACATCGAAAAACATGTAAATCAATTACTTAGCAATGAACTTGATTCAAAATTTTTGTATCATAATTTGAAACATACGCTAAGAGTCGTTAAAAGTACTAAAGAATTACTGTTTTCTTCTAAGCTAACTACTAAAGAAAGTGAAACCATACTCATAGCAGCATGGCTACATGATATTGGGTATACCAAAAGCATTATTAATCATGAAGAAGAAAGCTGCAAGTTGGCCGAAAAACTTCTTCAAAAACAAGGTTTTACAACTAGCGATATTCAAAAAATATGTGATTTAATAATGGCTACAAAACGCAAGTACGAGCCCAAAAATGAGGCAGAAAAAATAATTCGTGATGCCGATGCTTCTCATTTTGCACAAAAAAGCTATTTAAAAACCTCATCATACTTAAGAGATGAATTACAACTATTAAACATTGCCAATTACTCCCCTGAAGCATGGCGAGATTTAAATATCGCCATGCTTGAAAAAGAACATCAATTTTACACTGATTATGCCAAAGAAAACTGGACTATGGGGAAACTTAAAAATTTGAAAAAATTGAAAAAGACGAACAAAACAGAAAAGGAAATTGAAGAAAAAGAAGCCATAAAGGCAAAATATAAAAATGAAAATCCGGATAGAGGCATACAAACATTGTTTCGAGTTACCCTAAAAAATCATATCACACTAAGTAATATTGCCGATACCAAAGCAAATATTTTATTATCGGTAAATGCCATTATCATTTCAATGGTTTTATCTAATTTAATTACAAAGCTAGACAACCCTTCAAATTTCTATCTCATATATCCTACAGTGATTTTTGTAACTTTTAGTGTCATTTCTATGGTACTTGCTGTTCTTGCTACCAGACCTAATGTAACTAGCGGTGAATTCACAAAAGAAGACGTTAAAAACAAAAAGGTGAACTTACTTTTTTTTGGTAATTTTCACAAAATGAAATTACCCGATTATGAATGGGCAATTCAAGAATTAGTTAAAGACAAAGACTATATTTATAACAGTTTGACCAAAGACCTTTACTTCTTGGGCTTAGTATTGCACCGAAAATACAAAATACTACGATGGACCTACACTATCTTTATGATCGGTATTGTTTGTTCGGTTTTCGCATTTTTTATTGCGTTTCGATATTTTAGTCCTGATAGAATTCTGTAATATGTTTAAGTCACTAGAAAATTCGCAATAGGGCAAAATCACTTCAAAATAAAACGCTATCCCTAATTTTTTAATTCTTCCATTAAATCTTGGTAGGTGTATGTACGTTCTGTTTCTATGTTTTTCTTATATAAAATTTCTGCCCGAATTGCTTTCAGACCAGAAACCCCTTGTAAGCTGTCTAATTCTACAATTTCAACCTTTCCTGTAAAATAACCTTTTGATTTTAAAAATTTAATGTAACGTAGGTATTCTAACTCATCACTTTTTTGAGAATAAACA
Organism: uncultured Flavobacteriaceae bacterium; assembly: GCA_947497145.1. Classification (GTDB taxonomy): domain Bacteria; phylum Bacteroidota; class Bacteroidia; order Flavobacteriales; family Flavobacteriaceae; genus Maribacter_C. The sequence goes on from CANMFQ010000005.1 coordinate 72,743, forward strand.
ATAGCCATTTTACCTGTTTGCGTTAAACGCTCATTCCTACCTTTAATAAAAGACTTATCAATACGTTTTTTTATTATTTCATAACGTGCATTGTAGGCCCCATCTACATCAAACCGTTTCTCATCCATTCTAAAACGTATAGATAAGGCTGAACTATGTACAAGTATTAAAGAAGCAACATCTAAAGACACTGGTAATTCAGGTTTTAAAGAATAATGCCAATTCTCCATTTCGCACATTACTTGAAGCTGCCATAAACGCAAATTATGTAAATAGATGGGGTCATATTTTTTTTGACCAGCTATTGCTGCCCCGATATACATATTATGCTCAATGCCATCGGTTTTATAACGCTCGAAATAATGCGGAAACATTGCCTGAGCATGCTCTTGCTTTTTATCTAATACGGCAGCTAGTTTTTTATTACTAAGCATCACACTTTGATCATAATTACGACGATGGTCATAATACGAATTAGTATCAGGATCTATTTCCGATTCATACTTTACGATTGAAGCTTTAAACTCACTATCAAATTCTTTAAGATGATCAAAAACAGGCTTAATTTCATCCCTCACAAAATCAAAAATCAGTTGTTCTGTATTGGTATGTAGACTATACTTAATTTCATCGATATGATCGCTTACCCTAAAAATAAGTGCTTCATAAATTGGCAATTTAATCAACGTAAACGCTGCAGTTAATATCGCTTTTATTTCTGATAATTGAATCAGTAAATCTCTTTGTATGGCAACGTTTCGTGCCTTTGATGAATCTTTAATATCAATTTGCCCATAAAGGGGTTTTACATCAGCAAAAACAATCTCTTTAAAAGAAGGTTGCTCACCCTGTAAACTCAATTTCACAAAACGCTTTGCTTCTTCTTTAAACCTCCAATACACTGATGAATGTACCGAAGTACACTCATTTTGTATTACCGCATCAATCAGGTTTTCTTCTTCAGCTTTTGCCCTAAGTACAGCCGTTACGATATAAGGCATTATGTCATCTAACTTAGTTGCCGTAACACTATTAAGTGCATTTTTATGAATAGATGTAAGCTCTAAAACACCAAGTAACTCACCTTTATTTGCTATAGGGGCAAATATGGCACTTTTAAATCCGCTTGTGTGTAAATTGGCATAAGGTGCTTCTCCTCCTGTTAATTTAAAATATTTAGCAACATCTGAAATAGCAAAATATTTATTTTCTGTCAATAATGCTCTATACGAATTTTGACAAAGCCCGTCTTTACATGCTACATAATCACTATCTCCTAAAATGGTGCTTTCTACGAAGTAATTACCATTAACACGTTCAAATTGTTTTTTTTCACCGTTGTAAGTAACAAAACCTGTGTTAATATCTTTTATTCTAAAAAAAGATCGGAAAGTATCACCTAATTCATCCATAAATCCACTAGTCCTTTGTTTGTTGTCAGCAATCAAATTAGACTTTATACGGGAAATAGATTGTTCAGCAGTTACATCAAACATATTCGAAATAACAAAACCTTTAGAAATGAAGCTTCCTGGTGGAATTTTCTCTTTCCATAAATCTATATTATCATAATTATCAAGGAGTTCATCAACATCATCTTGAGTTAAATCCTTAGCTTTATCAGTAGGTAGTATTTCTAAAAAATCGGCGTTATATAAAATACGGTAATGATGCATTATGCCTTTAGCATCAGGAATATCATAAAAATATGGGCGTAAAAAATCTAAATTAAATCCGTAGTAAAAATTAAGCACCACTACAGCCGCCATAATATAATCTACCTCCTGTTCTTGATTACGTATTCTAGGCACAAACCCCGGCCCAGCATCTGCAATAATTTTTTTAAATCTTTTTGATGAGTTAAAAACTAAATCATCATAGGGTAAAGAGGCTGTTTTAATCTCATTAGCACCCAGTATTTCAGAAAATGCATCTTCAAGAATAAGACGTATTAGTGATTCATGTTTTTCTAGAATTGTTAAATCTTCAAATCCCTCACGTAGTTCAGGATATGGTGCTTGGGCGTTGACAATTCTTTTTGCCTTTGCAGCCAAAAACGCATCATCACTGGTAGCCATAGCATCATAATATTCCAATATTTTATGGAAACTTATGAGCCGTTTCATGGGCATATTTTCAAAACTTAGTGTTGGCATAACAAAATTCTACATTCAAAAAGAAAAAAATAAAACCCATGGCTTTACAGTAGCACACATATAAACAATGTTCATCCCTCTTTCTCTACAAAGATATGAAAACCAATACGAAAATTAGATTTACGAAAACGCACTTATAAATTAGCTAAATATGCCTTGTTTTTCGGATATTTACAAAAACTCTTTTAGGTTATGTCATCAGCAACAAGGTTAACAAGAGCATATAAAAATGCGAAGGTGATTTCTTTTGATAACGCTTCAAAATTTATCTTGTTCAGCGATTGCCATAGAGGCGATAATAGTTTTGCTGATGATTTTGCAAAAAATAGAAACATCTATTTTCACGCACTAAAACATTATTACAAAGAAGGTTTTGCCTATTGTGAATTAGGTGATGGCGATGAATTGTGGGAAAATAGAAATTTTGAATCTATTTTTCAGGCGCATAAAAATATTTATAAATTATTAAAACAGTTTCATTTAGAGAACCGATTGCATATGATTTGGGGCAACCATGACATGGTTTATAAAGATTCAGCTTATGTAAAAAACAACCTATCAAGCTATTTTGAACCCATAGAAAATAAAGACAAAACCCTGTTTGAAGACATCAACTACCATGAAGCCATTGTATTAAAACACAAAACATCAAAACAAGAGCTGTTTTTAACGCACGGGCATCAAGCAGATTTTTGGAATTATACCTTTTGGCGATGGAGTAGGTTTCTGGTACGTATTTTATGGAAACCACTACAAATATGGGGTATAGCGGACCCTACTAGCCCAGCACGAAACTACCGAGAACTTATAAAGTTAGAAAAACGCGTAAAACGGTGGATTGTACGAAACAACCAAACCATTACCGTAATAGGTCATACCCACAGACCTCGTTTTCCTGAGCCCGGTGATATTCCACTCTTTAATGATGGCAGCTGTGTTCACCCCAGAAGCATCACAGGCATTGAAATTGAAAACGGAAACATCGCTTTAATAAAATGGCATATTGCCACTACTGATGGTGGCACTTTAAAAGTGGCGCGGGTAGTTTTAGAAGGCCCACAAAAGTTGATAGACTACCACACTACATAGGGCTACTATTATTCTTGGGGTTTTTGATATTGAGGGTTAAGTACAGTTGGTACAGGAGCATTTGTATTGCTTCTCCAAGCATCCATCTTTTGTAATAATCTTTCCTTTTCTTCCTTATGACTATTGATCAAGTTATGCTGTTCTCCTAAATCGCTATTCAAATCATACAATTCAAATTCATCATTCTCAAAATAATGATGCAGCTTCCAGTTTCCTGAAATCACAACAGTACCCGGTCTTGTTCTAAACAAAGGATCTCTTCCTTGGTCGGTTTTAGGATTATACGCTTGAAGATAAATAGGAAAATGAAAAAACAAATCTCGGTTTTGAATTGTTTCGCCCTTTAATAGAGGTACTAATGAAATTCCGTCAAGTAACTTATTTTTCAATGCGCTACCTGTATATTCCATTAAGGTAGGATATATATCTAAATTTGAAATTGGACTATTATTTGTAGTATTTGGCTGTATTTGCCCCTTCCAAGTAAAAATAAAAGGCACCCGTATGCCACCTTCATAGTACGAGCCTTTACCTGCTCTTAGCGGATCTTGATTACTTATATCGCGAATACCACCATTATCTGAAGTGAAAATAATTAATGTCTTTTCTAACTGCCCCGACTGTTTAAGATACGCCAACAAGAGTCCAATATTCCTATCAACCGTTTCTATCATCCCCGCATAAACAGCATTATTTTGGTATTGATTAGCTGTTTTATTACGATACTTTTTTTCAAGGGTAGCGGTGGTCTGCAAGGGTGTGTGAACGGCATAATACGGCAAATACGTAAAAAAAGGCTGTTTATTAGACGCTTTCATAAATTGTATTGCCTCATCCGTAAGGCGGTCTGTTAGATTCTCTCCATCAGTAGCGTTTTTTAAATCATGTAAATTATAGGGTGCAAAATATCCTTTTCGCCCAGGATTACCCCTATGGCTGCCACCTACATTAACATTAAAACCTTGGGTTTTTGGATTTTCTCCTAAATGCCACTTTCCAAAAATTCCTGTTCTATAACCGGCCTGCTGCAACATTTCGGCAATGGTAATGACAGAATCATGCAACACCTCATTATTGGCTACGGGAATCAATTTACGGGTACTCGCAACACCCCTATCTGAGTTTGCTACAGTAAAAATACCATGTCTTGGTGTGTTTTGACCGCTTATAAGGCAGGCACGACTAGGAGCACAATTTGAAGCCCCTGCATAAGCTTTGGTGAAAATCATACCCATTTGCGCCAATCTATCAATATTTGGCGTCTCATAAAAATCACTTCCATAAACCCCACTATCCATCCAGCCCAAATCATCTACATTAATGTAAAGTATATTTGGCCTCAATGATGTATCATTAATTGGTTTTGTCACTGAACAACCACTAACAATAAAAAGAATAAACAAACAAAATTTCATGATCAACACATAGCTTTATTTGCAAGTACACTATTCCTTGCTCAAATATGCCTTTTGGTTAAACGTAAATACTGTTGATGGAGTTCTTGCTTCTTTCATAATCTTATCCATTTCAGCAACAATTTCTGGATGTTGATTGGCTACATTATTTTCTTCGCCAATATCTTTTGACAAATCATAAAGCGCAATAGCAGCATTGGCTGTATCAAAAACATTATATTTTACCGCTTTCCAATTTCCCTTTCTCACCGCCTGTCTGCCTCCTAATTCGTGAAACTCCCAATACAAATATTCGTGTTCTTTTTGCCCCTGTTTCATCCCATTTAATGTTGGCAAAAATGATATTCCATCAATATTTTCTGGTGTATCTACCCCAATAATTTCAGAAAAAGTGGGTAAAACATCCCAAAAGGCAGAAACATGATCTGATGTAGTATTAGCAGCTACTTTCCCTGGCCATTTAACAATCATAGGCACTCTAATACCTCCTTCATAAAGATCTCTTTTAACTCCTTTTAAGGGACCATTACTATCAAAATAATTTGGGTCTGCCCCGCCTTCTTGGTGCGGACCATTATCAGAAGTAAATACAACTATGGTATTGTCAGCAATACCCAGTTCTTTTGTTTTTTGCACAATCTCTCCTACTTGTTCGTCCAATAGTTCAATCATTGCAGCAAAAGCAGCATGGGTCTCTTCTTGAGACTCATACGGACCGTTTCTATATTTAGGCCCTTCATCATATCCTTTGTAAGCTTTTTCAGGGGGATATTTACCTCTGTGCTTTTTCATATAAGATGCTGGAGCAGCCAACTCGGCATGCGGTATTATGGAAGGCACATATAAAAAGAACGGCTTATCCTTATTATCATCAATAAATTTCAAGGTTTTCTCATGTATCAATTGAGGAGCATACGTTCCTTTAGCAAAGCCTTTATTGCCATCTAAAACAAGAGAATCCCTGTTTGACCATAAATGTCGAGGGTAATAATTATGCCCCATACGTTGGCAATTATATCCAAAAAAGACATCAAATCCCTGATTCATAGGATCACCCTCTGAACCAGGATATCCCAAGCCCCATTTTCCAAATATCCCCGTGGTATAACCTGCACTCTTAAACGTTTCAGCCATGGTATGTGTTTCGTCAGGTATTGGATACTGTCCTTCAGGAAGAATTTCTTGGTTACCACGAACTACCGTATGCCCCGTATGCATGCCAGTCATCAAAGCCGATCTACTTGGGGCGCAAACCGTACTACCCGAGTAGTGCTGCGTAAATAGCATACCCTCACTTGCCAATTTATCTATATTGGGGGTTTTAAACTTTTGTTGCCCATAAACACTCAAATCTCCATAGCCCAAATCATCGGCTAAAATGTAAATAAAATTTGGTTTACTCTTGGTTTGGGTTTCGGTTTGGACAGGTGCTTTCTTTTCAGTCTCTTTACATGAACACGTTAGAAAAATAGCTAGAATTAAAACAAATGCTCTCATTGATTTTTTGATTTATTTTTGAAATAGGTGTATAAATGTATGCTTAAATTTTAAATAACGCCTTTTGTATAGTTTCAAAAGGCGTTATTAAAGTTATAAGATTCAACGATATCCATTATTGGTAGGGTCTGACTCTAAAAGCGCCGGATTTAGAAGAAATTCTTCTGGAGGTATTGGCAACAATATATGATGTGGTTGAATGTTAGCAGCTGGATTATAAATGCGATACTCTGTATTCCTTACTACATCTAATAATATTCCCCAACGTATTAAATCCATTCGACGATGGTTTTCTCCTCCTAATTCCCATTTTCTTTCGTCATAAATAGCCTGTCTAAATTCCTCTTGCGAAAGGCTGGTCAAAGGCTGATCGGGCTCATAAGCACGTTCTCTTACTTTATTGATATATTGATATGCACCAGCAGGACCATTCAGTTCATTTTCAGCCTCAGCTACCATCAAATAAACATCAGCAAGTCTAAAAATAATCTTATTATCTGCATGATTACCACGAGGAGAATTAACCTGATCTAAGTTAAAATTTTTAGGCATGTAAGGGAAATTCAACTCAAAGCCAAGGTATTCGGTCGCAATATTAACAGGTCTACGTAAATCATCTAACGGAAATTTATTGACATAATCTGGTAATGGAATCGCTAGTCCGTACCCTGTAAAACCCTCATTTCTTTCACCTAAGGCAGCGCTTAATTCTCCACGTTTATCGGCGTCTTTAGGCTCATCTCTAATACGGGGAGTAAAATGATCAACCCAATCATTAGAATCTGTATCCTTGACAAAATCGATTTCCCATATAATTTCTTGATTATACTCATTGTTTAAATCAAAAACAGCCGCATAATCATCTAACAAATCGTGTGGAGATTCGTTGATAATTTCTAAAGCTTTATCTCTAGCTTCTTGCCATTTTTTTTGTATCAAATATATCTTCACCATGACTGTAGCAGCAGTCCATTTACTGGCTCTACCAAGTTTACCATCCCCATAGGCTGAGGGCAAAAAATCTTGAGCCTGCTGTAAGTCAACTAAAATTTCATTTCTTATAGTCGTTTTATTTGTTCTGGGTAGAGATTGTATTTCTGCAATAGGCAAATTTTCTCTATAATACGGAACATCACCCCAAAGGTTAGTCAAATGATAGTAAGCATACGAGCGAAGAAAAAGTGCTTCAGCACTAAAAACACTCATTTCTTGATCAGATATATCTTCGTTTAAATCCAACTGCTCTAAAATTGTATTAGCATTTAGAATGATAGCATAAAGATTCTGCCAAGTAAGAGGAGCCCCAGCACCTTGCCCTACTGCGCTAATATTACTTTCACTTAATGAATAAGACTGTGTAGGCTCTACCTGACCAAAAACTCTATTTGGACCAATGATATCTGCTCCATTTTCGTAATAACGATCTAACCCTATTTTTCCATGCAGTGAATTACCTTTATATATCTTGTATAACCCTACAATAGCCAGTTCAAATTCACTAGAAGTATTAAAAAAGTTACTAGGAGACACCAAAGCTCTGGGGTCTTCTTCTAGAAACTTATCGCAGCCAACCATTATAAGGCTACTAACAAAAATTAATGTCAGAATTTTGATTGTATATTTCATTTTTATTTTTTTTACTTTAATTCTATCTGTTTTTCAATTTTAAGTAGCTTAAAAGTCAATTTTAGCTCCTAAAGATATCGTTCTAGAACTTGGATATTGACCTCTTGAAAACCCGAAATAGGGATTATCCCCATCTCTACCAAATTGACTCGTTTCAGGATCTTTTAGTCTAAAATTAGAGAGAACAAATAGGTTAGACCCCACCGCGTATAAATTGATTCCTTTAACCTTTAAACCCATTTTATCAACAGGCACATTATACCCTAAACGGAAACTTTTTAAACGGATATGCGAGCCATCCTCTATCATTACTGAATTATTATAAATTTCAGACAATGCCGCAACAGAACCTGCTCTTGGGATATCAGAATTAGGATTATCAGGTGTCCAGCGATTCAGGGTTTCCTTATATTTTGTAGTCTCTGGTCTCCCAAAATAAGCAGTTTGCGTGAGACTGTTAAAAACTTCGTTTCCTGAAGTTCCTTGAAAGAAAAAGTCGAGATCAATGTTTTTATAGGAAAACGTATTACCTATGCCAAAGTAAAAATCGGGTTGTGAGCTTCCTAATACCACAAAATCTTCTTCTGTAATTTCACCATCACCGTTGGTGTCATCAAATCGAGGGCCACCAACATCATGATTACCTCCTAAGCCAGCAGCGTCAATCTCTTCTTGTGATTTCCATGTACCAAGATAACGCACTCCCGTAAATACAGGAACACTTTCTCCAACAATCAAACGCCCTCCTGTTCCCCCTTGTTGAGCAGGTGTAACTAAATTTATAAAATCTACCCCTCCAAGATCTACAACCTTATTTCTATTACTTGACACTGACAATGAAGTAGACCATCGAAAATTATCATTATTGACGTTGATACTATTTGCGAGAAACTCTACACCTTTATTTTCAACTATTCCAATATTCTGAAGCTTACTATCGAAGCCTGTTTGCTTTGGCAATCGAGCGTTTAGCAAAAGATCAGAAGTTTCTTTCTTATAATAGTCAACCTCAATGGAAAGACGGTCATTGAAAAAACCCATTTCAAAACCAACATCTAATTGCTCTGTTGTTTCCCAAGTCAACTCAGGAGTCTCTGGCCTACCCAGGCGAACACCTGAATTTTCGACCCCATTGAAAGTTGTATTGGCTGGGTCTAAAACGGCCAAGGTACGAAAAGATGGAATTGCCTGGCTACCAGATAAACCGTAACTGGCTCTGAACTTCAAATTACTAAACAAGTTTAAATTTTTAATAAATTCCTCTTCAGATAGCTTCCATGCAAATGCTCCTGATGGAAAAAAAGCATACTTATTGCCTGGTGAAAAACGTGAAGAACCATCTACCCTACCCACTAACGTAAATAAATATTTATCGTCTAAAGAATAGTTAATTCTACCAAGCCAAGAGGCAAGTTGAAACGAATCATAATTAGAGCTTACTAAATTACGAGAAGGGTCAGCGCCAAAACTAAGATTATTAAAACCTGTTACATCGTTTGACAATCCAAATGATTGTGACATACTTGTTTCAAATTCAGTTTTTTGAACCGTAAAACCTCCTAAGACGGTCAAATAGTCATCTGCACCAATATCGGTATTATAGGTTATCGTATTTTCGTTTATATAACTCACCCTAAGAGAGTTATCTATTCGAGCATTTCCTCCATTTTCAACAATTAAATTATTAGGTAAAGCCCCTGGATTAAACCTATTTCTTTTAAAATCATTGATTTCAGGACTAAAAGTCGATTTAAATAGTAAATTCTCTGATGGCCTGAACTCTAAATAAATATTTCCTAACAAATTGGTCACTAAATTGTGGTCTTGTTTTAAATTAATATCAGCCTCATAATTAGCTGAGACCCCATCTGTAATTGGATCTACTGCAGTATAATTACCTTCATCATCAAAAACAGCCCTATTAGGTGTAGAAAATAGATATAAAAAATCGACATTGAACTTAGTATTCTCTTGTTTCAATTTTGATATATTAACTCTAAAACCAGCCTTAAATTTATCTGACAATTTAATATCCATATTTGACCTAAATACATATTTTTTTATTCCCGACGCTCTGATCAAACCCTCTTGGTTAAAATAATTTCCAGAGAGATAATAATTTATGTTTCTATTTTCAGAAACTCCAGATACTGATACATCAACATTTGTGACGGGGGCTGCTTGAGTCACTTGATCTATCCAATTAACATCAGCAACTTCACTAATATTTGGAAAAGGCAATGCCGAATTTCTAAACTCGGCATCTTCGTTTGCATAGGCAGCATGCTCTGCACCGTTTAAAAAATCAACTTGCGTCACCAATGATTGTAAACCACTATATGCGTTTAAAGATACATTAGTAGTCCCTCCTGGAGCACCCGCACCATTTTTTGTTGTAACCAAAATTACCCCATTCGCTCCACGGGTACCATAAATAGAAACCGCTACAGCATCTTTTAAAATATCTATCGATTTAATATCATTTGTGTTCAGATTACTTAAATTATAATCAGTTCCCACAATAATCCCATCAATAACCCAAAGAGGTTCATTGTTACCTTGTATAGAATTACCTCCTCGAATTCGTATAGTAGTCGCAGCTCCAGGCTCTCCACTAATTTGAGAAACTTGCACCCCAGATGCTCTACCTTGAAGCGTTTGATCTACTCTAGCAGCAGGTAAGTTTGCTAAATCACCACCTCCTACGTTACTCACCGAACCTGTTAGGTCTTTTTTGCGAATCTCACCATAACCAATAAGAACAACTTCGTCAAGTCCTGCCGCATCTTCTTCTAAGACTATTGAAAATTCAGTCTTACCATCAACCATAATTTCCTTTGTAGCAAAACCCAAATAAGAAACAACCAATACAGCATCTTTATCCTTTAGAATAATTGAAAACTTGCCATCAAAATCTGTTTGAGTTCCATTTGTTGTTCCTTTTTCAAGAATATTAGCTCCAGGTAACGGTTGTCCATCTTTATCACTTATTAATCCTTGTACAGTAAGTTGTAATTTTAATGGCTTATCGGGTATAGTCGCTGATTGTTTTGAACTTTTTTTAGATAAAACTTGCCTTTTAGTAAGTATAATCTGTTTTTCAACAATCTCATAATTAATATTAGTACCATCAAACAAAAGATCTAACACCTTAAAAATATCTTTTTTAGCAACTTTCAAACTCACCACTCGATCTAGATCAAGAGCTGAATTTTCGTAAAAAAACTTAAAGTCTGTTTCTTGTTCAATGTTATTTAATAATACCGACTCAACGGTGCTATTTTCTACATTAAAAGAAATTTTGGTTTTCTGAGCATAGGTGTTTGCATTAATTTGAAACAAACACAATAGAAGTAATATGGTGGTTAGTTTCATTTTCAAATCAAATTTGAGCACACCAAAAATGTAATGCTTTCCTGCATTTTTCATATTTTTATCGTGATTTAAAGGTTATTTGGCTATTTAAATTGTTTTAATAAATCGAGAAGTGCTGGAACCATTTCTCGATTTTGTTATATAATTTGCATTTATCTCATATCTATTTAGTTTTAAGGATTAATTATTATGTTTTTGCCTTTTACGACATAATTGAAATTATTAGTCTTTTGAAAAGTAATTAGAACCTGCTCAATTGTCTCTATATCAAATCGTCCTGTAAATCTTTTCTCATCAAGAGCTTGATAATTATTTACTATGATTTTGTCATAATGTCTTTGTAATTTTTTTTTGATTACTTTAAATTTTTCGTTCTTAAAAAATAAAGCCCCATTAAGCCAAGCAATATGAGCATTGACATCAACTTCGCTGATAAGAATTGAATCACCTATTCTTTTAGAAGCAATTTCCTTTGGTTTTAAAATTTTATGCAACTTTTCATCAAAACGATCTCCTTTATCATAAACACCAACACTTCCTTCTACAAGCACCACTTTATCATAATCATCATCTGGATACGATGTTACATTAAACTCCGTTCCAAAAACTTCTGTACTAAAATTATTCGCTCTAACAATAAAAGGGATCTCTTTACTTTTGCTTACTTTAAAATAAGCTTCACCCTCTAAAAAAACCTCTCTTGCCTGTCCTTTTACAAATTTCGAAGGATATCTCAAGCTTGAACCCGAATTCAAATATACATGCGTATGGTCAGCTAGAAAAAGCTGAAACGTTTCACCATATGGCACTTTAAGAATATTATAAGTAACTTTTGCACCTCCATTATTGGCATCTAAATAATTTAAGGCATTTCCTGTTTGTTTGGCTAAAACTTCTCCATTTTCACCTACTAAATCCTTCGTAACAGTACTACTGAGAACTTGACTTCCTACACCCTCTACTTCGAGAGTAATACTATTTACAGGGAATTCCGTTTTAGGTGATTGATTAAAAAAATAAGCAAAGTAACTCGCAGCTAAAACACCAACAAAAACGGCGGCATACTTTAACCATACAAACTGATTCTTTTTCGGTTGAACAAAAGATTGTTCCTCAAAAATTCGGGATTCCAATAATTCCAAAGCTCTTGGCGTGTCAAACGCATTATCTCTATAATATTTACTTACAATATTCTTAAACAAGCGCTCATTTTCCTTTGAAGAAACCCATCTCTTTAGAAATGTTAATTCATCTTTCGAAATAGAATTTCTTAAGTAATTTTTTATTAAATCTTCTATCTTTTTTTCCACAATCTCCTCGCTTATCAATTCTATGACAACTAAAAACTAAAATACCATGCATTTCTTTTAGTTTTTTTTTATAATTTACCCTATGCAAAGGAAATTAGAGCATCTTATTTACGATGAAGACATTGTTTGCCAAAAACTTAAAGAAGGAAGTAAAGAAACTTACCGCCAAGTCTTTAATACATACTACAAAGTCCTTTGCTTGTATGCGACAAGCCTTACCAGCAACAAATCAAGTGCTGAAGATATAGTCCAAAATGTTTTTTTAAACCTATGGATTAAAAGAAATACGCTAAACATAAATTCTTCACTAAAAAGCTACTTATACAAGGCTACTTACAATATTTTCATAAATGAATTTAGAAAAAAACAAAGAGAAGAAACCATTGTAGACAAAATTCACTATCAAGTTTTACAAAACGCAATAGAAGAAGAAGAGTCTTATTTAAAAGAAAGGATAGAATGGATTAACAAAGAAATCGAAATTTTGCCTCCTAAATCTAAAAAAATATTTAAAATGAATAAAAAGAGGGGACTTACCTATAGAGAAATTGCTAAAATGCTAGGTATTTCTGAAAACACGGTAGAAAGTCACATTAGCAGAGCCTTAAAACGGATTCGAAATAGAGCACCCAAACCTCTTTATTTATTTTTTACGTGGGTATCAAAAAAATAACAACTTCTATATCATTATTAAAAATATGTCAAATTCAATTAGCCAAAATTTGGCAACTCAGTTTTTAAACAGACATTAAATTGACCATTTAAAACCCTTAAAACAACAATCACTTCACACCTCCGTTTAATAGGGCTAAAATAAACACCTGAGACTATCCGCATCCAATATCAAAACAATGCAAAAAAGAAACCGTTTTTTATATCTTATACTTGTATTTGCTACTATTGGCTTAGGGTTGCTGTCAAGAACCAGTTTTACCCCACAATTCATCTACCCCTATATTGGCGACGCCTTATATGCATTAATGGTATTTTTTGGCATTGCATTTATTTTTCCCAAGTTTGATGCTGCTAAAATACTCTTCATAAGTATTGGCATTTGTTTTTTAATTGAAATACTGCAACTTTCAACAATGCATACTTTAGTTGCTATTCGTGAAACTAGGATAGGTGCCCTAATTCTAGGGCAAGGGTTTTTATGGAGTGATTTGGTCTGCTATGTGGTAGGTGCTTTTTTCGGATATATTTTTGAACGGCTTCTTAAGCGCTCTTAAGCACTATTTCTCCAGCTTCCTTTACATAAAAAACCTACAGAATTAAGAAAACAATTTTAATTTGAGTAGAAAACAGGCTAAGGTATTCTCTTTTTTAGTACATTGAAGTCCATTAATTATATAAACATTAACTAAACGATTTAAAAAAATGAAAAAACTAGTAGCAGAATTTATTGGAACCCTATGGCTTGTGCTTGGCGGGTGTGGAAGCGCTGTCCTTGCAGCAGGCATTCCTGATTTAGGCATTGGCTTTGTAGGTGTTTCCCTTGCCTTTGGTCTTACGGTAGTTACTATGGCATATGCCATTGGTCATATTTCTGGCTGTCATTTAAACCCTGCCGTTTCTATTGGCCTTTGGATGGGTGGCCGTTTTGATGCCAAAGATTTACTACCTTATATTGCATCACAAGTTTTGGGTGGTATCGCTGGAGCAGGAATTTTATACCTTATTGTTAGTAATCAAGCTGGCTTTGATGGCGTTGGCGGTTTTGCTGCAAATGGTTTTGGCGAACATTCACCAGAAGGTTATAATATGATGGCAGCACTAGTCACCGAAATTGTAATGACTTTTATCTTCCTATTTGTTATTTTAGGGAGTACGCATTCAAAAGCACCAAAATATTTGGCTGGTTTAGCCATCGGTCTTTGTTTAACACTTATTCACCTTATCAGTATTCCTGTTACAAATACTTCTGTAAACCCTGCAAGAAGTACAAGTCAGGCACTTTTTGCTGATGGCGGATGGGCTATGGGACAGCTTTGGCTATTTTGGCTAGCTCCTATTGTAGGTGCCGTTTTAGCTGGTTTGGTTTATAAATACCTTTCGCCAGAAACAAACGACTAATACCATTCTGATAATAACTTTAAAAATGCATTTCAATTGTGATTGAAATGCATTTTTGTTTTCAAAACAATAAGCATTTATAATGCCCTGTACAACTACTTAAAAAGCAAAAAATTATTCATTATATTTAACCCTATCACTCTTAAGAATTTACCTCATGCCAATCGCCATCGTAGTTATAGGAATATTTATCTTATTCCTTCTTATTGCTCGATTTAAACTCAATGCCTTTATCGCCTTTATTTTAGTATCACTCTTTGTGGGTATCGGCAATAAAATGGACGTTTTAAAAGTTGTTGAATCCATTCAAACAGGCTTAGGAAAAACCTTAGGCGGACTTATCTTAATCTTAGGTCTGGGGGCAATGTTGGGTAAACTAGTTGCCGACAGTGGCGCGGCACAACGCATCACTACAAAGTTAGTAGATAAATTCGGCAAAAAGCATATTCAATGGGCGGTAGTACTCACAGGCTTTATTGTGGGCATCCCCATGTTTTACACCGTTGGTTTTGTAATACTTATTCCTTTAGTTTTTACTATTGCCGCAGCCACAGGATTGCCCCTAATTTATGTTGGCCTTCCTATGTTGGCATCACTTTCAGTAACTCATGGCTATTTACCTCCGCACCCTGCACCCACAGGAATTGCCGTAATGTTTAAAGCCAATATTGGCAAAACCTTACTCTATGGCATTATCGTTGCCATACCTGCTATTATCATTGCTGGCCCCCTATTTTCAAGAACAATTAAAAATATTAAAGCCACTCCTTTAAAAGAATTTCTAAATCCGAAAGTGTTGACTGATGAAGAAATGCCCAATACGTTCATCAGTATTTTCACGGCATTATTGCCCGTTATATTAATTGGCTTTGCAGCTATTGTAGATGTATTAGCCCCTGACGGAAGCAAAATAAAAGAACTATGCGCTATTATTGGTAATCCTGTTCTAGCCATGCTCATTTCTGTTCTTGTAGCCATATACACACTGGGATTAGCCCGGGGCAGAGCCATGAAAGAATTAATGGACTCGGTAGCCGCATCAGTTTCAGGTATTACCATGGTACTACTCATAATTGCTGGTGCTGGGGCGCTTAAAGAAGTACTGATTGATAGTGGGGTAAGTAAATACATTGGTGAAATGTTACAAGGATCGGCCATTTCTCCGCTAATTTTAGCTTGGTTAATTGCCACTGTAATACGCATTTGTGTAGGGTCTGCTACTGTAGCAGGATTAACGGCCGCTGGCATTGCCTTGCCTCTATTAGGCACTACAGGCACCAGTCCTGAATTGATGGTTTTAGCCATTGGCTCTGGTAGTTTAATGCTCTCTCACGTCAATGACGGAGGCTTTTGGTTGTTTAAAGAGTATTTTAACTTATCGGTAAAAGACACGCTAAAAACATGGACGGTTATGGAAACAACAGTAGGAGTAATGGGACTTATAGGAGTACTTATTTTAGATGTTTTTGTGTAATCGAGATATGCATCCAAATAAAACCATCATAGATAAAATGAAAGTAAGTTTTCATCTTGCACTACTAAAAAAACCTTCCTTTTATAATTCATTGCAGAAAACAACATCTGTATAATAACATTCATTCATAAATTTTATATATCATGACAGCACCTTCAGAAAGAATACAAGAATTAAAATTAGTACTTCCACCTGCACCTCCCCCTGCCGGACTTTACAAACCTGTTTTGGTAGTTGACAATTTCTTATATGTCTCTGGTCAAGGGTGTTTACGCACCGATGGCACTTTAATCAAAGGACGTGTTGGCGACACCTTAACTTTAGAAGAAGGAAAAGCTGCAGCGCGGCAAACAGCACTTACCATGCTAGCGACAATCACCACACATTTTGGGGATGTTAACCGCATAAAACGCCTTGTAAAAACCCTTGGCATGGTCAATTGCACTCCTGATTTTGGTGACCATCCCTTAGTAATCAATGGGTATAGTGAGCTAATGGCTGATGTCTTTGGTCCTGTTAACGGTGTGGGCGTACGTAGCGCTGTAGGTATGATGCTTCCAGGCGGTATTGCTGTAGAAATAGAAGCGATGTTTGAACTACATAAATAAACCCTTCGCTTATGAGCCATACAAATTGGTATGAAGTTTTAGATACATCAAACCTCATTTCGCCTTCGCTTTTAGTCTATCCCCATAGGATAGAAAAAAACATAGAACAAATGATAGCAATGGTTGACGATGTAGACCTGTTACAACCACATATCAAAACCCATAAAACGGCTGAGATAGTTCAAATGCAACTGCGATATGGAATAAAAAAATTTAAATGTGCCACCATTGCTGAGGCAGAATTACTGGCCTTATCTGGTGCTACAGAAATTCTTTACGCAATGCCCTTGGTAGGAACGAATATAGCCCGTTTTGTAAAACTGATAAAAACATATCCAAATGCAGCATTCTCAACACTGGTAGACAACAACACCTCCTTACGCCAAATAGCAGCAGTAGCTGCTGAAGAAAATATTATAATTTCTCTTTGGATGGATATCAATGTAGGTATGCATAGAACGGGCATTTCTCCAAACGACAAAGCCATATCACTATTTTGCGAAATTGAAAACCTCCCAAATATCGAAGCTAAAGGCTTTCATGTGTACGATGGTCATATTCATCACACAGATTTTGACCGTCAAAAACATGCTGTAGACACAGCATTTGCATCCGTCGTAAAATTAAAAGAGCAACTTGAGCAACAAGAAATTACCGTTAAAAATATTATTGCTGGAGGCTCACCGTCCTTTCCGGTGCATGTGCAAAGAAAAAATGTTCGGGTAGCACCGGGCACCACCCTATTGTGGGATGCGCAATATGAAGATTTTTTTTCGTACATGCAGTTTCAAACAGCTGCAGTTTTATTAACCAGAATTATAAGTAAACCTGCACCAAATACGCTATGTTTTGATTTGGGTCATAAATCTATCGCTCCAGAAATGAATTTTCCTAGAGTTCGGTTTTTAAATCTACCTGATAGCGAACAAATTAGTCAAAGCGAAGAACACCTTGTTGTTAAGGTAAAAGATGATACTCTTTATCAAGTAGGTGACTGTTTTTATGCAATACCCAGACATATTTGCCCTACGGTTGCTAAATACGAAACCCTTAAAGTGGTAGAAAACGGAAAAGTTACAGCCGAATGGGAAGTGGCTGCCAGAAACCAACAAATAAATATTTAAAAATATGTTCATATTCGATGCCCATTTAGACCTTTCTATGAATGCCATGGAATGGAATCGCGACCTCACTTGGTCTGTTGCTGAAATTAGAGCAAGTGAAAAAGGAATGACAGACAAGCCAGACCGAGGCAAGAACACCGTTTCTTTAGAAGCGATGCGAAAAGGAAATATAGGTCTCTGTGTAGCCACTCAAATTGCACGTTATGTACATAAAAACAATCCATTACCAGGCTGGAACTCACCACAGCAAGCATGGGCACAAACACAAGGACAACTAGCCTGGTATAAAGCTATGGAGGCTGCTGGCGAAATGGTACAAATCACCAACAAACTGCAATTAGAGGCACATTTAGCACTTTGGAAAACAACAGAAGGCAAAAAACCCATTGGCTATATGCTAAGCCTAGAAGGGGCTGATTCTATAGTAACAATTGATTACTTACAGCACAGTTACGAGCAAGGACTAAGAGCCATTGGCCCTGCTCATTATGGCCCGGGCACCTATGCACATGGCACCGATTCAGTGGGTGGAATTGGCACTAAAGGAAAAGAACTTCTTAAAGAAATTGAGCGCCTCAATCTCATCTTGGATGCTACCCATTTATGTGATGTAAGTTTTTGGGAGACCATGAAGCATTATAATGGGCCTGTATGGGCTAGCCATAATAATTGCAGAACCTTTGTGAATCACAACCGCCAATTTGCCGATGAGCAAATTAAAGAACTCATTCAAAGAAAGGCAGTAATTGGTATTGCCTTAGATGCTTGGATGATGGTACCCAATTGGGTGCGAGGTACATCAACGCCAAAAGAAATGAATGTCACCTTACAGCAAATGATTGACAACATAGACCATATTTGCCAGCTAGCAGGCAATTCGCTTCACGTTGGCATTGGCACCGATTTAGATGGTGGGTTTGGAAAAGAACAGAGTCCTACTGATTTAGACACCATTGCTGACTTACAAAAAGTACCCGAACTACTCAATAAAAAAGGGTACACAACAACTGATATTGAAAATATTATGAATAAAAATTTCCTTCATTTTTTAAAAAACCACTGGAAATGAAACGGAGAACATTTATCACAGCAACCTCTTTAGCAAGTTTATCAAGTATGATTTTTGGTTGCGCCAGTAGCAAAAAGATTCCGATTAGAAAAGGGCAAGTCATTGCTTGTTTAGGCGACAGCGTCACCTATGGTGGCCATAATGGTTATGTTGAAATGCTACAAGATATAGCCAATAAAAATTATAGCGATTTAAACCTCACTTTTATCAATTGGGGTAAAAGCAGTGAAACGATAACGGGTCTTACTGAAGTAGGGCATCCTGGGCCAAGACCATACCTCTTTGATAGATTAGATGCATTATTGGCAAGCACCAAGGTCGATATCATCATGTTTTGCTACGGCATCAATTGTGGCATTTATGGTAAACCATCACCACAATTATTTGACAGCTACCAAAAAGGAGTGTCCGCTTTCCTTAAAAAAGCTAGTCAAAAAAACAGCAAGGTCATTTTAATCACGCCGCCGCCATTAGCTTTACAAGCAGTACCTGTTAACATTGACACCACCAAGGCATATACTTGGCTAAACCCATATCCGTACTATGAAGAGGAGGTTTTACAAAAATTCAAAGAAATCATATTAAACTTTAGGCACCCCAACCTGCTTTCTTCGGTCGACATTCACAGCCCTCTCTTAAAAAACCAAAATGAATATTATGAAGGCGACCCTATTCACCCAAATAAAAAAGGACATCAGGTAATTGCAAATACTATCATCAAACATTTGTCATTTTAACAAGTATTTAAGTCCCTATGGCAAGGTATTTGTTTATTTTAATAGCAAATTTGCGACTTTAGTTGAGCTATGAAGAATTTTCAAATTATTTTCGTGTTAATCTTATTGATACCATGCATAGGATGGTCTCAAACGGACCTCCCTGATGAGCAACCTTTAAAGATAGAAGCTGCCGAAAAATTAGACGAACAAGACAAAACTACTAACAAAGGTACTGCACTTCGTATTCCGCCAGTAATAAAGGAGCAACCCAAAATCAATTTTAAAGACTCATTAAACAAGCGCACCATAAAAATGCTTGATGACCGAAATTTGGTACAAGCAGGTAGCGGTATGAAAATAGACACCAAAGTAGGGCCAAGAACAGCCAAAGAAGGTTCAAAAGATTTTTTTGGTGACCAATATTTAGGGGAAATAAAAAACAATGGAAAATTTGTTGGCATTGTTGCTCGCGACCATGAATTTGTTGATGGCGATAGGGTTAAAATATATTTGAACGAAACCGTAATTGACCCAAACATGCTATTAACAGGTGTTTTTAAAGGCGTAAATGTTGATTTAAACAAAGGTTTTAATCGCATTGAATTTGAAGCATTGAACGAAGGTTCATCTTCTCCTAATACAGCTCAAATTGATGTATATAACGACCAAGGAGAGTTAATTTATTCAAATAAATGGTTACTGTCAAGAGGTGCTAAAGCTAGTTTGATAATCACCAAAGAGTAAACCATTTATTTTCGTTCTCCCGGAGTATAGGTTTCTACGGCCCTTTTTAAAACAGCTTCTTTATAAAAGGGAACATCCTTCCAATTCATATCGGCATAGCGCTGTATTTGGTCATCAAAATGAGGTGATTTTGGGTCACCACTCTGTCCGCCAGCTAAAATTGATTTTGCTTTTACTTTGTCACCAAACTCCACCGCAGCTACAAAACTATTTCCTCTAGTACCATAAATTTTCTTAGTACCATTATCATAACGTGCACCATAGGCTGCCAAAGCACCCCAGCGACCAGAAGCAAAGCCAATAGGAATACTTGGTTTATTATCATCAAAGGGTTGTCGAATAGCGCCATTTAATCGTTGGTAGCGGTTTACTTCTCCCCAAGGCATTTTCCACGTACCAAAATCTGCCGTCAACTGATTGATAACCGATTCAAAAATCTGTAGTTTTTCCTTGTCTGGCGATTTGCTTCCCCAATATTTCACACGCTCCATAGGAATCATCCCCGCTGCATATTTTCCCTCTTTATAATACCGTGTACCATAATAATGTGCAAGTGTCATCGCTATGGAGGCTTTTGATGTTTGAAAATTCCAATTTCGCAATTCCTCAATCGGTGCTCCTAATTTTTTGCTTTTATCTATTTTATCATAAGCAGCAACCAAGCCCGGAATGAGTGCCTCAAAAGCTGGTAAATAAGGGTCGTGCGCCAACTGTATTAAACTATCTAAAGTATATCCCTTTTTATCTTTCAACAATCCAATGGCATGAACACCACGAAAATTTTCCCTGTCAATAGACATGTATTTTGGGTAATTTTCTTTTTTAGGACTATACTCCATAGCCGCCGTAAAAGGTGTTGAGTTGCAATTTTGCAGCCATCCATTCGTAGGGTTTAACAAAAGTATATGTTCATTAACAGGATGTAAGCCTTGCCAATCTGTTTCAGGATTCCAACCATTAACCGGCTTTGAATAATCTAAATTTTCATCACGTCGAGGAATGAAATTTCCATGAAAATAAGCAATATTCCCATCGGCATCGGCATAAACTGTGTTATTTGATGAATTGGTTTTCATATCCATCATTTCACGAAACCCTTCATAGCCGTTCTGTTTTGTTCTGATAAATGATTGTTGAAGCGCCTTTACTGGTTCCCACATCATTGCCGAAGCTGTCCAAAACCCATCTTCAATATGTGTTATAGGTCCGTGATGTGTACGATAAGCAGGAAAGGTCTTTTCTTTAATCATATTCCCTTCCTTATACCTTAATGTAATATCAAAGCTTTCTAAAGGACGTAACTCCTCGCCGTATTGATATTGTTTTTTTCCATCAACAGGCATAATGTTTTCCTTAAACTCATCCATCACATCGGTATACGTAGAAGTATGCATCCATCCTGTTTTTTCATTAAAACCTTGGTATACAAAAAACTGCCCCCAAGTAACAGCACCATACGCATTTAAGCCCTCTTCACTTACCACATGAACCTCACCTCTAAAATAAAAAGAAGTATGCGGGTTAATGAGCAACATAGCATTACCTGATTGTGTTAAACTACCTGCGATTGCAATACCGTTAGAGCCTTGTGGCTCTGCCATCTCCTCTTTTTTTACAATTTCTAAATCATACAATTCTGGAAGTTGCATACCTCCCTCATAAAACGCTTTTATTTTATCGGTACTGATGCGTTCAATATCACCACCTATTGACCCTTCGCTAAAGTACATAGGCATCCATGGTTCAAAATGTGTTAGCAGTTTAGGTTGCACCTCAGGGTGTGTTTCTAAATAATAATTGACCCCATCAGCAAAGGCATCACAAAGTTTCTTTAACCATTGAGGGCTACGCTCATAATTGGCTATCGCCTCTTCTTCGGTCATAAACAATTTTGCCCTTAAATCACTATACAAAGCGTCAGCACCTTCAATTTCTGCCAAACGACCAGTTGCCCATATATAATTTTGTTCAACTCTATTAAAATCATCTTCACATTGCGCATATAATAACCCAAAAACTGCGTCGGCATCAGTTTTGCCATAAATATGCGGCACTCCAAAATCATCTCTAATAATGGTAACATTTGCAGCCTTTTCTTTAAGACTTTGCAATCTTTGCTCATTCTTTGTTTCCGTTTTGCACGAAAGAAAAACAACAACACTTAAAAGCAGAAAAAATCTCATATACAAAATTTTAGAAGTCAATACTGGCTGTTAAATTACTAGACTTGCACATCAAATACTAATTTTCATCAAAAAAACGACAGACATCTAGCCACTTACAAGAATCCAATTTTTTTGAAGTACCTTGCGTCCTCAATTAAAATTCATAAAAATTTCATCTTTAATGGCCGAAAAAAAAGTTAGTATTCTTACCGCATTTAAAACCATTATTTGGCCAAGACGTAACCTTGTTTTTATAGGCTTATTATTAATTATTATCAGCAAAGCTGCTAGTTTTGTTGCACCATTATCGCTTAAATATTTAATGGATGATATTATACCCAATAAAGATGTTGACTTTTTAAAGCTACTTGTAGGCGCTGTTACTTTAGCCATTTTAGTGCAAGCAATTACTTCCTTTTTATTAACTAAAATTTTGAGCGTTCAAGCGCAATTCCTTATTTCTGAACTGCGAGCACAGGTACAAAAAAAAGTACTCTCTTTACCTATTCGTTTTTTTGACAACACCAAATCTGGCGCCTTAGTTTCACGTATTATGAGTGACGTTGAAGGTGTAAGAAACCTAATTGGTACAGGCTTAGTACAACTTGTAGGCGGTAGTGTAACAGCCATAGTATCACTTATTCTTTTACTAAGAATCAGTTGGTCTATGACACTTTTCACACTTATACCTTTAAGCATTTTTGCACTAATCGCTTTAAAAGCATTCAAAATTATACGCCCTATTTTTAGAAACAGAGGCAAAATTAAAGCGGAAGTTACCGGAAGATTAACCGAAACGTTAGGTGGTATTCGTGTCATTAAAGGTTTTAACGCAGAGGAACAGGAAAGTAAAATTTTTGAAGAAGGTGTTACAAAATTATTTGAGAATGTAAAGAAAAGCCTCACTGCAACCGCTTTTATGACCAGTTCTTCTACTTTTTTATTAGGTATCGCCACCACTGGAGTAATGGGCTTGGGAGGGTATGAAATTATGTCTGATAATTTAACTGTTGGTGAATTTCTAACGTTTACCTTTTTACTGGGCTTAATGATTGCACCCATTGTACAGATGAGTAATATTGGCAGTCAATTGACCGAAGCACTAGCTGGTTTGGACCGTACTGAAGAACTTATGAACATCACCCCAGAAGCCGATGAAAAAAATAGAACTATTATTCTTGACGATATCAATGGTGAAATTGTTTTTAATGATGTTTCTTTTGCCTACGAAGAAGACAAAGACGTACTCCACAACATTAACTTTAAAGTAGCATCGGGGAATGTTGTTGCGCTTGTGGGGAGTTCAGGCTCTGGGAAATCAACAATAGCGGGATTGGCGGCTACCTTTTTAAACCCGCAATCGGGTATGATTACTATTGATGGCAAAGACCTTAGTAAAGTAAACCTTACTAGCTACAGAAAGCATTTGGGCGTTGTTTTACAAGACGAATTTTTGTTTGAAGGAAGCATACGTGAAAACATTCTCTTTCCAAGACCCCAAGCTACAGAAGCAGAATTGCAAGCTGCTGTAAAAGCCGCATATGTTGATGAATTTACAGACCGTTTTGAAAAAGGTTTAGACACATTAATTGGTGAGCGTGGGGTAAAATTATCAGGAGGGCAACGGCAACGTATTGCGATTGCAAGAGCCGTTTTGGCTGACCCAAAAATATTAATTCTTGATGAAGCTACTTCTAACCTTGATACAGAAAGCGAAGCATTAATTCAAAAAAGTTTAGCTACACTAACCGAAGGCCGAACTACATTTGTAATTGCACACAGACTAAGCACGATTAGAAAAGCAAATCAAATTTTAGTCATCGAAAATGGGCGTATTGCCGAGCAAGGAACGCATGATGAACTCATTGCAAAAGAAGGTCGTTATTATAATTTATTCACCTATCAAGCAAGAATTTAAACCATAACCCAACTTGCTTTGTTCACGTGAAATTTCAGGAAACTATTACCCTCAGTCTTCTGGTGCCAAAGTTACTTCTAAGCCATCTAAATCTTCGGTAATATGAATTTGGCAGCCTAAGCGTGAATTTTCTTCAACGTTAAATGCTTCTGCCAGCATTGCATCTTCATCATCTGACTTTTCAGGAAGTGCATGAGCAGATTGCACATAGCATTGACAAGAAGCACACATGGCCATGCCTCCGCAGATGCCTATAGTACCCTCAGGTGCTAATTCGTATGAACGAACAATTTCCATTAGGTTCATATTCATATCTGTTGGCGCATCAACTTCGTGAGTTACGCCTTCGCGGTCAGTAATTTTTATTTTGATATCCATTAAAAAAGGGATTAGCTATTTCATGAAGTGCATTGGTCTACAATACAGCCTAGAAATTTCACTGGAATTATTATTTTATTTTTTTTGAACTAAGTCTTCAACTATTTTGGACAAAGATAAGGCAGATTACTGTTTATGTTTAACTACTTGAAAATTATATACAAAAAAGCTGCTGATGAATCGTACTATAACAGTAATTAGGCTTTTAAAAATTAAACTGCTAATCAATAGCTTTTACAACGGCTTTTGGCGCTTCCTTTTTACTACCATCAAAACCTTGTACACCACCAACTGTAGTATATTTCATCACATATTTCTTATCGGGAAATATTTTCTGATAGGCACTCTGGCACATCAGCGTAGCTTCATGAAAACCGCATAAAATTAACTTTAATTTGCCTGGGTACGTATTCACATCTCCAATAGCATAAATACCGGGAATATTGGTTTGATAATCTAGTGTATTATCTACTTTAATTGCGTTACGCTCTATTTCTAAGCCCCAATCGCCAATAGGTCCCAATTTAGGAGAGAGACCAAAAAGCGGAATAAAATTATCTACTTCTAAAATCGTATCTGTAGTAGCGCCGGTCTTTTTAATTACAACAGCTTCTAACTTATCTTCACCTTGGAGACCTACTATTTCTGCTGGTGTCACCAAATTAATTCGTCCTTCATTTTTAAGTTGCTGTACCTTTTCAACCGAATCTAGCGCCCCTCTAAATTCATTTCTACGATGCACTAAAGTAACTTCTTCGGCCACATCAGCGAGAAAAATACTCCAATCTAAGGCAGAATCACCACCTCCCGCAATAACAACGCTTTTATTTCTATAAACCTCAGGGTCTTTGATTATGTAGGCTATACCTTTATCCTCAAATTTTGCTAAATTTTCTATTAGCGGTTTTCTAGGCTCAAAACTACCCAAGCCACCAGCAATAGCAACAATTGGCGCATGGTGTTTGGTGCCTTTATTAGTAGTAACAATAAAAGAACCGTCCTGTAATTTTTCAATAGTTTGCGCTCGTTCTCCCAAGGTAAAACCAGGTTGAAAAGGTTTTATTTGTGCCATTAAATTAGTAACCAAATCCCCCGCCAAAACCTCAGGAAAGCCCGGAATATCATAAATAGGCTTCTTTGGATAAATTTCAGAACACTGTCCTCCCACTTGGGGTAAAGCATCAATCAAGTGGCATTTTAACTTTAATAAGCCTGCCTCAAAAACAGCAAAGAGACCCGTAGGTCCCGCACCGATTATTAAAATATCTGTTTCAATCATTACAAAAATCTTATTGTAAAACCTGCAAAATATAGCCTAAAAGGTTATTTCTAAACGACTTAATTTGCTACATTAATCACCTCTTCAATTTGAGGCGCATACTTTTTAATAGTCATTTCAACGCCACTTTTTAAGGTCATTTGATTTACTGAACAACCTACACAAGCACCCTCAAGTTTCACCTTTACAGAATTCTCGTTATCTATTGATATTAGTGAAATATCACCGCCATCACTCTGTAAAAAAGGGCGAATTTCTTGTAAGGCCTTTTCCACATTCATTTTTAGTTCTTCGAATGTCATTGTTGTCATATCTATTTCTTTGTAACGGTGGAACAACCAGCCATCGTTGTTATTTTTATTGCTTCTGTAGGAGGTAGGCTCTTGTTTCTTCCAACTACTTCTTGCACTACATTTTTTGTCAATTCTTCAAAAGCAACCTCTATTGAAGTTCCCGTTTGCAAAGCAGCCGGACGACCTACATCACCAGCTTCTCGTATACTCTGCACCAAAGGAATTTCACCTAAAAAGGGAACCTTTAAATCTTCAGACAGATTTTTTGCGCCTTCCTTACCAAAGATATAATATTTATTATCAGGAAGTTCTGCAGGTGTAAAATACGCCATATTTTCTACAATACCCAATACAGGTACATTGATTGCATCTTGCTGAAACATTGCCACCCCTTTTTTAGCATCCGCCAAAGCAACTTCTTGAGGCGTACTAACAATAACCGCTCCAGTCACTGGCATAGCTTGCATAATACTTAAATGAATATCTCCGGTTCCTGGGGGAAGGTCTAGAAGCATAAAATCTAAATCATCCCAGTGCGCATCAAAAATCATTTGATTTAAGGCTTTTGATGCCATTGGCCCTCGCCAAATTACGGCCTGGTTAGGTTGTGTAAAAAACCCAATAGAAAGTAATTTTACTCCGTAACTCTCAATAGGTTTCATTTTTGACTTCCCATTGACAGTAATTGCCAAAGGTTTTTCTTGAGTCACATCAAACATAATTGGCATTGAAGGCCCGTAAATATCAGCATCTAAAAGACCTACTTTAAAACCCATTTTTGCCAAGGTAACCGCCAGATTAGCCGTTACTGTAGATTTACCTACTCCACCCTTACCAGAGGCTACGGCAATAATGTTTTGAATTCCTGGAATTGCCTTCCCTTTAATTTCTTGCGCTTTAGGTTTCGCTGCAGCAGCATCTACCTTTATATTTATCTTAATTTTAGCCTTTTCATAGACCTCTCTATGAATGATTTTCAAAATCTCTACCTCGGTCTTCTTGCGCGCCTGTAAACTAGGGTTATTGATAGTAATATCTACCTCAACCTCATCGCCAAATATTTGAACGTTTTTTACAGCGCCACTTTCCACCATATTCTTGCCCTCACCAGGCACGGTGATATTTTCTAAGGCTTTTAAAACTGCTTGCTTCTCAATCTTCATTATGTATATTCATTCTAAACAACAAAGATACAGTATCGGCACGAGAAGCTAAAGTGTTTATTGTGAAATATACCTTAAAGAGACTGAAGAGAAGAGAACCATTCAGCATGAGAAAATGAGTAGTGTGGGAAGATACAAGAATTAAGAAACAGGACTATTGGAAATTAATACCCATAAAAAACAAGAAATTAATACCTAAAAACGGTCAACTACAATCAGGGAAATTCAACAAGAGCCAAGAAACAGTACATTTCAAGCGTCTCCGTTCTTTTTTCTTGCAACGAAGCAGTCTTGTTTCTTAGTTCTTGCAGCGCTTTGTCTAAACCATTCTTCCATCTAACAAATTAATAATTCGAGAGCCGTATGCTGCGTTCTTTTCTGAATGCGTTACTTGAATAATGGTTACTCCTTCTTTATTTAGCTTTGTAAAAAGTTCCATAATCTCTTGGCTCTGTTGCGAATTTAAATTTCCTGTAGGTTCATCAGCTAATATTAATTTCGGATTAGCTATGAGTGCTCTGGCTACCCCCACCAATTGCTGCTGGCCGCCACTCAATTGTTGCGGAAAAAGATCCTTTTTGCCTACAATATTGAAGCGATCTAACATATCAGCTACCATCGCTTTACGCTCTGATCCTTTTATTTTTTTATACAATAAAGGCATTTCTAAATTTTCCTTCACCGTAAGTTCATCTAACAAATGATACGACTGAAAAACAAAACCAATATATTCTTTATACAGATTTGCCCTATGCTTTTCTCTTAGTGTATGCACAGACTCGTCTAAAAAATGATACTCTCCTTCATCAAAATTGTCGAGCATACCAATTACATTTAGCAATGTAGACTTACCAGAACCAGATGGCCCCATAATAGAAATAAACTCACCCTCTTTAACCGTAAGATTAATATCTTTCAATAAAAAAATACGTTGCCCCCCAGTATTGACCCATTTAAAAATACTTTTTAGTTGTAGTAGCATACTTTGTTTTTTTGTTACCCTGCAATTCAAACATAAAAATTTTTATCGCCTTGAATACATTAATTTTTTATTTTTTTTCCTCATCAACGGCATCGATTGTAATCTACAATCATCAGAGTCAATTATAAGATTAAAATACACGTACTTCAAAACGAATTTCATGCCGTATTTGCAATCAATTTATTATCAACAGATTAAAAATAAAGAAAGAAAATAGAATGTTGCTTACTGTCAAATAATCATACAGCAACTGTCCAATAAATAGACACACGGTGCAGCTGATAGCCAACAGAATAAAACTATTTCGCTCACTATAATTCAAATTACCCCTAACAAAAATTCTTAGGTACACCTATATTTCCTACAATTATTTGAACGATGTTACGTTACTAATTAGAAATTCCCCTTTCAACCATATGAATCATATTAAAAAATCACGATTTCTTTTTTGGATTAGTATCTATAGCATTACCCTCGGTTTAATCGTAATTTTAGGCTGGCTATTTGACATACAATTATTTAAATCAATAGTACCTGGCTATGTTTCAATGAAGTTAAACACTGCCATTGGTTTTGTTTTAGCAGGTTTTTTACTTTTATTATTTGTTCAGAATAAATGGCATAAAATAAGTATCACATTTGCTTTTGTACTTGCATTGTTAGGCATCACTTCATTAAGTCAAGATATTTTCAATTACAATTTAGGTATTGATCAACTGTTAATAACAGATTTGGACGCCGTTAAACGTGGTGAAAATTCACCCGGTCGCCCCTCGCCTACCACCTCACTTTGTTTTTTTCTACTTGGGGTTGTATTTACAATAATTCGTAGTAGTAATTTACGAATAAAGAAAATAGTACAATATGCACTCCATATTGTTACGCTCACCACTTTTATAGCAATTTTAGGTTACCTGTTTAATGTTCCTACACTCTACAAACTATCCATTTTCACATCAATGGCAATTCACACCTCAATAACCTTTTTTGTTTTGTCATTAGGTATTTCATTAATTCATGGTACACTAGGCATCACTGGCTTATTTACAGGAGAGAAAATAGGCAACTTCATGGCTCGTACTCTTTTTGTTAAAATGCTTGCTGCAACATTAATTTTAGGCTTTTTACAATTAATATTTATCCGACTAAAATGGGTTTCCATTGAATTTGAAATAACCATATTCACTACTTCGTTTATCCTAGTAATATTATATGCATTATCCTCTACTGCTCGTTTACTAAATAAAATAGATACTAAACGTAATGAGGCTGAAGAAAAACTAATTTCAAATAACAAAAATCTAGAAAATAAGGTAAAAGAAAGAACTGCTTATTTGACCAAACAGAATAAGCAGCTTGAAGATTTTTCTCATATAGTTTCTCATAACTTACGTGGCCCCACTAGCAACTTAAAATCGCTATTAATGTTTTATCACGAAGAAGATTGTGAAAATGAGAAAGGTATATTAATGGAAAAGTTTGAAAAAACAGTAGCCAATTTAGAAGGCACCCTTAACGAACTTTTAGAAGTAATAAGTATACGACATGAGTCTAAAAAAGAAAAAGAAACATTAAAATTCAATGCACTTTTCAATGAATTAATAGAAACTTACCAAGGGCAAATAATGGAGACAAATGCAAAAATCACTCATGATTTTTCTGGAGCATCTTCTTTAGAATACTCTTCAGTGTATTTAAAAAGCATCATGCAAAACCTACTGAGCAATGCATTAAAATACCGCTCATTAGAACGCAACCCTGTTGTACATTTTGAAACTAAAAAACATAATGGACAAACCTGCTTAACCGTTAGTGACAATGGACTGGGTATTAATATGGAAAGAAATGGCAAACGCCTATTTGGTTTACACAAAACCTTTCACAGGCATCCGGAAGCCAAAGGAGTTGGTTTGTTTATTACTAAAGCTCAAGTAGAAGCTATGGGCGGACAAATAAGTGCAGAAAGTGAAGTAGATAAAGGAACAATATTTAAAATTATATTCTAAAGTAAATTATGAAAAAAATAGAAACCGTAGCAATTATTGATGATGATGATATTTACCAATATATGGCAAAGAAAACCATCCTTTCTACTAAAAAGATCGAAACAATATCCATTTTTTCTGATGGTCAAGAAGCTATTGATTTTTTCCATGAAAACGTAGATCATGATGACCTCTTACCCGATTTGATTTTTCTAGATCTTAACATGCCTGTTATAGACGGCTGGCAATTTCTTGAACAATACAAATTGCTCAAACCGATGATTAACAAAAAGATTGTAATATACATTGTAACCTCGTCTTTGAATCCTGATGATCTCATTACAGCTAAAAGCATTACAGAAGTAACCGATTATATAGTAAAACCGATAAGTCAAGATAAATTTATCGAAATTATACATAATCGATAATTAATGTGTACTATCAAATCGTTTAATAAGTCAATTTTCGTTTAAACTATGTAGTAAAAAACAAAACATGAACATACTTCGATCATTACTCATCCCTTAAAGCATCAACAGGGTTAGCTAATGCTGCTTTTACTGTACGCGTTCCTATGGTTAAAAAAGCAATGAATACTGCAATAATACCCGCTGCAATAAAAAGCCATGCATTGAGCTCAATGCGATATGTGTAATTATCTAACCACTGCCGCATAAAATACCAGGCTATTGGCGTTGCAAGCAAAAAGGCAATCAATACTAATTTCATAAAATCTTTGGTCAACAAAACAGTTATCGAAGCTATACTCGCTCCCAGTACTTTTCGCACGCCAATTTCTTTTGTACGTTGTGCTACAATTAACAACGACATCGCAAACAAACCAATACAACTTAGGGCAATTGCAATAATAGAACCACTGGTTATCATCTTAGCCATTGTTTTTTCGCGTTGGAAAGTATTGTCAATATTTTCATTGAGAAAAGAGCCTAAAAATTGAGAATTGGGTTCTATTTTCTTCCAAGCCTGTTCTATGGCATCATAGGAACGTGCCATATTAACGGGTGCCACTTTTACAAAGGCATAATACAAGCCCGCATCTCTATCAAGAAAAAAAGTAAGTGGCTGAATGGGTCTTGCTAATTCTTGAAAATTATAATCTTTAACTACCCCTATTACTTTATATTGAACACTATCACTTACGGGAAGAAAAGCCGTTAAAGGATCATCTTCTCCTAACTCTTTAGCCATACTTTCATTAATCATAATACTTTGTAAATCACCTGGGTATTTCTTATCAAAGGTTCGTCCGTGTAATAGCTCAAGTCCTAAAGTCTCCATATAATTATAATCTACCACCAAGGCATTAGTTTTCACCCCTCTACCTTTATAATCAAAACCCCACACACTAGTTGACTGGCTTCCATCCCTACCGCGTCCTAAATTATTATCTGCAGCGGTGATGTTTAAAATATCAGGATTTCCTTTAAGTTCTTCTCGCAATAGCTCCACTGCTTCATAACTATCCTTTTTGCCATCTATAGGAAAAGAAAGCACCTGTTCTTTTTCAAAACCCAAGTCCTTATTACGCATATACCCTACCTGGCTCCACAATACCAAAGTACTACTGATAAGCAGAATAGCAATGCCAAATTGAATAACCATTAACACATTTCTCACGCTATTCTTACCAGTGCTATCAGTCTTCCCTTTTAACGATTGAATAGTTCCCAAACGACTCAATAAGAGTGCAGGATACCCGCCAACCAATAAGGTAATAAAAAACACTACGGCCAAAAACCCAAGAATGGCCACTGGTGATAACAACATATCAAAAGAGGCACCTGTTTTAAAGAGTGTTTTAAAATCTTCAAGAAACAAAACACTCATACACACACCAATAGTTACAGCACTCAAGAATATAAATAAACTCTCTCCCCAAAATTGAAAAAAGAGATGATTTTTTTGAGCACCAAGTGTTTTTCGCATTCCAATTTCCTTCAAGCGTTGCGTACTTTTGGCAATACTCATATTGATATAATTTACACAGGCGATGAACAAAATAAGAAAAGCCACCCCCAAAATAAGGTACGGAACCGCCCTGCTCACCTCTGCAAAACCCTTTCTAAAACTGACAAAGTGAACATCTTTTAAGGGTAATAGTTTCAGTTGCTTAAATAAGTTATCTGCATCTGCCACAGCGCCATCGCGCTTTAGGTTTTCAATAGTTTCTTTATAGTGTATATCAACAAAAGAACGGGTATTTTCTTCAAACTGTTTGGCAGAAATTCCCTTTTGCATTTCCGCATATACATAATGGTATTGGGCGTTCCAATTATCTTTATTTTCCTCGTACCCTCCATGATTTTCAAAGGGAATTGCCATATCAAAAGCTAAGGTATTCTGCTTATCATTGTCAGCTACTACAGCGGTCACCGTAAATGGTTTTTCGGCTCCTTTTATAAGAATCATAATGGTTTTACCAATAGCATCAATAGTACCAAACAATTTATTTGCAGTACCCTCAGTAAGCACTACCGAAGACCTATTTTCCAATGGATTCTTTTTATTTCCTTTCAATACCGGAAAGGTGAACATTTTAAAAAAATCACTATCCAGCCAAACTGCATCGAGGTTAATTTCCTTATCACCATAAATGGTTAAGGTTTCACCTTCAAGAAATCGGGTGATATGTGTAATGCCCGGCACCTCAGTTTTTAGTGCGTTTGCAAAAGGTGCTGCCTGGCTTGTTCCTGCCTCTGGACCTTTTGGCGTTTGCTGGGTATTATATACTTGATAAATACGATCACCATGTTCATGGAAACCATCAAAAGACAAATCATAAAAAGCCACCATCGCCAATAAAATAGCAGCTCCAAAAGCAACAGAAAGCCCTACGATATTAAAAAAAGTATTGGTTTTGTCCTTTACTAAATTTCTCCAAGCCGTTTTTAAATAGTTTCTAAACATAATGCATGTCTTTTAATTGGTATTTTTTAATAGTTTTTTGTGCTAAAGCAACTACGTATCAAGAGTTCGCTTTCGCCAGATTTTCTATGTTACTTTTTTGTTCATTTTAAGCTTTACTCCGTTCGTAAACTTTCTACAGGATTGGCATTGGCAGCTGCTATCGTACGAATACTAGTGACTAGTAATGCCACAAATACCATTGCGACTCCACCCAAGAGAAATACCCACCAACTTAAATCTGTCTTATAGGCAAAATCTTGTAGCCAATTATGAAGACCATACCAAGCTATAGGTACAGCCAAAAGAAAGGCGATACCCACCAATACCAAAAACTCTTTGCAAAGCAAGAAGTTTAATTGTGTTAAGGAAGCCCCCAAAACTTTTCTTATTCCAATTTCTTTGGTGCGTCTTTCAGTGGTATGAATGACCAGCCCCAAAAGCCCCAAACAACTTATCAATATAGCTAGGCCTGTGGCCCATTGTAGCAGCAAGGCTATTTTTTTTTCTTGCTCATAAAAGCGCTTAATAAGATCATCCATAAAACTTAGGCGGATATCTGCACCGGGGTATATATCTTTCCAAATTGCTTCTACCTTAGCCACTACGGCAGACCAATCATTCACTTCAGCAGTTTCTAATTTAAAATGAATGGTATTGAATTGTGATCTTGAACCGCTATACCAATCTCCCACAAATGCCATGGGCTTGATATTCGTTTTGAGCGAACGTTGGTTAAAATCTTGCATAACCCCCACTATAGGTATTGCCTCTTCATCCAGTTTTAAAAATTGACCAATCGCATCTTGAGGATTTGAAAAACCCATTTTTTTTAGGCAAGTTTCATTTATTACATACTCTCTAATAGTATCATTTAGTGGTAATCTACCGGCTAATAAGGGAATACCATAAAAATTGGTATATTTTTCATCCCCGTAGAGCAGCTCCATAGCTATAAATATTTCTTGATCTTGAGCACCAATATAGGTTACATCAGAACCATGACTACTAAAAGATGCTGGGGGATTGCCACCCAAAATCACCTCTTTAATCTGCGGAATTGCTTCCAGTTCTTTTACAAACCGTAGCCGCTTATCCATAGAAGCGTCATGCCACGGACTTCGGAAATGTGCAACAGCTTCCGTTTTAAAGCCCATATCTTTAGTCATTAAATAATGTAACTGCTTCCCCACTAATAAGGTGGCTATTATAAAGACTTGCGCAAATACAAATTGCGTAACAGTAAGATACTTTCTAAGGCTAACGTTACCCTTGCCTAAATTCATTTGATTTTTTAATACTGCGACAGGCCTAAAACCTGATAACACCAATGCCGGATATAAGCCAGACAGAAAGGTTACTAGGAACAACAAAACGCCTATTCCTAACATCATTAACGGACTTTGGAATAAGGTAAGATCTACCCCATTGGGAATATAATCTGAAAATATCTGTAGCATCCAAGCAGCTAAAAATAAGGATACCATGGCAGCAGCTACTGTTAACAAGAAGGTTTCTCCTAAAAACTGAAAAACCAACTGCTTTTTTGAGCTCCCCAACGTTTTTCGTATCCCTATTTCCTTGGCTCGTTTTGTGGCTTGTGCCGTATTTAAATTAATAAAATTGATACAGCCTAGTAACAATAGAAACAAGGCTACAAAACTCAACGTTATTAATGACGATTTGCTGGCTTGAGACGAATTAAAATCAAAGGTGTAATAATTAGGATCAAAGTGTAAATCTGCCAAAGGCTGCATATAAAACCGCCTTTTTTGGCCTAATGCTATACTTTTTTCATCTGCATGTTCTTGAGACAAACGATCTAGTTGTTTTTGAAAATTTACGTTGTCACTATTATCGGCTAGTTTTATAAAAAGTTGCGAAGCAGAATTTGTATTATTCCAATGTCCATCTGTAACAGCACTGGTCAAGTCTTGACTTTCGGCTGTTTTTAAGGATATAAATTCTTCAAAAACCAAATCGGTACGCTCAGTAAAATTGGCAACTACGCCCGTTACTTTTACAGGAATGGAGTCATTATACACCAAGGTGCTACCTATAATTTTATCTAAACCAGTATCGGGAAAATATTTTTCGGCTCGCTTCTGACTCAAAACTACCTCATAGGGATTCTCCAAAACGGCATCAGGACTACCCGCCAGCCACTCATATTTAAAAATATCAAAATAACCAGCATCGGCATAAATAACAAAATCTGGATTTTTAAACAGTTCATCTTTTGCCTCATTTTTTACGTGCAAGGGATAGGCCGTTAACAAAGGTGCCACACTTGCTACCCCAGAAACAGCTCCTTCTTGTAAGGTTTTGCCCAAAGGAACGGCGACCCCAGGGCTATAAGATTCCCCCTCGGGACTATAAAATTCGGTAGTAATTCTATAAATAGCATCACCATCAGGATGAAATTTATCAAAAGTCATATCATAATAGACCATAATACCAATAACAAAAGAAGCACTGAGCCCTATGGAAAGACCCACGATATTAATCAAGGAAAAAGCTTTGTTTTTCCAAATATTTCTAAAGGCGATTTTCAAATAATTTTTTAACATGACTGCTATTTTTTTATTAAATCTTTTCGCTATGCGTTTAATGATGTTACTGCTTAGTACCCGATGTCAGATAATTTAGTGGTTCATTTTTATTCGCTCCGCAAACTATCTACAGGGTTTACAATAGCTGCTTTTATCGCTTGATAACCAACCGTAAAAAGTGCAATTGCTAAGGCTAAAATTCCTGCTATAACATAAACCCACCACGAAATAGTAACTCTATAGGCAAAATCTTCGAGCCATTTGCTCATAAAATACCATGAAACAGGAACTGCTAGCAAAATAGCTACAAGAACAAGTTTTAAAAAGTCCTTCGAAAGTAGTGACGTAATGCTTGCTACTGATGCCCCCAATACTTTTCTGACGCCTATTTCTTTAATTCTATTTTCTGCCATATAACTCGCCAAACCAAATAATCCTAAACAAGAAATAAAAATGGTTAATAATGTAAACAAGTTCACCAACTGCCCCGTTCTTTTTTCGTTATCAAACTTCTCTGCATACGCCTCATCTACAAATTCATAGTTAAAAGGATATTCAGGATTATATTTTTTAAAGACTTCCTCGGCTCTGGCCAGACTTTCCGTAGTATTTAACGCTGGATTAAATTTGATATGAATAACATTAAACCAAGCCTTTGCTCCTTCAATAACCATAGGTTCTATTTTTTGAAATGGCGATTTTAAAACAAAATCTTTAACAACACCAACCACATGCCATTCTATACCATTATCCTTAATGATTTGACCTATTGGATCATCAAACTTCATCAGCGCTACAGCAGCTTCGTTTATAATAACCGCGGTAGAGTCTGTAGGGTATCGTTTCAAATCAAAATCACGACCAGCAACGAGTTGCAAACCTGTGGTTTTTACAATAGCGTCATCAGCCACAAATCGATCAATCAAGGTTTTATCATCTTTCCTTTTTCCTGTCCACTCAAAACCCCATGAATTACTCCAAGCTTCTGTTATTGGAGCGCTAGTTTTAGTTACGGAAGTCGCCGTACCCGATGCCAATAACGCTTCTTTAATAAGCATATAATTCTTTTCTACATCACCTTCCATCTCGGAATAGACCAAGTTATTCTTACTGTAACCCGCTTGCCTATCCTGTACTTTTTCTAGCTGTTGCTTCACGATGATACTTGCAGTTATAAAAATAATTGCTGCAGAAAATTGAAGTACTACCAATACTTTTCGGGGAGTAATAGGGCTGTTGCCCTGTCTAAAAGTCCCTTTTAACACGGCAGACGGTTTAAAAGCAGAAAGATATAATGCCGGATAACTACCCGCTAATATTCCTGTAAAAAGTATGACACCAAGTGTACACAACCAAAATGATATATTTGTTATATCTAGCGTCAATGGCTTGTCTATTAAAGCACTAAATGCAGGCATGGCGATTAATACAATGATAAATGCTAGTATTGCAGCAATACAAGAAATTAATATAGATTCACCTAAAAATTGAGTGACAAGTGCCCTTTTTTCAGCACCAATAACCTTACGTATCCCAACTTCTTTGGCTCGCTTTTCACTGCGTGCTGTACTTAGATTCATAAAATTAATGCAAGCTATGATCAAAATGATAGCTGCTATAATGCCAAACATGCGTATTAAATCAATTCTTCCTCCTGTTTCTTTACCATTTTCAAATTCTCCGTAAAGCCATGTTCTTGAAAATGGATACAACATGGTTTCCATTTTAGGTGATTGTTTATCATATCGCTCTCGTAGGTTTCTTATTTTTTTTGAAAAGGCATTATAATCCGTTCCTGCTTTTAGCATGACATAGGTAGCAACTGAATTATTACCCCAGTTTTCGTCATTCCAGCCCTTTTGAGTCAGATATTCCCAAGGAAGTAAATATTCAAAACTAAAATCAGTATTTGGCGGAAGGTCTTTTAAAACACCTGTCACCATAAAACTATCGGCGTTGTCTATTTTTACAATTTTACCTACTGGTGATTCATTGCCAAACATTTTTTTTGCAAAGGTTTCTGTAATCACAACAGCGTTAACATCATTAAGAACTGTTTCTGCATCCCCTTCTATAAGTGGAAAGCTGAACATTTTCAAAAAATCAGGATCTACTACGGTACCTTTAGCTTTTATTCTTTTTTCATTCTTGGCAAATAAAAAAGAGATGTTATAGAAATACCTTGAAACAGCTTCCACCTCTGGATAATCATTTTTAATAACCGGTCCCATGACTTTAGGAGTACTATTCCATGTCCAAATTTCACCTTCAACAGGGTATACATTATTTACCTCATAAATACGATCATTATTTTCATGAAATCGGTCATAACTCATTTCAAAATTTATCCATATCATAATGAGTGCCGTAACCGCCAAACCAATAGAAAGCCCAACAATATTTAGTAATGAAAAGCTCTTATTTCTGAGCAAGTTTCGCCAAGCGATTTTCAAATAATTTTTTAACATGACTGCTATTTTTTTATTAAATCCTTTCTCTATGCGTTTAATGATGTTACTGCTTAGTATACCACCACATAATTTAGTGGTTCATTTATTCGCTTTGCAAACTTTTGGCAGGATTCATCAGTGCCGCTCGTATGGATTGAAAACTAACTGTAAATAAGGCGATCGCCACTGATAAAACACCTGCAATTAAAAATACGGTCCAATGTATGGTAATGCGATAAGCAAAACCTTGCAACCAATCATTCATTAACCAATAAGCAATGGGAAAAGCAAGAACCAATGCAATCACTACCAACTTTATAAAATCTTGCGACAACATTTTAGTAATACTCAAAATAGTAGCTCCCAACACTTTGCGAATGCCTATTTCTTTTTTACGTTGCTCTGCGACAAAGGCTGCCAAACCAAAAAGGCCTAAGCAGGCAACAAATATGGCCAGCCCACAGAAAATAACCCCCATCAATGCCGTTTTACGCTCTTGTGTATATAATTGTTCTATCTTTTGGTCTAAGAAAACATACTCAAAAGCAACATCAGGTGCTACCTTTTTAAACATAGCTTCAAGGCTATTCATGGTGTTAGCAAGGGAAGCACTATTAAAACGCACCAATGTAAATCCTTTTCCTTCACTTTTAGCATTGTGAAAAGCATAACCACCAATAGGCTGGTGTAGCGATTCATAATTAAAATCATCTACTACGCCAATGATAGAAGTTTGCCCTCCAAAACCTTGAATTAAAACTTTCTTTCCGATAGCTTCTTGAGGCGTAAAACCCAAATAATCAATAGCTTTTTTATTGAGAACAACCTCAACAAGGGTATCACCCTTTTGCTTCACTTTGGGCAGTGTTTTCCCTGCCAATAATTTTAATTGCAACAAATCAATAAGCTCAGCATCAGCGCGATTGGTTTGTAGTTGTATTCCGTTTTCGTCATTATCATTTTTAAAAAGCATTCTACCGCTTACAGAAATCCCCGGAAAACCTTGCGCCATTGCCGCTTCAGACACCGTAGTTAATGATTTAAACTCTTGGACAAGCACATTTCTTTTTTGACTTTCGCGAATGGCTGCGGTTGAAATAGCTACTGTATTTTGAGCATCATAGCCCAATTTTTGGCTTTTAACAAACTCTAATTGCTGATAAATAACAACCACGGCAACCATCAATATAACCGAGGCAGCAAATTGCAATACTACAAGTCCCTTTCTAATATTTACCACCTTACTTCCCTGACTACTAGATGCCGTTAAAGCAGCTTTTGCCGATGCTTTAGACAAATAAAATGCGGGATACGAGCCAGCGACTACTGTTGTAACCACCCAAAAAATAAGGAGACCAATAACAAGCTCTGGACCAAAAAGCAAAAGCGG
Organism: uncultured Flavobacteriaceae bacterium; assembly: GCA_947497145.1. Classification (GTDB taxonomy): domain Bacteria; phylum Bacteroidota; class Bacteroidia; order Flavobacteriales; family Flavobacteriaceae; genus Maribacter_C. Next base: position 112,502 of record CANMFQ010000005.1, read on the forward strand.
ATCTAACTGCTGTCCTGTAATAGCATTAAAAACAGGTATCGCAAGTAACGCAAGTACAACCCCAATGACCGAAGCAATTCCTGTAATCACGGCTGTTTCAATATAAAATCGACGTACCAAACTACCCGATGATGCTCCCAGTGTTTTATTAATACCCACATCTTTTGACCGTTTTTGTGAACGTGCGGTCATTAAGTTCATATAGTTTACACAGGCAATTAAGAGAATCAATAACCCTAGAAAAGCGAGGTTTCTAATCTCCTTAATATCACCAATACGGGTAGAATAAGCGTTACTAAACCCTGCTGAATACAAATGTACTTTATTGAGGGGTTGTAATGAAAACGTAAACCACTGACCTTCTTTATCTACATTCTTATCAAGCACAGCTTGAAACTGCTTTTCGGCTGATGTCAATGTAGCCTTTTCATTTAATTCCACATAGGTCTCAAAGCTTGAGTTACCCCAACTGGGATTTTTTGCTGCCCATGAAGAACTAAAAGATGCCAATACATTACAATGCAGGGTGCTATTTAAAGGGAAGTCTTCAAATACTCCAGTTACCTCTAAAACATCGTCATTGTCAACGGTAATGGTTTTTCCAATGGGGTTAATATCACCAAAATATTTCTTCGCCGTACTCTTGGAAAGCGCTACCGTATTGGGACTCGCAATGGCAGTTGTAGCATTTCCTTTCAAAAATTTAATATCAAAAATATCAATAAGCGCAGGATCTACCCAATAGAGTTCCTTCTCTAAAAAATTCGTTTGCCCAATGTTTACAAATGCTGTTTCACCAAAATTATGCTTTAACATTCTTGCTGCATTTTTCACATCAGCTACCTCATCTTTTACGGCAGGCGCCAAAGCAGCAGGAGCAGTACATAATGTTTCACGACCATAGCTATCATCCGTATTCACCAATACCCTATAGATAGTAGCTGCTTTTGCATACATGGTATCATAGCTTTGCTCATATCGTACAAACAAAAACAATAGCATGGCAATGGAAAGTCCAATGGAAAGTCCAAAAATATTAATGGCAGAAAACATCGGATTTGTTTTGAGGCTTCGCCAGGCAATTTTTAAGTGATTTTTTAGCATTTTTTTGGTTTTTAATATCCTCTTTTGATTGTTAATACTCTAACCCGCTTTATCTTATTCCGTTCGCAAGCTTTTTACTGGGTTTGCATTTGCTGCCTTGATTGCCTGAAAACTTACCGTTAATAGGGTTACTGCCAAGGCGCCAAAAACAGCAAGCACAAAAATCCACCATTCGAGAATCACGCGATACGGATACTCTTGCAACCATCCGTTCATAATATAATAAGCAATGGGTACAGCTATAAAACAACTGATTGTCACCAGTTTTAAAAAGTCCTTTGAAAGCATATTCCACACATTAAAAACCGTAGCGCCTAGTACTTTTCGTACACCAATTTCTTTGGTACGTTGTTCTGCCACAAAAGAGGTTAAACCAAATAAACCTAAGCAACTTATTAAAATAGCAAGTGCGGTAAAAATTGCCGAAAGCGTGCCTATGCGTTCTTCGGAAGCAAATTTTTCTCCATACTCTGCATCCACAAAATCATATTGAAAAGGAATGTCGGGAAAATGTGCTTTAAAAACACTTTCTATAGTAGCTATATTCTGACTTGCACTTTGGTTAGGGTTTAACCTGAGGTTATAATAACTAGCATTTCCATTTTTATCAAAGGCATATACTCCCTGTTTTACTGGTTCATAAGGCGATTGAGTAATCATATCTTGCACCACACCAATAATTTTTAATGGTGGCGATGAATCTTCATCATCATATTTTAAAAACTTGCCTATTGGGTTTTGCAATCCCATATATTTTTTTGCTGCTTCGTTTATCAATACAGCATTAGAATCTGTAGCAAAAGTTCTTGAAAAATCTCTGCCTTCTACGATTTTTAAATTCAATGATTTCACATATTCGTGTGACACCATAGTCCAAGCTAAATCTTCTTGAAAATTCTCAGGTTTTCCTTCCCAATTAAACCCGCTTCTATTAGACCATATTTGTGTGGTAGGGCTACTGGATGAAGACATTTCAACTACTGCACCCGACTTCAAAAATTCACTACGCATTAAATCGTATTTTCCAAAGAAATCACTACTCATGACAGGTATTTGTACTAAACCTTCTTTATCATAACCAACAGGGCGATTTTTTGCATGGTTAATTTGTTGCATTACAATGACCGTTCCTATGATAAAAGCAACAGAAACGGTAAATTGTACCACTACCAGTATTTTTCTGGGCAAGCCTGCATATCTACCAGCCTTAAAAGATCCTTTAAGAACATCTACAGGTTTAAAGGAAGACAAATACAGCGCAGGATAACTACCCGCAACCAAAGCAGTAAACAAGATAAAACCTAAGGAAGCCAGCCAGAAAACACCATTAGTCCAAGGAAAAGAAATTGCTTTTCTTGAAAGTTCATTAAACCCATCTAAAGATAACAACACAAAAAATACTGCAATGAAAAAGGCAAATAAAACCACTAAGAAAGACTCACTTAAAAATTGATTAATCAATTGCCCCCTTTGCGATCCTATAGATTTTCTAATACCAACCTCTTTAGCTCTTTTTTCTGAACGAGCGGTACTTAAATTCATAAAATTAATACACGCCAAAAGCAATACAAAAGCTCCAATGATACCAAAGAGCCACACATATTTTATTCTCCCGCCAACTTGTTTTCCATTTTCAAAATTATTGCGCAAATACCAATCTTTCATTGGCAATAAAAATAACTGAGGATTGAACTCAGCAGTATTTTCATTAGCGATTTTCTTTGCGTTTGCAATGGTGTTGGTTACTGTACTCATAGACGTATTTGCAGCAATCTCTACAAACATCTGAAATGAATTGTTACCCCATTGATCGGCGGAATTCTTCACCCATTGACGAATACTGACGTATTTTTCCCAAGGCAAAATATATTCCAAATCATTGAAGGTGTTGTTTACAGGAATATCTTCATATACCGCACTCACTTCCATGTCATCTTGGTTGTTCATCTTTACTACTTTACCAATAGGCTCTTCATCACCAAACAAGGCTTCCGCAAGGGATTGAGACAGCATTATGGAATTTATTTCGCGTAACCCATCTTTTTCGCCTTTTACTATTTTAAGATCCAACATTTCTGGAGCTTCTCGCTGCATGAAATTGCCCGTTTTAGAAAGATTCTTTTCCTTATATGTGATATACTGCGACTCATTCCATGACGACATCACTATATGTTTGAAATTATCGGCATATTCCCCTCGAAGTGTCATTTCCAATGGTCTAGGTATTGCTGGGCCTGTCTCCGTTTTACCGTTGAAAGTTTGCGATTGATATACCACTGCTATTCGCTCCTTTTTTGAAAAATAATCATTGTGCGATAATTCATCATATATCCAAAGACCTATAATAAGAGCTACCGCCATACCAAGGGCAAGCCCTCCAATATTAATAACAGAATAGCCTTTGTTTTTTTTAAGGTTTCGCCAAGCGATTTTTAAATAGTTTTTAAACATGGTTTTCATTTTTTGAATGCCTACTCTTCTAGGTGACAATGTCCTCAACCTTCATTAAAATTATGCTAAATTTCAAAAGATCGCCTAGCTAAAACCCAATTTCATGCCATATAATTAATTAATTAATAATCAATATATTACAAACACAAAGGACGGTATCAGCATCTAAAAGTGTAAAATAATTTTACAAAATATGTCCATTATTTGTACAACCTATGGCTACAAAAAGTGCTTTCTATAAAGCTTACAACAATTTTTTGTAGCACCCCTTTTTTATACATGAGAAAATATATTTATTCAGTACGTAAACTTTTCACGGGGTTTGCCAAAGCCGCTTTAATGCTCTGAAAACTTACCGTAATAATTGCTATAGCAATGGCCAAAAGAGCAGCAAAAACAAAGACACCCCAGCCTAGCTCTATGCGATACGAAAAGTCTGCCAGCCAGCTATTCATTGCATACCAACCTAGTGGTATTGAAATCAGGATTCCTACAGCTACAAGCTTTAAAAAATCTACCGTAAGCCGATATGATATTTGACTTACGGTAGCTCCCAATACCTTTCTAACACCGATTTCTTTTGTGCGTTTTTCGGCATTAAAGGCAGCTAATCCAAATAATCCGAGGCAAGCAATAAGAATGGAAAGTATGGTAAAGGTGATAAATATTTTACCCAAGCGTTGTTCTGCTTCATAAGTGACATTAAAAGAATCGTCCATAAAAGCATAGTCAAAAGGCTGCCCAGGCCCCATCTTATTCCAAATACGTTCAATAGTTGCAATAGCTTCTGCAAAATCTCCTGCTTTCAATTTAACAGCGATCATCCCCGGAGAAGATCTTAGAAAAAAGCCTAAAGGACCTATATGTTTGCGTAGCGATTCATAATGAAAATTCTTAACCACCCCAATAACTTCGTAAAAAACAGGCTTTTCTAAATCAACATCTTCGGTAATTCGCATGCCTAGAGCCTCTTCTGGAGTAACACCCAAAATGCCAAGTGTAGCTTCGTTTATAACTACTGCTGTAGAATCTGTTACTATTTGTGGGCTAAAATTTCGCCCTGCAATAAGTTGTATGTTTAGGGTGGACATATAATCTTCATCTACATCCCAAGTTTGCATTTGAATAGCGTTTTCCTGCGATAAAGCACCTTCTTTAAAAAATGAACTATTAGAACGGGAAGAAGGGGTGGGTAAAAAACTACTCACCGTTGCACTTTCTACCTGGCTTAGTTTTAGCACTTCTTCTTTAAAAGGGGCTATCTGGCTACCCATGGCAAAAGCATCATTAATAACCAGTATTTGATCTTTGGAAAAACCTACATCTTTCCCTTGAATAAATTTAAGTTGCTGAAAAACGACCAATGTACTTATTACTAAAAACACCGCAATGGCAAATTGAGCAATAACTAAGGTATTTCTAATACCACCACCGCCAACACTGCTTTGTCCGCCTCCTTTTAGGGTTTTTACTGGTTTAAATCTAGACATAAAAAAAGCAGGGTAGCTACCTGTAAGAAGTCCTAAGAGTACAGTTACAGCCAACAAAATTCCCCAGAATGGCAGTTGTGCAAACGGAAAAACAATTTCTCTACCTGCTAAATCATTAAAAAAGGGAAGTGCAATAACCGCTATACCTATAGCAACTACCATAGAAAACAAGGTAATTATGCCCGATTCTATTAAAAACTGCCTCACCAAATCGCCTCTATTAGAGCCTAATGTTTTTCTAACACCCACTTCTTTGGCTCTTTTTAGGGAGTGTGCAGTAGAGAGGTTCATAAAATTAACACTCGCCAAAATAATAAGAAACAAGCCCACAAACAGCAAAATATAGATGTTTTGGACACTACTGTTACTACTAAGTTCATTATCCCTATCAGAATATAAATGAATATCGGTTAGTGGCATTGTATAGTAGCGTACATAATTGCCGGAAGCCGCAAACGCTGCTTTATCCATACCCGGAAAATACTTCTGTGCCCATGGTAGCATATACTTGTCAACCATACCTAGTAATGGCTCTTTAAGGGTCTGAACATTTGCCGCTGGTATTAACTTTATAAAGGTAAAATAGTTAAGACTTCCCCATAAATACTCCCGAGAAGCTTCATTGCCAGCCATCGCCAAAAAAACAGTATGATCTCTTAACATTGAATTCTTGGGTAGGTCATTCATAACCCCTGTTACCGTGTATACCTCATCATTATTCAACACCACGCTTTGCCCCAAGGCATTGGCTGTACCAAAGTGCTTTGTTGCCTCAGTCTTTGTCATCACCAAGGTATTGGGCTCAACCAAAGCAGTATTGATATCGCCAACAAGTAAATCAAGTCCAAACATATCAAAAAAAGTAGAATCGGCATAGGCAACTTTCAAGGCTTTAAGGTTTGTATCTGTGCCGCTTTTTTTAATCAACATACCTCCCACATCCCGTAATCGAAGTGTTGACTCTACCTCAGAGAAATCATTTTGCATAGCAGCTGCCATAGGGGGAGCAGATTCTGCTGCTCGCATTGCTGCCCCTCCAAATTTAATATCCGTATCAATACGATAAATGCGGTCGGCATCCTTGAACATGGTATCAAAACTAAGCTCATCATAAATATACAAGGCAACAAGTAAACCACCCGCCATACCAATAGCAAGTCCAAAAGTGTTTAAAAAAGTGAAAAATGGCTGTTTTTTCAGACTTCTAAAAGCAATTTTAATATAGTTTTTATACATGATTCTGTTTTTTTAGGAGACCCCACAAGTTTTTGAAACCTATGGGGGTCTAGATTATTTTATTCGGCACGCAAGCTTTTTACGGGACTATCTAAGGCTACTTTAAGTGTTTGGTAACTTATGGTAATTATAGTTACGCTCATGATAGCCACTACGGCAATACCAAAATACCACCAATGTATTTCAGTTCGGTAGGTGTATCCTTGTAACCATCGCTCCATAAAATACCAAGTAACAGGGGTAGCCACTATACCAGCAAGCATAATAAGTTTGAGAAAATCTACAGAAAATAAGGCCAGAATATTACCCACATTACTACCCAATACTTTACGAATGCCTATTTCTTTGGTACGCTGCCCTACAAAGAATAAAATTAATCCGTAGAGTCCTAGGCAACCAATAAACACGGCTAAAGCAGCAAAAATTTTAGACAGTGTTAAATACCGTTGTTCTTTTTCATATTGCGCTGCAACACGATCATCTAAAAAGTGGTAGTCAAAAATATAGCCTTTAAAAGTATTAGACCAAATTTCATCAACCTGTGACAGGGTACTTTTTATATTTTGATGGTTGATTTTTACGGCTATTTCCCCGTAGAAATCACTGTATGGCGCAATAAGGACAGGCGATATAGCATCAGAAAAACTTTGGTCATGAAAATCTTTTACTACGCCAACAATGGTTGCGGTAATGGAACTTCCATTGGCAGAAATTTGCTCCCCTATCAGTTCATCAGGCGTAGATAAACCTAGTTTTTCAGCAAATTTTTCATTCACCAAAACCTCATCAAGTGTATCTCTTTCAATAAAATTTCTTCCCGCAACAAGTGGTATTTCAAAAGTAGTAATGAAATTATCATCGGCTAATTTTAAGGCAATACTAAACTCCTCATCTTCGGCGCGCGTACCATACCTAACATTTGTATTAAAATTATTATCGGCAGCACCAGGGCTACCCAGGCAGCCCGAAACGTTTTCCACTCCAGCAATTTGACTAATACGATCTTTTAAACCGTCTAAGTTAGCTGCTTCAATATCATCAGGAATATCTAACATGACTATGGACTCTTTTTTAAACCCCAGATCAGTATTCACTGCATAATCAATCTGTTTTGAAATAATGATCGTACTCGCAATAAGGACTATAGATATCGCAAATTGAACTACCACCAATACTTTACGTGTACTTACGCCACCCGCATCATTATGATTTAGTTTTCCCTTTAAGGCAAGAACAGGAACAATTCTGCTCATTAATACCCCCGGGTAACTACCCGATAAAAAGGATACCAAGCATAGTGTTATGATTAAAAAACCAAAAAACTGTGGTCGCCATAAATCATGAAAAGAAATTTGAATTTCAAAGAGGTCATTAAATGAAGGCAGAAACAAGAATGCAAATAGAAAACCTAAGCCCAAAGCAAAAAGGCTAATAATAAAGGTTTCTGACAAAAATTGCCAAAAAAGATGGTGCTTAAAACTCCCCAATACTTTACGAATACCTATTTCTTTAGATCTATAAAAGGCCTGTGCTGTAGAAATATTAATAAAATTGATACAGCCAATAGTAACCAAAAACAATCCTACAATACCAAAAATCCATAACAAAACAGGGTCTACACCCCCGTACTTAGGGTTAAAGTGGATATCAGACAAGGGTTGTAATTTGTACTCGTGTCTATTTTTGCTATCTGGGCGATATTTTTTGGGTAATTCTAATAAAGCAGTTTCAATAGCCGCCGTATTTTGGTTGGGATGCAAGAGGGCAAAGCACTGTAAATTGCTTGATATACCGTTCCATTGTTCATCGGCGACAAAGGAAAAAATATCCGCTACATTAGCGAATGCAATAAAGCATTGCGTTTTTAAAAAAGATGCTTTTGGAATATTTTTAAGCACCCCCGTTATTTCAATGGTCTTTCCCTTTTCTAACACAAAAGTTTTGCCTACAACGGCTGTTTCGCCAAACATTTTCATAGCCATAGCTTCGGTAAGCACCGCCGTATTGGGTGCAGAAAGCGATACCGCCTGAGTGCCGTTTACAAGTGGGAAATTAAAAATTTTAAAAAAGTCTTCCTCTACAAAAGCAATATCTGTATTCAACTTTTTTAAGACTCCATTTTGCTCCCAATCGATAAGCAGACCTTCAAATTCGGCAATTTTAGCAACCTTTTCAGCATAATTGTATTCTTCTCTAAAAACTTTAGCAAAAGCAGGAGGCACACTGCGCTCATAGGTAACCTCATTGCGATGTTCCTCGGTAGTTATGCGGTAAATACGATTGGAATTCTCATGAAAATCATCAAAAGAAAAGTTGAAATTTAGAAAGAGATAAATTAAAATACTGCTACCAAAACCAATAGCCAATCCCAAAATATTAATAGTAGCAAAGACTTTTCGTTTGACTAAATTTCGCCAAGCAATTTTCAAATAGTTTTTAAACATGATTTTTCGTTAAACTGATTGTACTTGATTAGGGTACGAATTTGATTGATTATTGTTGATTGATGAATAAACTCCTATATCATTGCGCCAATGGCTCTGTTTTGATTTTCTGCCACAATTTGCCCGTCGAATAAATTAATAACTCTGTGTGCGTAATGTGAATCTCTATCTGAGTGCGTAACCATAACTATGGTGGTACCTTCTTGGTTTAATTCGGTTAACAAATTCATTACCTCAATACCGTTTTTAGAATCTAAATTTCCCGTCGGCTCATCAGCTAATATGAGTTTCGGATTGGTTACTACAGCTCTTGAAATAGCAACCCTTTGCTGTTGCCCCCCCGATAATTGCTGCGGAAAATGCTTTTCACGATGTGCAATTTTCATACGCTCTAAAACGGCCATTACCTTTTCTTTGCGCTCCTTTTTATTCATTTTCAAATAAATTAAAGGCAGTTCTACATTTTCATAAACCGTTAGCTCATCAATAAGGTTAAAACTCTGAAAGACAAAACCCAAATTACCTTTTCGCAATTGTGTGCGTTGACTTTCTTTTAAGCCGCCTACCTCATGCCCTCCAAAATTGTAGCTCCCTTCGGTAGGATTGTCCAACATACCAATAATATTAAGCAGGGTAGATTTACCACAACCAGAAGGTCCCATAATTGCAGCAAACTCTCCCTTTTCTACTTTAAGGCTCACATTATTTAATGCCAAGGTTTCAACTTCCTCAGTTTTAAAGCTCTTTTTTAAATTTTTGATTGTTATCATCGTATCTGTTTTTGCTTTTGATTTTATCTAAAATAAGGCTGTTATGATAGTAGCTTACTTTAAAACTATTTTTTCTACTTCGTTAAAATTATCATAGTTGCTTGTTATCACTTTTTCGCCTGCTTCTAAACCTTCCAATACTTCATAATATCGTGAGTTTTGCTTTCCAATTCTAATGGAACGTTTTATCGCTTCATCACTATCTGGTTTTACAACAAAAATCCACTGTCCGCCTGTGCTTTGAAAAAAGCTGCCTTTGGGTAATAACAAGGCATCACTAGATGCCCCTAATTGTAACTTTATATTATAACTTTGTCCTGTTCTTATGGTTTCTGGTTTATTTTCAGTAAACACCAAATCTACTTTAAACTTCCCATTTCGCACCTCGGGGTATACCTTTCTTAGGCGTAGCGGATATTCTTTTCCATTTCTTTCTAAAATAGCAACCAAATCACGTTTTACCCTATCAATATAATGCTCATCAATAGTGGCTTCAATTTTATAATCTGTAAGTACATTAATCTGCCCAATACGCTGGCCTTGCGAAATGCTTTGCCCTATTTCTGCATCTAAAAATCCTAATTGACCATCGGCTGGGGCGCGAACATTCAAATGGTCGAGCCTTTGATAGACCATACCTAAGGTTTTTTGCATACGGTTTAAATCTGCTTCTAAAACAGGTAGGGAGTTTTGTCTCAATTCATCATCGTTTTCGGTTTGCAATTTGATGATTTCATATTGTTTCTTTGACAGCTCATAATTTTCTTTTGAGAGTTGATATGCTTCTTTTGAAATCAGCTCTTCATCAAAAAGCGCTTGATTTTGTTCAAAATTTCGTTTCAACCGTTGCAATTCGGTACTTGCAGTAGCCAATGATTTTCGCCCCTCTACCTGCCTAGATTCAAAAGTTAATTTGGTAGATCGCAAATCATTTTGCTTTAATGCCAAACCACTTTCACTCTGTAAAATCTGTTCATACAGATTAATATTATCTAATTTAAGAATGATATCGCCTTTTTTAACCATGGCTCCCTCTTCTATTAATTTTTCTTCTACCCTGCCTCCTTCGTAGGCATCCATAAATATGGTGGCAATAGGTGCTACGTTACCGTTAATTGTAATGTAATCATCAAATTTACCTTGAGTTACCTCAGCAATTGAGAGTTTGTCTTTTTCGGTTCTAAAGGTTGAAACCGAACTGGCAAACAATAATTGATACCCCATGAACAGCACAAAAATACCAAGTGCTATATAGCCATAATGCTTTGGGCGTAATCCTTTTTTCTTTTCAAGTTGTATATCCATCGTTATTGAAATTCGTATTAGTTGCTATTAAATAAGGGTAATCCTCCGTAAAAATCTAGTGTCTTTTTATTCACCTGATATTTTAGTTTCACCTGTAGGTTTTCATTCTGCGCATTGGCAAAAAGATTCTTTGCCTGCAAGAGCTCTATGATATTAAAAAGTTCTTTTTCGTATTTTTTCTGTGCAATTTTGAAGGCTTGTTGCTGGGCTTCCATTTTTTTATCACTTTGACGCAATTCTACCTCCAGCGCATTATGCTCTTGCACCTTTTGCTGAATAAGTTTAAAAAGCTCTTGTTCTTGAATTTTTACCTTATTTTTTGATGTTAATAGGGCTATTTTCTGTTGTTTTACTCCCGACCGAATAGACCAACCATCACTTATAGGTATACTTATTTGAGCTCCAATATACCGTGACGCATTATCATTAAATTGATTTTTAAACGGAATAAGCATCCCTTGACCATCTACATTAGTTTCAAAATAACCTGTATTATAACCTGAGTATATTGAAATAGAAGGGTATAACTTCCCTCTTGCCACTGCAAGTGATTTTTTTGCTGCTTTGGCTCGTAATTGTTCTGCCTTTAGTACAGGCACAAAATCTTTTGCAATGGCGTATACCGAGTCGGCATTTACTTCATGCTGATTTTCAATTGCAAGGTCGAGTGTGTCAACCAATACAATATCATCCGTATTTTCGAGGTTCATTTCTTGTATGAGACTCAATTTTGCTGCCTGTAACAAATTTTTATTTTGAGTAACCAGTAATTGATCAGTGAGCAATGCCGCTTCAGCCTCATAAGCATCTGCCCCAGCTTTTAAACCCAGTTCTATTTGTTTGCTCACCAAATTAAAATTCGTTTGCGATATTTTCACCTGTTCTTCGGCATTTTTTACCAAGCCTTCATAAAATTTAATATCAAAAAACACCTGCATTACTTTAAAGGTTAACAGGTATTTTTGCTGATCAACATCAGCCAAAGCTGCCTGGTACAAAAACTTAGTTGCTTTAATGTTATTCAATTTTTGAAACCCTTTAAAGATATCCATTGACGCATTAAGGGCATACCTATTTGAAAAAAAATCAGAGGTAATGATGTCATTAGTGTTTGGATCTTCAGACCGACCATAATTAATCGTATAATCAGAAGAAGCACTTAATGAAGGTAGCAAATCTCTAATGGATTGACGGTAGCTTTCTTTGTCCGCATCACGGCCATACTCCATATTTTTCAACTGCAGATTATGTTCTAAGGCATAGGCAACACATTGCTCTAATGTCCATTTTTCTTGGGCAAAAACAGTAGTGCTTAGCAAGAAGCAAAAAACAAATTGTATTAAAAATTTCAAGTTCATAATTTATTGATATGCCATACCCTATTACCACAGCCGTGCCACAAAAATAACTTACTGATTATCAGTTGTTTATTATTTTATCATGAAATCAAACATTATTTAATTGTAAAATACTTATACAGTTATTGTCAAAAAAATTGACACTATGTATATTATCTTGATTTCAAATCGTAGTTTTAAAAAATAAATATTCCCAGCAATTTCGGTATTTGAAGCTCCATTAGCCCACGTCCCCTTTATATATGGAATGTTTTTTGGTAGCGTAATGAACAACAAACCACAGTTATGATTGATGCAAAAATTCTAGTTATAGACGATAATAAAAGCGTACTTAGTGCGCTTGAAATTCTACTACAGTTCGAGTTTAAAACGGTTAAAACACTATCAAATCCCAATCAAATTTCTTCTTTTCCTAATCTGATAGATTATGATATTGTACTGTTGGATATGAATTTTTCGGCAGGGGTAAATACCGGTAATGAAGGGCTATTTTGGCTCAGAGAAATTAGAAAAAAAGCACCCTTAATTTCGGTAATTATGATGACCGCCTATGGGGCAGTAGATTTGGCTGTAAAAGCGCTAAAAGAAGGTGCGGCAGATTTCATTTTAAAACCATGGAACAATGACAAACTACTGGCCACGGTAAAAGCTGCTTATGCGTTACGAAAATCAAAAAAAGAAGTTGTAGCACTCAAGCAGAAAGAAACGAATTTAAAACAGGCCTTTAATCAAAGTAAAAACACTATTATAGGTAATTCGAAGTCACTAACTAGCGTACTTAATTTGGTAGGTAAGGTTGCTAAAACAGATGTAAACGTATTGGTTACTGGCGAAAATGGCACGGGAAAAGAACTTATCGCAAGAGAATTACACAAACTATCAAACCGAAATGATGAGATTTTCATTAGTGTAGACATGGGCTCTATTTCAGAATCGCTATTTGAAAGCGAACTCTTTGGGCATACCAAAGGATCTTTTACGGATGCCAAAGAAGACCGTGCCGGCAAGTTTGAAGCCGCCAACAAAGGCACCTTATTTTTAGATGAAATTGGCAACCTTTCACTACAAACACAGGCCAAATTATTATCGGCCATACAAAATAAAGTTATTGTTCGCGTGGGCTCAAACAAACCAATACCTGTAGATATTCGGTTAATTTGTGCTACAAACTGCAATCTTGATCAGATGGTTACCGACGGACTTTTTCGTGAAGATTTGCTGTATCGCATAAATACCATTCGAGTAGAAGTACCCCCATTACGTGAACGTGATGAAGATATTTTGATTTTAGCTGATTTTTATTTGAAAAAATTTGCTCATAAATATGGTAAACAAGGGCTACGTATTAATCAAACTGCGCAAGAAAAATTGATGAACTACCCATGGCCTGGCAATATTCGTGAACTACTTCATACGGTAGAAAGGGCAGTTATTCTTTCAGAAGGAAATGTTTTAAAACCAACCGATTTTCTATTGAACACCACCAATACTACAGTACAACATAATGAACCAAGCACCTTAGAAGAAATGGAACGTATCATGATTAACAAAGCCTTGAACAGAAACGACGGCAACTACAGTGCAGCAGCCGAAGAACTCGGTATTTCAAGACAAACACTGTATAACAAAATTAAAAAAGTAGGGAAATAATTTTACCTGTCATAAAAAGACTCTTTTCTAAAATTTGTTGTAAAAATGACCTGTAGACTATTAGCTCAAACCCAACTTAACGAGCAAAAAACATCCAAAATTCTATAAATTCTCCCTTATGGTAAGCAGAAACATATATTGGCAATTAATATTTCGTGTAGTTTTTCTCTCCATTACTGCCCTAGCGATTGGGCTGTTATACGCAGAAAAACGTATTATTTTTGCCGCATTATTTTTGTTCATTTTAGTACTGCAAACTTACTTTTTAATACAGTACATCAATCAAACGAACAGAAAAATAGCCTATTTTTTTGACGCCATAAAGAATGAAGATTTCACCCTAAGGTTTCCTGAAAAATTAAGTGTACGCTCATTAGAAGAACTCAATCATAGTTTGAATACACTAAATACAATGATTCAAGATATTCATCTAAAAAAACAAGCACAAGAACAATATTACCAAGAAATTATAAAACAAGCAGATATAGGTATTATGACCTTCAATAAAAAAGGACATATTCTGTTTGCCAACTCAAAGATTGAAAAGCTATTTAATCACAAACCGTTAAATCACATTAAACAACTAGCAAAAATTGATACTGATTTATTTTCATTATTTGCCGAACTACAACCCTTTGAGCGAAAATTAATTAAACTTGCCAATGAGCGAGAAAAACAACAAATCGCACTAAAATCTACTTCAATAACACTAAATAATGAAGATTTAATACTGGTAGTTGCACAAGATATTCATCAAGAGTTGGATGAAAAAGAAACAGACTCTTGGGTTCGCCTTATTCGGGTACTTACCCATGAAATTATGAATGCAATTACGCCTATTACGTCAATATCAGAATCGGTACTTAAATATTACAAAACAAACGACACATTAATTCCTATAACTGAATACACCGAAGCGCATATAAAAAATACCGTTAAAGGACTTGAAATTATAAAAGAGCAAGGGGTTGATTTAATGGAGTTTGTGCAATCATACAGGAGCATTCTTAGTCTTCCCAAACCCGACAAAACCTTAGTTTCAGCCAAAAAACTACTTGATAAAATAAAACTACTGATGCGCCAAGAGAATCAGAAAAACAATATATCTTTTGAAATTCAAACCATCCCTGAAGATTTACAACTGTTTATAGATGAAAAGCAAATTTCTCAAATACTAATTAATTTAAGTAAAAATGCTTACCAATCTTTGGGTGACCAAGAAAACGGAGCTATTAAAGTCACAGCTGGCATCTCAAAAGCTGGAAAAAAATATATTTCGGTTTGGGATAATGGCCCGGGTATACCCCCTGATTTAATTGAAGAGATATTTGTGCCTTTCTTTACTACTAAAAATACGGGTACAGGAATTGGCTTAAGTCTATCAAAACAAATTATGCATTTACACGGGGGTAACATTTCAGTTGTTTCTTTAGAAAATACCCGATTTACACTTACCTTCAATTGAAAGTAACTGCATTATGGTATTAGGCTTCTTCAAGTTCTTTGAACGGATCCCAAAAGTATTTCTCTAAATTTTGTATTTGATTATCTACCACTTCTACACCTTCACTTTCTAATAATTGTTGCATGAGATTGGTTCCATCAAAATGATGCTTACCGGTTAATAGGCCAGCCTTATTTACCACACGATGTGCGGGTACGTCTGCTATACTACCAGCGCCATTCATGGCCCATCCTACCATACGAGCACTACGGGCAGCACCCAAATATTTTGCAATTGCCCCATAAGAAGTTACCCTACCATACGGTATTTGAGCAGCAACCGCATAAACTTTTTGGAAAAAATTTTGATTATCATTAGACATACCTATTCACTTTTGACTTATGATTCGGATGAGTGTAATACAAAACAATAACACCATAAGCGCACTTAATATATAATTACTGTTTTTAGAGAAATTTTTAGTTTTATGCTCTCTTTTGTCAAAATAAAAAGCATAAATATACATGACTAAAAAGGTGCCAATTCCAGCTGCTAGAATAAATATTATTTCATCAACAACTTTATAATTCATAAAACCCTGTTTATGAAAAACAGTATTTAAGCCACAATAATACGGTATAGCAAGAAGATTTATAGATGCTAAAAAAAAGCCTTTTGCAAAGCTACCTCTCTTTTTACTTTCTTTTACCAACACCTTTTTGTGCTTATTTTTTTTTCCTTTAAAGAAAAAGAATATGGCTAATACCGCAAATACGAGGAGGGCAATTTCCATAAGCACCTCTACAACATGCGGATTATTTGAAATAAATTTTGCAATTCTTACCGCCAAATACGCCTGCAACATAACGGCAACAGCAACAGCTATACTAAAGATTATACCATCAGGCTTCCCCTTTTCAACACTGGTTTTCGCCGCATTCATATTGAGCAAACCAGGAGGTAGCGATGCCAAAAATGCGGCGCCGAAAGTAAAAACGAATAATGTAACTAGTTGGTACATATAAATCAGTGAACCCTAAATTGAATATAGGTAATTGGTTTTCCCTTCTCAAGATACTGATTTTCGTAAAAAGTTTGGATTTCTAAAACCTCTTTTGGACTTCCTTCATTTTTATAAATATCATGATTGGCGTAGAGAACCTCTAACCCAAGCCCATGTAATAAGCCAAGTGTATAACCATGCATAAATTCACTATCGGTTTTAAGGTGCATTAATCCTTTTGGTTTTAGAATTTGCTTGTACTTATTTAAGAAATTTTGATTGGTCATTCGGTGCTTGGTACGCTTATATTTAATTTGGGGGTCAGGAAAGGTAATCCAAATTTCAGAAACCTCATTTTCAGCAAAAAGGGTATCAACAAGCTCTATTTGAGTTCTAAGAAAAGCAACATTAGTTAACTCATCTTCTAGCGCTGTTTTCGCACCACGCCAAAAACGCGCTCCTTTAATATCTATTCCAATAAAATTTTTGTTTGGGTTTCGCTTTGCCAAGCCTACCGTATATTCGCCTTTTCCACAGCCCAGCTCTAACACAATAGGGTTGTCATTTTTAAAATGATTTGCCCAATTTCCTTTTAATACTACCGTGCCATTTTCAAGGTCTTGCCTTTTTGGCTGAATTACATTCTTAAAAGTTTCATTTTCAAGAAACCGTTTGAGCTTATTTTTACTCCCCACTGCAATCAAAATTTAATGATTTACAAAGCTAAGAAAATCTTAGCTGGCGAGTACCTATTTGGTAGTAGGTTCTTCGGCTTTTTCTAGGGTAAACGAAAACTCAGAACCAATACCTTGTACACTTTCTACATAAATACGTTCTTCATGTGCCTCAATAATATGCTTTACAATAGCTAACCCCAGCCCTGAACCACCTTCATTACGATTACCACTTTTATCAACTCGATAAAAACGTTCAAAAAGACGAGGTATATGCTGCTTTGCAATACCCTCACCGTTATCGGTAACCCTTACAATAACTTTATTGTGAATTAAATTTTCGACGCTTATTTCAGTTGTTCCTTTTTTATGTCCATATTTTATTGAATTCACCAATAAATTGGTTAAAACTTGCTCTATTTTTTCTGCATCGGCATGTACATAAATAGGGGTGTCATATTCAATATCAAAAGTTAGGGTTATTTGTTTTTTTGCCGCCTGCATTTCAATAAGGTCAAATATATTTTTAATACGTTCAATAATATCAAAAACTTCCCATTCTACGTTTAGCTCCCCTGCCTCAAGTTTGGTGATTAAATCTAAGTCTTTTACAATATAAATAAGTCGCTCTACCGCCTTATTGGCTCTATTTAAGTACTTCTTGCGCACTGCTTTATCATCAAGAGCCCCTTCAAGCAGGGTTTCAATATACCCCTGCACCATAAACAAAGGTGTTTTTAGTTCATGTGAAACATTTCCTAAAAAATCTTTGCGATATTCTTCACGTATTCTTAGCGTTTCGATTTCAATTTTTTTGTCTTGGGCAAATTTTTCAATCTCTTGGGTCAAGGTACTCATATCGGTGGTTATGGTACGTGATGACAACGAACTAGACTCTAGTAAAGATACATCGTCATAAATTCTTTTAATTCTTCTGTATATGAATTTCTGAATCCTGAGTTGAACAATAAAGAATGAAATGAGAAAGGAAATAATGGCAAAAAAAATTAAAAAACCAACATCAAAAGTCCCCTTGTAATACAAAAAACACGCTTGCATTGTGGTTAAAGAAACTACAATAAATGAGGCAGTGCGAAAAGCGAATTTATACGACCTTTTTAATTTAATAGCCATGTGAATGCATTAAGCTTTGAGTGTTTTTATTTGCTAGAAGTGCAAATATCAGGTTTTATAGCATAGTCTTACCGTTTTAACACTCAAAAACTTTAAAACGGTAGTAGGATAACAAAAAGTAGATACTACATTACAAGACCACATAAAAATTACAAAACAAATTTATACCCAACGCCCTTAATGGTTTTAAAATGTTCTTCACCTATTTTTTCACGTAATTTTCTGATATGCACATCTATAGTTCTCCCGCCAACAACAACTTCATTACCCCAAACTCTATCTAAAATAACTTCTCTTTTAAACACCTTATTTGGCTTGGAGGTCAATAAGGCAAGTAATTCAAACTCTTTTCGGGGAAGTACAAGTTCTACGCCATTATTAACAATTTTATACTCTTCTCTATTGATGACAATATTGCCCACCTTTACAATATCATCTGCAACAGTATCCTCTTCCTTCAACCTTCTAAGCAAACCTTTAATTTTACTTACCAGCACCTTGGGCTTTATAGGTTTAGTAATATAATCGTCAGCCCCAGCATCAAAACCAGCCACTTGCGAATAATCTTCGCCTCGTGCCGTTAAAAAAGTTACTATTGTATTTTCTAGTCCTTTGGTATTGCGAATAATTTCACAAGCCTCAATACCATCCATTTCGGGCATCATCACATCAAGAATAATAAGGTGAGGCTCTTTTTTCTTTGCTTTTGCAACACCTTCAACCCCATTTTTTGCAGTAAAAACCGAGTACCCTTCTGCTGTTAAATTATAGCTTAAAATCTCTAAAATATCTGGCTCATCATCTACCAAAAGTATGCGAATGTCCTTCTTTTTCATTAGATATCTAAATTGGTGGAAGGCCAAAAGTAAAGATAAAACCGATACCAAATTAGCTCTTAACGTTGATTTAATATCGTAACTTTAATTTAACATTAAAAAAAATCACTTTCTCACATCGACTTTTTTTCCGTTTTTTAAATGAAAAACACCATTTTCAAATGCCTTTAGAGCTCCTTATCGATTAAATATGACTTTAATATAGATTCGCATATCGTATAAAACTAAATATTATTATATTTGTGGTATGCAATTTGCTAACAATTTTGTATGAAACATATATACTTTATTCTTTTATTCTTTTGTATTTCTTTTAGCTACGCCCAAAGCAGTAGAGCTAACGGGGATATTGATGGCTTTAAACTATACCCAAACCCAGTAACTAGCGGTAAGGTGTATATTAGCACACAACAAAATGACGCTAAACAAATTTTAATTTTTGATGTGCTTGGCAATCAAGTTTTAGAAACCACTATTTTGGGAAAAGAATTAAATGTTTCTGAATTGGATGCTGGCGTATATGTGCTTCGCGTATACGAAAACAACAAAGCTGTTACCCGAAAATTGATTATTAAATAACTACACGCTAGTTACTTTAATACAAGCGTCCTTATCACCATATTTTTTTTACCAAAAAAATAAACACCCATAATTTTCTGTTCAAAATTACAGAGACACTTCTTACTTCTGCATATTGCATTGCTTGAAACATATGTATCAAAAGTTACGCAATAGCACTACTAACCATTACCTACAATTACAATTTCGGCTATTTCACAACATTTATTTTGTGTAAGTAAATACTTTCATTATATTTGAAGTATTGATCCCAAATCAATACTTATGAAAAATTACTACTTGATGCTATCTTTATTGTTTGCCATAAATACCTACGCCCAACACGAGGTACCTAGCACCGCAATACCCACTCATCAAGAATCATTTATGAAGCTGTATCCCAACCCAGCTACTAGTGGTATTGTGTATATAACCACCCGTACTAACAGCACCAAAGAAATTACTATTTTTGATGTTTTTGGAAAAATTGTACTCACCAACAGAATTAAAACAAAGGCGCTAAATATATCTGACCTTGTACCTGGAGTTTATGTTTTACAGGTTGTAGAAAATAAAAACACCATGACTCGAAAATTGGTCGTTAAATAAATTTAAAATACGTACGAATCGAAATTTAACAAAATCACCCAATCATTTCCCATCACCTTATCGGCATCTCATTGCGCTACTAAGAACCCGTATGTTTAGAACACAATGAATACTAGCCACTAAAATTTTTCCATATCAAAACAAAAGCAATTGTTCTTTTGTTTTATTACATCAGCGGTATGCGTATTTTTGTTGCTCGTATTAAAACAATGAACATTCCAGCAATTTTTGATATCACAAATGACGCCCAATTTGAAGCTAAAGCCCTAGCGGTTTTTCGTTTTCAACTTGAGCACAATTTAATTTACCAAGAATTTTGCAGCTTCCTAGGAAAGAATGCTACTAATGTAAGGCGTGCCATAGACATCCCTTTTTTACCTATTGAATTTTTCAAGTCGAAAGTGGTTATAACCACAAAAGACCAACCTCAAGTTGTTTTTAGCAGTAGTGGAACTACCGGAAACACCACCAGCAAACACTATCTTGCAGACACAACCATTTATGAGCAAAGCTATTTAAGCTGTTTTAAACAGTTTTATGGCGCTATTGACGACTATTGCATACTCGCTTTACTACCTTCTTATTTAGAGCGTAAAGGCTCTTCTTTAATCTATATGGTTGATGACCTTATCAAAAAAAGCAACCACCCTGACAGCGGATTTTATTTGAATGACACTACATCTCTAAAAAATAAGTTAGTGGAGTTAGCCCACTCAAAACAGAAGGTGTTACTCATTGGTGTTGCCTTTGCCCTATTAGATTTTGTTGAAAAACATAGCCTACATTTTCCCCATTTGATTGTTATGGAAACAGGGGGAATGAAAGGAAGACGCAAAGAAATAATACGCGAAGAATTGCATGATGCATTAACCCGTGGTTTTGGGGTAAAAAAGATTCACTCAGAATATGGCATGACCGAGCTGTTATCACAAGCCTATTCTAAAGGGAATGGCATTTTCAAAACACCTCCTTGGATGCGTGTTTTAATTCGCGATACCGAAGACCCTTTTCATATACAAGATACTGGAAAAACCGGCGGATTAAATATCATTGACTTAGCCAATATATATTCCTGCTCATTTATAGCCACCCAAGATTTAGGAAAACTCCATAAAAATGGCAGTTTTGAAATTTTAGGTCGCTTTGACCATTCTGATATTAGAGGTTGTAATTTAATGATTATGTAAATTACTACAAGCCCAAAATCTTAGCATCTACAAAAAAGGTAGATTTTATATCAATTTCGTGGTCGCGCGTAATGGCCTCGTCAGTAACCGTATTTAACCTAAGCTTGTAACTATCTTTTTTGATGTAGTCTTTTAAATCAACATCAACAACATCTAAATCTAAACTCGTAACGGTTTCAGGGATACTAGTTTTTGATGCTATTTTTACCTCACTTAAACCTTCTGCTGAAATATACACTTCAATAGATTCTAAAAAACTAAAATCAGCATCGTTTGGGCTAGCAATTTTTAATTGCAGCTTAGTGAGTTTAATTTCTTCAATTAAATCTTTACGCGTGTCATTTGACTCAAACGTCGATTCAGAATTGGTTTCGGTATCGGGAGTAAAAACATCAAAGGGCAGGTTTATACCCACATTAGACTGAATAGTAACCTGAGTATCATAATCAATACTAAACATTGTAAGTTCATCAATCTTATCACAATTCACCAATAAAAGTGTCAAAATAAAAACAGAAAAGCACTTACGCATAATAAATGGTTTTAAAATTACTATGTATTGAACGATTGAGATGCTTAAATATTGGATGCTTGCGAACTTAGCCACCTTAATGCTTGTAATAAATTTAAAAATAAAGTGCATTTTACAAGCAAGAGACACAGTAAACTGTTTAAGGCACTAGCTCTTTAATCTTCGCATAAACCAAGTGACTTTCCCAACCACGATACAAGAGGTAATCGGCCAATTTTTTTCGTCGCTTTTGAGAATCTTTCTCTGTCAGCGACTGTAAACGCTTGCTAGCCAGGGAATGCAAAGCATCTTCATATTCACCAGCATCTATTTCTTCAAGGGCGGTTTTTATATTATAGGCAGAGACATCACGAAATTTAAGCTCATTCACAATGCGGTTTCTTCCCCACTTTTTTATCTTAAATTTCCCCCTAGCAAAGCTTTGTGAAAATCGCTCTTCATTCAAAAAATTTTGTTGAATTAAATGCCCCAAAATATGGTCAATAGCTTCAGGAATCATCCCCATATCCCGTAGTTTTTGGGTAACCTCTTTATGGCAACGCTCTTGATAAGCGCAGTAACTTTCTATCTTTTTAGTAGCTTCTGTAAGCGTGTAAGATGTTGATTTTTTATGCAAGCGGAGCGTTTTACAATCAAATTAACGACAAAGATACTCATAGCTAGTACAACCTAAAACATGTTTTATAAGCGGTTTTTTACTTTTTTTTTAAACAACACCAACACTAAGCACTTACGAATTCAATATCCTAATCAAAACTCCAAACAGAAAACCAAAAACGCCTAATAGCAGTGCGCCAGCAACCAATATTCCACAAAAAATGAGCAATTTTAAAATAGCACCCGCAAATGAAAGCTTATACAATTTTCCATAAGCATAGGTATAATAAAAAATGACGAATAACATTGACAAAGCATACAATCCAGGGTTTGTAAATACACTTAGTACAAATACTAATGAAGTGAATAAAAAAGTAAATGACTGTATGTAACAATTAACTACCAAATGCTCTCCATAGTTATAGGGTTTACGATAAGTTAAAAAAGCAATAAAAGCATACAAAGGCAACATAAACACCACCAACAAATTGAAATATTTCAATGTAAAAGAAGTGGATTTGGCAATAAACGCTAACTGTTCTTTTTTAAAGGTTTCGACATCAAAATCGTCTCCTAATTTATCCTTCATCATACCCGCCATAATCTCACCAGTTTTTGCATTTGTATTTATATTTAGCGCTATATAATCATCTGCAAAAAAATTAAAACAAAACAACGAAAAAGCAGCACACAAAACCAACATAGCCATGGGCTTCATGTATTTTTTTCGCGCACCTCCTATATACTCCTCAAAAAGAATATGAGGTTTCAATAAAAGCATACGGGTAGTAACAAAAAATTTATTATCCCACCCAAAGACATTCGTAAAAAAATCTGTAAGTAGGGTTTTTACGGTTATCCTTTTGCGCACAACCTTTCCACCACACTGATTACAAAATAAATGATGTTCATAGAGTATATGTGAACAGTTTTTACAAGTCATTTAGCGAGTATTAGAGCTATAGCAACATTTAAATAGCGCGTTCAAAATAAAGATAGTAGTACACAGCATGACCAAAATTAGTCGCATCTGTTGAAGCAAGACGCCAACCTTCTTTACTGTATTCGTCTAAAATTTCTTGTATTTTCTTTGTGGAATCTTTAAGAATATGCTTGGTATCTAACGTTAATTTGCTGTACAACAAAAAAGAGGCTACTTTGTATTCTTTTTGAGGTTGACTCATGACTTTGTATTGGTTAAAACAGGATATTAAAAAGGAGGTTGACTCAACTACGATAACGTAAATAGCTGCACATCATAAACCTTAGATCTAATATAAGAATTATTTACCTCCAAAAAATATATGTCTACCCAAATTTATTTAAAAAAAAGTAACCCTTGTTACTGAAGGTTACTTTTAAATTTTTAATAATTGACTTTAATGAAGAAGTAAAAATTCTTTACCCAATATTTCATGATAATAACGAAATAACATGGCAATTACATCTAGAAAAAATAATCTAATGATTCCTCAGACTTAAAGCATATTTCGTTTCTACAAGACTGCATAACTCCTTGCGACAATCTTCCTTTATACGAATTTTATTTAAACCAATACTACACAAACCTTACATATAGCTAAAACTACTTCATGAGGTCGTCTTTATTCCATACTATTTGAACAAATCCTCACAAAAATTCGCTAAACCGCTAAATTAAGCACCCCATATATAGTGATACTTTTAAACTATTAACCCCACTATTCTAAGGCATAACACAGATCAAAACAAAGATTTCTTAACTTTTAATTGATGTGACAGGGTTCAGCAATTGTATTAAATCATGTTTAAACAAACCTAATAGTTTAAAAATCAGTGACCTCGAAAACAAGAAATACAAAATAACTCAGCTTTACTTTCGTTCTAATTGCTAATATAATTCCATGAGCCAAATTAACACGCCTAAATGCACGAAATGTAAGTCTGGTATCGAAATTGACGCTAAGTTTTGCACTAGTTGTGGACATCCAACCAATAGCGATGTCGTAGCAGTTAATTATTGTCCATACTGTAAAAATGAGTATTCGGCATCTTATATACACTGCGAACAAGATGGGCATAAACTAGTTCCTATAGTCGAACCACTGCCAAGGTGTGTAATTTGCTATAAAAGCTACCCTAAAGGAACAACAGTTTGCCCGGTTGACGAAGGCGAAGTCAAGCTAATCCCAAAACGCTTGAAGCGAAATAAGCATAAAAATTTTTCTAAAGAAGATGGAATGTTCGAGTATATGTTTTCATTTGAAGGCAGAATAACAAGAACAGAATATGCCTTAACATATGGTATATATATTTGCTTTCATTTTCTTTTACAAATACTATTAGGCGAGATTGAGAGAGACGCAAAACGAATCGTAATATTATGTCTTTACATTCCTGCGATATGGGCATTTTGCGCACAAACTGCTAAAAGATGCCATGATATTGGCAATAGCGGTTGGTATCAATTAATCCCTTTTTACGGAATTCTTCTTTTATTTCTAGAAGGGGAAAAAGTCCCTAATAAGTACGATAGAAAACAATACTAATCTTAATATACCTTTATGAATTGTTTAAAATGTTCTACATCAAATATAGGGAGTGCGCAATTTTGTAAAAATTGTGGGAGTGAATTAACAAGTGAATTTAACCAACACCTAAATACCTCAGAAAAAGACACCAATCTATTGCTATTAGTATTAGCTAGCAGTTTGGTATTAAGTGTTTTTTATTTCATTATTAATCAATTAGACATTTTACAATATAGCAATTATTCACTGCTTAGGGATTTTACATCACTAGGAATATATATAATCACGTTGTTTGCTGCCGTAAAAATTAAGCACAAAAAAGCAAAACAGTTTTTATTTATTTCTGTCTCCGTTGAGTTTTTTATTTATTTATTTTATAAGATAAGTGGTTTTATTCATAACTTTTAAGTTCAAAAACACTTAGGCAAAAAAAAAAGCGACCCTCGTTACCGAAGGTCGCTTTTAAATTTTTAATAAATGGTTTTACCGTCTTTATCTTTAAAACGGTATTCGAGGTACGTATACGCATCTCTAGGCTGTACTTTTATCCACTTTTTGTGTTTCAAAAACCATTTGAAACGCAATGATGATAAGAAACCTTTTGTAATATAGGCCGCTATAAATGGATGTATATTTAATGTAATACCATTGTTAGCTTTTGGGCCATTTAACAGTTTCTCTAGGTCGGCATTAATTTTATCTATCAAAACAATTGGAGCTTCAACTTCTTTTCCACCCAAACCATCGGGGTTCTTTTCTGTTGTTTTGATATTCATTTCAGGCCTAACCCGTTGTCTTGTAATTTGTATAAGTCCAAACTTACTTGGTGGTAAAATTTTGTGCTTTGCACGATCATCTTTCATTTCCTCGCGAAGATGATCGAAGAGTTTTCTACGATGTGGCGCCTTTACCATATCAATAAAATCAACTACTATAATTCCCCCCATATCACGCAGGCGTAATTGCCGTGCGATTTCTGAAGCCGCTAATAAATTGACTTCTAGAGCTGTATCTTCTTGATTTTTGGCTTTATTAGAACGGTTACCACTATTTACGTCAACTACGTGTAACGCTTCGGTATGTTCAATGATTAAGTACGCACCTTTACTCATGGTAGCCGTACGACCAAAAGAAGTTTTTATTTGTCGCTCAATACCAAATTTTTCAAATATAGGAACTGAAGAATTATACAGTTTCACTATCGATTCTTTGGCTGGTGCTATCTCTAGCACATAATCTTTAATCTCGTTATAAAGTGTTTCATCGTCTACATGAATTCCCGTATAGGAATCATTAAAGACATCTCTCAAAATACTAGAGGCTCTATTTAGCTCTACCAATACTTTTGAAGGGGTTGGTGCTTTATATAATTTTTTGCACATCGCCGACCATTTGGCCAGCAAATTTTCTAAATCTTTGTCGAGTTCTGCTACTTTCTTACCTTCTGCAACTGTTCGAATAATTACTCCGAAACCTTTAGGCTTTATACTCTTAACAAGCCTTTTTAATCTTTCTTTTTCTTCTCTACTACCAATCTTTTGAGAGACTGATACTCGATCAGAAAAAGGAACCATTACCAAATAACGCCCCGCTAATGAAAGCTCAGAACTAATTCTTGGGCCTTTAGTAGAGATGGGTTCTTTTACAATTTGCACTAACAAAGATTGATTGGCCTTAATAACGTCAGTTATTGCACCATTTTTATCAATGTCTTTTTCAATTGGAAAGTTTTTCAGAGAATAATCTTTTAGCTTCCCTGTACTCACTTGCTTAATGAATTTTAGCATCGTAGATAGTTGCGGCCCCAGATCATGATAATGCAAAAACGCATCTTTTTCATAACCTACATTTACGAAGGCAGCATTAAGACCCGTAACTGGTTTTCTGACTTTGGCGAGAAAAATATCACCTACAGAAAAGTCGTTATTGTCTTCTTCTTTATGTAATTCAGTAAGTTTTCCATCTTTTAGTAAGGCAAAATCAACGGCATCAGAACTAGATCTTACGATTAATTCTCTATTCACCTGAATTTATTTATACTCGCCCATCACTCACGACGAAAATCGCAAACAAGGGACAAATGGATTAAACAATATTGAAACAGACCATAACAGCCTGTCGAGGTTCTCTTATGGAACTTCTATGTCAATGAACGTAAAAACGAAAAAGTAGTTGTTACAACTACTTTTTCTTGTGACGGTTAGCTCTCCGGCGCTTCTTGCGCTTATGGGTAGCTACCTTATGTCTTTTTCTTTTTTTACCACTCGGCATAAAGGTTTACTTTTTAAGGTTATTATTTCACTTGAACATTGCTCTTTACCCCTTCAACAAAAACCTTTGCAGGCTTAAATGCAGGAATATTATGAGCGGGTATTTTAATGGTTGTGTTTTTAGAGATATTTCTACCAGTTTTTTCAGCTCTTGTTTTAATAATAAAACTACCAAAACCTCTTAAGTACACATTGTCTCCACTCTCCAATGAGGACTTTACTTCTTCCATAAAGGATTCAACTGTTGCTTGAACATCTCCTTTTTCCATTCCCAGCTTATCTGAGATTTTTGATACAATTTCCGCTTTCGTCATCTTTAAATTAAGTTTTCTTTGTAAATTTTAGGCGTGCAAATATATAAATTAAATTCATTACTTCACCCTAAACGACTAATTTTAAGTATATTCATAACATTTTATATTATTATGAATTAGACTTCTAACAACGTAGGAAATAACTTATATATTGCAAAAAACATCAAATTTTAACTAATTTTACCCCATCTTATTCATTTCAATGACCTTTTCTAAAATTATTCTTAGCTGGTATGCTACTCACAAACGTACGTTACCTTGGCGCAGTTCAACCGATCCTTACAAAATATGGCTTTCAGAAATCATATTACAGCAAACCCGTGTAGCACAAGGCACACCGTATTATAAAGCTTTTATTTCGAACTTTCCAAAAGTGCAAGATTTAGCCAATGCCCCCGAAGAAAAAGTGCTCAAATTATGGCAAGGTTTAGGGTATTATTCCAGAGCGAGAAACTTACACGCCACTGCAAAAACAATTGCTACCGAGTACAATGGAAAATTCCCAAAAACCTTCGACGAACTGCTTAAACTAAAAGGCATTGGAGATTATACCGCTAGCGCTATCGCGTCTATTTGCTTTAACGCTCCTAAAGCTGTAGTTGATGGTAACGTATACCGAGTACTTTCGCGATATTTTGGCATAGCAATACCTATTAATGGTAATGAAGGTATAAAATATTTCAAAAATTTGGCTCACAAACTAATGGATGCCAAAAATATCAGAGACTACAACCAAGCTATTATGGAGTTTGGCGCCATACAATGTACTCCCAAAAAAACCAATTGCCATAATTGCCCTTTACAAAATAGCTGCATCGCATTTCGAGACCAAAAAGTACATGAACTGCCTGTAAAAATAAATAAAACCAAAATAAAACATCGTTATTTTAATTATCTGGTGCCTGTTTCAACAACTACAAATGGCGATGCAAAAACTATACTGCTACAACGAACAGGCAAAGGTATATGGCAAAACCTATATGAATTTCCCCTTATAGAAACCGAAAAAAAAATCTCTATAACAGAGATACAACAATGTTTTCATGAGGCACTACCTTTAGCCTCTGCCCTAGAGCTATACCCATTTAATGAAAAGGAAATCATTCATAAACTATCGCATCAACATTTACACACGACCTTTTGGATAGCACCAACCAGTTCTGATTTAGAAAACGGGGTACTACTTTCTGAAATTGAAACGTATGCGGTACCTGTTTTAGTCGCCGATTTCATTAAAACATTTAAAAAATCGTATTTTTGACATACCTTAATATGTTACCTACTGTAAAATATAAATTGTATTATGACTGGAACGTTAAATAAAGTGATGTTAATTGGCCATTTGGGCGACGAAGTAAAAATGCATTATTTTGAAAATGGAGGTAGTATTGGCCGCTTTCCTATAGCTACCAATGAAACCTACACCAGCAAACAAACAGGCGAAAAAGTAACCAATACCGAATGGCACAATATTGTACTTCGCAATAAAGCTGCTGAGATTTGTGAAAAATACTTAAGCAAAGGAGACAAAGTATACGTTGAAGGACGTTTAAAAACACGTCAATGGCAAGGAGAAGATGGCATTACACGCTATACCACAGAAGTTCATGTACAAGACTTTACCTTTCTTTCCACAAAAAAAGAAAGCATGACCAATGCGATGCAAAGTCAGCAAAATACAGCGACACCTGCAACTAATGAGTCTACAAATACAGGCGCAACATCAAATGAACCAGAACAAAAGGATGACTTACCTTTTTAATTACTAAGCATGAATTCTAGCGCTACATCAGCCCAATTTCTTTAAGGCTTGATTACTATCAAAAGAGTTCTTATATTTAAATGCATGAAGTGTACTACCTTTGTACTAAATTTTAAATTATAACTATTGGATCCTGACCCCCTTAGTTTGCTGCCTTTTTTAATGGCTTTCAATGGCATATTTCTTGTAAAGCTGTTTGTTTTGTTGCTGCTACTGCTCTGCTCTGCTTTAATTTCAGGAGCGGAAGTTGCTTTTTTTGGGCTTTCACCAACCGACATCAACCAAATGAAGGAAGCCAAAACAACAAAAGGAAACATTGTTGCCAAGCTACTTGAACACCCAAAGAAATTACTTGCAACTATACTTATCGCAAATAATGCTATTAATATTGGCACTGTTTTACTTTTTAATGACCTGGGAAACATCTTATTTTCTAACATTTCAACTGTTTTATTTGGTGTTATCTCTGTACGTTTACTACTTGAAATAGGCGTAGTTACTTTTTTAATCTTAATGTTTGGAGAGATACTCCCCAAAGTATATGCAAACCGCAACCGCGTAAGTTTCTCTATATTCATGGCATTTCCGCTAAAAGTTTTAGATGTACTCTTTAGCCCCTTAAGCCTTCCCATGCGCTCGGCAACTACATTTTTATACAATAAACTTGGCAAGCAAAAATCAACGCTAAGTGTTGACCATCTGTCGCAAGCACTTGAACTTACCTCCGATGGTGACACCACCAAAGAAGAGCAAAAAATCTTAGAAGGCATTGTTTCCTTTGGAAACACTGATACCAAACAAGTAATGCGACCTCGAATTGATATTTTCGCCTTGTCTGAAGACATGAAATTTCCTGAGGTTTTAGAAGCTATTAAGTCTAATGGCTATTCAAGAATTCCTGTTTTTTCAGAAAATATAGATACTGTAATTGGGGTACTTTACGTTAAAGACGTACTACCACATCTAGACCGAAAAACCTTTAATTGGATTTCATTAATTCGCGAACCCTATTTTGTTCCTGAGAATAAAAAACTTGATGACTTACTAGCAGAATTTCAAGAGAAAAAAAACCACTTAGCCGTTGTCGTTGACGAATACGGTGGCACTTCAGGCATTGTAACACTTGAAGACATCATCGAAGAAATTGTTGGAGACATTAGCGATGAATTTGACGACGAAGACTTGGTATTCTCTAAACTCGATGATTTTAATTATATTTTTGAAGGAAAAACTGCTTTAAAAGATTTTTATCGCGTTATAAAGATTGAAGATGACACCGACTTTGAAAACCAAAAAGGTGAATCAGAAACCATTGCGGGTTTTGTATTAGAAATTGCTGGTAGTTTTCCAAAAAAAGGAGATATTATCACCTTTAAAAACTATCAATTTTTAGTAGAAGCTTTAGACAAAAAAAGACTAAAACAAATAAAAGTAACCCTCCCTCATGAATCAAAAACCTAAGTATTTTTTTTTAGCTCAGCATCCGCTTTGAGTAAGAGAAAAAGCTAGTACTTAAACACGGTTCATCAGAGAGACTTTTTAATACCCACAAGAAATTGTTTAACTTAAATTCATTGAATTGAAGACCAAGTTTATTTTCACTTTACTCATAGTTGCGCTTTTTTTTGGTGGATGCAATGAAGAAAACCCACTACCCAAACCAAAGGCATTACTTCGCTTAGAATACGAAAGACCCGTTATGGAGGTTGCCAACACAGTACATTTTACCTTCAAATACAACACTACAGCAGTATTAAAAGCTAAAAAAAGTGGTACTGCTTTATCAATAAGGTACCCCAAAATGAACGCCTCAATTTTTATGAATTACAAGGAAATTAATAATGACCTTGACAAACTCATTACCGATGCACACAAACTAAGTCTTGAACATGCATCGAGAGCTGATGGCATTACACCGCGCCCCTATGTAGACCCAAAAAATAAAGTGTATGGCGCCTTTTTTGAAGTTCGCGGAGACGCTGCTTCCCAGGCGCAATTTTACGCTACCGATAGCCTAAAACATTTTGTTACAGGGTCGTTATATTTTGAAGCTAGACCCAATTACGATTCCATTTATCCTGCCGCTGTTTACATACAAAATGATATGGGTCGCATTATGGAAACCTTACGTTGGAAAGACTAATGAGCATTTTAAAAACAGACATATTAGCCTGCCATACAAGTATAAAACCATTTATTCACAGAACACCCGTTTTAACATCAAACCTTATTAACACCATTGTTGGGGCGCAAGTTTTTTTCAAATGCGAAAACTTTCAGCGTATGGGCGCCTACAAAATGAGAGGTGCTACCCATGCGATTTTACAGCTAACAGCTACACAAAAAAGTAAAGGTGTGGTAACACATTCATCAGGAAATTTTGCCCAAGCCCTCGCTTTGGCTGCCAAAAGCCTAGGAGTAACCGCCCATATTGTAATGCCCACTTCTGCTCCAGAAGTAAAAAAAGCAGGCGTACTCACCTACGGAGGCATTATTTACGAATGCGAACCTACCTTGATTGCTCGCGAAGCCATGGCTGATACGATTGCAAAGAAAACCGGAGCTACCCTTTTGCATCCTTCCAATGACCTTGAAGTTATTATTGGCCAAGGAACGGCTGCTATCGAACTTTTAGAAGACCATCCAGCCACAGATGCTATTTTCTGCCCAGTTGGTGGTGGTGGCTTGATAGCTGGCACCGCACTGGCTGCTCATCATTTTAGTGACCACTGTAAAGTGTATGGAGGTGAACCTTTTGAAGCTGACGATGCCTACCGCTCATTACAAAGTGGAAAAATTGAAGGCAACGCAACAACAAATACCATTGCCGACGGACTCAAAACCACCCTTGGCAATAACAATTTTCCGATTATTCAAAAACACGTGACTGCCATTATAAGAGTTACCGAAGCAGAAATAATTACCGCCATGCGATTAATTTGGGAACGCATGAAAATTATTGTAGAACCCTCAAGCGCCGTAGCCCTGGCCGCACTAATACGGGACAAAAGTAACTATAAAAACAAAAAAATAGGTATTATTATTTCAGGCGGAAATGTCGATGTGAGCAACCTGCCTTTTTAACCTTCTTTACATACTAGTGTTTCTAAAACTTAAAACTAACCAACCACAAGCACATAATAATTTCTTTTACCTTTTTGCAAAAGCACAAATTTATCATTGATTAAATCGGTCTCTTTAATAGTATAATCTTCCGTTACCTTTTCTTTATTTACAGCAATAGCATTTTGTTTTAATGCTCTTCTGGCCTCACCATTAGATGCAAGAAACCCTGTTTCAGATGCTAGTGCACCAATAATATCCAAACCTGCTGTAATACTACTTTTTGAAACCGTTGCCTGTGGCACGCCATCAAAAACATCTAAGAAGGTTTTTTCGTCTAATTTTTTCAAATCATCAGAAGTAGATTTACCAAAGAGAATACCACTTGCTGCTATTGCATTATCTAAGTCTTGTTTTGAATGTACCATTACGGTTATTTCTTCAGCAAGCTTCTTTTGTAACACTCGTAAGTGAGGAGCTTCATTATGCTCTGCAATAAGCGCTTCTATTTCCTCTCTTGATAAAAAGGTAAATATTTTAATATATTTTTCAGCATCAACATCAGAAGTGTTTAGCCAATATTGATAAAACTTATAAGGTGATGTTCTTTCGGCATCTAACCAAACATTACCGCTTTCAGTTTTTCCAAATTTAGTACCATCAGCCTTTGTTATCAAAGGGCAGGTTAAGGCATATCCTTTTCCTCCACCTATACGTCGAATGAGTTCAGTACCTGTTGTAATATTACCCCACTGGTCACTACCGCCCATTTGCAGGGTACAGTTATGGTTTTGGTAAAGATGCAAAAAATCATACCCTTGCACCAGTTGATAGGTAAACTCTGTAAAAGACATTCCTTCTTTAGCCTCGGCAGACAAACGCTTTTTTACAGAATCTTTAGCCATCATATAATTCACTGTAATATGCTTACCCACATCACGAATAAAATCTAAAAAAGAAAACGTTTTCATCCAATCATAATTATTGACCAAGACTGCCGCATTTTTTGCATCACTTTTGAAATCTAAAAAACGTGATAATTGTTCCTTTATAGCTTCTTGGTTATGACGAAGTGTTGCCTCGTCCAATAAATTACGCTCTGCTGATTTACCCGAAGGATCTCCAATCATTCCCGTAGCCCCGCCAATTAAAGCATAGGGTTTATGCCCTGCCAATTGAAAATGTCGTAACATCATTGCTGCTACCAAATGACCAATATGCAATGAATCTGCTGTAGGATCAATACCTACATATGCAGACTGCATACCGCTTAACAAATGTTCTTCTGTTCCGGGCATTGCATCATGTAGCATACCTCGCCATTTTAATTCCTCAACAAAATTTGAAGCCATTCTCTTAGGTTTTATGATTGTAATGCAAATATACTCCTGCCATTTTAAAATCCGAGTTTTTATGCCTTCCTTTTTTCCCTTTGCTCTCGTTAAAAAATGATTCCGCAGCTTAGACTATGCAAGGATTTTTTGTCTTGTTGAAGAAAAAAAATACATTTTCTAAAATTAACAGATTTGAAAATAACAGAAATAGATAAACCCGGTTTACATATTAAAAAATCTATCACGAAGTTCTAATGTACAAATAGCCGTAAAAGAAAAAATGACGGTTTTACGGCATGGTATAAAGGAAATTATTCAAGTCTATTTGCTAACTTTGAACTATGATATTAGTCACTGGAGGCACAGGTTTAGTAGGCGCCCATTTATTACTACAACTAGTTAAAACGGAGCGCAAAGTAAGAGCTATACACAGAAAAACAAGCAATCTAAATCAAGTAGAAAAAGTTTTTAATTACTACGAAGATGAAGGCAGTGTACTTTTTCAAAATATTGAGTGGGTAATAGCCGATTTGAATGATTTACCAGCTTTAGAAAGTGCTTTTATGGGAGTTCAGTATGTATATCATGCAGCTGCGTACATTTCATTTGATCCACGTGAACTTCAAACATTACTCAAAATTAATACTGAGGGTACCGCAAATATTGTAAATCTGTGTATTTCAAAAAACGTTAAAAAACTATGCTACGTGAGTACCATAGGAGCCATTGGAAAAAGCACTAACAACACTGATGCAACCGAAAACAATGAATGGAATGACCAGCATGTTAATGTATATGCCCTAGCCAAATACGCTGCCGAAATGGAAGTTTGGAGGGGCACCCAAGAAGGCTTAGATGCAGTTATTGTAAATCCTGGAGTTATTATTGGACCTGGTTTTTGGCATACCGGAAGCGGAGCACTATTTGTCACGGCAAACAAAGGCTATCGCTACTACCCGCCAGGAGGCAGTGGTTTTGTTACCGTTCATGATGTTATTCGTATGATGACTACTTTAATGAATTCAGAAATAAAAAATGAACGTTTTATTGCTGTAGCTGAAAATGTAACTTTTCACGAGATTTTAAAACGGTTAACCCATGCATTAGGCAAACCGAAACCTACAAAACAATTAAAATACTGGCAACTAACCCTTGGGTGCTTTGCCGACTTTATTTGGAGTACAATTACGGGAAGTTCAAGAAAAATCACAAAAAGTACCATCTACTCTATGAAGCACCGAGATGCATACGCTAATAAAAAGGCAAAAGAAATGTTGAATTTTGAATTTGAAAATTTAGACCCTACAATTCGCTTTTCTTGCGAGCGGTTTTTAGAAGAGAATCGTTAATTTTTTTAGTTACGCTTTTAGCTTTACGTTCTATCAATTTAAGGCTATCACGTATTTTTTTTTCCTCAGCCATTTGTGTTTTTTCCTTTTCTAGCTTAGCCTCCACTTCAATGTATATTTTTTCGTGTTCCTCAGGCATAGAAGCGTAATAGCGATCACTTTCTACAAATTGCAGACTATCAATGTTATATTTATTAAAAATATAGTTCATTGGCTCAATATCATATTTCCTTAAAATGGCTGCATTATTGGTTTTAGCAGCATTCAAAATAGCCAAATCACTAAGTATTTGAATCATCTTCTCTTTAGGAATAAGATTTTCAGGCTCCTCTAACAGCTTTTCGGTGCACGAAAAAACAAAAATGGCAAGAAATATAAAAGCTATTTTTTTCATCTCAATGTGATTTAATATACGTACGTTTTGATGCTACCTACAAGACAACAGGCTTTTGCCTAAAGCAATAGCACTGAGGTTTTTGCTTAAAATTCATTTTAACAAACAGTATAATAACTAACGATCAAAAGTTAATCGTTTAGCGTTTTTAAAATCCGAAAATTTTCCATTTTCATATGCCAAATGACCATTAATAAAGGTATGTGTTATTTGACTTCCAAAAGTATAGCCATCAAACGGTGACCAACCACAAGCATAGTGATTAGTTTGAGCAGTAGCCTTCCATGGGGCGTTTAAATCAACCAATACCAAATCAGCATAATAGCCTTCGCGTATAAAACCTCGTTTTTCAATAGCAAATAACTTGGCCGGATTGTGGCACATTTTCTCCACCAATTTTTCCAAAGAAATTTTACCTTCTTTATGCTTCTGCAGCATTGCCGGAAGAGCGTGTTGCACCAAAGGCCCTCCCGAAGGCGCTTTTGTGTACACATTATCTTTCTCTTCTAGCAAATGTGGCGCATGATCAGTAGCAATTACATCAATGCGATCATCTAATAAAGCTTCCCATAATTTTGAACGGTCAGCAGCTGTTTTCACCGCAGGATTCCATTTTATTAAGGTGCCTTTTGTGTCATAATCAGCATCTGAAAACCAAAGGTGATGAATACACACTTCGGCCGTAATTTTCTTTCGTTCTAGAGGGATGTCATTCCTAAACAAATCCATTTCTTTGGCTGTAGACAAATGAAAGACATGTAAACGTGCACCCGTTTTTTGCGCCAAAGCAATAGCCTTTGAAGATGAAAGATAACAAGCTTCCGCACTGCGAATTAGCGGGTGATATTTCACAGGGATATCATCTCCATATTGCGCTTTATAGTTTGCTAAATTATTTTTAATCGTAGTTTCGTCTTCACAATGAGTAGAAATAACCATTTCGGTACTTCTAAATATCTTTTCAAGAACTTCTTCATTGTCTACCAACATATTTCCTGTTGAAGATCCTAAAAATAGCTTTACACCAGAGCAAGCATTTTTATCAAGTCGTTTGAGCTCTTCCAAATTATCATTTGTACCTCCAAATAAAAAAGAATAGTTAGCGTATGAAGAGGCTTTTGCTACAGCAAACTTTTCTTCAAGTTTTGCTATGGTAGTTGTTTGCGGGTTTGTATTTGGTTGCTCCATAAAGGTGGTAATACCACCAGCTATAGCAGCTTTGCTTTCTGACCCAATAGTCCCTTTATGCGTGAGACCAGGCTCTCTAAAATGCACCTGATCATCAATAACTCCCGGCAACAAGTGTTTGCCGGCTGCATCAATAACTGTAGCAGTGGCATCAGAAATGTTTGCATCTATTTTTAAAATAATAGCATCTTGAATAAGAACATCTGCTTCATAAATTTTGTTCTCATTAATCAATCTTGCATTTTTTATCAACTGCTTTGCCATATCTAAAATCTATTTTTTTGAAAAATACTTCTTAATTTCATTTTTAAAACTCCAAAGATGGCTTCATTTACAATAGAAGAAGTCATTTTAGACTTTCCTTTCACACGATCTCTAAAAATTATAGACACCTCTTCAATCGTATAATTCATTACATAAGCACGAAACTTCATCTCGATTTGAAAAGCATAGCCAACAAACCGAATAGAATCTAAATCTAATTGCTCTAAAACCTCTCGTTTATAACAAACAAAACCTGCCGTTGGGTCATGAACACGCATGCCTGTTATCATCTTCACATAAAACGAAGCACCATAAGACAGCAAAACACGATACAAAGGCCAATTTACAACATTCACTCCCTTTTTATATCGAGAGCCTACAGCAACATCTGCATTGTTTTTACAGGCCGTATGCAATCGCAACAAATCAGAAGGAGTATGAGAAAAATCGGCATCCATTTCAAAAATAAAATCATACTTTTTGGCGATAGCCCACTTAAAACCATGAATATACGCGGTTCCCAGACCTGCCTTTTCTTTCCTTACCTCAAGAAATAATTGATCTGTATACACCTGTTGTAACTGCCTTACAGCGTCAGCAGTACCGTCAGGTGAGTTATCATCTACAATAAGCACATGAAAATCGGTTTTTAAATCAAAAACAGCTTTTATTATAGCTTCAATGTTCTCAATTTCATTATAGGTGGGAATTATGACTAAGCTATCAGGCATACATACGGGTTCTGTTTAAGCAAAAATAGTGTTTTACGGTATGTTAAAAAACGCCCTATCTTAATTTATGATATTTTTAAGCCTCGTCTAAAGCTGGTAATTCGTAATTTTGACGTTATTTAAACTGTAAAGATGCTTCTAAAACTTCCAAAACTATTTATAGCCCTTTTAGGCTTGCTTTTAGTCATCAACTTAGTACAAGCACATTTTACCGATCTTATTTATGATGAAGCCTATTACTGGTATTACGCTAAGGCTATAGATTGGGGGTATTTTGACCACCCTCCAATGATGGCTTGGTTAATTAAATTAAGTGGATTTCTTTTTAATGGAGAATTAGGTGTTCGTTTTATGAGTTGCATACTGTCAGTAGGCACATTAATACTACTTTGGCTATTGGTTGACCACAAAAAAAAGACCGATTATATTATTCATTTTTTTGTGGTGACATTTTCAATGACTCTGTTAAACGCTTATGGTTTTTTAATTCTCCCCGACACACCTCTACTTTTCTTTACAGCCATGTTTTTATGGGTTTACAAAAAATTTATCGCAGCGCCTTCTGCCCTTTTAGGAGTGTTTTTAGGCCTAGTGATGGCTGCTTTAATGTATAGTAAATATCATGCCGTTTTAGTAATTGTTTTTGTTTTGTTATCGAACTTAAGTTTGTTAAAAAACAAATACGCATGGTTGGCAGTAGGCGTAGCACTAGCTGGTTACATTCCACATTTTGCATGGCTGTATAATCACGATTTTGTTTCTATTAAATACCACCTCATTGAAAGGTCTAACGGAGCCTATAATTTTGAACGATTCACACTTAATTATTTCTTAAACCTCATCGCACTTTTTGGCTTTTCATTTCCTTTGGTTTATTACATTTTATATAAAACCAAACCGGTAACTATTTTTGAAAAAGCACTTGTCTTTCTCACTTATGGCATATTGCTTTTCTTTTTTGTTTCGAGCTTTTCTAAACGAGTACAAGCGCAGTGGATTATTGTTATCTGTATTCCACTAGCAATACTGGTTTTCAAGTATATTCTAGACCATGAGCGTATTAGGAAATGGGTTTTAGGTCTAGGCATAGCAAACATTGTAGTGCTTTTAGTACTACGAGTAGGCCTTGTTTACAAACCCTTATTTCCTATTTATTACGAAACACATGTTAGTAAAGAATGGGTGAATCGTATTGAAGAAGAGGCGGGTGACAACCCAGTTGTTTTTGAGAATTCGTATAGCGCTCCTGCTTTATACTCCTTTTATTCTGGAAAAACTGCTTTTGCCCTAAATAGTGTATATTATCGCAAAAATCAGTACTCTATTGATAATTCTGAGGCTACGGTACAACACCAAAAGGTACTCTATATCTCAAGTCATTTGAAGCCCACGCCACTTAATTTTACGAAAGTAAATGGCGATGTTTATTTTGGAAAATACATTGATAATTTTGAATCTTTTCGCAATTTAGAGTGTATTATTGATGAAGAGGAGGTAGCTTTAGCATCAGAAAAAGAACTTACTTTAAAAGTCTATAACCCATACAAGACAGCAATTCCGTTAGAAAAAATTGAATTTGGAATCTCTTATAACGATAAATACAAAGACGTTTTAAAAGTACTTCCCTTAAAAGTAACACCAAAGAACCCAACTATTTTTACCTTAAAATCAAATGATACCCTTAGTTTTACGTTTAAGTTACCAAAAACTGATACCAACCCTAGTTATTTTAGAGTTGTTATTTCTGAAAACAAATTACATTATGGACTTAACGGAAAAAACATCAAACTCCACTAATGGAACCTATTCTTAGAAATATAGAAAAAATCGATTGGATTACCCTGCTTATTTTAAGCAGCCTTGTATTCATCATTATAGCCAAGAAAGCCTACTACCACCGATTTTTAAACTTTATAATACTTCCTTTCAACAACAAGTACATCTTTATGTACAATAAAAAGGAAAAGCTATTTAATTGGTTTCATATTCTTTTAACGCTTTTTCAAATAATAAATACTTCCATATTCATATTTCTCTCATGGAAAATTTTTGCAAAGCCCCAAGAAGTTACTACTGCAAGCACCTCCAATCTTTTTTTACTAATTTTAGGAGGCATTATTTTATTCCAATTATTAAAACTGTTTTTACAATTATTTAATGGATTTATATTCGACGCTAATAAAATCATTAGTGCATTAGTTTTCAAAAAAACGTCCTATTTAAACTACAGTGCCATCTTGATGTTTTTTGCCAATGTGACACTCTGCTATGTTCTCATAGGCTCAAAATCTGTGGTTTATGTAACATTTGCCCTTATTCTTCTAATAAATGGAATTGGATGGGCTACTCTATTAAGGAATCATCAAAACTTTATTGCAAGTAATTTTTTCTATTTTATTTTGTACCTTTGCACACTCGAAATTGCACCCTGGTTAATCATCGGTAGCCATATAAACAATTGAAAACTATGAAGGTAAAAACGATTTTGGTATCTCAACCAGAACCGAAGATGGAAAATTCTCCTTATTCTAGACTTATTGAAAAAGAAAAGGTGAAAGTTGATTTCAGACCTTTCATTCATGTTGAAGGTGTAGATGCAAAAAACGTTCGGCAACAAAAAATTGATTTAAAAAACTATACTGCAATTATACTCACGAGTAGAAATGCAGTAGATCACTTTTTCAGAATTGCTGAAGAAATGCGTTTTAAAGTGCCTGATACAATGAAATATTTTTGCCAATCTGAAGCGGTGGCCTATTACCTTCAAAAATACGTCGTGTACCGCAAAAGAAAGATCTATGTTGGCAAAATGAATTTTCCTGATTTAGCTGCATTATTTAAAAAATATAAAGACGAAAAGTTCTTACTACCATCATCTGACTCTTTAAAACAAATTGTACCTGATACATTAGACAAAATTGGTATTAATTGGACAAGAGGTATTTTTTATAGAACGGTAATAAGCGATTTATCAGATTTAAGAGAAGTTTCTTATGATGTGCTGGTTTTCTTTAGTCCATCGGGAATAGAATCACTATTTACAAATTTTCCAGATTTTGAGCAAAAAGAAACACGTATAGCTGTTTTTGGAAACTCTACCGTAAAAGCAGCGACAGAAGCTGGTTTGCGATGCGACATTAAAGCGCCAACCCCTGAAACACCATCAATGACAATGGCACTTCAGAAATACATTAGTGAGGTCAATAAAAAATAAGTCAGAATTATAAAAATTCGTTTGTTTTTGACCAAACGTTAAATAAAATATACTAAAAAAGCGCTGATTTTACAATCAGCGCTTTTTTTATACTCCTATCGTTCTTACCAACTTAAAACGCATAGCGCTGTGGTCCTCCTCTTCGTATTTCTTCACTTGCATAGGCTTCAAACTGCTTAAAATTTTCACGAAATGCATTGGTAAGCTTAAAAGCCGTAGTATAATAAGCCTCATCATCATTCCAAGTAGTTCGCGGGCTCAACACATCTGTTGGAACTCCCGGACATGAGCGTGGTTGCGCCACACCAAAAACCGAGTGAATATGATAATCATCATAGGTATACAAGCCTAAATCTCCATTCAACACCGCATTAATCATTGCTCTAGTATACTTTAATTTCATTCGAGTTCCTACCCCGTAAGGACCCCCTGTCCATCCTGTATTTACAAGCCAAACATTCACCCCAGCATCTTTCATTTTTTTACTTAACATTTCTGCATATTTAGCAGGATGCAAAGGCATAAAAGGCGCTCCAAAACAAGCCGAAAAAGATGGAATTGGCTCTACCACTCCCGCTTCCGTTCCTGCAACTTTTGCCGTATAACCCGACATAAAGTGATATGCTGCTTGACTAGGCGTTAATTTTGATATGGGAGGCAAAACACCAAATGCATCAGCAGTTAAGAAAAATATGTTTTTCGGATTTTTTCCAATAGAAGGTCTTTGTACATTATCAATGTTATAAATTGGATAACTTACTCTTGTGTTTTGTGTTATAGAAACGTCAGCAAAATCAACATTACCATCAGCATCTAAGATTACATTTTCGAGTAAAGCACCTTTTCGAATAGCACCATAAATTTCTGGTTCATTTTCTTGAGACAGATTAATGACCTTTGCATAACATCCTCCTTCAAAATTGAATACCGCATTTTCATTGTTCCAACCATGCTCATCATCACCTATCAATTTTCGTGACGCATCGGTAGACAAAGTAGTTTTACCAGTACCTGATAACCCAAAGAAAATAGCCGTTTCTCCATTCTTACCTACATTTGCAGAACAGTGCATAGGCAAGGTGTTTTTCTGTACAGGAAGTATAAAATTCAAAGCCGAAAATATTCCTTTTTTAATCTCACCAGTATAACCCGTACCACCAATTAAGGCAATTTTTCTTGTAAAATTTAAAATCGCAAAATTATGTTGGCGTGTACCATCAACAGCAGCATCAGCCATAAAGCCAGGCGCATTAATCACCGTCCACTCTGGCTCAAAGTTTTTCAACTCTTCATTCGTTGGACGAATAAACATATTATACGCAAACATATTACTCCACGGATACTCATTAATCACACGAATATCCATACGATAATTATGATCTGCACAAGCATAACAATCGCGAACATAAAGTTCTTTTTCGTTCAAATAAGCAATCACCTTATCGTATAAAGCATCAAACTTTTTAGACTCGAAGGGAATATTAATATCACCCCACCAAATTTTTTCTTCTGTAACCTCATCCTTAACAATAAAACGGTCTTTAGGCGATCTACCTGTAAACTCTCCCGTATTTACCGCCAATGCCCCTGAAGAAGCCTCTTTACCCATTTTCTTTTCTAAAGTAATGGCCTGAAGTTCTGCTGGCAACAGCTGATATTTAATGTTAGCATGATTGATTCCGTAAGCTTCAAGCGAAACGGTTTCTGGTACTTTTTTTGAATTATTCATTTTGTAACTGTTTTACAGATACAAAATTATTGAAAATTAATTATTCAAGGTGAAAAAATACGAATATATTAAACAAAATACTTAATGCTACGATAACCAAGCATGCACCAGCCACTGATAAGCAGTAATCCTCCAATTGGGGTTATAAAACCTATACTTTTAAAATCAAAAGCAGTCAGGCTATTAGTAGCTAAAAAATATATAGAAAAAGAAAACAAGAAAACACCCAGTACAATACAGTAATAAATTGCTTTTTTCTGCGCTGCTTTCAATTGTGTCATACTACCCAAAATTAATAAAAAAATAGCATGATACATTTGATAGCGCACCCCTGTTTCAAAGGTATTTACAGCATCTGCATCGACAACTTTTTCTAACCCGTGCGCTCCAAAAGCTCCAAGAATAACTGCCAGTGCACCAAAGAAAATGCCTGTACCAAAGATTGTTCTGTTCATAACTTAATAAGTATGTTTTTTTATAAATGTAACAATTTAATACCTTAGTATTCTATTTCTTGAACAAAAGTAAGCAAAGATATGACTCGAAAAATATTGGTAGTAGGTGCAGGCAAATCAACCTCTTATTTAATTGATTATTTTTTAGAAAAAGCACATGAGGAGCAACTGCATTTAACTATTGGCGATATTAACCCTACTGCCATTGCTTCAGAAATACGAAATCATGATGCTTGCTCGGTAATAGCGCTTGATGTTTTTCAAGACCAAAATCGTCAAAAAGCCATTGAAGCAAGTGATATTGTTGTCTCTATGCTTCCAGCAAGATTACATATGAAAGTGGCAGAAGACTGTATCGCTTTCAGTAAACATTTGGTCACTGCCTCATATGTTAGTGAAGCAATTAAAGATTTAGATAAAAAAGCTAAAGAAAAAGGGCTGGTATTTATGAATGAGATTGGACTAGACCCCGGCATAGATCACATGAGCGCTATGCAAATCATAGACCGTATTAAAGACAAAGGAGGAAAAATGCTTCTTTTTGAATCTTTTACGGGTGGTTTGGTAGCACCTGAATGTGACAATAATCTTTGGAATTATAAATTCACTTGGAATCCT
Source organism: uncultured Flavobacteriaceae bacterium (assembly GCA_947497145.1). Taxonomy (GTDB): domain Bacteria; phylum Bacteroidota; class Bacteroidia; order Flavobacteriales; family Flavobacteriaceae; genus Maribacter_C. The sequence goes on from CANMFQ010000005.1 coordinate 156,079, forward strand.
AGAAACGTTGTAGTTGCTGGCCAAGGAGGAACAGCCAAATTCATACAAGAAGGCACCTACAAATATATTCCCTACCACAAGCTCTTTAGACGTACTGAATTTTTTAACATTGAAGGCTATGGTAAGTTTGAGGGCTACGCCAACCGCGATTCTTTAAAATATAGAGAAGCTTACGGCTTAGAAGACATACTCACCTTATACAGAGGTACTATGCGTCGTGTTGGTTTCTCAAAAGCATGGAATATGTTTGTACAATTAGGCATGACTGACGATAGCTATACTATAGAAGATTCTGAAGGGATGACCTACCGTCAATTTACAAACTTATTTCTCCCCTATTCACCAACAGACTCAGTAGAGTTAAAATTAAGACACTACTTAAAAATTGAGCAAGATGATATTATGTGGGAAAAACTATTAGAATTGCATATATTCGACCCACAGAAAATCATACCCCTCAAAAATGCTACCCCTGCGCAAATTCTTCAACACATATTGGAGGGTGAGTGGACATTAAACGAAACCGATAAAGATATGATTGTCATGTATCATAAGTTTGGTTATGAGCTTAATGGCAAAAAAGAACAAATTGACGCCAATATGGTAGTCATTGGCGAAAATCGCACGCATACAGCAATGGCAAAAACTGTGGGGCTTCCTGTAGCGATAGCAACATTAGCTATTTTAAATAAAAAAATCACCTCTCCTGGTGTTCAAATCCCCATTAAAAAAGAAGTATATGAGCCTATACTTGAAGAACTAAAAGCATATGGCATTATTTTCAACGAGCACAGCGTGCCTTATTTAGGATACAACCCTGATTCAGTGTATGACAAATAAGTGGTTTTAATGGTGTTAAAAAGACGCCCCATTTTGATACTGAATTACAATACAGGCTATAGGGGGAATTTTTTGGTCATGTGTACCATAGTAACTGATTAGTTTCCTTTTTTTTAACTAACTTGAATTATATCATATTTTAGAATGAGCGGAACATCACTAAAAAGTAGCGTATTACTACTCTTTCTCTTGGCTGTATCAATACAAGCTCAACATACAGGTAGTTTAGCAAAAGGTATTACACAATATATAGACCTGTTCAATACTTCAATGAATGATGCTGTGGCGTGTTATCGCATTCCTGCTCTTGTCACCACTCCCAACGGAACACTACTAGCCGCTATTGATGAGCGTATTTCTTCATGCAATGATTTACGTAGCAATAATGATATCAATATTGTCTTACGCAGCAGTAGTGACAACGGAAAAACATGGTCACCAATTAAAACCGTAGTTGATTTTCCATGGGGCAAAAGCGCCTCAGATCCTTCCATGATTGTTGATCAAATTACCAATGATATTTTCCTATTTTATAACTATATGGATTTGCTTAAGCAAAAAGACGTGTATTATCTTCATGTAATAAAAAGTAGTGATAACGGAAAAACATGGAGTCCGCCCACAGATATAACCGACCAAATTTCAAAACCGCAATGGCATAACGATTTTAAGTTCATCACCTCAGGACGAGGCATTCAAACCAAAAAAGGCAACTTACTACATACCCTAGTAAATTTAAAGAACGGACTTCATTTGTTTGGTAGTAATGACCACGGAAAAACATGGTATACCATTAACACACCCATTTTACCCGCCGATGAATCAAAAGTCATAGAACGTGCAGATGGTAGTTTAATGATAAACGCAAGAGTAAATGCAACAGGCATGCGTTATGTACACATTTCAAATGACGAAGGCAAAACGTGGCAAACCAAACCAGCACCTCATCTTGCTGACCCTGGCTGCAATGCTAGTATTATTAGGTATACTGCTGTTAGCGAAGGTTTCGATAAAAACCGCCTACTTTTTTCTAATGCTAATTCGAAAAAAGACAGAGTAAACCTAACAGTCAAGATTAGTTACGACGAGGGTAAAACTTGGAGTGCATCTAAAACTATTTACTCAGGCCCTTCTGCATATTCTTCATTAACCATATTACAAAATGGGGATATTGGCTTATTTTTTGAGCAAGACGAATACTCCAAAAATCCATTTGTTAGCTTTTCATTACAGTGGCTTACTGATAAAAAAGACACTTATAAAAAAACAAAATAACTACAACCTTGTACATGCATATCAAGATATTTATTGATTGTGAAAGGTGGTGTACTTGTATTTCAATTAGATGTACTATTTTTAGTGCTGCAACAAACCATTCACACGTATTACATTATAGAGCTATAAAGCACATACTAAAAATGGCATAGGATTTAAAAGAAACAGCTATGAAATCTAATTCGGAAAATGTAAAGATTGACGGTATTGACAAAAAAATTCTCCGATTTTTAATGTCAGATGCGCGTAAACCCGTTTTAGAAATAGCCAGAAGCATAGGCATATCAGGAGCTGCTATACATCAGCGTTTACGTAAGTTAGAAGCCTCAGGACTTTTGGCTGGTTCTAAATTTATTATCAACCCCAAGGCAATGGGATACACCACCATGGCGTATATTGGTATATATTTAGACAAAGCGATGAGCAATCCTATTGCCGTGAAGCAGCTAGAGAAAATACCTGAAGTTTTAGAATGTCATTACACCACCGGAAATTGGTCAATTCTTATTAAAGTACTTTGCAGAGATAATGAACATTTAATGCATGTACTTAATAAAGATATTCAACAAATTGAAGGTGTATCAAGAACAGAAACCTTCATCTCTTTAGATCAGCAGATTAATCGTCAAATTACTATATAAGAAGCTTCATTTTTTATAAAAAAGACCTGCATTGTTGCTTGACAATACAGGTCTTTTTTAAATACTAAAAGATCGTTTATTCGATTTAATCCCTATTGGCTACTTTCATCGCAAAATAGATTAAAGTTGCCAAGGCACCAATAGCGGCAACCAAATATGTTCTAGCTGCCCATTTCAAAGCATCTGCAGCGCCAGCATATTCTTCTTGACTCAACACATGTTTATTTGTTAACCAAGCCAAAGCACGGTTACTAGCATCATACTCTACAGGAAGTGTTACAAAACTAAATAAGGTTCCTATACCGTATAAAGCTACGCCTATCCACGCAATGGTGCCACCGATAGCGGTGGTTTGCATCAACATTAAACCTCCAAAAATCACCCACATAGAAAATCGCGAAGTTACATTAAGAATAGGCACTAGTTTAGAACGCATACCCAACCATCGGTATGCGGTAGCGTGTTGCACTGCATGACCACACTCGTGGGCAGCAACAGCCGCGGCTGCGGTAGTTCGTTCTCCATATACCTTTTCACTTAGGTTTACCGTTTTATTTACTGGGTTGTAATGATCTGTGAGCATTCCGGGTGTAGAAATAACCTGTACATCACGAATACCATGATCAGCCAACATCTTCTCTGCAATTTCTGCCCCACTCATTCCGTTGCGCAAATACACTTTTGAGTATTTTTTAAATTTACTCTTTAATCGATTGCTCACCCACATACTCAATAGCCCAAAAAAACCTGCTATTACTATATATCCGATATCAAATCCAAACATAATTTTCTAATTTTAAAATTCACTAAATTCCTCATTTTAAACAACTTTGTTATCGTTATCTAAAAGACGATCATACATTCGATTACAAAAACCCCGCCAAATACTATTTAGCAAAAAAACCAAATACGTATTGCTGACAAAATGTCTTCAACCCAATTATTGTACTACCCATTACAAGACTATTGATAATAGACCATGCATCAACATACGGCAATACAGCTGCTTTCAATTATTATCCAACAATATTTACAATTTTACCGGGTACCACAATGACCTTTTTAGGCGTACGCCCTTGTAATTGTTCTTTGGTTTTTTCATGTGCCATCACCGCCGCCTCAATGGCTTCTTTAGGTAAATCTGCAGGAAGTTCCATTTTAAAACGCATTTTACCATTAAAAGAAATGGGATATTCCTTACTACTTTCAACCAAATATTTTGGCTCAAAAGTAGGGAAGGCTACTGTAGCAATAGACTCTGAATGTCCTAATTTCTCCCAAAGTTCTTCTGCAATATGAGGCGCATATGGCGAAACCAAAATTGCTAAAGGTTCTAAAATATCCTTACTAGTACATTTTTGAGCAGTAAGCTCATTCACGCAAATCATAAAGGTAGAAACCGATGTATTAAAACTAAAGTTTGCAATATCTTCTTCTACTTTTTTAATCGTCTTATGCAGTGTTTTTAAATTTTCTGCGGATGGTACTGTATCGGTTACCTTGCTACCATTGTCATTAAAATACAATCGCCATAGTTTTTTCAGAAAGCCATGCACTCCTGTAATACCAGCAGTATTCCAAGGTTTAGACTGTTCTAAAGGGCCTAAAAACATTTCATACAAACGAAGACTGTCTGCGCCATATTCTTTAACAATATCATCTGGGTTGACAACATTGTATTTAGATTTAGACATTTTTTCAACTTCACGACCAACAATATATTTCCCGTCTTCTAATATGAATTCGGCATCCTTAAATTCTGGTCTGGTCTTTTTAAATGTTTCAATATCTAGCTCATCCGAGGAATTTACCAAAGATACATCTACATGTAAAGGAGTTACTTTTAAACCTTTTATCAATCCTTTAGAAGTTAATTCTCCTGTATCTTCATTTCTATAAACAAAAGCACTAGTCCCCGTAATCATCCCCTGATTAATGAGCTTTTTGGCAAACTCATCTTTGGGCACAAAGCCACGATCAAACATAAACTTCTGCCAAAAACGACTGTATAACAAATGCCCTGTGGCATGCTCACTGCCGCCAATATATAAATCTACATCTTGCCAATAATTGATAGCTTCTTGAGAGAAAATCTCCGCTTCATTCTGTGGATCCATATAGCGGTTAAAATATTGAGAACTACCTGCCCAACCTGGCATGGTATTTAATTCTAAAGGAAAGGTACAGGTATGGTTAATCTCACTATTAGGCACAACCTCATTCTTCTCAGTACACCAAGCCCAAGTTGTTGCATTACCTAATGGCGGTTCACCTGTCTCTGTTGGCAGGTATTTTTCAACTTCTGGAAGTTTGATGGGTAAATGCTCTGGCGCTATCATTTGCGGCATTCCATCTACATAATACACAGGAAAAGGCTCACCCCAATAGCGCTGTCTACTAAAAACAGCATCGCGAAGGCGGTAATTAATCTTCCCTTTTCCCTGACCTATTTTCTCTAATTCATAGATAGCCGTTTTTAGCGCCTTCTTGTAAGGTAATCCGTTTAGAAAATCAGAATTAGTGATAATGGTTTTTTCTTTATCAGTAAAAGCCTCTTCTGAAATATCTACCCCCTCAAAAATATTTGGAATAGGAATACCAAAATGCTTGGCAAAATCATAGTCGCGTTGATCACCACATGGCACAGACATTACCGCCCCAGTACCATAGCCTGCCAACACATAATCACCTATCCAAATAGGAATGGGTTCTTTTGTAAAGGGATGTTCCGCATAAGCTCCAGTAAATACACCTGTAATGGTTTTTACATCAGCCATTCTATCCCGTTCTGATCGTTTTGCTGTAGCTTCAATATATGACTCAACAGCCTTCTTTTGCTCAGGTGTCGTAATTTGAGTCACCAATTCATGCTCAGGCGCTAGCGTCATGAAACTAACACCAAAAATAGTGTCAGGTCGGGTAGTGAACACCGAAATCCCCCTAGCCCCCGAAGGGGGAACTACAATTTTCTCTAAACTTTGTAGAATCTCTTTTAAAACTGCGTCTATATCTCCAATAACCTGCTCGTTTCTAAATCGCAAGACCTCATAGCCCAGCTCATTTAGTGCAGCTGTGCGAATGGTATCTTCTTCTTTTTGGGCATCATGAATACCTCCATCCACTTCTATGATCAGTTTTTTTGTAAGACATACAAAATCCACAATGTAGTTACCAATCACATGCTGTCTTCTAAACTTATATCCAATATTTTTAGATTTCAAGCTTTGCCATAAAATATCTTCTGCCTGCGTTGGATTATTTCGCATTTCTTTAGCGCGCTCCAGCAATACGTGTGAATTATTTCCCCCAGTCAGATACCCTGGTCGAGTTCCTTCCCCTTTGGGGAAGGCTAGGATGGGGAATATTACCTCTGCTCCCTGACTTCTGCCTATCCAATTGGTTTGTGAATCTTTTAGTGGCTGTGGCCAATCTATTTTTTCCAAGCCATCTAACAACCTTTGCGCATAAGCGCTAATACGCATGCTCCATTGCGTCATCTTTTTACGTATGACGGCATGACCACCACGTTCAGAAACGCCGTTAACAATTTCGTCATTTGCCAGTACAGTACCTAAAGCAGGACACCAATTCACCTCTGACTCTGCCAAATAGGTTAATCTATATTTTAAAAGTATCGTTTGTTGTTCCTTAGAAGAAAAAGCGTGCCACTCATCAGCAGAAAACGCAACAACATCATCATCACAAACGGCATTTACACTTGCATTTCCATCTGAAGAAAATTTGGCAATTAGCGTGTCAATGGCTTCCGCCTTATCTGTATCTTTATTGTACCAAGAGTTAAACAGTTGAATAAAAATCCACTGCGTCCACTTATAATATGAAGGGTCTGAAGTGCGAATTTCTCTACTCCAATCAAAAGAAAATCCAATTTGATCTAACTGCCTTCTATAAGTTTCTATATTTTTTGCTGTGGTAATAGCAGGGTGTTGCCCTGTCTGTATGGCATATTGCTCTGCTGGCAACCCAAAAGAATCATACCCTTGCGGATGTAACACATTAAAACCCTTGTGCCTTTTGTATCGCGCATAAATATCACTAGCTATATATCCCAAAGGATGCCCCACATGAAGTCCTGCTCCAGAGGGGTATGGAAACATATCTAATACATAAAATTTTTCTTTTTTAGAATTTTGGCTCGCCTTGAAGGTTTCGTTTTTAGCCCAATATTTTTGCCATTTGGCTTCAATTTCGTTGAAATTGTATTGCATGGTGTATCTTTCTTTGCTATATGCCACAAAAATAAGTTTAATATCATAAAGGCGAAAAGATATTATTATATTGAGACACCAAAAGAAAGAATTTGTCAACTTCAAGTATTAACACGATAGCGATACTATCATTATTGAGCTTACTATGTCAACATACATACGCACAGCTTGGTTTTTGTAATGGAAACTCAGGAGACCCCATATTTGTTGAGGATTTTGGCACTGGCACTACCAATGGCCCCGCCTTAGCTTCGGGCACTACCACCTATAATTATACTTCATTTTCGCCTTCTGATGGCAACTACACAATTGCTAGTACCAGCAACTATTTTGATTGGCATGTAGTGAACGATCACACGCCTAATGATACTAATGGTAAAATGTTTATTGTTAACGCAAGTTTTACGGCTGGCGAATTTTACCGAAAAACAATTACAGGGCTTTGTGAAAACACTTCTTATGAGTTTTCATCTTGGCTTATCAATTTACTACCTCGTTCTGGCTGTGGTGGTGCAGGCATCCCTATTAATGTAACTTTTCAAATATGGGACAGTACCAACACAAATATGTTAGCATCTGGAAGCACCGGAAACATCCAAGGAGAAGCAACCCCGTCATGGAATAACTACGGACTAGTATTTCAAACCCTAGCTACACAAACATCGGTTATTTTAAAAATGATCAATAATAGTGAGGGAGGCTGCGGAAATGATTTAGCTATTGATGATATTGCATTTAAATCATGTGGCGATTTTATTACTTTAACCGATGACACGGGAGAAAACATCATTGCGCAGTGTGAAGAAGATGGCGTAATTGTAAGCACCACCATAACGGCCACACCAGATTTTTCAATTTATACAACTCATGCCTACCAATGGCAAGTAAGCGCAGACGCTATAAACTGGACAGATATTTCTGGTGAAACCACCAATATGTACACCACACCTACCTTATCGGAGTCTCGTTTCTTTAGAGTAAAAGTAGCCGAAGACCCCCTTAATGTATCAAATGATTTATGCAATGTCGTCTCTGAAGTTTTCAACGCCATACTAGTACCCATTCCCGACCCTCCCGTAAGTAATGGTGATTTGGCAGTTTGCGCCAATTCGCTGCTTCCACTTACTGTTTCTGTACCGCCTAATCACAAGGTAAATTGGTATGATGCGCCCACAGGCGGCAACTTACTTATGGAGAATAGCACCTCTTTTACACCATCAGCCTCAGGAACTTTTTATGCAGCTGCTAGCTCAACGCTTGTAGATTGTTTCTCAAGAACACGCACTCCTTTAGGATATACGATCTATTCACTACCGGTAGAAGCTGATGAAAACCGGACTTTATGTGAAAATGTTCCTATTATGCTGACCACAGAAGAAACCTACACTTCCTATCGTTGGAATACTGGTGAAACCACAAAAAGCATTACGGTAGGTGAGCCAGGAATGTACACGGTTACAGTAACCAATGAAAATAACTGCTCAGCAACAAAAACAATTACCGTTGAACAAATTGACCAACCTGTTATCGAAACCATTGTCTCTGTAAATGAAGACATTGTAGTAACTGCCGAAAACAGCGATACCAATGCCTATGAATATGCCTTAAATGATGGAGCATTTCAAGATAGCCCAGTTTTTGAATTGGTAGAAGGAGGCATACATCAAATTCATGTACGTGGCAAAAATGATTGTCCAGTTGTTAGTGAAGAGTTTCACCATTTTGTGATACCAAAATTCTTTACCCCCAACGGAGATACTATTAATGACCGCTATATTTTACAAGGATTAGAATTCTTCAATCAAGTGGAGGTTCAGATTTACAATCGCTATGGCAAATTACTAATGCAATCAAAAAATCTATCCTTTAGTTGGGATGGCACATACAATGGAAAAATACTTCCCTCATCAGACTACTGGTACTATGTAAAAGCCGACAGCCTCCAATTTACAGGGCATTTTACGTTGAAACGGTAGTTAAACAAACATTATGCATTACTAGATAAGATGTAAAAACAACGAAATTTAAAGACCCAAAAACGCCAAGAACCTAAAAGAGCTTCGTAAAATTATAATTCTCGTTAATTGCAGTACAAACAACGTTATTACATCTACACCAACGAACCACTATACAACACCCAAGCCATCGATAAAATTGCAGAAAGGTTAATAGCATAACCAAAAAGCTTCATTTGAGAAAGCGTATAAGGTTGCTCTTTAAAAAAGATAAAAACATCTAATACTAGCCATAGGGCAAATGTTCCTAAAAAAGAAGCTAAAACGGCATCATGAAACCAATACCAAACTAAAAACGACTCTAAAAGCAACAGCAATAACATCAATAGCTTTGACTTTTTACGCTTTAGTAGGGTAGCTGTGGTTCTTTTCTTCGCCACCAAATCAGGCTCAATATCCATAATTTCTCCTGCAATATGGGCTTGAAAAGCAAACAAAGATAAATAGGTAAGGGTTTGCCATGAAAGCGACTCTAACCCGTTTAACTCAGTAGCAAAAAAGGCGGTCATTACATAACCCACCTGTATTAAAATCTCAAAAGGCGGTCTTTCTTTAATGCGAAAAGGCTTGAAATTATACAGCACGTTTACGCCTATCATAAATACCAAAAGTAACAACATTCTAAGACCAGAGAGATAGGTGAAAATCACCATAAACGGAAGTATAACAATGGTGATTTTTTTCAGTAACCCGTCTAAATATTCGCGGGAAGCTTTAGCGCCAAATAAAAAATTTCCTTTTCTTTTGTTCACCGCATCCGCCTCTTCATCATTGTAATCATTTAAGCCATAGACTAGATAATTTAGAGGAAAACTAACAAAAAGCAAGCCCAACCAAAACGGGAAACTCTTCCAAAAACCCTCTTGATTTCCAAAAGGCACTAAATAAATCCAGATGGTAGGAAACCACAAGCCAGGACGAGAAATTTTTAAATCAAGCAGATTCATCGATTATATTGCTTTAGAGCTGTAAAGAAACAAAAGTAATTAAAGCTAAACTACAATATTTGATATCGCTATTGCGCCATACACTACTGACAAATAGTCCCTCAAAAAGCCTTTTTTAGCCATCTTACGGTATACCTCATTATAATAGTAATGACATTAAATACGTTATATTTTGAGTTAAAAGTATATCTTCTATTCTTTGAATTAAATTTTATTCAATTTACTTTGCTAACTTTATCGCTTCATTATTTATTATGGGTAAATCTTTTGAACAATATCAAAAACGCAAGCTTATATCAAGCTACTTCTCTGTAGTCTTGAGCATCGCTCTTGTCTTGTTTTTACTGGGTGTTTTGGGGCTATTGGTAGTAAACACAAAAAAGATGGCCGACCACTTTAAAGAAAAAATCACCATTTCGGTATTCTTAAAAGAAAGTGCCAAAGAGGTAGAAATAGACCAATTGCAAAAAAGTTTGGCAATGGCAGACTACACCAAAAGCGCCACTTTTGTATCTAAAGATGAAGCTGCCGAAAAGCACAGTGAAGAGATTGGTGAAAATTTCATGGATTTTTTAGGGTACAATCCTTTAAAAAATTCTATTGATGTAAACTTAAACGCCAATTTTGTATCGCCAGAACAAATTACAGAAATAGCAACAGAAATAGCCGCTAAAAGCTATGTAGATGATGTGAGCTATGACAAACCTTTGGTTGACTTACTCAATGACAAGGTGAAGAAAATTAGCTTTTGGATTCTCGTAGCCAGTGCCATCTTTACCTTTATAGCAGTTTTATTAATTAACAGCTCTATTCGCCTTTCTATCTATTCAAAGCGATTCATTATAAAAACAATGCAAATGGTAGGCGCCACAAAATCTTTTATACGAAGACCTTTTATATGGACGAATATTAAATTAGGAATATTAGGGGCTGCCTTGGCACTTTTAGCTTTAGGGGGTTTTCTCTATTACATAAACAACAATTTCCCTGAATTGAATATTTTCAATGACCCTACCATTTTAATCCTCCTTTTTGTAGGTGTTTTTGTGCTAGGCTTATTAATTTCGTTAATCAGCACGTTTTTTGCAACACAACGTTTCTTAAATTTAAGAACAGATGAATTATATTATTAACTTTGTCGTATGAGTAAAAAGAGGCAATACAAAGAGGATCAGTCCAATCAAGAATTCATTTTTCAAAAGAAGAACTATTTGTTCATGTTCATCGGTTTAGCATGTATCGCTTTAGGATTTATTTTAATGAGCGGTGGTGGTAGCGATGATCCAAATGTTTTTAGTGATGAGATTTACAATTTCAGACGCATTCGCTTAGCACCAACTTTAGTCCTTATTGGTCTAGGTATTGAGGTGTATGCTATTTTGTTGAATCCTCATAAGAAAAAATAATCATTGGAGACTTTAGACGCTATCATTTTAGGTATTATTCAAGGTTTAACAGAATTTTTACCCGTATCATCTAGTGGGCATTTAGAAATTGGCAAAGCCATTTTAGGAGACAATTCTGTGCCCGAAGAAAGCCTACTATTTACAGTAGTACTCCATTTTGCTACCGCATTAAGTACCATTGTTGTTTTTAGAAAAGATATTTGGGATATTTTAAAAGGCCTTTTAAGCTTTACATGGAACGAAGAAACTCAATTCTCTGTAAAAATTATTATTTCAATGTTACCCGCAGTTATTGTAGGTTTATTTTTTGAAGAACAACTGGAAGCCTTTTTTGGCGGTAACCTTCGTTTTGTAGGTTTTATGCTTTTAATAACAGCCGTACTCTTATACTTTGCTGATAAGGCCAAAGACACAGGCAAAAAAGTAAGTTTCAAAAACGCATTTATTGTCGGCGTTTCTCAGGCCATTGCCATGCTTCCTGGTATTTCACGTAGTGGCGCAACTATTTCGACATCAGTATTATTAGGGGTAGACAAAACCAAAGCAGCGCGGTTTTCTTTTTTAATGGTAATTCCTTTAATTTTCGGAAAAATAGCCAAAGACCTCTTGAGCGGTGACCTTAATTTTAATGGCGAAAATAACTTCGCTATGGGTGCTGGTTTTATTGCTGCTTTTGTGGCAGGTCTTGCGGCATGTACTTGGATGATTCAAATTGTCAAAAAGAGTAAGCTATCTTATTTTGCTATCTACTGCCTTATTGTTGGCCTTATTGCCATTGGATATGGTTTTATGGCATAAATACAATACCTTTAAGTGACATTTTGTTTTAACAACTAAGGGCATGACAGCAGAAGAAAAATTATTTCGTTCAATTGGCAACAACATAGCAGATGCCGGACCTAGCCAAATGTTTGGCAAGCCTTGCTTTAAGATTAACGGCAAAGCATTTTCTTGCTTTTATGAAAACGAAATGGTATTTAAGTTAGCAGCTGATATTCGTGACGAAGCCCTAAGTTTAGATGGTTCACAAAATTTTGACCCCTCAAAAAAGAATAGACCTATGAAAGAATGGATTCAAGTACCCTTCCATTACGCTGCTTTATGGGAAAAATTTGCCCTCTCAGCGGCTTCATACGTAAACACTTAATAGCATTTATACATTTGAAAACCAAAGAAGATTTTTTAAACGGCCAGCTACTGTTAATAGACAAACCCATGGGGTGGTCTTCTTTTCAGGCAGTCAATAAACTAAAATGGGCTATTCGTAAGAAATTTAATTTAAAGAAAATAAAAATTGGTCACGCAGGCACCTTAGATCCGCTAGCCACAGGGCTATTGCTTATATGTACTGGCAAATTCACCAAAACAATTAATGCGTTACAAGGTCAAATCAAAGAGTATACAGGCACCATTACAGTAGGTAGCACAACACCCTCGTACGACTTAGAAACGGAGGTTGACAAAACATACCCAACAGCCCACATTACAACCACCCTTATACATAACACTACAGCGCAATTCATTGGAGACATTCAACAAGTTCCACCAATATTTTCGGCTTTAAAAAAAGATGGCAAACGCCTTTATGAGTACGCTCGCGAAGGTGCTGCTGTTGAAATAAAAAAGCGAAATGTAGTTATATCAGCATTTGAAATTACGGAAGTAAATCTTCCTGAAATCAACTTTAGAGTAGTGTGTAGCAAAGGTACCTACATACGATCTTTGGCAAACGATTTTGGAAAAGCACTACAGTCTGGGGCACATTTATCAGCACTAAGAAGAACCAAAATAGGTGATTACAACGTAGATAATGCAATTGATCCGTTGGTTTTTGAAAAAACGTTACTAGAAGAAGCGTAAAGTAGCTTTTGCAATTAATTTCTTTCACTTTTCAACGAATAATTTTAATATTTTAAGAAAATCGGGGTTATTATAGTATGCATTTGAATCGTAAGCAACTTTCTTTTTTAATTACCTTTTTCTCCATGGGGATTGTGGTGTTGATTTTATTCAACATACACTTGGGTGAGGTTGGTAGTGAAAAAGACGAATATATTGTTGAAATGATGCTTGCCGAGGAAGATATTGAAGAGCTTTTAAAAGAAATTGACGCCTTGAAATCAGCCCCCATTGAAAGCCATGTAGCCAAAAACGAAACCGCAAAACCAAGCTACCTTGAGCCTGAGCCCTTAGAAACACTTGAAGAGCTCATAGCAGCAAACGAAACTACCACCGATGACACCTTTAATGATGCACTAGCCGATGCCGGTTATGAAAACCGAATAAAAGAGCTAAAGAAAAAACGTGCCGAAGCCAAACAAAAACTTATTCAAAAAGAAGCCGAAAAAAAAGAATTCACCAATAATCTGGCCGACAAAAGAACTTCAATTTCCTATTCTCTAGTAGATCGAAACAGTTATCGGCTACCTCCACCTATTTACACCTGCATACAAGGCGGCAAAGTGGTAATAAATATTAAAGTAGATGCCAACGGAAATGTTATTGCAGCTGATTTCAATGAAAAAAGCTCAAGTACTGCAAACGGCTGTTTGGTTGACAATGCCATTAATTACGCCTACAAAGCACGGTTCAGCTCTGATTCAAAGCCCGTACAAAAAGGCTCTATCACCTACATTTTTCAAGAAAAAACACGTTAACTAGTACGTTCGTTGTTCAGGCAGCTACAAAGACAAGGCAAGCACCTCTTCGAAGATATCTTTTAAAATACTTTGCCCTTTATCTTTATTATACCACATTTGAAGACTTTCCTTAAACTCTGGTGTTAATTTTCCATGTGCTGCTTTGTAATCTTCTACCAATTTGGTTGCTGCTTTTGATCGAGGACCCCAATCTGCAAACACCTCATAATTTTCATCAAAAGCAATCAATTTTGGTATAGACATCCCTCCATTGGTTAAAAAGTGATTCATCAATTCAATATTTTCATCGCGCAGCACAATTTTCAAACTAATAGCATCATTAAGCGCTGCTATTTTATGAAATACAGGAAGCGCTGGCGAGGCATCACCACACCAACTTTCAGTAAGTACCAGCCAAGTCATTTTTTTCTTAACACTAGCAATTTTATCACTAACTGCGGCATCAAACTTCAATGTTTTGTCCCATCGCCTCATACGCCGATCATTCAACTGCGTGTAATTAGCTAAAGCCTCTGTCTGTTCTGGCCCTGTAGACTTTCCTTCTTTCGCCAATTGCGCTACCAAAGCTCTATATTCATCATACGAGATTGCTTTCAACAAGCTTTCTTTAATGCTATCTTGCACTGTTCTTTCTATCATTTGTTCACCTACTGATTCCATATCTAATTAAATTTATATCAACACAACGATTTATCATCTTGAAAAATTACATCCCCTTGGTAGACATAGCTACAAAAAACTTACATATCTTTAATCCTTTTAGATGAAATATGGATAAACATAGATGTGCATGGTGCAAAGGAGATTCGCTTTACGAAGCGTATCATGACCTTGAATGGGGTGTTCCCGTAAAAGATGACCATTCTTTTTTTGAGTTTTTAATTCTTGAAACTTTTCAAGCTGGTTTAAGTTGGATCACCATTTTAAAAAAGCGTGAGCATTTTAGAAAGGCTTTTGATTTTTTTGATTACAACAAAATTGCTACTTACGACCAAGAGAAAAAAGATGCCCTGTTACAAGATGCGGGTATCGTACGCAACAAGCTAAAAGTGAACGCCACGGTAAGTAATGCCCAAGCATTTATAAAAGTGCAAGAAGAGTTTGGAAGTTTTAGCAAGTACATATGGAGTTTTGTTGACGGAAAAACAATCAAGAATGAAATTAAAAACCATAAAGATTGCCCTGCAAACACCCCATTATCAGACACCATTAGCAAAGACTTAAAAAAAAGAGGATTTAAATTTGTTGGTAGCACCGTTATTTACGCCTTTATGCAGGCTACAGGTATGGTAAATGACCATGAAGTTAATTGTTTTAGATATGAAGAAGTATAGCCTACTACTTATTTTTATGTGTGGCATAACAAGCTTTACAGCTGCGCAATACAAGTACGAACGAGAACATCGAATTAGGCAATCGCAATTTCCTCAAAATGCGTTAGCTCCGCTTCAAGAAAAACTACAAGATGCAAAACACATTCGTTTTTATAAAGAAATTGACAGCTCAAAAATTCACTATGAGATAAAATTTAAAAAAGATCGTTTGCACTATAATGTAGAATTTCAAGCCGATGGTCAAATTGAATACATTCAGCTATTAGTGAAATCTGTAGATATTCCCGATGAAACTTTCAAAAACTTCAACACCTACTTAAAGCGAACATTTGCTAAGCACCGCATTCGAAAAATAGAGCAGCGTTATGTAGCGCGTGATACAGCCACTTTAGAAACCACCATTAAAAACGCTTTTCAAAACCTCATACTGCCCAGCATACGCTATGAGCTTATTGTGACAGGAAAAAAGAGTAAAATACATGAGTCCTTCAAAATTCTTTTTGATGCCGAAGGCAGTTTTATTTCCATAAAAAAACTTCTCCCAGCCAATTATGACCACGTCCTATATTAAACATATAAGCTTTTTTTGCGTACTGTTTTGCGGCAACTTTTTGTTGGCACAAGAGCATTTAACGGGCTATTTACAGCCACAAATAGCATTAAATTACAAAGTAACGCCTCATTACGGGCATCATTTTTCGGTCATCGAACGCACCTATATTTTTGACGATGAACAAATTGAATTCAAAGCAAAGCAACTAGATATAGCCCATTATTCTAAACTAAAAATAAACCATAATCAGAGTTTGTCTTTTGGCATACTGTATCGTTTTCTTAAAACCTTTGACGCTGACCAACATAATGAGCTACGACTCACCCAACAGTACAATATCGCCTTTAAACCAAACAACATTCAATTTGCTCATCGTATTCGCTCTGAACAACGCATCAAACCCAACTTAACAACCCATCGTTTTAGATATCGTTTTGCTGCCAACATGCCTTTACAAGGTGAGCAGCTAGATGTTGGAGAACCTTATTGCACAGGAAGCCTGGAAAGTCTGCTCAGTATTGCTTCTGGCAAAAAGCCGCAATACGATCAGCGCTTTACAGCAAACTTAGGTTGGCAACTAAATGAAAAAATCAAATGGCAGGCAGGTCTTGAATATCGTTTTGAAAACTATACCAACACTACAGAACATGTGTTTTTTGTATTGACTTCCTTAATAGTGTCCTTGTAATAATTTAATAAAATCTGCCCTTGGTATTTCTTGGGCACCCAAACTTTCTAAATGTTTTGTATATACTTGGCAATCAATAAGTTTGTATGCTTTTTGTTGTGCTTCTTCAGCCAATTTAATAAAAGCATATTTTGATGCATTACTAACTGTGCTAAACATACTTTCACCACAAAAAACATCACCCAAATCAATACCATATAACCCACCGACCAAGGCATCACCTTGCCAAACCTCATAAGAAATAGCATATCCTTTTTGATGCAATTTATGATAGGCCTTTTTCATTTTTTTGGTTATCCAAGTACCTTCCTGATTGGTTCTTTTGATAGCAGCACATTGATCTACAACAGTATCAAAACAAGTGTTTTTTGTCAATCGAAACTGATTGCTTTTCATCACTTTTTGCATGCTTTTAGAAACCTTAATATTTTTAGGAAACAACACCATTCTTGGGTCGGGGCTCCACCAAAGAATTAACGAGTCTTCATTGAACCATGGAAAAATACCGTTCTTATACGCTAACAATAACCTTTTGGGTGACAAATCTCCTCCTACGGCCAATAGTCCGTCGGCATTGGCGTTTTCTACTGCCGGAAACACTAGCTGCTCTGAAAGATAAAATAATGGATTGTGTGTATTATTCATTTTCAAGAAGGTTTTTCTTTAACGCGCTCATTTACTCGTACATGCCAAAAACAATAAAGCAATTACTAATTCTCCAAGCAAAAACTTACGTTAACCTGCTTATTTATTACATCTTAAAATTATCAAGTTCTAGTGCATTAAACGAGATAAAATAATAAAAACCTATCCCGACAATCATCAGAATAGGTTTTCATAAAACGTTGCTTAGAACAAAATTTAAAAAGGTAAATCGTCGTGCTCTTCTTGATTTACATTGTCTGCTGGAGCAAATGCCTCAACAGGAGGTACCGGCGGCATACCTTGTGCCGGCTGCTGTGTTTGAACACCTTCAATACGCCAACCCTGAATAGAGTTGAAATATTTCACCTCACCCTGTGGGTTTGTCCATTCACGACCACGTAAATTAATGCTGATTTTAACTGGCTGCCCAACGTTAAAATTGTTCAACAATTCAGTTTTGTCTTGAACAAATTCAACCATTATATGCTGTGGGTATTGCTCATCAGTAGTTACAACAACTTCTCTTTTTCTAAATCCGTTGCTACCAAACGTTTGGGTCTCTCCGACCAATTTAATTTTTCCTTCAATTTCCATGACTATGAATTATATGTGTACGAATTAATATAAGCTTTACTACATAAAGCGGGTTTAAAAATAGACTTATTCCTAATACCCACCTAACAAATCTAAAACAAGTTATTAAAGGTTATACGCAATTGCATTTTTGGCAGAAGATGGAGTGCAGAGAGAAGAGGGAAGATTCATGAACAAGAGACAGAATAATATTGAAAATCAACACCTATCTGAAACAAACCAATTATTAACTAAAAAAACGGTCAACTATAATCAGGGAAATTCAGAGACAGGAGACAAGAGACAGGAGACAAAAAAGAGCGAAGAATGTCTTTGTTCTCTAATCTCGCAGCGCAGCGGTCTTTGCTCTTGATTCTTGCAGCAAAGCGGTCTTGTTTCTTGATTCTTGCAGCGCAGCGGTCTTGGCTCTTGGCTCCTGTAGCGCAGCGGTCTTGTCCTAATTATTTTTAAAGCTGACCCCTTATCTCATGGGTTTTAGTGCAAATTCTCTATCTTTGAAATGCAATAAAATATATATGAATTTTAGCCCCCAAAAGAAAACTTCCAATATCATTTTTCTCATAGCCGCTTTTGCTATTGTGAGTCTCATCTTATGGAACACCAATAGCTTCTTCAAAAAATTTAAAGAAGAAGAACGAAACAAAATGGAAATATGGGCTACAGCACAATTGGAGCTTTTAAAGTCTTCAAAAACAATGGATTTGGGAGATTTGACCCTAAAAGTTTTTCAAAAAAACTCCTCTACACCAATGATATTGGTAAACAAAGACGGGTCTATAAAAACCAATAATATTGCTAAAAAACTAGCTAAGGATAGTGTTTATATACAAAAAAAAATACGCCAGTTCCAAAGTGAAAATACCCCTATTTTAATTGATGACCAAGGAGATCATTTACAAACCTTATACTACGGAAATTCTGATGTATTAAACAAATTAAAGTACTACCCGCTAGCCTTATTACTTATTATCTTTCTATTTGGAACAGTAATCTTCTTTTTCTTTAAAACCAACAAAGCATCAGAGCAGAATAAACTTTGGGCAGGTATGGCGAAAGAAACTGCACACCAAATAGGAACGCCACTTTCTTCATTATTGGGATGGAATGAACTGCTAAAAGCCGAGCAGATAAACCCTGAAATCACCAAAGAAATTGAAAAAGATATTTCAAGACTGGAAACCATAACAGAGCGTTTTTCAAAAATTGGCTCACTACCTCAGTTAGATGAGCATGACCTTGTTAAAGAAACCAAAGATGCGTATGATTACTTGAAACGCCGAAGCTCAAAACTAATTCACTTCACATTTGATTGCGAAGCAGAAACGCTACCTGTACTACTAAATCGTTCTTTGTATAACTGGACTATTGAAAACCTTGTAAAGAATGGCATTGATGCAATGAAAGGACGTGGAAGCATCGGTATAAAAATTATACCCGACGGAAATATGGTCCATATTTTGGTATCTGATACTGGGCATGGCATTCCAAAAAGTGATTACAAAACTATATTTAACCCTGGTTTCACTTCTAAAAAAAGAGGTTGGGGACTGGGACTATCGTTAGTAAAACGAATTGTTGAAGAATACCATAGCGGTAAAATAAAAGTACTTTCGTCGAGCAAAAAAGGTACTATTATGCAAATCTCATTAAAGGTGATGCGCTAAAGCATTTTAGCTCTTATACGAGCTGCAACCGCTTCAAATGCTGCCTTTTCTAAGGTAACTTTACGTTGAAAAGTAGCGTCACTCATTTCATTTAAAGGAATTAAATGTACATGTGCATGGGGCACTTCTAAACCAATAACAGTAACACCAACACGCTTACAATCAATAGCCGCTTCAATAGCCTTACCTACTTTTCTTGCAAAAATCATTAAACCCATATACGTTTCCTCATCAAGATCTAATAGCTTGTCAATTTCTTTCTTAGGAATACATAAGGTATGCCCAATAGCATTGGGATTAATATCTAAAAAGGCTAAGAAATTTTCATCCTCCGCTATTTTATAGCAAGGTATTTCTCCGTTTATAATTTTGGTAAAGATGGTAGCCACAATTCTTTTTTTTTTGGAATTAAATTTATTGATGAACTCATCTTGACTTTTTCATTTAGTTGCAAAAAGTCAATATGCATTCAATACACAAAAATCAAATTAGTTCATAAAACTAGCATATTGATTAAAATACAACGTAATGAACATCTGGAAGGAAGCACACAAATAACGTGTTTACTTTTGCCTACTAGCCAACCACTATTGTGTCAAAACTAGGCTCTAGAAATCTCTAAAATATCAAATTTTAAGGTACCGTTTGGCACTGTTATTTCAGCCACATCACCAACCTTTTTACCCAACAAGCCCTTCCCTATAGGCGAATTCACAGATATTTTACCTGTTTTTAAATCGGCTTCACTTTCAGCTACTAGGGTATATTTCATTTCCATACCGTTATTCTGATTTCTCAATTTTACGGTAGACAATACTAATACTTTTGATGTATCTAATTGCGACTCATCAATTACACGCGCATTTGCCAATGTTTCTTCCATTTTAGATATCCGCATTTCAAGCAAGCCCTGCGCCTCCTTTGCAGCATCGTACTCTGCATTTTCAGACAAATCTCCTTTATCACGTGCTTCAGCTATAGCCTGTGATGCTTTGGGCCGCTCAACATCTCTTAACTGATCTAGTTCTTCCCTTAATTTTTTTAGTCCTTCAGCGGTATAATAGGATACTTTACTCATAATTTCCTCGTTTAAAAAATAGGAAAATCCCCTATTTAAAACTACTGACTTATAGTTTTTTAATGAGGATTTAAGACAAATATACATTTTTTTTGTTCAATTTTGCAGTTCAAATCCAATGAAAAAAATACGATACGATGAAACGAATCTTGGGCTTAGTGATAGTTATTTTTTTTCTTTCCTGTGATAAAGAGCGAACAAATCGAAATCCGTATTTACAAGAAATAGGATTTCGTTTTGATATCAACCTAAACCTGCCCCTATACAGCCCGCTTACCAATGACGGTAGCAGCATTTTTATTGCAAATAGTCAAGTAGGTACCCGTGGTGCATTTGTAACCAACACAGGTTTTAATATGTATCGTGTTTTTGAGGCAAGTTGCCCCAATCATGCACCTAACGACTGCTCTACAATGACCTTAGACGGCATAGTAGCTACCTGTTCTTGTGATGATTACGAGTATAGTACGATAACAGGTCAGCTTTTAAATAACCCTCAAGATGGTACACGCTATTATGATATGCTTGAATATAGAGCCACCTTCGATGGGCAAAATATCATTATAATCTCAAATTAACGCAGGTAACAAAACAAGTAAAGCCTTTTTTCTAGTTTTACCTATTACAAATTCCCTAAAATTTTATCCATCACCCAACTGGTATGAAGGGCAGATTTGCCTAAAGATGGATGCTCGGTTTCACCTCGTAAATGGCGAGCTATATTTTCAACATGATATTCTTGAATATGCTTAGGGTTAGCTATTTCTAAGGATTTTCTTCCATCTACATTTTGCAAAACCAGTGGTTTCTCATGAAAAACAGCAAAATCTATCTGCCCTTCACTACCCCGTATTTCAACATAATCTTGATGTGCGGCACAGCCAAAATTCCAACTACCTTCTCCTGTAACTCCATTTTCATGCGCCCAACATGCCGTAATAGCATCCTTGGCGGTGTATAACCCCAATTGATTTTTGGCAATACCATGTGCTGTAACAATACCACCCAGTAAATAGGCAAACAAATCAAGGCCGTGAGATGCTAAATCATCAAAATAACCGCCTGGAGCAATAGTTTTATCAGTACGCCAATTGTATGCCCCGCTCAAATCCATTGCTGATGGAGGCTTACTCAAATGCCAACGAATATGCCTAACCTCCCCTATCCTTTTTTCATCTAACCATTGCTTTACCTGATTAAATCTTGGCAAGGAGCGTCGGTAATACGCCACAAATAGCGGAATACCATCCTTTTCAAAAGCCGTTTGAATGGCTAAACTATCAGCATAGCTTGGCGCCATGGGTTTTTCAATACAGCATATTTTTTGCGCTGCCGCCACTTTTAAGGCATAGTATTTATGCGAATCAGGAGGGGTTGCGATGTACACCGCGTCGATATCGTTATCATTAATCAATGCATCGGCATCTGTATAGTGTTTAGGCACCTGATGCCGTTGCGCATAATCAACAAGCTTTTCTTCATTACGCCGCATTACGGCAAGCAGCTCAAAACCATCAGTCATTTGATAGGCAGGGCCACTCTTCACTTCAGTAACATTACCACAGCCAATAATACCCCAACGGATTGTCTTTTCTTTTTGCCTTCTTTTCATAGTATACTACGGTTATTTTAATACATTTTGCTGTTAACATCAGTACCTGCTGTTCATTTATCGCGATAACTAATTGCACGTAAAATACATTAGTTGGTTGTGCTTAACACTTTTACATTTATGTATTACAAATTTAACAAACCGCTTAAACCCGATATTGTTATCTGATAAAATTTACAAAAATTTAGCATACGTAAAATTATTAGACACTAATCGTAAACATATTGTACAGTGTATTACATAGATTACCATAAAAATTGAACTAAGCTGTTGAAAATCAACTTGTTATTATTATGGCATAAATTTAGCTATGGTGATTTCACCTTATCTTTCTATTTTTAAGACTTACTACACAGTCCAAAACAACTACAATTTTCAATCAAAAAAAACGAGTATCATGTTCAAAAACCATATTAAAATTGCGTTGAGAAGTTTAGTTAAAAGAAAGAGCTATGCTATGATAAATATAGCAGGTTTAGCTTTAGGTATTTGGTGCTGCTTAATGATTTCTTTGTGGATTATGGACGAATTTGAACAAGATAATTTTCACGAAAATGGAAGTCGTATTTGTCAAGTTTTAAGAAACCAGTCTACTGAGAATGGATTAATAGTTACTTCGGAAGACACCGCTTACCCCATAGGTGATGCCCTCTTGGCACAAATACCTGAAATAGAAAACCAAACTAGAGTCACAAATCCCAGAAATGCAACAATTAATTTCGCAGAAAAATTGACAGCGGTTCAAATGATTGGTGCAGATTCTAGTTTTTTCAAAATATTTTCCTTCCCCTTAAAAGAAGGCTCTTCACAAAATTGCCTTCAAGATTTGAAAAACATAGTGATTTCTGAAAGTTTGGCTCATAATTTCTTTCCAAAAGAAAATGTAGTAGGTAAAAGTTTGAAACTTACCATCAATGAAGTAGATGTTGTTTTCAATATAGCTGGTGTTTTCAAAAAACTCCCTGAGCAATCTTCTTTACAATTTGATGTTGTCATCCCTATTGATAATTACCTTCCATTTAATTCTTCTTTTAAAAGTTGGGGCAACTCATGGATGGTCACATATATACTGTTAAATGACAAAACATCTTTGATAGATATAAACCAAAAAATTAAGAATTTACCAAAAAAAGTGGCAGACGTAGATTGGTTTACCCTGCACGCACAACCATTTAAAGACCGTTATCTCTATTCAAAATATGAAGAAGGAAAGGCTATAGGCGGAAGAATAGACTTTATTATTCTTTTTTTCATCATTGCCTTATTCACCTTGTTGATTGCCTGTTTTAATTTTATTAATCTCACAACAGCATGGTCTATAAAAAGATCAAAAGAAGTAGGTGTAAAAAAAATATTGGGAGCAAAAAGAAGTTGGTTACTGAGCCAATTTATACTCGAATCAACCATTTTAGTCACAATGGCTGTTGGGTTAGCCATCCTTCTCGCCAAACTAAGCATGCCTGTCTTCAATGAAATAGCCTCCAAGAATATCGCTATTAATTTTACAAACTGGAATTTCTATGCCATTATTTTTGTTGTTGCATTGATTACCATAGCATTGTCTGGTATTTATCCTGCTTTTTTACTATCCTCGTTTAACCCAGTTAATGCACTAAAAGGAAGCGTTAAAGGAAGTAACAGCCCTGTTTTGTTACGAAGGGGACTGGTGGTAGTACAATTTACGCTATCAATGATTTTAGTAGCCGGCACGGTTGTAGTGTATCTACAACTACAGTTTATTCAAAGCAAAAACTTAGGATTAGATAAAGAAAATGTAATTTTTCTTCCTTTAGATGGCGAAGCTTGGAAACACGGAAATACAATAAAAACGGAGCTTGCGAAATTTTCTGAAATTAGACAAGTAAGTGCTGCTAGTGGAAACTTTAGTGAATCTATTGGAATTACAGGAGACCCCGTTTGGGAAGGGAAAAATTCAACCGAATACAATCCTGGATTTGCTGTTTTAGATGTTGATTTTGAGTTGATGGAAATGTTGAATGTGCGCCTAAAAAAAGGACGCTTCTTCTCCAGAGAATTTGCCCATGACACTTTAAACTACATTATAAATGAACAAGCTGCAAAAGCTATGGGCATAAATGAACCCCTTGGAAAATCTCTCCGTTTTTGGGGAGAAGAAGGTGGTAAAATTGTTGGTATCGTTCATGATTTTCATTTTAGATCATTACACAGCCACATTGAACCAATGATTATCAGATGCAGACCTGCAAATACCGAACTAGTATATGTAAAAACCATGCCCAGCAAGACCAAAGAGACTATTGCAAGGCTAGAGAGCGTTCATAAGCAGTTTAGCACACTGCCTTTTAAATACGAATTTTTAGAGGAAACCATAAAAAAAGCATATCAAGAGGAAAATAAAATATCGCAATTAGTGAGTATTTTTTCTGGTTTGGCTATTTTTATTTCATGCCTAGGCCTTTTTGGTCTTGCTGCATTTACTGCAAATCAACGTACTCGTGAAATAGCCGTACGAAAGGTTTTAGGAGCTAGTGTATTGACCTTATTTCGCATGCTTTCAAAAGATTTTTTAAAGCTTGTAGCTATAGCACTTGTACTAGCAACACCAATTACTTGGTACTATTTAAATGATTGGATACAAGGCTTCGCTTTTCATATTACATTAAGTTGGTGGATGTTTAGTATTTCAGGTGCTCTAGTAACGATAATTGCATTTATAACGGTCAGTTATCAGACTTTAAGGGCAGCTAATAGAAACCCAGCCAAAAGTTTACGTGCAGAGTAATACATACCTAAAGAAAGAGAATCTATAACGCGCCCGTGTTTACTTAATAATACCTAGTTTGATATACCCCTTTTTGCACCCAAATACTAATAAACTAATAATTAGCGCATTAAAACAAAACACAATCAACATATCAAAACTGCCTTTTACTAAATTTCCATTTTTCACTTATTAAAAAATTAGTAAAAAGAACCATATATTAAATTTTTAAGCATTAACATTTTGTTATGAATTAACGATTCATTAACTTCGGTAACGTTAACGAGATTTTTATAGAAACCGATTAAGATTACAACATTTCCCCGACAACTTGCTATTCTTATGAAGCATTAAACATCTATTTAACGAAATAACTAACTAAACACCAAAAATAATATGAAAAAACTACTTTTTGAAAACCCTTTGCCCAAGGTCAAATGGTTTTTAATTTTCCTGTTCTGTAGCTCTTTGGGGATATCTCCCTTATTAGCGAATACCGATTTTATAACAACTGACAGCCCTATAATCGATGTTCAATCAACAATCAAAGGAGTCATTACAGATATTAATGGCACACCCTTACCAGGTGCCAATATCATTGAAAAAGGCACTACAAATGGTGTTGTTTCTGATTTTGATGGCAATTATTCTATTCAAGTTTCTGGCTCCAATAGTATCTTAGCCTTTAGTTCACTAGGCTTCAAGACTGTTGAAAAAACTGTAGGTAGCGCAACTACCATTAATGTTACACTAGAAGAAGATTTAGAAGCCCTAGATGAAGTTATTGTTGTAGGCTACGGAACACAACAAAAAAAAGACGTAACAGGCTCTCTTTCTCAAGTTGAAGGAAAGGCGCTAACTATTGCTCCTCCTCCAAACCTTTCTGCAGCGTTGACTGGTCAACTTTCAGGGGTAATAGCTATTCAAAGCACAGGACAGCCTGGTTTTGACAACGCAGCATTTCAAATTAGAGGGAGAAGTACAACAGGTAATAATAGCCCACTAGTACTTGTTGATGGGGTACAAAGACCTTTTCAAAGAGTAAACCCTCATGAAGTAGCTAGTATCACAGCGCTAAAAGATGCAGCCTCAACAGCTGTTTATGGGTCAAGAGCGGCAAATGGGGTACTGTTGGTTACAACGAACCGAGGAAAAATAGGTAAGCCCTCAATCAATTTTTCAAGTACCATAGGTTTTCAATCTCCCGCTGGTAGACCTGAATTGATGAATGCTAGTGAATATGTGCTTGCTTTTCGTCAAGCTTTCCGTAACGATGGCACAGCAGAAGAAGATTTACCTCATGCAGATCTAGTTTCTGCCGCCGAAAATGGAACTATCGAGAGTTTTGATTGGTGGGGTGCAACGCTTGGAAATTCAGCACCTCAAGAGCAATATAACTTTTCGGTTAATGGTGGTAATGAAAAATTACGTTACTTTTTTTCTTACGGCTTACTCGATCAAAAGGCTTTCTATGAAAATGCAGGGTTTGACCAAAGTAGCATACGATCTAATGTAGATGCAAATATTACTGATAGATTAGTATTTAGCCTCAATTTAGCGGGACGTTTAGAAAACACCTTACGCTCAGCCGATGGCGATGGCGAAATATTTTCGAACGCACTTAGAGCAAATCCTTTGCTCCCCATATTTGTAAACGACAGACCTGGCGGTGAAAATCTACCCCCTAATTCATTAGGTTTTGATGGTTTTAGTGGTAATTCAGTTGGCGACGCTAACAGAAATGGTAGTCGTACAATTGACCGTGATTATTTTCAAAGTAATTTTCAGTTAGAATACGAAATACCCGGAATTGAAGGTCTAAAAGCCAAGGCTATGTATTCTTATGACCGCGTATATTCTAAAGATCGTTCTTTTTTCACACCTTATATCAGTTATCAAACCAACCAGGCAACAGGAGAATTGATACCTAATGAAAGTGACAATATAAGGTCTTTAACTGAATCACGAACAGACAACACCCAACAGACCACTCAATTGAGTTTAAGCTATAAAAAAGAATGGGGCAATCATTATGTATCTGCACTCGGTCTTTTTGAACAGATAGATACAAGATTCGATTTGCTCTCTGCCTTTAGAGATGGTTTTATATCTCCCGCCATCCAAGAATTATTCGCAGGAGGAGTTGCCAATGACGAAAACTTTGGTACCGCATCTGAAACCGCAAGACGTGGGTATGTGGGTCGAATTGATTATGGTTATAAAAACAAATATTTGCTTCAAGCAAATCTCAGATTAGACCAATCATATATTTTTCCAGAAAATAGTAGAAACGGTTATTTTCCAGCTTTTTCAGCAGGATGGAGAATATCAGAAGAACCTTTCCTTGTGGATAATGAAGTATTGACTGATTTAAAAATGAGAGGCTCTTGGGGTATTACAGGAAATGACCGTGTAGATCCGTTCCAATTTCTTTCAGGCTTTGAGTTTGGCGGAGGCTACGTTGAAGATGGGAATTTTCAACAAGGTATAGGCCCTACCGTTATTGGCAATTCAATGATTACATGGGAAACGGCTACAACCACCGACATAGGGCTAGAGGCTAAATTCCTAAATGGCAAGTTTGGCTTAGAAGTAGATTACTATACTAAACGAACAGAAGATATTCTTGCACCAAGAAGCGCTTCAGTACCTGCCACCTTTGGTGCTGAATTACCAGATGAAAACCTTGGTATTGTAGATAGTTGGGGATGGGAATTTTCAGCGCATCACAAAAATACACTTGGTGAATTTTCATACGAAGCAAATGCCAACCTCACTATAGCCAGAAATGAAATTGTTTTTATTGACGAAGGCGCCGATGCCAACCCAGCAACCAGTAGAGAAGGTCATGAAATAGGAGCTGTATTTGGCTTACTATCAGACGGCTTATATCAAAACCAAGCAGAAATTGATGCTGGCCCCACCCAATTTGGAGAATTAGCTCCCGGTGATATTCGTTATAAAGACATTAACGGTAGAGATGAAGCAGGTAACCTTACTGGTATGCCTGACGGAGTTGTAAATCAAGATGACAGAACACTCATTGGCTCAAGCAACACACCAGCTTTAATCTACGGTCTTAATCTAAAAACAGGATACAAAGGTCTTCAGCTTTCGCTAAGTTTTCAAGGGGCTACCGATTATTCTTTACGAATTCAACCTGTTGGATTTTTATTGGATGTAGGTAACAATTTCAAAGTACTTAACGACTCTTGGACAGTTGACAATCCGAATGCGCGCTATCCAAGAATTCTTTCCGATGGAAACACGAACAACAACCAAGCTAGTGACTTTTGGCAAGAAGAATTAAATTTTGTTCGATTAAGAAGAGCTCAATTAAGTTATGATTTCTCCAATGTTCTCACTCTTTTAGAAACAATAGGAGTTAAAAACTTAAGTGTCTCCGCTTCTGCTAGCAACCTATTTACTTGGTCTAATATCTCATTAGGAGATCCTGAAGGCAGAAACGGAAACGCACTTTTCTATCCAATTTCAAGAACAATTTCCTTCGGTGTACAGGTAGGATTTTAATAATAAACAAAAAAGACACATAAAATGAGAAAAATAATAATAGGTTTGGTTTTTGGTTTAATCCTGTTTTCCTCCTGCAATGATGATTTTCTAAACAGAGAACCCATCGACCAATTAGCATCATCCGCCATCTTTAGCGATCAAGCACTTGCTAATGCATATTTAAACAATATCATAGGCAGACTGCCAGCTGGACAGTATAACAGTCCTGGTGGAGGATATGGAAGCAGTTATTTATTGGCGTCCATTTCAGACGAAGCACGATCAAAAAGTGGTTGGATTCCATCAAATACAACCGTACGCGTTGGAAATATAAACCCTACAAATTTGGCTGGATTAGATATTTGGGCCGAAGCCTACGCTGCTATCAGACAGGTAAACGAGTTTTTACTTGGAGTTCAAGGTACAGATTTTGATCCTGAATTTATTGCAAGTGGAAGTGCACAAGCTCGCTTTGTTAGAGCCTGGTTCTATTTTGATTTGGTTCGCAGATATGGTGACGTACCGCTATTGACCGAACCACAATCACTAGATGATGATGTTTTTCCATCACGAACTGCTACTACTGAAGTTTATCAATTTATATTTGATGAATTTAATGCTATAGCTAGTGACTTACCCAATAAATCAGAGGCTAAGACCGGTGCACTCACCAAACAAGCTGCTATTGCGCTTAATGCACGCGCCATGCTTTACGCTAAACGTTATGAAGATGCTGCGTCACTAGCCAATCGATTAATTACTGGAGCCGAAAATGATGGTCTAGAACTATATGGTGCTAATCCTGCCGACGCAGCTGAAGCTACTAAAAATTATGGCGAGCTCTTTCTATCGGAAGGCGGCAATATTGAAACCATCTACGAAATAACCTTTGCTCCACCAGAAAGAACACATCAGTTTGATCGTGGCAATTTACCTGTAAGATGGCGTAATGACAATGGAGGGCAAACAGACCCAACCCAAGAGTTAGTTGATGATTTTGAGATGGCAAATGGCTTACCAATAGAAGATGCAGCTTCTGGCTACGACCCCAACAATCCGTATGCCA
The DNA here is from genome assembly GCA_947497145.1 of uncultured Flavobacteriaceae bacterium. Taxonomy (GTDB): domain Bacteria; phylum Bacteroidota; class Bacteroidia; order Flavobacteriales; family Flavobacteriaceae; genus Maribacter_C. The sequence goes on from CANMFQ010000005.1 coordinate 185,582, forward strand.
ATAGAGATCCACGGTTTTATGCGTCGATTTTTTATCATGGAGCCGAATGGTCACAAGTACAACCCTCACGAGGCGAACCTTTCATTGATATGGAATGGAATGCCTTCAATGAAGGTCCGGGTACGGTCAGAGATGGAAACGCTTCTATATCTGGATATCTTGTAAGAAAATGGGCAGATGCCTCTTTGGGTTTTGCTCCAGAGGGTGTAAGCAAAGTAGCCTGGCAAGAAGTCCGTTTTGCAGAGGTATTATTGATTTATGCCGAAGCAGAAAACGAAACAAATGGTCCAAGTGCTGCCGTTGAAGAGGCAATAAACAGAGTACGTAGAAGAGCAGCTTTACCAAATTTACCTAGTGGTTTATCGCAAAGCGAAATACGAGAACGCATTCGTCAAGAACGAAGAATCGAATTAGTATTTGAAAATCATAGATGGTTTGACCTTATTCGATGGGATTTAGCAAAAACAGTTTTAAACGCCACATTTCATGGTATGCGCATAGACCGCAATGGTGTTCCAACAGCAGCAGACGGAGGACCTACTCATGTTTTTGATCCAGCGCAATTGACATTTACCTATTTTAGCACACCAGCCTTTACCAATGTGTTTCCTGATAAATATATGCTATTACCTATTCCACAAAGTGAGATTGAATCCAATGAGAATCTAAGACCTCAAAACCCTGGATATTAATTCGTTTTTGTTTTAGCTTGTTAAACTTAGTCGTAAAAATAATTTACGACTAAGTTTACATTAATTAGAAATTCAATTCATGAAAATTAAAACCTTATACAGTAGTTTACTATGTTTTCTTATGGGAGCTGTTGGCCTGCATGCGCAACTTTTTTCGGAACAAGCAAAGGCAATGGGCATTAATCATCATCATTATGACCCAAATGTAATGGGCGGCGGGATAGCTGTTTTTGATTTTAACAATGATGGTTTTGATGATATTTATTTTACAGGAGGATTGAATGACGATAAGCTTTATGAAAATATGGGTGACGGAACCTTTACAGATGTGACAAAAAAAATGCGAATCACGGCATTTAGCATTGTTAAAACTATGGGCGTAGTAGCTGGTGACATTGACAATGATGGCTTTACCGATCTTCTAGTTACAACAGCAGAAAACGAACGATGTTACCTGCTTAAGAACGAAGGAGGGAAATTCTTTAAAGACATATCTAAAGCAGCTGGTATAAACCATAAAGCATGGAGTACTACAGCTACAATGGCAGATTATGACAACGATGGAGACCTTGATATTTATGTTGGAAATTATGTATCATACAATGCCTTGCCATTTGACGCTAACATCACTGATGCAGAAGAAGATTTTTTCTACCAAAACAATGGGAATAGTACATTTACCAAATTAAAAAACCCACTTTCCTATGAAAAAAGGGGATGTACCTTAGTTGCTTCTTTTTCTGATTTTGATCAAGACGGTGATTCAGATTTATTTGTATTAAATGACTTTGGCGATTTTTATCAATCTAACAAATTATTACTTAATAACACAACCTCAAACACCTTTGAAGAAATAACAGACCCTTCTGGCATGAATGCCGAAATCAACAGCATGGGAATTGCCATAGGAGATTTTAACGAGGATGGGAATTTTGATTATTATATAACCAATATAGGTGATAACTTACTTTACGAAGGCCTAGGGAATGCAAAATTTAAGAATATCTCAGATGCGCAAGCCGTAAATGATGGTACTGGTGTCAGTTGGGGCACCGCCTTTATAGACATAAACAATGACAGTCATCTTGATTTATATGTAGCAAAAGGCACCTTATTATCGATTGATGACCCACAAGAAAACAAGTTATACCTAAGAAATAGTGAAAATGGAATTTTTGAGGATGTCTCAGAAACCCAACATATGAACGAGCCAAACAAAGCAAGAGGAATGGCATATGGCGATTTTAATAATGATGGCAGCATAGATTTGGTAGTTTCAAATATTAGAGTTATTCCAGAAAACAAAGGAAATGCATTGGTATATATAAATCAAAATACGAACGAAAACAATTGGGCTAAATTCTCACTAAAAGGCACCTTAAACAACAAAAGTGCCTATGGCGCACTTGTAAAAGTGTACGCCAACAATAAACAACAGATTAGAGAAATTTCTGGTGGAGCTAGCTATCTATCCCACCATAGTAGTACAGCACATTTTGGCTTAAGTAATACTGATAAAATTGACAGTGTGGTAGTACAATGGCCTGGTAACGCAACTAAAGAAGTATATAGAAATTTACCCGTAAACACGCATTACTCTATCATTGAAAAAGGTAGTATTTACACCACCACTACCCAACGTATGGAAATTTGCGCCAACGAGGAAGTTTTTTTAGAAGGAGCCATGAGAAATACAGACGGTATTTATACAGATATAATTTCTGGTGCCAATGAAGAAATAGACACTTTAAAAATCACACGACTAGTGATTAAAAATGCCACAGCTTCTGAATGTGAAATAACAGTTGTAAATGAACCAGAAAATTTACCACTTTCAATATATCCAATTCCATTCAAAAGCAAAATTCGGATTAATGGTGATATTGAATTGTCAGAAAACGTTCAAGTAATAATAAGCGACATCTCTGGTTGTGTAATTAAAAATGATTCCATTGCAATAGATGACAATGCTGATTTTATTGAGTTAGACAACTTAGAAAACTTACCATCGGGAATTTACATAATACGCCTAATTAGTAACGGAAAATCCTATACAAGAAAATTAGCCAAGGAATAGCGTAATATCAATTGTTCTTAAAAAATGGCATTAACACGTTCACTATATTACACTTTAATATTTGCCGTGCATAAACTACGTGAAACACTAAACAATTTATCCCTCCTTCGACACCGTAGCACACTTACCAACAAAAGCATCATCTGCTAGCGTACCTACCATAAATTTAGCAAGTGATTTTCTAGAAACAGTAAGTCTTGGCTTGGGGCTATTGTTGTAGCTAACACGAATAGTTTGAAGCTCCTTACTATTTGTAAGACCCGACGGACGAACAATGGTATATTCCACATCAGAAGCCTTGAGTAATTGCTCTTGCCTTTCATGGTCTTTATAGGCAACACCAATATTACTGTACTGAATTATCCACCGAAACCAAAAAGGTATCGCTTTACTAGTATCGGAAACACCCCAAGCAGAACAAACCACAATTCTTTTTATTGCATGCTCTTTTGCTACAGCAATACTATTCGTCATAGTATCTGACAGAAAGGTTTTGGAAGTGCGCAATCTAGACCACGGAAAATCAGTAGTACGTGAAATGTTTAATACACTCAAAATAGCCGTACAACCTGCTGCCGCTTTCCTCAATATTCCCTTATCTGTTGGCAGACCTTCAAATATTGAAATATTTGCATTCGGAAGGAGTTTCGTTTTGTCACGAACCAAAACATGAACAGAATAACCGTGCTTCAACACATAGTGCACAACCCATTTACCCGTTCTACCTGTAGCTCCAAGAATAAGCACTTTCTTGCTCATAAATTATGATGGGTATAAGTTGCGCACTTCAATATACATCAAAAAAACGACACAACGTATCATACCACACCCCAAAAGACTATGCATGAAAAGTAGTACTATTAAAACCGCACCGTAGCACCTAACAGAAAGTTTGTTCCTGCTTGGGGGTAATAGCCAGCTCCTTCAATAGTGGTAATTGTTCCTGGATTGGAAAAATCATCATCATAGGTGAAAAAGTAGCCGTTGGTTACATTTTTCTGATTGAAAATATTGTTCAGCAATCCAGAGAGGGTAATACTTTTAACCACCCCATTGCATGTTATTTCATAATTCACATTGACATCTGACTGTGAATAGGCTTTTAAAATAGAACTTTTGGCATCAATATTCCCCATATACTGCTCACCTACATATTTAGTGAGCGCCGAAATTTGCACATTCTTTGCAGGCGAATACGTAAGCCTATTTCCTATAACTAGGTTGGGAGAAAAAGCAATGTTTGTACTACCCAAATGCTGCAAAACTCCGTCACGCTGAAAAACAAAATCTTGATTTTTATTGGTGCTAATAGCTATATTCGGACTTATTTGAAATGCATCACCCCATTGAATATTGGCGTCTATTTCAAGCCCTAGTCGATAGCTATCACCTACATTTTCACGCAAGGGTGCTCCAACATCATTAAGTGCACCTGTCAAAACCAATTGATTTTTATAGTTCATAAAATAGGCATTAGTACTCACCTGAACATCAGGCGTTACATACCGCCAACCCAGCTCAAAATCATTAAGTCGCTCAGGTTTTGGACTTCCGTTTTCATAATCATTTCTGTTGGGTTCTCTATGAGCAACTGCATATGAAAAATATACATTATTATGTTTATTTACATCCAGCGTTATCCCTGCTTTTGGATTAAAGAAATTAAACCGCTCATCAACCAAACCCGTTTCTTCTCCGTTTGCCTGATAGCCAACCGTTCTGTATTGCAGATCTCCATATACACTAAATCTATCGTTTAATTTGTAGTTTGCCTTGGTGTACATATTAAAATCTGTCTTAGTCGAGCTATCATCGTAGTAACGCTCGTTATACTCGGCGTTATTTGCGAATCTTGCCCAAACTACCTCTCCAAAATGATCGCCTTCATAGTTGTTCCATCCACCGCCAACTATAAAATTGAATGCCTTATTTACGTAATTGGCAGAAAAAACAGCACCATAGAAATCGTTGTCCAACCAACGTCTTCGCGTATAGTCTGTCGTTGTTATTTCTTGACCATTGAGCATAAAATTTTCACGCCCAATAAAACTAAGTTGTGAATCTCCAGAAAAGGCCACATTGTTATCATACCAATCATCTACGTACTCCTCAAAGAAACCACGCCCATGGGTGTAGTGTAATGCAATATTTGTTCGCCAAAACGAATTCAACTTTTGGTTCCATAGCAACTGCGCATGATCTTGCTTGTAGTCGTCTACTTGGTTTTCGTAAAACCCTTCTAAATTCCCATTATTGTCAAACTTACCTCCAGCAGGATTATACGTTCTATCCGTTTTAAGTGTTTCTGCATCAACACCAAACCAAGCTTGATAAGTAATTTCATGTCCTCCAAATAGCAATCCCTTAATAAGGGTATTATCATCTTTATAACTTCCTTGTAAAAAATAAGACTCTAGTTTTGAGGATGCTCTATCAATATAGCCGTCAGAAGTAATTTTTGACAAGCGTCCAGCAATTTCGATATGATTATTTAAAAGCCCCGTACTAAATTTTAGGGTATTCTTAAGCGTATTAAAACTACCTACCGATGACGAAATTTGGCCATATGCCTCTTCTGAAACCGCATCTGTTAAAAGATTTAAACTGGCACCAAACGCACCAGCTCCATTGGTTGATGAACCAACGCCACGTTGCAATTGTAAACTTTCAGTTGAAGAAGTAAAATCGGGCATGTTAACCCAAAAAGTACCGTGTGATTCGGCGTCATTATACGGTATGCCGTTAATGGTAACATTTACCCGCGTAGCATCACTACCTCGCACACGAATACCCGTATAGCCAATACCCGCCCCAGCGTCAGAAGTAGTTACCACCGATGGCAGAAAGTTCATTAAAATGGGAATATCTTGCCCCAAATTACGCGAAGCAACCGCTGCTTTTGTGAGGTTGGAAAAAGTAACCGGTGTTTCATTTGTAACTCGAATTGCAGAAACAAACACCTCATCTAAAACAACCTTTTTTCCAGTTAAAGAATCTAATGGTTGTTCTTGAGCTTGTAAAGCCATTGTTAGCCCAAAGAAGGCTAAGATAATTGTAAAAAACGTGCAATACCTTGTCGTATTTTTGGGTATTCGCAATAAGCCAACCCTTTGCTGGGCAGCTGAAAAAAGTGAACAGAGCGTTTTCATTCGTAAAAAGTATACGAATAAAAGGGGTCATTATTCTAAAGTTAACATTGATTTTTGCCCAGCTAAGGACATAGAAATTCCAAATAATTAGCTTTCGCTATTCCCTTGGCAGCATTACCCGCCCAGGTTCATTGGGTATAATCTCAGCCTGACTAAACAAGCACCCCTTTGAGATGGTGACAAAGATACTACTGACTTTTAAAAAATCACAACAAAAACAACAAAAAACAACACCTCTTACTGATATAAAGCACAGTGCTCCGGCGCGTGTTTACATTGCTGTCATTTTAACAGTAGCGTTTACATCTTCCACTAAACACATTTACGACAACAAAAAAACAAAATAGCCATTACGTACGTATCTATGATACAATGTACTGAGACTGCCTGTATGAATGAGAAATCTAAAAATAAATTCACCCTTAAGATTATACTTAGCTATTTGGTATTGAGTGTGCTTGTCGTAGGGTCTGGTTATTTTATTTACACTGAAATACAAACCTACCTTTCTACCGAAACCTCAGAAGAAAATGATGCCAAACTTTTAAAAACAGGCTCTTTTCTTACCCAATTGTATGAAGCCGAAAGCCTATCAAAGTTAGCATTACAAAACAAGGTACAAGAAGATTTCAATGCCTATGCCATAAAAATTGATTCTATTTTAGCCGAACTCGAAAATCTAAAAAGTTTAACCCAGAATACGCATCAAAAAAGCCTACTTGATAGCGTACAAAAACTTTTAAACCAAAAAGTATCCAATAGTAATGAATTGCGAAAGTTAAAAGCAAAAAATGACGCCAACAATTCTATTGACAAAGCAATTAAAGAGTTTTCAAAGATGGAGGCATCGTTGGGTAAAATTACTGCTGAAGCACTTGCTCCTAATATAAACGAACTATCACCAAAGGCTCAAAAAGTAATAAAAGATGTAGCTACATATTTAAACAAAAATGTACCTACCAATTATGATAAAATTCATAATTCTAAACAAGTAGACTCTATAATTAGTGCTTCAAAATTACTGCTCGCCAAAGCGAAACAAACCGACTCGGAAACGCAACGTTTTTTGGCACAAAAAGAAATGCAGATTAATAGAAACAATCTAGAACTTTCACAGCAACTACGCACTATAATTGCTGCCTTTGAACAAGAAGTATTGGCAAGCTCATACAATGACACATTAAAGAAAAAAGCAGTACTAAAACGAAGTATTCGCTTGGCAGGTTTTACAGCACTTTTAGGATTGATAATTGTAAGCATATTCGCTTTTTTAATAAATCGCGATTTCTGGCATGTACAAACATACCGGCAAAAACTCGAAAAGGAAAAGAAATTTTCTGAATCACTTTTAAAAAGTAGAGAACAACTAATAGCAACGGTAAGTCATGATCTTCGCACGCCTTTAAATACCATTACAGGCTATGCCGAACTTATGGAAGGTACCGCTTTATCACACAAACAAGAACGTTACCTTACCAATGTAAAGTCATCCGCCGATTATGTGAGTAAATTGGTAAATGATTTATTAGATTTCTCAAAACTAGAAGGAGGGAAATTACATATTGAGAAAATTCCTTTTGTTATGGCTAATGTAATTAAAGAAACAGCAGAATCTATTGAAGCCATACATCAGCATAAAAACCTCTCCTTGTTTTTAGACATAGACCCAAAACTACAACAAACAGTTTTAGGCGACCCCTTTAGAATTCGCCAAATATTAAGTAATTTGGTCGGCAATGCCTTTAAATTTACTGAGGATGGTCATATTAAAATAATAGCAACTGCCGAACTTGGAAAGGCAAAAATATTACGAGCAAAAATTGAGGTAATAGATACAGGTATTGGTATTGCCAAAAAGAAACAGCAGTTAATTTTTGAAGAATTTTCACAAGCCGAGGCCACCACAGAAAAAAAATATGGTGGCTATGGACTTGGTTTAACAATATCAAAAAAATTATCTGAACTGTTAAAAGGAACACTTAGTGTAAAAAGTACTCTTAATCAAGGAAGCACTTTTACCGTGCAGCTCCCTTTAGAGCTTGAAGAAACAACACCCAACACAAAGCCAGCTATCACCTATACCCTTCCTAAATTAAAAATGCTCATTATCGATGACGACCCAGCGTTACTGGGTATGCTAAAAGAGCTTGCACAAAGCATGGGCATTACTGCACATACATTTCGTAATTTTTTACAGGTAAAAAACGATACGCATTTAAGCTATGACCTAGTACTTACTGATATTCAAATGCCACAAATTACAGGTTTTGAGGTGTTAAAAAAACTACGCTCTGGTACGTACAAGCACTATAACAAACAGCCCATAGTAGCTATGACTGGGCGAAAAGATCTAGCGACAGCATCGTATATTTCAGTTGGTTTTGATCAAGTGCTTCAAAAACCATTTTCAAAAAAAGAGCTATTGGCCATGCTTAAATTATTAGGCTTTAAAGCGGAACAGAAAAAACAAATAAACACTACTAACGACAAACCCAAACGGGTTTTAAAAAACTATAATTTAGACATTATACGCTCCTTTTTAGGTAGTAATGAAGAGGCAATTACTGAAATTTTGCAAACTTTCTTAAACGATACAGAAACAAATTTGCAGCTCTTGGAAGAAGGAATTACAATCAATAATTATAAGCAAATAAACCAAGTAGCCCATCGGATGCTACCTATGTTTAGACAATTAAAGGCAGAGGCAATAGTACCCAGTCTTGAACGTCTTGAGCTTGCTAATGCAACAAACATGAACAAAGGAAAATTGCTAGACACCTTACACCTATTACAAACAAAGATTGGTATGCTTACTACTGAAATGAACACCAGTCTTACTAGTGTCTAATCAGAAATATACACTCGCTACAAGTCTAAGTTATAAAGATTAATTTTATTGTATAAGGTTTTGCGTGTAACCTGTAATAGTTTTGCTGCTTTCGACTTGTTAAAATTGGTTTTCTGCAACGCTTTTATAATGCGTTCCTTTTCATATTCTGATTTTGAAAAATTGCCTGAAAGCGCTGTTTTTTCACTGTCTTGAGTAAGCTCACTAGGCAAAACCTGTTTGGTGATTTCATCTCCAACGGTTAAAAGAACCGCCCTTTTTATAACATTTTGAAGCTCTCTCAGGTTTCCTGGCCAATGATACTGTCGAAAGGCATCCCATACTTCAGAAGAAAATTTGCGCACCTTTTTATTAAGATTTGTATTTGCCTTTTCCAAAAAATACTCGGCAAACAACACCAAATCATCAAAGCGCTCTTCTAAAGAAGGTATGTGAATAGAAAACTCATTAAGCCGATGAAATAAATCTTCGCGAAATTTTCCTTTTTCTACAAAGGCATTTAAATCTTCGTTTGTAGCCGTAATGATTCTAATATCAACCTCAATTTCTTTGGTACTACCAATGCGTTTTATCTTGCGTTCTTGAAGTGCTCGCAATAACTGTATTTGATTTTCATAAGATAAATTCCCTACTTCATCCAAGAATAAAGTACCCCCGTTGGCAGCTTCAAAATTGCCTATTTTATCCTCAACAGCACCAGTAAAACTCCCTTTTACATGCCCAAAAAATTCACTAGTCGCCAATTCCTTAGGAATAGCTCCACAATCGACCGCTACAAAATTGAAATCTTTGCGCTGGCTATTATCGTGAATAGCCTTTGCCGTCACTTCTTTACCAGTACCACTCTCTCCTGTAATTAAAACCGACATATCTGTAGGTGCAACTAGCTTCACATATTCGTCTAATTTTTTTGAAGCATCACTCACTCCTTTAATTACAGCACCAGCAGGTGATTCACGTTCATTATTATCTTGTTTTGTTACTGAAGTGGTTTTTTGTGCCTTGACAATATGTTGAGTTTCTGCAGTAGTATTTGAAGCTAATGCCTTTTGAATTGTTTTTACAATTTCATCAGGAGTAAAAGGCTTGGCTATATAGTCAAAAGCACCCTTTTTCATAGCTTCAACAGCTGTACCTACCTCAGCATAACCAGTCATTACAATAACCTGAATAGTTGCATCAATGGCTTTGATATCGCTCAGTAATTGCAACCCATCATAATCTGGCAAACGCATATCAGTAAGCACCAAATCAAAGTTACTTTCTTTAAGCTTTAATTTAGCCTCTGGTACTGTATAACTAATAGAAACGTTGTAATCATGCTTTGTCAAGAACTTCTGCAACATTTGGCAAAAAGCCGTATCGTCCTCAATAATCAATAGGTTTGGCATACAAATTTTCACATTTTAGTTATGTACGTAAAAAAGCCTCTTAAAAGCTATCAAGAACTGAATTTATTTACAATTTATGCTTCTTTCTCAAACGACACACAACCTAGCTATTTTGATGTTTTATAAAAAAACGACTTGAGTAGTACCCTGTCAAAAAACCGAGCGCCATTTTTGACAACTATTTGTTTTGTATATTTAACCTACGACTGCACAGTTGAATACGCGTATTTATGCACATCTACGACACCTAAAAACTAGTAAAATAAGCCATGCTACAGCGAATAAATCTAGAACATATTCTTTTTTTAGATATTGAAACCGTTCCAGAGTTTGAACATTTTGAAGCGCTTGACGACGAAAAAAAAGAATTGTGGGCGCAAAAATCAAAATATCAGCGTAAAGATGACTATACCGCTGAGGAATATTATGAACGTGCTGGCATATGGGCCGAATTTGGAAAAATCGTCTGCATTTCTGTTGGCTATTTTAATTTTAAAAATGATCTTAGAACATTTAGAACAACTACTTTTCATGGAGAAGAAGCCAGTTTATTAAAAGCATTTAAAAATTTACTTAATACCCATTTTAGCAGTCCTAAACATCTTTTATGTGGGCATAATGCTAAAGAATTCGACTTCCCATATATAGCCAGACGTATGATTATTCATGGCATAGAACTACCTTATAAACTGAATCTTTTTGGTAAAAAACCTTGGGAAATTCCCCATTTAGACACTATGGAACTATGGAAATTTGGCGATTTTAAACACTATACATCATTAAAATTATTGGCCAACATCTTGGGTATAGCATCACCAAAAGATGATATTGACGGGAGTCAGGTACGTAGCGTATATTACGAAGATAAAGACATTGACCGCATTATTATCTATTGCGAAAAAGATGTTGTTACCACCGCCCAAGTATTCTTACGATTAAGCAATGAAGCATTGCTTAATGAAAACGAAATTAAAAAAGTATAAGGTGTCTTTTTCATTATAAACAAAGAAGTGATTACCGCGTATCAAAAGAAACACTTTTTTTAGTTAAAATCGCTATACTACAGCTACCCGCTACAGTTCACTAGCACACACTACATATTGAAAATCAATACATTAAATACTAAAACTGTGCAATTCAATGGAATTTAGAGCAATCTGGCGTTAAAATATCAATTTAACTGTTCTGTTTGCTATATTTGCCCCCTGCCGTTTTTTTATAGAAAAATGGCGATTACAATGACTTAATATCGCAAAAACACTCTTTTTATGAAATACTTTATATACAGTTTTCTTATCGTTTTTTTTGTATCGTGCAATAAGAATGAAAAAACAACTCCTGTTGATTATACTGCCCAAAATGAGGCTGACATTGTATCCTATATTGCAGACAACAACTTAGAAGCACAAAGAAGCGATAGCGGTCTTTATTATAGTATAGACGAGGAAGGAACAGGCGAAAGACCCACAGCTTCTTCTAATGTAACCGTAGCATACAAAGGATACTTTCTTAACAAAACAGTATTTGACGAAAGCGACTCAGAGGGTATTTCATTTGGTTTGCAACAAGTCATACAAGGTTGGACAGAGGGTATTACGTACTTCAAAGAAGGTGGTAGTGGCATTCTTTTAATACCTGCTCATTTAGCATATGGAAACAGAGGTCGTAGCAATATTCCCCCAGGCTCTGTACTAGTCTTTGACATACGTCTAATATCAATAAATTAAAGCCGTATTCATCAACATTTTTTACCGTAACTGACAAAATTTCTAACCAGAAACTAGATTAAAGGGAAGTGAGGTTATTTAAAAAAAAGAGCCAAGAGCCAGGACTAAAAAGTCTTTGTTCTTAACTCTTGTAGTGCAGTGGTCTGTATACTCCATCCTTTTTAAAAGCCCTAGGTAGTGTCTAGTAGGAAATACACAAAAAGTAAATTTGCTTCTTTTCCCAAGCAGACACTAGGCAAAAACTACGTATTGTATTTGAGTTGTACATACACCGGAAAATGATCACTATATCCCCCAATATATTTTTTTCCTGCATAGGTTCGATACGGGGTACCTTTAAATTTCCCTTCAAATTCAACTAAAAAATCTTCATCAAAAATATTAGCATGCGCAAAACTATGCGTGCCCTTTTCATAATTAAAAAAATTATGCGACACCATAATCTGGTCAAACATCAACCATGAATTTTTATAATTTGCGCTTCCTCTTTCAGGTGTCAGCAATTTTTCCATAGGGTTATATAGCCGTTCAGACTGCATTAATTTCTGTATACTTTTGGCTTTTGGCCCATCATTAAAATCACCCATAATAATGTAGTTGGGGTTTTCTATAGTTTCTTCTATGGTTTTCATATAACCTAAAATAGTCTCTGCCGCCTGCTCTCTTTTAAAACTCGTCTCTTGATCTCCATCTCTACGTGACGGCCAATGGTTTACAAAAATGTGTACTTCTTCTCCATTTAGCTTTCCTTTTACATACAAAATGTCTCGTGTAGCATCTCGTCGGCCATTCTTTTCAAAAATCAATAAGGTAATAGGTTCTGAAAATAATACTTCAAAATAATTCTTATGATAAATCAGTGCAGTATCAATACCCCGCTCATCAGGTGAATCATAATGTACATAACCGTAATCAATATCTTTAAGTGGGCCAGTGCTAATTAAATCTTTTATAGCCCTTTTATTTTCAACCTCAGCAATACCCATGAGCACAGGTGGGTTATTTGTAGCCTTAGTACCCACCTCTGCAATGGTTTTTGCCAATTTATGCAGTTTTCGACTATAGCGCTTTTTCGACCATTTCTTATATCCATTGGGCGTAAAATCATTGTCTAAAGTCTTCGAATCTTCATGTATATCAAAGAGATTTTCTAAATTGTAAAACCCTATTGTGAATAGCGCATTTACTTTTTTTCTTTTAAAAATGGAGAAAAACATCGTTTTTAGTATTGGGGTGGTCAATTTACGAAAATCGTTACCTAGATTTGTATTTTAAATACGGTTTATGTTAGAAAAGAAAACTACAGATTATGAAAAGGCGGTTCTTATAGGTATTATGAACCGTGAGCAGACTGAAGAAAAGGTTGCAGAATATCTTGATGAACTTGAGTTCTTAACCTATACAGCAGGTGGAGAAGTATATAAACGCTTTACACAGCGTATGGATGTACCCAACCCCAAAACCCTCATAGGTTCGGGTAAAATGCAGGAAGTTGAAGCCTATGTAGAAGCTAACGATATTGGTTCTGTTATTTTTGATGATGAACTTACCCCTGCACAGCAACGCAATATAGAAAAGCAATTACGCTGTAAAATTATTGACCGCACCAGCCTTATCTTAGATATTTTTGCCCAACGAGCACAAACCAGTTATGCACGTACGCAGGTAGAACTGGCGCAATATGAATACCTATTACCACGACTTACAGGACTATGGACACACCTTGAGCGCCAAAAAGGAGGTATTGGTATGCGTGGCCCTGGGGAAACAGAAATTGAAACAGATAGGCGTATTGTTCGTGACAGAATTTCTTTACTGAAAAAGAAACTCCTAAAAATAGACCGCCAAATGGAAACCCAACGCGGTAACCGTGGCGCCTTGGTGCGTGTTGCACTAGTAGGTTACACCAATGTAGGTAAATCAACACTAATGAATGTCGTAAGCAAAAGTGATGTTTTTGCTGAAAACAAGCTCTTTGCAACGCTTGATACTACGGTACGTAAAGTCGTTATTGGCAATCTTCCTTTTTTGCTTAGTGATACGGTAGGTTTTATTCGAAAATTACCAACCCAATTGGTGGAGAGTTTCAAAAGTACTTTAGATGAAGTTCGCGAAGCTGATTTGTTACTCCACATTGTAGATATATCACACCCGCAATTTGAAGAACATATCGATTCGGTAAACAAAATTCTTGACGAAATAAAAAGTGCCGACAAAAAGACTATTATGGTCTTCAATAAAATTGATCAATACACCCATGAAACTATTGATGATGATGATTTGGTAACCGAAAAAACAGGAAAGCACTTCACCATAGAAGAATGGAAAAAAACATGGATGCAAAAAGTTGGCGATCGCGCCCTCTTCATTTCGGCCTTAAACAAAGAAAACTTAGACGAATTTAGAAAACGTGTTTATGATGAAGTACGCGATATACATGTGACACGTTTTCCGTACAACAACTTTTTATATCCTGAACATTTAGACGAGTATTAGTTGGGCACAACCACACAAAAAAGTGTGGTCGGGCTTTCCGCTGTATTTTTTTAGGCAAAAAGGCCTAAAAAAGATGCCGCTGCAATCCCTTGTGCAAAAAAAACACCACATTAACTGTAAACCGCAACAACAAACACTTGACAAAAGCAAACCAACACTCGCTACAGCATGCTGAGGGCATTAAAAGGCATCATTACCTGTAAACAAATGTAGGGCCACAAAACGCACTAACCTGTACGCCTTAGATTAATATTCTGGTGTTTATTGTCATTTTTTACTGTAATGCACAGTTTCTACATAGTAGTTACTAGAATGTATTAGAAATACTACTAGATTTTCAAAGTCATCTCAAAAGAAAAAGTCAAGATGAGTTCTTTATCAAAGAGACATAATGCTATTGAACAAATAAGTATGTTACTATAACCAATTTTATATATCAATCTGTATTAAAATTATAGTACAGTACTACACTTTGCAACCATTGAATAGTAATATTGATTTTCACTATAAAATATGAGGTGAAAAACATCCTTTACTAGTATAAAAACACCTCCCTTTTCAAATCTATTTAGCTGTATGCATATCATAAAAGCGTCGTTCATCGATGAAATAAAACATCTTATATTTTTTACAACAGTATAGAAGTAGTTCACAACAATAATTTAATCAAACCGTAAAACCAACATACCTTTACACTGTAATTAAGAAACGGTATTCTTATTATGAAACAAAACAAATCGAAACTTTGAACTTAACCCAACTTCTGCGGTATTGACCCCAAATCGATACTATAGAACCTGAAAATTTTAAGAATACCAACCCAAATCTTTTACACACCTACTTAATAAGAAAAAGCCCTCGAAATCAGAGGGCTTTTTCTTTGCAATAAACTTGCATTCAAAAATCATTTATTTTTCATACTCAGTAATTTCTTCAAACAAAACGCTATGCTACCCTTTTTATATTTCATCTTGTGTACTACAATTGAAAAAACAATTTATTTTATGGTGTTTTTAAGTTTCATAATAACATTTTAAAACAAAAAGTGTGGTAAAAAAAAGCGGTTCATCGATGAAATAAAACACCTTGTATTTTTTACAACATTATAGGGGTAGTTCACAACAATCATTTAATTAAATCGCAAAACCACCATACCTTTACACTGTAATTAAGAAACGGTATTCATATTATTTGATACAACAAAGCAATAATAAAAACTTAACCTAACTTCTGGCGTATTGACCCCAAATCGGTACTATAGAACCTGAAAATTTTAAGAATACCTACCCAAATCTTTTACACACCTACTTAATAAGAAAAAGCCCTCTACGTCAGAGGGCTTTTTCTTTGCAATAAACTTGCATTCCAAAATCATTTATTTTTCATACTCAGTAATTTCTTCAAACAAAACGCTATGCTACCCTTTTTATATTTCATCTTGTGTACTACAATTGAAAACAACTAATTTTTTGGTGTTTTTAAGTTTCATAATAACATTTTAAAACAAAAAGTGTGGTGAAAAAAAGCAGTTCATCGATGAAATAAAACACCTTGTATTTTTTACAACATTATAGAGGTAGTTCACAACAATCATTTAATTAAATCGTAAAACCACCATACCTTTACACTGTAATTAAGAAACGGTATTCATATTATTTGATACAACAAAGCGATAATAAAAACTTAACCTAACTTCTGGCGTATTGACCCCAAATCGGTACTATAGAACCTGAAAATTTTAAGAATACCCACCCAAATCTTTTACACACCTACTTAATAAGAAAAAGCCCTCTAAGTTAGAGGGTTTTTCTTTGTATTTAATCGACCTAAAAGGGTAATGAAATAACACCAACTATAGCACTCCCCTGAATTTAATAAACTGGTATCAACGTTTTAATGTAAAATGACTTTTATAAAGCTTTTGAATACCATCTTGGGTGTATAAAATTTTAAACCAATAATCAGACGAAGGCATAACAACACCATTTTTAGTACCATTCCAACCACTAGTATTGGGTTGAATTTGATAAATAAGTGTACCATATCGATCAAAAATAAAAATCTCAGGATTTTCTAACAATGCTACACCTACTACATTCCATACATCATTAATACCATCTCCATTTGGGGTGAAAAATTTGGGATGATCTATCACAAATACCGTTGTTGATTTGCTTCCACAGCCATGTATATCTTGTACAGTAATGGTTCGTTCACCAAACAAAACATCTTCAAAAATAGGTGAAGATTGGTAATTTCCGTCATCCAACCGATATTCATAGGTTCCCTTTCCTACTACAGATACTTCAATAATATTATTATCAGAAAATGTTTCACTAGTTACCTCGGCAGTAACACTTTGAGGCACATATGACGGAATAACAAGGGTGCTTTTAAAAAAGTCACACCCACTTCTCTTGTTAATAGCCCGTATCCAATACATGCCTGTAGCACCTGCCGAAATCATTGGTCCATTTTCATCAGCAATTAAATTAGCTGCTTCTGCCGTATCTCCTAAAAACCACTCAAAACTATATATATCTTCATCTAATTCTGAATCAATAACAGGAAAAGGCATCATACGTTCTTCATTTTCATCAAAACAAAGTACATATTGCTCATCAAAATCAATAGGAGGAACAGAGTTCACCGATAGCTCCAGTGGTACTATTTGAAAACAATCACTAGCATTTTGATCTACCCTAATATAAATGGTTTGCCGCGTAGCAACTGTATTTTCAAAAGCTGTAGGATTACCGATAGCGTTCGTATTTTGGGCAATAGCATCAGCTTCCAACTCATAATAGCTAAGGCTAATAGTTGCTGGGTCAATTCCATTAAGCAGTTGGTTTTCTCTTACGGTTATATTGAACACATCAATACCATCGGTGTCTGTTTCACATTCTTCAATAGTGTCCAGTTCCTTGTTAATATCGGCGTATATAGTGGTTTGCAAGTTTAAGGTAGTTCGTGAAAAACAGCCTGTTTGTTGGTTTGTTCCTAAAACAATTAGTGTTTTTTCTAAAACATCAATGGTATAATTCTCGGGGTCACTAATTGAGTTATTAGCGGTATAATCTGCCTCTGATTCAAAATACGAAAGCTCAATAACAGTATTCGCTTGCGTTATCTCATTCCTGCTCTCTGTTAAGTTATAAACCGTGGTTACTTCATCATTACAATACCGCAATGTTCCCACGATCAAATCAGGGTTTGGATTTACAACCAACTGAAAAGTCATATCGGTAGAATAGCACTCATCAACATCTTTTACCCCATCACCATCCGTATCAAATTGTGCTCTCACATAAATGGTCTGCGGGTTTGTGGTATTTTCATAAGGGGCAGTAATGGGTGCCACATCATTTTTTGCATTATCAAGACTTGTATGATAACTCACGAATATGGCTTCGGTTTGAGCACCAATAACCTCAGCGGTTTTCGTACTTAAATCAAAAATTGCTTTGTCGGTATCACTACACAATTCGTAAGCAGTTATCGTATTGGTGATCGGTACGGGTTTTACTCGTAACTGAATATGCTCACCCATACTTACACATGAATTTAAATCTTCATTTTCAACCCTAACATAAATGTCTTGTAGATTGGGAGCACTTGTATTTCGGTAGTTAGTGGCGTCAATAGCATTGACCTCAGCTAAGGCATCACTTACATTTTGATAGTACGATACCGCATAATTAGCTCCAGGAGGTAATAGGTTGATAATTTGAGCACTTGCATCACTAAAATTAAAGGTAGTCACACCGTTATTAACAGGTTCATCATCGGTTAATCTATCATCACAGACCTCGTAGGTTAATTTAAAATTTGCAGGTATTTGCGTTGCACTAACGATCAAATCAATTTCTGCTATGCGCAGGCAGCCCGTGGTATTATCGATAACTCTTGCATATACTTTTGATGAGGGCGTGGGGTTTTCATATGACTCAGGAGTTGCAATGAAAGTTCCATTATTTTGAGCCGCAGCCTGAGAAGTAAAATAAATGAATGTTTCATTTTCATGATTATCTGAAATTAATTCATTTGCTTCTAACAAATTAAAGAATGTTATACCATCCAAATCATCATCACATTGTATTAATTCAATATTGGGTTTAATTACAGGTAGGGGCTTTACTTCTAAATTAAAAGAGCTTATTGAAAAACATTGAGCGCTAGCTACACTTTCTATACGTGTAAATATCGTTTGTGGGTTTGTGGTGTTGGTATGTGTTGTAATTTCCGTTCCGGCAACGGCATTTTGCGCAGCTGCTTGAGATAAGTAAAATTTAACAGCAAAGTCTGATGCTGATTGTGTTCCTAGTACTTCGGGTATTTTTGCTGTTACATCAAAACTGACGCTACCATTGGTATCGTCTCCATCCATAGCGTCATCGCACTTTACAAAATCTGTAGGTTTATTTGCAATAGGCTTTTTCACTACACTAATAGTAAAAGCAGCTGTTTCAAAACACGTTTGTGTTGTTTCGGCAATTCGCAAATAAATAGTTTCATTGGGTAATGTATTGCTGTATGGAAACGTTATGGGATTGGCATTGGTATTAGCATCATTTTGTGTTTTGTGATAACTAACACTAAATTTACTTCTGTCTTGAGTACCAAAAGCCCGGTTGGTATTTGCCGAAAACTCAAAGCTTTCAACACCATTGCCATCCGTTTCACAGATAACAACATCTAAAGGCGGCGCATCAATAACGGGTGGTACAACAAACTCAACTTCTACAGGGTCTAGGGTAGCCGCACAACTTCCTGCTAAGGCAACCATCACGCTATAACTACCATTTCCGTCTGTATTATAATCTACATTATACATGGCATCTGTTGCTCCTGCAATAGGGGCACCATTTTTTAACCATTGGTAGGTTGCTCCTGTTCCTACTGTAGCATCCAACACCACAGGAGAGCCAATACAACCAGGATTTCCACTAGCAATAGTTCGGTCTTCACCTAAATTTCCTCCAACATCAAAACTACCTGCTTCCAAAAAAATTGCAGAATCTAAACTTCTATCTTCATAATCAGCTATTACTAATTTAATATGATATTTTGTGTTGGGCTCCACCATAGATGAAGCCGTAAAAATTTTGGTCTGACCGTTATAATTTATGGGCGAATTATTTCCATTTTCAGTAGAATTATACCTATCAAAATATTCTTCATTCCTTGCAGCACAAGCGCCCTGTATCGCTGGGTGAACATTAACAACCGCTATAGGCGTTGTTGTTCCTGGTATAAGGGCTATATTTTCATAATTATCTGTAGTACCAGCTTTTTTTAAGAGAAAGGCAAAAGCATCTGAAAACCTACAAGGATTATCCTCATAATATTCTTCAGAGGCCAACAAAAAATTAAAATTGATAAAGTTTGCACTAGGCGTAAAATCAAATTCAATATAAGTATGATTTACACTCAGACCAGGGTTCAAACCAATAGCATTTTCCAGGTCGCTATCTCCAGGCCAATTGGGAACACCATCACTTAAAAAATCATCATTTGGCCCTGCCGATCTGATTGCATTTCCTGTAGATAAAATAACACCTGCTTCCAATGGAAAACTCGAAGTTCCTCTTTCAAAATAAGCAATACCATTATTCCCGAAAGCAGTACCCGTTGAGGAGCTAATATTTTCTACCTGAGCACAAGGGCTATTGACAAGTATATCTTTAACCAATTGCGTTGTTGTATACGTCTGGTCATCTACTACAATTTGTGAAAAAGTAGTATGCGCAAATAGCAAAACCAGAAAAAACAAACCGTTTCTAACCTTCATTAACCTACTAGTGTTAAGCATTCTTCACTTCGAATTTAACCCGTTTTATGCCTTTAAAAGAAAACGGACTTTCAATGCTTTTAATTGTATTATTTGTTTCAAATAGAAAAAAAGGGAACCCCTGTTTTCTTATTATTATCACAAATACAAGATAAAGCCGTTAGCTAATAACATTTAATTTCACCAAAACCCTACTTCAATCTATATTTTATACAAGGCATCTATATTGGTATAAATCCTGATTAAGCATTAAAAAAGTCGTATATATAAATACGCTAACTTTCATAGTCTTAGCAATATCTTTCACTACCAAACTGTAGTAAAAACCATACAAATTTAATATACGTTTCGTTAATAAAGCTAAATATAAGTCGTAAACTCTATTACTATCCACTACAAATATATCTCTAATTTCATATACGGATAATTACCTAGCAAACAAGTCTTTCAAAAAAAGGTAATACCAATAGCGATTGCAAACAGAAGAAGATTGTTAAAACAGCAAAAAAATACAACGGTCACTATTGATCTTTACAGATTTGTTGTTGTACTCTTGATGCCCTTATAGAAAAATATTCGGTCAGCGTATTACTTATACATATAACCAAGGCGGTACTATAGTAAAATTAAAAAAGAACTTTATGCTAGGGGTCTCCTAAGTCTCATTTCGAAGACCTAATCCATGAAGCAAATTAAAAAAAACAGAAAATTTGTGGTTTTTAGTGTTCGTCTACAAATTGTGTAAACCAGCCTATATATCTCCCCTTTTTTAAATTACCTTAATCAACATTCACAATCCATAACTATTTTGAAGTAATTTTTTGAGCTATACATAAAGTTAAGAAGGCACCTATTTGTCACAAAAAAACACCCTTAATTTAAAATTAGGATGCATTGTAAATTTAGCTCAAATAGCATGGCTATTTTTCAACAAATGGTCTCAAAACCATAGCGAAACCGTAAGCTATAACATATACGAATAAGATTATTAGGTATTTTTCCATGTTGTTTATAAATAAGATATACAACGTTTTGCTGTTACATACGTAAAGATAACGTAAAAAGATTATTAATATTACAAATTTTCGATCAAAATATCGTTTATCGGTAAAAATTTAACGTTTAATAGCGTATTTGTAAGAAAAATACTACTTTTTAAATTTACAAAAGGCTATAGACTACTATTTCAATTTTGAACGAAAAATAAGAAAAAGTATCATAATCAGATTCTTACATCATTATCTAGTCAAAAACAAAATAAGTATTGGGTGGGCTAAGTTAGTCGGTTACTAAACTACTAACTTTCAACGCGAGGCAAACTTTATGAATGTATCGTTAACTTAAACCAAATATTCATAAAACTTTCGCGCAAATGTAACAAGGTAAAACCACGCTTTAAATTTACTTCCTGAATTTTTTCAGCAGCTTTAATACCATTAACCTTCAATGATTTTTTTATTCTCACACGGTTTTTAGAACCCGTAAAATAGCTGTACACAATTTTAGCAAGAAACATAACAATCAGGTATGCTATTATCAGATAAATATATGAAGTTGTTTTTGCCATATATCTACAACGTATTACGATGTCATTTTCTTGTGGTGATTAAAATGAAGTCTATGATTTTCGACAAATTACGTTGCCCTGCTATTTTTATTCGATAAACCGCACTATTCTTAACCTTTTATCGATACACGATTTTTAAACACCTTTTGCTATCTTTAGGAACACATCAAAAACCACACTAATGAAACAACGTAAATTTACACTTGAAGAGAAAGAAATTCCAGAAAACTGGTACAACATTGTGGCTGATATGCCAAATAAGCCACTTCCACCATTGCACCCTGGCACCTTAGAACCGATTGGTCCGGAGGCACTCGCACCATTATTTCCGATGGCATTAATTGAACAAGAGGTGAGTATGGAAAAATGGATCACCATACCCGACGAAGTTCGTTCCATTTATGCAATGTGGCGACCTACACCACTATACAGAGCTCACGGCTTAGAAAAAGCCTTAGATACCCCTGCAAAAATTTATTATAAATATGAAGGAGTTAGTCCATCGGGTTCACACAAGCCTAATACTGCGGTGCCACAGGCGTATTACAACAAACAAGAAGGCGTAAAAAGAATAACAACCGAAACCGGAGCAGGACAATGGGGAAGCGCTTTGAGTTTTGCTTGCCAACATTTTGGCATTGCGTGTGACGTATATATGGTCAAGCTCTCATACCATCACAAACCGTACAGAAAATCTATGATGAATGCGTGGGGAGCTAATGTATTTGCCTCTCCTACGAATTTAACCGAAGCTGGCCGCAAAATACTAGCTGAAAATCCTGACAGCCCGGGCTCTTTAGGTATAGCAATTTCAGAGGCTGTAGAGATGGCCGCGCAAAGAGAAGACACCAAATATGCTTTGGGTAGTGTTTTAAATCATGTAAAGCTACATCAAACCATCATTGGACAAGAAGCCATTAAGCAAATGGAAAAGGCTGGAGATATGCCTGATATTGTTGTTGCACCATTTGGTGGAGGATCCAATTTTGCAGGATTGGCCTTTCCATTTTTACGAATGAATTTTGAAGAAGGAAAAAACATTCGTTGTATTGCCAGTGAACCTACTTCGTGTCCAAAACTAACCAGAGGTGTTTTTCGTTATGACTTTGGCGATACGGGAGGAATGACCCCATTACTACCCATGTACACCCTAGGTCATGATTTTGTACCTGCACCCATTCACGCTGGTGGACTAAGATATCACGGCGCTGGTGTTATTGTTAGTCAATTATTAAAAGACAATCTTATTGAGGCGGTAGCGCATAATAACTTAGAGGTATTTGAAGCCGGGGTATTATTTGCTAAAACAGAAGGTATTATTCCTGCACCAGAAGCAACTCACGGCATCGCTACTGTTATTGCTGAAGCTAAAAAATGTAAAGAAGAAGGCGTTTCAAAAACAATTTTATTCAACCTATGCGGTCATGGCAATTTTGATATGAAAGCCTATGATGACTATTTTGCTGGAAAAATTGTAAAGCACGAATTATCACAAGAAGATATTAATGCTTCTATTGCACGATTGCAAACACCAGAAATTCCATCATAAAGCTTACCGCATTTCTATGTAGTTGAATGCAAAATAAAAAGAGGGCTTCATATACAATGCAGCCCTCCTTTTATTTGTTATTAGTATCGTTTTTATTACATAAAAGCATCTACTTCTTTGTAGGCATCAATTACAGCTTGTTCGCCTTGTTTGCCATCTCTGGAATTTCCATGCTCCATGCCTAGCACCCCATTAAAGCCTTTTTCATGAATCCATTTAAAGACATTTTTATAATTTATTTCACCAGTAGTAGGCTCTTTTCTCCCTGGGTTATCACCAATTTGTATGTAGGCAATTTCATCCCAAGTGAGCTCCATATTATGTATTAAATGTCCTTCTGTTTTTTGCATGTGGTAGATATCATACAATATTTTACACGAAGGGCTATTCACTCCTTTGCAAATTAAATAAGTTTGCTCTGAAGTTTGTAGGTGCAAATTTGGTGAGTCTGACAATGGCTCCAAAACCATCACTAGACCATGTGGTTCAAAAATTTCAGCGCCTCTACGTAAGGCTTCAATAACATTTGCATTCTGAATACCAATAGGAAGGCTTCTTTCAAATCCTCCTGGTACTACGGTCATCCATTTTGCATTTACTCGCTTGGCTACTTCTACGGCTTTTTTGCATCCATCTAAAAAAATATCAACATACTCTTTTTTTCCTGCTGCTAAGGTATTGGCCATATTACCACCTTTGTCAACCACAAAAACACCCATTGTCATGTTGTTTTTTGCAAGTGTTTCACCCATTTTTGTTTGAAGAGCTACATCGCGCTTCATCATACCATTATCCTCAAAAGCGGTAAAACCTTGCTCCGCCATAAAGTTAATTTGATCTATTGGGTCATCACCCGCATGATGTTTAAACATGCCTAAATGTGGGGCATATTTCAAATTAAATTGATGTTTTGCCATAGCTTCTTCTGCAGGTGTTGCAGCATATGAAAGTCCACCAGCCATAGAAATTGCGCCACTGGTAAGCGCTGTTTTTTGAATGAAACTTCTTCTTTTCATGGTTAAATTGTTGGTTGCTATTTTTTTGGTATAAAACTGCTATCGAGTAACTAAAAAAAGCCTCTATTTTTTAAATAAATAGAGGCTTTTGTATCTTAAAGAGACCATGCTTTTCCGCCTGTGAGCGTATTTACATCCCCACAGCCTATATATTCACCTGGGATAGGATCATAGGCCAATACTTCTTCACCAATATACTCTGATGTTTTGTATGCCATGATAGTCATTCCTCTTAAATGATCTGCAAAGGCATAAGCAGCTAAATCGTCATTTAAGGATGCTTGTTTTCCTTCAGCCATTGCTTCATGATAGGCATTTATAGCCTTTTTATTATTAGCACGCTGTGCTTTACTAACTTTTAAAGCTGCCGCTAATGTTTTTTCAAGTGCTTCTGCACTAAGATTTGCGGCGTTCTCTTGACCTGCATCTTTTGCTGCCTTAGCCATAAACTTATCCATAGTAAGTTTAAGAAAGTCTTGCTGTTCTTTCATCATAACCTCATCAGCAAAACGATCAATAAAAAGGTTTGATTGAACTTCAGAAGCTGATGGTGTATCAGTTTTTGGGAGAATAATATCCACGAGCTTTGTCAAAACACTTCCTTGTTCTTTAGTGAAAAAGTCAGGTGTCCATTCCATTGCAGGTTCGCCTTGACAGCTTTGCATAATGCTGATAAGCGTTGGTGCTGCAACGGTGTATCCCATGGCGAGCCCCATATTTCTGAGTGCTTTTCTTCTATCCATTATATATTTCCTTTTTTAAGTTCTTTGGCGGCATGATTTGCAGCTCTTGCAGTAAATGCCATATATGTTAATGATGGGTTAACACAACTTGCTGAGGTCATAAAAGAGCCATCAGTCACGTACACATTAGGCACATCATGAAGGGCGTTATGCCCATTGACTACTGATGTTCTTCTATTTCTTCCCATACGAGCAGTACCCATTTCATGAATACCCAACCCAAGAGCACCGGGTCTATCATAAGGCTCTACGTCTTTTAATCCTGCTTTTGTAAGCATCTCTACAGCAGACTCCTTCATGTCTTTACGCATGTTCCATTCGTTCTCACGAAATTCAGCATCAAAAGTTACTGTCGGTAATCCCCATTGATCTAATTTATCATAATCTAAGGTAAATCGGTTGTCTTCATAAGGTAACACCTCACCAAAACCTCCCATACCAAATCGCCAGCCTCCTGGCTTTAAAACCGCTTCTTTCAAATCTTTACCATGTGAAAGCTCTGCAATGGTATCTTCCCAATTGCCTCTACTACCGCCTCCTTGATAACCAAAGCCACGCTTGTAATCTGTTCTATTAGTGTCACCTCCTAAATTTCTAAAACGAGGTAAATAAATACCATTTGGCTTTCTTCCTTTAAAGTACTTATCTTCAAAACCATCAATTTTTCCTGAAGCGCCAACGCCTAGGTGATGATCCATAATGTTACGCCCAAGCTGATCAGAATCATTACCCATACCATTTGGAAAACGATCAGATTTTGATTGCATCAATATAGAAGTAGAAGCTACTGCTGAAGCGCATAAGAATATCACTTTTGCTTTAAACTCAAAAGTTTCTTTGGTTACACGATCTATAACTTTAACACCAGTTGCTCTTCTTGTATCAGGGTCATACATTACCTCGTGTACAATAGAATCTGGTCGTAAGGTCATATTTCCTGTAGCTTCGGCCGCAGGTAATGTAGATGAAAGACTACTAAAGTATGCACCAAAAGGACAGCCTCTTATACATCTATTTCTAAATTTACAACGCGATCTTCCATTACCATCAAACTGTTTATCACTATTTATGTGTGCCACGCGACCCGCAGTTACAACACGACCATCAAAATTTTCAGCTATTTTTTCGCGCACATGTTGCTCGGCACAGTTTAATTCCATCATAGGCTCAAACTGCCCGTCAGGTAATTGAGGGAGACCTAATGTTTCTCCTGTAACACCGATATATGTTTCTACCTTATCATACCATGGTGCAATATCTTTATAACGAACAGGCCAATCAACCGCTATACCTTCCTTTAAATTTGCTTTAAAATCAATATCACTCCAACGATAACTATGACGCCCCCATTGTAATGACCGACCTCCTACGTGGTAACCACGCATCCAATCAAAACGTTTGATTTCATTATACGGGTGTTCTAAGTCATTTACAAACCACATGTGGCTAGCTGCCTTGGTGGTATACCCCGTTCTATTTTGCTTTTCTTGTTTAGCAATTATTTCTTTGGTTGCCTGACCTCCATTTGGAAAATCCCACGGATCCATATTCGCGGTTTTATAGTCATCACGGTGTGTCACCATACGACCACGTTCCAACACTAAAGTTTTTAAGCCATTTTCACATAACTCTTTGGCAGCCCAGCCACCACTTATTCCTGTGCCTACAACAATCGCGTCATACGATTCTTGTTCTTCGTTGTAATAGAATTTACTCATGTAACAAATTGTTTAGTCCCTAAATTTATTAAATTAAAAATTAATTTTCTACTTTTAAAAACTATTCTTAGTACGTTAAGCAAGTCTTTTGTGATATTTCTACGAATAGTGCAATAATTAAGTACAAAGTATCAATTTTACAAAAAAAATATAACATACTGACAACAAGTATTTAAAACGAACAAAGAATATCTTCAATACAATTAAAACCAACAAAAACGTAACATAAATGAAAAGAAGAAATTTTATCCGAAATAGTTCACAGGCAGGAGTTGCCTTATCGCTTTTGGGCGTATATGCGTGTAAAGACCAAAAAAAAGCGGCACCAGAGAAGACCGAAACTTCTGATATGATGGAAAAAACTGCCGAGCCTTTCTTTAAACTTTCGTTGGCGCAATGGTCAATACATAAAATGATAAATAATGATGGTGTTGACCCGTATACTTTTGCTGAAAAAGCAAAAAAATGGGGATTTACAGGATTAGAGTACGTTAGCCAATTATATAACCCAGAACTTTCTGATGCGAATTATTCAGAAGAAGCAATGGCAGCCTTTGTTGAAAAATCAAATGCTGAGGCAAAAAAACACGGCTTAGAAAATGTTTTAATTATGATTGACGGACAAGGAAATTTGGCCGTTAGCGATGAAGCAGAAAGAAACGAAACTGTTGAAAAGCATAAAAAATGGGTTGATGCCGCCGCCGCTATGGGATGTCATGCAATACGCGTAAATCTCTCTGGAAGCATGGTACCCGAAGAATGGAAAGCGAATTCTATTGATGGCCTTACCAAGCTGTGCACTTACGCAAAAACCAAAAATATAAATGTTCTTGTAGAAAATCACGGTGGACTTTCTTCCAACGGTGCTATGCACGCCGAAGTGATGAAAGCAGTAAAAATGGATAATTGTGGCACCCTACCCGATTTTGGAAACTTTTGCATCACAAGAAATGAAGATGGTAGCTGTAAAGAAGAGTACGATATGTACAAAGGAGTCAAAGAACTTCTTCCTTATGCAAAAGCAGTAAGCGCAAAATCTAATGATTTTGACGAAGCCGGCAATGAGGTTCGAATTGACTACAAAAAAATGATGCAAATGGTGAAAAATGCAGGATACACAGGTTACATTGGCGTTGAATACGAAGGAAACGTTCTCAGTGAAGAAGATGGCATCAAAGCCACTAAAGACCTGATGCTTAAAGTAGCTAAGGAAATCAGCTAATACATAAATAGTGCCTGGTTGGCAATGCCCAAAGCGCAAATTTGTTGCTTTCTGACCAGGCACTAAATAAAATTAAAAAAAAGTGAATGCCTTTTTCAATCAACTATTTGATTACAATTTTTTTTGTAATAAAAAACTAATTGAAACTTGTATTGCCCTTGACCACGTACCTAAAAAGAGTATAACACTTTTTAGCCATGTGCTCAATGCGCATCATATTTGGAATGCTCGTATGGAGAACAAAGCATCAACATACGATGTATTTCAAACACATGCCATTGAAAATTGGAAGGATATTCATGATGAAAATCAAAGAAATTCTTTTGATATAATAACCCAAGCTGAAGATTTTGAAAAGCGTATTAATTATATAAGCTCTGAAGGAAGACCATATACCAATACCCTTAAAGACATACTTTTTCACATCATAAACCACTCTACCCACCATCGTGGGCAGATAGCATTAGATTTTAGACAAAACAAACATCAACCACAATCATTAGACTATATTAGTTACAAACGTTAAATGCCATACAATGAAAACTAAAGTACGCATACAGTTGTCTACAATGATGTTTTTAGAATTTTTTATTTGGGGCAGTTGGTTTGTAACCATGGGTATCTATCTACCCAATACACTGAACAGCAATGGGGTAGAAATAGCCGCTGCATATTCAACACAGTCATGGGGCGCCATTCTTGCCCCCTTTATTATAGGTTTATTTGCTGATCGCTATTTTAACGCCGAGCGTATTCTAGGCCTAGTACACCTTCTGGGAGCTTTTTTAATGTACCTATTATATAGCACTACAGATTTTGCTGTATTTTACCCCTACCTACTTACTTATATGATTTTGTACATGTCTACCTTGGCTCTGGTAAATTCCATTTCCTTTAATCAAATGAATGACCCTGCTAAGGAGTTTTCTTTTGTTCGGGTTTTTGGCACTTTGGGCTGGATTACCGCAGGCACCTTAATAAGTTTTCTCAATTGGGATTCACAAACAGGTGTTTCAGAAGGTAGCCTACGAAATACGTTTTTAATGGCCGCCATAGCATCAGCCTTATTAGGTTTATTTAGTTTTTCATTACCCAAAACACCGCCAAAAGCTAAAGGCAAAACAAAGGTTTCGTTTTCCGAAATCATTGGCTTAGACGCCTTGGCATTATTAAAAGACCGCAACTTTTTAATTTTTTTCTTAGCCTCGGTATTTATTTGTATTCCCCTAGCATTTTATTACCAGCACGCTGGGCAATTTTTGGGTGAAGTAGCGGTAACCAATCCGGCAGGAAAAATGACTATCGGTCAATGGTCTGAAATTGGCTTCATGTTATTACTACCTATTTTCTTTAAAAGATTTGGGTTTAAGAATACCATATTAATCGCCATGCTAGCATGGGGCTTACGCTATTTACTATTTGCTTATGGCAATGCTAGTGAGCTTTCTTTTATGTTTATTTTTGGCATAGCCTTACACGGTGTATGCTATGACTTTTTCTTTGTTTCTGGGCAAATATATACCAACAGCAAAGCAGGAGACACCTATAAAAGTGCAGCTCAAGGACTAATAACATTAGCCACCTACGGCATAGGAATGCTCATTGGCTTTTGGGTAGCAGGACAAATTACAGATTTTTATACCTTAGCTACTACTGATGGACATGACTGGAAAACTATTTGGATATATCCGGCAGGTTTTGCGATAGGAGTATTACTTTTATTTGCTTTTTTGTTTAAAAATGAAAAAATTGAATACGAATCTTAGATATTTTATATATTGAGAAGGTTTACATTATTGAGCTCGTTATGACTACTTGTTTGAAACCGAGAATTATGGCTTTTGCCAGGTAAAAAAATCAAGATAAGCTCATTTTAATAATTGATTACAAACAACATAAATACATTGAATTCATGCCAAAAAAAATAAGATTAGGAATTTTAGGAGGAGGGGGAGATTCACTCATTGGAGTATTACACAGAGTTGCTTCTCATATTAACGACAACTACCAAATTGTGGGTGGTTGCTTCAATCCAGATTTTGAAGCCAACAAAGATTTCGCAAGGGAAATTGATGTTCCCTTAGAAAGAATCTATCCCGATTTTGACACGCTAGTTGAAGAAGAAATGAAGCTTCCTGAAGATGAACGTATTCAAGTATGTTCTATTCTTACGCCTAATTTTTTGCATTTTCCCATGGCCAAAAAATTGCTCGACAATGGTTTTCATGTTATTTGCGAAAAGCCAATGACTACAAGCCTAGCAGAAGCAAAAATTTTGCAAGAAGCGCATCAAAAATCAGGAAAAATATTTGCTTTAACACACACCTACACAGGCTACCCTATGGTGCGTCAGATGCGTGAAATGATAAAAGCAGGTGTTCTCGGAAAAATTCATAAAGTTGATGCCCGCTATTACCAAGGATGGATTAACACCATCATACACGATAAAGAAAAACGCTCTTCGGTTTGGCGCTTAGACCCCAAAAAAGCTGGTATCAGCTCCTGCATGGGAGACATAGGCGTACATGCCTTTAATTTAGTTGAATACACAACAGGACTAAAAGTAAAATCCCTACTATGTGATTTCAACTATCTGTATGAAGATAATAAGATGGACGTTGATGGCACTGTATTAATTCGTATGGATGACCATGTAAAAGGTGTTATTCGCAGTAGCCAAGTGGCTACAGGAGAAGAAAATGGCTTAGCAATCGCTATTTACGGGGAGAAAGGCGCTTTTAGATGGGAACAAGAAAATCCGAATTTTCTTTACAAAATGAGTGATACAGAGCCCTTACAGGTATACAAACCTGGTCATGCCTATAATTCTGAGCTTTCGTTAGACGGTACAAAACTACCAGCCGGACATCCTGAAGGTATTTTTGATTCTATGGCAAATATTTATTTAGGTGCCGCTAGAGCCATTCGTGGAGAAAAATACAATGACGGCGAATTTCCAACTATGCAAGATGGCGTTCGAGGAATGAACTTTATTGAAGCTACCGTAGCTTCCCACAAAAAAGAAAATGTATGGGTTGAAATGGAGTAAATCGCAACTAAGTTGCTTTACTCTTTTTTTTAATCACGATACAAAACAGTATTAAAAAAACCTCAAGACATTAGTAATGTCATGAGGTTTTTTTTTGATTTACACTCAAAAATACTAGGCACTGCTTCTAAAAACTAAAAAGCTTTAGCTATAGTTTGGCATTACCGTTCAAATATTTTCTCAAATTCTTCACAAACCACAATCATACTCTCATTGGGTTTACGATCAAATGCAGCAAGTTCTCTTGTAAAATACTCCCAGCGTACTTTTTTCCAGTGCGCTAAGGTTTTATCGCCCTCACCTTCTTTTTTAGCATAGTCTTCATCAATACTAAAAAATGGCTTAAGCGTCACTTTTGTAGTTCTTATGATACACTTCGCTTCTCCTTGCCAATCGGTGACTACAGTGTAATCACCTATTTTTGGCAAACGCTCTTTTCTGTGCTGAATACCCAACAAAGTACTTGTAGTTGCGGTTTTAATTCCCGCTTTAACAAGTTCAGCACATGCATTAGCAGCTGCTTCGTTATCACAAAAATGCATTGTTTTAGGCGCCTCATGAAAGGCATCCTCCAAATGGTGATCTAAATAATCACCCCACAAATTTCTCGCTGACGCATTCTCCATAAAATTTTAAACGTAAGGGTACTTGTTAATATTGTTAATAGCATCTTGCTTTTGATAGCAAAAGGTAAATATATTAAGAATTTTTCCATGAGCTCGTCTTCAATCTTATTTAGAATTGAGAACTATGGCTATTGTGCCGTAAAAAAGTTATTTTTTGTTGCATAGCCATAGCTGCTGAACTCTAAAATGCCAAAATTAGGATACAAAATGGATGATTTGCAGAAAAAAGAAAAAGTTAAGACAGTTCATAGCAATGACATTGAAGAAAAAAGACTTTACTAGAACCCTTTTAAATATAACTTTTTTAGAAGGTTTTGAAATAATAGATGATTTTCTAAAGGTATTCCCTATATTTATGACTTCACTTGTAAATAGCATTAACACGACAATAGCGACCACAAAATCAAGGTTACATTCTCAAATGATTAAAATCAAAACTATTTAAAAACATATAGCAAAATAAGCATGAAAACAATAAAAGGACCAGCGGTATTTTTAGCACAATTTGTAGATAGCAAAGCTCCATTTAACACCTTAGACGGCATGTGTAAATGGGCATCTGATTTAGGCTATAAAGGCATTCAGATACCAACATGGGAGCATTTTTTAATAGATTTAGACAAGGCTGCAGAAAGCCAAACCTACTGTGATGAACTTAAAGGTAAGGTAAATTCATACGGTCTTGAGATAACCGAACTTTCAACACATTTACAAGGGCAATTAGTTGCTGTACACCCTGCTTATGATTTAATGTTCGATAATTTTGCCCCTGACAAGGTAAAAAACAATCCTAAAGCCCGAACTGAATGGGCCGTTGATGTAGTAAAAAAAGCAGCTACAGCTAGTCGTAGATTAGGCATTTCTGCCCACGCCACTTTTTCTGGTGCCTTGCTATGGCACACGTGGCACCCTTGGCCACAACGCCCTGCAGGATTAGTAGAAATGGGGTTTGAAGAACTCGCTAAACGATGGATGCCTATATTAAATCACTTTGATGAAGAAGGGGTTGACGTATGCTATGAAATTCACCCTGGCGAAGATTTACATGACGGTGATACTTTTGAGCGGTTTTTGGCTGCAACTGGCAATCATAAAAGAGTAAACATCTTATACGATCCAAGTCATTTTGTTTTACAACAATTAGATTATATCGAATACATAGATCATTATCATGAGTTTATTAAATCATTTCATGTAAAAGATTCTGAGTTTAACCCAACAGGCAAAAAAGGTGCTTTTGGCGGGTATAATGACTGGGGAGATCGTGCAGGAAGATACCGCTCACTTGGTGATGGACAAATAGATTTTAAAACTATTTTTTCAAAATTAACCCAATATGGTTGCGATGTTTGGGCAGTAATGGAATGGGAATGCTGTATTAAAAGCCCTGAGCAAGGTGCTAGAGAAGGTGCTATTTTCATTAAAGACCATATAATTGAAGCTACCGAAAAAACATTTGATGATTTTGCAGGAGCAGCAATAGATAAAGAAGTACTACGTAAAATACTAGGCACTTAAATATAAAGCAGCTTGAGCCAAAATGCTTTTCTGATTTGATTTCATATCAGTACTAAGCATTTTTGTTGTATCCAATACATTGAAAAACAGTTACGTTTAAATATCCAATTAACTAAAATTAAATAACATGAAAAATTTCCTTTTTGCGACTTTTATTGCCCTAACCATTATCTCATGCAAAGAAAAAGCGAAAGAAAGCATGAAAGAAAAGGCCGTTGAAGTAATGCCAGAAGTTATAAAAGAAGCCTCCAACGAAGCATGGGTTTCCCTTTTTGATGGAACATCATTTAACGGATGGCATGAATATTTACAAGATGGTGTTTCTGATCATTGGAAAATTGAAGATGGTGCCATGGTATTTTATCCGCCAGAAAAACGAGAAAAAGGCGTAAGCTATAATTTAGTTTCTGATAATGAGTATACCGATTTTGAACTATCCATAGATTGGCGCATTTCAGAAGCTGGCAACAGTGGTATTTTTTGGGGAATTAAAGAATTACCTAATGTAGACCAGCCCTACAAAACAGGCCCAGAAATTCAAGTCTTAGACAATGATAAACACCCTGATGGAAAAAACGGTACAAGTCATCAAGCTGGTGCTTTGTATGACATGGTTTCACCTACCAAAGACGTTACCAAACCTGTAGGCGAATGGAACACCTGTGTAATTACCGTAAACAACACCACACACATGGGTAGCGTGCAATTAAATGGTGAAAAAATAGTAGAATTTCCGCTAAACAATGAAGAATGGAATGCCATGGTTGCCAAATCAAAATTTGCCAACTGGGAACATTTTGGAAAATATACCACGGGAAAAATAGGCCTGCAAGACCATGGAAATGTTGTTGCCTTTCGCAATATAAAAATAAGAAAACTGTAAGCTTTTTTCTTAGACTACCTTATTGTCCGTTTGCATGAGCATTGAGATACCGTAAGTGATAGTTATTGATTGTAAATACAGTAATAACACAACCTATAATTTACTAATAAAAATTCAAATAGCACTCTCATGAAAAATAGTTTTATCCTTAGTGCCTTTTTATGTATTGCCTTACTTTTTTCTTGCAACGAGCAAATGAAAGAAGAAGTGAAAACGCCAATGGCTAAAGTTGAAGATGCGGTAATTATTCATGAAGAATATACAGCCCCAGAACCTACCACACCAGAAGAAACAGAATACTACGAACCAAAAGTACCTGTTGTGGGGCCCGCCACAAACGGAAACATCCCCAGCGATGCCATTGTACTTTTTGATGGCAGCTCTCTTGACGGCTGGGTGCATACCGAAGATAATTCTCCTGCAAAATGGCACTTGAATAAAGATGGCAGCATGACAGTTGCAGACAAAACAGGAAACATTCAAACCAAACAAAAGTTTGGCGACATTCAATTGCATATTGAATGGAAATCACCATTACCCGTACAAAGAGACGGACAAAACCGAGGCAATAGCGGCATTTTTCTTGATGGAATATACGAAATTCAAGTTTTAGATAATAACAATAATGATACCTATGTTAACGGACAAGTAGGTGCTATTTACAAACAAGGGCCACCTTTGGCTATGGCTTCTGTACCTACAGGAGAGTGGAATGTTTATGATATTATTTATCACGCGCCAAAATTTAATGCTGAAGGAGGCAAAATAAAATCAGGCACCGTAACAGTATTACACAACGGTGTTCTTATACAAGACCATACCGAAATTAAAGGCACCACCCCTTATGTTGGTTGGCCTAAAAACCCACCACATGGCAAAGGTCCTTTAATGCTACAAGACCATGGTGATGACAGTCGCGTAAGCTACCGTAATATTTGGGTGAGGCCACTATAATAGTTTCTTTTACAAAACCTGTACCTTTGCCAAAATTCAAAATGACACAATGATCCAATCCATGACTGGTTTCGGAAAGCATGTTATACAGCTTCCATCTAAAAAAATCACGGTAGAGTTAAAGTCTCTAAACAGTAAAAGTTTAGATATTAATACACGTATGCCTTCTGCTTATCGCGAAAAAGAACTTGAATTACGTAAGATAATAGCAAACTCACTTATTAGAGGCAAAATCGATTTCACCCTTTACATAGAGTTTACGGGCAGTGAAACTTCTGCGCAAATTAATGAGACTGTTGTAAAACAATATATGGCACAATTAAGCGCCATTGCCAGTGGTGATAATTTGCGTTTGTTAGAGTTAGCTTTGCGTATGCCAGATACGATGAAAACTGAGCGCGAAAACATTGATGTTGAAGAGTTTGCTTCTATTCAACTAGCATTAAAAGAGGCGTTAACCGAAATCAATAATTTCAGAACTGCGGAAGGTAATGTTCTTGAAAATGATTTTTTAGCACGTATAAAAACACTCGAAGAATTACTACAAGCTGTTGTTGAAATGGATCCGGACAGGCAGACTGATGTGCGCGAACGCTTAAACAAGGCGGTTTCAGATATCAAAGCAGAGGTTGATGCCAATCGTTTTGAGCAAGAACTCATTTATTACCTAGAAAAATACGATATTACTGAGGAAAAAGTACGCCTAACAAACCACTTAGATTACTTTTCTGAAACTTTAAAATCAAGTGATTCAAACGGTAAAAAGCTAGCCTTTATTTCTCAAGAAATAGGTCGTGAAATAAACACCATAGGGTCAAAAGCTAACTATGCACCCATGCAACAACTAGTTGTACAAATGAAAGATGAGTTAGAAAAAATTAAGGAACAAATGCTTAATGTTTTGTGATGAAAGGAGGAAAACTAATTATATTTTCGGCACCTTCAGGCAGTGGAAAAACCACTATAGTGCGCTACCTTCTAGAGCAACCTGAATTGAACTTAGCTTTTTCAGTTTCGGCAACTTCAAGACCTCGAAGAGGCAAAGAAAAAAATGGACAGCATTACTATTTTAAAAGTGTTTCAGAATTTAAGCAGCACATTAAAAATGATGATTTTTTAGAGTGGGAAGAGGTCTATCGTGATAATTTTTACGGCACACTTAAAAGTGAAGTAGAACGCCTTTGGGCAGCAGGAAAAAACGTAATTTTTGATATTGATGTGGTAGGCGGATTACGCATTAAGAAAAAATTTCCCAAAGAAACCCTTGCTGTTTTTGTAAAACCGCCCAGTGTTGATGAATTAAAAATAAGACTCAAAAAACGCAGTACCGAAAGTGATGACAAAATCAATATGCGCGTAGCAAAAGCCTCTGTAGAATTAGCTACCGCACCGCAATTTGACACGGTGATCAAGAACTACGATTTAGATATTGCTTTACAGGAAGCACATAAACTTGTAGCCGATTTTGTAGGCGTAAATAAGGACGATTAAACACTAGCCAAATCACCCCTTCTTGATGAAAAAAATAGGTTTGTATTTTGGCACGTTTAACCCCATTCATATTGGGCATATGGTAATTGCCAATCATATGGTAGAGTTTTCAGACTTAGATGAAGTTTGGTTTGTTGTAACACCGCAGAGTCCGTTTAAAACAAAGAAAACCTTACTTGATAATCACCACCGCTATCAAATGGTATTTGAAGCAACCAAAGATTTTGCCAAGTTATCGCCTAGCAAGATAGAATTTGACCTGCCACAACCTAATTACACCATAAATACGCTTGTTCATTTAGATGAAAAGTATGGTAACGACCATCAGTTTTGCTTAATTATG
Organism: uncultured Flavobacteriaceae bacterium; assembly: GCA_947497145.1. Taxonomy (GTDB): domain Bacteria; phylum Bacteroidota; class Bacteroidia; order Flavobacteriales; family Flavobacteriaceae; genus Maribacter_C. The sequence continues at coordinate 222,432 of CANMFQ010000005.1, forward strand.
GGTGAAGACAATTTGAAAGGGTTTCATAAATGGAAAAACTATGAAACTATTTTAGAAAATTACCATTTGTATGTCTACCCCAGAATATCTGAGGGCAAAATAGCACATCAATTTGAAGGTCATCCTAAAATACACAAAGTAAATGCGCCTATAATGGAGATTTCTTCTACGTTTATTCGTAAAAATCATCAGGCAAAAAAAAATATCCGTACACTATTACCCGATGCTGTATGGCGCTATATGGATGAAATGAACTTTTATAGGTAAGCACCGTTTACTCCTTTGTATTTCAAACCGCTATGCGATTTATAAAGAAGGTATTACGTATTTGTCTTGTAGTGCTAATAGTCCCTTATTTAAATAAGTTTAAGTAACTATCAAACACATATAATTTATCACGCTTACCACCTGTTATTTCTTTTAATATTTCTAATTCCTCTAAATCTGCAATTAAATTATAAGCTGTACGTTTAGAAACTTCTGCAACTTCAGTTATCTTATCTACATCAATCATAGGTCGTTTAAAAAGATATTGCATTATTTTTTGAGCGTTATTTGCTTTTGTTCCTAAAGTTTGAATATTCAGCTCCGTATTTTGTTTTAATTTTAAAATTGCATCAAATGTTTCTACTCCTTTTTGTGCTGTTTCTATAATACCTACTAAAAAGAATTTAAACCATTGTACTATATCATTTTTTGTCCTCACCTTCATTAAATTATCGTAGTACAGGTTTTTATTTCGCTCAAAAAAATCTGATAGATACAGAATTGGTTTTTTAAGTATGTCTTTGTCTACTAAATATAACGTAATTAATAAACGCCCTACACGCCCGTTACCATCTAAAAAAGGGTGAATGGTTTCAAATTGGTAATGAATGATGGCTATTTTTAAGAGATCTGGAAAATACACTTCGTTATTATGTGCAAAATTTTCCAAATCGCTCATTAATTCATTAATTGTGGTATGTACAGGCGGAATAAAAGCAGCATCACTTATAGAAGCACCACCAATCCAGTTTTGACTGCTACGGAAAACTCCTGGTAGTTTATGCTCCCCTCTTACTCCTTGCAATAAGGTTTTGTGTGTTTCTCTAATTAAACGTGATGAAAAAGGTAATTTTTGCAACATTTCTATAGCTTGATGCATGGCTTTAATGTAGTTTTGCACTTCTACCCAATCCTCTTTTTTTTCGTTGCTTACATCCTCTGCATCTAATAAGGCTTCTTCCATATTAGTTTGTGTACCTTCTATTTTACTACTCTGTGTAGCTTCTTTAAGTACGTGCATACTAATAAATAAATCAATATCTGGTATATGCTCACTATACATATCTAAACGCCCCAATTGCCTATCTGCTTTAGATAGTAATTGAATTAGCTCCATATCTTCTAATAGCCATTTTTTATTAATAAGTTCTGGCTGAAAACTTTTATAATGCCCTTGATTTATATACGTACCCGATTTAAAATTTTGCATTTTTTAGTTATTTATTGCATTAGACCGCTCACTAATGCAAAATAACGTTTTATTTTGCAATAAGATATTCGCTAATGCAAAATATTGCATTTTTTTTGCAATAAGAAACCTGCTATTGTAAAAAATACGCTTTTTTTACAATAAGAACCTCACTAAGGTAAATTTACGCCTATTTTTACTTTAACCGTTACCACCTCATTAATTAAGGTTTTACGCAACTCTTTTATCAGACCCTAAGTTAAGACCAGCATCTATTACCCAAAAACAGAAAATCCAACCTAAATACATAGATTGGATTTTACTTTTCTGCTCCCCCTCTTGGGCTCGAACCAAGGACCCTCTGATTAACAGTCAGATGCTCTAACCAACTGAGCTAAGGAGGAAAATCACCACTTTAATTACTTAAAGCGGGTGCAAATATAATCGTTTTTTAAAATACCACAAACAAAAAAAACATGATTTATCAGAAAGATTGCAATTAATTTTAAATCTTACAGAAATTTTTTGATGATATTCCAAATATCGTTTCCGAAAACCACTGCCATTAAGCCCATTACGATAACGAAGCCAATAATTTGCCCTCTTTCCAAAACTTTTTCACTTGGCGGTCTTCCAGAAATAATTTCGTACAACAAAAACATCACATGCCCGCCATCAAGCGCAGGTATGGGTAATAAATTGACAAAAGCCAACCAAACAGAGAACATTGCTAGAAAATTCCAGAAGAAACCCCATCGCCATTTTTCTGGCATCATATCTACAATGCCTATTGGGCCTCTTACCGACTTGTACGCCTTAGTTTTGGTATTAAATATAATTTTAAATTGACGCACTTGCTTGGTCAACACCTCAATAGTTCTATTAAAACCGGCTGGTATTGCCGCAATAAAACTATAATTGTCAGTAACCATTAAATCTTCAATACTTGGCCCTACACCAATAGTAGAATCTTTTGCAACGGTAAGCGCAATGTCTTTACGACTACCATTTCTATTTACCGTAACGGTAATTTCTTTATTAGCATGTGACCGAATTTCTTCGGTAAACTCATTCCAAAACGCTGTCTTTTTGTTATTAACGGCTATTATTTCATCTCCTGATTGTAAACCAGCTTTCGCCGCAGGCTTATTGGGCACAATACTGTCTAAAATAGCCTTATGTCGATACGATAAAAAGTTTCTCCCCTGGGTTGCTAAAACATCAGCTAAGGCTTCGGGTGGAATAGGAAAATTAACCTCTTGCCCATCTCTTTTTACTGTAATATCATCTCCTAACAAAATATCAAAGGTGGCATCGGTAAATTTTCGAGCCTTTTTACCATCAATAGCTAAAATCTGGTCTCCTGTTCGCAGCCCTATTTTCTCTCCTATTGAATCTACCAAAATACCATACTTCAAGCTATCAGCAGGTATATAGCTATCACCGTTACTAACAAGCAAACCGGTATAAATAATCCATGCAAGCAGAAAGTTTACAGTAACCCCACCTAACATTATAATTAAACGCTGCCATGCTGGTTTACTACGAAATTCCCATGGCTCAGGGTCTTTTTTCATTTGCTCGGTATCCATGCTCTCATCAATCATCCCTGAAATCTTCACATAGCCACCCAAAGGCAACCAACCGATACCCCACTCTGTTTCGCCAATTTTCTTTTTAAAGAGTGAAAATTTCCAATCGAAAAATAGGTAGAATTTCTCTACTCTTGTTTTAAACCACTTGGCAGGCAAGTAGTGTCCAAACTCATGTAAGATAACAAGTATTGAAATGATTAAGACAAAAGTCAGTATTTGAATAAGTAATCCCATTGCTACATTCTAAAATTAAAGCTCACAAAAGTACATCTTTACGAGGTCTTATAAAAAGAAACTATGCTTGTCTGCGGTTTTTAACTCGTTTTAAGAAAGATTTAGCAACAGTATCATTCAAAAATTCTTGAACACTCTTGTGTACTGGTGTATCTTTGCCAAAAATTGGTATGCGGTCTTTTTTTAGTAAATACAAGCTTTTTGGTATTGTTTTTCTCCTGCTTTCAACAGTCATCATGTACCTGTTTTACAATGCGTTACAACCAAAAAAAATGCTTCCTATATACCAACCTTCTATGGTAAACCCTGAATTGGTAGCCCCAGAGATACAATACATTAAAAAATACCACACCATAGCCGATTTTTCACTCGTGAACCAAAACGGAAAAATCATCACCCAAGCCGACTATCAAGATAAAATTTATATCGCAGATTTCTTTTTCACCACCTGCCCTACCATTTGCCCTATCATGACAAAAAATATGGCAGTGATTCAAGAGCGGCTTAAAAACGAAGATGTTTTACTTTTATCGCATTCGGTCACCCCCGAAATAGATTCGGTACCTCAACTTAAAAAGTACGCCCTCAAAAACAAGGTAGACGATAGTAAATGGAATTTAGTTACTGGCGATAAAAAACAAATTTATGAACTGGCGCGAAAATCATACCTAGCAGTAAAAACCGATGGTGATGGTGGTGCTTACGACATGATCCATACAGAAAATTTCATTTTGGTAGACAAAAAAAGGCGGGTACGCGGTTTTTACGACGGTACAAAAATGGAAAAAATTGAGCAACTACTGCAAGATGTAGTACTTTTGAAAGCTTCGTATAACAAATAATGGGTTTATACGTATTGGTCTCTTAATAGCAGGAGATGACCTACTAAAAACATGCGGTTTACAGTGTGAGGAGCGTAACAGCCCTCAAGAACAACACAACACCTTTTGTACAAATTATGTTACGGATAGCTGTTAGATAACAAACAGCTCGTTATTTTTAAATTTAAGCCTTATTTTTCAGCTTTTTCTTGTATTTTTGCTGCCTTAATTATATTGAATCTAAATAAAAATTGAGTACCACTGTTGCACATTTAAAGTACGGCCAGAAGGGAATTATCAAAGAGTTTACCGATAATCTACCCCCTATTAAGCTATTAGAATTAGGCTGTCTTCCGGGCAACGAAGTAGAATTGGTACAAATAGCACCATTTAACGACCCTATTTATATAAAAGTAAATGGTTCGCATATTGCCATACGAAGAGCAATGGCAATGCAAATAGAATTAGAACTTATTAGCGATATTGAAATCTTATGAGCAAACAAATTAATGTAGCACTCATAGGCAACCCTAACACGGGAAAGACTTCTGTTTTTAATCAACTTACAGGACTCAAGCAAAAAGTAGGCAATTACCCAGGAATAACGGTTGAAAAGAAAGAGGGAATTTGCTCCCTACCTAGAGGGGTGAAAGCCCATATTATTGATTTACCAGGTACCTACAGTCTAAACACTACTTCTTTGGATGAGAGTGTTGCGGTAGAGTTGCTTTTAAACAAAAAAGATAAAGACCACCCCGATGTGGCCGTAGTTATTTCAGATGTTGAAAACCTGAAACGCAACCTGCTGTTATTTACACAAATTAAAGACCTTAAAATTCCCACCATTCTAGTCATCAATATGGCTGATAGGATGCCGCGAAGAGGTATTTCGGTCGATATTGAACTATTAGAGCAACAGCTAGACACCAAAATAGCACTGGTCAGCACCCGCAAAGGCACGGGAATAGACCGCCTAAAAGAACTCATTACTGGATATAAAAATCTTTCTTCAAAATCAAACATTGACATTTCGGTCATTGACCCTGCTTATTTTGAAGTGTTAAAAAATACGTTTCCGCAAGAAGATTTATACAAATTATGGTTGGTCATCACACAAGACACCAACTTTATGCCATTGGAGAAACCGCTGATTGAAAACACGGATTCTTATGCTAAATCAAAATCGGAGCTTAAACGTTTACAACAAAAAGAGACCATTTTACGGTACCAGTTCATCAATAACGTTTTAAAAGATACCTATTCAATTGATGCTAATGCCGCCAAAGGTTTTCGAGCCTCTTTAGATAAGATACTTACACATAAGGTGTATGGCTACCTTATTTTCTTTTTCATACTATTGACAATTTTTCAAGCCATTTATGGCTGGAGTAGCTACCCTATGGATGCCATAGATGCCTTTTTTGCTTCCGCTAGTGAATGGGTAAAAAACACGCTTCCCGCAGGTGCGTTTACCAACCTTATAGCAGAAGGGCTTTTGGCGGGAATTGGTGGCGTGGTTATTTTCATTCCACAAATTGCATTCTTATTCTTTTTTATCGCCCTACTTGAAGAAACAGGCTATATGAGTCGCGTTGTTTTTTTGATGGATAAGTTGATGCGCCCTTTTGGTCTTAGCGGCAAAAGTGTGGTACCGCTTATTTCGGGTACTGCCTGTGCCATACCTGCGGTAATGGCAACACGTACCATTGAAAACTGGAAAGAACGCCTCATTACCATTTTAGTAGTTCCTTTCACCACCTGCTCTGCCAGGCTACCTGTATACCTTATAATTATTGCTTTAGTAATTCCCGAGGGGCACTTTATTGGTTTAAGCTATCAAGCGCTTACCCTCATGTTATTATACCTCTTAGGTTTTGCATCGTCTATATTTTCAGCGATGATTTTAAATAAAATATTGAAAATAAAAAGACGCTCCTTTTTTGTAATAGAAATGCCTAATTACAAATTACCACTCTTTAAAAATGTAGCCTACACGGTTTGGGAAAAGACCAAAAGCTTTGTTTTAGGTGCCGGAAAAATAATTCTTGCCATCTCTATTATTCTTTGGTATTTAGGTTCGCATGGCTATGCAGACAACTTTAAAAATGCAGAATCGATTGTAAAAAATAGAATTGCAACTGACGGGTTTTCTCCTTTTAACCAATCAAATATTAAAACCGAGTTAGCCACCTATCGTGAAGCTTTGCAAGATAGCGTCAACAAAAAAGTCTATCATATCAATACCACTGCCCTTGCAGATTCTATTCAACTAAAAAAGAGCATGCTTTTTGAGCGTGCTCAAAATCAAGAAATTGCTAGCTACAAATTAGAAAATTCATATATCGGCTATGCCGGAAAAGTTATTGAACCCGTTGTAAAACCTTTGGGTTACGATTGGAAAATTGGTATCGCCGTACTCACCTCTTTTGCTGCTCGCGAAGTATTTGTAGGTACCTTAGCCACCATCTATAGTGTAGGCAGTGATGATGAAGATACGAATACGATAAAAAATAGAATGGCGTTAGAGGTAAATTCAACAACCAAAAAACCTCAGTTTAACCTGGCTTCAGGCATTTCATTATTGCTTTTCTATGCATTTGCGATGCAATGTATGAGTACCTTAGCCATTGTAAAACGAGAAACCAACTCATGGAAATGGCCTGCTGCACAATTGGTTTTTATGAGTGTTTTTGCTTATATTGTTGCTTTAATCGCCTATCAAACACTTAAATAACTATGGAAATTGTTCAAACAGTTTTAATGTATATTACCCTTGCCATAGCTGTAAGTTATATTGTAAAAAAATTCTTTTTACCAAAAAGGCTTTTTGCTTCTAAAAAACCCAAAACTAAGGCATGTGGGCAAGATGACTGTGGGTGTCATTAATACGCCAAACTCCTTTTCTACATTCAATATTTTTTTCTTGTAACAATTTACAGCCTTAAACGTCTTCCCAATACAACAAGGAATACAACACCTATCAATTTCAATTACTAGTTGTTTTTAGTCATTGTTATTGATACGTATTTCGTTAAAAAAACAATAAATAGGTATTAATGAAATCAAAAAAGGGAGGCTATGTTCAAATGCTATTCCGTTTTTTGCTTAATCAATCTTTTTTCACCCATAGAATTATATGTCAAAAACAATTACACTATTCTTAGCGCTTATATTACTGCATCTTTCGGGTTATTCACAATCATTAACTGCAGTTATTGTTGACTCTGCCTCACAAAAACCCATACCCTACGTTACCGTACAACTAAAAAACAAAGGCATTATCACCAATGAAGAAGGTCGTTTTACTTTTCAGCTAAACAACACCATTCAACCTAGCGACACCTTAACCATTTCATGCATTGGATATGCTTCGATAAGCAGACCCCTAAATGAGTTTACAGAAAGTACTATTACCTTATCTTCAAAGGCTATTGAGCTCAACCCAGTAATTGTGAGTAATAAAAATTTCACTCCAAGAGAAATTATTGAAGAAGTTGAAAAAAACATTGCTAAAAACTACAATTTAGAAAGTACTAAAAAACGTATTTTTCTACGTGAAACCAATAAGAATAGGATTTTAAAAACCGATTACACGCTTAAAAAATCAACTATAGAGGCGTTTAATAAAAAATTTATAGATAGCCTTGTGCGTCTCATTCCCAAGAGCAATGCCTATTATACCGAAATTCTTGGTGATTTATACGCCAACAGCAATGCCGAAGAGCAAAAATTAGACCTCATCAAGGCCTCCGAACTATATGACAAAAGCTTAGAGATGGATTTTGATGTGATGGAAGAAAAATTCAATACAATCATCAAAAAAAATATAAAAACCGATTCGTATTTCAAGATTAAATCGGGACTTTTAGGAACTAAAATTCAAGGAGACGAACTCTTTGAATCTGACATTGATTCTACTGATGTAGCTGCCCTCAACAAACAACTAGAAGAAGAAAAAAAGAACAAAGAAGAGCGCAAAAAAAACTTTGCGCAATACAAACGATCAACAATAGGTAACTTATATAAAAAACTACCAGTTTTTGAAGATACTGATTACAACGTTATTTTCAAACCAGGTAGGTATGACCTTGCGCTTGAAGATTTCACCTATTTGGGTGATGCGGCGGTATACGTGATAAGCTTTAACCCAAAAAGGTCAGAAGATTACAAAGGGAAACTTTACATTAATTCTGATGATTTTGCTGTTATTAGAATGGATTTTGAAAATGTAAAACCGTTGAAAAAATTTAGTTTATTAGGCATTTCTATGAACGCTTATTTGGCAGAAGGTAAAATTATTTTTGGCAAAGGTGAAGACCAAAAATATCACCTCAGCTATTATGATATCACCAAAGGTATTCGCGTTGGGTTCAAACGCCCTGTAAAGATTATTGAAAAAAACAAACATGTAAAAGGCAGAAGAAAGCAAAACGAACTTGCGGTAAAAATTGATGCTGCCTTTAGCAACCGAAACCGTTATGAATTGATAGTTTTTAATGAAAAACCTATTGAAAACCCCCAATTTGAAGCCTTTAAAGAAAATAATAACGTGCTACCTACTTATATGCCTAATTACGACCCCGAGTTTTGGAAAGGATATGATATCATAGAACCCAACCAAGCCATTAAAGAATTCACGTCAATTGGAGAGGCTAGTGAATAGCAACACATAACTACTCAGAAGCTAGTTTACGGAATACTGCCAATCGCCACCTCAAAAGCAATTCTGGAAGAAGCAAACGGTTTAAAACAAGTAACTAGCTTTTTCTTATCAAAGAAAAATAAATATCCTACAGGTATCTCATAGCTGAAATAGCACCCCTATTTTACGTCTGATAACAAAAATATAAAGCAGGTAAAAATATACCCGCCTAAAAAACGCTACACTACACTTTCAATCTTTTTTTTCATCCTCCATCAAGCCTAATTTTTAACATTTTGTGGTAAAATCGCATCGTACCAATGTATAATCTTGCTTTTTTTTTATCACTTCATGTAACCTTTTGTAATTTTCGGACTATATAGTAATGAAGACCAACAAAACAATCACTTTTTTGGAAAATTTAACCGACGAAATGCTGATGGCAAAAGTGGCGAACGGAAACTTAGATGTACTTAAAATACTCTTTGAACGACACCACAAACACGTATTTAATTTTCTATATAAAATGTGTGGCGATAAAATGTTAAGCGAAGATATTACCCAAGAAGTATTCTATAAATTGATGAAATATAGAAGCTCATATAATAACGGCAAATTTGTTTCATGGTTGTTTACTATTGCTCGAAATTGTTTAAAAACACATTTTAGAAAAACAGTTAACACACCCGAAAGCATTGATACCACAGCTATTAAACACATAGAAAAAGAAGAAGAAAAACCAGACTATTCAGACTTACAAATCGCTTTAAATCAATTAGATGCTTCTGACAGAGAATTACTTGTATTACATCGGTTTCAAGAAATAAAATATGAAGAATTGGCCAACATAGTCGGTAGCACACCAGGTGCTGTTAAAACGAAAGTAAGTAGAGCCATGCAAAAATTAAGAAACATCTATTTTAAAAATATCTAAAAATGGAAAACAAGCATTATATAGCACAACTGCCAGATTATTTAGATGACACACTACCCCCTGAGCAAAAGGAGGTGATAGCAACACATATTGCCAGCTGCACCACTTGCAAAGAAGCATTAAAAGAACTACAAATACTTTCAACTGCTTTTGATAATGAACCAGAAGTGGCTCCTTCTGCTAGGCTAAGAGACAATTTCTTTGCCCAATTGGAAGCAGAAAAACAAAGCAGTTCAAAACTAATTGCTATGGATGGCTCATCCTTTTCTAAAAAAACTAACTGGCCCACTACGTTTTTAAAAATTGCCGCCAGTATCGCTCTATTGATTGGGTCTTATTTCTTAGGAAAACAACAACAAGCCCAAATAGCACATACAGAAATCGCTTTATTGACCAATGAAAATGAATCTTTTAAACAAACTGCAATGCTGTCTTTAATGGGCAATAAATCTGCCAGTAAACGTATACAAGGCGTGCAGTTTGTTACTGAATTTTCAGCACCCGATGAGACCATTGTAAGTGCTTTAATAGAACGTATGTTGAATGACGAAAACACCAATGTACGAAGAACAGCAGTAGAAGTGCTTAGTGAATTTACAAGGTCAGAACTAGTAACAAATGGCTTTATCAAAGCCTTGAAAACGGAAAAAGACCCAGGCATTCAAATTACCATCATTCAAATTTTGGGTAAAATACAAGAAAGAAATGCCGTTGTTCCTATGCAAAATCTCTTAGAACGAAAAGATACCCAGCCGTATGTAAAAGAAGAACTTGAATTAGTATTACCAAAAATCATATAATAACAATCGCTACATAATGTGTGGTGGGAAATAGCCAGATTTTTACAATTCGAATTCTTTTTGGGTATTTCCACCCCAACACTTGATAGCAGTGAAACATCAAAAAAATCGAACGACATGAAACATTTTACATTTATTACACTAGTATTAATCTCCTTTTTCGCCGTAAATGCCCAACAATACAAACAATCACTAGCGGGTATTGAATGGGTGAAAATTGAATCAAAATCGAGTATTACCGTAAAAACCCACACCACCAATGAGTTACTCATAAAATCAGAAAATACTACAAAAATTCCTGAACGCGCCAAAGGCTTAAAATTAATAGGAGAAGGTGGCGCTGATAATACAGAAATGGGTTTTTATGTAGTAAAAGAAGGAAATAACCTTATTGTCAGAAATCTAAGAAAATCAAATCACAGTACCGCAGAAATTTACTTGCCTGCCTCACAAAACATTTCAGTCACTACCAGAGGAACGGGAGCTGCTGATATTGAAATTATTGGGTTTAAAAGTGAAATAGAAGCTAGTGCTTTACTAAACGGCAGTATACACATTGAAAACGTTAGCGGCCCTGTGACGGCAGATTCATTGAATGGCGGTATTACTATTTCGTTTAGCACCTTAAATCAAGACTCGCCCATTACCATTTATGCTACCAATGGCGAACTAGATATTACTTTACCCAAAAATACACCCGCCAATCTTTCTTTAGGAACAGTAAACGGTGACATTTATACTGATTTTGACCTGAAATTTCCAGAAAAAAATGGCTTAAAATCCATTTCATTTTCTCAAAAATTAAACCAAGCCATCAATGGTGGCGGTGTTCCATTTCAATTAAAAACTACAAACGGAAACATCTATCTAAGAAAAAAATAATCAAATCAAAAAACGAACAATCATGAGAACAGTTACGTTATTCCTGTTGATAGGTCTGATCAGCCTTTCAACAAATGCACAAAAAATCATCGAAAAAAATATCGATTACAACAATCAATATATTGACATTGATGTGAAATTTGCATCCCTTATTGAAGTGAAAACTTGGAACAAACCAAACCTTTATTTTAAGGCAACTATTCGCACAAAAGAAGGTAAATATCTAGACGCATACGAATTAAATGTTGAAGAAAGTGACAACAACATTAGCATTACCGCTATATCAGAGCCTGTTCTCGAAAAATTTCGTGGTGAATGGAAACAACATCAAAAAAATAAACAAGTACACTATTTCACCACAGATGATTGGTATGAATTTAATTATGTGATTTACGTGCCAAAAAATGCAAAATTTAAAATAAATAGTATCAATGGCGATTTAACTTCAGAAATTATTGAAGGGGATTTTGAAGCCGACCTTGTCAACGGTGACATTGATATTGCTACATATATGGGGCAGCTATATTTAAGTACTATTAATGGTGAAATAGCCGTTAAAATGATTGATGCACATTTGGTTGCCGAAACCATTCACGGTGATATTTATGCTGATGAAAACCTAAAATTTACGGTAGATGATCGCCCTGTAGGACAAAAAATATCAGGCACTACCGGAAAGGGTTCAAATATATTGCATTTGAACACAATCAATGGCAATATGTATTTTAGGGAGTAATAAAAATATGAATACGCATCTTTGCTATAAACTCTATTTCAATCGTTTAAAATTTATACATTAAAAAACCAATCATTACCTTTAATTACTTCATAATAAAGTGTGATACTGTATTTTAAATTTAACCCATTAAGACCTCATTTTCCCCATAAATAATATAGCTTGCGCCTTCAAAGTAAATTATGGAATGGTATAAAATTATTGGGTGGCTTGGTGCTTTATTGTTCATCGCAGCGTATGTATTACTTACGCTGAAAAAAATATCAGCAGCAAAACCCTTCTATCACATTTTAAATATTTTAGGGGCAGTATGCCTAATCATAAATGCCTCTAAAATACATGACTTTCCTAATATTTTGGTGAATAGCATCTGGACCATTATTGGCCTATATGCACTACTGCAATTTTTCTTCACTAGAAAGTAAAACTGTAGTATCATTAAAAGAGAGTAATTGGGTGGTATACTTTATATAAATAGCCACCTGCTTATCATAATCGGGTCCAGATTGCTGAAAAGTACCCAAATAATAATACGCACCATCTACCAATGCAAAAATCACTTCGGTAACCTCATCAATATTCTTATTCAATATCAATCCGTGAGCATGGGCTTCATGTAGTTTTTGTCGTAAAACTCCGTGTAAAGACTCTAAATAATCTTTAAAACTCTTATTAAAATCTTCATTACGATAAATTAAAGCATAGCAACTGTAAAAAACACCATCATCAAAATACTTATTCCATTTTCGAGAAAAAAGAGTCTCAATAAAATGTCGTAATTTTTTTTCTGAATCCATCGACCCATACTCCTTACTAGCCACAATATTAAGATGTTGTTCGAGTATAAATTCATTAAGCCCCTTTAAAAGTTCGTCTTTAGTTTTAAAATAATGCATCACAAGACCATTGCTAATATTCATTTTACGAGCAACTTTCGCTATCGAAGTATTTTCTAACCCTATCTCTTTTGCTATTGCATAAAATGCCTTAACAATTTCTTTACGTCGAATATTACCTAAGCTCTTTCTTCCCATTTTTCAAAGATTAAAAAAAAAAGATTTTCTACGACAAGTTAACATTAAATTAAAGATTTATTAATTGAACGTTCATTCAATCTATTAGAGAAGCATATACTTTTGACGACATAAAACAGAACCAATTATGAAAACTAAAAATATGTTTTTGAACAATACACTGCTAGTGCTGCTAGGCATTGTCATTTCTCAAACTTCATTTGGAAACACGGTACAACACAACGATAGTACCGCAAAAAAGAAAGTAGTCTTTATTCTTGTAGATGGGATAGCTGCTGATATGCTTGAAAAAGCAAAAACCCCCAATTTGGATGCTATTGCCACCGTAGGACACTATTCAAAAGCCTATGTAGGAGGTAAAAAAGCAGGGTATTCTGAAACACCTACAATTTCAGCCGTAGGTTACAATAGCATGCTTACTGGTACTTGGGCAAATAAACATAATGTATGGGGCAATAGCATAAAGAATCCTAATTACAACTACCCTACTATTTTCCGAATTCTAAAAGACAATCACCCCCAAAAGCAAACAGCCATTTTTTCTACATGGCTAGATAACCGCACCAAACTTATCGGTGAAGATCTTGCGGCAACAGATCATATTAAAATGGATTATGCCTTTGACGGATTTGAACTTGATACCATTAACTTTCCGCATGACAAACAACGACAGTACATTAAAAATATAGATGAAAAAGTAGCACAGGAAGCTGCCCGCTATATTAAAGAAGAAGGGCCAGACCTTTCGTGGGTATACCTAGAATTTTCAGATGATATGGGGCATGGTTTTGGTGACAGTCCACAACTCTATAACGCCATTGAATTTGAAGATGCGCTAGTAGGCAACATATGGAAAGCTGTTGTAGAAAGAGAAAAAACCTTCAACGAAGAGTGGTTGGTCATTATCACCACCGATCACGGTAGATCATCAGAAGACGGCAAAGGTCATGGAGGACAATCTGACCGAGAAAGAAGCACTTGGATTGTTACCAACGCCAAAAACACAAATAGTTATTTTAAAACGCAAACTCCAGCAATCATTGACATCATGCCTACCATACAACGCTTTATGCATTTAAACATCCCTACACATGTTGGTTATGAAATAGATGGTATTCCATTCATTGGCAAAGTAGACGTTGCCAATTTAGAGGCTACTAAAACTCCAAACAAGCAGCTAAAACTCCGTTGGAAATGCATCTCAAATCCAACAAAAAAAGCCACTGTTCTTATCTCACCCACAAACAACCACGCAAAAGGAGGTGTTGATAAGTACACTGCTGTAGGAGAAGTTACCATAGGTGATGAAGAATTCATTGTTCCAACAGTTACAAAATCAAATCTTTATAAAATTGTCCTAAAAGCACAAAACAACACCATAAATACATGGATGTTAAAAAACTAAAAATCAACAAACAAAACAGCATAAAAAATGAAAGCAATAATTAATTTCTTTGTAATCTGCCTGGTAGTATTTACCACCTATTCGCAAGAAACCATTTCAGGTGTGGTGCAAGACAATACAGGTGTACCTTTGGCTGGTGTAACGGTTTTAATAGAAAACACCGCACAAGGAACCGCCACCGATTTTGATGGTAATTTCACCATTGAAGCTCAAATAGGAGACGAAATAGTATTCTCATATATTGGTTTTAAGACAGCGCATATTACCATAACCAACCAAAAGACCATCAACCTAACCATGGTTGAAGATTCTGAACAATTGAGTGAGGTTGTAGTTACCGCTCTGGGGATAAAAAAAGAAAAGAAAGCCTTAGGCTACGCATCACAAGAGGTGGCTGGTAATCTGCTAGAAAAAACGAAAGAACCCACGGTTTTTGGAAACCTCACGGGTAGAGTCGCAGGCTTAGAGGTAAACAATTCTACCGACCTATTTCAAGATCCTAAAATTGTATTGAGAGGAAGAACAAACAAAACCCTAATCGTCATTGACGGTATTCCTGTTGATGGTAGTGAATCTGGCAATACGGATTATTTTAAGGTATTGGGTGATGATGTAGCACAGGTAAACGTATTAAAAGGCACCACTGCTTCGGCACTTTATGGCGCAAGAGGAAGAAACGGTGCTATCATGATTACCACCAAAAAAGGAAAGAGTGGAAAAATAAATGTAGCGTTGAACGTTTCTACCATGTATCAGCCCTCATTTATTAGATCTCCAAAAGTTCAAACTGTTTACGGCAACGGCAATCAAGGTAACTACGCCTATATTGATGGCTCTGGATCTGGAACAGAAGGTGGCGGATGGATTTGGGGACCAAGAGTAGACCAAAAAGATCCTAGTACCCCCAGCGGTCTTTTTGAAACAACCCAGTACAATAGCCCTACTGACCCTGTTACTGGTGAACTTATCCCTATACCCTTTACCTCTCGCGGAAAAGATAATATTAAAAACTTTTTCCGTACCGGATACATACGATCAGTTAATGCAAGTGCAGACTGGGGTTCTGACAAAAGCACTTTTAGAGTATCGCTATCAAACGTGTACCAACAAGGTATTGTGCCCAATACAGACCTAAATAATGTTTCTTTTTCGCTGGCTGGATCTATGAAACCTGCCGACAACGTAAACATCAGCGGATCAATGACCTACAACAAGCAGTTTACTGAAAATTTTCCTGAAATTGGCTATGGACCAACCAACTACCTGTATAACCTTGTACTTTGGACAGGGGTAGATGTTGATGTACGTGATTTAAAAAACTACTGGCGTGAAGGGCAAGAAGGGTTTCAACAAAGACACTTCAATATATCGTATTACAACAACCCCTATTTTCAAGCATACGAGTATCAAAGAGGATACGATAAGGATAATATTTACGGAAACCTCAGCCTTGCTTATGAGGTTGTACCCAACTTAACCCTCAAAGCCCGTAGTGGTATTAATGTGTGGAGTCTTTACCGAACCTTTAAAGAACCTAAAAGTTATATCGGCTATGGTTCAAAATCACAAGGTAATTTTGAACAACGAGATGCCAACCTATTTGATATTACTTCAGATTTAGGACTCCGCTATGAAACCAAATTTTCTGAGAATTTTAGCTTAGAAACTGAAGCAGCTTATGCCCACTACTTTAAAAAGCAAATCTATAATTCCATCAGTACCGATGGCTTAACCATACCCGGTTTTTACAATGTTTCCAACAATTTAGGTAGCACCTTGTTTGGCGAAAACAGAGAAGAAAAATCTGCTATTCAAAGTTTCTATGCCTATGCAGACCTTAACTTTTACAATGCTTTTTATTTATCTTTAACAGGAAGAAATGATAAAATATCAGCACTTCCAAACGGAAACAACTCCTATTTTTATCCCTCAATATCAGGTTCTTTAATTGTATCTGAATTGTTTTCAAAACCAAGCTGGCTCACCTTTGCTAAACTTCGTGGAGGTTTTAGCCAAGTGAGAGATGGTAATTATAATGACAATTCAAACGGCCCTTACTCATTACTACAGGCCTATGGAAGTGGAACCATTTGGAATGGCGTACCGTCTAGTAGTGCATTAAATGTACTTATCAACCCCAATGTAAGAACAGAAATAGATAATACGTGGGAGATTGGTGCCGATTTGCGTTTCTTTAATAATCGCTTAGGGATTGATTTAGCCTACTACAACAGGCTCACAGAAGATACTATATTAAAAGTACCTGCTTCAGATGCTTCGGGCTATACTTTTCGTTTAGAAAACGGGGGATCTACCAGAACCAAAGGTATAGAAGCCATTATTAATGCTACTCCCTTAAAAACAGAAACTTTTGAATGGAATACTAGCCTTAATTTATCCCACTACAGAGACTACCAAGTAAGTATTTTTGGTGATGCTGAGCGTACCAAAAATTACGTGCGTGTTGGTGAACGTACAGATCAAATCTGGGACAATGTATATCAAACCAACAGTGAAGGTGAAGTGGTCTATGAAAATGGTTTTCCTGTATTTGATCCTTTCAAACGTTTTATTGGTCATGCAGCACCAGACCTTATTTACGGCCTTAACAATACGTTTAAGTACAAGAACTTCTCACTTTCCCTCCTTTTTGATGGTAGATTGGGTGGTTATATGTATTCCATTACCAATCAAAAAATGTGGTGGGGCGGCAAGCATCCAGGCACTGTCAATCAGTTTAGAACCGATGCTAACAATGGCGAGAGTACCTATGTTGGCAATGGTGTTATTGTTACTGATGGTACGGTAACCTATGATGTAAACGGAAACATTACCAGCGATACTCGTACCTACGCGCCCAATACCGAGGCTATTAATTACATTACTTATAACCAAACTACCTCTGATCGCCAAAACCATAATTATCATTACTATGTTCGTGATTATATCAAATTACGTGAAGTGACACTTACCTATAACTTTGGTAAAGCAACCCTAGACAGATTGCCATTTTCTGATGCAAGCCTCTCTTTTGTAGGCAGAAACCTTTGGCTTTCTTCTACTCTAGAAAATGTAGATCCTGAATTTAACGATAACCTACAAGCACCTGCAACAAGAAGCCTTGGGTTAAACCTTAATTTAAAATTTTAAAAGCAACACTATGAAAATCTATAGCATAAAACCCCTAGTGATTTTACTAACGATACTGTTGGTAGGCTGTTCTGATATTGATGCATTACAAGATGACCCAAACCGCACTGTAAATGCCAATCCTGAATTACTTTTTACACACCTTCAGATAAAGGCGTTTAGCAGCAACGTAAGCCTAAGTGCTGCCCTCGCCAACAGACAGCTTACTAATGTTGATGGCGCTAGCCAATACCAATACTACACCTGGCAACGAGGTAATTTTAATGCTTATGACAACCTCAAACAAGCCAATGAAATGACTAAAGAGGCCAACAGAACTAATCAAGATGTATATCGCATTTTGGCCAATTTCTTCAAATCTTATTTCATTGTTGAAATAAGTCAGCAATTTGGTGATGTGCCTTATACTGAAGCTGCTAAGCTTACAGAAGGCATTAACCAACCCGTATATGACACCCAAGAAAGTATCTATTTGCAAGTTTTAGAAGATTTAAAAATGGCATCTTCAGAATTGGCTGTAACTAATGAAACGATTTCTGGTGATATTATTTATGGAGGTGATAAATTAAAATGGCGTAAACTCATAAATTCATATGCACTACGGGTCCTTATGAGCCTGTCTACAAAAGAAGGGCAATCAACAATTGATGTAGCAGAGCGGTTTGGCGCTATTGTTAATAATCCTTCCCAATTCCCCATATTTGAATCTAATGAAGACGCTGGGTTTATTAATTATGTTGATACCGATAAAAACCGGTATCCTTTAAACAGAAACAACAGTCTTCAAACCGCCTATTATATGGAGAAAACATTTGTGGATGAATTAATAAACTTAAGAGACCCTCGCTTATTTGCTTTTGCAGAACGTACTCCTAACGGTGTAGCAAATGGCTTAGCAGAAGATGATTTTAATGCCTATGGCGGACTATTAGGAAGTGCCCCTTTCAGTGACTTGGCAGTGCCTGCAACAGAAGGTAATGCATCTCGTATCAAACCCCGATATTACGAAGACCCCATTAATGAACAAGGGGTACTCATGGGGTATGCAGAGTTGCAATTCATTTTGGCAGAAGCAGCAGAACGCGGGTGGATTTCTGGAGAAGTAGCCCCATTTTACGAAGCAGGCATCACTGCATCAATGAACTATTATGGTATTGAAGACGAAGCAAGCATCAATACATACCTTAATCAATCAGGTGTAAAACTTACAGGTACAAATACCATTGCACAAATCATGACGCAAAAGCACATTGCCCTATTCTTAAACACAGGGTGGCAAATTTTCTATGAGCAAAGACGTACAGGATTCCCTGTTTACGATACTTCAGGTGGTGGCACCGGCAATGGCGGAAGAATTCCGAAACGTTTTATGTATCCTGAATCTGAAATAAACAATAATAATACAAATCTGGAAGCTGCAATTTCCAGACAATATCCAGCAGGCGATGATGTAAACGCTGCGATGTGGTTAATTAATTAAACTCACTTTATGTAATCAACTATTGCCCTGCAATTAAAATGGGTTTTAAAATAATGTGATTTGGGTTAGTGCTTTTGGGTACTAACCCTTTTTTTATGCCAAATTTCCATCTGTAGCAGCTATAACAATATGTTAAAAAAAATACAAAATTTTAAATAACTGTAACGATGCTATTTTTCGCAAGTCATTAAGGCACATCAATCATCAATCGAAAACATGAAAATCTATATACTTACGGTATGTGCAATACTCCTTGCGCATACCGTTCTTTTATCACAAGACAGTACTGACGTTGTGATAAAAAGAAGCTACACCACCACGTTTTTAAACAAAACAGCCGCACCAGATATAGATGGTTTACTTGATGATCCTGCTTGGAACATTGTTGCATGGGAAAGTGACTTTATAGAAAGCCGCCCCGATGAGAATACAGCACCTGATCATCAAACAAAATTTAAAATTGTGTATGACCAAAAGTTCTTGTACGTAGGTATACGTGCTTATGACAGCGAGCCTGATAAAATTGAAATGCGTCTTTCTAGGCGCGATGGTTTTACAGGTGACTGGGTAGGTTTATTTATTGACAGTTACCATGACAAGCGTTCTGCCTTTGGTTTTGTAACCACCGCCGCAGGTGTTAAAGGCGATGTTTTTGAATCTAATAATGGCAACAATGAAGATGAAAGTTGGAATCCTATTTGGTATACCAAATCAAATACCGACAAAGAAGGGTATACTGTTGAAATGAAAATTCCACTGAGTCAACTGAAATTTGGAAATTCAAAAGAACAAATATGGGGACTCCAAGTCATGCGTCAATATTTTCGCTCCGAGGAACGTTCTGTTTGGCAGCGCATTAAACAAGATACTCCAGGTTTTGTAAGTGAGTTTGGTGTACTCAACGGATTAATGAATCTTACACCTCAAAAACAATTAGAAATTCAACCCTATACGGTAGCTAAACTAGAAACCTATGAAGCCGAAGCAGGAAACCCTTTTCGTGATGGCAGTGATAGTGAAATAACGGGTGGACTTGATGCCAAAATAGGAATCACCAATGATTTAACCTTAGATTTAACGGTAAACCCAGATTTTGGTCAAGTAGAAGCTGACCCTTCAGCCATTGCTCTTGATGGGTTTCAAATATTTTTTGAAGAACAACGTCCGTTCTTTGTTGAAAACAAAAATATTTTTGATTACCAAATAAGTAACTCGGAGGCAGGTAATACCTTTCGCTCAGACAATCTTTTTTATTCAAGACGCATAGGTAGAAGCCCCCAAGGCTACCCAGAAACCACGGATGGTGAATTCGTAGATCAGCCAGAAAATACAGCTATTTTAGGAGCAGCCAAGTTCAGCGGAAAAACCAAAAATGGATGGTCGATAGGTGTTTTAGAAAGCGTGACCGCAAAAAAATATGCGACTATAGCTAGCGATGACACACAACGAAAAGAGGTTGTTGAACCCTTGACCAACTATTTTGTAGGCAGAGTACAAAAAGATTTTAACGACAGTAATACCTTCATTGGCGGAATTTTTACCGCAACAAGCCGCAACAAACTCACCCCTGAACTTGATTTTTTACATCATTCTGCCTTTACTGGAGGGGTAGATCTAAAACACCAATGGAACGACCGCGACTGGTATGTAGGAGGCAATTTTATAATTAGTCGTGTAAATGGCAGTAACCAAGCCATCACCAACACGCAGCAGTCTATAACACATCTTTTTCAACGTACAGGAGCTAGCCATATAACTGTTGATGAAAAACGAACCTCACTTACAGGTACCGGAGGAAATTTACAACTAGGAAAAGTTGGCAATGGGCATTGGAAATTTGAAACTGGAGCTACCTGGCGTTCTCCAGAATTAGAACTTAATGATGTAGGCTTTCAACGGCAGGCAGATGATATACGTCACTATACATGGGTGGGATATCAAACACTAAAACCTACCAGCACGTTTAGACAAGTAGGTATCAATTACAACCATTGGAGTGTTTGGGATTTTGGCGGAAACAATAACAGCATCCGATTCAATACCAATAGCTGGCAAAATTGGGCAAATAACTGGTTTACCAATATTGGCTTTAATTATGAACCTAAGCAATATTCAAATTTTGCCCTGAGAGGAGGGCCAAGATTACGAATGGCACCTGAAATAGGTTTTTTTAACGGGTATAATACCGACCGAAGAAAAAAAGTACAGTTCAATGCCTTTCATGGGGGCAATAAAGGCACTGACAACTCTTATAGTTCTTACTTCGTAGACTTTGGCATCACCTACCGACCCCTTAATGCCCTAAGTATCTCAGCAAACCCGGAGTATAATATTTACAAAAACAAATTGCAATACATAGCTAATATCAACAACAATGATAAAACCACTTATCTCAATGGTACTGTAGACCAAAGAACCTTGAGCATGTCTCTTCGTTTAAATTACACCATTAATCCTAACCTAACCATTCAATATTGGGGGCAACCATTTGTTTCCAGAGGAAGGTATTCAGCCTTTAAAGAAGTTACAAATCCTATTGGACAGCACTTCGTTGACAGAATTTTTCGCTACACAGCTCAACAAGTTTCATTTGCAAACAACGTGTACTCGGTAGACACAAATTTAGATAAGATAAGCGATTTCACTTTTGACAATCCTGATTTTTCATTTGTTCAGTTCCGCTCCAATCTTGTTGTTCGTTGGGAATATATTCCTGGTTCAGAAATTTTTCTGGTCTGGTCACAAGATTTAGCACAATCTGGCAACCCACAGAATGCACTTTTTAACGACTTAGGTGACCATATTTTCAATACTGAAAAACCACAAAATATCTTTTTAATAAAGGCAACCTATCGGTTTGTACTATAATTTGGTTTGTAAAATTCAAAATCCATCTAGCTTCAATAATCCCATCATTGGTTTATCGTATCCCGTATTAGTATTCTGTTACCGCATAAAATTTACGTACAGTGCTACAATAAACTGAAAGAGTGTTTTTTATGGATGTTGGTCTTTAAAATTTCTTGTTTTACAAAATTTCTAGATTTTGAAAAGACAAAAACATCCTAAATTAAAAAACCCTTCAAACACTAATTATTGAGTTCATATTGTTTCCAGAAATTATTTTTTTATATATTTAGATTTAAACTTGTGTATCCACTCATAATCATACAGGTTATCAACTTATTACGCACCATACAAATACACATTACCTATTTAACTTAATAGACTAAATGAAAAATTCATTTACAATTTTTTTATTGGTTTTTGCATCTAATTTACTGATAGCACAAAACGATTCAGTAAAAGTCTCTTTAACATTTACCAATACATCAATTAATGAAGTATTACAAAATATAGAAGAACAAACTTCATATCAATTTTATTATATCGGCGCATGGTTAGAAGGTAAAAAAGTTACTGGCAACTACCAAAACACCCCAATACAAGAGGTATTAAGAGATTTGTTTCAGAATACAATTCTCAATTTTTATCTACTTGACAAAAAAATAATTCTGACTCAAAACAATCTGATATATGATAAACTACCTGACGGATTTTTTAAAAACTCTGAACAAAAAACGGCACGAGCAACAGAAAATGAATCTATTACTAATTCTCTAAATCCTGTTTTTTTTATCGATGAACAATTGCTTATACAAAGCAAAATAGAAACAATTCGAATTGGCAAAGAAACACTTATCGCTCCAAAAAAAAGATACAAACTTTCTGGATATGTACGAAATCTGAAAACAGGAAAACCAATTCCTGATTTATCACTAATCGTAAAAAATAGAGGTATTGGTGTAGTCACTGATGAAAATGGATTTTATGAGCTTGATTTACCAGTCGGAGAAAATTTAATTCAAACTAAAGCATTAGGTGTTAAATCGCAACAAAAAAGAATTCTAGTCTACAATGAAGGTAACTTAGACTTTAATTTAAATGAAAATATTGAAAAGTTAGACGAAGTGATTGTTGAAGCAGATAGAGCTAAAAATGTTGAAGAAGAAATCACAGGGACTACCAGCATTGAATCGGAGAAAACTAAAGACATTCCTATGGTCTTAGGAGAGCGGAATATTTTGTCTGTAGCAACAACATTACCCGGCATTACTAATGCAGGCGAAGGGGCTTCGGGCCTTAATGTAAGAGGAGGAAAAACAGATCAAAATTTGATCTTATTAGATCAGGGTACAGTGTATAATCCAACACATTTTTTTGGTATTTTTCAAGCACTTAACCCTTTCGCTACAAAGGGAGTTACCATTTACAAAGGCAACATACCAGCAGAATTTGGAGGTCGTCTGTCTTCCGTTTTTGACATTACTACTATTTACGGGAATACCGAAAAGATTTCGGGAGAAGCTTCCATCGGCCCCATAACAGCAAATTTAATGTTAGAAATTCCAATAGCAAAAGATAAATCTTCATTGGTTATTGGAGGTAGAGGAGCATACTCCGATTGGATTTTAAAGGCTTTAGAGGAAGAATCTTTAAAAAACAGCTCTGCTTCATTTTATGATGTAGTGGCTAATTATAACCACAAAATAAATGAAAAAAATCAATTAAAAATCACTGCATATTATAGCAAAGATGCTTTTAGTATTACATCAGATTCTTTATATGGGTACAGTAACCGTCTATTTACTTTAAATTGGAAGCATAAATTTAACGAACGGACTAATACAAATCTAATTCTAACCAATAGCGAGTATGCTTTTGGTATCGATTTTGATGGGCAAGCCAACAATGATTTTAACTTAGGTTATAATGTAAATGAGTCTGAACTAAAACTAAAATTTAAGTATTTATGGAATGACGCACATACCTTTGGTTACGGTGCCTCAAGTAAACTCTATAGTGTAAACCCAGGCTTTATAGAACCACAAGGCTCAGAATCTATAATATCTCCATTTGCAATTGACAAAGATCATGCATTAGAAAGTGCTATTTTTTTAAGTGATAATATTAAAATAGGAGATCAACTTAGTATCGAAGCAGGTATTCGTTATTCCCTATATATGGCCCTAGGAGCATCTACGCAAAATGTTTATACCGATGGGCAACCCAGAAACGAAGCTACCCTCACAGAAACCATTAACTATGACAAAAACGAAGTTATAGAAACCTACAGCGGACCTGAATTTCGAATATCAAGCAGATACTCTTTCAGTGATGATTTTTCTATTAAGGCCGGTTTTAATAGCATGTACCAATACATCCACACCCTTTCAAACACCACTACCGTTTCGCCAATTGACACCTGGAAATTATCAGATTCAAACATTAAACCTCAACGCTCTAATCAAATAAGCTTAGGGTTCTTTAAAAACTTTGAAAATGACATGTACGAGCTAAGCCTTGAAGGTTACTATAAAGCAGCTAAGGACATTTTAGATTTTAAAACAGGTGCTCAATTAATTTTAAATGATAATATTGAACAGGAAGTACTACAAGGAATAGGACGAGCCTATGGTGTTGAAGTCTTGGCTCGTAAAAATTCTGGTAGACTCAATGGCTGGTTGGGCTATACCTATTCTAGATCATTGATAAAATTTGCGAGTGCGTTTTCTGAAGAACGTATTAATGGAGGAAAGTACTTTCCATCTAATTATGACAAACCTCATGATGTAAGTTTAGTAGCGAACTACAAGTTTACCAAAAGATATAGTGCCTCTTTAAATTTTTCATATCAAACGGGTAGACCAGTTACTTACCCTATTGGGCAGTATAATTTTAATAATTCTGAATACGTTTTCTACAGTAATAGAAATGAATTTAGAATACCTGATTACTACCGCTTAGATATAGGTATAAACATTGAAGGAAACCATAAAATCAAAAAATTTGCACACAGTTTTTGGAATATTTCAGTATACAATGTTTTAGGAAGAGCCAATCCTTATTCCGTATTTTTTGTGTCTGAAAACGGCAAGGTTAACGCATTTAAAAGCTCCATTTTTGCCATACCCATTCCATCAATTACCTATAATTTTAAGTTTTAAAACTAATCATAAATTACTAATGCAATTTTACAAATCACTTATACTATTCATCTTTATTAATTTAGGATTTACTGCCTGTGTAGAAACTTTTGACTTTAAAACAGAAACTTTTGAGGAGGCCTTAGTTATTGAAGCATCTTTGACAAATGAAAATAAACGACATCAAGTCCTACTATCAAGAGCCATTAGGTTTGAGGACTCAATTGTTTCGCCTGAACGAAATGCACGAATCGTCATTCGAGATGATAAACAAAATGAGTTTTCATTTGAAGAGGTTGAACCGGGAATTTACAAATCAAACTTAGCTTTTTCCGCTGAAAAGGGAGTAAACTATTCCTTACAAGTGCTAACAGAAGATGGTACTAGCTATATTTCTGATCCTGAAAATTTTGAGTCAGAATCAGAAATTACAAACGTATATGCTGAACGAGGAACAAATGCAGAAGGTATTGAAGGCATCAATATTTATACAGATGCTGTTGATTTTTCAAATAAATCAAAATATTACCGCTATGAATACGACGAAACCTATAAAATAATCGCCCCTAATTGGACCTCTGTTGATTTCAAATTAACGAACTATCAACCATGTAATCCAAATTCAAACGATCCTTCAATTATATATGATTTACAAGTTGTAACAAGAGATGAAGAGCAACAAGTATGTTTTAAAACATTAAATTCTCAAAATATAATTCAAAATAGTTCTGCAAATCTATCTAATAGCCAAATTCAACGCTTTCCAATACGTTTTATAAAGGCCGGCGATTTCATTATATCCCATAGATACAGTATCTTAATAAAGCAATATGTACAGTCTGCAAATGCATTTTCTTATTATCAAAATTTAGATAATTTTTCGTCTTCAAACTCAGTATTTTCTGACATACAACCTGGTTTTCTTAATGGAAACATTTCCGCTGAAAATGAAAGCGACAAAAAAGTATTGGGTTATTTTGAAGTAACCTCAATATCAAAAAAGCGCCTATTTTTCAACTATCGTGATTTTTACCCTGATGAGCCTTTACCACTTTATGTGAATAAATGCGTTCCGTTTACGGCACCATTAACCCATATATCTTATTGTTTTTCAGGACCAACAGGAGGAAATCCTTGTCCTCAATCATTAATTGAACGTATTCATGTAAATACTATATCCTATGCTGATCAAAATGAAGCGGAAGAAATGTGTTCAGGTCCATATTTAGTAGTACCAAGGGTATGTGGCGATTGTACCCTTTTAGGAAGTAATGAAGTACCCGATTTCTGGGTTGACTAAAATTTTTATAATATACGAATGAAAATAAGAATCCCGCTTTTAGTAAGTTTTGTTTTAATATTTGCTAAATTTAGCTTTACACAAACAACAAAAGTAAAATCATACCGTCACTTTAACGTTTTACCATCGGAAAAGGTATATGTTAGTATTAATACTCCTTTACTATTCACAGGTGAATATTTGTTTTATAAGGTGTATTGCCTTAACAATAAAACTAAGCAACCAAGTAAAATTAGTAAAATAGCCTATGTAGAGCTCATTAATGAAGATTTAGAAGTGATTTTTAGTCATAAAATTCGTCTAGAAAAGAGTCAAGGGCAGGGTGATTTTTTTGTTCCTACAAAAATACCATCAGGTAATTATAAACTTGTAGCCTATACCCGATGGATGAAAAACGGAAGTATAAATCTCTTTTTTCAAGATGACATCTTTATTATCAATCCTTATCAAAGTAACCAAGATGCCTTATTGGCAAAAAATACCAAAGATACTTTAACACCTCTACCAAAAATCGTAAAAGCTACTGAAGATAAGCGATTTGTTATATCTACGGATAAAAAATCATACCCAAAGCAATCTAAAGTGAAATTAACCATTACAAATTTTAGAGGAGCATCAGGTTATGGTAACTACAATATTTCCGTAAGAAAAAAAGAAACTATTGCTAATAGGGAAAAGCATACCCCAGAATCATATATAAATTGGCATCAAAAACAAGCATCTAATTTACCCATATTTTATAAAAAAATACGTTTTGAACCAGAATTAGAAGGTGAACTTATAAAAGGTAGGATACTTGCTAGAGATGAAAAAACCACAGTTATTGGAAAAAAAATTGGAATTTCTATTCCTGGCAAAGATTTTCAATTAAAGGTTATACATACAGATAGCACAGGTATTTTTCGCGTTAGCATTAACAAAGACTACACTGAGAATATTGCTGTTTTTCAACTATTAGACGAGTCAAAAGACGGTTACTTAATCAAGTTGGAAAAAGATCCGAACCTAAACTATAGTGCTTTACAATTTGAAAAAATATATATTGATGAATCAATGAAGGATGACATAATTACTCGAAGTGTTCATAACCAGATAGAAAACAGTTTTTTTTCAGTAAAACCTGATACAGTGCGATTAGACAAATTGAATGACCCTTATGACGGTGCCTATGTAGAAACCGTAAACCTTGACGAATTCACTCGTTTCAAAACCCTTAGAGAAACCCTTGTAGAAATCGTCCCTAATGTATGGACAAAGAAAAATAAAAAAGGAGAATTTGTATTTAAAGTGCGTTCGTTTGATGAAACCTATGAAGAATCAGAATTTAATGCTCTAGTATATATTGATGGTATTTTAATAGGCAATCCAAATGATATACTAGATTTTGATACTAGAACTGTTGAAAAAATTAATACCGTTCGTGAAAAGTATCGCTTGGATGGAAAAACCTATTTTGGGATGGTCAATATTCAAACTAAAGAAGGTAACTATTTTAATCAGCTAAACGGAGATGGAATTACAAAAATTGATTTGATACGACCAAGACCTCTCAAAAAATATTTTATCCAAACTTATGATGAAAAAAGCAATAAAAGAATTCCAGATTTTAGACACCAACTTTTATGGAAACCTCAACTTTCTTTAAATGAGAAAGAAGTAACACTATCATTCTACACTTCAGAGGTTGCTGGTGATTACGAGATTATTTTAGAAGGATTCTCCATTTATGGCAGGCCAGTTATTCTCAAAAATAGTTTTGTAGTAGAATAAAACGAAATGTACAACAGATTTTAAAACCACTTTATTCAACTGCGAATGTATTCTAAGACGAAACTTTTTGCGCCCAATTAAAAATACTGCTGTACAAAAGAATAAAGTAAAAGACCCCATCCTATAACTAAAAGCAACCCTCCAAGAGGTGTTACAGGGCCTAAGAATTTCATTTTTCTTCCTTTAGATGCACTTAGCGTTAAGCCGTAGATACTGAAAGAGAAAAGAAACGTCCCTAATACAAAGCAGTAAACCATATACTGCTCTAAAACGGTACTCAAATTCAAATTAAAACCAAGAACCAATAGTACAAGGGCATGATACATTTGGTATTTCACGCCCGTTTCAAAGCTATTTAATTGCTCTTGAGAAAAAGACTTTTTTAAGACATGCGCACCAAAGGCTCCAAAAACAACAGCCAATAAACCGTAAAGCGCCCCCATAACATGAGCCAAAAGAACCATATTTTTAATTTTTGGCTAATATAATTCTTTGTTGGGGTTAATTATTCCAAATACCCTCAAAGAATAACATAATAGTTTCAATTAACGAAAGAAAAACAAAAGAGCCAAAAATTACCTTTCAACAAAAAAAGCAGATCCAATTTAAAAACTACAGATAGTATATTATCACTTTAAACAATATGGCAAGCCCTAATAGCACATCGTTTTACGAAAAACAAAAAAATCTTTTAAACAAACCTAATTATCTATAAGTAACTCATTCCCATTATACTTTAGATTACAAAAAAACTTACCCCTTGCTTTAAGGGTTATCACAAAGAAATTATTCACCTGAAAAAAAAACTTTCTTGATATCCATTTCAATTGCAAAAAAAATTAGTAGTTTCATGAAAAATTTTACTTTTATTAACATAAAAAAAACAAAAAAATGAAGAAAAACATCCATTAATCAAAAACAAACCAATTAAATCCAATCAAAAACAAACACTCATCACGTATGAAAAAAAACACAAAGTACGGGGTATCTAATTTAGCGGTCCCGCAAGTCAATCTCAAAACGACATTATTACTCTTCGCTGCACTCCTGTTTCTGAATCAGGGGTACGCAATTAACACATTAAAAAAATCGTCAACAACACACAATCCAGTGTACCAAACTACCATTTCAGGTACTGTAGTTGATGAAGATGGTATTCCTCTGCCTGGTGCTACGGTAGTCGAAGTAGGCACCACCAATGGTGTATCAACTGATTTCGATGGAAACTATTATATCACCACCACTCGTGATTCTCCTTCCCTCGAATTCTCATACATAGGGTATGCTTCACAAACAATAGCAGTAAATGGTAGAACCACTATAAATGTTACCTTGGCTGAAAATGCCAGTGAACTTGATGAAGTTGTGGTCACTGCGTTGGGCATTAAAAAAGAATCAAAGGCACTAGGCTATTCTGTTGCCAAAGTAGATACGGAGCGTATCTTGGCAAGTGGTGCGCCAGTCAATGCATTACAATCTTTGTATGGCGCAGCAGCAGGTGTTCAAGTAGCTTCTACTGCAACAGGTCCTTCAGGGGGGTTCAAAATCAATATACGTAATGCTGTTTCATTTGATGAAAACTCAACTACCAGACCTTTAATTGTTGTTGATGGAATTCCCATTTTTGATGAGAATTCTAAAGTTACATACAATGACCGAAACGGAAGAGACAATGGTACTGGAATTAACGATATTAACCCAGATGATATTGCCTCAATGGAAATATTAAAAGGAGCCAAAGCATCTGTTCTTTATGGCAGTGAAGGAGCTAACGGTGTAATATTAATTACCACAAAAAGTGGATCAAGAAGTAAAGGTTTAGGAATTTCTGCCTCATTAACCACCTCTCTTGAAAAAGCGGCCTTTACCGCTGACGTACAAGATCAATATGGCACAGGGCGTAGTGCAAGCGTATCAGCTAATGATGACCAGGGCTACTTTATCAATGAAGCTGGTGAACGTGCATTAGATATTTCAGGAACGGCATTTGGACCAAAATTTGACCCCAATGTAACACTACGCTGGTGGGACGGGTCTTTAAGACCCTGGCAAGCCACCCGAAGAGATGTTTACGATCAGCTATTTAAAACCGGATTTCAAAAAACAGCGAACATCGCAGTAAGTTCTGGTGGCGAAAGAGGGTCTGTACGTTTTGGATATACCAATATGGATTACAGTCCTATTATTAGAGGTGCCAAATATACCAAAAACACCTTTAGTGTTAATGCTTCCTATGATTTGAACGACTATATTTCTATAAAATATGTTAGTAATTATTTTTTAACCAATAATCTTAATTCAGCCTATGCAGGGTCTTTTGATTCACAAGGATCAAGAACTGGTTTAGGAGCCTATTCAAGAGACATTGATGTTGACTTACTACGAAGTTTTTTGGTGACCGAAAATGGGTATAATTATTTTCAAAATGAAGATCGAAGAAGAGACCTTATTTCTGCTGGTAGAGGCGCCATAGTAGGCTCTCTTTGGGACTGGACACAAAACGAATCTGATTTTAATCGAATTCATGGCATTCAGTCCTTAACTTTAAATTTGACATTTAACGATATTTTTAGCGCTTCAATATTAGGCGGTATCGACAATACTACTGAAAGAAATGTGTACAAAGGAAAATTACAAGATCCAAGCTTAATAGGGCCAAATAGCGGCTCTGTTTTCAGAGATGAAAATCGCATTATTAGAAGAACCTATACACAAGCAACTTTAAATTTCGATACTAACTTCAATGATTTAGGTTTTTCTGGTTTCGCAGGTGCTGTTTACAGAGATAATCGTTTTGAAGTTAAGGGTGCAGAAAAAATTGGAGGTTTTGTTATACCAAACTTCTTTTCGTTTACAAACCTTCCTTCAGGTGTTAATCCTAACGCAATTGTAGATAATGGTAGAGATGTACTTTATGGCCTGATGGGTTCTATGCAACTTGATTGGAAAGGGCAAGTCTATGTTGAAGCTCAAGCGCGCCAAGATTGGTCTTCTATTTTACCACCAAATAATAATAC
The DNA here is from genome assembly GCA_947497145.1 of uncultured Flavobacteriaceae bacterium. Classification (GTDB taxonomy): domain Bacteria; phylum Bacteroidota; class Bacteroidia; order Flavobacteriales; family Flavobacteriaceae; genus Maribacter_C. Next base: position 253,675 of record CANMFQ010000005.1, read on the forward strand.
CTATTTCTACCCTGGTGTAAGTGCCACTTGGATTGCTTCTAGCTCATTAAACTTACCAAAAGCTGTAAAATTCTTAAAACTAAGAACTTCATGGGCTGATGTAGGTCGACCAGGACCGCTCTATTTTAGTAACGTAAATTTAGGCGTTTCACAATCTGGTAATGGTTTTATTCTTTCGCCTCCTGGAGATCTTCCCCCAATTGATGCTGAATTCGTTCCTAATTTAAAACCAGAACGTAAACGTGAATTCGAAGTAGGATTGGAAGGATATTTCTTTGAAAACCAACGAATAGGTATAGATTTATCGGTTTACCATGCCAATACCTATGATCAGATTATGAAAATAACAGCTCCTCCAGGGCTTGGTGTAAATAATGTACGAATTAATGCAGGAGATGTTGCAAATACAGGTTGGGAGCTCGCACTAAAAACCAAACCTTTATTTAGTGAAGATTTTCAATGGAACCTAAACATGACCTTTGCTTCAAGTAAAACAAAGGTTAAAAGACTTGATGGAGAACTTACTTCTCTTGCTCTTTTTAGTGGCAATGGACTTAACGTAGTAGCCGAAGTAGGTGGAGAATACGGTCAAATCATACAGCAACAAGGTTGGCAAAATTATATCAATCCATCTGATGACAACGACCCTAACAATGGCAAGCGAATTGTTGATAGAAATGGCCAACGATATAGCTATTCAAGACAAAGTAATAAATTGGTTGGAAAACTTTTACCTGATCTTACCGGAGGTATCTTCAATAAATTTAATTATAAAAATTTCAGTTTAACAGCCAATATAGACTATTCGTTTGGAGCAACATTTATTAATGAAGCTGAGGCCTATTTGTTGGCATCAGGTACTTTAAAAGAGAGCTTACAGTATAGAGACGCTGCAAATGGCGGTCTCCCATACCACTTAAATGACGAAGGTGCTAAAATTGCAGGTGCCAATCCAAACAATGGAGCAACCTTTAATGACGGAGTATTATTAGACGGGGTATATGCTGATGGAACGCCTAACACGCAAATTTCTTCAGCACAAGACTATTATTCATCTTCATATTTTTCAAATGGCTTTTTTCCTGAAGATCGTCTGTTCAAAAGTGATTATGTAGCACTGCGAAATGTATCGATAGATTATAGAATTCCTGAATTTTCAAAAAAAATAGGATTGAACGATATTGTAGTATCTTTATTTGCAAACAACCTTGCTTACCTATATAAAGCTGCTCCAAATACCATTCCTGAATCATCAAACGGTACAGGATGGTCCGATGGTGCTTTCGGCACAACCGCTTTACCTTCTCAACGATCTTTTGGTCTATCGGTAAAAGCCAAATTATAATTTAAAAAAATAGTACTATGAAAAATTTATTTATTAAATCCATTTTATCATGCTTGATACTATTGAGTACAATAGGTTGTCAAGACCAATTAGAAGATTTGTATCAAGATCCTGACGGCTTTTCTAAAAGCCAAGCAGATGAAGCTGGGGTAAGTATTATAGCAGGCTATTTCACCTCACAGCTAACGCGTGGATTCTTGCTACGTGGTGATTATGGCTCACACTACCATCAACTTAGAAGTGGTTCACGAGTTATGGGAACTGGTGTTCAATTATATTTCACTTCAAACACACAGGGTGTTCCATATACCTTAAGAGATGTAGAGAATGACTGGGGCTCAAATGGCTTCAATCAATCAGTCTTTAATAATTTGAATAGCCCTTGGATTAAACAAGTGCTTTGGGGACAAAAAGAATTCAACAAAATTCCGGAGGCAGAACGCACCTCCCTCGATGTATTATTCATGAGACTATTACATGTTTTAAAAGCCTATGCCTATCAACGTGGAATAGATGGTTACGATGAAGTACCCTATTTTCCAACAGGTTCTGCAGGTGCCCTTGAAGGAGAAAAAGCATCATTTTTAGGACAAAAAGAAATATACCCTATCATCATAGAAGAATTAGGAGAAATAGAAACCTATCTTTCAACTGTTGAATTAGATGCAACTGAACAAACAATATTTCAAAATCAAGATGTAATTTTCAATGGAAGTTTATTGCAGTGGCGAAAGTACATTAATTCGCTTCGTTTACGCTGGGCCATGACGGTAAGTGAACAAATGCCCGAACTTACTACGGCAACAGTTAACGATCTAGTTAACAAGCCACTCTTTAAGGAAGCTACAGATGTTGCTGGTTTGGCTGATATTGCTATTGTTGAACCAAATCGTTTACAAGTTGAACTCGGTATTACTAGAGCATTTAGAGAACGTGGTGATGAGAGTAGAGCACCAAAACGTTACTTAGAAGACGTGATGCATTGCATTCCCACAGAAAAAAGTATCGAAATAAATGGTGAAACCCTACTTTATTTTGACGGTGACAATTCAGAAGAAGGCTTAGCTAACGGCACTGTTGATCCACGAGTTGCTTATCTATTCTCAAAAGATATTATGGGCAGATACATTGGAGCAGAGACTGGTTTTGATAACGGAAATGACCCTAATAGCTATCTCAATAAAACCTTGAGAGCCTATTATATCAACCATCCTATTATGACCGATTTGAGCGTAACTGAGATATCTTTTGGCACTGAGGCAGATGAACAAATCATAAGACTAGACGATGAAGCTACAGCTGATCTTTCAAAGCGTGAGGAATTTTTATTGGATGCATTTAGAGATTATATTGGTAACTATAGAGACACCAATTATACCATAGGTACAGACAACAACCTAATTTCAGAATTTAATACTAGACCACAATATAACTTTGATCTTAGATACCCTACCTTACATGCGGTTGAAACTGAACTTTCTCTAGCAGAGGCAGCGGTAAGAGGTTTTGGAGATCCTGGATCAGCACGTGATCACTACGCAAAAGCTATTGAACTATCTTGTAAATACTGGTACGCTATAAATGTAGACAATAGCTACTCGAAACAAACAGTACCTTCATTTCCAAGCACCATGGATCAATCAAGAATTGACAGAGATAAGCCAAGAGAAGAATATAACGCCATGGCTTATGCTGAATACGAAGCACAACGTTTTGATGGATTATCTGATCAAGAAAAAGTGAGGTCTATTTTTAATCAATTACAGTTGCATTATAATATGTTTAATTTTGAAACTCCATGGACAGCAGCGCGACGTTTAGTGAAATATCTTGGCGACAACCCTGGTTCTCCCTATGAAATTTTTCAATGGAAAGAGCGGTTTCTTTACAACCCAAGCATTCAAGCTACAGACCCTGAAGCTTGGGCTCGCTTAAGCCAGCATGACGACGCTAATTTACCCGTATGGTTTACAGGGCGCGACACAAAATGGAAAAACGTATTAGAATAAACAATATTAAAACTACACTATGAAAAGAATATCTTTTTTAATCATCTCACTTATTATAATGGCATCTTGCAGTAAAGATGACCAAGGTTCAATTTTTGGAACAGCAAGTGCAGATAATGAGAATGTACTATCAGGAATTACCGTAAAATTATATACTGAAGACACAACCTTAATTTCAACAACTACAACAGATGGAGAAGGGAATTTCTCCTTCTCTGGACTTGAATCTGGCAATTATTTTATTGGTGCCACCATTACCGTAGAAGAAGAAATTTGGGATACAGGAAACACCCCTAAAATTGTCTATGTCGGAGGTGAAATTGCTAAAGAAGTTGCTTTAACATTAGCAAAAAAAGAATGAGTTTAATTAAGCCAAGGTTTTGGGAAGTTTTCAAAACCTTGGCTTAATCATTTAATTTCTTCAACTTAATTTTGCGTTGTCAGTACTAAAAAATAACGTCAATAATCAAGCAGTATGCCTATCACTATAGACAACCAATAACCTACCTCACTTCTCATCATAAAAAAACTGCTCTTTAACAATCTTACCATCTTTAACTTGGTACACCCCTATTTCTGAAGTTGTTGAACGCTGCCCCGATGGTTTATGTGTTGTATCCATTTCAAAACGTACCGAAAACCAATTGTCTGCAACTATGGGCGCTGATACTTTACTACTGTGAACTTCAAAATTCTCGCTCCACCATTCGCCTTTTTTTTGAATACCCTCAAAACCTTCTACATAACCTCCTTCGCTTTTTCCGTCATTTTCAATACTAACAATTTTGGGACTATACAACTCTTGATATGGTTTTTCGAAATCTCCTTCGTTACACCAAGCTACTAATTGTGATGCAATTTCTTCTGTTTTCATATGTAAATATTATTTTAAATTCGTTTTCAAATTACAATATAAAACACTTCAAAACAAAGTTTTATCTCAATTTGTAATACATTTTAAGCATACCATATAACCGCTCACTAGAAACCAGACTACAGAAAATAACAGCTTTAAATAAAACCAAGACATCGGCAATTTGTATTTGTGCTTGTTTCTTACAGCGCAGCAGTCTTTATAACACCCACCATATAAAGCTAGCGGTTTTGGTAAGTCATTAGTAGTAGAAGTAGATAGAAGTTAAATGACATACGATACTCACTCAAAAGGAATCTCAATATTATAATTAGCATCTAACTTAAAAGCACATGCTTCAAAACTAGGTGGGCCAAAAGTTCGCATTTTAGCCTTTGAAAAAGCGCAGGCTTCCTTAGGTATACCAAAAAAATTGGTATCTAATTTTTTATTACCATTTGCATCATGAAAAATAGAAACAGCATACGTACCCGAAGGTAAATTAGGAATTTCAACAATTGTGGTTCCCGCTTTTGACACCGCAAAATCACCGGCAAAAACCCCATTTTTTTTTAAAAAACTAGCCTTAGCATCATACACCCCTACTGCTATATAGCCATCAGAAGAAGCCACATTCTTGACTTGTACGGTTAAGGTATGCTGTGCTCCAACAAAAAACGGAAGACTTACAAAAACAAATAAAAATAAGCGCTTTAATTTTTGTGTTGATTTTCTATCGTGCATTGGACGTTTTTTTTATGGCTGCTATTTTGGCTTCAAGAAGATTAAACAAGGTCACCGTTTCTGTTGAATCCTTTAAGTTTATAAAAAGTTGAGACGCATCTTTATGCACCACTTGTATTTTCTGTTGCTCAAAATTATCGACAAAAACATATACTTTTTTATCCGTTAAGGTATCTTTAAATTCTTGATAAACTCCCTTTCCTTTATCAAAGGCAGAAAACCCACTTAGCCGTTTCATAGGCGGAATTCTATCTACCCACTGTACATTTTCAAGCGAATCAAATTTTACATCATGGTAATAAATTCCCGAAAGTATCGTCATTTTATCGGCATCTACCCTTGTCCAATTTTTATAATGAGCTGCAAAGGCACAAAAACAAATAATGACCGTAATGACAATTAATATATTCCAAAGCCAGGGTCTTTTTTTTGGCGACATAGGTTGTTGTATTTAATATTAAAATTCAAACCAAGGCCATGAAAGCATTGGTATAAATCAAGTTAGTATCATTTATAATCCAGTTAACGAAAAAGGGACAAAGTAAAAACCAACTCAATAACACTAGCAGTTAAGCTACAATAGTCTTACCAAAGATAAGGTATCACACTGAAATCATAACGTGTTCTTGCCAACAACTATTGTCACTTTTGGCTGATAAATCTACCAAGGGTAGTTTGCATACATTCAGCAATACCTTATATTTAATCCCATTAAACAGTTCTATCAATGCAAAAAAATATATTTCTAGTTGTTTTTCTTCTGTCCTATTCAATTTTTAGTCAAAAAAAAGTACTTGACCATGATGATTACGCCCTTTGGAATACCATTAAAAGTCCGCTTATAGCAGCTGATGGTAAGCACGTCTTATTTTCTTTAGAAAAAGGAGAAAAAGATAATTTTCTAAAAGTAAAAACTATTGAAGGAACAACAATTTTCTCACACGAAAGAAGTTCTGAAGGCATGTTTAGCCATGACGCCAAGCATGTATTTTTTACCATAAAAGCATGGAAAGATAGCGTGATAGCATTAAAAAGCAGAAAAACGAAAAAAGAAAATTTACCCAAAGACTCGCTAGGCATACTACATATTAAAACAGGTGACCTTGTAAAAATAGGAGGCGTTAAATCGTATAAAATTCCTGAAGACTGGTCTGGTTATATTGCTTATGAACTCGCCGAAATGAAAAACAAAAAAGCAGCAACTAAAGATACTGTTTCAGACAAAAAAAATAAGCAAAAGAAAGTAGGCAAAAAAAACGGCTATCATGTGGTGCTACGCAATCTTAAAACCAACAACGAAGACACTTTAAAATTTGTCACTAATTTTACATTTGCAAAAAAGGGGAAAACCTTTGCATATAGCACCTCTGGTGTTGACAAAAACAGTGATGCAGGCGTTTTTGTTATCGATTTAGAAAAGAAAGAAACCACCGCTATACACAGTGCTAAAAAAGCTCAATATGCGCAACTTTCCTTTAGCGAATCGGGTAACAATTTAGGATTTATTGTAGATACCGATACGACAAAAATTCAAATACGCCCCAATGCACTATTTCACTGGAAAAAAGGGGCTGCAAAGGCAGAAAAATTAATAACTACTAAAAACGCTCCCAAGGGGTATCTCGTATCCGCTGATGGAAAAGTGAGCTTTTCAAAAGACGAATCGAAATTATTTTTTGGTTTACGAAAACCATCCATACTAAAAGACACAACCCTTACCGATGAAGAAATTGTAAACGTAGAGGTATGGACCTACAATGAACCAAGACTGTATACCGTACAAGAATTAGATTTAAAAAAAGATACCCTACAATCTTTTCAAACTGCTTTTCATTTAAAAAATAACAAAATGACACAGTTAGCTACTATTGACTACCCCAATAGTGAGCTAGGTGATGAAGGCAATGCTCTATACGCATTGGTAAGTACTGCCAAACCACATCAATTAGAAAGTCAATGGAAAGGCTACCGAGCGTATGACTATGCGGTTGTAGCTGTTAGCACGGGAGACATTAAATTGGAAATAAAAAAATCAGAAAAATTGCAATTAAGCCCAAGCGCTACTTATGCATACGGATATAGCCGAGTAGACACTACCTGGGTTACCCATGACCTTACGACTGGCGCCAGCAAGGCCCTGACCAAAAATAAGGGGTTTCATAATGAATTACACGATTACCCTGACCATCCTTACGCCTATAATATGGCAGGTTTTACTAAAAATGATGCTTCCATCATTATTTATGACCGCTATGACCTTTGGGAATTCAACCCCAAAACGGGGGTTGGTAATAGACTGACCAAAGGGCGCGAAACCAAAACCCAATACCGTTATGTACAGCTTGATACAGAAGCACGTTTTTTAGACCCCAATAAAAAATGGCTACTAAGCACATTTAATGAAACAACCAAAAATTCGGGTTACGCCACCTACCACCCAAAAAGTAAAAAGCTGATTTCTTTAATTGCTGGTCCGTACCGCTATGGAAACATTCAAAAAGCAAAACTCGCTGACCAATTGCTATTTACCAAAGAGTCTTTTCAAGTATTTCCAGATTTGCTAACCGCCGATATGAGTTTTAAAAATAGTAGGCAGCTCAGCGATGCAAATCCGCAACAAAAGCAATACAACTGGGGTACTAATGAACTGGTTAATTGGACCTCATTAGACGGGGAAGAACTCACAGGAATGCTGATAAAACCCGAAAATTTCAATCCGAATAAAAAATATCCCTTGTTAGTAAACTTTTATGAGCGTAGTTCAAATGGGCTACATCGCCATATCGCACCAAAACCAGAAAGGTCAACGATAAACTATAGCTTTTATACTAGCCGTGGGTATGTAATTTTCAATCCTGATGTGCAATACCGCGTAGGATACCCAGGAGAAAGTGCTTACAATTGTGTGCTTCCAGGGGTTACAGCATTAATAGAAAAAGGGTTTATTGACAAAGACAAAATAGGGGTTCAAGGCCATAGTTGGGGAGGCTACCAAGTAGCGTATTTGGTTACCAAAACTGATATTTTTAAAGCAGCAGAATCAGGCGCCCCCGTACCAAATATGATTAGTGCTTATGGAGGCATTCGCTGGTGGACGGGGCTAAGTCGTCAATTTCAGTATGAACACACTCAAAGTAGAATTGGCGGTACTCCTTGGGAATATCCTATGCGCTATATCGAAAATTCACCTATTTTTAATATCGACAAAATCAATACGCCACTATTAATCATGCACAATGATGCCGACGGGCACGTACCTTGGTATCAAGGGATTGAGTTTTTTGTGAGTTTACGTCGCTTGGGTAAACCATCGTGGTTTTTAAATTACAATGGTGAACCCCACTGGCCTTTAAAATTACAGAACAGAAAAGACTTCAGTATTCGTATGGCACAATTTTTTGATTACTATTTAAAGGGAACTGCAAAACCTATGTGGATGGAACGCGGTGTTCCTGCAATAGAAAAAGGTATCAATCAAGGGTATGAATTGCTGCCCACCAATAGGTAAGACTGTTATCATTTTACTACCTTAAAATGACAACTAACTACCATTTAGAAACCATGCGTTACCGTATAAAAACCATTGCACTGCAAGAATCAAGATTTTCTTTATAGTCCTGTTTCTTGGTGAATGTCCCTGATTATAGTTGACCGTTTTTAGTTATTAATTTCATTGTTAAAAACAGTAATCATTGGCTTGTTTTTCATAGGTATTTCCATTAGTCCTGTTTCGTGGCTCTTGTTTCTGTGAATGCTCTCTGCTCTCTGCTCTCTGCTCTCTGTTCTCTGCTCTCTAATAGCTACTAAAATCGGGGCTTTTTTCTTAACCAAGGTAAATGACTCTTGTTTCTTGGCGCTAATTTACTAACGCTCTTTCCTTTAACCCAGTCCCACATCTAACGACATCATTACAATAAAGCCACCAATAAAGCCTAAAACAGCAATATCAGTATACTTATCTTGTTGTGTTTCAGGTATTACTTCTTCAACAACCACAAAAATCATTGCTCCTGCCGCAAATGAAAGTGCGTAGGGCAAAATAGGCTGAAAAGTAAGTACCGCCCATGCACCTATTACTGCTGCAATAGGCTCTACCAGTGCCGAAGCCTGACCATACATAAAACTTCTTTTTCTACTAAGACCCTGCCTACGTAAAGGCATGGCAACGGCAAAACCCTCGGGGAAATTTTGTAAACCAATACCCAACGCTAGCGCAACTGCTCCCCCAATAGTAGCGCCGTCAAAACCTGCCGCAACACCACCAAAAAGCACACCAACCGCCAATCCCTCTGGTATATTATGTAAGGTAATGGCTAAGGTTAATAATGTAGTTTTATGCCAGGGTGTTTTAATACCTTCGCTTTCGGTTTCTTTAAAATTTATATGCAAGTGGGGCAACACTTTATCTAATGCAAAGAGAAAAAGCGCCCCCATTAAAAAGCCAACTGCAGCGGGAATAACTTTTACAAAACCCTCACCCGGACTCATCTCTATACCCGGCGCTAATAAGCTCCAAAAACTAGCGGCAACCATTACACCTCCTGTAAAACCCAACATACCATCTAAAACCGCACGGTTCATGGTTTTAAAGAAAAATACAAGTGCGGCGCCCAATGCCGTTAAAGCCCAAGTGAAAATAGTAGCATAAAATGCCGCTAAAATGGGGTCTATTGACTCAAAATACTCGATTACTTGTTCCATTTTTACTATTTAATTAACTATATTTTCTTTCTCAAAAGACAGCATTATGCCGTAATTTTAAGATAAAGATTTGATGCTATCTGATTTGAGATATGAATCTCCTTTTGCTTTATTTGAATATATAATGACCCGTCAAATTCTTCTTTATCTACTACGGCAATAGTATCTCCCAAGGCAATTTTATTCTTATCCAAGAATTTTAAAAAAGGTGCTGAAGAATCTTTAACACCAACACAAACTCCACTTGTGCCTATGGGTACTTCTATCAATAATTTTTTAATAGCCTTTTTAAATTCGCCTTTCTTTGACGGAATAGGGTCACCATGCGGGTCTACATCAGGATAACCTAAGTGCTTATCAAGCTGATCGACCAATTTTTCGCTTTTAATATGTTCTAGCTGCTCGGCTACTTCATGAACCTCATCCCAAGAAAAATCGAGCTTATCTACCAAAAAAACCTCCCAAAGTCGATGTTTTCGCACCAAAGAAAGCGCTATCTTTTCCCCGTATTCTGATAGGCTCACCCCTTTATAAGGCTTGTAGTTTGCAACACCTTTTTCTGACAGTTTTTTAATCATATCAGTTACCGAAGAAGGTTTGGTATGCATCTGCTCGGCCAAGGCATTGGTTGAAACCGTGGTATTCTCACCCTTACCCAAATGGTAAATTGCTTTTATATAATCTTCTTCAGAAAGTGTCATTCTAGTCTTTTTTGTAACAGTACTGTTTGGCAGCACATACTTTCATAAGCTTTCACATTCATTCAACCCATAAGCGGTATTTGAACCCTACTAAAAATAGCCTTTAAACAAAAATACATTTTTATATCCAAAAACAAATATTTAGTTTTGTCTAAAAATTAATTTTATGCATTCAGAAATTAAATTTTTGATAGGCAAAAACGCAAGCTACAGTCTACTTTGCTTATTTTATTTTGCTGTTTTTTGGGCGCAGGCTCAACAAGCAGCAATTCATGGTACAATTACAGATAGTGATGCCCCCATACCCTTTGCCAATATCTATTTAGAAGGTATCTCCATAGGAACCGCTTCCGATGGAGACGGGAAATATCATTTAAAAAACATCCCTGCAGGAAAGTACAAGCTAAAAGCCACCGTTTTGGGCTACCATAACTTTTCTAAAACCATTTACATACAACCCAATGCGCAATTAAACATTCCTATTACGGTAACACCAGCCTCCGAACAGCTAGAAGAAACCGTTGTTACGGGTACGCTTAAAGCAGTTAGCAGGTCTCAAAGTCCTGTTCCGGTAGAAGTGTACAGTCCCACTTTTTTAAAAAAGAATCCTACAGCCAATATTTTTGAAGCTTTACAAAACGTAAACGGTGTACGCCCACAAATAAATTGTAATGTTTGTAATACGGGCGATATTCATATCAATGGCTTAGAAGGACCCTACACACTGGTTTTAATAGACGGCATGCCCATTGTAAGTGGCCTGGGGACGGTTTACGGCCTATCGGGTATTCCAAACTCGCTTATAGAACAAGTAGAAATTATTAAAGGGCCCGCATCGAGTCTTTATGGTAGTGAAGCAGTAGGCGGACTCATTAATATCATCACCAAAAACACTTTAGCAGCACCAGTTTTTGCCGCCGATACCTTTATCACTGATTGGGGCGAATATAATATTGATGTAGGTGGCAAAATAACTATAGGAAAGAAAACTAATTTGCTTTTAGGGCTTAACTATTTCAATTATGATGCGTTAATTGATAATAACGGGGATAATTTTACTGATTTAACACTGCAAGACCGTATTTCTATTTTTCAAAAATGGAATTTTCAACGCAAAGACAATCGCATCTTCACCTTGGCTGGGCGTTATTTTTATGAAGACAGATGGGGCGGCGAATTACAATGGACACCAGCTTTTCGCGGCGGTGATGAAATTTACGGCGAAAGCATCTATACCAGTCGGTGGGAGGTTTTGGGTAAATACCAACTGCCTGTAAACGAAAAACTGCTTTTATCGTTTTCTTACAACGACCACGCACAAAACTCGGTATATGGTGATGTTGCTTATAAGGCCGATCAGCGTATAGGCTTCACTCAATTAACCTGGGATAAAAAAATAAACAAACATGATTTACTGTTAGGCAGTGCCCTACGCTACAATTATTATGATGATAACACAACGGCTACAGTAGCTGCTGATGAAGTAGTTATTCCGAGTTTGTTTGTGCAAGATGAAATTGGCTTTTCTAAAAAACACGCTCTGTTATTGGGCATGCGTTATGACTATGACAAAAGACACGGCAACATTGTTACACCAAGAATGGCATATCGTTTTAAAATGACCGATAATGACATTATACGCCTCAATGCAGGTACCGGTTTTAGGGTGGTTAATTTATTTACCGAAGAGCATGCCGCCCTTACCGGTGCGCGTGATGTTATTGTAGCTGAAACATTACAACCTGAAAAATCATTTAATGTAAACCTCAATTATCTAAAAAAAATATACGCAGACAATGGCACCTTTGCCAATATTGATGCCTCGCTGTTTTACACCCATTTTAGCAATGCCATTCTACCCGATTACGATACTAACCCCAACCAAATTATTTATGATAATTTAAAAGGAAAATCAGTTTCTCAGGGGTTGAGCGTTAATCTTGATGTGGTATTTCCATCTGGTTTTAAATACTTGATTGGGGCTACTTTTCAAGATGTGCGTCAAACAGAAAACAATAGCTCAAGTCGTCAAATTTTAACCGAAAGCTATACCGCTACTTGGAATGCAGGTTATAGTTTCAAAAAATTAAACCTAAGTATTGATTATACTGGCAATTTATATGGCCCTATGCGTTTACCTACCCTTGGCCCAAAAGACCCTCGTAGTGACTATTCACCCGTATGGAGTATTCAAAATATACAGTTTACCTACAAGGGCTTTGCTAATTTTGAAATTTACGGAGGCGTAAAAAACCTTTTAAACTGGACACCCAACAAAGGCAATCCGTTTATTATTGCCCGTGCAAATGACCCTTTTGACAAAAACGTAGTCTTTGATTCCAATGGTAATGTAATAGCCACCGCTGACAACCCCCATGCCTTAACTTTTGACCCTAGTTACGTATACGCCCCAAACCAAGGAATACGTAGTTTCTTGGGGCTACGGTATCGCCTAAATTGATTTTAACCTGCTTTAAATAGAAAACCTATTACGCCTTACAATCACTTCAAACCAAAACGTACTAGCGCATTTTTTAAGGTAACCCTAGCAATCACTATAGCTATAGGGGTGCTAACATTAAGAAAACACTTTATTTTACGGTGCTTTTAAGTCTCATCACAAAGTTCTATTGCATACAGCGGGTTTAATGGCTATTTTTGAAAGTACAAATACCAATTACAGCATTGAATGATTCTTTACATTACGACTATATCATAATAGGTGCTGGTGCAGCCGGTTTAATGCTAGCCAATGCTATGGGTGAAGATGCTTTTTTTAAGAAAAAAAGTATTTTGCTGCTAGACAAAGATGACAAAAAAACCAACGATCGTACTTGGTGTTTTTGGGAACGTGGAGCGGGGCAATTTGAATTTCTTGTTTCTAAAAAATGGCATCATATTTTTTTCAAAGGAAAACAATTTTCAAAACGCTATAACATCAACCCCTATTGCTATAAAATGATACGGGGTATTGATTTTTATACCGCATTATTACAAAAAATAGCCAAATACCCTAATGTTACTTTTAAAAAAACAGCGGTAACCAATGTGGTTGATAACGGAAAAGTAGTAACCGTAACTACCGCAACACAAACATTTGTTGCTAACAAAGTTTGCAATAGCATTTTTAGCTATAAAATGGCTACCCACCAAAAAAAATACCCTGTTTTACAGCAGCATTTTTTAGGCTGGGTGGTACAAACAGAAAAAGCTGTTTTTGATGCTGATCAAGCTACCTATATGGATTTTTCTATTCCCCAGCAGGGAAATACCCGTTTTATGTATGTACTTCCTTTTTCTGCAAAAGAAGCCCTGATAGAATATACCTTATTTTCAACAGATTTACTACCAAAAGACGCCTATGAAACTGCCCTAAAAGACTACCTCACCAATGATTTAAAATGTAGTGCATATACCATAAAAGAAAAAGAAATAGGCAGCATACCCATGACCTGCTATGAGTTTAAAGAACACCACACCAAAAACCTTCGTTATATTGGTACAGCAGGGGGCTGGGCAAAACCCAGTACGGGCTATACTTTTGCCAGTACAGCACAAAAAATTCCTATTTTAATAGCGCATATAAAAAGTGAAAAGCCGCTAAAAAGTTTGCGTTTTAAAAATAGGTTCTGGTACTACGATTTATTATTTTTAGATGTGCTTTATAAAGATAATGCCAGCGGATACCACATCTTTGAAACCCTTTTTAAAAATCGAAGACCGCAACTCATCTTTAAATTTTTAGATGAAAAAACGCGCCTTTGGGAAGATATAAAATACATTGCTGGCTGCCCAAAAAAGCCTTTTATACAAGCATTATTTCGAAGATTGTTTTTTTAAGAACGGTATAAAATAACAGAGAGCAAATTCCCCCTAGCCCCCAAAGGGGGAATAACAACCGTGGGAACTCCCCTTCAAAGGAAAAAAATTCCCCCTTTTAAGGGGCGACAGAGCGAGTTGACGGTACTTGCACTATTTTGCCAAGCTAAATGGCGATGAAGGTATTATGATAGTTTTCGGTAAAGCTTCTAAAGTATTTGAGGGAGCAGTGAAAAAAATTAGGAATAAACAGTTTACATGAATCCGATAGAAGCAAATGAATAAATATATAAAACATATAATTCTATTATTACACTCTGCGTTAGTTTTTTTTCTAATTGCTTTCGCTAGTGGCTACACCCAGTATACAGATTGTGATTACTATAAACTTAAAAGATCTTCTATAATTCCAATTTTAGTAATCGCTCTTTTAAGCTTTGTTGTTGGTTTAGTACTAAAAATGAAAAAAGATACAAGATATATTTTTGTTGTTTCAGTATCGATGATTTCATTTTTTTTAATGTCACATTTCTATGAAAAAAAACAACTAGAATTATTAAAAAATAACGATACAATTATTACCAAAGCAATTATTTTTGATATTGAATATCAACAATTCACAACTTTTATTTTATTTAAAACTACTCCAAAAAAATTTAAAGCATCTAAAGATTTGAAAAAGAAAAGCGATCTAGGAAACTTAAAAATTGGAGATACTATTTTAATAAAATACGCTATGGATTGTTATGCCATTTTCAATTTTCATAACCTATCACCAACCAAAGAAGAATTAGCAAAATATTGAAAGAATTTTACCTACCTTAAAAATAGTGAATAGCCCCGCTAGTGATAGCGTCAAGAATAAAAAAACAATACCGAAAGCTATTTCAAAAAGAAAGTAAAGCTCAGGAACTAATGGATTACATGGGACAGACAAGGTTTATTGAGAAATTTCAAGTAGACAATATTGATGATTTTTTAACTGTAGTAGTTCCCAATCTTAATAATACTAGGCTTTATGGCTTTATAAAAGTAAAATAATGTACAAACCACTAGAAAAAATAAATAAAATACAGGGATATAATTTAGAAGTTGAAGACCTTTTTTTTCAGGTTAATAAGGAGGATAAGTTTAAAGTTTTCAATAAAAAATACTCAAGTCAAATTGATAAAGAAGTTTTTGGTAATCCCTTTTATTGGAATGATTATTTAATTTTTTCAAATGTAAATAAATATAAAAGTTCGTTTTGGCTTGAAGGTAAAGAAATCTTTAGGAAAGATTTTCATGCACGTTGTCAAATAGGACCTTATTTGATTTCCACTTACAAAAAAGAGCGAAAGAAATACATACAATTTTTAAATAAAGAACTAAAAGTAGTTTTTGAGAAAGAATTTAGATCTGGGATTTACTATAGCAACAAAAACTTGCACGTATGTGCTGAAGTTGCATTAGCTAATAAAATCAATGTTTTCCTTGGCTCCGATACTATTAAATTTTACACAATAGACATTACCAATCAACAGTGGTCTAATTTAGAAGGAGAAAAGTTTGACGGAGAAGTTTTTCAAATTATAGGTAAATGGAATAATGAGCTTTTGGTATCTATAGGACGGTTTATACTTGTTTCTTATGACTTAGAAACAGGGAAAGAGCTTTGGAGGATAGATGATTTTATTCAAGAAATATCATCAAATCTAATCATTGAATCAAAAAAACGGAAAAGTATTAAATGGCTTCTTGCAGAAGAGGAGAGTAAGGCTTATTTATTGGTTCTAAATTATTTATTCGTGTTAGATTTAAATCAAAAGAAATCTCAACTCATAAAGGATTATAATAAATTAGCAGAAAAAGAATGGTACTTTGCTAATAGCAGGTTATATGATGAATATATCACTTTTTCGGGTGCAAATACATTAGGTAAGTTTCCAATGGTCGCAGGTGTAATTGATAGAAACACAAAAGAAATACTTTGGACTACTAAAAGTGAGCCAGGTATTTATTTTGAAGAAGCTCCACAAATTAAAGAGGATAAACTGTACATTCTAGATAGTTCTAAAACACTCCATATCTTTGAAAAAGAAACTTTCCCAGCTGGCGCAAGTAAAAACATTAGTGCGAAAAGCTAGTACGAGCGTCACGCTAGTACCTGGGTAATAACGAATATTGATTGTTAAAGGGAAAAAGATAAATGAGCAAGAAAATAAAAATGAGGCGTAGCACATCCCCCTAGCCCCTTCAAAGGGGAAATTTTTACTCTTGTTGTCGCCCCTTCGAAAGGGGATTTCCACTCCTGCTGTTATCCCGCGCTAGGGCAAGCGTCACGTTTGTGCCGTTGAACAAATTAAAGTTTATCCATTTCATAACTATATAATAACGCTATTTTACTTGTTTTTTTCTTACTTTTATTATCACGAGTAGGGTGCTCGTACTAACGAGGGTCACTATAAAGATTACCTAAAGAAGAATCTACTATCCGCTATCCAAATCCTTTGTTTATAAAGATTTATTTCGAGAGATTATAACCTAATAACGCTTGCAATATTAAAAACATTAGCGAGTTAGGGAGAGGTGCGTCTAATTTCTAAAATAATGCAATTTTGGTCGAAAAATTAAAAAATGCCATATTAATTCTCTAAAAATAAACAGAAAATTTTCATAATCCATACTCACTATCTGTGCTTGATAATTTGAAAATGAACATTCCTAAATTTATACAAGCAATGAATAATGCGGATTAATGAGAGTCTAGTGTGTGTTTCTACGCTGCATTAAAAACGGGGTTAAAATTGACCCCGTTTTATTAGTTTGTAAATTGGTTTTAGTGTTTTATGGCCAACTGTTTTTGATACTGCAAACCATTCTCATCTAATGTTTTTAAAAAATAGATTCCGTTAGAGAGCATGCTGACATTAATATGAAAAGTACCGTCAGTATCGGCATTATTTGAGGGCACCGAAAGCACAACTCTTCCATAGACATCATAGATCATAAGGTTATTTACTATTTTTTTACCAGTGTCTGATTTAAAGCTTACCTGAACAATATCTGCCGCAGGATTTGGTGATAATTTTAAAGTGCTGGTCAACTTTGATGTTGAGCCCGCATTTGTTGTAATTGATAGGCGAGGAAATTTTAAGGATTCATCTGAGGCAAAAGCCACATCGTTACCATTACTTTGCTTAACAATCAAAGTCAATTCTCCGCCGGTAGACAAGTTGGTAACATCTAAATTCCAAATTTTTGTTTGTCCCAAGGCATGGATACCGCTTATTGATGCTAGTGCATTGTTAACAGCAACCGGTTTATTACTTCCATCAAGTCCTGTCTCTGTCCAATTAGAAGTATTACCTAAAAAGACTTCAATTGTACCATAACCTGGATCACTTGTTACATACATTTCTAATCGAGCATGTGTAATGACACCCGTAAAATCTTTTGTATCAAACTTGAGGTAGGTTTCTCGTTTGCCTTTTTCCACTCGGAGAATTGGTCCTAAGGGTTGCGGATTATCCATTCCTTCAATATAAGTTGCGGCAATAAGATTGGCATCATTTTCTGGTGGTATGTTACAATCTGGAGCTAACCCTCCATCACTAATAATCCACCCAAAATCACCAATAAGTTTTAATCTAGCATCTTTACCAATACAGTATTGGCTATTTCCTGCATTAAATGTAACTCCATTTTGTAAATTTTGACCGCTCCACCCCTGCAACAAGCTATCGTAATTGGCAATAGACAAATTGGTTCTACTCAGCATATGTTCCATATCAACAACATTATTAACTTTCCAATTTCCTATATCTTGATTAAAATTTATGGCTCCATTTAGCATAAAGTCCATGTGAGTTACATTGTCTACATCCCAACCGCTAATATCTTGGTTAAAGGAATCAGCAGCTTGGAACATAGCTCCCATAGAGGTCACCTTACTTACATCCCATTGACTAATGTTTTGATTAAATGATCTTGCAAAGGTAAACATGCCTGCCATACTTTCTACATTTCCTACGTCCCAGCTGCTAATATCCTGGTTGAAAGAGGTATTGCCACCAAACATTTGATCCATAAACTTTACCTTACTAACATCCCAGTCACCTATATCTTGATTAAAATCGGTGCCACGAAACATCTCTCGCATATTAGTAACGTTAGAAACGTCCCATGTATAAATTTCACTGGAGTTAAAATTAGAAAAGGCGAACAACTCACTCATGTTAGTTACATTTGAAACATCCCAATCATTAAAAATAGAACCTGTAATACTATCGCAATCTCTAAACATACCAGCCATAGAAGATACCCTTGATAGGTTTGGTGCGTCATATGCCACAACTTTTAGGTTTTTACAGCCTGCAAAAGCATATTCCATGGAACTCCATTTAATGTCGCCCCATTGTTGTATTTGAAGAAGCTTTTCAGCATCAGCATATCCATCCATAATCATCCTCGGAAAGACACCTCCGATGGAAACGGTATAGGTACCCTCTACAGAATAGGTATGGGTTATGTCTCCAATAACATTGGTATCACTATTACCATCACCCCAGTCAACGTTATAATTGTACGTTTCGCCAGCAAAGGTAGAAACCTTAATTTGATTGTCATTTGAAAACCCTGGATTATCAGTTTTCCATACGGTTATGAATGGCAATGAGGGTTCTGTTATTCCATTGGTGGTAATCATTAATTTTGGAGCCTTTGCGGTTTCATCTGAAGCAAAAGCAACATCATTACCATTTCGGTGTTTTACAATTAGGGTTAAATGTCCATCCACAGGAAGCATTTCTGATGACAAAACCCAAACTACAGTTTGCCCTAAAGCAAAAGTACCGTTTACAGAAGCAAGTGCATCGCCAGTTGCTATTGGTTTGTTGCTTCCCGTAAGCCCTGTTTCTGTCCAATTAGAATGGTTTCCTAGAAAAACATCTACGGTGCCTTGGCCAGGGTCTTCAGAGACTACCATTTCTAATCTAACCTTGGTAATGGCACCATTTAGTTCGCTCAAATCAAACTTCAAATAGGTTTCTCTATTGCCTTCTTCTACCCTTAATATCTGACCTTTAGGGCTTGGGTTGCTTGAACCTTCAAGATAGGTTGCTGTCAATAAATCTGCTTCAAAATCCATAGATGAGCCACAGAAAGTCAATGCTGTTCCATAATCAAGGCAGTTTCCTGTGTTTCCAGAAATACTTACCGAACCATTAACAATAGATTCAGCTTTACATACTGCTTCTATGGCACAATTTGATAATTTTCCATTATCAACAATTACTAAATCTCCCCATATTTTATCTATGTTGGAGATGCCAGTGATATCTGTTAAATTAGTGTTGTCGATTATTTTGACGTTACCAAAAGTTTCAGCGACTAAAGAGAGCCCATTTAAATTAGAGAGAACTGTATTTGATTTAATGTCAAAACCTAGACCAACATAAGACACATTAGAAAGACCGTCTATATTTTCAAGCGCAGGATTAGATGTTATATTTAAGAAATTATCAATATATTGAATGGATGATAAGCCGTCTAAATTGGTTAACGAAGCATTGTTTTTGATAATCAAGTCGTCTTGAATTGATGTTAGAGAAGAGAAACCATTTAAATTGGTTAATGATGCATTGTTTTCAATAATTATATTACCAATACTACCATTAAAACCTGAACCAAGTAAACTAAGACCGTTTACATCTGACAAATTAGAGTTATTTGAAAGAACAATTTTAGACGCATCAGTTAATGCTGACAACCCATCCAAATTGGTTATTTTCGTATTTTTTATTTCTATTTCTCCACCCAATCTAGTCAATGAATTTAAACCATCTAAGTTTGTAATTTCACTGCCTTCAATTAATATGCCGCTTGCAAATCTACAATTGACTGCGTCATGAATTGTTGCGAAATCATCAATTTGCGCTTGAGTGTTTAATACCAACTTTTCTGTTGGACATTCTTTGCATGATTCGCTTTTTCCACCATCAGTAATTGACCAATTATAAAAACTGACAAAAAGTTGTCGTGCTGCTTCACCTTGGCAGAATTGACTTTCACCTCCATTAAACGTTACTCCATGCTGCAGGTTTTGGTTTGACCAACCTAATAAAATAGAATCATAAATTTGAGATGAAAGGGTAACACCAGCAAAAATATTTGTCATGTCAGCAGTATTGCTTACATCCCATCCAGATAAATCTTGATTAAAGGTAGTGTTATTAAACATTCCTGATAAATCAGATACCGTAGAAATATCCCAATTTTCAATACCAGGAATAGTTAACGGACTAGAATCTACATTAAAAAACATTCTACGTAAACTTTGTAAGTTTGATAGAATAGGCTCATCAGTTGCTTTTACCATTAATTCTTTGCAACCTGCAAATGCTGAATCCATAGAGGTCCAAGAAATTTCGCCCCACTGGTCTATACTTAACAACTTATTTTCATCACCAACTATCTCATTAACTTCAGTATTATTAAAATATATTCTTGGAAAGTCTCCTGAAATAGAAACCCTATAAGTTCCGGAAGTGGCATAGGTGTGAGTTATGTTTCCCGTTATTCCCGAATTGGAACTGCCGTCTCCCCAATTTACTTTGTAGTTGTAGGTTTCACCTAAATAGGTTGGTATTGTTATTTGGTTATCATTTGATGTTCCGATATTATCTGTTTTCCAAGTGGTAATAAACGAGCGCTGTACGGGCTCATTCACAACATTAAAATTAATAGTATAATCTTGGCCAATCACTCCATTCTCCGAATAAGGCGTGGCCGTTATATTATATGAGCCGACAGGAAATTCTTGTCCTCTGTAATTGCCCGCAGGGAAGTCTCCATATAATGCAAAAGGTGCCACGTTTTCAGTACTAGAATGAGACAAGGAACCCGAAAGCTGAAAACCTATGCTCTTCGTTACAATAGAACCATTTGCTCTAATATTGAATGCTATTCCCTCATAATCTTTTAAGTTTATATTAAATCCACTAGTGAGTTCTAAGATATCTTCATTGGTAGATGCGTTTACCAAAATAAGACTTTGTACCTCGGGTGATTGAGCTATAAGATTTGTGTAAACAAAGATAAATAATAATTGAAGTAGTATTTTTTTCATAGTGTTTTTTGGTTTATTCTCTTCATTTAACGTACTACAGTAAAATAAAAGAATATTGGTTGTTGTTAAAATAATGTTTGTTATGGCCCTACTAAAAAATCAGAAAGAAGCATTACATATAAAGTTAATATTAAAATTAACACTTTGCAAGACTAACATCAAATTCTAGACAAAGAACTGAATTAAAGGACGATGTGGAGGGTGATTAACTTAAATTATGTTCCGAATACCGAACTACTATAATTATTAAATGACATTTTTTGTAGTCAATACACAACATATATATAATCATAAGTTATAAACAATTGAAAATACATAATTTTGTTATTACCAGTACCACAGATCAAGTATCTTATGTAAGTTATAAAAATAACAAGGTTATGCTTTATA
>CANMFQ010000006.1 GCA_947497145.1 uncultured Flavobacteriaceae bacterium
AATTCAGCAATACTATATTCTTTCTTTAGCTCCTGCAAGGCAAACCATGTTAACCCCAGAGAATGGCTAAAATATGTCCTGAAAAATATCGCTGATTGGAATATTCAAAAACTGGATCAACTGCTACCCAACTCTTTTAAAGAAAATGCCAGCACGTAGTTGCTCGGACGGATACGTAACGAGTAACATTCTATCTTGAAACAATAACTTTTAAGTCATTTATATTCTAAAAACATAGTCTTATTCGCAAAGCACTACTACTACGTGTTTAGGCAAACCGAACAGACCAAAAATGTTAATGGCGTAATACGCTTAACGCAGACAAGTTGCTTCATCATTTGAATTTTGTTTTCTATTGTACAACCTCAACCCATTGCCCTGCGGTTCTTACGAAATAATCATAATTGTACATCGCCTCAGCTTGAACTCCTGGTAAATAATATTTCCCCAGATATGAGGCATTTAATAACACGCTGAAAGTTTTTGTTTCCTTGGGCTTCATGTCAAAATAGAAATTAACGCGATCATCACGAATATCTGTATGCGTAACCTCATTTTGCATAAAATCACCAAAATCCGTAAAACGAGTGTTCACGATTTCCCATCCACTTGGAAATATTTCGCTCAAAGCTACATCTCTTAATTCATTAGGCGTAGCATTGGTTAAAGTAACCTCTGCCACAAAATCGGTACCCTGAGTAAGCTTATCAATAGCCAAGCTCATACCATCTCTTCCCTTAAAAGCTGTTTGCAGGTACAAATTCTTCTGAACAGATTTTTCCTGACCAACAGCTAGTACACCTGAATTTAAAACATTAAGATAAACCACATGATTTTCTTTATTTTTTACCACGATACTATTTACACTATTTTTTACAGCTAAAGATTTACTTACCAGCGTTTTTTGCGAATTTATCTGTATCAATTTACCATTTAATGCAACCTCAGCTTTAATACTTTTGCCACCTATTAGTTGAGCAAATCTTGCCATTGCTAATAAACTATACGCTGTACTTTGAGTACTCATATATGTATTCTTTGATAAGTTTTCAGCAATAACCTTAGCCAAAGCTTGCGCTTTATCTTTGCTTTTCATTAGCACGTAAGTTTCTAAAGCCATTGCTCTATTTCTATCAGAAGAACCATAGGTATGTTGATAATATGTACTGTTTTGATCATTCACGTTTGCACCATCTAAAATCTTTTGCGCTACTTGAGCTTGCCCTATTGCGGCATATGCCGCTGCTAATCGAAATTTGCATTCACTTGTTAGTCCTGAAGTTTCTCGCAACCGATTCATACTCGCAACATCTGCATTACCCGAAAGTGCTAACGTATACAAACGATAAGCTTGTGCTAAATCTGAATTATCACCTGAACGCCATTGCTTAGCAACAGTCTGTTGATACTTAACCCAGTTTGCTTTAAATGTAATTGGCAATACATATCCTTTTTTTTCAGCTTCAAACAAAAAGTGGCCAACATAAGTAGTACCCCAATCGTTTACAAGATTTTGACCTGGCCAATACGAAAAACCACCCTCAGAATTTTGTAAACTCCCCAAACGCTTGATAGCACTATTTATATTTTTTTGAATACGCTTTCTTCGATCCATATCCATTTCAAAAACATCAGTTAAAAAAAGTTGTGGAAATGCTCTCGAAGTAATTTGCTCAAGACAACCGTGCGGATATTGTATTAAATACTTCATTCGTCCATTAAAATTCATGGATGGAAGGGTAGAAAATTCTAGCAGTACACTATTACTCCCCTCAATTCCAAATGATTTTATATCAATCGATTGACTAGCATTAGGTTCAAAAACAACACGCGTTGTTTCAACGCTTACAGGATTTGGGTTTACCACAGCAATAGGGATTTCAAAAGAAGCCTTTTCACCTGAACCTGAAGCTTCTACTATTACTTTTCCACTGCCTAAAAAATCAGAAACCTTAAGCTGAAAATAGGCCATTTTTTCATCTGGTTTGGTAAACGTCAATTTTTGAGTATCTCCACCTTGAATAGTAAATGCTTTATCACGCTTAATTTTCAAGGTCACGTTCTTAACCTTTTTATCCATTGCAAAAACAGTAACTGGCAACGTTACAATTTCTCCAGATGTTATTTTCCTTGGTAAGGAAGCTAAAATCATTAACGGTTTACGAACAGCTGTTGTTTTTTCAGCTTTGCCATAAGCCTCATTTTCATTATCTGAAGCAACCACCATTGTACGTACCGAACCTATATATTTTGGAATCTTAATTTCATGTGATCTTTCCGCTCCTTTTTTTAAACTAAACGGTCCTAAATATACCACCATTGGCTCAAAACGATTCGCCTTTTTATTCTTTGCTCCTGCCAGTTCTCCATCACCTCCAATGGCAAATATTTGATTTATTTTCCCTCCAAAAGCACCAATAACATCATCATATACATCCCAAGTTTTTACACCTAAGGCTTCTTTTGCGTAAAAGGTATTCCAGGGATTTGGCGTTTTAAACCGTGTTAAATCTAAGAGACCCTCATCTACAATAGCTATACTGTACGTCATTGCCTTACCTTCTTTTTCACTTACTTTCACTGTAATTGCCTCTTCAGGCTGTAAAACTTCAGGCATATTAATAACAGGTGTCAACTTGCTCGCCTTATTTTCTACTGATATACACGTAACCCCATACATGCGAATAGGCAAATCATTTTTGGTATTAGCGTGCGGCTGTAATAAAGCAATATTGATAAATACATTGGGCGTATACAATTCAGAAACAGGAAGTTGAAATTTCGTTTCTCCTTCAACCGTTTCTACCCAAAAAGATTCTAAGACTTCGCTTCCATTTTCAACAGTTACCAGTGCTCTACTTCCAAATGAACTTGGAAAACTTACTGTGGCAGTTTCGCCTACACTATAAGTTTCTTTATCTGTAGAAAAAACCAACATCGTAGCAGCAGACGGGTCTCCTTTTCTAGCTTTTCCTGCCCAGCCAGGCCAATCTATAAAAATAGTTTTTCCTGTGGCATGAGATCCGTTAGGGTCTTCTACCCGAACCAAATACCTACCCCAGTCGGGATATTTCAATTCAAAATCGAAACTAGCTTCCCCATTTACATCAGTATTAATGGTTTTTTCAAACACTGCTTCTTTATACTCACTATTACTAAATGAAGATAAATTATCAGGTGATGTATCCCACCACCATCTCCAATTTATTTTATAAACAGCTACTTTTAAATTTTTTGTAGCCTTTGGTTTTCCTTTTTTATCAACTGAAACAACTTCAAATCGGTGTTTAACATCAGTCAATAACATACCCCTATTTTTATCTCCCTTAGGGGCTTTTAAACCAATATAAGTAGCATACGGAGAAAAAGGCTTCGTAAATACATCAGTACTAAAATCACCTCCATTCTCATACACCTTAGTGATAAAAGCAGTATTTAACATGCCAGGAGCCAAACTATTTAGTTGTGGTTTTAAATTAAAGCTAGCTTTACCTTCATTATCAATTTTATCATCAAAAATAATTTGATCTTCAACCGAAAAGCTACGGGTAGGATCATCAAAAACATAACTAGGAAAAGTTTTGAATTGTGTTTTGGCGGCACTAAATTTAGCTGTAATATCTGCATGAAGGTTTCTAGCAATTGCCCCATGTAGCCATTTTACTTCCATATTACCCCTTACAGGTACTACATTAGACAAAACATCAGTATCAAAAGTTGTTTTAATTTTTAATCGATTAGGTTTTATGGCCTCAATTTTTAGTGTTTTCGTAAAAGATGCTCCACCAACCGATATCTTAGCCAACCAATTACCTGTTGGTGCATTTGCATCCGTTTTTATGTTAAAACGGAAAAAATTATCCAGTCCGTTTTTAGAAATTTCGCGATGCACTATATTATTGTAAGGATCTAATAGTTCTAACTTTACAGGATGCCCTTCAGGAAGTTTATTGGCATTGTCATTCAACATAAAAGATAAGAAAATATCATCACCCGGCCTCCAAACTCCTCTTTCGCCAAAAATGAAACCTTTAATTCCTTTGTCTAATTTTGTACCTGAAACATTAAATTTACTTACTGAAAGTGCATTACCATCATTAAGTTTCACATAATTCTTTTGCCCATTATTCTCTATAACAGCAAAAAATGCTAATTTATCAGCATCATAAATCGCCATCCCATTGGCATCTGTGGATACCTGACCTAGTAATTGTTGTTGAAAATTATAAAATGTGACTGTAGCTCCTTCAATAGGTTTGGTAGTTAAAATATCATTAACCGCAACAAAATAGCTTTTGTTAATACCGCTTTTGATTGTAACTCCAATAGTTGTTGCTAAAACATTTAAACCGATTTTTTTGTCGTAGTAGTACGATTTGTCGCAAGGGTTGTCACGTTCATTCCAATTGTAACCATAGTACCCTTCTTGATCATAATAATTCTCAATACCATCCCAAGAGCTATCTTCTTGCTCCTCATCAAAATTATCTTCTGTTTGATCTTCAGCAACAGTATCAAAATTTGTCGATTCACATACATATGTACTGTAAGCTGATCTATAATTAAATTCTACCCTATAAACAGCCCCTAATTCTGGTGTGATTAAACTACTCAAATCAAGTGCATGTGCCATCCATTTTCCATGAACATTTGTGGTGCCATTTTGCAACACTAATTTTTTTCTAGCAATTGGTCTAGCTACACTTCTCAAATTTGAAGCTCCATTGATGGAATTACTTTGTAAAAATTGAAGTATGTTATTCTCATAAATTTTAAATACAGTAACATCAACAGCGTTTAAACTTACAGTCTCAAAATTAATTTTTAAATTACTAGAGGCTGGTAAAATTGTTCCGTTAGAAAGCAGTCTTACTTGTGGCTTTAATTGCTCAAAAGCAATATGCTGTTGATAATTAGTTTTCAACTTATACCCCTCTTCACTTTCAACCCCTTGCAATACTTCAAGATTAACATTCCCTTTTAGGTCTTTAGAAGGGTAGACCTTTAGTGTATTTCCCTCTATTTTATATTTAACATTAGAATCACCCTGTAAAACAACAAGTCCTTTAAAATTCTGCCCTTTTTTTAAGGGGTCAGAAAAATTAATCAATACTACTTGATCTTTTTCCTTATCTAATACAGCACTTAATACCGTAAAACTACTTTTACCCGCAATGGTAACACTACTACTTCCTGAGCTTTCAATACCAACTTTATCACCATTCCATATGATTTCTACAACGGTATCTTCATTATAGCGTTGAATACTATCAATTTTAAAATGAAACTCTTTACTGTTTTTTAAAGTTTCGTCAAACTTTACCTGTATTGGCTTGCCCTTTTGGGTGACTACTAACAATTGCTTGGCATTTTCTAATGAAAGTACATCTGCCGCAAATAATTGACCGTTTATATATTGTTTTGATTTAGAATACGATTGCAAGCCTTCTGTAAACACATTAAATTGCTGCCGTAGCGTTTTCACTCTGAAAACCATGGTTTTCAAGTCATTAGAAATATCGTTTACAATATCAGAAAGTGCAAATTGAAATGTATACTCGGTATTTTGTTTAAAGCTCTTTTCGGGTATGAAGGCAATTGTTTTATTGTCTAGTGCTACAACCTTTCCTTTTGTACTTGGAAAAACACGAAGTAAATGAGCATCAAGCTCCTCTCCTTTTTTCCAAGATTTAACTGGTGTTTTAAGTACTACCCGAACATCACTTTGAGCAGAAATTATTCCGTGAGTCACTTCTGACACATAATCTTCAAACTTATTGAGGTTTTCAATTTCTTTAGCAACATTCAAGTTTTCTTGTTTTGGTTTACATCCAATAAGGACAAATAGCAAAAACAACAAATGAATAGTAGTTTTTATTTTCATAAAAATGTTTTTAAAAGAAATATTAGAGCGCTTAAACTAAAAAACATACCAGATGTAAAGCCGCAACTAGCCTATATATTATGAGAACGAAACCACGGATTAATTATTACTAACTAGTGCCTGATAGTGAAGCCTTAATGAATTAATTCAAAATTACAACGAATTTTTAACTATAAAATCATTTCTAGAAGCACATTAAAAAACCTATTTTGAAGGAACATTACCAATAGCACCTACTGCAACTTTTATCAACTGTTTTTTTGAGCCACGTTTGGCATAAAATAAAAGCTGGTTTGCAGCACTGTTAACCAAGGGCTTTGAAACCATTATTGGCAAACGCACCTCTTTGTCATCAATTAGTTTCTTGTATGACAGGTTTCCTGTAGCATCTATTTTTAGCACAAACATGTTTGGATTTCTGCTATATCCTTGCTTAAAAGCAATGCGCTGTTTTCCTAACTTCTGTGGGTTTTCTCCTGAATTAATAAAGAAATACATCCCTTCGCCATGACCAAAAGCGGTATAAGAAGCATAAGCGGCATCGCCTTTTGTTACTTCTGTTTTATTGATATTTCTCGCCCATTCCATAGTACCAGAAGCATTGAGTTTTGCGCAAACAATATCATTATAATGATACTTATTGATGCTTTCTGAGCCATTACCTTTATAATTTTCTCCTTGAGTAACAAAGTACTCTTCAGCACTAAAAATGATGTTATTTTTTGGGGTAATATAAATAGCTTTAAAAATGAGGTTTTTTATTTCAGCATCAACATCTCGACCAAATTTATCAATCATAAATTGTGCTGAAAATGGGTTGTATTTTTTACTTTCAATGGCCAACGAAGCTGCATTCAATTTAAAATGTACCAATCCATTATATCGATTATCTTTTCTGTCTGCGTAAAACCCTACTACTAAAAGCTTGTCTGCTGTTAAAATTGGCTTTAACGATTCGGGAAATTTTCCTGCGTCGTTAAATTGTTGCGTTTGATAACCGTCGTTTGAAATACGGACTAATTCATATTGAAAACGCCTTTCTTTAGCCTCAAACCGCTTTTTCTTAAAAAACGCCTTTCCCATAAAATAGACGGTTTTAAAATCTTTTGCTACTTCAATATGTTCAAAAGCATAATTTTTATCTACTGTTTGCGCTGTGAAATCGTAGGTCAATTTTTGTTCTAAATCTGTACCAAACAAATACATGCTATACTTCTCCTCTTTCCCTAATCGATGTTGTACCGTAATAGCAAAGGCTGATTTATTGGTGTTAAAATGAACAGCCGTAGAAAACCCATTGTCAAAATTTCGGTTGTATTTATTTACTGCCAGCGGATTTGACACTTCTTTTGAAGCTATAGAAAGTAGTGTTTTTTCACTAAATTCAAAATCACCCAATGCACTTTGATGTACTACATATTGATATGCTTTCTCATCATCATTATACTTTAGTTCGAGTAAATACAGCTGTCCGTTTTTTATAAAACCATCTACCATATACTGGCCAGCATATTTGTTATTGTAGTCTTCAATCAAATTTAAATTGGCATCATACATTTCTATAAAATGCCCTTTTGGTCGCAATGGCATGCCTCCATAATAGGTGCGCACAATCACAGTTCTACCATTGTCTGCACCACTAATATTAAGCACGGTTGAATATTTGTATCTATCAGAATAATTCTTTCCAAGGCTATAATTAACGGGAATTTCTTGTGCCTTTACTGTTAAAAAAAAGGCAAGAAAAAGTAGGAGCGACATGCTCTTTGTAATGGTCATAAGTAGGTTTTTAGGACAATATGCTATTTCCCTGGGAAATTTGCCTGTCGCTTTTCTAAAAAGGCGGTTGTACCTTCTTTAAAATCTGCGGTGCCAAAACATTGACCAAAAGCGTCAATCTCAGATGCATATCCGTTACTATCATTCTTAAAACCAGCATTTACCGCTTTTATTGCATAACTAATAGCTACAGATGAGTTATTGGCTATTTTATTAGCTATTTTTTGGCAAAAATCAAGCAGTTCTTCTTGAGGTACAATGTGGTTTACAAGGCCATATGATAAGGCACGGCTGGCATCAATCATCCCTGCGGTCATTATCAACTCCATTGCTCTACCTTTACCAATTAACTGTGGCAAGCGCTGTGTACCTCCATAACCCGGAATCACCCCCAAAGAAACCTCAGGAAGCCCCATACGGGCATTATGACTCGCTACACGAAAATGACATGCCATCGCCAACTCTAACCCCCCTCCAAGGGCAAAACCATTAACAGCCCCTATAACGGGTTTCGAAAGGTTTTCAATTAAATCAAATAATATTTTTTGTCCTTTAGCTGCTAATTTACCGCCTTCTTTAACCGAAAAATCGGCAAATTCGGCAATATCGGCACCAGCAACAAAAGCCTTTTCTCCGCTACCCGTAAGGATAATAACTTTAATTTCTTGCTCCTTTTCTAAGGCTTTAAATGCATGGCTAAGCTCTGCAATTGTATCCTTATTAAGGGCATTTAGTTTATTGGGTCTATTAATGGTAATTGTTGCTGTTGGTTTTTTACCGTCTACCAAAATGTTGTTGTAATTCATAGTTTGTTGTTTTAGTAACTGTTTAGTGTTTTACCGTCTTTAAACATGCCATAACCCTTCAGATACAGGTACTACCTGACCACCTACATGCAAGGTATATAGTGTTTCATTTCGTTCTCCGTCCAAATATAAAATAGATTTTCTTCCCATTTCATACCCTTGCTCCACTACTACCGATTGCTTTGTGTGTTGCTGTTTTAACAAATATGCCAAAAAACACCCATTGGCACTGCCTGTTGCAGCATCTTCCCAAATTTTATCGTCTTCTAAAGCAAACATTCTGGCATGAAAATCTGTATGCTTCTCTTCCGTCTCTTGCGTTACAAAAAACAATGAGGTGGTTAATGCTCTAGCGTTATTGTCTTTGTGTAATTGTTCTTGCCGTAAAAACGTACTCACCTTAGCATCATTTAATTGAAGGTTTTGAATACTCTGTAAATCCTTTAAAAAAATTATGAGATACGGCAAGCCTGTGTTCACTTCCTCAATAGGCATTGAAACGACTAGCTTATCAACAGGAATATCACATGCATTGGCCAGTTTTTCTGCACTATACGTATTTCCAAAACTGGGTTGCGTTTGTTGCATGGTAAACCGACTTTCATTTAGTGCCGACACATTACTTATAGCAACAGGAATATCACCCTGTTTCACCCTAAGAACAATGGTATTTTTGGCAGATTGGTCAATATACTTCGCAATAATATAAGCAGTACCTAAACTAGGGTGTCCGGCAAAAGGCACTTCGTATTCGGTTGTAAATATTCGTACGCCATAACTTCCATCATCTTCAATACTCCGTATGAAGGTGCTTTCGGCAAAGTTGATTTCTTTGGTAATAGCTAACATTTGTGCACTAGATAATTGCTCCTCTAAATCAAAAAAAACAGCTAGCTGATTACCGCTATACTTTTGTTGTGCAAAGACATCTACTATGTAAAACTTTAAAGTGAGCATACTGCTATTCTATTTATGACTTTTCTTTAGGAAATAGCACCGTAAAAACGGTTCCCTTATTTGGCTGTGAACTAAAATTGATGGTACCCTTATAGGTTTCTACAATATTCTTTACCATCCCAAGACCTAGACCCATGCCACTGGATTTTGTAGTGAATTTAGGTTCAAAAATTTTATCAGCAAACTCCTCTTGTATACCAATGCCATTATCTGCAACGGAGAGTTTTACAAAGGCACCTGCACTAGCTACCGAAACCAAAATACGAGGTGACGCTACATCAGGTACCGCTTGAATCGCATTCTTTACTAAATTGGTTACTACGCGTATGAGCTGCGTACGATCTAATTTGGCAATAATTATCTCCTCTTCAGCTAAAAAATGAATATAATCTTCTGTAAAAATATCAAGTGCTAGTTTTACAATTTCTACCACATTGAGCGTTTCATTTTTTTGAGCTGGCATTTTAGCAAAATTAGAAAAGGCCGATGCAATATTACTCATCGTATCTATTTGCTGAATAAGTGTTTTAGAGTATTCAGCCACTTTTTTGTGTATGTCAGGGTCATTGGGGTCAAACTTTCGTTCAAAACTCTGAACGCTCAATCGCATAGGTGTCAACGGATTCTTAATTTCATGTGCCACTTGCCGTGCCATTTCACGCCAAGCTTGCTCACGTTCGCTACGGGCTAATTTTGCTGCGCTTTGCTCTAATTCATCAATCATTCCATTATAAGCGTCAACCAATTTTCCTATTTCTGAGCTTGGATCTTTAATAAATATTTTCTCATTGCGTTTGCTTAAGTCTGTTTTATACATCATATTCGAAACCGTCGCTAAAGATCGGGTGATGTATTTTGAAATAAAATATGCCAACCCAATGGCAAGCATTAGCATTAATAAGCAAACCGTACCCAAGCGCATTAAAAACTCTCTGAGCTCTTTGTCATAAAACGTATTATCTTCATAATAAGGCAGATTTAAAATACCAATAGGCTTAAATCGTTTATCTGTAATATAAGTATATGAAGCTTGGTATTGATCACCTACCGCAGAATTACGTTGTACATACCGTTTTTCTGCGCTTGACTCCAAATTATTGAGTATCTCGGCATCTAAACAATTGGAATTAACATCTACCTCAAATTTAGGCCGTGAACTTTTTATCAATTGTCCATCAAGATCATAAATATTGAAAGGTGCTGACAAAACATCAGAAATTTGATAAATCTCATATTGAAAAATACGCCCCAGATATTCTGTAGTTTGTGGGTAAGTCGTGTTTTTCAGTGTGTAATTTACACTTTGTTTAACTTGCTCTTCCTTTTTACTCAAACGCAACCTATGATAGTCTTTAGTTTGCTCACGAAATTGATAAAAGGTAATACCTGCGATTAAAATTGAAGATATCATAACCAATACAATCATGGTTACAAAAATGCGCGTCCTAAGTGAAAATTTTTTGAACAAGAGCTTGCGTATTAGAACTCAAAGGTAGCAAATATATCAGGTATCAATGGCAAAGATAAACGCTACTTAAAAAACATCCATTTTAAGCCTCCGGATTCTTTTCTCTAATACGTTTGTATAAACGTATACCCATCATTAGTAAAATACCGAGTGCTATAATACCTACAACACCAAAAACCCAATTAATGGTACTTTTTAAAATTACCAAAAAGACCACTGCAAATAAAATAATAGTCGCACCTTCGTTCCAAATACGCATAAAATTAGCGGTATATTTTATTTCATCCCGTTGTAGTTGTTTAAAAATCTGGTGGTTTTTTAAATGATAGGCAATGAGCAAGCCTACAAAAGCTAGTTTAATATGCATCCAAGGCTGTTGCAGAAAACTAGGGTTTAGCACCAGCAACCAAACCGCAAACAAAACACATAGTATTGCTGAAGGCCAGGTAATAATATACCACAAACGCTTGGTCATCAACTTAAACGCCTTCGTTAATATTTCCTTTTCTGGTGATGGTTTTTCTGATGCCTCAATATGATTGATGAATAAGCGAGGCACATAAAACAAGCCTGCAAACCAAGTGATTACAAAAATGAGGTGAAGTGATTTTATATACCCAAAATAATCAGTCATGAAAAGTACACGTGTCAAGTTAAACAACTAAGCCTCCTATATAGAAAACAATGCTCAAATATTTCCTTTTTTGTTTACTACAACCTATCCGAAAGGTTTTAAAATCCGAATAATGCATTACAAAACACCTATTAAATCAGCTTAAATGCAGTGCAAAAGTACATATTTCATGAACACCTTCTACCAGCGAATTGCTCCAACACCCGCTGCCCATAATTTTTTATTAAAATCGGGTAATTGGGTGTTTAAAATGTTAGTTGCTCTCGCCTTTAATGTTTCCCATTGAGGGTCTAATTCTAAACGACGCTCTTTTGAACCTTTATTTACTTTTGGAATATCGCTACTACCAGTTTGATTCATCAAAAAGAGGTATTCCGCAGAAAATTTATTTGGAAAATTTTCTACATCATCATACGCTTGTGATTTACGTTGAATCATCTCTTTATCCCAGGCATCCATTGTTGAAAGCAGCTTTTCTCCTTCTGCTTTTAAGGCCTTATCTGTTACCGTTTTTAACACCGCTTTTAATTGTTTTTGAAGGTCATACAAAAGATTTACTTTAGTATGCATATCGGTCAATTTCACCTCCATTTCAGTCATAAAAGCATCATGCTCTTCATAGTTTTCAGGCGTATTTTCATAGGTAGGAATTTCAATAATAGTTCCCGTTGTTTCTACCTGTTTTGAGTTATAGGTCAATTTTAAGGTATACCTTCCTGGAGGTGCTTTATGCCCTCTAAAATCTGCTTCAATATACGTATTTGGTATACCTGGAAGAATAGGATAGCGCATATCCCAAACAAAACGATTCAGCCCTTCTTTTTTCGTGAGCACAGGTGCTGGCGGTGGCCCTCCGCCGTTATGCTTTTTATAGGTCATATCTTTTTCTGAGGTAATTGTACGAACACGTTTTCCTGCTGCATTAAAAATTTCCAATCTAACAGTAGCACGCTCATCAACCTTGGGAAGCTGATAATAAATAACCATCCCATTTGCTGGGTTTACGCCCTCAAATGCATCGGTACCATCAAATGCATCCGCATTACCACTCAAGGGGCTGTCCCAAGAACCATTATAGGTGTCAACTGGAGGTAAAACCTTGAGTGCTTTGTCAGTAGGTTCATAAGCAGCTAGGGTTGCAAGGTCATCTAAAATCCAAAAAGACCTTCCTGAGGTGGCTACTACCAAATTACCTTGGTGTACTTTTAAATCTGTAATTGCCGTTTTGGGAAGATTCAATTGAAACGGCTGCCATGATTTTCCGTCTGAATATGAAATGTATATGCCTTTTTCTGTCCCTGCATACAACAATCCTTTTCTAGTTTCATCTTCCCGAACTACACGGGTAAATGCGCCGTATGGAATTCCTGAGCTAATATTGCTCCATGTTTTCCCATAATCTGTTGTTTTATACAATGCTGGAGTATAATCGTTAAACTTATAACGTGTTGTTGCAATATATGCCGTTGCTGGGTCATGTGGTGATACTTCAATAGCATTAATGAGGCATTCTTTTAACCCTTTGGGGGTAATATTTTGCCATGATGCACCATTATCTTTACTAATATGCACCAAACCATCATCACTACCTGTATAAAAAACCCCACGCTCTTGTGGTGATTCAATCATGTACGAAATAGTGCCATAATTTTCGGCTCCTACAGCTTCATTGGTATATGGGCCACCACCATTGCCTTGCTTGGCATCATTATCACGCGTAAGATCTTGTGAAATTTCTTCCCATGTCTGCCCCATATCTTTGGTACGTAAAACCAATTGTGCGCATTTATAAAAGGTATTTTCTTCATGAACAGACCTAATAATCGGCGTATTCCAATTATACAAATATTTCATATCTCGTGCCTTACGACCCAAATATTGTATAGGAGCTGCCATCACTTGTGTTGATGCTTTTGAATGCGTATCAAGCACTTCTACAGTGCCCAAATACTGCCCGCCCATTACATACCTAGGGTTGTTGGGGTCAAAGGCTAAAAAAGCACTTTCTCCTCCTGCAGAATTACTCCAATCTCGTTCAGTAATTCCGCCACTGCCTGTAGAAAGACTTGCTATTTTAACGGCTGAATTATCTTGTTGCCCTCCATAAATATTATATGGGAATAGATTATCTGTACTAATACGATAAAATTGAGCAGTAGGCATATTATCTTGAGTAGACCATGTTTTTCCAAAATTGAAACTAATAGCTGCTCCTCCGTCATTAGCTATAACCATGTTTTTTGAGTTCTTTGGATTAATCCATAAATCATGATAATCGCCATGAGTACCTGTTAGACGTTCCCAAGATTTTCCACCATCAGTAGAACGCAAAGCAGGAGCACTTAACACATACACAGTATCTTCATCATTGGGGTCTGCAAAAACTTCAATATAATACCACGCGCGTTGCACCAAACGGTTATCACCACTAATCATACGCCAAGATTTTCCCGCATTCTCAGAAACAAAAAGCCCCCCTTTATCAGCATTGGAATCACTCTCAATTAAGGCAAAAACTTTATTAGAATTTGCAGGGCTTACGGCAATTGCCATTTTTCCTTTTTCCTCAGGAAGCCCTTCTGTCATTTCCTCCCAAGTTTCGCCCGCATCTACCGATTTATACAATCCGCTTCCAGGACCACCACTTATAACAATATTAGGTTTGCGCTGATGTTCCCACATGGCAGCATACATAATTTCAGGATAGTTGGCATCCATAGAAAGCTCAACAGCACCTGTGCTATTGTCAACAAATAATACCTTTCGCCATGTCTGTCCACCATCGGTAGATTTATAAACACCTCTCTCAGCATTTGGTCCATATAAGGCGCCTTGTGCCGCCACATAAACAATATCAGGATTTGTTGGATGAATACGTATACGTGAAATATGTTGCGTTTTTTCAAGTCCAATCTTTTTCCATGTCTTTCCTGCGTCAGTTGATTTATACATGCCGTCACCATAAGAAGTCATCACTCCACGAGGTGCATGCTCACCCATTCCACAATACAAAATATTTGGATTAGATTCGGCTACAGCTATTGCACCAACAGAACCCATTTCAAAAAAGCCATCCGAAATATTTGTCCACCGCTGCCCAGCATCCGTAGTTTTCCAAAGTCCCCCACCTGTAGTTCCCATATAATAGGTTAACGGATCAGTAGTAACCCCTGTTGCTGAAACAGAACGCCCTCCTCTAAAGGGGCCAATATTACGATACTTTAAAGGTTTAAAATAGTCTTCTGCTGATTGAGCAAAAGTTATACTCGTTACTAATAATGTCAGTAGAAATAGTTTATTTTTCATTTTAATGGTGGTTATATAGGATAAAAAAGTAGGACAAAAAATTACCTCATCACTTCTCAACAAATAAATAATGCAATTGCAATTCATTAAAGGCCTCATTAAACGCTTTAATTTCTGTACTAATCAGGGTGTTAAAAGTATCTAATTGAGCTTCTATTTTACCCGTTAATTCATTTTTCACTGCGATATCTTGGTCAGTAGGAGGAAAATCATCAATTGCTACCAAGCTATTCAAATGTCCTAATTTATTATTCAAACGAATAGGAAAATTTAACGGGTCTTGGTCACTTTTGTTTTTAGTTTGATACAAAGCCTTTTCTATTGCCCCAAATTTTTCTTGCAAGAGCTTTGCCTTTTCAACCAAGGCTTTTGTTTTTTCATTGTCTTTATACTGCTTTGCAAAAGCATCTAATTGCGCATTAATTTTTCTGATATTTTTAATAGAATTATGCGCCTTTTCTATCGTTGTATTTACATCAGTAATAAAATCATATTGCTTTTGCATATCTGTAATTGAAGCTTCAGCTCTTGGATCAGGAATAATATTAAATGGTTGTGACATAGTTTCTCCATTAACACTTAAATGAACTTTATAAGAGCCTGGCACTGCTTTTGGCCCTTCTAGATTTGCCCACCAAAGAATCATCCCCTCTAAT
Source organism: uncultured Flavobacteriaceae bacterium (assembly GCA_947497145.1). Classification (GTDB taxonomy): domain Bacteria; phylum Bacteroidota; class Bacteroidia; order Flavobacteriales; family Flavobacteriaceae; genus Maribacter_C. Next base: position 15,491 of record CANMFQ010000006.1, read on the forward strand.
AGTTTAGCTCCTTTACCTCGAGTATCCCAAATGTGGGTATTACCACCCTTTTTCACTTTAAGCAGTTTGCTTTTGTCTTTTGAAGCGTTACTAAAAGATGCAAGCGTATCACCCGCCATTGACGTATAGGTTAAACGCACACTATCTTTCTCTGCTAAATTCTTTAAATAAAGATGCGTAATGACCCCATTGGGATGATTTTGTCCTGCTGTTTTTAACGGTTTTCGAGTAGTTGTACCCTTAGTTCTGTATGCATCTTTTGGTTGATACAGCACAAATTTCGCCTCCTTTTTTGCATCTTCAAGCTGATGTAAGACTGTTAAATCATCTAAAATCCATAAGCTACGCCCTTGTGTAGCTACTATTAAATTATTCTCTTTTATAGTTAAATCAGTAATGGGCACTATAGGAAGATTCAATTGAAACGGAGCCCAATTTGCACCATCATCAAATGAGATATACATACCTGTTTCAGTACCTGCATAAAGCAACCCTTTTCTTTTAGGGTCTTCGCGAACTACACGAGTAAAATGCTCCTCGGCTATACCATTGGTTATTTTTTTCCATGTTTTACCGTAGTCTGTAGTCTTGTACAGATATGGTGTAAAATCGCCCAACTTGTATCGTGTTGCAGCAACATAACAGGTGCCTTCATCAAAACTAGAGGGCTCTATACTGTTTATCATACTCCATTCAGGCATAGTAGCTGGCGTAATATTTTCCCAATTTTTGCCGCCATCTTTACTAATATGTAGTAAACCATCATCACTACCTACCCAAAGCAACCCTTCTTTTAATGGGCTTTCATTAGCCGCAAAAATGGTGCAATAGTATTCTACACTGGTATTATCTTGAGTAATTGGCCCACCGCTAGATACCAATTTTGTAGGATCGTTTCTTGTGAGATCATCACTTAACAATTTCCAGCTTTGACCTTCATTTTCTGTAACATGCACATGATTTGAAAATGCATACAGTTTTTTAGGATTATGTTTGCTAAAAAATATAGGGAAATTCCATTGAAAACGGTACTTCATTCCTTCTGCTCCATGTCCCATAGGATTATCTGGCCATACATTGATTCCTCTTATTGTGCCTGTTTTATGATTTACACGGGTTAAAAAACCATCATAACTACCACCATAAACGATATCATTATTGGTAGGATCAACTGCTATATGAGCAGATTCACCCCCTGCGGTTTCCTCCCAATCATTGTCAGAAATACTGTTCCCATCGCTTCTATGGTTTACACGTAATGTAGAATTATCTTGTTGTGCTACATAAATACGATATGGCGTAGCATTATCAGTTGTAACGCGATAATATTGTGCCGTAGGTTGGTTGTAGTAGGTACTCCAGGTCTCCCCGCCGTCATACGATATTTGTGCACCACCATCATCTCCAATAATCATACGCTGTGCATTTTCTGGAGATATCCATAAATCATGATGATCACCGTGCGGTGCATTAAAATCTTTAAAGGTCTTACCCCCATCTGAAGACTTATGGTAATTTACATTTAAAACATAAACCACATCTTCATCTTGGGTATCGGCATAAACACGGGTATAATACCAAGCACGCTGGCGTAATTTTCGCTCTTCATTAATACGGGTCCATTTTTTACCACCATCATCACTTCTGTAAAGTCCGCCTTTTTCTTTATTTTCAACAATAGCCCAAACCCGCTCCGAATTTTTAGGTGATACTGCCACCCCAATAATACCGAGCGTATCTTTAGGAAATCCTTCATTTTTAGAAATTTCTTGCCATGTTTCGCCACTATCAATACTTTTCCAAAGTGCCGAACCATCACCACCACTACTCAAACTATAGGGTGTTCTTTGGGCACGCCATGTAGAAGCATATAAAATTCGAGGGTTGTTAGGGTCAAAAGTTAAATCAACCGCACCTGCTTGGTTATTTACAAACAGCTTCTTGCTCCACGTTTTTCCGCCATCGGTACTTTTATAAATTCCACGATCTTGGGTAGGCTTATAAATATCTCCTAAAACAGCGGCATAAACAATATCAGCATTTGTAGGATGAATACGTATACGTGGCACATGCCTACTATTTTTTAATCCTGCAAATGTCCAAGTTTTTCCAGCATTTTCTGTTTTCCATATACCGTAACCCGAAGATACATTACCACGCAGGGTTTTTTCACCGCCTCCAACGTAAATAACATTTCGATCACTTTTTGATACGGCAACAGCACCTATACTACCACCAAAATATCCATCAGAAATATTACTCCATGTACGACCACCATCAAGGGTTTTCCAAACACCACCTCCTGTTGCTCCAAAATAAAAAAGATTAGGCTCTCCGGGCACTCCTGTAACCGCAGCAGAACGCCCGCCCCTATATGGGCCAATAGAACGGTACTGCATGCTCGAATACAATGCTTCAGGATAGGTAGTTTTAACAGGTTTTACTTTTTTTCGCTTTTGCGCAGAAATGCAGATAGGGAACAAGGAAATAATCAGCAAAAAAAAGCTGATTTTAGTGGTAAGAGTTTTCATTATAGTTGAATTCTTGATTAGTCGAGGATAAATGTAATAAAAAGTGTGGAAGTACCCTCTATTTAAAATGTACAGTATTTTATCATATTGATACAATTCATCATAAACAGATTACAAATCGCATGTAATAAAACAAATTTTATCGTTTTTTATACCGAGGCATATAGTGCTGTTGTATCTTAATTACTTGTTTACATAGCGCACAAAAGTACCCCTTGTATAGCCTTAGCAGAGAATTACTTTTTTTAAGGTAAATACATGAGAAAACAAACCATAAAAACTCATATTTTGAACAAGCAGAAACAAACCTAAGTCCATTTCTAGCAAATAAGCTGGTCACGCTCTTACCCGCTAAACAGGCAATACATTCTTAGCCTGCCATTCATTCACCCATTTTGCCATTACTGCAACCCAAGCATCATTGTCATTCAAACATGGAATATGCTTGTATTGTTCGCCTCCTCCTTCTTCAAATTGCGTTTTACCTTCCATAGCAATCTCTTCAAGTGTTTCTAAACAATCAGCAACAAAAGCAGCTGTTACTACCGCCAATTTCTTTTTGCCTTCTTTAGGTAAGCGCTCAAATTCATAATCGGTATAGGGTTTTAACCACGGGTCGCCCGCTAAACGCGATTGAAAAGAAGTACTGGTTTGTTCTTCCGTAAGTCCTAATTCGGCTTTTACCAATTCGGTTGTTTCATAGACTTGATGACGGTAGCAGGTATTGTGCGCTACTGAGTTTACGCTACAACAACTGCCATCTATTTTACAATGAAAACGTGTAGGGTCACTCTTGCGAACATGACGTTCTGGAATACCGTGATATGAAAACAAAATATGGTCGTAATCAAAATCTTTTAACCCTTCCGCAATACTGTCAGAAAGTACTTTTATATAGTCTGGACTCTTATAAAAAGGCGGCAGGGTAGTTATTTTCATCGTCGGAAAAAACGCCTCTTTTTCCTCCATTGTTTTTACAACGACTGTTTCATATGAAGACATAGCATAATGCGGATATAAAGGCACCAAAAGCACCTCATCAACACCTTTATCACTAAGTTCTTGAAGCCCATTTTTAATGGTCATACTACCATAACGCATGCCTAAAGCAACTGGCATAGTAGTTTGCTTTTGCACTTTATCGGCAAAACGTTGCGAAATCACAATTAAAGGAGAGCCTTCATCCCACCAAATTTTTGCATAGGCTTCTGCTGATTTCTTGGGGCGTGTTTGAAGAATAATACCTCTAACCAAAATATTCCTCAAAATTTTAGGAACATCAATAACCCGTTCATCCATTAAAAACTCATCTAAATACGGCTTTACATCTTTAGCAGTAGGACTATCGGGCGAACCCAAATTAACCAATAAAACTCCTTTCATAATATTGCAATGTTTCACATGCAAAAATACATCATGCGCCCCATTTTACGATAAAAAGCAACTATAACTTTTTCTATACTAGTAAAAACTACCTCAATGAACTCATAAAAGCAAACTAGAAATAGTAAAAAACCTCGTAAATGCAAAATACAGACAAAAAATACCCGTTGTACTTTACAATAAACAACTGTGCTTCGTTTTTTAATTTTATTGTACTTTATCAACGATGTTCAAATGCATAAACCAAATTAAACTTTCACAGTTTGTAGGGAGATTGTATTGCATATGCTTCCCTAAATTTGTAATTGACTATTACGAACCAGCTATTTTTAAAAATTTACTCATGCGCAATTGCTTTATTTTTTTCCTAATTTTCTTTTGCATAGCTGGTACAGCACAAGAGAAAAATAGTCTGCTTTGGGAAATCTCTGGCAATGGCCTATCACAAAGCTCATACCTTTATGGCACCATGCATGTGAGCAAACGTATAGCGTTTCGCTTAGACGATGTTTTTTATGAAGCCTTAGACCAAAGTGATATTGTTGCGCTAGAATCTGACCCAGATACTTGGCTTGACAATGACTTACTATCAAACGGAATGGGTTTGGGGCAAAATAACGGATTCTTTTTAAAAGGATTCTACACCTATCCTTTTTCAGTTAAAAACCCTACCAAAGAAGAAATTGGCGCCTATCTTGCCTTCGAAGACCGTAAGATTAATGGTATTTTATATCGCTCTAATGAGTTTTCAGAGAATTTTGAAGAAGAAACCTATTTAGATATGTTTATCTATCAGGCAGGGAAAAAATTTGGTAAAACAATTGTAGCATTAGAAGACTTAGAAGAATCTTCAACTCTTGTTGGCAGGGCTAGTTTAAATGCCTTAAAGAAAAAACCAGATGATTGGTTGCAAAAAAAAATGCAGCAATCAGATCCTATTACCCTCTTACAAGATGCTTATAGAGACCGTGATATCAACATGCTCGATTCGATTGACAAAGCCATGTATACCGATCATTATCGTAAAAATATGCTCACTATTCGCAATGAGCATATGGCACATAAATTAGACTCTATAATACAAACGGCTAAAGTATTTGCCGGAATTGGGGCGGCACACCTTCCTAGTGAAAAAGGAGTGATTGCACTATTACAAGATATGGGCTACACCCTCAAGCCTTTACTTAGTAAATCGACCCTCAAAGGGAAATTTCTGAAAGAAAAAATGGAACGCAAACTTCTTGAAAACACCTATACAAAAGTGCAGCCTGATGACGACCTTTTTTCAATCAATTTACCCAATAAACTATATCCTATTTCTGATATCGTAAACACCACCTATATTTCACCTGATCTTGCTAACGGCAGTTATGTGATGCTCAATCGCATAAATACCTTTTCTTTTTTAAAGAAAGACGACCTATTTTCTCTTGAAGATGTAGACAAATTATTATTTGAAAACATTCCTGGAAAAATACTAGTAAAAACACCCATACAAAATAACGGTTTTAGGGGTATTGACATAAAAAATAAGCTCAAAAACGGTAATCACCAACGGTATCAAATTTATAAAACTCCACTAGAGATTTTAATTTTTAAAATGGGTGGAAAAGGAGATTATGTTACCCAATTTTCAGATACTATTTTCAACAGTATTTCATTTAAAAAGCCCCGTAAAAGCATGCAAACCATCACTTCAGGATTTGACGATTTTGAAGTAAAAATGCCATCGCTATACAGTTTTACTAATCGCCACAGAAAAGGTGATCGACTGGCACAGGCTTATGATTCGATTTCAAATTCATATTATTTTTTACGCAAAGCTACCCTTAATGATTTTAATTTTATAGAAGAAGACACTTTTGAATTAAAACAGATACAAAAACGCTTTTATCAAGATTTAAAAGTGGATTTAAAAAAAGTATCTTTTAGTGATTTTACTCATAACTCCCTACGTTCAAAAGTGAGTACCAACCCCGCCAACAACACCTATTTACATGTATACACCACCTTCAAGCGGGGTGATTATTATTTGCTCGGCATTGTTACACAAGACGACGAAAAAGCAAGACAGTATTTCAATTCATTTAAAACAAAGTCAGCCAAGTATCATGAGCCGTTTAAAACTGTTCGCGATACAGCTATGCTCTTTAAAACAGTAACTACCGTTAAGCCGATAAAGTTTGTAGAAAACAGTCAACACTATTTTACGGGTAAAAATAAACCCAAGAACTATAGCGCTTACAATAAAAAAACAATCTATCAGAATAAAAACAATGAAGCAGTAAGTGTAACACTCAATAAATCGCATGACTTTTTAATGTTTGAAAATATTGATTCTGTGTGGGCTTTACGCAAAAGACTATATGCTAAAAAACGCTTTATAATTGCGCAAGAGAAAGACAGTACACATTCAAATGACACCTATGAGCTCAATCTCACGTTAACAGATACAGCCAGTACCCGAGGCATACGCATAAAAAACATTGTAAAAGGCGGTTTACTCTATGAAGTAAAAGCCAAGGTTGACACCATTAACAAGGCAAGTAAATTTGTGACTGAATTTTTTGAACATTTCACTCCTTTTGACACCCTTGTTGGTCGTTCGATATTAACGGATAAAACACCACTATTTTTTGAAGCCTTACGAAAAAATGATAGTATCATTATTGATGGATACCCTTTCATTAAATTTCAAAAAAAGCATATCGATTCTTTAAAATACTATATTTCTACATTTGATTATCCTGAGGATAAAATGGATATTCAATCACACCTCATTCAAAAATTAGCAAAACTAGAGGCTCCAGAAGTAGATACTTTTTTTAAGGAGTTTTATGCCAACTCTTACAATAATTCAAATGCGCAAACTAAAATTTTACATGCCGTCACACAAAAAGCAGATGATGCTTCAACAAAATTAGTGTTAGAACTCATGTCAAAAGACCTGCCATTGGTTTCTAATACCTTTGAAATAAACACCATATTTAAACCCTATTTAGACAGCCTTCCATTAGCCAAAAAGCTCTTTCCTGAAATTTTAGACTACAGCGTTATTACCGAGTACAAAAAGCCCATATTTACAATGCTGGCAGATTTAAAATCAAAAGGGCTAATTAAACCAAAAAGCTACAAACGATACCGAAAACAGTTTTTAAACGACGCCAAAATACAGCTAAAAAGGCAATTGGGGCAGGTCGCCCTAGCACACGACCAACGTAATTTTCGCTACAAATCGCCACAAATAGACACAAAAATATTAGAAAATTACGCCGTGCTTTTATACCCTTTTGTGCATGAAAAGGATGTAAAACAATTTTTTAATCGCCTCGTATTACTTAAAGATTCAGAAATTCGCACTACTTATGCCGCCCTGCTTTCTAAAGATGAAATGGCACTACCATATGGCATGTTAGACTCGCTTGCTGCCGATATAAACAGTCGCTCTTTGTTATTTAACAAACTAAAAAACATTAAAAAACTACACCTTTTCCCAACCCAATACAAAAATGAGCAGGCCTTGGCAGCATCTCAAATTTTTAAAAAACAACACTTTGACACCAAAAACGATTCTATTGTCTTTTTAACAAAGAAAACTCTAGCATATAAAGGGAAATCATACGTAGGATATTACTTTAAAACCAGTAACAATACGGAATATGATAAAAATTATAGATTGCATTTGGTGGTCTATGAAAAAGGCAAGCCACTTACTACCAAACCTTTTTATATGAACAATGGGCTCCGTATTGAAGACACCGAAACCGACAAAGAAGCTATTACATATGCCACCGAAGGCTTTTTGCTAAAAAATAGACCGCGGGCTATGGTGTACAGACCTAATCTTTATGGAGGGTATGGCTATGGCCATTAACAATTACAACGCTAAGTCATCTACAACACACGAATCAAATTGTAGCTACTGCAAACTATCAGAAAGCACCTCAACAGCTTTTGTTTTTATCGAATCAATAGGCATTACAGCAATAGAATCAATTGCAGGTAGCTGCTTCATATCCAAATCTTTTCTGTTTGGATAGAGTTGTTCATCTGTCAAGTTTTCAGAAGCTTTCCATGTTTCTCCCAGTTGATTGAGAATAGTACTTGTCCACTGTGAAGGATGCTTGGCATCTATCCAAATTACATCGCGATATTCTGCATCTACCAAAGCCAAATCGGGTGTAGAAGCACCATCAAACTGCTTTCCACTTTCTCTTATTGCTGCTACAGTACCAATTACAAACAAGCGTTTTTTACCCGCTATTTTTTTGATGAACGGGCGAAATTCCACCGGCTTATTTACAGACCAATCATACTCTTTTCGTGATTCTATCACTTTTAAAGGCATTGCCGACACCCCAGCGTAGCCTTCCTTTTTTGCTGCATGATTGTAATAATATAATTTTTGAGTACCATCTGCAGGAATCATAACACTAAAAGCTAAACTGGTGCGCTCATCGCCAATAGGCTCTAATCCAAACCAATGATAAAGACCATCAACGGCATCCGTTTTCATTCCCTCAAAATTAAAATCGGTAACATAAGGCTGTTGGTTTTGGTCTTCGGGCAATTCAGGAATTTTCACCGCTGTCTTCATATTCCAAGGCAATGGGTCTGTAAACCCGCCCAAAAATTGCAGTGATTGTGCTTGTAATTGTGATATCCCTTCTGCCAAGGTATTTTGTCCTTTTAAATAAGGATAGTTTTTAATTTCTTCTGGTGGAATATATGTACCCTTACCAATAGCAATCCGTTCAAAATAATCCTTAATATCATGCTCCCCAGCATCAATCACCATCACCCCGCCGTAGGTAGGATATGGGAAGAAAAAGCCCTTCCACTTAATAAGATTTACCACCTGAACCCACTTATCATCATCATTTTTCATATAGAAAACATCGCTGGGTTCTAGGGTGAAAAGTTGAAAAATATTAAACCGTTGCACTACGGCATTGTATGTATTTCTACTAAAAGCAAGCGACTCACCAATAGAAAAAGTAACAGGAATACGATTTTCATTAGAAAACCTAGGAAAAGGTGAGGTACTCTCAACCATAAAAATTTCTTCGGTATTATCATTCATTCGTTGCCAGTTGTATTCTTTGGCAGGTTGCACAGCCATTGTCCATTGGTTGGTACTATCAACACGCACCAATTGTGGTAAAGAAACCTCTTGTGTTTCCCCTACCGATTCATAGGCCATGGTTACAATATTATTAAAGGGCTGAATACGTTCGTTTTGTGTTAAAGGCAACTCGTTTAACTCTTCTAAATTCAAATTATTAAACACATTGTAGGTTTGCATGTATTGGTATAAATTAAGTTTCCAACCAAAAAACCAAAGGGTTGTAAAAAAGGCTACAATCCCCACCAAAATCATTACTCTTTTACCTGCACTTATGGCGTTTCTAAACTTTGTCAGCGCAAACCATAAAAAACCACCTGCCAATAAAATAATGAATACATATTTTCTCAAAAATAATAGTGCGGGATGGTAATCATCACGAAGAAAAAACAACAATAGTAACACGACAATACCACCTAAAATAACATTGCGTTTTTGTTTTCTCCCTTTGTTATAATATGCTCTTATCATAATATATTCTATTTAAAGAAATTAAAAATCAACAGCTCAGGTGCGTTAGTTTTCAGTTCTTTATTATTATTATTTAAACCAATTCATCAAATAGCGCTAAAGTGCTTTTTTATAACCTCACTTAATCATCCCTTTATCTTTAAAACGGTCTCGTGCAGATTTTTTAGGTTTAGGCTCAGGCGTTACTATTTTCTCCTCAGTAGTTGGCGTTACAACCGCCTCATCACGGTCTACCAAATCTTCAACAAATTCTGCTCCTTTTTCAAAAACCTTTTCAATATTTTCTTTCTTAGCACTATTTTTAGCAAAAAGAAAGGCTGAAGCAATATAACTACCTATGAGCGTTGCTACAATGGCCGAAACAAAATACTGCACAAAAAACACATTAATGGGTGTTACAAAAGTAACTACCGCAGCCCCCAAAGCAAAAAATAAGGTAACCCACACCAAACGAAGCAAAAATGGCTGCTGATGTATAAAGCCCTTCCTGTTATCTGGCTTCATTTGCAAATCTTTTGCATGGGTAATTTTATTGGCTAGGCGATAAAGCTTATTGCTTTTAGACTCTCTCCAATACCAAACTATTCCTAACAGTATTGCCCCGATAAATACAATGATTTCTAATGTCATGCTCCTTGTTTTTTATTATTCTCCAATATTTTGGCTATCACCCAATTTTTATATCCTGGTTTCCATTGCGGATATAGGTTATAAAACTGTTCTTTATCATACCAGTATAAATGCACTGGGTCTTTGGGCGTTATTTTTGAAAGTAGTTTCCAAACCAATTCTTCTTCCTCACTAGTGAGTGACGAATGTGGTCGATGCAAAATTTTCACAAAGTCTTCATCTACATAATCTTCTAACTTTAAATTTTTATCAACTATCAAACGTTGGTAATACAACTCTACGCCTGCAATCTTTTTTTGAATAGCAATAGGTAATTTGTTTAGGTATTTTTTAAACAAAAAATGACTGTCTAAAATTTCATTAATAGGGTGCTCAAGCCCTGTAGCATGCTCCATAAACACATGTTTTTTAATGCGTTCATATCTGGGTGTACGTAGCTCCCTTTTAAAATCTTTTTGTAGAATTAAATTCTTTACCAATGCTTCAAAAATCTCATCATGGTTTTTATGAAACATAAGCACCTTGTGGGCGGTATCATTAATGGCTGCTTTAAAGACCTTTTCATCTTCAAAAACCAATATTTTATTGATAAATTCTTTAAACACAAAAACACCTCCAAATGCACGTGTGTAAAAAGAACCAACCTTTAGTTTAATAGGTTCTAGTTGTAACTTTCTACTTCTTAAATCTCCATATTTTTTAGCCGAGTTTAAAAGCTGCTCATGTACCTCTCTATCGATAAAATTATTAGCTCTATTAAACAAATTTACAAATGCTTGTTGCTCCATTTGCTTTTTATCTAAGTCATCAAGCAAACTAAAGGTGACTTTAATTTCGTTATACCTAAGTAAATCAAAAGGTTCAAAAAAGGCATCTATTTGTTGGTCTAAGCTCAAAACCAAGGCCGAATCTTTGGTAATATCTCTTATTTCACGCCCATAGGCAGCAAAAACCGCCTCCATTACATCACGGTCAAAACTATGCGATGGCATATGCACCGCCTTACCCTTTTGGTCAGGTGAAATGATGATGGCATTTACATTAGCCTCACCCGTATTTAGGTAATAATTATTCTTTTTTTCAACAGCAAGCTCAGGGCTCCACCCCATACCATCAATAGAAAAGGTTTTGAGTGCAGTAGGTTTTACCCCCAACATGGCAAGGCATTTATTATAACGCTTTGCCAAAGAGCCAGATAGGGTTACCAAAGCACCTCCAAACAAACCTGCAGCCCTTAGTTCTTTCATGACTTCGCTTTATCAAATAATTTGTTGGCAGCTAACTGCACCTCTAAATCATGCACTCGACCTTCAACTTTTCGTTTAAAATCAGTATCAGCAATGGTGGCTACATTATCTAAATAACGCACCGTTTCTTGCCTACGGATATCAGAAAAATTGAGTCCTTTCATATTAGCTTTCATCAATTCTTTTAGCATTGCAAATTTGGTGTCATAATCCTTTTTAAAATACACTGCTGGGTCATTAAACCAATCGTCAGGCAAATTAAAATCGGTTAACCGAAGTGATATAGCACTTTGAATATTTCGAATATCTCTTGATGAGAAAAACGGAAATGCTTTTTGAATATTCTTGTACAACTCTGCAAAAAACAGGTGTTCATCAGTGCCATATTTAGCGGCTGTTTGCTCATATATTTCGAGCACTTTAGCCTCATTAGGTTTCTCTGATTGATTCAGTATTTCGCTCAAATTTTTTGCCAAGCCCTGTTCGCTTAAAAAAGTATAGTTCTCAGGGTTTTTCATATTTACAAAATCGGGCATTGTTTTTTCAAACTTGCGCCACCAAATATAATCTTGGTCAATAAAATCAGGAATAGTTCGTGCGCCATCAATCTTAAATCGACCTTGTACTCTTGAAATTACCGCCTTATCTAACATTTCAGGCAAATTGGTAAACATACCGATAGCACTATTACCATAATTAATAGCATAGGCACCCTCAGTATACCTTAAAAATACGCCAATCACCTCTTTTACGCCTGCCGAAACCCCTTGTGCTGTTCGTTCTTGCAGGTTGTTTTCTGCATCGTCAATAGGTGCAAAAATTAATTTCGTTGGGTCTTGTAAAGGCTTCATCCATTGTACCATTTTTTCCGCTGAGCCTCCTTGAAAGGTTGATATTAACGTATCAGGCATCGGATGAAACAAAAACGGAATATCTAAAGCATCACAATGTTCTTTCAATTTTGTTGCTATGGCAGCAATCAACATACTTTTACCCGTTCCTGGGATGCCATAGCCCATGAAAACAGGCATAAAACCGCCCAATTCTTGAAAAGGATTCTTTTTTGCTGTAAAATCATAACTCATTAAACGCTCGGTCAAACGACGCGCAAAATGCTTAGCATCACGATTACCAACAATTTCTTCAAACTGAATTTTATTAAACTCAACACTTTTGGCTGTGCCTTCAAATACATTTTCCCAACCTGAAATAGCGAACTCGCTTTTTTCTAGTTTATAGGTGCGGTCGGTAATGGTTTCGGTGTATTCAAAAGTGCTTAGTCGCTGTTGTATCTCAGAAATAATAGCCTCAAAAAAGACTACTGTAAAATTTGTCACTTCCTCATCAGAAGTAATAATCTCGGGGTGACTCATATATTTATCGTAGTAATACAACAAACATGAAATACCCTTTAATGGCGAAATTACCGACAGCTCTGGTATACCCGCAAACTTATTTTTCATCACACTCAAGTCATCGGCTGCAACGGGTTTTAAATCAAATAGTATTCGGCAAGCAATACCATGTAACATAAAAGCTGTAGCGGTTTGCTGTTTAGCATCATACGCTCTACGCTGGCTCACATCTAATGACGATTTACGTTCATTTAAGGTTGATAAGCCAGAAGCGTCTGCATAACTATCTCGCAACCAAATACCCATAGTAAGCCCTTCTTGCAGGGCAAACAAAGCACGATTTAAATGCAGAGGAATGGCAACAGAGTCTGGTAATAAGCGCTTCTTTAAGGCCAAAATAGTCTTTGAAATAGACGTTACCTCATTAGCAGCAGTGCCATTTGCCTTAGATAGATACAAAAGAATAGACTCATCTTTTTTATTCTTATCACGGCTTTTTGCTTTTCCGCCTTGCTGCCATTGCACCCCTTTTAAATAAGAGGTGGCCTCATCTCGTAGTGCGTTGAGCTCAGATAATTTTATAGGAAATGTGCTATTATGCTCCATTAGTTTAGTTTTAAACTGGGAATCTCTATAGGATTCCCCGTTAATGAGTTTATGGTTTCAGGAATGTTGTCATACAATGCTTGCATTACCCTATGCGGGCAAAACAAATAGTTCTTTGGCTTTGATTTCTCCCAAACCTGCAAAATCTGTTTATTAAAAAAATTACCTTCTTTAAATGCTGATGTTGAAACGGCTTCCTCAATTTTGAGTGAAAGTGCATAGGCTGACAAATCGAATATTTTTTCAACGATAGCCTTAAGAATCACATGGGTAACTTCAAGTTCATCTTTTGCAAAAACACTGTGCAAGGGACCTAAATCAATCTTTTTTATCCTTTTTGGAAAAACATATGGTAACTTCTTATCAATGGCATAAGCCATCATATCAATATCCATATTTCTATCAGCCGTATTTTCTAAAACAGCGTATATTTCACTGCGTAGCTCGTCAATAGTTTTTTTATCTATATCAAAATACATAAAGCAAATAAAAGGACGGTTAAAGGTTACATCATAAAAAGACCAACTAACCATGTATTGGGCGTCTAATCCCATAACAGGAAGAATTTTTCCTTGCACAAAACGCTTGTAAATAAATTCCTTTTCAACTGAGGAATAATAAACAATAGAAGCAGCTTGCTGTAGCTTTCGCTCAGCTATGGGTTGTTTTTCTTTAAGTAAGGTTTCTAAAAATTCAGCCTTTACTTGAGACACCTCGGGAAGCTTGCTTATGTGTTCTTGTTTTAATTCTAAATCATTAAACAAATAACGAAACTCTAAATAGCTAGGAAAACCAGATTCGGTTAAGTCAATACGCATTTTCTCAACATCATCAAAAAGATATTTTATACGAAACGCCTCAAGAGAATAGGTGAGTAATTCACAATATTGTTTTACAAAAGTGGTCTCTGCGTCAGTGCAAATATGTTCTTTTGTAATGCCATTTACCAATTCATTAAATGCATGTTTCACAATTTTAAAGTACACCTTGTACTGTTCTTTGGTTTCTAGAACAGCGCTATCTAAGGGTGTTACAATTTGGTTTATGCTCATTTAAACTGGGTTCGAGTATTTATTGTTCAACTATTTTAGGCATTGAATACCGTTAAAAAAGCCACTATTTATCATCTATATTTTACCATGAAGATGTTTCATTGCCAAGCGATTAAAGACCGCTACGCTGCAAGAATCAAGAACAGAGACACTCTTTTTCTCTGTTCTCTTTTCTTATGATTCTCTTCTGTTTCGTCAATTTTCTTGTTAGCGGCTATCCGTTACCGTAAAAATGACGATGCATTTAAGATAAAAAACCTACCGTAGCTATCCTAATAGGTCATCTTCTGCCGCAGGTTTTGGTGGTGTAGGTGCATCATCACCATCACTGGTGGGTGCATTACCATCATTTGCATAATATTCTTCAAAAATTTCTTTCATATCAATACCATATCTATTGGCAAAATCTTTTTGAATATCAGCATCTTTACCTCTTATTTCTTGAAGTGCCTCGGCATAACTTGAATAAACACCTTGCATCACTTTCTCGTGAACCGGAATATTATCCATCATTTCTTGACGCGCTTTAGCACTAGCCGTATGCATTGAAGCTAATGTTTGCCCAATATGCTCATCTGTTTTTACACCCAAATGCTCTAAAATAGCAGCAAATTCTTGGTCGGTTCTCGCTTTTAACGCTACTACATAACCATCATAATATTTTAAACGCTCATCAGTATCACTCTTTAGTTTTGCACGGTGCGTTTGCAGGTTACTTCGTAAGGAGGTAAGCACTTTAATCGTAAGGTTATGTTTGTGTACAAAACTATCTTTACTGGCTGCCAAGGTAGTGTAGGCATTTTTTAAACCTTCTAATTCTTCTACTTTTTGCTCAATGGTCGTTACTTTGCCAATGGCTTCAGAATAAGCAGCCGATTGCTTATCTGCAATTTCTTCTAAGGCCTGTCTGGCTTGTTTCAAAAGAGCATATTGTTCTTCTAACTTGTCTTCAGTTTCCTTTTTCTTTTCTAAGGATTTCGTGTGGTTTTTACTTGCCTCCACAATCGCTACCTGAAGTTTTTCTTCTACCTCCTTAATTTCGGTTTCCCTATTTTTTAAACGCCCTACCGCAGCCTGACTTTTGTACGACAACTCATTTAATAAGGTTTGAATATCAGCAGATTCTATTCGCTCTTGAAACATTGCCTTGGCTTTCATGTCAGCCCCATCACGTGTTTTTTGCGCGGCATCTAATTCTGCTTGACGTGCTTTTATTTTCGATTTTCTACCCCAAAGGTTGTTCCACCAGTTATCTTTTACATTTTCAGCATCTTCTAATGCAATTTTTGCACGCTCTAAAGCCTTTTGTGCATCATCAATTACTTTTTGTTCTGCACCGTTTAGCGTAGAGAATTTTTCAAAAATAATACCCACCTCATCTTGATAGTCGGTCAAATCTTTGATAGCATCTAATAAAGAGGTCCTGTCCTTTTCTGCCATGCCCACCACATCATCGAGGGTAGCATTCAATATTTTTTGACGCACCTCTGGGTCATCTTCTTGTGCAAGCTTCGACTTCATCTGGTCCACAGCTTTGCCCCAATTAACATCTACTTTTTTATTTTCTTTAGCAGTAGAATCGGTTTCTAATAAATCAAAATCGTCGGCCATGTTAGGGTATATTTTTAGGTTTATAAAATTGAAGTTCCAATTTCGGCAAAAAAACCGAGGTGAAAAAACACTATCGGTGAAGTGTTTGAAATATATGTAGTATAGAAATGAGATTTGTTACAGAAAGATTGTGGAAATCTACAAAAAATCACACCAAATACTAAACAAAAAAATCTTTTAAAGCCCTATATATTAGCTTCATAAACTTTTTTTAAGACCAAAATCAATACTAATTTTTCAGACCGATAGTATAGTTAAATCATAATTCAAACTCAGTGAGCGCAATGCAATAATTTGATTATTTTTGAAGTTGATATAAATAATGATGCATACTTTAAAATTAGTGGGAATTATAGTGCTTCTGGTAAATTTTACTTTTAGCCAACAAATCACCTGCTCACAAGCCGACAAACAAGCATTTGAAAATAAGACTATTGCTATTGATGGCTTGCTTGAAAATGATTTTGGCAAAACCATAGTAGCCGTTGGTAAAACATTTATTGGTACGCCTTACGTTGCTAAAACTTTAGAAATTGGAGAAACTGAATCTTTGGTTGTCAATCTTCATGGTTTAGATTGTACCACCTATGTAGAAAACGTTCTTGCTTTTAGCCTGCTTTTAAAAAAAGGAAAAACTACTTTTAATCACTTCACAGAAGTCTTAGAAACTATTCGCTATAAAAACGGCACCCTTGATGGTTATGCTTCACGGCTTCATTATTTTTCAGAATGGATAGCCAATAACCAAGCTAAAGGCTTACTAAAAGACATCACGGCAGAAATTGGAGGCACCGAGCTTACTAAAGCTATTAACTTTATGAGCACACACCGTGATTTATACCCATTTTTGAAGGACGATACGAACTTTGAAAAAATAAAAGCTTCTGAAAATTATTTGAATAACGAGTCGATTTGCATTTTACCACAAAATCAAATTGAAGTCAATGAGCATTTAATTCAATCAGGAGACATCATTGCATTGACTACCTCAATAAAAGGCTTAGACATCACACATACAGGTATTGCTACTCGTGAAAAAGATGGGCGCATACATTTATTACATGCATCTACAAGGGCTAAGGAAGTAGAAGTTTCGCAACTCCCTTTGGCCGATTATCTAAAAAATATTAAAAAGAATACGGGTATTATGGTGGCAAGACCCTTGTAATTTTAAATTCTCCACGGTGGGTTTTTTCTGTTTTCACCACCATAAAATAAAATAATTTGATTACCATCTAAATCGCGCAGTCTCGCTTCACGCCACAGCCATCTTTTATCATTAGGAAGCTCATCAAAGTCAATTCCTTTAGCTACCAATTCATGTACATAGGCATCTAAATCTGAACATTCAAAATACACATAAATACCATCGCCCTGCGGCAATGTAGTCACCTCATGCAAGGAAAAAGTAGCGTCTCCTTCTGGGCATTCAAATCGCGCGTAATGCGGCAAACTTTTAACAATTAAGCGAAGGCCTAATTTTTCATAAAATGGAATTGCCTTTTCCAAATCAAGAGAAGGTACTGTTACTTGGTTTAAATTCATTTCTAATTGTTTTTGCTGCTAAATGTCTTGTGGAAAACGAATACTAGTTAGCCAAACCCATCAAGTATTTTTTGGGCGTTGTACCATACTTCTTTTTAAAAGCCGCTATAAAATGACTAGATGTACTATACCCAACCTTTAAGCCTACTTCATTTACATTATGCTGCCCAGTTTCCAACATTTTACGGGCATATTCCATCTTGTAATCAAAAAGAAAACTAAAAACCGAATCGCCATAAAGCTGCTTAAACCCTTCCTTTAATTTCTTTAAAGAAAGACCTATTTCTTCAGCCAGTTCGCTCAATGTTGGAGGTTCAGCCATGCGTGAAATCATAATTTCTTTTGCCTGGCGAATACGTCTTACATTATCTTCATCAGCTAAAAATGGGCATTGTTCAATATCAGCATCAGTACTTTTATTAAAATACAGCGATATCAATTCATACACCTTACCTTTTATATAGAGCTCTTTTATAGAAGGATGCAAATTATAATTCATCATTTGACTGAGAATCACTGCAATTGCCGGACTCACACCTTCTTGAGAATAGTACTTTTTATCTTTACTTTCAGGGCCTAAAAACGGAATATAATCTGCTTCTTTTGAAAACAGTGAGTGAAATTTACGAATAGTCATCACTACTGAAACCAGCCATGAATTTGGATTCAACTCCAAATTAAGTGGCAAATCTAACTGGGTGTTGTACAATAGCAGCGAATTTTCTTCTGAAACCTCCAAAGCATACCTGCCTTCATTAAAAACAAACTTTGCATTCCCTTTTAAACAAAAATGAAATTGAATAAAAGAACTATTAATATCTCGGGTAACTTTCTGCATGTGAGCAGTATCATTCTGAATTTTTAAAACATAAAACCCATCTTCAATTAAAACTTCTTGATATGAACCTTGAGCGACATTTTTTACTTCCATAATCTGCAATTTTAAAACTCTTTTATTTAGATTCATTCTAAACAAAAGAAGTGCTAAGCATTGAAAACAATATAAAAATAGTGCATTTGAACAGAAAAATATCGAAATACGACCAAAAAAACTCGAAACGACACTAATTGTTCTTCTAGCGTTATTTTTTTACGTTGTATGCCCCTACTTTTGTTTCCGTTCGCAAAAAATTGCATGAAAGACTATCATATTTCAAAACACAGCTCTTTTTACACCATAGGTCTCAACTACAAAAAGGCAGATGCTAGGCTACGTGGTAAATTTAGCCTTGAAGATGCTTCAATGGTTGCCCTTTTGTCAGCAGCCAAAAATCAGGGTATTGATGGGCTATTAGCTACATCAACCTGTAACCGTACAGAATTACACGGTTTTGCACAGCACCCATTTCAGTTAATAAAGTTACTTTGTGACCATACACAGGGCACTGTAGAAGAGTTTCAAGAAGTGGCTTATGTGTACAAAAACAAAGACGCTATTAGTCATTTATTTAAAGTAGGTACTGGCTTAGACAGCCAAATTCTTGGCGATTTTGAAATTATTAGTCAGATTAAGCAAAGTTTTAATCGTTCAAAAAAAATAGGCATTGCCAATCCGTTTATAGAGCGGTTATGCAATTCAGTTATTCAAGCCAGTAAGCGTATAAAAACGGAAACTGAAATTTCATCAGGAGCTACTTCAGTTGCCTTTGCCTCGGTACAGTATATTCTTAACAATGTGCCCGATATTTCAAAAAAGAATATTCTTTTATTTGGTACTGGTAAAATTGGTAGAAATACCTGTGAAAATCTTATAAAACATACCAAAAACTCACACATTACGCTAATCAACCGAACTAAAGACAAGGCTGAAAAAATAGCAGGTAAGTTTAATCTTGTGGTAAAAGACTACGGTGATTTACAAACCGAAATACGAAATTCTGATGTACTTATTGTTGCTACTGGCGCACAGTCGCCAACAATTTCAAAAGAGCTGATTTACACAAAAAAACCGCTCTTAATACTAGATTTATCCATTCCTAAAAATGTTGCTGACGATGTTAAAGAACTCAATAATGTAACAGCCATTCATCTTGACCATCTTTCACAGATAACCGATGAAACACTAGAGCGTCGCAAACAATTTATTCCACATGCTGAAGCGATTATTGAAGTAATTAAAGAAGATTTTAATCAGTGGCTTGAAACCAGAAAATTTGCTCCCGTAATCAAAGCTTTAAATCAAAAATTAAAGACGATGAAAGAGGAAGAAATGGACTATCAGTCAAAAAAGCATGCAGATTTCAATGAAGAGCAAGCTGACATCATCTCTAACCGTATTATTCAAAAAATCACCAAACAGTTTGCCAATCACCTCAAAGACGACACGGTAGATGCAGACACTAGTTTAGCACTTATACAAAAGGTTTTTCAACTAGAAATTGAAATATGAAGCTAGCAAATGCCTTTACTTTATCTTTAAAAACTACATTTTACATTCTATTTTCTAACTTTTATAATAGCCTAGCACCAACTATGCTTCCTGTAAAAGTTGAAAAAAACCTACAAAAACCGAATTATTCGGTACTAAACAACAACATCAAATAATAGCAGTAATGAGCAAAGTAATACGTATTGGCACTCGTGATAGTGAACTGGCAATGTGGCAAGCAAAAACCGTTAAAACCAAGCTCGATGCTTTAGGTCATAAAACAAAAATTATCGCCGTAAAATCAACTGGCGATTTGGTTTTAGACAAACCCCTGTATGAACTAGGTATTACTGGCATTTTTACTAAAACTTTAGATGTTGCCATGCTCAATGGCGATATCGATATTGCTGTGCATTCTATGAAAGATGTACCAACAGCTTTACCAAAAGGCATTGTACAAGCTGCCGTTTTAGAGCGTGCAAATTACCTTGATATTTTGGCCTTTAAAAATAATGAAGAATTTTTAGGTCACCCAGAAGGTATTATTGCAACTGGCAGTCTACGCCGAAAAGCGCAATGGCTAAATCGTTACCCTACGCATACCGTAGTAGACTTGCGAGGCAATGTAAATAGCCGCATGCAAAAACTAATGGATAATGATTGGAATGGTGCTATTTTCGCCGCGGCAGGCCTAGAACGTATTGGCATAGAACACGAACACACCATTGGCCTCACATGGATGGTACCCGCTCCAGCACAAGGTGCAATTATGGTAGTTTCGCTAGAAAATGACCCAGAAACAACCGCCATTTGTGCAGCGCTTAATGATGAACGAACTGAAATTTGCGTTACCCAAGAACGAGAGTTTTTAAGATTATTAGAAGGCGGTTGTACCGCTCCTATAGGTGCTTTAGCGTACATAAATAACGAAGATGAAGTAGTTTTAAAAGGTGTACTATTAACTGTTGATGGCACCAAAAAACTAGAGGCTGAAATTACCGCCCCACTTGGAGAGCATCAACATATTGGACGTGATTGTGCCAATAGTATTTTATCAAGAGGTGGTAAACGCTTAATGAGTGAAATGCAGAGCGTAGATGTGGCAACACAAATTTTTTCTACCAAAAAATTAACAGAAGAGCAGCAACGTATGTTTAGCGATGGCATTGAGGTAAAATCAACCGATTTTATTCAAACAAGTCCCGCAAGAATTGCGCCAGCCCTACTAAAAAAGGAACACAACAACGTTATCATTACAAGTCAAAATGCAGTAGAATCTTTATTGACACATACCACTGCAACCGACTTAAAATTTAAAAACATCTATTGCGTAGGCCGTAAAACCAAACGCTTAGTAGAAAATAGTATCGGCAAAGTAACCTACACTGCTAGCAATGCTAAAAAATTAGCCGAACACCTAGTGGCATATCTTGAGGGCACAGAAGTCTCCTATTTTTGCAGTAACATTCGAATGAATGATTTGCCTGAAATATTAGAAGCAAATAATATCATTGTAAATGAAATAGAAACCTATAAAACCAAACACACTCCAATTGAACTTGAAAGTAGTGTTGAAGGTGTTCTCTTTTTTAGTCCCTCGGCTATTGATAGTTACTTAACAAAAAACGATTCTAATAAAACAGCCTATTGTATCGGCGAAACTACTGCTGCTTATGCACGACTACACTTTAAAGATGTACGAGTTGCAAAACTGCCTTCAGTAGAAGATGTAATAGCACTGGTAAATGAAAATTATAGCAATTAGCTGTTTGTAATTGCATAGCAACACGCTCAAATTAGTCACAACACTAATTTCAGTGCAATTATAAAGACAAACGAAACAACGATTATGGCATTAAAAAACGACTTATTCTTAAAGGCATTAAAAGGTGAAACCGTAGAAAGACCTCCTGTTTGGATGATGCGCCAAGCAGGGCGGTATCTTCCGGAATTTATGGAAATTAGAAAAAAGTATGATTTTTTCACTAGATGTCAAACTCCTGAACTGGCATCAGAAATTACCGTACAGCCCATTAGGCGTTACGGTATGGATGCTGCAATTTTGTTTTCAGATATTCTAGTAATTCCACAGGCTATGAATATCGAGGTAGAAATGAAACCAAATTTCGGCCCTTATTTACCGCATCCTATTCGGTCGCAAAAAGATTTAGACAGGGTAATTGTTCCTGATGTGAATGATGCACTTGATTATGTGATGGAAGCTATAAAAGCGACCAAAGAAAAACTAAACAATGAAGTGCCACTTATTGGTTTTGCGGGCTCACCTTGGACTATATTATGCTATTGCGTACAAGGGCAAGGCAGCAAAACTTTTGACAAAGCTAAAGAACTTTGTTTTACACAGCCCGTTGTCGCTCATGCTTTACTTCAAAAAATAACCGATACCACTATCGCCTATTTAAAAGCAAAAGTGAACGCTGGAGTTGATGCCGTACAGGTTTTTGATTCTTGGGGAGGCATGCTTTCTCCTGTAGATTACCAAGAGTTTTCTTGGCAGTATATTCAGCAAATTATTGACGCCCTAAAAGATGATGCTCCTGTAATTGTTTTTGGTAAAGGATGTTGGTTTGCCCTCGGAGAAATGGCAAAATCGGGTGCTGCTGCCTTAGGGGTAGACTGGACCTGTTCGGCAAGAAATGCACGTTATTTAACTGGTGGAAAAATTACGCTTCAAGGCAATTTTGACCCTGCACGTCTGTTATCACCACCATCTGATATTAAAAAGATGGTCACTCAAATGATTAATGAGTTTGGAAAAGATAATTATGTTGTAAATTTAGGTCATGGCATTTTGCCTCATGTACCTGTTGAAAACGCAAAAGCTTTTATTGACGCCGTAAAAGAGTACAAGCCGACTGTTTAGCAAAACGGTAAAACTGCTACTTTTTTAAAACAAATCGAATAGTAAGCAATGGTAAAGAATATAGTAAAAGGCATCAAAACCTATGTAGGAAGTTTCAAATTAATTTCCCAATTAAAACTGTGGAAGTATTTTTTTATTCCCATAGGCATCAGCGTCCTTACTGCTATTATTGTTGGTTTTTTGGCCTATACCCTTTCTGATACTATCGGGCATCTAATAGCACGTATTTGGATTTGGGAAACGGGCAAAGAAACATTCACTACTATTTCAAGTATTATTGGTGGTGTTTTTATAGTTGCTATGGGACTCGTGCTGTACAAGCATATTGTCATGGCTCTTTCGGCTCCTTTTATGAGTCCTGTTTCAGAAAAAATAGAAGCACACCTCACAGGGGCAGCTACACACCAGCACCGAGACACCTCTTTTAATGACCAATTGTGGCGAGGCATTCGTATAAACCTTAGAAATTTGTTGAAAGAATTACTCCTTACCATTTTAATTCTACTTATTGGTCTTATTCCTGTAATCGGTATAATTTCAACAGTATTACTCTTTCTTACACAAGCATTTTATGCCGGTTTTGGTAATATGGACTACACCCTAGAACGCCATTTACCATATAAAGAAAGTGTTCGTTTTGTCAAAAACAATCGAGGTATCGCCATCGGTAACGGCATTGTATTTATGCTATTTCTGTTACTGCCAGTAATAGGTATAATCTTAGTGCTTCCACTATCTGTAACCGCCGCCTCAATAAATACCATAACGCTGCTAAAAACTGAAACCATTACCTCAACCACCACTCAAAAAACATGATTGCTTCCTTTGAAAACATATATATAGAACCCATTCAAGAAAAACATGCGTGGCGATTATGTGATTTTTGTACCAATAATGCTGATAGACTGAAACGCTTTTTTCCAAAAACGCTGGAACAAAATTTAACGCCAACCTTATCACAATACTTTGCCGAAAATAAAATTAAAGCCTTTGAAGCGAAGGAGGAATTTTTATGGGTGTTGAAAGAAAAAGAGCATCATACCCTAGCAGGAATGATTTACCTTAAAGAAATTGATTGGACAAAAAAGCAGGGAGAACTTGCTTATGCTATAGACTATAAAGAAGCAGGCAAAGGGCATATGACCAAAACGGTGCAATTAGTTACAAACTGGGCATTTGAAGAGTTGAACTTAAAAACACTGCAAATAATTGCGCACAAAACAAATTTAGCAAGTGTTAAAGTAGCCGAAAAATGTGATTTTGTATGGCAACAAACGCTCCCACATGCTCATACCCCACCAGGTGAAGATGCTTTAGATATGGAGTTGTATGAACGTTATGCATCATAAATACGCTCTAAACATAATTTTATAAAAAAGCTTAGCGCAAAAATCAATTAACTACTATATATTTATTCGCATGAAGGATAAGTTCTACGCATACATACAAAATTTACAAGACGCCATCACCGCAGCCATTGAAGGGGAAGATGGAAAAGCAACTTTTAAAGAAGATATTTGGAAACGCCCCGAAGGCGGCGGAGGAAGAACCCGCGTTATTGAAAACGGCGCTGTTTTTGAAAAAGGAGGTGTAAATATTTCGGGAGTACACGGAGAACTACCCAAAAGCATGCAGACGTATTTTGGTGTAGAAGACGCTGATTTTTTTGCCTGCGGGCTTAGCTTAGTACTGCATCCAAAAAATCCTATGGTGCCTACCGTACATGCTAATTGGCGTTATTTTGAAATGTATGACAAAGACGGCAACATCGTTGACCAATGGTTTGGTGGTGGACAAGATTTAACGCCCTACTATCTCTTTGAAGAAGATGCTATTCATTTTCATTCGGTGTGCAAAAAAGCATGCGACGCCCATAATCCGGAATTTTATGCGAACTATAAAAAACGCTGTGATGCGTATTTTTGGAATGCCCATCGCGACGAAGCTAGAGGATTAGGTGGCCTATTTTTTGATTATTGCAAGGCCACCGAAACAATGCAAATGCAAGATTGGTATAATTTTGTAACTGAAGTTGGCAATAGTTTCATAGAAGCCTACATCCCCATAGTATCAAAACGAAAAAACGTAGCCTATAGCGAAGCGCAACGCGATTGGCAAGAGATTAGACGTGGTCGTTATGTTGAATTTAATCTGGTACATGATAAAGGCACCCTCTTTGGTTTGCGCACTAATGGTCGTATTGAAAGTATTTTAATGAGCCTTCCACCACACGTTCAATGGCGCTACAACCATGAGCCTGAACCCCATACCGAGGAAGCAAAATTACTCGAAGTACTTAAAAAACCAAAAAATTGGGTATAGCACAAAAAACGAATCATGGCTAAAAAGGGTAAAGAAAAAAACACCGTCAACAAAGCAAAACACACAAAGCTTTTAAATCGAAAAAAAAATAAACTAAGAAAAGAGGCAGCCCTGCGTAAAGAACGCCTAAAAGCCATTGTAAAAAAGAGTCAACTAAAAGCAGAATAAAAGTGTATGCGATTTTTACGCGTTAAAAATTTGTGATGACTTATAAATCCTATAAATTTAAAACGTATTTACTCATGTAAATACACAATCAAACACAGATAGCATATGTTAGAAAGTCTACTGGAAGCACTAAAATTTTCTCCTAATAATATTCCGCTAAAATTTCAAGTTGCCAAACTTTATATACAAAATGGGGCATATTCAGAAGCAGAAAAACACCTGTTAGAAATTATTCACATAGCACCAAAAAATGTAGACGCAAAGTTTGAACTCGCCAACTGTTTTTATAAGCAAAATAAAATATCAGCGGCAGAAATTTTGTTAGAAGAAATCATTGAAGACACCAACGAAATTAAGTACTTAGAGCTTTTATGCTACTGCCAGCTCAAACAAGAAAACTACAATGAAGCACAACAAACCTATCAAGACATTTTAAATATTGATAGTAGCTTTAAAAACAGTGATTTTGATGAAAAACTAAAAATTACTGCTTACGGAAACGATGACTCTTTTGTTGATGAAGATGGTATTAAATTCCTTAAAAAACCAGACACTAGCTTCAAAGATATTGGGGGAATGGAACCCATTAAAAATGAGATCGCCCTAAAAATTATTAAGCCACTAGAACATAAAGAACTCTACAAAGCATATGGCAAAAAAATTGGTGGAGGCATATTACTATACGGCCCACCTGGTTGTGGTAAAACACATTTGGCAAGAGCTACCGCTGGAGAAATTAAAGCTAATTTTATTAATGTAGGTATTAATGATATTCTTGACATGTGGATTGGCAACTCTGAAAAAAATCTTCATGAAATCTTTGAAACCGCCCGAAGAAACACCCCTTGTGTTATTTTTATTGATGAAATCGATGCGCTAGGTGCCAACAGAAACGACGTAAACAAAACTACGGGAAGAACGGTAATTAATCAATTTTTAGCTGAACTTGACGGCTTAGATGCCGACAATGAAGGCATCCTAATTATAGGCGCTACCAATGCTCCGTGGTATTTAGACCCTGCATTTAGAAGACCTGGCCGTTTTGACAGAATCATCTTTGTTTCTCCTCCTGACATAGAAGCTAAAGCCGCTATCTTCGATATACAACTACGCAATAAGCCTACTGAAAATATTGACAACACGGCCTTAGCAAAAGCTGCAAAAGATTTTTCAGGAGCCGATATAAAAGCGGCTATTGATATGGCAATAGAAAGTAAGTTAGAAAGTGCATTTGTAGATGGTATTCCAAAGCCACTTACCACAAAAGACATTTTAAAAACAGTAAAAAAAATGAAACCTAGCACAAAAGAATGGTTTGGTTCAGCAAAAAATTACGCTCTTTATTCAAATGATAGCGGTCTTTATGACGATATTCTTGATTATTTAAATATTAAAAAATAATGGAATCAAAACATTTAAACCGCGCTATTCAATGTATCGAATTGGGTAGATTTGACGATGCCATCCCTTACTTACAAAACGCCATTAGCGAAGACCCAAACCAATGGGAAAGCAAATACTATTTAGCCATCTGCTATTATAGCATTGATAACATCAAGAAAGCTTCGCAGATAACAGATGGACTCATACAAGAGGCGCCAAACAACCCAGAAGTACTCTTTTTAAAAGCCAAAATAGCGTTACAACAAAACCGTTTTGATGAAGCAGAAACTTTTGTAAATAACGCTATTGCCATACACCCATTTAATGCTGATTATTACGGCTTTAAAGCGGCTGTTTCACTACATAAAAAAAAGTACGACCCAGCACTAAATCAAGTTAATGAGGGTCTAAAAATAGACCCAAAAAATAGTTATTGCCTTAATATTAGAGCACAAATATTGACCAAATTAAATAGGGTTGAAGAGGCCAATGAAACCGTTGACAATATTTTACACGATAATCCTGAAGATGCATATTCACATACCAACGTGGGTTGGGTAGCATTAGAAAATGGAGATAACAAAAAAGCCTTAGACCATTTTAAGCAAGCGCTTCAGTTAGATCCCAATTTTCAATATGCGCGCGACGGGATGAGTACCGCTCTTAAAAGCAAAAACATCTTATATAAATGGTACTTAAAATACTCCTTCTGGCTTGGTAAACAATCGACTAAAAATCAATGGTTTTTTATAATCGGACTGTACCTTGCCTATCGTTTTTCTTTCAAACTACTAAGCGCAAATGGTCTTACCTATGTTGCTGTTCCTTTAATGGTGCTCTATTTGCTATTCGCTTTAGGCGGGTGGATAATGGAACCCTTGTCGAACGCCATTTTAAATTTCGACAACTATGGCAAATACCTGCTACAACAATCAGAAAAAATAAGTGGTTATGTTTTTGGAGCCTTAGCCCTATTAGGGGTACTTTCCTTAATTGTATTTTATGGTCTTGGTATCGACTATGCTCTTGCAGCCGCAATAACTTTTATTTGCACACTTATTCCCTTACCAAGAGCTTTTTTATTAGAAAAAAAGAAAAGCAAATCTTTGGGTATTGCCTATGGTACACTTATGCTAGCTATAGGGCTAATAGGCCCTGTTTTTATTGAAATGTTTATGACAGAACTTGCTGTTTTTATCATGATGATAGCCTATACATGGTTGGGTAATTTTATTGAAGATTAACTTTGACCCACTCACTGCATTGAAACTTCATTATGAAATTTAAAGCAATCATATTCAAACTACTGTTTCTAGCGATTGCCATTTCATGCAATACAAAAAAATCGAAAAGCGATATTCATACCGTATTCACCCAAGATACCCTTACCGTTGGCTTTACGTATTGGTGGACAGAATCTGGCCCATTTACGGGGCTTTGTGGCGATGAATTGTCTTTAGTTTTTACAGGCACATTAACAAAACTACAAGAGCCTACCAACGACCCCGGTCCATTATACATTTCGCAAAATGGTACTATTCAAATTGAAGCTGTTTTTAAAATAAAAGACTTAGGTGCTAACACCTACGCAGGCCAAAAATTCTTTACCACAGATTGTTTTAGCACCTTAGACCTAAACGTAGGTGACAAAGTACTGGTCTTTTGTTATGATTATGAAGGTGGGTATACCGTTCCTGGCGGTAAATCTATCATAAAAATAAATGATTTTAACGATGTAGCGGTTACTTCTATTCGTAAGTATATTGACAATGACCAAAACCCTATTTCTATAAAAAACGATATGCCTATATGGGAATCTTATGGTTTAGACAAAAGCCTACAGCAACTGATTCAGTGTACCAAAAAAATGAATAATTAGCCCTGTTATACCAATTCCCTCCATTTATTAGAGATATTCAGTAAATTTGGCATTAAATTCAAGACATGTACCCATTACGTAGAAATAGAAGATTAAGAACTACTGAAGCCATTCGCAGTATGGTTCGTGAAACTATACTTACTCCAAGTGATTTTTTAGTACCGCTTTTTGTAGTTGAAGGCAAAAATATAAAAGAAGAAATTGCCTCCATGCCCAATTATTACCGCATGAGTTTAGACAACCTAGAAAAAGAGGTAAAAGAACTTTGGGAAATGGGGCTCTGTTCAGTGCTTCTTTTTGTAAAAGTGGCTGACAATCTTAAAGATAATAAGGGAACTGAAGCGATTAACCCCAACGGACTTATGCAGTTGGCCATACAAACCATCAAAAATGCATGTCCTGATATGTTGGTAATGACCGATGTAGCCCTCGACCCTTACTCATCATTTGGTCATGACGGTATTGTACATGAAGGACACATACTGAATGATGAAACTGTTGACATTCTTGCCGAAATGAGTATTAGTCATGCCAATGCAGGGGCTGATTTTGTTGCGCCAAGCGATATGATGGATGGTCGTATTCTTACTATTCGTGAAGCTTTGGAAGATGAAGGTTTTACAAATACGGGTATTATGAGCTATAGCGCCAAATACGCAAGTGCTTATTACGGTCCTTTTCGTGATGCTTTAGACTCTGCTCCTGTAGACTCAAAGAATGTACCCAAAGACAAAAAAACCTACCAGATGGATTTTGCCAACCGTTTTGAAGCAATTGCCGAAACTCAAGCTGATATTGACGAAGGTGCCGATATTGTTATGGTAAAACCCGGATTGTGCTATTTGGATATTGTACGAGAAATAAGAAATGAAGTTGAAGTGCCTGTTGCTGTATATCAAGTAAGTGGCGAATATGCCATGTTAAAAGCGGCAGCCGAAAAAGGGTGGCTTGACCATGACGCCGTAATGATGGAGCAATTAATCGCCATAAAAAGAGCAGGAGCAAACATTATTGCTAGCTACTTTGCTAAAGATGCCGTACGGTTGATGTAGATTTTACACACTAAAAAAATATATTTTGTTTGCACTGATTTCTTTAATTGTTGGAATACTACTTAGCATTATAGCAGACTATTACGACAATAAAGCAATGGAAGAGGAGGATGAATCTTGAGTTTTGTCAATTCCCTTTTTATGAGAATAACAAGAATTAGCATGTGTAATCTTCAACCCAAATAGACCGAAATAAATACACTTCGCGTGAAAAATATACTTTTTATACTATGTACACTAAGCGTTATTTATGGTGCCAAAGCACAAGAAACGAAAACTCAAAACACAAGTGTTTCTGATAGGCTTTTACATGGCAATTTATCAGATGTAGGTCTTGATTCCGCCTATATCCATACCCAAGTAGATTCAATAATGACCTTAGGCATCACAAACAAAGCTTTTCCTGGAGCGCAATTATTGGTTGCCAAAAACAGTAAAATTATTTTTCATCAAGCCTATGGTTTTCACACCTATGACAGTATTCAAAAAGTAGCCTTAGATGATATTTATGATTTAGCTTCTGTAACCAAAGTAACCGCTGCATTACCCGCCTTGATGAAATTGTATGACGAAGGAAAAATTGACCTAGACAAGCCTTTTAGCACCTATTGGAAACCTTGGCGACATAAAAAAGACAAAAAATACCTAACAGTACGTGAAATTTTAGCGCATCAAGCGGGTTTAGTTCCCTATATTATTTTCTTAAATGAGGTTCAAAAAAAGAACGATAAACTAAAAAAACGCTGGGTACGGCATACCCCAAACGCCCGATACAATAATCAGGTGTTTGAAAATTTGTACGTAAAAGACCGCTTTAAGAAAAAAGTATACCGTAAAATTACCCGCTCGAAAGTATCGTCAGAAAAAAAATACAAATACTCTGGCCTCACATTTCTCCTCTATCCACAAATGATTGAAAACCTAACAGGGATAGAATATGCAACCTACTTAAGAACCCATTTTTATGACCCACTAGGAAACAAAACTATGGGCTTTAACCCAAAAAATAAACATTTTTCAAATGCCATTGTACCCACAGAAATGGACACCCTTTTTAGGCATGCATTAACTAAAAATTGGGTACATGACGAAAATGCAGCACTAATGGGTGGTGTTTCAGGAAACGCTGGTTTGTTTGCTACCGCCAACGATTTGGCCAAATTAATGCAGCTCTATTGTAACTACGGCACCTATAGTGGCAAAAGATATTTATCAGAAGCTACCGTAAAAGAGTTTATAAAAGTGCAGTACCCTGAAAATGGAAACAGACGTGGCTTAGGCTTTGACAAACCACTGCTAAATAACGCCCAATTACCATTAAAAGATGCTTATCCCGCTCCCCAAGCTAGTTCTGAGAGTTTTGGACACGCTGGGTTTACAGGTACTTTTGTTTGGGCAGACCCAAAAAACAAATTGGTATTTATATTTCTTTCCAATCGGGTATATCCTACAAGAGCGCATCGCAATCTTTATAAACTAAATATTAGACCGGCACTTCATTCAATTTTTTATCAAGCCCAAATACCTGCATCAAATTAGCATTATTCTTAGTACATTCGTAGCATAAACATATACCATGGCGCTACTAATATTTTATGCTGTAATATCAATTTTTTTCTCCTTCTTATGTTCAATTTTAGAAGCAGTACTTTTAAGTATTACCCCCACATTTGTCAACATCAAAAAAAAAGAAGGTAAGGGATATGCCCAAACCTTAGAAGAACTTAAACAAGATGTAGACCAACCATTAATCGCTATTTTAACCCTAAATACTATTGCGCATACCGTTGGCGCCATCTTAGTTGGTGTACAAGCAAAAGTAGCCTACGCCGAAATGTATGGCAATACCACGCGGAGCATTTTTGGCATTACGTTTACTGAAGATTTAATGGTAGGTATTGTATCTACATTAATGACTATTTTAATTTTAGTAGCTTCTGAAATAATACCAAAAACCATTGGTGCTACCTATTGGAAAAGTCTCGCAAATTTCACTTCAAAAACACTAAAAATTATGGTGTTAGGCTTAAAATGGACTGGGCTCCTGTGGCTTTTGCAGTTATTTACAAAGCTGGTTGGCGGCAAAGGGCATCATGGCAGTGTTTTAAGTCGTGATGATTTTAGTGCCATGGCAGAAATAGCCCAAGAAGAAGGTGTTTTTGAAAAATCAGAATCTACAATTATTAAAAACCTACTTCGATTTGCTCAAGTTCAAGTTAAAGATATTATGACCCCACGAACGGTGATGAAAATAGCCTCTGAAAACCAAAGTATTCAAGAGTATTTTGATGCGAATACGATTATGCCTTTTTCGCGAATTCCGGTCTACCAAGAAAATGTAGACCATATTACTGGTTTTGTGTTGAAAGATACTATTCTTGAAAAATTGGTTCGTGAAAACGGCGATATTACCTTGGCAGAAATTCGCCGAGATATTTTAGTAACAGAACGCAACACCCCTATTCCTGAACTTTTTGATATTTTAATTGAAAAGAGAGAACATATTGCCTTGGTGGTAGATGAATTTGGGTCTGTAAGTGGTTTAGTTACAATGGAAGATGTAATGGAGACCCTTTTGGGTCTTGAAATTATGGATGAAAGTGATAACGTTGAAGATTTACAGCTATTGGCCCGCAAAAATTGGCAAAGCAGAGCTGAGCGAACAGGTATTATCAACAAAAAAGAGTAGTGAAAACCGCTTATTTACAAACGCCTTTAGGCATTGCTAAAATTGAAGGAGACGAAAATGGACTAACAGCCATTACGGTTTTAGACAGTACAGAAAAACCTACTACAAAAGTGCCCAAAGTTTTAGAAAACGCAGTAGAGCAATTACAAGAATATTTTGACGGAAAACGCACCGATTTTGATTTAGACCTCAATCCCAAAGGCACCGATTTTCAAAAGCAAGTTTGGAAAGCACTTTTAACTATTCCATACGGCAAAACCGTTTCCTATTTAGCGTTGTCAAAAAACCTAGGCAATGTAAAAGCTATTCGCGCCGTGGCAGCGGCAAATGGCAAAAACCCACTTTGGATTGTGGTTCCCTGTCATCGTGTTATTGGTAGTGATGGTTCTCTCACGGGTTATGCTGGTGGTTTACATCGAAAAAAATGGTTGCTCGCACATGAAAATCCTGTAAAACAACAGTCCTTATTTTAGTCTTGAAAAGGCACTGAAATTACGCTTAACAAGCATCTTATCATAAAGTAAACTTAAAATAATCAACCCAGAAGTAACGCATAGCCATATTGGGTTTAAATCATATCGTTTTTAATATCTTTGGCAAAAATTAAAGATAATGTTCAAGTGGATTGCAGCAGTTGTTGGGTTTTATTTATTTCGGTATTCCGGTGCAATTTTCGGTTTTATTATTGGTAGTTTTATTGATAATATGTCTGATTCTGGCGAAAAAAGCAGTGGCCCTAAAACTGTTTTTGGTGATTTAACACGACAGAAAGTATCTCCAGCAGATTTTGAATTACATCTGTTATCATTGTGCTCTATCGTAATTAAGGCAGATGGTGTAGTAAGCCAAACAGAAACCGATTATGTACGGCAGTATTTTGTGCAAACCTACGGGAAAGAAAAGGCGAATGCCATTTTCAGAACATTCAATGAAATTAACAAAAAAAGGGAGATCTCTGCCCAGCATATTTGCAATTTTCTGAACCAAAGAACACGCTATGAAGTGCGGTTGCAGCTATTACATTTTCTTTTCGGCATTGCACAAGCCGATGGTAATGTTAGCCTTTCTGAAATAAATAAAATCAATGAAATTGCAGGGTATTTAAAAGTAGCCTTTCGTGACTTTGAAAGCATAAAAGCCATGTTTGTCGCTTCAGCAGATACGGCTTATAAAATTTTGGAGATAGAAAAAACAGCTACCGATGACCAAATAAAAAAAGCCTACCGTACTATGGCGAAAAAATACCATCCTGATCGTGTAAATACCGAAGATGAAGCCATAAAAAAAGGAGCTGAAGAAAAATTTAAAGAAGTTCAAAAAGCGTACGAAATCATACAAAAAGAACGCGGGCTTTAAGCAATAAATTTTCAACGTAATGTGTACGAATTTTTAATTTTATCGCTCCTAACCTCAATTAAAACAAAGCGTTTTCTTAATTTTATCATATCCGCTGACTAGGTTAAATTGAGTTCAATAGCGAATAAACAAAAATTATGGACAAATTTATTTTTAATATAGAATTAGGCTTACATCACGTCCTTGATTTTGGCGCCTATGACCATATATTATTTTTAAGCGCATTAGCACTTCCCTTTCATTTTAAACAATGGAAAAAATTAATTTTCTTAGCTAGTATCTTTACCATTGCACATTGTACATCATTGTTTCTTTCGGTGTATGAAATTGTAGTTATTGATGTCGCTTTAATAGAGTTTCTTATTCCTGTTACCATTTTAGGAACGGCGATTTTTAATTTGTTGTATTCAAACATTTCGTCAAAAACCAAAAGCTTAAACTTATATATTTTAGCAACTGCTTTTTTTGGATTAATTCACGGCTTTGGATTCAGCAACTATTTTAAAATGCTTATCGCTGAAGACGATGAAAAATTGAGCTCTTTATTGGGTTTTGCTACTGGTATTGAAATTTCTCAAGTACTCATTGTTCTTTTAGTTTCAGGGGTATCTTATGTACTGGTAACACTTTTAAAATTAAAAGCTAGCCTATATCTTCAAATCACATCCATTTTAATCATTCTTATCACAATACCAATGTTAATTAACACGTTCCCTTGGTAAGGGATGTTAAATTTAACCCATTAAGGTTGTTTGAATATCGAAAAGCAGGTATCTTAGATGCCCTGTTACTGGGCAATATATGAAACAAATCAAACAAGATAAATATGACAGAGCATACTTGAGAATGGCTCAAGAATGGGGCAAATTGTCCTATTGTGAGCGCAAACAAGTAGGCGCCATAATTGTTAAAGATCGAATGATTATTTCTGATGGTTACAATGGCACTCCAACAGGCTTTGAAAATTTTTGTGAAGATGATGAAGGCTATACAAAATGGTATGTTTTACATGCCGAAGCGAATGCTATTTTAAAAGTAGCTGCTTCTACACAGTCATGTAGTGGCGCAACGCTTTATATTACCCTATCTCCCTGTAGGGAGTGTAGTAAACTTATTCATCAATCGGGTATAAAACGTGTGGTATACCATACGGCTTACAAAGATGATTCGGGCTTAAAATTTTTAGAAAAAGCAGCCGTAGAAGTAACGCACATGCCCAATATTGAAGCACAATAACTAAAAATGCGTAAGAAATATAACTATTTAGGGCCAACTTTTTTGGCAATGGCTTTAGCCTTGGGTATTTTCCTTGGGGGTAAACTGAACTTCAATGACTCCCCTGAAAAATTATTTACGACAAATTCAAAAAAAGATAAGCTAAATCGTCTTATTGACTATATTGATTACGAGTATGTTGACGACATTAATACTGATAGTATTGTTGATATTACCGTCAATAACATTCTAGAAAAACTAGACCCTCATTCTGTTTATATCCCCAAACAGGAAATGTCGAAGGTTTCAGAAAATATGAAAGGTGATTTTGTTGGTATTGGCATTAATTTTTACAAGTACAAAGACACGATATCAGTGATACGCACTATAATTGATGGTCCTAGTTATTTAAAAGGCATAAAGGCGGGAGATAGAATTTTAATGGCAAACAACGACACGCTTTTTGGAAAAAACTTAACTAGCGAGACTATTGTTAAAAAATTGAAAGGAGAAAAAGGTTCATCGGTTACATTAGAAGTGTACCGAAAACAAGAAAATCGCACTTTTTCGGTTGATGTAAAACGTGGTATTGTACCTCTTAAAAGTGTTGACGCCTATTATATGCTCACTAAAGATATGGGCTACATAAAAGTAAATCGTTTTGCCGAATCTACATTTGACGAGTTTAAAACGGCACTAAAAAAATTGCAACAACGTGGGGCTACAAAACTAACGCTAGACCTAAGAGACAACCCTGGAGGTTATTTAGGTATTGCAGAACAAATGGCCGACGAATTTTTAAAGGATGGCAAACTCATTCTTTTTACCAAAAACAAAAAGGGAAAAATAAATAATATATATGCTACAGACGAAGGTGATTTTGAAGACAAGCCCATTTATGTTTTAATTAATGAGCGTTCGGCCTCGGCAAGTGAAATTATTGCAGGCGCTTTACAAGATAATGATATTGGTACCATTGTAGGCCGTCGTTCTTTTGGTAAAGGCCTTGTGCAGCGTGAAATGGAACTAGGTGATGGCTCCGCTGTGCGTTTAACTGTATCGCGATACTATACCCCAACAGGGCGTAGCATACAAAAAGATTACAAAAAAGGAAATAGAGATTACTACCAAAAATTTACCGATCGCTACCACAGTGGCGAACTTGTCTCATTAGACAGTATAAAAGTGGTAGACTCGCTAAAATTTACGACACCAAAAGGCAAAGTAGTATACGGAGGCGGTGGTATTATACCCGATGTCTTTGTACCTATTGGCTCTAATGAAGAAGAAGCCTTTGAGAGCATTGATAATGTGGGCTTCATATCGTACTTTATTTTTGAGCACCTCGATGAAGACCGGCAACGCTATGCTCATTATTCTAAAAATGAATTTATTGAAAATTTTAGGGTAGATGACATCCTTTTTGAATCATTTATAGCATACGCCGTAAAAAACAACATTAAAATGCGATTTTATGATTACGAAGATACCGTAAAGTTATACCTAAAAGCATCATTAGCCGAGCAACTTTATAACCCCAATGTATACGCTCAAATCAAAAGTGAGGTAGACCCCATGCTAAAAAAGGTCATTGATATAGAAAACGGGCAAATAAAACAAACAGAAGAAAAAACAATAGAGGAGAGTAATTAATTATTGCAGCGATAAACAAATTGTTTCCCTGCAAAAAAATGCTCGCCAATATCGGTAGACCATCTAAAACAAGTAAATCAACACAAGATGCCGATTTTACACAGGCCGTAAACCTCATTTATGCAGCTACTTACGTCTTAAATTCGTATAACGATAGCAAGCGACTCTTACGGCTGCAGGTAAACTAAAACCACCTCGTTTTCAAGAATCAATTTAAAGGAGAAAAATTCTTCTAAATTCATTTTATAATTACAATAACTAGAAAGCATGTATAACCCCTCATTTACTTTTTCAAGTCACCAGAACTTTCTAGGTACAGAGCATCTTCCAAGTGTTTGGTAAGTTTATCAAAAAACAGCATTTCTGCCTTAAACTGCCAATCAAAATTCACTGCTTGATTTGCCAAATGCGCATGATGATCTTGATCTAACATGTAATCTTTGGGTTTCTCCAAAATTCTAGTTTTGGCATAGACCGTTTCAAAATTTTTACGAAGACTTTTAAATTCTTCTTGCAGTTCCATTAAATTTTTAACTGCGGCTAATTCCTCGGTAGGATTAGTAGCTGCATCATAAGTCTGTAATGCCAGCAATGTTTTGGGCGCAAAATGGCTCATGGCATTTACTTGATCATACACATCGAGCGCATAGGTATTTCGCACCGCCATTGCTTTCATGTCCTTTATTTTAAATGCAATGCTATCGGTACTTTCTAACCACAGTGCTGCTTTTTCAAGGCGGTCTTTGTATTTTTCTGTCCAAGTACCTTTGTTTGTTTTATTGGGTAAATCAATAACACCATCGGAGAGGGCATTTTCCATTTTTGGTAAATAGTTACGCTTATTTCCCTTTAAGAGGGCGTTTTTCCAAAAGGCGGCAGGTTTTTCTAAATCGTCAATAAAGGCATACGAAGCATCAGCAAGCGTATTTGAAAATTCGCGATGGCGATAAGCCGTTTTAATAGCGCTCTTACTCCTTTTGTCACCTGCCCATGTGTATTCAGCAAAGGCAATAATACCACGCATATAAAGCTCAAAATGTGGCGAGTCATCATCCCAAAGGGTCAATAAAAGTCCGTTAAGGTCGCTTTCAATAGAGCTAACTGCAAAAGCACGAATATTTTCCATATTGCTTTCTTCCTGTGGCATAAGCACCCATCTTGTTTGCCCTGCTGTAGCGCCCATTACTTTAAAATCATGTGTTCTAAACCATTGCATGGCCTTGGTATTACCCAATGCTTCTGGCGAACTATAATTCCAACGCATGTAGATACAATTTTTAGGAAATTTATCAAGAAATGCAGTGAGTTTATGCTCATTTTCATTCCAAACACTGTCTACTTCTTTTTGTGTCATTTCAGGTTTGAACATAGGGTCATAAACATCGGCTTGCTTTAAAGGCATATCATCCCAAAAAATAGGAATACGATTATGCGCTTCTGCAAACTCACTTACCTTACCCAACCATATCAATTGAAGTTCCAAGGCAGTTTTTCCACTATTACGTCCTGTAGTGTGCACCTCGTCACCGCCTACATGTAAATATTTTCCATGCGGTGTGGCGGCAATAGCATCTAAGTACAGGTCAAATTGTACCTCATAAGTTTTAGGGTCAAGAGGATTGAAAGCCCAATCACTCTCTAAATTATCGCGTAAATCCTGATATTCAGGATGTTTTAAAATAAACGACGCATGCCCTAACCCCTGAATTAATGGGCTTATTTCAATATTTCTAGCATGAGCGTAATCGCTTAATTTTTTCCATTCATCTATTGACAAGGCATCTGCTGAAGCTACTGTGGGCTGTCGCTCATACCCCAGCTTATCTTCCATTTCGGCAATTATAGCATTGATTTTGTACGAAGCCAACTTATCAATAAGTGCATAATAATAATCCGTTTTTTCTAAGTGGTGTTTCACATCAAGATGAATTGCACGGTAGGCTAGCAATGGGTAATCTACAATGGAACACAAGGGTAAATTCACCTGCTGCTCCGTAGCATCTTCAACCAACTGCGCTATTGTTTTTATTCCATAAAAAAGTCCTGCATCATCTTTTGCCTTAAGTGCTATTTTATTGTCTGATATAGCCAGTGTATAGCCTTCTGGTTTCACCTCCAAATTTGCATCAAGGGTAAGAACAATATCAGCATCAGCTGCTGTTTGAGCAGCTGTTAAATGCTTTAAAATGTTTCCCATGATTGGCAATTTGGCCTCCCCTTCTAAATAATACGTTTTTAAGGTATTGGCCGACAAATCACTAACTCCAGTAATAGCGAACTCTTGCGGCGCAGGAAGCACATTAAAAACACCCGCCTTTTTGGGTTTTGATGTACAAGAAATTAAGAGACAAAGAAAAAAGGAAAGTGCAGCAATTTTTTTCATGAGGACAAGGGTTAAAAATAATATTAAAAAAATGAAGATAAGAAATCGATACAAATAATTGAGTGGTACAAATAAAAAACTTGTAGTATCTTACGGCTAGGAATAAAAATCAGGTTTTTATACGCCTGCCATTGACAACCAATATACTAAATTGAAAATTATTTTATGAAAACAGCTCTTTTTATGAAATCACATAGCCTTATAAAGGCAGGATTATTTTGTTTATTTTTAAGCATGGGCCATAGCGTATCTGCTCAAGAAGATGGTTGGGAGGTGCTTTTTAATGGTAAAAATCTTGATGGTTGGACGACTAAAATTCACCATTATGAGGTACATGATAATTATGGCGATACATTTAGAGTTGAAGATGGTATGATTAAGGTTCGTTATGATCAATATGAGGGCGACTTCAATGAACGTTACGGGCATTTATATTATGACAAACCTTATAGCTATTATCAGTTGTCAATGGAATATCGTTTTGTTGGGAGCTTACATCCAGGGGCGCCTTCATATACTCTTAAAAATAGCGGAGTAATGTTTCACTCTCAAGATCCGCGAACGATGCCAAAAGAACAAGATTGGCCTATCTCTGTAGAAATGCAGTTTTTAGCCGGTATTGAAGAGGGAAAAGAACGCCCAACAGGTAATATGTGCTCACCCGGTACCGATGTGGTTTATGAAGGAAAAATAGACCCCAAACACTGTATTAATTCTAGTTCTAAAACCTATTTTGGTACGCAATGGGTAAAAGCAGATTTAATTGTATATGGTGATTCACTAGTAAAACATTACATCAATGACGAGCTAGTATTAACCTATACAAAACCTCAAATGGGCGGTGCAGTAGCCAATAGGTACGACCCAAAAATTAAAATAGATGGTAAATTGCTACAAGAAGGGTTTATAGCGCTTCAAAGCGAAGGGCAACCTATTGATTTTAGAAACATAAAAATTAAAAACCTAAAAGGGTGTACCGACCCTAAAGCTAAAAATTACAAAACGTATTATATTAAGTCTGATGAAGATGCCTGTGTATATGAGTAAGACCTACCAAAGCTAAATATGTCTTAAAATTAACAACCTTGACCAAAGCGTACGCGATAGCTTCCAAAAAATAGTTTTCATTTTTAGGCAAACCTAGGCGAATTACCCCTTGTTTATCACCCTACGATTAGATTAAATCCTCAGGATATTTCCCGCCTACCGTCCAGCCTCCATCAACGGGAATCGTTTGTCCATTAATATGAGAAGCATCCTCTGACAAGAGAAAAAGCACCGTTTTGGCAATGTCTTCAGGCTTACCTACACGTTCATTAGGGTTTAATTTCCCCCAAATACCTTCGTAGTCTGGTTGCTCTTTTTTGGTGCGTTCCGTTAGGGTGGCGCCGGGTGCTACCGCATTGGCAGTAATTTTATGCTTTCCCAAAACATAGGCTAAATTTTTTGCCATCATACGCAGCGCTGCCTTGGTCATACCATAAGCGGTAAGGTTTTCATATGCCTGAATACCTACCTGCGATGACATGAATACCATACTACCACGATCGCCCTGTTTAATCAATTCTTTGGCTACACGTTGTGCTAAGAAAAAAGCCCCTTGAAGATTTAATTCCATTACTTTTTGAAAAGACTCGGGAGTAAATTCAAGAAAATTGCCAAACAAGGTAATACCCGCATTGGGTACTACAAAATTCACCTTGCCAAAATGCGTTACCGTAAAATCTACCAAGCTATTAATACAGCCAATTTTTCCGGCATCACCAGCAAATGGCATACAGCTATTGGGGTATTTTTCGTTTAGATTTTGTGCTCCCTTTACCGCTTTTTCTTCATCAAAATCGTTTAAAACTACCTTTGCGCCTGAAGCTGCTAAAAGCGCTGAAATAGCAAAACCAATA
Source organism: uncultured Flavobacteriaceae bacterium (assembly GCA_947497145.1). GTDB lineage: Bacteria > Bacteroidota > Bacteroidia > Flavobacteriales > Flavobacteriaceae > Maribacter_C. The sequence continues at coordinate 56,300 of CANMFQ010000006.1, forward strand.
CCTTCACCCGCACCCGTTACGATGGCTACTTTATCTTTAATTCCTGCGTATGACATTGTCTTTAAAATAAGTTATTGGCGTGCCTAAAACCTTTGGTTCATATTTAAAAAGACCTCCACTAAGTGGAAATTTTTCTAATGCTTTGGCGGTCATGCCACTTCTTGCTGTTGTGATATACAAGGTACTTAATTTTTCGCCTCCAAAACAACAGGAAGTAACTTGTGGAGCAGGAAGGTTTATTTTTTCAAGAACCTCGCCCGTTTCAGGGTTCCATCTGCGTACACAATGACCACCCCAATGGGCAACCCAAAGCATATTTTCTGCATCTATACACATACCATCGGGTGCGCCGTATGCTTTGGGCACTTTAAAAGCTACTTTTCTATTAGTTATTTCGCTTGTAGCAGTATCAAAATCATACTGACATATTTCATAGGTAGGAGAATCTATATAATAAAAAGTTTTATGGTCAGATGTCCATGCCATACCATTGGAAATGGTTGTTTTTGGCACCTGTATCGTAGTTTCTAAATTAGGAGCTACCCGATATAAGTTTCCTGTTTTGGGTGCTGCTTCCAAATGCATACTCCCAAGCCACAAATGGCCATTTGGTCCTACTTTACCATCATTAAACCGTATTTTTTTTGCCTTATTTTTTAAAGCCTTTTGTTCGCTTAAATTTGCTGTTTCAACTTCAAAAGCTGCCAAACCAGACGTTAAAGCCAGCCATAATTTACCTGATACAGCTGGTATCGCTGCCCCTATCATCGCCTTAAAATGCCAAGACTTGCTAGTATCTGTTAAAGGATAATAAGCATGCAATACACAGCCTTCAATAGCTACCCAAAAGAGACACTTCCTTTTCCAATCCCATACAGGCCCTTCACCCAAAGTCGCTTTCGCATCTAACAGTATAGTAGCTTTATTGGTTTTCATAAATCATGGTAGTTCATCTATATTGATAGGAATGGTTTCTTTTACAAAATGCGGTTGTTTAAGACGCACAGCTAAGCGCTCATTTTGTTGTGAAAGACCAAGTGCTGTTGTACATAATTGGGTATCACCATAAGCTAATGCAACATGAGAAACCTTGGTAGTAACACCAAAAGTATGGTAATAGGCAAGACCCAAAGCCAATGGCGCTGTATCCAATTTTTGCGCGAAGCGAATTCCTCTGACATAACCCATACTATTTTTTAGTACTGTTACGAAACTACTAAAAAGAAATGAGCATGAAAAACAACGCATTCACTAAAAAAAATGACAAACTACGCTATCACTGTACTTCTTAGAAAATAGCTAGGCACTTAAAAATTGAAGAACGAAAGCTAATTAGTGTCTAATCATTCAATTTTAATACCGCCATAAATGCCTCTTGAGGCACTTCTACATTACCTACTTGGCGCATGCGTTTTTTACCTTTTTTCTGCTTTTCAAGTAATTTTCGTTTACGTGAAATATCACCACCATAACATTTTGCGGTAACATCTTTACGTAAGGCTTTTGTGGTTTCTCTTGAGATAATTTTTGCCCCAATAGCTGCCTGAATAGGAATATCAAATTGCTGCCTTGGAATCAATTCTTTCAGCTTTTCGCACATTTTTTTACCAATATTCACCGCATTATCAGCATGAATTAAGGCTGATAGTGCATCTACAGGTTGCGAATTCAATAAGATATCAACACGCACCAGTTTGGAGGTTCGCATACCAATAGGGGTATAATCAAAAGAAGCATAGCCCTTTGAAACCGTTTTTAAGCGATCGTAGAAATCAAAAACAATTTCTGCCAATGGCATATCAAAATTAAGCTCTACACGCTCGGTAGTTAAATAGGTTTGGTTAGTAATTTGCCCCCTTTTTTCAATACAAAGGGACATTACATTACCTACAAAATCAGACTTGGTAATAATGGTTGCCTTAATATAAGGTTCTTCCACACGATCTATGCTAGATGGGTCTGGCAAGTCTGTAGGGTTGTTTACAATAAGCGGTGTATCAGGATTTTTTCGTGTAAATGCGTGGTAACTTACGTTGGGTACGGTGGTAATCACCGTCATATTAAACTCACGCTCTAAACGTTCTTGAATGATTTCCATATGTAACATCCCTAAGAAACCACAACGAAAACCAAAACCAAGGGCTGCACTACTTTCAGGAGCAAAAACCAAAGAAGCATCGTTTAGCTGTAGTTTTTCCATAGAAGAACGCAATTCTTCAAATTCATCAGTATCAACCGGATAAATACCTGCAAAAACCATGGGTTTTACATCTTCAAAACCTGCAATAGCATTTTCTGTTGGCTTGGCAGCATCGGTAATCGTATCCCCTACTTTTACTTCACGAGCATCTTTTATCCCCGTAATTAAGTAGCCTACATCTCCCGCTTTTATCGTTTGTTTTACCTGTTGTGTTAACTTTAATGTACCCACCTCATCGGCAAAATAATCTTTATCTGTAGCTACAAACTTTATCTTTTGTCCCTTTTTTATTTGTCCGTTAATCACCCTAAAATAAGTTTCTACTCCACGAAAAGGATTATAAACGGAATCAAAAACGAGTGCTTGTAAAGATTCATCAGGATTTCCAACCGGGTGCGGAACACGTTCAATAATCGCGTTTAATATTTCTTCTATGCCAATGCCTGTTTTTGCACTTGCCGGAATTACCTCTTCAGGATCACAACCTAATAAATCAACAATATCGTCTGTAACTTCTTCAGGGTTAGCACTTGGTAAATCGACCTTGTTTAAAACCGGAATTATCTCCAAATCATTTTCTAAAGCCAAATATAGGTTTGAAATGGTCTGCGCTTGTATGCTTTGTGCTGCATCAACAACCAACAAAGCCCCTTCACAGGCTGCAATGGAACGCGACACCTCATAAGAAAAGTCAACATGACCGGGCGTGTCAATTAAATTTAAAACATATTCTTGCCCCTTATACGTGTATTCCATTTGTATCGCATGGCTTTTAATCGTAATACCACGCTCACGTTCCAAATCCATATTATCTAGCAATTGTTCTTTCTTTTCACGGTCTGTTACAGCCCCTGTGAAATCTAATAAACGATCTGCTAAGGTGCTTTTACCATGATCAATATGCGCTATAATACAGAAGTTTCTTATGTGCTTCATAAATATTTGTTTCTCTAAAAAGCCCAAATAGGTATCTATTTAGGCTCTGCAAAGATAATGTAAATTCAAAAGGAATTCGACTGCAACTCATCTTGTTATGACCATAATCTAAAAATCAACAAATTACAGCGCTATGCTAGGCTGTTTTCATATAAAATAGTTATGTTTGTTTAGCTGCTAAAAAGAATGAAACAACCGTTTAAATTATTTATTTTTTGTTTTTGTATCTCGCTAATTTCTTTGGCGCAAGAATACAAAATTACAGGAAGTGTACTGGATGCTGAAAATGCCCCCGTTGTTTTTGCGCATGTTATTTTGATGAAATCAATTGACTCTACAATTGTCAATGGCACCTCAACTGATGACCAAGGTAAGTTTATGTTTGACAATGTTTTAGGAGGAAAATATATACTAAAAGCAAGTTATATTGAAAATATCAGCACCCCAAAACCTATTGATGTTTTTGCTGATGGTGATTTTGGGGTATTAACCATACTAGATACACAGCAGCAGCTCGACGAGGTAGTGGTATCGTACAAAAAACCTACACTAGAGCGCAAAGTAGATCGCCTGGTTTTTAATGTAGCCAATACTGCAATTGCTGATGGCACTATTTGGGAACTTTTAAAACAAACTCCAAACGTAAACGTAGTACAAGGGATACTCACTATAAGAGGCAGCAGTAATGTTGGCGTAATGATTAATGGCAGAAAGATAAACCTACCCGAAGCTGATATTATTAATTTACTTTCTGGCTCTTCAGCAAGTAATGTTGAAGCTATTGAGGTAATTACCAATCCCCCTTTAAAATATAGTGCAGAGGGTGGTATGCTGATTGATATTAAAATGAAAAAGAATTTAGTGGCAGGGTATAACGGTGCTGTTTATACCAATTATGATCAAGGTGTTTTTCCTAAAAATACAATTGGCACAGATCACTATTTTAAAGGAAAGAAAACCCGTTTTTCGATAAATTATAGTTTCAATAACGCCAAGAGCATTAGGCGCTATACAGATATCACTAATTTTTTTGACAATGGAAACCCCAACACAGTATGGGTAGCCAATCAAGATCAAATTACCCGAAGAAAAAGACATAATGTAAGTGCTTTTTTTGATTACGATATAAATACTAAAAACACGCTTAGCTTTTCAACCATTAACGTTTTTACGCCATTTGTAGATCGTTTTTCAGAAAGCAATACAAGGATAAATAATTTAAGTGGCGATTTACTGTCTAGTTTTGACACAGGAATTAATGCTGACTACGAACAACTAAACACCTCTTTTTATGGCGACTGGGTGCATAAACTTAAAAAGAAGGGTGCCGAAATTTCGGTAAGTAGCCACTACACAATTTATGACGCCATATTAGACCAAGGTTTAAACACTAATTTTTTTGATGCGGAAGGTACACTTACTGGAGAGAATAATTTCACTACGCAGTCTGACCAAAAAATTAATCTCTATAGCCTAAAATCAGATTTCATTTCCCCTATTGGAAAAAAAACACAATTAGAAGCAGGTGTTCGTTATGCAGGAATAGCGTCTGAAAACAGCATTTTACAAGAAGGTTTTGACCGGAATCAACCCGGAATCAACCCCACTGAATCGGCAATTTTCTCTTATGACGAGTCTATTTACGCCGCCTATACCAGTATGCGAAGCAAATGGAACTTATGGACGCTAAAAGCAGGGTTACGCGCAGAATACACCCAAACAAAAGGAGAGCTTGATACTGGAAACGGCCCCAACAAAAATTCGTATTTAGAATTATTTCCATCGCTTGGGCTACGCTATGTACCCAGTAAAAAACACCAATATAGTCTGTCTTATTATCGGAGAATAGAACGCCCAAGATATAGTACAATAAATCCGTTTCAGTATTTTCAAAGCAACAATACAGTGGTAGAAGGAAACCCTGATTTGTTACCCGGTACACGCCATTGGGTTTCTGCAGAGTATACCTATGACCGCGATTACAGTATTACTTTTTTCTATCTAAGATGGAACAACCTATTTCAAGAACAAACATTTCAAGATAATACCAATAATTTGCTTCGTTTCATAAACACCAATACCATTTCAACACAAGGGTATGGCGTTGATTTAACCATTCACAAAGACATTTCAAAAGCTTGGCGTGTATATGCTTTTTTTTCGCTGTTTAATGAAGAAGAACGTTTTACTGATATAGATACACAACAAGTACTCAGCAATGAGCTATGGTCTGGCTTTGCCCGTTTCAATAATAGTGTAACCTTACTAAAAGATAAAAGCTTGGTTGCTGATTTGAATTTCTTGTACTACGCCCCTAAAGTTTATGGCAATAGCACAAGGGCATCAACCAGCAGGATGAACCTCAATTTTAGAAAAACACTATGGCGTAAGAATGCAAGTATTTCAGTAGGGATAGAAGATATTTTTAATGAAAGTAACATTTTTACCTCACGTAAGTTTCTAAATCAAAATAACTCTACTTTTTCACGAATGGAAACCCGATTATTCACCCTTGGATTTCGGTATAAATTTGGTAATGTACGTATCAAAAACAACAAAAAAAGAATAAAGGTAGACGAGCGTAAAAGAATCTAAATTGCAATTAGTTAGATGTCGTTTATCATAAAACCAATCCGCCACAAATACCAAAGCTTATTAATAAATATACTCCAGCAAGAATAAAAAACACTTTTGCAGCCTTTTTATTCTGTTTGTAATATAATATGAGACCAATTAGGGCAAAAAGAATTGAAGGCCCTACCATTACTAAGGCAATAATCGCAAACAACCCATCTAAATTGCCTACTTCTAAAAAAATCATATAATCCATCATGCACGTTTTACGTTATTATTGACAAACAAGGTATATCATAAGCTACATAAACCTACACCAATTAGCCCACATATCCCCGCAGCAATTAGCATTTTTTTAGCTGCTGCCCTCCTTTTTAAAAGCAGTAACAACAAGGCAAAAAGAAGCAGCACAGGCACACCCAAAAGCAACATAGAACCAAAGCTATCACTACCACTAATATAAAATTCTAAAGGAAGCGTTATGTTCATAAGTCAATATTATTTGGTGTCTAAACTAAAATTACTAAGCATAACGCCACAAATACCCAAACCAACCAAAAGATAGACACCTGCCAAAATAAAAAATAGTTTAGCCATTTTTTTATTTTTTAAGAGCAACCCCACAATACCTAGAATAATAAAGAGAACTGGGGGACCTAGTAACACTAAAAAAATCATGCTCATAATTATTTCCTTTTTCAACCTATTTTACCCGTCTCCTATGACAAAAAACATCGCTTTAAACCAACATATCACCACACATACCTAGTCCAATAAACAAGTAAACGCCCATTAAAATATAAAATATGCTTGCTTTAGTTTTATCGCCTTTTTCTCCATAGTGTATAGCTAGTACTAAAAACAAGGCAGGAGGGCCAAATAGTAATAAAACAAGCGGAATCATACTATTCACAATCTATCTTATTACTGCATTTCATCTTGCAAGACTTTTAAGCGCGCTAATTTATCGTCTCTATAAAACAAATTCATAGTCTCAAAAGGAATTATCTGATAGTCTTTATTTACAATATGAACACATGATTTTTTAATGGCACGCACATCAAAATTATGCGCATCTATAAATTGCATAATAATAATACGAAAAAGATTATCATAACCTAAATCTGGCGCATCAATTTCTGGTAAACAGCATAGTATGCTTTTGAGGTTTTCAGAGGCTTTTTCAACAGAATTTCCCGTACTAAAAAGTTCAATCATTTTACCATGTAACTGCTCGTCTTGCTCATAAATTATTGTGTTTTTACCCTCATTTAACAAATCATCAGGGTTTATATACCGTGTTAGCGGGCTCACTTCATCACCAATTTTTAAAGCATATGCCATTACCAAAGCATCTGGATTACACGGCACAGGAATCAAATCATCGGGTTCAAAAATAGGTGATTGCTCCAAAATATTACGCCGAACTTCTGTGAGCGTAATCCGATTTTCATCAACCTCAAAATTCTCTAGCCTTCCTGCAATTTGGGTGGGTTGAAAGGTAACACCGCGAACACATTTTTGTTGTAATGCAAAATCGATAGTTTGCCCCATTTCATGGTCATTTAATCCTTTTTGCAAGGTTACCACCAAGGTAGTTGAAAGATTGAGGACATTGAGGTGCTCTAAAGCTTTTAACCGTATCTCGGCCAAATCAGCTCCCCGTAATGTTTGTAACACATTATTTTCTAAGGAATCAAACTGTAGGTAAATTTCAAAATCGGGGGTATAACTTGCCAGCCTTTCTGCAAAGGCATAGTCTTTTGCAATTTTAATACCATTGGTATTTACCATCAAATGGCGAATAGGCAGCGTTTTTGCATAGTCTAAAATTTCAAAAAAATTAGGATGTATTGTAGGTTCACCACCACTTATTTGCACCACATCGGGCTCACCCTCATTTGCTACAATTACATCTAACATTTTTTTTATTTCGTCCAACGTTCTATGCCTGCCATAATGCGGCGATGATGAAGCATAACAGGTAGGGCATGTCAAATTACAACGGTCTGTAACCTCAATAACGGTAAGGCAAGAGTGTTGCTCATGGTCAGGACAAAGACCACAATCATACGGACAGCCATAATGTGTTTTGGTATTAAACGTTTTGGGGTATTCAGAAGCTTTATTGTAATTGCGAATGTTTTTATAATATTCAATATCATCAGCAATTAAAACTTTTGACCTGCCGTGTTCTTTGCAGTTTTTGAGCATGTATACTTTCTCATTTTGAAAAATGATTTTGGCATCTACACGACGTAAACATTCGGGGCAAAGGCTTAAGGTAAAATCATAATACGTATAATTTCTTTCGGACATAGGCGCTATTTACTGAGGATTTTTAATCGGAATCTACACAAACTCATCTTGATTTTTTCTTTTACCTGCAAACTAGGCTAAAATCATAAAAACACTTTATTAATTGTGCTTTTAAAGCTTCTTACGAGCCATGAATGTATAAATTGGATTAACATAATACAGCCAACAAATTAAGCATAAATATTGAATGGAACTCAAATTAAAAATTAAAAAGGTATTGGGCTTTAAAAATTCAATAAAGAACCGAAAAGTAAAATACGAAATCATAAAAATTTTAAAATAGGTACCACTTTCAAAACGATTTGGTTTTTGTTGTCCTTTATTAATCAGCATAAACAGTAGGATGAGAAAAACAATTTCATACAACGCAATAGGATGCCTGAGTACACCATCACCCAAATTCATACCAAAAAAAGATGTGGTTTGTACGCCATAGGTAAACTCTTTTATTCCAGCCAAAAAACATCCGAAGCGACCTATTATAATTCCCAAAATGATAGGTAAGGTAAATAAATCTCCTGATGATTGTTTTTCTCCAATGATTTTTTTGGCAAGCTCTACCCCAAGTAGCCCTCCAAAAAGACCGCCCATAATGGTTTTGTTATTAAAAATAGCAAACCAACCTTGTTCGTAGGCAACAACAGGGTTTTCAAAAAACGCCACCAAACGCGATAGCAAAAGAGCGCCAAAAACAGCACCAATAATAATAGAAAGTCTATTGTTTAACGAAATAGTATCCTCCCTTTTTTTTCGAAGGAAAACATAATAACGAAAACCTACAAAAAATGCCAAATACTCAAGTATAAGGTGCATGTTTAGTTTTATGCCAAATAGCACAGGCTCAAAAGGTAGGTTCATATTTTACGAAAATAAATTAACACCAATAGAACGCAATCATAAAAAGAGAAATACACGTTTTTTTGGCTTTTTAGCTGTTAAATGTACAGCCAAAAGCAGCAATGTAAGACTAAAAAACAGTAAAAAATACCCAGAAAAATGATTTGCCCGGTATTTCATCCTAAAAAAGAAAACAACTGAAAACCAATGTTTCTTTAAAAAACGCTAGTGGGGTTGAATAGGTTTTATCCATTTAAAAATCTATTCCACTTCGTGTATTAAAAAAATTAAAAACCGCACTAAATGTGCTACTATAGTTACGTTTGCTCACTAACACTAAATTTTTGCTTAAATTTGCGCTCTTTAAAAAGAAATGTCACGTGCCTAAAATAGGAGATATACAATTACCCGATTTTCCGTTACTACTCGCTCCTATGGAAGACGTTAGTGACCCTCCTTTTCGTGCGCTATGTAAAGAGCAAGGAGCTGATGTTGTGTATACCGAATTCATATCATCAGAAGGATTGATACGAGACGCCGCTAAGAGCGTTATGAAATTGGATATCTATGAAAAAGAGCGCCCTGTGGGTATTCAAATTTTTGGTGCTAATTTAGACTCTATGCTACAATCTGTGGAGATCGTAGCGGAATCGAAGCCAGATATTATCGATATTAATTTTGGATGTCCGGTAAAAAAAGTAGTTAGTAAGGGTGCTGGAGCTGGTATACTCAAAGATATTGATTTGATGGTATCTTTAACCAAAGCTATGGTTGAGCGAACAAAACTGCCCATTACTGTAAAAACCCGATTAGGCTGGGATGATGATTCTATAATGATTGTTGAAGTTGCTGAACGCTTACAAGATGTAGGCTGCCAAGCGATTGCTATTCACGGGCGCACACGGGCACAAATGTACAAGGGAAATGCCAATTGGAAACCTATTGCTGAGGTGAAAAACAACCCTAGAATGCATATTCCTGTTTTTGGTAACGGCGATGTTGATAGCCCTGAAGCTGCTATGAAAATGCGTGATGAATATGGATTAGATGGCGCCATGATTGGGCGTGCTAGTATTGGATATCCTTGGTTTTTTAGAGAAGTAAAACATTTTTTTGAAACAGGAAACCATTTAGCACCACCTACCATGATTGAACGTGTAGAAGCCGCACGAAGACATCTTAAAATGGCAATTGATTGGAAGGGCGAAAAATTAGGTGTTTTTGAAACAAGGCGACACTATACCAACTACTTTAAAGGCATACCAAATTTTAAAGAATACCGCATGAAAATGGTAACCAGCGATGCTTCGGTTGATGTTTTTGCTGCCTTTGACGAGGTTTTACACAAGTTTGGTGATTTTAGTTTTAGCAGACCTTAATTTGTCATTTTATTGAGCTATCAGTTTTTTACTGATGACACTGCTCGCTATTTTAGATGCAATAATGCCCAGTACGGCAATGGTAGCCAGAACAATGAAAATGTTGACGAATTGTATTTCTACAGGATAATCAATACTACCTATTTTCACCCATCCAAAAAGGAGTTGAGAAGCAATAACAATAAAACCAATGAGCACACCAATAACGCCTCCCATAGTAGTTACCAATATTCCTTGAACAAAATATATGCGTCTTAATTTTTTAATAGTCACCCCCAAATTATAGAGCGTTTTCAAATTTTTCTTTTTGTCTAAAATCATCATAATAATGGCACCAACAACATTAAAAAGGGCTATAACAAGCACTAAAGTAAATATGAGATAGGTGGCTACATTTTCAGTATTCAGCATCTTATAAAGGGTACTATTTAGCTCTTCACGTGTTTTTAACACTACCGAATTATTAAAAACTTCAGCAATTTGATTTTTGATTACTGGAATAGCTGCACCTTCATTTAATTTAAAGTTTATTCCCGAAATTTGAGTACTGTCTTTTTCTAGCAGCGCTTGAGCCAAAGCCAAATCAATAAACACATATTTTTGGTCTAAACCTTCTTCTACCCTATAAACACCACTAATAACAATAGGCAAGGTATTATAACTATTCGCCATACTTTGTTGAGAAATAGACCCTTTACCAGGCTTAAGCGCCAAAATTTTCATAGGATTTCGGTACTGATTAAGTGTTACTCCCAGTGCATTTGCAATACCAATACCAGCTACACCTTGTTGCGCTTCAATATTCCATTCGCCAAAATATAGCGTATCTAAGGTTGTCACTTCATTATAATGCTCATCAATACCTTTAACGTAAGCAATATCGTTTTTTTCACGATGCTGTAAGAGCACCTTTTCTTCTATTTCTTTAGAAAAAGAAGCAATACCATCAATTTCTAAGAGCTGCTTTTCTTGGGTGTCGGTTATAGCGAAAAATTTTCCTGTTATGGTTGACGCCTTCAAATCGGGGTCAAAAGCATTTGTAAAAGAAAGGCTAAACGTTTTTAATCCTGCAAAAGCAGAAAGGACAATAAACAGGGCAGCAGACCCAATAACGATAACCAAAAAAGTGATAAAATTGATAACATTTACCGCATTTTGGCTGCTTTTTGAACGGACATATCTTTTTGCTATGTAAAGAGGAAAGTTCAAATTACGATTTCTTTCGTTTTTCTAATAAATCAGGGTTTTTCACAGGATTCTCTTCACCCTTAAGTGATTTCTCAATATTTTCAATGTAATCTAAAGAATCATCCAAGAAAAATAAAAGCTCTGGTACACGACGCAATTGATTTCTTGTACGTTGCGATAATTCATGTTTAATTAACGGCTGATTAGATTTGATACCCTCCAAAAGCGCTGGAGCATCTTTAACAGGAAAAATACTGATATAAATCTTAGCGATGGAAAGGTCTGTAGTTACCGATACTTTTGAAACAGAAATAAGTGTACCCCTTAATCCGCCATCAATGGCTGCTCGTTGCAAAATATCAACGATATCTTTTTGAATAACCCCTGCAATTTTTTTCTGTCGTTGTGTTTCCATAGGACAAAAATACGAAGGATTACTGTATCTTCGAGTAGTTTCTACTCAGGATAATAAATGGACATTGATTTTGAAAAAATTAATCATGAAAAAAATTGAACATATCGGCATTGCTGTTAAAGACATAGAGGCTTCAAATAACTTATTTCAAAAGCTATTGGGCGTTGCCAATTATAAGGTAGAAGAGGTGCTATCTGAATCTGTCACTACCTCTTTTTTCAAAGCAGGCCCCAATAAAATTGAATTGCTTGCCGCCACTAATGAAGATAGCCCTATTGCTAAATACATCAAAAAAAGAGGAGAAGGTATTCATCATATCGCTTTTGAAGTAAGTAATATTACCGCAGAAATTGCGCGATTAAAGGCCGAAGGCTTCGTTATTTTGAATGAAATTCCTAAAAAAGGAGCTGATAACAAGCTAGTTGCCTTCGTACATCCTAAAAGTGCCAATGGGGTGTTGGTAGAGCTTTGCCAAGAAATAAAGCAAGAAACTACAAAATGACAGTGCTTTTTTGCTTGCAAGCTATAAAAATAAGTAGTAATATTGCAGTCCGATTTTCGGTTCTATAGTGCCATATGTTAAAGCACCGAACTCTCCCGATAGCTATCGGGACAGGGGGGACAAAGTAAAAAAGTAATTAAAATATTGATAGGTCCTATAGCTCAGCTGGTTAGAGCACCTGACTCATAATCAGGGGGTCCATGGTTCGAGCCCATGTGGGACCACAAGGAGAAGCTGAAAAGCTTCTCCTTTTTTGTTATAACGATAATCACACCCCATCAAAAAATACTCCTAACTAATTCTGGATACCTGTCCTCGATCGGGACGATTGTCAAGAGACTATTATTCTGGCGACTCTTTGGTTTTTTTAGCTTTTCATCAGAAGTAACTAAGAATGTTTCATTTACTAAAAAGTGAATCAAAGAGTATAAATATTCTAAAATTGTAGTTCATCAATAATGGAGTACGTCATCAAAGGCAAAAAAAGTATCAAAAATGGTATAATTAGGTGTTGTATAGCCTTTGTCGATGCACTAAATTTGAGTTGAGCAACTATGTCCAACTATTTCGTGTGTTTATGGTTTACAATAATTACCTATTTTCCCTTTGATTTATTTAAAGGCGGATTCGAAGACATTTTTTACAGCAACAAATACCTTTAAAAGGTGCTTAGCATAAATTTAGGTTAAAGTGAGATGACCTTTTTAAAACAATCATGTGATGCCTTTTTATCCTTGTAATCGTTAAGAAATACTCCATCAAAAAAGTACACGTAAAATAATCAGCCAAGGGCAGCGTAAACAAGACCATCTCGAAAAAGACATTTAACCGCAGGGCAATAACCAATTGATTATTAATTTAAAAAAAATATGAGAACCTATTATTTAGTATCAACCATAGTGCTGTTCTTTCAATTTTCATGTATTGAAAAACAACCACAACAAAAAACAGTTGAAACCAAACCAAATGTAATCATAGTCATTACTGATGATCAGGGTTATGGTGATTTGGGTCACACAGGTAATCCTATTATCAAAACCTCAGCAATTGATAAATTTTCTTCTGAGTCTGTAAACCTAACCAACTATCATGTAGGCACAACTTGCGCACCTACTAGAGCTGGCCTCATGACTGGTAGAAATTGCAACAGAAACGGGGTTTGGCATACCATAATGGGTGCATCAATGTTAAACGATGGAGAAGTTACACTAGCCAATGTATTTGATAAAAATGGTTATAAAACAGCTATGTTTGGAAAATGGCATTTAGGAGATAACCATCCCTTTCTACCGCATGATAGGGGTTTTCAAGAAACATTTTATCACGGAGGTGGTGGCGTAGGGCAAACTCCTGATTATTGGAACAATGACTATTTTGACGATACTTATTTTAGAAATGGCACTCCTGAAAAGAGAACGGGCTATTGCACCGATATTTGGTTTGAAGAAGCCATTAAGTTTATTGAAAATAAGAAAGATGGGCCATTTTTTTGTTACCTCAGCCTCAATGCTCCTCATGGTCCTTTTAATGTTCCTGAAGAATATTACAACAAATACAAAGATGAAAATAACCTTACTGAAACCCAAAAACGGTTTTATGGAATGATTTCCAATGTAGATGACAATTTTTCGCGACTATTAAAGCGTTTGGAAACCTTGGGAATAGCGGAAAATACAATTGTCATTTTCACAACTGACAATGGCACGGCAAGAGGCTACATAACAGACAAGGAAACAGGAAGTATAAAAGGATACAACGCTGGTATGCGAGGTACAAAAGGGAGTGAATATGACGGAGGGCATCGCGTACCCCTAATCATTAGGTGGCCTAAAGGGGGGCTTACCGGAGGTAAAGCACTAAATGGTTTAACAGCTCATGTTGATTTATTACCTACACTTGTAAAACTTACGGGACAGCAATTTTCGCCCCTAAAAACGATGGATGGAACAGATATTAGTGATTACCTTTTAGGTATAAAAGAAGCTCCTAAAAGACAATTGGTGACTGATACGCAACGCGTACCATGGCCAATAAAAGGAAAGAATAGTTGTGTGATGGACGGGGATTGGCGCTTGGTCAATGGCACTGAATTATATAATATTTCAGAAGATCCGGGGCAAAAAAATAATGTCGCAAAAAAGTATCCGCAAAAACTAATAGCAATGAATACTTTTTATACTAACTGGTGGGAAGATGTCATTAAAGAAACCAAATATTCTGTTATCAAATTAGGCACTACAACAATGAGGGATGTTATTACCTGTCATGATGCGCATACCACAGATTACTACCCGCCATGGAATCAAGCAATGATACGGCAAGGAAAACCAATGATGCCGGCAAAATTTTCGGTCGATTTCACAAGGTCTGGAAAGTATACCTTTTATTTGAGGAGATGGCCTGCTGAAAGCGGATTGGCACTAGGAGCAGAAATAAATGATGCAATTCCTGCCACACCTTTTATGAATGGCAGACAAAACGGACAGTCTATGAAATTCACCAAAGCACATTTGCAAATAGCAAACCAACAAAAGGAAGTCACAGTAGATAACAATGCCAGTTCGGCTATACTAGAAATGAATGTTGAGAAAGGGCAAACAGAATTATTGGCGTACTTTGATATGGAGAACGGCCAACAATGCAATGCGTTTTATATAGATGTAGCATTTATTGAATGAAGTATTTTGCATCGAATGGTAGAGGTAGAGATAACAAATCATATTGCCTATTGCAGATACATTGATTACTTTAGTATTTTATGAACGTATTTCACGCACCAAAACTACTATTTAAGAAATTTAAGTCCCTATGAAACAAACCGTGTATAGCATTCTTTTTTGCCATGTATTTTTTGCCACTTCTGTATTGGCACAGCAACAACCAGAAAATAGTGCTTATTATATTGAGAATCCGCAGGTAATTGAAGAGAATAAAGAACCTGCCAGAGCTGGTTTTCAATCCTATTCCGATTTTGGCCAGGCATCAAAAGATAAAAATAACAATGTTTTAATGCTCAATGGGCAATGGAAATTCAATTGGGTGCGTAGCCCAGAAGAAAGACCAAAAAATTTCTTCAATCCATCTTTTGATGTTTCTACTTGGGATGATATTAAAGTGCCTGCCAATTGGGAAGTTGAGGGTTTTGGAGTGCCTATTTACGTGAACCATCAATATGAGTTTGCCGATTATAAGGCTCCTGTTTCAAAAGATATGGAATTTGTTGATCGCATATATCCAAAAAATCCTGGGAAAGTACCGCATGATTACAACCCTGTAGGGTCTTACCGAAGAACTTTTGACCTAGCTACCGATTGGACAAAGGATACAAAGGTGTTTTTGCATATCGGCGCAATGAAATCAGGTGGATTTGTTTGGGTTAATGGCAAGTATGTAGGGTATTCTCAAGGGAGTAAGCTACCCGCAGAATTCGATCTTACTGATTTTATTAAAGCGGGAAAAAACACCATTGCTTTTCAAATTTATCGCTGGACGGATGGCTCCTATTTAGAATGCCAAGACTTCTGGCGTATTTCAGGTATTGAACGTGATGTCTTTTTATATCGTCAGCCTAAATTACATGTAAAAGATATTGATGTAGTATCCATTTTAGATAAAACCTACACAACGGGACTGTTAGATTTCACCACCCTTATTGAAAACGCAGGTAAAAAGCAAGCAGTTGAAATAGCGTATGAGTTAGAAGATGCTAAGGGCAATGTGGTGCTTCAGGAAAGTAAAAAGCATACGATAGGTAAGACTAAAATAGATAGCCTGTCTTTTACCGGATCAATTACCAATGTACAAGCTTGGTCTGCAGAACACCCCAATCTGTACAAACTAACCATTACTACAAAAGGAGTTAAGGGAGAGATACTTGAATACATCCCTATGAAAATAGGTTTTAGAACTGTTGAAATTAAAAACGGATTGTTACTTGTAAACGGGCAGCGTATTACACTAAAGGGCGTTAACACGCAAGAAGCCGATCCAGAGACCGGACACATCATGAGTGAGGCAATGCTATTAAAAGACATCCGCCTTTGGAAAGAAAATAATATCAATGCCGTACGATTAAGTCATTATCCACGTGCCGATCGCTTTTATGAACTTTGTGATGCGCATGGTATTTATGTAGTTGATGAGGCCAATATAGAGTCTCATGGTATGTACTACGGTAAATATTCATTAGCAAAAAATGACCTTTGGGAAAAAGCACATACTGCCCGTATGTTGAACATGGTAGCAAGACATAAAAATCATCCATCAGTGGTCATTTGGTCTATGGGTAATGAAGCAGGTAACGGCGTTAATTTTTATAAAGGATATAAGGCTATTAAGGCTGCGGATAGACAAAAAAGACCGGTACAATATGAGCGTCCTTATAAGGATGAGGATCATACTTTGTTTGATATGGATTGGAATACTGATATCATAGTTCCGCAATATCCATCACCAGCTACCTTTGAGCATATTGGTAAGAGTAAAACTGATCGTCCTTTTATTCCTTCAGAATATGCCCATGCTATGGGTAATAGCTCAGGTAATTTTCAAGATTACTGGAATTTTATTGAGCAATATGATAATTTACAAGGTGGTTTTATTTGGGATTGGGTAGATCAGTCTATTTGGAAAACAGATGCAAATGGTAATCGCTATTACGCCTACGGAGGAGATTATGGTAAGGATATGCCCACCGATAATACTTTTTTAAATAATGGTATTGTTTTTCCTGATCGTTCTGCTCAACCAGCACTTTACGAAATAAAAAAGGCGCATGAATTCATTAATTTTAAAGCCAAAGGATTCACCAAAGAAGGCAACTTAAGGGTTCTCGTTGAAAATTTATACGATTTTACCAATATCACTAATTTTGAAATAGACATTACCGTCTTGGCAGAAGGAAAAGTTATTCGTGAACAATCAGTAAAAGATCTGGCAGTGCTTCCCCATACTGGTAAACTCATACGTGTACATCTTAAAGACATAGAAAGAAAGCCCAATACTGAATATTTTGTACGACTATCTGCAAAAACAAAACAAGCTTGGGGCTTACTTCCAAAAGGTTTTGAAGTTGCTACAGAACAGCTTCCTTTAAATGTCACCAAATGGAATACTTCAACAGAAGAAAAATACGCCTCAATTAAAGTAAAAGATACTAAAAATGAATTGGTGGTTGGTAACTCCAATTTTGAATTGATTTTTAACAAAAGTAAAGGACAGCTTAGCTCGTATAAAGTTAATTCTAATGAATTACTTCAAAATGAAAGTGGGCCTAAACCTAATTTTTGGAGAGCGGTTACCGATAATGATTTGGGTAACCAAATGCATGTGAAAAATATTGGCTGGAAAAAGGCTAGTTTAACACAAAACGTTTCAACTTTTAAAATTCTAAAACAAACAGACACTACAGTTGAGGTACAAATAATTTATGGCTTGCCAGATGTAGGTACAAGTTTTGAAAGCGTTTATTCGATTGTTGGTAATGGTATGGTAAAAATCACCAATACATTACTACCAACAAGCAGTTATACCACCGATATTCCTAGAATAGGTATGCGTATGCAGCTAAAAAAAATATACGAAAACCTCACTTATTTTGGCCGTGGTCCTTGGGAAAATTATCAAGACCGTAACTATTCTGCCTTTGTTGATTTGTATAAAAGCACCGTAACAGAGCAGTATGTACCCTACATACGACCTCAAGAAAACGGATATAAAACCGATGTTCGTTGGGCTGCTTTAACTAACGCCGATCAAAACGGACTACTTATTATTGCCGACCAAAACAACCCAGCCTATCTTGGTTTTAGTGCTTTACACATGCCTAATGAAGACTTTGATGTGACCGCAGGTGCTGAATATGATATCGAAAAGGCTGATAAAGGTACCATCAACTATAGCAAACACACAACCGACATATCAGCAAAAAATATGGTTCAGCTCAATATAGATTTGGCGCAACGGGGCGTTGGTGGTGATGATAGTTGGTACTCAAAACCCCAGAAAGAATATCAATTATCTCCTACAGAAAAATACACCTATAGTTTTTATATGGTTCCTGTAGAAGGAGGAAATGTAACACAGTTTTTTAACGAATTTAAAAAAAACTATCCCACAAATAAAGTCAAACTTATGGGCAACTAAGTGGTATAAGCTTATCTCATTTATACAGTTACAGTAACAGATTTTTACTTGGTAGTACTGTAGCTGCTTAAAAAATAGTACAAGAATACTACCTAGTGCTAACCGAAAGTTGTGAGTAGAAACATGTTGTTTACGCTCACAACTTTTGTTTTTTTAACTAAGCCGAATGATTTTAAAAAAACATCAAGGTAATGGTTTTACCATAATGTCTTTATAGTAAACAACACTTCCTGGGTCATGGCCTTGAAGGGCAAAAGTACCACTAGAAAGTAATCTGTTTACATGTGCTTTGGGGCGTAAAGGATTTTCTGGCTCTGTATAATCAACCACCACAATATCATTAATTTTTACAATAATTCTATTGCCTTCAACTTTAATATATTCGGTATACCATTCATTGTCTTTCACATACGTTTCCTTAACATCAAGAATGTTATAGAGGCTTCCTGTACGTTTCCAATCTTCTTGTGAATTATTTACCTGCACTTCGTACCCTTGGTCTGGCCAACCATCTTCTTGATATATCGTATGAATATAAATACCAGAATTTGCTCCGGGTTTGGTCATCACTTGTGCCTTAAATTCAAAGTTTTTGAAATTGTGATTTTCAACCTTACCATCATAAAATAAATGAGCCCTGTCTCCCGCCACTTTTAGCGTGCCATCAGTAACCGAAAAGGTATCAGCATTTTCCCCTACTTTCCAACCGTCAAGATTTTTTCCGTTGAAAAGAGAAATCCATTCTCCTGTACTTTGAGCAGCTATATTTGCCACAAAGCAAAGGTTAATACATACTAAGACGAGGTATTTTGTAATAATGGTCATGTTGATATCGATTTTAAAATAGGAATATCACAAGATATAAAAAATTATGTATGATTATATAATCTAATAGTACTTGTTACAATCGTAACACAAAACCTATTTACCAATAGAAAAAGATAAAAAATTTCGAAACCATTTACCCGAAGATTTCACAATGCGTTTTTGAGTTTTAAAATATACATATACAAGACCAAACCTAGGAAAATACCCTTCCGCCCATTCAAAATTATCAGTAAACGTCCATACAAAATAACCTGATATTTTTAATCCTTCTTTTTGTGCCTTTCGTACTTGAGCTAAGTAATTTTGAAGATAGGCAAGGCGCTGAGGGTCATGCACTTCATCATTTTTACAATAATCAGTAAAAGCAGCTCCATTCTCTGTAATAATAATTTTTTTAACCCCTTTATATTGATTGAATTGCGCTATCATCTGGTAAATACTTTGGGGGTACACTTCCCAATCCATGAGAGTGGTTGCTACCATTCGCTGCGATGCCTTTACAATTTTTGCTCTCAAATACGGTACTGTATAACTGTGTTTAACGACTTCCCTTGTATAGTTTTGAATACCAATAAAATCAAAATCGAAGACCATATTTTGAGCATCTTCAGGCTGTTGGTATTTTTTAATTCGTTGTAAAATTTTAATATTTTCATCTGGGTAACCTAATCCTAGCGTAGGTTCAATAAAAAGACGATTCAAAAGCGCATCTGCCTTTTTAGCCGCCATTATATCCCTCCTTTTTTGTGACATTGGGGTGATTTGAGAACAAGAAAAAGTAGTGCCAACAAAGCTATTGGCAACTTCAGCACGCAGTATTCTCCCTCCAATCGCCTGGCATAAAGTAGCATGATGAATAGCGGGTAAAAAGTTACTCAATCCTTTTTTACCTGGCGCGTGAACACCTAAAAAATAACCCGCCCCAGTAAATACCATGGGCTCATTGAGCACCATCCAATGTTTAACTCGGTTGCCAAAATGTGCAGCACAAAGGCTGGTGTATTCTGCAAACCAATCTAATATTTTTCTATTACGCCAGCCTCCTTGGTCTTCAAGCTTCTGCGGTAAATCCCAATGATAAAGCGTAACCCAAGGAGTAATACCATGTTCTAGGCAAAAATCAATAACCCGATTATAAAAAGCAATACCCTCTTTACTGGGGGTCCCTGTACCGTTGGGTAGTAAGCGTGGCCATGACAATGAAAAGCGAAAATTGCTAATATTCATTGATTTCATCAACAAAATATCCTCCTTGTATTTATGATAAAACGCACAGGCGGTGTTTGCGTTTTGGTTTTGAAATATTTTCCCCTTTGTGGCGGTAAATTTATCCCAAATAGATGCTCCTTTATCATGAATGGTATGCGCCCCTTCTATTTGATAGGCAGCGGTAGAAACCCCCCAAACAAAATCAGCTCCAAAATCCTCAGCCTTTATGTCGTTATTGGTAGTATCGTTCATTATACCGTAGCTGCACGCTGGTTTATTGATACTTCTGCTAAAATTCTATCAATAATCTGTTCTGTAATATCAGGATAATCTACTGCTATAGTATGATTTGTATCAACCCATTCTTTTAGGGTGTTTAAGTGTTTTAATTTTAATGATTTTATTACAGGCACTCCCATTTCCTTTAGTGCTGCAGCATTACATTGTTGTTCATACTGCCCTTTCATAGGTATAACCATTAGCTTCTTACCCATATGCAACACCTCTGCAGGGGTTTCAAAACCAGCGCCACAGAGTATTCCTCTACAATTAGACATGCTATGAATAAATGCTGCATTGTTAATTTTACGGATAAATACATTTTCAGAAGAGAAATGGGTATCAGTATGTTTTGAAAAGACATCCCAATGCACATTTTTAATTTGAGAGAGCATCTTTATTATTTTTTTATCACTGTAAGAAGGAAGGTAAACAGTATAATGGTCGCCTTGGGTAACTGGAGTATTTCTAATTTCTTTGCGTACAATAGGCGTGAACATAGCATCAGTATACGCCTTAAAATGTAACCCGTATTGTTTTGTAGTAGGTGCATATTTTGTTAAAATCATCTTTCCTAATAAGTCATTTTTCTTTGGCTTGGGAGCAAATGATGATAATACAGCAGCTTGATGGCTAAAACTAACACAATCTTTTCCTTTTAATTTACAAGCCCAAGCTGATACGGGCTCAAAATCATTAATTACCAAATCATAATCATCTACAGGAATACGCTTAATCTCTTTTTGCAATCTTACCGTATTCGTTTTTAAATAAGTACGCCATAAATCTACACCACCTTTTTTGCCAAAAATAAAACTACAGCCTTTTAATTGATACTTGATCTTATGTGGAATTTGTATGTCGGCTTGCGTGCCACTCACCAAAATATCTAGGTCTATATTTTTTTTCTTGAGAATAGGAATAATTTCTGTTGCACGACTTAAGTGTCCGTTCCCTGTGCCTTGAATTGCATACAGTACTTTCATTTTTAATAAATTGAGTGGTTCAAAATCAGTTTTTAGAGCCCGGTATAGTATTAAACTCCTTCATCAATGCATCAAAAAGTTCGTTATTTTCTAGCAGTTCAACCGTATCAGTCATTTCGGTATCTTTTTCTTTAAGGGCAATATCGTTTTCGTAATGGTAAAGTTTCCATTTTCCACGATGACACTCTAAGGTGGTAAGGTTTTCAATCCAATCACCAGAATTTAAATACATCACAGTGCCTTCATTGGTATCAATTTTTTTAATTTCAGGTTGATGAATATGTCCACAAACTACATAATCAAAACCCTTTTCAATGGCAAGAGTTGCAGCAATTTGCTCAAAATCACTTATAAATTTGATCGCAGATTTTACGCCGTTTTTAATTTTTTTTGACATTGACACAGGCTCTTTCCCCATTTTTTTACTGCAATAATTTACCGCTCTATTCAGCAAAATAAGAAAGTCATAACCAATCGCTCCTAGTTTAGCAATCCATTTTGAATGCTGCATGGTAACATCAAAAACATCACCGTGAAACATCCATGCCTTTTTACCCTGAATTGGGAGTACAATTTTGTTTTCTATTGAAAAAGAACCCAATTTAAAACCCACAAATTTGCGCAGCATTTCGTCATGGTTACCGGTTATATAATGTACCTCAACACCCTTAGCAACCCATTGCATGAGTAATTTAACCACTTTCATATGTGATTTTGGCCAATACCGTTTGCTAAACTGCCAAATATCAATAATATCGCCGTTTAACACAACGCGTTTTGGCTTAATAGACTTAAGATAAGCCAGTAATTCTTTGGCATGGCAACCATAGGTGCCTAAATGTACATCTGAAATAACAACAAGATCAACAGGTCTTTTTTTCATGAGAAAAGCTGGGGTTTATTTGTTGATTGTTTTTGAATTTCGCCTTAGTCTTCAAACTACTGATAGCTAAAATCCAAAAAACAATTTGTGACAAGAAATTGGAAGCTTGGGGTTTCATAAATCTTAATTGCAATTAATATATTGCGACACAATGCTATACTTTATCATCATCACACCCAACCCTATTTAAGGCTTTGTATAAAGAAAATCAGCACAGTCAAAGTTTGTAAATTAAAGGGAAGTAACCACTAATATTTGTTTTAAGATTTGGTTAAATGGAGGTTAACAAATCTGTGGTAATATTAACAAACTCAAACAGAAGATATCTATTAAGGTAAAAAATGATAAGGTCATCTAGTAGTATAGATGACCTTATTCACGGCAGCTTTGGGGGAACTACCTACATAATCAAATAGATTTAATGTTGTTTTGACGGGCAAATTATCTTGACTTTTTTTCCTTCAAACAAAAAGTCAAAATAAGTTCATTTGTAAAAAATAGCCCTAGGCAATGTGTAGTATATTTATATGTCATACATATCATCGCTTGCATTAAAAGGACTCATGGAGGTATCTTTTATTTTATCTAAAATAAGGCCAACCTCATTCCAATTTTCATCCTTTTTTATTTCGAAATTAATTGCCCTTTCCTTATTTATGCCATCAAATTCTATGATATTATTGATTGAGAGTTTTATTTTAGAATTACTAATGTACCAGTGATGAATATTTTGTTGATCTTGATGATAAGAAAACACTTTCTTAATTTCACAAGATTTTTGAAAATAGGCCATTATTTTTTTTTCTATCTTATGTTGTAACATAAACTCTTCACTTAGTTTTTTTGTGTTTGAAAAATCTAGTTCAGAGGCAATGCTAATTTTTAGATGGTAGGTATACTTCTTTTTATCAAATTCAGAATTAAAATAAGGTAGTGAAGTAAGCACAGGAATTCTATTACAGGTATGCCGTTGAAGACCTTCCTCCATACGCCTGTATTTCTTATCACTAATTCTTGATATCGTATTATCAATTTGAATTGACATATTCATGATATTCCTATTTTAGTTTGTATTTCAAATTTATAAATTAAGAATTTATATTCACATTATGTAGTAATAATATTACGTAAAATACACGCTAAATACAACTCATGTAGTAGTTTTGATGTGTAATTTAAAACCAGGAAACACAAATTATTTCGTAGAGATAAGTTCTTTAAACCACACAAAAGGCCAGAAATACGGTGGCTTACACCTTCAATTTTACTACTTCTATTTATAAAATCGAAAAATTGTAATTGTTTTGTATTGCTTTATTACCAAGCATTATTTACCATGTAAAAACATAGCATAATTAAAAGGTAGCACGGCACAATAATTATCATACCAATGAAACAAGCATTTCATCAATTTCTTCAACTTTTATTTACTCAAAAAAGATTAGCAAATGATCATATTTGTCTAAAACAAGTGATATGTGCTGACAATACAACGGAATATATAGCATACAATAAGCTTTATGAAAAGTATGAAAATAAAGATGCGTATCCCATTGCTTTAAGGCTACTATTCGAAAAACCTCAAGAGCATGATGAAGTTACTTTGAGCGGCATAGAAAATAATTTTAGAAAGCAAATTGTTAAAAATGAGGACATGATTTTTATAGGTAGAAAAGATAAAAACAATACGCGAGAAGTACTTTTTTATATCTCAAATAAATCATTGGTTTCAATAAATAGTTATGCTATTCTCTCTGCAAAAAATAATTCAGGAGGCGTAGAAATAATAATACGATTCGATAAAGAATGGATCATTGCACAGGAATATTTAGGAAAGAAGACGAATGCTACGTCGAACTATTGTTACGAGCCTGTAACCTAAAGAAGCCTTGTTTTAAATACGTTGTAAATAACTGTAAAGATCTTCCCCCTTTTCTAAATTAAGTTTCTTTTTTATGCGATATCTAGCAGTTTCTACACTACGTGTTGACACATTAATGAGGTTGGCGACATCTTTATTTTTCAAATTAGACACAATATAAGAACAATGTTTCATATCATTCACTGATAAATTTGGATGCAATTTCTTTAGTTTTTTAAAAAAGTCGGGTCTAATTTGTTCAAATTGCATTTTAAAATCACTCCATAATCCTTCATCAGTAATTACAGTTTGTAGCTTCTTCTCTATCCCAAAAAGATAATTGGGCTTTATTACCGAGTCTGATTCAGCCAATTTAGATATTTCCTCTGCAATTTTTAAAATATTCTCTCTAATGGTTGATAGCTTTAATTCTTTTGAAAACAAGCTTCTTTCATTTAAATCTAAAAGTCCTTGAACCTCATTTTTCTTGTTCTCTAAATCTAAATTGGCAATGTCTTTACTAATAACTGTATTTTGTAATTTTATGTTTAACTCATTGATTTCTTGCATCGCTTTATTTACCTTCTTACGCTGATTAAGAATTGCCATAGTATATAAAATAGAAATACCTAAAAAAGCTAAAATAGCATACAAAATTAAGCGTTGCCGGGCTAGTTTATTCTTAACCTCTTTCTTTAATTCTAGCTTTAGCTCTACTTCCTTTCTAACTTGGTTAACGAACTTTTTTTCTTTTTCTCTAAAGGTTTCCGCATAAATAGCAATAGCCTTTGCGTAATACTCATTGGCTTTTACATGGTCTCCTTGATCAATAAAAATTTCGGCATACTTAATGTAAAATATTCTTTTTGTCATAAGACATTCCGTTTCACAAGGCCCTGAAATTGCGATGTCTAGATATTTTTTAGCACTTTCGTAATTACCCTCCTTATGTTCATAAATAGCCAGATTACGGTACAAAATTTTTAAATTATCAATCTTAACATTGTATTTATTAATGAGGGCTATAGCACTATTAGTAGCCTCTAGTGCATCGTCAAAACGTTTCATTCGTAAATAACACAAAGCTAAGTTATACTTCATGTCAATAACCATTTCCGGAAATTTTTCAGGATCAATCTTACTTAATCCCAGCAACAAATATTTGAGAGCACTGTCATATTCTTTTTGATACGTATGTGTAAGAGAAATTTCATTATAGCACTCCGCTGATTCTGCTGACGCTCCTATAGCGTCGAAAATTTTAATAGCTTCAAAAAATTTAGGCCTAGCTTTATCATATAAATTAAGAATTAAATTTTTATGCCCAATAAAATAAATAGCCAAACCCTTATGTTTAGGTTTTTTAAGAGAAACGGTATTAGCTTCTATATATTGAACAACTTCTTTCCCCAATTCTTCATCAGAATTATTAATTAACAAGTCAAAAGCCTCCTCTAACTTTAACCCAATATTGTCTTTATTAATAGCTCCTTGATTTTCTTCATTTGAACAAGAAACAAAAGCCATTGCAACCATAAATAGCAAAGCGAATACCAACACTCTTAACCACATGGTTTTAGCACTATTTTTTTTTATTTTATAAACAACAGTCAACATTTCACTAAAATAAAACTAATTTTCCTTAATTAAAGTAGGTTAATACAACAGAGTATATGTGCAAATATATGATTTTATGTAGTCTGATTTTTGTTTATTGCACTGATTATTACATTTATACCTTTTTGATATTTTCTATTGAATGACTGGTTTTTAGTATATTGTTGTAGGTTTTATAGAATAAAATAAACATACTAAACAGCCCTAATTCACAATTATCTAATTAACCACATCGAATAACTACGATATTATTAACAAATAAACCTAATAAATAGTGATTTTGTATGAAAAATATTAAAATCGCTAAAAAACAACAAAACGTAGCGGGTTAATTATGTAGAAACTTAGCACCAAAACCGTTGAATACAAATTAAAGAGAATCACAACCAAATTGTAACAACTTTTGACTGAATCGTGATACAATCCGCTTCATAAATTAGACCTTCATTACCAGCTTTTGACTCATTATAAATGGACAAGTTGCCTAAATAGTAAAAAATATACACCTCATTTTGAAACAAACCTTTGATGGATTAAACACGTCATAGCTGCTTTCGCTCATAGAATTTTTAAGTGTATTACTTACGTTTTTGTGGGCTAAATACATAATGTTAGCTATATTTAGGTTTACTTACAAGTCAAAAATAACAATAGGAGTATGCGAACGGTTTTTCAACCCATTATGGTGTTTTTTATTCTATTATTAAGCAACAATATTCAGGCTCAAGAAGAAATAAAACTATGGGGAAATGAAGAAAAGCCTTTTTACAAACCCAATGACTTGAAAGAATATGAAAAACAAGTATGGGGCACGCGATGTGTATTTAATATTACCGAACCCACATTAACCATTTATAAAGCGGAAGGAAAAAACTCCCAAAAAGCGGTTGTTATCATCCCCGGTGGTGGATATGAATTGGTTGCTGTATACCATGAAGGACATGATTTAGCCAAAATTTTAGCAAACCAAGGTATTACAGCGGCAGTACTAAAATACAGGCTACCCCTACCTGCATCTTCAAATAAGCCGCACATGGTTCCGTTATCAGATGCTCGAAAGGCACTAAAAATACTTCATGAAAAGGCAAGTCTACTTAACATAGATACCGATAAAATTGGTGTGATTGGTTTCTCTGCTGGGAGTCATTTAGCTACAGTGATGGGTCTTTGGAAAAGTGAAGACACTGATGAAAACCCTGATTTTTCAGGACTAATATATGGCGTTACAAGAATGACCAAAGAGAATATCACATGGCTAGAAAACAGTTTATATTATAGAAAGTTAACCCAAACCGAAATAGCGCAAAACAGCTTGCTAAACTTGGTTTCAGCCCACACTCCGCCAGCGTTTCTGGTACATTCTTATGATGATGATGTTTGCTCTGTTGAAGAAACCACAGCATATGCCACTAAATTAAAAGAAAATAGTGTTTTAGTCGAAATGCATCTCTTTGATAAAGGAGGGCATGGTTTTGGAATAGGTCGCGCCATTGATGGTACAGACCAATGGATTACTTTATTCGTAAATTGGCTCAAGCGAAACTCATTTAATTGATTATGACAACATCTCATTATAGTTTTCTTTCAGTCTTTTTAGTAGTACTAATGGCCTGTTCTAAAAAGCCCTTGCCAGAAGTAGGTGCGCAAGTGAATCATTTCAATCACAAAATAGTTGAAGTGAATAAATTGCATCCAAGAGCAACATTTTTTGCTTTTGAAGGAGCTAAAATAATGGCTAAAGAAGCTTCTCGCAGATATTATAATTTGAATGGTGATTGGAAATTTCATTTTGTGAAAAATCCAAAAGAGCGCCCTACCACATTTCACAATAGCACATTTGATGATAGTGATTGGCACACCATTCCAGTTCCTGCCAATTGGGAAGTAGAAGGCTACGACTACCCTATTTATTTAGATGAACGCTATCCCTTTGACACAAAATGGCCTAATGCGCCAACAGAATATAACCCCGTTGGCACCTACAGAAAAGAAGTCACCCTTACAAAAGCATTCTTATCTGAAGATATTATTTTGCATTTTGAAGGTGTAAAATCGGCTATGTATGTATATGTTAACGGTGACTATGTTGGCTATTCACAAGGTAGCAAAACGCCAGCTGAATTTAATATTACTCCCTATGTTTCTGAGGGAAAAAACATTATTGCCCTTCAACTTTTTAGGTGGAGTGATGCAAGCTATCTTGAAAGCCAAGACATGTTACGAATGAGTGGCATTGAACGCGACGTATACTTGTATACTCAACCAAAGGTTTTTATCTCAGATTACACCACCCAAAGTAGTTTAGATAACAGCTACGTAGATGGCCTTTTTAATACTACTGTTTTTGTGACAAATACAACTGATAAAACAGCTATTAGGCAAGTTTCCATCGCCTTAAAAGATGACACTACCACTATATACAAAGCAAAAAAAAACCTTAAAATACCCGCTAATAGCAATATTGAATTCAATACAAATACACGTATTGACAATATAAAACAATGGTCTGCAGAAATTCCGAATCTATATAATCTTGAAATAGTTTTAGAAGACCAAACCAACACGGCAAACCATCAGTATATACATCGACCAACGGGTTTTAGGAAGGTAGAAATAAAAAAGGGTCAATTGTTATTTAACGGAAAAGCAATTGCCATAAAAGGAGTTGATCGCCATGAAACAGACCCCTATACAGGTCATGTAGTATCGAAGGCTTCAATGGAAAAGGATATTCAATTGATGAAACAAAATAACATCAACGCTGTACGAAGTTCGCATTATCCTAATGATCCTTATTGGCTAGACCTTTGTGATCAATACGGCCTGTATGTGGTTGATGAGGCAAATATTGAGAGTCACCCTTTGGCTATTGCTGAAGAAACACAAATTGGTAATGAAATGAGCTGGCTTCCTGCGCATATGAAACGTACGGCAAGCATGTATTATCGCGATAGAAACCACCCTTCTATTTATTCATGGTCTTTGGGCAATGAAGCCGGAGAGGGTAAAATTTTTAGAGCCACCTACCAATGGTTAAAAAAGCAAGATAGTTCTCGCATTGTGCAATACGAACCGGCAGGAAAAGAAGATTACACCGATGTATATTGCCCCATGTATCCAAAGTTTGCTGATTTAATAACACATGGAAAATCAGATTCTAAAAAACCAGCCATCATTATTGAATATGCACATGCCATGGGAAATTCTGTAGGTAATTTACAAGATTATTGGGATATTATAGAAAAGTATGATAAGCTTCAAGGTGGTTTTATTTGGGATTGGGTAGATCAAAGTTTAGAATACAAAGATGAAAATGGAAAGTCCTATTTGGCTTACGGTCATGATTTTCATCCAGATTTACCTACAGACGGGAATTTTTTAAATAATGGACTGGTCGACCCCTATCGCAAGCCACATCCGCATCTTTCAGAAGTTAAAAAGGTATATGAACCTGCACAGTTTTTTTACAAAGGAAACGGAAACATAGTATTAGCCAATAAAAATGCCTTTGCCAATTTCTCAGATAAAACAGTATCTGTTAAAATACTACGCAACGGCCTACCCGTATTTCAACAGTCAAATATTAAGGTGGCTGTTGCCCCTCAAGGGTTACAAGAAATTAAAATACACGATTTTCCAACGTTATTTGCCCCTGAAGATGAATACATTTTAGAAGTAAGTCTGCTTCAACAAAACAAAACACCATTAATTCCCAAGGGGCATGAAATTGCTTGGGACCAATTCACGCTTCAAAAAGGCATTCAAAAAAGCATATTCTCCCCTAGCAAAAACCCCTTGTCTATTAGTGTTTTAAATAATTCTATTATAATTGACAACGAGAAAACACAACTAAAAATTGATGCTAAGTCTGGTGAAATACAATCATGGACTTATGAAGGAATTTCAATTACGAAGCACCCTATACGGCCCAATTTTTGGCGTCCTCCAACAGATAATGATTTAGGCAATGGCATGGACAAATGGGCTAAAATTTGGCAAAAAGCCAGCTATAATTACACAGCACAACTTCTTGACAAACCTAAAACAGCGAGCAACGGAGTGGTTTTTAAAGTGCTTTATAACTTACCAAATGATGAAGCAACAGTACTAGTTGATTATCATATAGCACCAAATGGGCAGTTAAACCTCAATTACGTTTTTCAGCCAAAGCAAAAAGATTTGCCAAAAATTCCTAGAATTGGCATGTACCTCACTTTAGCCGAAAGTTTTTCAACTATTGAATGGTATGGCAAAGGTCCTACAGAAAGTTATCAAGATAGAAAAACGGGTCTTAAAACAGCTATTTACAAAGGACAAATAAAAGACCAATTTCACCGCTATTCAAGACCTCAAGAAACGGGAAACAAGACAGATGTACGTTGGGTACGTATTTCTAATGATAAAATACAGCTAAAGGCTACATCTGATACACTTTTATTAAACACCAGTGCATGGCCTTTTAATATGACAGAACTAGATTTTAATACCGAAAAAGATGGTGCGGCATCAGCATCAGGTCTTGTACCAGTTACCAAAAAGCATGGTGCTGACATCAATATCGGTAGCACTGTACAATGGAATATTGATTACCAACAAATGGGTGTTGGGGGTGATAATTCATGGAGAGCTCCTGTTCATGATGAATATACCATTGCACCGCAACGCTATGCATATTCATTTAGCATACAACCCCTTAAAATTGAATAATTCACTGCAAAATTGAAAAAAAAGAAAAAACCGATGCCACAACACCGGTTTTAAACAAACTAACTCAAACTAACTCAAATACTTCGGGGCAAAACTCGCCTTTTTTGGTTGCTCAATGGTTAATAAAATGTCAAATTACCTTTATGAAAACTTCAAGCCAAACCATTTATAATCAAAAACGTGCACAAAGCAGGTTTAACCCCCTTTTGAATAAAAAAAAGACATAACTGCTACGTAATAGTAGCTGCCATGTCTCTTTCTAATAATCTATAATACGCCATTTTACATGCGTAATGGCTTGCTTTGTAGCATTGATGCTTCTTTATTTAATTGCAAAACTTTTAAAATAGTAGGCGCAATTTGGTTGGTGTATAATTGTTCTTTGCTGGTCACTTCTCCTGTTGCACGTACTCCTTTTCCAAAGAGTACAAGCCAGGTACCATCTGCATTCTTCACTTTGCTACCATGGTCTTTCCAAGTACTTAACGGGTCAGTACCACGACCATGATCGGTGGTAATTACAAATAGCGTATTGTCTTTATAAAACGCATCATTTTGCGTGAAGCTCCAAAGTTCTTTAATTAAAGAATCGGTATTTTTGGCTGCCTTTAAATAGGCATCATACTCCCCATCATGTGCAAAATCATCTGTTTCTCCGTATGAGATAAAGATAAATTCAGGATGCTTTTTTTTCATGTGTTCTAAGGCATAATGATGCGTAAAAGCATCTAACCTAACAGAACCCCAAGGGCTTGGCACCTTTGGTTGTAATTCATTCAAAAACTTTTCACGTTCGGTTAAATCGTTTCCTTTTGCCAATTCAAAACCCGCATTAACAGGCACGCCTGAACGCTCTTCATTTACGATGTACGGAAAAACATCCCAACTACCAAAAGCAGCAACTTTACCCTTATATTTTGCTGTTTTGTTCGCAATCTCTAAAATAGTGGTATTTGGGTTATTTATTTTACTATTACTAGTAATACGAGTATCATCAGCTTTGCCTGTTAGTATTTCATTGTAGCCAGGGTATGAAAACCACATTTTATTGGTCAAATTCACCTTACTTCCTAAATTTCTATTGCCATGAAGCTGTCCTATTTTTGCAACTTCCTTCCATAAAAAAGGAAACAAGGTTTCTCTTCGCTTTGCAGCAGCATCATGCCAAAAAGTACTTTTAAGCAGGGTGGTATCACCAACGTAATCAGTATTTGTAACCAAAAGAGGATCGGCTCCTGAAAATAGCTCTTGCCAGCGCAAACCATCTAATGTAATTAACACAACTTTGGTTTGTTCATTTTGCGCTTGCGTTTTAAAACAGGCTAAAAGCAGCATACTAAGAAATAAAAAACTATTTTTCATTTTATGTTTATTTGGTTGGATATAATTTTAATAAAGGTAATTAAAAAAGAAACAAGATTGATGTTTCTTTAGTCTTCCCACCAGCCTTTTGAGTTAATATTATCACCACCTATTCTTGACACAGCAGCTTGATAATTTTCATTATTTAAATTTTGTTCGGTATCAGGATATAGAAAACGAACAGGTACCATATCATTATTAACATTGTCAGAACCTGGAACAATAACAGATGGGAAGCCAGTTCTTCGATAATCATACCATGCTTCATGTGCTACCAAGAAGGATGCCAACCATTTTTGGGTAATAATAGTTTCTAATGTAGCATCATATGCAACTCCTTCTTGAGCAATATAAGCCGTAATATCTTGTGTTACTCCCCAATACTCAAAAGATAAACGTATGCCTTCATTGTAAAACATTTCAGCATCAGCGGTAATTAAGTTTCGTTGCGCAGCTTCTGCGAAAATAAAGTGAACTTCAGCCGCTTGAATTATGGCAGCTTTTACAGCATTTGGCGAATCATAAAATAATGCTTGATTTAATCGCGAAACGTTTTTTGCTCCTCCATTATAGTTCGAAGCATTATCCTCACTAAGACCATTGGGCATCCCTGCAAATAAACTAGGATCGTCCATAGGGTTATCTGTAGGCTGAAACCAACGCTGTAATCGATTATCATTAAATTGTTTTAAAACAGCTTCACTAGTCTTACTTAGTCGTCGTTCGTCAAACCCACCAATACGACCATTGCTCACTGGCCATGAATCTATTTGTGTACTTGCAGAATACTCCATTACCGCATTATCTTCATTTGAACCTATAAATTTACCAGAGTCTAATATCGCTTTGATTTCATTGCCTACTTCCATCTTTTTTGAAGCACGCATAAGGTATCTTAAGCGCAGAGAGTTGGCAAATTTTATCCATTTGTCAATATCGCCATCATATAAAATATCACCTCCCAAAACGGCTTGTCGCATCTCCAAAAGACTTACCGCTGTTCTCAAATCTTCAAGTATACCAGCGTAAATTGTTTCTTGGGTATCGTATACAGGCTTAAAATTATCTTCATCTCCTTTTATCGCTTCCGAAAAAGGCACATCACCCCAATTATCAGTAAGATTGGCATACGCATAAGAACGCATTACCAACGCCATACCCTCATAAGACGTATTTTTTGATTCTTCACTTCGAGCACTATCTAAAATTAATTCAATTTCAGGCAAAATATCGTAATAGGTATTCCACAAACCAGATTCTGACCCCCAGTCGTACCGGTCAAAACCAGTGAAATTTATTTTCGCAACAAGTTGAGCAACAATATTTCCATTACTCCAGCCGCTTTGCGCACTTTCATTAGCCAATGTAGAGATAACAGTAGCCAATAATAAATCTGCACTTACCTCTTCTGGTTGATTGGGGTTGGTATTAATATCTTCAAAACCATTTGTACAACCAACAAGCAATAAGAACGTTATGACAATTATAAATATATTTTGATTTTTCATCTTTTCTTAAGCGATTAAAAGGTTACATTTAAATTAAAACCATAGCTTCTTGAGCTAGGTAAAGCCATATCTTCAACACCAGGCACTACGGTACCTCCATTAAAAGAAATTGTTTCTGGATCAAAATGTGGGTTCTCTGTCCACAGTGCTAGATTTCTCCCAACAAGTGATAAATTTATTGATTGAATAAAGGTATTTTTAAATAATTTATGAGGTATGTTATAACCTATTTTAACCTCTCTGAGTTTTACGAAAGAAGCATCAAACAAACCTATTTCTTCATTGGTACGGTTATAGCGCCACCAGTAATAATCTCGACCACTTAAACGCACATCATTTGGACGATAACTACCATCTTCATTTTGTATAACTCCTTCAGAAATAATGCCTTCTTCACGCCCAACAGCGGTAAAATCCATCATACCCGATGTGCCACCAATTAGCACTGTTCTTGACATAACCACGCCACCTTGACGCCAATCAAACAAAACGCCCAAATTGAAACCTTTATACGTGAATGTATTTTGTAAACCCAATGTAAAGTCTGGGTTATAGTTACCTAGTAATTTCAAATTAGGATCACGTAATGAAAATCCGTCTTCATTATGTACCACTTGCCCAAAATACTGGCTATTAGGATCGTCAACAGTAACAAGGCCTGTACCATAAACATCACCCATTCTTCCACCAACTTTAGCTTGCACACTAAGGTAGTTACTCGATATTTCATAGGTATCAAGTCCTTCGGTTAGTGATATTACCTTCCCGCGAGCTCTTGTAAAGTTTGCCGTAGTATTCCATTGAAAATTATCTGTTTTAACTGGTGTTGCATTCAAAACAATTTCTACACCTGTATTTTGAATTTCGCCTGCATTAATAATGCGTGATTTATAACCAGATGTATTGGTCACTGGAAGGGTAAGGATTTGGTTTTTTGTTCGAGAATCATACCAAGAAACATCCAGTCCTAAACGATTATTAAACAAACGAAGGTCTGCTCCTATTTCGAGAGAATTAGCTAGTTCGGGTAACAGGTTTTCATTGCGTAATACATCAGAAGCATTTACTCTTTGATAGTTACCAAAAGGCTCTCTAAATGAGAATGTGTTTCTTAACGCGTAAGGATCTGTATCGTTACCTACACGAGCCCATCCTGCACGAAGTTTTAAAAATGAAATTTCCTTTGGAAGGGTAAACATATCTGATAGAATAGTACTAACACCTACCGAAGGATAGAAATAAGAGTTGTTATCTAGAGGAAGGGTACTAGACCAATCATTACGTCCGGTTAAGTCTAAAAACAAGTAATTTTTGTATGAAAAATTTGCAAAAGCATATAAGGAATTTGTTTTTCGCATGTTATTGAACTGCGTTTTTGACAAAGGCTCTGCAGAATTTTCAAAATTGTAAATTCCTGGAACAGACAAAGAGTTTGCGCTAATACGTTTAAAGCGGTTTTCTTCTTCACGAGTGTTCCCACCAAAAGATAAACCCATATTAAAATCTTCATTAACATCTTTGTTATATTGTAACAAGAAATCAGTGTTTTGTTCTTTAAAGAAAATATCATCTTCTCTGTATTGACCCCGAGCAAAACGCTGGGTACTATATGCTCTTCGTCCAGTGCGTAATTCTCCAAAATAATCAAGACCCGTTCGTAACATTAGCGATAAATTCTTGGTTACATTGATATCAACCCGAGCATTACCAAAAATTCTATCTTTATTAAATCCGTTTGTATTCTCATTTAATGTAAAGAAAGGATTGTCGTGCCAATTGTAATTATAGTTAAACTGTTGACGCCCTTCAAGACCAGGTTGCCAATAATCTCGTAAGGAATCCATGTTAATTTGACGTCCAAACCAAACCCATAAATACATAATGTTTTCAGTACCATATGAATTATTAGGCCGATTATTACTACCACTATTTACATAATTCAGAGCTGAAGAAATTTTTAACCATGGTTTTAATTTATAAGAACCATTTATGGCATATGTTTTTCGCTTATAATCAATATTTGGTACAATGCCCTCACTATCCAAATTGGTTAATGATAGGCGAAAATTACCAAATTCATTACCTCCAGTTAAAGACAAGTTGGTAGTACTTGTAATACCTGTTTTAAAAAAATCTTCGATATTACTTGGGTTTGCTACCCATGGTGTCGGTATTATTTGGTCTGCAAAAGTTCCATCAGCATTTCGAGGTCTTACTGCAAAATCTCCTGCTCTAAATCCACTTGTGGTTGGGCTATCGTGTTGCGGAATCAATCTGCCATCAAGAGCTGGCCCCCAACTTTCATCAATATTATCATTAGTACCAGCACCAAAACCATCTGCAAAAGCAAATTCACCACCTGCTCCTTGGCCATATTCATTTTGATATTTTGGAATACGTAACGCATTTTCGAAAGTAACATTTTGAGTAAAACTAATACCTAAGCCTTTGGCTCCTTTACCTGATTTTGTTGTCACCAAAACCACACCATTTAACCCTCGCGAACCGTACAAAGCGGTAGCATTAGGCCCTTTTAATATGGATATAGATTCAACATCATCTGGGTTAATATCTTGTGCACCATTACCATAATCTGTTTCCAAATTACCTTCAGCACTATTACTAATAGTACGATTGCTTATAGGAATACCATCTACAACAAATAATGGAGAATTGTTACCTGGAATTAAAGAACCCTCTCCTCTAATAGTTATTAATGAAGTTGAACCAACACCCGAACTACCTGCCGTTATTTGTACACCTGCAGCTCTACCTGACAAAGAATTTGTCACATTGGTTTCACGAGCAGTAACCAAATTCTCGTTTTTTACCTCTTGTACTGCATAACCAAGTCGTTTTTTCTCTTTTTTTATTCCTAACGCGGTTACAACAACTTCATCTAAGTTTTGAGAATCAGGTTGCAAAACTATTGTTGCTTCCGATTTTCCAGAACTATCAAGTTCTTGTGAAATAAAACCAATGTAGGAAATGACAAGAGTTTCATTTCCTTGAGGTAGTTCAATTTCAAAATTTCCATCAAAATCGGTTGCTACTCCCGTTTGACTTCCCTTAATCACCACCGATGCTCCTGGCAAAGGATTGTTCGTTTCATCTAATACAGTTCCTGTAAATTGTGTTTGAGCTCTACCGATTACGCTTATTAAAATCAGCAAAAAACTCAAAATTAGTGTTCTTCTCATTTTTCGTATTTGTAAACTTTGGTTAATTTTTATGGCTGCAAATATCAACGGCTATCGTTAAGATAATGTGTCTTTTATATTATTATAACAGTAATTTTAGATTAAGATATAGTAAATAAATATACCAAACAAATTACAAATACTCAAATTAAACATTGAAAATGAAATAGTTACACCTATGTTAAGAAATTACCCCATGAAAGCAGATTGAATAGTGAAAATTTAAAATAGTATTTTTGTTTTTAAAATTAATCTATGACAGATTACCTTATTGGTATCGGAAAAAGAATTAAAGAAATTCGAAAAGATACCCACAGAACTATTAGTGAAATTGCAAAAAAAGCCGAAGTCACAGGCGGATTGATTTCGAGAATTGAAAATGGTAGAACAATACCATCCTTACCTGTTTTATTAAAAATCATTGGCGCTCTTGATGTTGAGGTTATTGAGTTTTTTAAAGGTGTAACTCATGCAAATGGAGCTAAATATATTGTTTCAAGAGCCTCCGATAATTCTAGTATTGAAAAAGAGGAGGCTGTTGGCTTTAATTATACCTATATTTTTGGAAAACAAATTTCTTCTTTAGGTTTTGAAACGGTACTTCTTGAGGTGCGCCCCAATTCTAAACGTGATACTGTAACTACCGATGCCTTTGAGTTTAAATACATGCTTTCGGGTGAATGTTACTATAGTATTGACGGAGATGAAGTACTCCTCAAAGAAGGAGATTCTATTTTTTTTGATGGCCGCTTGCCCCATGTCCCCATTAATAAAAGTACCGTTTCTGCCAAAATGCTAGTGGTATATTTTTTTATTTAAACCTGTTTAATTTGGCTTATACTGCACTTTAGCATCAACTAAAGCGCAGTGGTTATAAGTTCTTTTAACTCAACCAATGAATCTAACACATAAGATGGTTGGGCAGATTGCAACTGGTTTTTGGTATGCGCACCAGTAGTTACACCAATAGTTAAACCACACTTGGCATTTTTTCCCTCTTCAATGTCAATTATAGAATCTCCTGCTTTGAGTACTTTTTGAACATCTGTAACATTTAAATTTTCCATGGCTTTTAAAATCATGTCAGGATTTGGGCGTCCTAATTTTACATCATCAGCAGTAACTAAGGTGTCGTAATGCGTTCCTTGTTGCCATTGCATTTTGTTTAATAAATGCGTGGCAGTATAGGTGTTGTAGCCTGTATTTAAGGCGATTTTAATGTTGTTATTTTTTAAATGAACCAACAAATCTTCAATGCCATCAAAAGAAGTTACCTCCAATTTTTCATATGCAACCTCTAGTAAACGCTTAAAATCTTCAAAAATACTTTCTGAATTAATTGAAGTTGTATCGGTATCTACTTGGGCTAAAATATCTTTAATAGCCTGATGTTTTTCTTTTCCAGCACCGTGTTCTAAAACAAATTCTAGCGAAAGTTCAAATCCTTTGTTATTGATTGCCTTTTGTAAGGTTTTGTAAACTACATTGTCTTCATTTACGACGGTTCCCGCCATGTCAAAAACTACTAATTCTATGGTATGCATGTCTTTTTAAATTATAAAATGGTATTAATATTTTCTTTAGCGAAGCCTGCGCTTCCTGTCATTCCTTTACCTCCAATACCTGTAACTATGTGTATCTTATTTTCAATGGTATGCTGATAAATATCTGATGTTTTACATTGACAGTAGCGTCCGTACCACCTGTTTTGTATATCGTATGTAGGCAAATCAAATATTTTTTTGGCTTCAGCAATAATGAAGTTATCAATATCCATATTTAGCATATTATCTAACTCATTAACCACTTTCGCATCAGCATATTCATGCGAATCTCCTATAATTACCGAACCGTCTAGTGCTTGTTTAAACAAAATATGAATACCCCATTTTTTGACCAACGAGTTTTCATCTTCTTTTGCTTTAACAGCTGCATAAGAAGGACATTCAGCGAAAGCTTCATAACGACGGATAGATTCACCCGTTAAAATGGAACTAGGCAAACGAAAATTAGGTTGTGGTTTGGTTTGCATCATTTGAAGTTTTGAAACCACTAAATCACTTTCTGCAAACAATGATGGGTATAGTGAACTAAAATCACTGCCATTACAAACAATTACTTTTTCCGAAGAAATTATAGTATTATCAGTAGTGTGCACATTTACCTGGTTAGCCGTTGTATCACAAGCTATCACTGTTTTATTATAGTAAATATCAATACCACTGGTTTTTAAATGCGCGTGTAATTTATGAATCATCAAACGCGGTTCAACCATAACCTCATCAGGAAAAAAAAGGGCTGCCTTTACATAGTCACTACGCAGTTTTGGATATCTTTCTAAACACTCTTTTTTGGTCAATAATTTTGATGTATAGTCATTAGCTTTGTTTATAACACAAAGTTCTTCTAATAACTGTACCTCCTCCTCGTTTGAAGCAATATATATACTACCTTCATTACGAACACTGATATCAAACTTTTGCTGAATCTCTTTATATATACGTAGGCTTTCTCTACCGTATGTTTGCCATTTAGTATCCATTCCCGAAGGCACGACCTGTCCGAAATTTTGAATAGTAGCCCCTTGTGGCTTATTATCTTTTTCAAGAATGGCTACTTTCAGTCCTTTTTTTAACGCATGGTAGGCGTGAAATGTGCCAAGAACACCTCCGCCCACAACAATTACATCATATTTTGAGCTCATAGTTTAACAATTTTAGAATTTAGCAATTGTGCTCTTTTATATTTTCGTTTAAAATGTATGAGTGAAATTAAAGCGACACCTACTCCCAAAGCAGAAACAATGTACGTAGTACTAATAAAAAACTGCAACCAAGAGAGTGAACCTTGACCAAAATTCTTATAAAGCAATACGGCAATGCTTCCAAGGTATCCAAAGGCATCTGCAATGTACAATAGGAAACCTACATTGCCATTGATTCTAAAAGTAGCAATCATTCGGTCAAAAAACATCCCATTAAAAGGTACATAACAGATATAAAGCCCAAAGCCCGTAACGATCATCCAAAGTACAGGTGAAATAAGGGTTATTTGAAACAAAATGGTGCTTAAGCCAATAGTAAGCGCGCCAAACAACACCAAATAATGATAGTACATTAAAGCCTTATCATTTTTACTAACAAAATTCATTGCCCCCATAATCAAGAGTACTAAAATAGTAATGGGGATTTCTGATAAGGTATAAATTGATGCGTTATCTTGATAGCCAATAGCATCCCAAATTTCTCGTGAAAAATTATCTCTAAAATCACGTAAAGCAGTAAGCGAAACATAAAAGACTACTAAAATGGTTAGGGGAAATAAAAAAGCTAGAAATACTCTTTTTCTATCTGCGCCTGTCATTGCTTTTCTTTCAGAACGCAGCGCAATATCTTCGGCTGTTGGAGGTTTCATGCGCTCTAATAAAACAGCAAATAAGACAAAAGGCAATAGAAATATTGCTCCTGTAACGGCTGGCATCCAAATTTCTGACACTTCCATTTGCTGCATAACTAGGATTCCTACAGATTTTACCGCTCCACTTGAAACAATAAAACTAGAACATAGTATTACGCCCAAAATTTCAGTAAACTTTCGCCCTTCCAAATATGAAAAAACTACGCCCCATATCATCCCAAGAGAAAGCCCATTGGTAAACATAAAGATACCGTTGTAAGGCATGGGTAACCAACCAAATAAAATAAGACTCAACTCAGCCAACAAAATCATAGTAATTAGGTAGGTAAGGCGCTTTTTGGGTTTAAGCTCTGAAATAAGTTTTACCCCAATAAATTTTGACAGCGCATAGCCCATTACCTGGGCAATAATTAAAATGATTTTGTAATCAACCCCCCAAAACATATAGTTTTCAAAGGTGGCAGCAGTAAAGGGTTTGCGAAAAGCATACATACAAAAGTACGTACCAAAAGCTGCAAAAGCACCGTAAAAGAGAAGTCGAGTATCTTTTTGTTTAATTTTCAAAATAGCTACAAAAATAGTTTACTAATAGTAAATATGTTGCTGCAATAATACTTAATTTTTTACTATTTGTAATTTTTATAAAATTAAATAGAGATTATATTAGTGTGAATTTAAGGTTAAAGCCTCATTCTAAGACATTTTTTGTTGCACTAAAAACAAAGGCAGGCTGGTGGTATTAATAACCTCTTTCATTACAAAATAGCTTTCCATATGTTGAATATTCTTGATAGAAGCGAGCTTTTTTAAGTTAAACTCATGGTAATGGTCAATATCTCTGGTGTATACTTTTAACTGAAAATCAAAAGCCCCAGTAACGTGTAAACATTCTACCACTTCAGGTATCTTTTTTATTTCTTTCATGAATATGAGGGCACCTGCCTCTGAATGTTTTTCAATACGTACCGATACCAAAACCATCAAATTCAATCCTAATTTTTTGCGGTTTAGTAAGAATACCTTTTTTTTAAGCAGTGACAACGCTTTTAGTTTTTTAATACGCTCGTATACTGGTGTTAAGCTCAGACCAGTTACCGCAGCTATTTTCTTATTGCTAGCCGTTGCATCTTCCTGTAAAAGGCTCAATATTTTCAAGTCTTTATCGTCAAGTTTCATTTTATGGTAATTTTATTCTAAAAATAGATAGTTTAAATAAAATTTTAGAATTAATAACCTAACCAAATAAATTTATAAAGTAAAATTTACTGATATTTTATATTTAATAGGTAATTGTATTTGATTAATTATTTTTTACAGTAATTTTAGATAATACTTGTAACCCTTATGATGCATTAAAAATCGATCACGAAGTTCTCATGCATTATTTGGATTTAATTTTGTCCCATTGGTATTTGTTTAACCTACTCATATAACCATAAGCTACTTTTACATAAAGAAGGCACTAAATATAAAAATATGAGTGAAATTAAATTAAAAAAAGCGCTTAACCCACTAATGTTATGGGGCTTGGGCGTTGGCTATGTAATTTCAGGCATGTATTTTGGCTGGAATTTAGGGTTAGCAGAGGGTGGTACTTACGGTTTAGCAATTGCTACATTTTTTATAATTATCATGTACGTAACCTTTACCTTCAGCTATACAGAAATGGCATGCGCCATTCCTAAAGCTGGCGGTGCTTTTGAGTATGCCAATAGAGGCTTAGGGAAACACTTAGGGTTTATAGCGGGCATTGCGCAGAATATAGAATTTGTATTTGCTCCGCCTGCCATTGCAGCAGCTATCGGCGCCTATTTGCATTTGATTTACCCCACAGTTGATTTAATGGTTTTTGCCATTGGCGCCTACCTTATTTTTACTACGGTTAATATTCTAGGTGTTAAAATTGCAGCTTCTTTTGAGTTAGTTATTACCGTTTTGGCCGTTATTGAACTTTTAATTTTTGCTGGTGTGGCCTTACCTGAATTTGAAATGGCTAACCTTCAGGCGAATGCTATGCCACATGGTTTTTCGGGTGTTTTTGCTGCTATACCCTTTGCTATTTGGTTCTTTTTAGCTATTGAAGG
The DNA here is from genome assembly GCA_947497145.1 of uncultured Flavobacteriaceae bacterium. Lineage (GTDB taxonomy): Bacteria > Bacteroidota > Bacteroidia > Flavobacteriales > Flavobacteriaceae > Maribacter_C. The sequence continues at coordinate 98,735 of CANMFQ010000006.1, forward strand.
TGTTGCAAATGTTGCCGAAGAAGCTATTAATCCACAACGGAGTATTCTTATAGGTTTTGGCTCTGCCATTTTAACCTTGGTAATTTTATGCCTACTTACTTTTACCTCAGCAGTTGGGGTAGCTGGCTGGGAAGCTGTTGTATACCCCGAAGGCAGCACGGTAGCTTCAGACTCACCGCTACCGCTGGCATTGTCACACATCATTGATAGTAGTCATATTTTGTATAAGCTGTTGATTGGCATTGGTCTCCTTGGGCTTGTAGCTTCTTTTCATGGTATTATTTTAGCAGGTGGACGCGCTACTTTCGAATTCGGTCGCGTAGGATATGCACCAAAAATATTAGGAAAAGTTCACCCAAAATTTAGAACCCCAGCAAATGCGCTCGTTATAAATATGCTGGTAGGCATTATAGCCTTATGCTCTGGTAAAACTGGCGAAATTATTATTATCGCCTGTTTTGGAGCGCTTTGCTTATATATTGTTTCTATGGTATCGTTTTTTGCTCTTCGTAAAAAAGAACCCCATATGAAACGCCCTTTTAAGGTGCCAATGTTTCCGCTGTTTCCTGCTGTAGCTCTTATTATTGCTACCATAGCGCTTATTGCCATGGCCTGCTTCAATCCTATGATAGCACTTATTTTCTTAGGTATTGTTGGCCTATCTTACCTCTATTTTTTACTATTCTTAAATAAAAAAATGTAATCTGTATGCAAAAGAAAGAAATCATTACAAAACTAAAAGAGAGTAAACATAGCAAAGTAAAAGTAGCTATTACTGATATTGACGGTGTGCTGCGCGGAAAGTTTATGCATCGTGACAAACTTATTTCAGCACTAGATAGTGGGTTCGGCTTTTGTGCAGTAGTTTTTGGGTGGGATATGGGTGACAATGCCTATGACAACACCAGTTTGGTAGGATGGCATACAGGGTATGGCGATTTTGATGCGGAATTAGACCCTAGCACCTTTAGAACCATTCCTTGGGAAGGAGACACGCCCTTCTTATTAGCTAATCTTACTAAGGCAAACACCACTGCTGAAACGGTATGCCCAAGAGGTCTATTAAAAAATGTTATCGCTGAGGCAAAAGAAATGGGGTTCGTGCCCATGTTTTCTCAAGAATTTGAGTGGTTCAATTTTAAGGAGACTTCAACTTCCCTAGCCGATAAAAATTTTAATAAGCTTGAACCATTAACCCCTGGCATGTTTGGGTATTCAATTTTAAGAATGTCTGAAAACAGTGATTTTTTTCATGATTTATTTGATTTGCTAGAAGGTTTCAATGTACCTCTTGAGGGGCTCCATACCGAAACCGGACCAGGTGTTACCGAGGCGGCCATTCAATACAGCGATATTCTAGAAGCTGCAGATAGAGCAGTATTATTTAAAACTGCAGCAAAAGAAATTGCTGCCAAACATGGTATCACGGCTAGTTTTATGGCGAAACAAACCAGCGAATTACCTGGTTGTAGTGGTCATATTCATCAAAGTCTTTGGGATTTAGAAAAGAAAACAAACCTATTCTTTAGCGGTGATGAGGCTCACAATATGAGTACTACTATGCAAAGTTTTTTAGCCGGTCAATTACATTGCCTACCTGAAATACTGCCCATGCTCGCACCGACAATAAATAGCTACAAACGCCTTGTTGAAGGGGCTTGGGCACCAACCACCTTAACATGGGGGCTTGATAACAGAACCACTGCCCTAAGGGTATTGGCAGGTTCGCACAAGGCAACACGAATAGAACACCGAGTAGTAGGCGCTGATGTAAACCCGTACTTGGCAATGAGTGCTTGTTTAGCCAGTGGGCTTTACGGCATAAAGCATAAATTACAACTAAAAACTAAGCCAACAATAGGTAACGGATATGAAGATGTAAGCAACGGCTTACTGCCCACCAATTTATTAGAAGCCTCTAATAAAATGAAAACCTCATCTACAGCCAAAGCACTTTTTGGAGACACCTTTGTAAATCATTTTACAAGTTCAAGGGAATGGGAATGGAGAAGTTTTGCTGCGGCCGTAACAGATTGGGAAACCAAAAGATATTTTGAAATTATTTGATAAAACAATGATGGACTTGAACAAAATTTACAGTTTTAACTTCCCTACAGCCATACGTTTTGGAACCGGGGTAATTAATGAATTAGGAAATTATTTAAAAGATAATAACCTTAAAAGGCCCTTACTAGTAACAGATGCTAATGTAGCCAATCTTGATTTTTTTGTGGGAATAAAAAATACCTTAGAAAAAGATGGTTTCCATATAGAAATATTTAAGGAAATGCATAAAAACCCCGTTAAATCAGATGTTCTCAAGGGTGGAGAACATTACCATCAAACAGATAGGGATTGCGTAATAGGCATTGGTGGCGGTGTTGCAATTGATGTGGCACGAGCAATTGTTCTTAGAGTAAACCATACAAGAGACCTTTTTGATTATGATGATTTAATTGGAGGAGATAAATATGTAACAGGTGATGTTCCCCATTTTATAGCTGTACCAACAACATCGGGCACGGGAAGTGAAGTAGGTAGAAGTGCTATTATTTCTGAGGACGACACTAAAAAAAAGCGCATACTTTTTAGCCCTAAATTGATGGCTAAGATTGTATTTGCAGACCCTATGCTTACAATGGAGCTTCCTTCCTTTATAACAGCAGCCACGGGCATGGATGCATTAACACATAATCTTGAGGCGTACTTAGCCAAAGGTTTTCACCCTATGTGTGACGGTATTGCCTTAGAAGGCATGGCATTAATAGCGCAATCAATAGAAACAGCAACCCATTCTCCCGATTTAGAATCGAGAGCAAAAATGCTATTGGGTTCTTTAATGGGTGCGGTTGCTTTTCAAAAAGGATTGGGCATTGTTCATAGCCTTGCGCACCCCTTGTCTAGCTTGTTAGACACACACCATGGCCTTGCCAACGCCATAAACCTGCCCTATGGCATGAAATTTAATTACCAAGGCTTTGAAGACCGGTTTAATCGTATGGCACTTGCACTAGGCCTAGGAGTTAATTGTGGAGACAAAGTGGTTGACTATCTTTTTGAACTGAATAAAAAATTAAAGCTTCCTACAACACTTTCAGAAATTGGCGTAACCTCCAAGCATATTGATACGCTTGCACTATTAGCAGAAGCCGATTTTTGCCACCCATCAAATCCCAAACCTGTTAACAAGACTGATTTTAAAAAATTATACGAAGCAGCATTATAAATTGAAGCTATGATAAAAATAGGAATTACTTCATGCTTTATGTATCCTGATAAAAACAGGACTGTTTTTGGCCCTAAAACCCTCAATTATCTTGAAAATGACATGGCTCGGTATGTTACCCAAAAGGGCATCCTTCCAGTTTTAATTCCTGATGTTGCTGATGAATATCTATTTGATATTTTAGATGAATTAGATGGATTTGTCCTTCAAGGGGGTTCTGACCTTGCCCCAGAAACTTATGGAGAAACGCCAATAGGCAAATGGAAAGGAGACCCATATAGAGACCAATATGAATTGAAAATTTTAGATTACGCCATAAAAAATTCTCGCCCCGTACTCGGTATATGCCGGGGTTTTCAATTGATGAATGCCTATTTTGGAGGCACTTTATACCAAGATACTGCCACGCAACAACCAACATTACCCTTACATCGTTCAGCAGAGCGCTATGACACTTTAAAACATGGTGTTTCTTTTATCGACAATACGGTACTGCATAAACTATATGGTAATGATGAACCAAAGCTTGTTAATTCGGTACACCATCAAGCGATTAAAGATTTGGGAGATAATTTAGAACCTTATGCTGTTTCTACTGATGGACTAATAGAGGCTTTTGGATATACCAAAGAGCCAGCGGGTAAGGTAATTGGGGTGCAGTGGCATCCTGAATTTTCGCACACCCTTAAAAATGAGCTTATTGATGAGCATAAATTATATGATCTTTTTCTTCAACATGTAAAACAAAACGAATGCAGCTAAAGAATCCGGCAACAGAAGAAATTATTTTTGAACTACCAACAAATAGCAAAAAGGAGGTACAAGCCAAATTAAGTAGCTTAAAAAATGGACAACAAGAATGGGCAAAACGCTCAGTCAAAGACCGTTTAAAGTGTATTGAAAAATTTGGTGCGCTGATACATGAAAATAGTGAAGCGCTGGCAGCTATTTTAACAGCAGAAACGGGTAAACCTATAACCCAATCACGTAATGAAATAAAAGGTGCTCAAAATAGAATAGATCATTTAAGTGAAAATGCCGAACGTTGGCTTGCTGATGAAGTGTTGGTAAATACTGGAGCAACGCATGAGAAAATCGTATATGAACCGCTAGGAGTTGTTGCCAACATATCTGCATGGAATTTTCCGTATAATGTGGGTTATAATGTCTTTTTATATGCTTTAGTAGCGGGTAATGCTGTTATATACAAACCATCAGAATATGCCGCATTCACAGGAAAACAAATGGCACATTACCTGCATCTTGCAGGAGTGCCCAAAAACGTTTTTCAATGTGTAATTGGTGATGGTGAAATAGGGCAATTGTTATTAGAATTAGACTTTGATGGTTATTTTTTTACAGGATCACATGCTACAGGCGTAAAAATTGCCCAAGCCGTAGCACATAAACTAGTTCCTGTACAACTAGAACTTGGCGGTAAAGATCCGCTGTATATAGCCGATGATGTAAAAGACGTAAAACAAGCAGCTATTAATGCTGCAGAAGGTGCTTTTTATAACAATGGACAAAGTTGCTGTGCCGTTGAACGCATTTATGTTTCAGAACGTATTTATGACGCGTTTGTGGCTGCCTTTGTTAGTGAGGTCGCATCATATAAGGTAGGTGACCCTACAGAGACAACTACGTTTATAGGACCATTAACACGCCAACAACAAATACAAGTATTACAAGAACAGGTAAATGATGCCGTAGCAAAAGGAGCTATTTTAAAAACTGGAGGACATCGTCTTGAACATAAAGGGTATTACTATCAGCCCACCGTTTTGACAAACTGCAATCATACCATGCGTGTAATGGTTGATGAATCTTTTGGTCCAATTATCGGTATTCAAAAAGTAACTTCTGACCAAGAAGCCCTTGATTGTATGAAAGACACCGATTATGGTTTAACAGCAGCTGTGTTTTCTGCCAATGAAGAGCGTGCCCTTGATTTGCTCAAAGCGATGAATACCGGTACCGTTTATTGGAATTGCTGTGATAGAGTAAGCCCCAATGTACCGTGGTCAGGGCGCAAAAATTCAGGCTTAGGATCAACATTATCATCACAGGGTATTCGTGCTTTTGTACAACCAAAAGCGTATCATTTGAGGCAATCGTAAAAAGCACCTACTTCTCATGCTCTTGTTCTATAGAAATATCCTTCTGAAAAGGAATAAAAGCGGGGTTTTGATTAACGGTTTCACCAACAACAGCTTCAATTTCCTTTTGTAAATAATTTAAATGGGCAATGGTTAACCGATCGGTCATTACGGGCAGTGTTCTTTTTATTTTGTTTTGAAGCCTTAAAAGATTATCTAAGGCCAATGACCGCACATCGGTATTGGCGGTATACCCTTTAGATAATTTTGCCAAAACACCTTCAACTACACCTTCTGTAATATTAGGTTTGTATAACGCAATCATATTTGAAACATAGGCTTTTTGAAGTTTTCTCCTATACGCATTGGTTTGGTAAAAAACATTCATATCACCCCAAATCAATTGATTTAAATCATCAATATAGGCTTCTGGCCGATAGGTAATTTCATTTTCATACCGTTCTGCAATAAAGGTCATTCTACTTAATCTACTTCCGCCTAAAAGATTGAGCATTACACTTTCCATAGTTTTTGTAATTGCCTCTTTAGATTGTGGCGAATGTATTGCATTTAAAATCTCATTTCGCATAAGCCATTTTGGTTCATGAAAAATATGATTGTTTAAAAAAGCTAAAGCTTGCTTCTGCGTTTCCAAAGATACAGGGCGGTATACCTCCCCTTCTTCTCCCATAGTTTTAGGTGTAACGTAAATACCCCCAATATTCTTAATTACATGAAAGATATAATCACTATACTGTTTTACAAGATCTTTATACAGTTGATCTAAATTAGCGTAATCATCACTGTTATTTTCCTTTACCCAATCTTTTATGCATGGTGTTATCCGTTGTAAATTCATAATACCATACATACTGGCCTCCATAGCATTATCACCAAGATCTTCGGTTTGTGATCGCGGATCAAAATCACGCCCTTCTCCACCAAACCACAATCTAGGATTCTTTTTAACACTATCAGTAACCATTTGACTTAATCGTTCTTTCTCTTCCTGCTCGGTTAATGCTTCAGGAAATCTATAATACCCCCATTGTATAGCCCATTTATCATAATCACCAATGCGCGGCATTAAGTCTTCAACAGGAATATTATCTTCGGGTTGTGCCACATAATTAAAGCGTGCATAATCCATTATAGAGCTTGTATGTCCATATTTACGCAACCAAGCAGCGTCTCTAAGCTTTTCAACAGGAGTAGCTGAACTCGCCCCCATATTATGCCGTAAACCCAAAGTATGCCCTACCTCATGTGAACTAACAAACCGAATAAGGTTACCCATTAATTCTGTATCGAACTCCATCTTTTGTGCCCGCTCATCTACAGCCCCCGCTTGAACCATGTACCAACTATGTAACAAGTTCATTAAATTGTGGTACCACCCAATATGGCTCTCTAAAATTTCACCACTACGAGGATCTACAATATTGGGTCCGTAGGCATTTTTTGAAGGAGAAGCAAAATATCGCAATACAGAAAAACGAGCGTCTTCTAAGCTCATTGTAGGGTCGTTTTCTGGCCATTCTTTACCCATTATAGCATTTTTAAAGCCTGCCTGCTCAAAAGCTACTTGCCAATCATTAATACCCTGAATAAGAAAAGGACGCCATTTTTTTGGTGTAGCAGGATCTATGTAGAAAATAATGGGTTTATCTGGCGCTACCAGTTCACCGCGTTTCCATTTTTCAATATCCTCCGTTTTAGGCACTAACCTCCACCGATGAATGTAGGTGTTTTTGGCTACCTTTTGCTGCTCGTCTCCATATTCTAAATACGAACTTGCAAAATACCCTAAACGCTCATCAGCATTGCGTTTTTGCATGGGTTCTTTGGGCAGTAGAATAAAAGAATTATTAATTTCTAAAGTAACCACTCCTGCTAAAATAGCAGCAGGTAGTTGCTTTTTTTGTTTGCTTGTACTTGACTTCGCTTTATACGTTTTAACGGTTTTAATTTCAGTATTAATAGGATAAGAGTTGATTTGCTTGATATAGCTTTTATCCTTTTCCAGCGAACCCAATTTATAGCTTGTTTTTTGAGGAATACTTAGGGTTAATAAAGGGTTTTCACTATTCAAAAATTTTGTAAAATCAAGTAAACTAGATGCCTTTTTCGCATCAGTAGCTTTAATATCAAAAGCCTCTAAAATGGGGGTTATATTTGAACTATTCACCGCCTTTAAAATAGCATCATTTTCATTGGCTGCACTGACCAAAGTGGCAATACGAAGAAAAATATTGTTTGATGGTCCCTTTTCAAAAAGAATAGTGTTTTCTGAGATTTTCTCACCTCCGTAATTACGAGCACCCGAAGGGGTTTTAACAAAGCGGGTGACCACTAATATTTCTCGATTTAATAAACTATCAGGTATTTCAAAATAATATTTTTCACCTACCTGATGCACACTAAAAAGACCTTTTTGTGACACAGCTTCTTTGGTAAGTACTTGCTCATAGCTTTTTATTTTACTAGAAATAGACTCCTTTCTAACAACAGTAGCTTTTTTTTTCTTTACCAAGCCCGATGTGATACAAGAGGAAGGTAGCACCAATAAAACAACACAAAAAACGAAAAATCTCATATACAGCAAACGTTTCAAAAAGTTGATTTTGTATAAAGGAGGTTGGGTCGGAAAGTCGATTTAAGGCTATACGTTTTCATAAAAAATGCAAGCATTACTATCGATAAATGACCAAGATACAATTAATGCTCAAACCTGTCAATGATATTTTAAAATTTAGCACTTATCAAATTATAATTATTAGTAGGTACCTTACCTAAACAATCCCCTTAATTTATAACACAAGTCAGGTAAACGGGTTCGTATTTAAAAGCGCACTAAAGGCAATACCATAGCAATGGGTTTAAATAAAACTACGCACTATGATATCATGATGCATAATTTTAGTTTAAGATAAATCTAATTTTCTATGATAGCTTTTTCCTAAAATTAGTCACTTGTATTGCTCGTATACTCAGCTTTTACGACAAATAAAGCAGCTATAAAAAAAGGTAACCTTATAATTTAATATATTTATCTTTGTTCACAATAGGGGGGTATTATCATATTTCAGTTGTTTAGTAGATGAAAAAACACCACTTTGATACTGGGTTTTTTTCATGAAAAAGAAATTAATTACTATTTTATATAAAGTAAATAGTTCAAAAAATTTAAGATATTTAGTACAACTATAAACCTCTAAATGTTGTATTTTACCACCTTTATGCAGCGTAGCATACGCTTTATAATTGTCCAAAACCAAATGTAAACTATCATGACAAAAAATAATGAAACGATTTTCAAACTAGAAGATAAAATTGAAGGAGCTGCCTCGAAGATAGATATCATTAAAAATTTGATTTTTGGAGACACCATTCAAGAATACAATGCCGAATTTGAAGCGCTCAAAAATGATATGCTTCAAAAAAAGGAAAGCTTAGAAAGCCTGATGGAAGAAATCCGTACAGACTTGCATACCACAATTGATACTATCGCTACCGACGTCAACATTCGCATAACAGAGTTAGAAAAAAGCGTAGAAGACAAAATGGACAACCTTGAACAAGATATTGTACAAAGGGAACAGTTAAGTAAGTTATTTATAGAAATAGGAAAAAAGATAGCTTCAAAATAGGATGTTTTGACGATATGAGATATGAACGAAAATGATAAAATAGAACTATTAAAAGATATTTTATTTTCGGATGAACACGAATTTGAGAAAAAAATAGCCCAAAGGGTAACTTTTTTAGAAGAAACCATACAAAAGCCAACAAAGTTAGCTGAAAAAGTAAACCCTCTAATTACCGATCAAATAAACGATTTTAAAAATAGTATTCCAGAAACACTTGGTCCTACAATAACAGAAACTTTAAAAAAACAGATTAAAATTAACAAAGATGCTGTTGTAGAAGCCTTGTATCCTATTATGGGTAAAATGGTGAAGAAGTATGTTGCTCAAGAGATGCGATTACTTTCAGAAAAAATGAATAGTCAATTAAGTTTTTTATCTCTTGGAAAAACAAAATTCAAATCTTTTTTTACTGGAAAAAAGAAAGAAGGCCTCGTGTTCGAATCTTTAAATTCAGCAAAAATTGAGCAGGTATTACTCATAGAAAAAGACTCTGGTATTTTAAAAGCGAGTTATGCCAAAACCAAAACCATAGATGAAGAAATGGTATCTGGTATGCTAACCGCAATTAAATCTTTTGTGGAAGACGCTTTCAATGCAAAAAACCAAAACCTAGAACTTATAGAATATGAATTGTATCAAATTCATTTAGAAAGTTTTGCCACGCATTATGTGGCAATAGTGATTTCTGGTAATTTTAGCTTAGGAGCAAAAAATAAATTACAAGATATTATTTTCAATTTCTACAACAGTTTTATGGCTATGAACGTTGATTTAGTCTTTCAAACCAAAAATTCACAAAACAGTATTACCCCCGTAAATAAGGCTACAATTGAAAAGGAATTACTGAAACATTTTAAGAATGCAAAGCTCTAAAAAAATAGTTGTCTTAGGGCATTTTGGGGTAGGTAAAACTTCCCTAATTCGTCGGTTTGTTACCGATGCGTTTTCTGATAATTACAAAGTTACCATAGGCGTACATATTACTAAAAAAACGGTTGAAATATCAGCAGAAAATAACGTTTCATTAATACTATGGGATTTAGAAGGTACTGATGATATTGCTTCTTTAAGAAAATCATATCTCTTAGGAGCTCATGGTATTGTTTTTGTATTTGATGTCTCACGCCCATCAACCTTTCAAGATTTAAATGATAATCTTGCTATTATACGAAGTAATTTGCCCTATGTGCCATTAATGGTTGTAGGAAATAAAGCAGACCTTGTTGAAGAGCATGCACTTAAAAACGTTATCGAAGCCCAAGAAATAGCCGTTGATTTTATTGCAAGTGCTAAAACAGGTAAGGCAGTCAATGCGTTATTTTTAAAACTAGCCACTTTATTAACTACAAATGCTTGAGCAATACCAAAAACAATATCGTAATAATAAAAGACAATTTGTTTTAATAAACAAAGAGGGAACTGTTATCGAAAGTGATCAGCAGTTTTTAGCTATTGAAGCAGGAACTTCTATTTATGATATCCATCCGTTTTTTGAGTGCTTACCAGCAATAGTTGATAGTGATGAAAAGGAAATAAGCTTCTTTTGCGTGCACTTACCTATTGAAGAAAACTTTTTTGTTGTAGACATTAAATTTCTTGTAAAAAAAGAACATGTACTACTGATAATTGATGATTTTACTGAGCATTATCATTCTTATCAAAATGTTGCACAAACTCGTAATGAATCGGTAATTAAAAGCGAATTGACCATCATTAAAAATCGTGAATTAGAAGAAAGAGAGCGGTTTAAGAATAATTTTATTCAGAATTTTAGTCACGAGCTGCGAAACCCACTAACCAGTATCATGGCTATTGTTGCTATTTTAGGAGACACAGCATTGACCGATGAACAAACTAAAATGCTCGATTTTCTAAAAGAATCAAATACCAACCTACGTCTAATGCTTGAAGATACACTTAGCATAGGTATGATTGATTCAGGGAAACTAAAAATACAAGCTAACGAATTCGATCTACACAGCCTGTTTAAACTTATGGAGTTTACATACAAGGCTAAAGCGCAAAAAAAAGGGCTACAGTTTTTATGTCGGTTTGATGATAAGATTCCGCAATACGTAATTGGCGATCGTCTTCGCCTTTTTCAAGTTATTACCAATTTATTAGATAATGCTATAAAATACACCCACACAGGGTCTGTAAGTTTTAATGTACTACTGAATTTAAAAAGGGCCAATACGGTAGGTTTACACTTTGAAGTAATAGACACCGGAGAAGGAATAGCAGCTGAAGACAAAGAACAAATATTTGAAGGTTTTAATCAAATAGCTACTGGTAAAAAAACCAATGGTACAGGCTTGGGGCTAACTATTGTTAAAAAGTTATTGGCTCTTATGGGTAGTAAAATTGTATTGCAATTACATCAAGATAAAGGAACTACCTTTTATTTTGATATGCTGTTCAAATACCCCTTATTTCCTGAAAACGATCGATCACTACAAGAGAATACTAAAACGATAAAATCTGAATCAAGTAATCAGCCAAAATACAAAATTTTATTAGTAGAAGATGATGAACATGTGCAGGCTACTCTTTTTAAAATGCTTTTAAAAACAAATAGGTTTCAAATAAATTTAGCCTACGATGGTGCTTTTGTTTTCCAAGAGGTAGTAAATAATAATTATGATCTAATCGTAATGGATGTAAACCTACCCAACCTTAATGGGATACAAATAACAAAACTCATAAGAGATTTTCCGTTTAAGAATATAAAAAAAATACCTATCATTGGTTTGACTGCTAATGTATATAAAGACCAAATCAATCAATGCTTAAAAGCAGGCATGCAAAAAGTATTGACCAAGCCCTTTGAACAAGAAGAATTTTTAAAAGTGATTTATAAAACACTCAAATAATGTAGCAACCATTTTCGTGATATTTTGTTTGTCGTATCATTTGCCTTGTTACTTTTAAAATTTTGTCATGAGGCGCAAAATAACAACACCAAATTTTCATGTTTCAGAAAAGCCATATGATAATAAAATTTTCAAAAAACAACACCATATGTTATTTTGAAGTGATTTAAAAATGTAATAGCTTAAAGCAGACAATTCAAGGGACCTCAATAAGGTTATTGACAGCTAAACTCTTCACTAAAACGTAATTTTATTAATTTTTTTTAAAATAAAATGTAGGTAAAAGCCTACAATTTTGTATATTGTCGATTATATATGTATTTCATCGATTTTATAATTTAATTACACAATAATATATAAAAAGCACTTTTCGCTTTATAGCTTTGGAAGCTGGTATGTTATAAAATCCATTTTTTTTATACGTAAAAAAGTATTTTGAACACATTAAATTATGAGAATTTTAGACGTTCCATTTATTCTAGAAATTTTTTTCATCATTAGTACCGTGGTCTTTTTGCTTAGCCTATATACTATTTTGCCGGGCATAATTTCAAAAAAGAACATGATACTCAAGCCTCCGGTTATTGATAAGTTTTGGCATAACTACGGAAAACGCAAGATTGAGACATTAAAAAAAACATTTTTTCCCTCAAAAAAAAAAGAGGAGAATAAACTATTTTTTCCATTTTAACATAACAAATAACAACAATATACATTTAGGGCTACACAAAACACTAACCATTATTTGTAAACCCCAAATCTAACTAGTAATAAACAACTATAACGTAATTTACAGTGATTTTAGAGGTTTTACTGAAAGTTACAAGACATGAAAGAGATTTACGTTTTGTAAGATTATAATCTTACAACGCACAATTTGGTTTTTATTTTATGTTGGTTATCGAGGCTCTGATTTTTCAGAGCCTTTTTTTAATTCATAATATTCCTGTAAACGTCGATACCGATTTTGTGGTCACTCACCATGCATTTGATGAATTCATTTCACTCCTATATATTTCAACAAATAGCAAAACGTTTATTTTACTTAACCCACTCTAAACTATTTTTAAGTATTGTTTGATATGCTTTAAGGCTATGTGCCCTTTCATCGTGCCCCAAAGTATTACCAATAATTTTAGCCTTATGGTGCTTTACTACCCATACTACCGGGAATTCTTCTCCTGACCCCAATCCTTTGCCTAGGGCAAGCACTTCTATTTCGGTACCAGCAGGGTCTTTTTCCCATCGATACAACTCATCTACAATGCTAAAGGTTGCTGGTACATCTTTCATTAACGGATGATTCGGTTTTTTAACTATAACTTCAAACTCCTGCAATTTCTCGTGCGAGCGCGAACCTCCTCCTACAAGCTCCTGATTATACTTAGGCCAGTCTTTCCAATTATACCACGTACTTGGGTGATTAATCAAAAGGTTCAATTTGCCTGAGTCAACCCCTTTGAAAATGGCATTTTTGACATTTGCATCCAACGGTTGATTATTGGTTAGCATTAGTACATCAACCTGGGGTATTAAAACACCTAACTCTTTTACATCTTCTGTGTAAATAACCGTGTTTTTACCCTCATCACTTAAAATTTCTCCATCAGCAATACCAAAAAATTTAAGAAAATCATGAGAGCCTCCACCCCCCATAATGGCAATATTGGTTGCGTTTTTTGCATTTGCAATAAAGTGACCTACAGCCTTGTTGGTTCTATAATTTTTCTTTAGGGTTGCGCAACCAAAGATGATCCCTAAAATCCCTAATACTATTGTTATTTTTTTCATCATATATGTGTTTAAGATCGACTATGTATATTCAATTTTAAGTACTCCAATGGGCATTATAGCGCATTAGATTCTGGTGCACTTACAATAATCACCCCCTGCATTAATCGCCAATGTCCTGGAAAAGTGCAAACAAAAGGATAGCTGCCCGGAGTATCAGGTAATTTAAAAACTATAGTTTCTGATTCGCCTGGTGCTAACATCATGGTAGCGCCTAAAACGTACCTCGATTTTGGCACATAGTTCATTTTTTTTGCTTCTGGTTTTGTGACAAAACTATCAACCAAAGGCCCAAAAAATTCTAAACTGCCTGAATCAATGACAACAAGATTATGAGGCATCTGGTCTTTATTATTTAGCTGTAATGCTACCATTTGACCTGCTTTAGCATGTAAAACCTTCTTATCAAAAGCCATTTCTTGGCTGACGGTATTTAAGGTAAACGAAACATCGGCTTTTATTTTTTTAACCTTCCCAATGCCAATATCAATGTATTGTTCGCCGCCAGTATTGGTACAATGTACAGCAATTACATTTTTGCCTTTTTTAAACAACTTCACTTTTTCTTCGTTTATCTTTAAATATTTATAAGTGCCACTAGCCCCTTTTTCCTCCATTAAAAGCATCCCATTTATAAACACCTCATAATCATCATCGTGAGTGATTTTAAGTACTGGTTCTGTCAATATTTCACTGATATTGACTGTACGCCGCATCCATATTTCTTTTGATGTCCATTTTGTGGTTGTATTTTCGGTATTTGTACTACCAAATAGTGTTTCTCCTTTTTGCCATGCGCTATCATCAAATGTTGTAGACATCCAATCTTCTGTAGGCTGCTCTTCGGTATAATTCCATATTGTTTTTTGCTCTTCTCTAGTGGGTATCAAAATTTCTACAGAGGCAGCATCCACAGTTTCATAATCCAACTCCTTAAAATAAATTTTCATCGCTGCTTTTAACCACTTATCATCACCAGTGGAGGGGTCATTAGCTACTTTTTGCATTTCAGCATACAATTCACTTGATTCAGGCAATTCTCCTGCCTTTAGTATCGCCATTAAACGAATCTTAGGATCATTATCTGTTAAAAGACCTGATTCTACCAAGCGTTTACTACCATTTATGGTATTAGGCAATAAGTTAATACCTGCTCTTTTAACAGCAAACGAAGTACTTGACAATGCCTTTATTACAGCTTCATTGGCAGCAGTATTATCACCCTTTAAAGCACCGAGACCATCCAACGTCCATAAAGCATGCAAAGCACTAACATTTAAACCATTTTTATCCGTTTTGGTATCATCTTTGGCCAAGGAAATCAATTCAGGAATTAATGCTACTTTTTTACCTTCTACAATTAAACGCTGTGCAGTTGTACGCCAAAACATCGTATTACTTTGTAATGCCGCTAACAACTTCTTGTTGTCAGCATCTTTTAAAGATTCAATTTCAGATTCATCAGCGTCTTTGTAAGTAATACGATAAATTCTTCCATGACCATAATCTCTAAGTGTATTGATATGTGCATTTCCTTCACCTTTATCTGCATTCCATATTTGATTTTCCATACCGCGCTTATCAGGGTTATGCTGAATTACAGGGTTATACCAATCAGCAACCCACAGATTACCATCTGGTCCCGTTTCGGCAAATACCGGAGCTGTCCAAGCATCTGTACTGGCAAAAATATTGCCCCCATCTTCTTCTTTATACCCTGCTCCATCTTTTACAATTTTAGCTATATGTACTAAATGCCCTGTTGGCTCACATACGTACATTTGGTTTTGGTAGGCTTCAGGATAGTTTCTTGCGGTATAAAAATTAGCCCCCGCAGCAGCGGTATAACCACCCCTTACATCTACCTGCTGTAACGGTATGGTGTCTACCGGAGTTATTTCATAATGGCCTTGAATAAAATCTGCATTTTGTGTCCAAGAAGGCATTTCATCTAAATAGTCATAATACTTTAATGGAATACCCACATAGCAACAATGATTGTTGTTTGCTGTAGATCCAAATATTTCGAAATTCTCATTAAACCCTAATCCCCATGTATTGTTATTAAATTGCCCTACTGGTTGCAGAAAAGAACCATCTTTTGCAAATCGATAAACGCCCATTTTAAAATTAACAGACGTTTCTTGAAATTCATTTTCAAAACCCGAATACCCGACTGATCCCCAAATTTGATTGTCTAGTCCGTAGTGTAAATTAGCAGGGCCTGCATGGGTATCAAAAGTGCCAAACCCATCAAAAAGAACAGTACGTTTATCCATTTTATCGTCACTATTGGTATCTTGTAAAAAAACCATTTCAGGAGCCTGTGCCACTATGACACCCCCTTTTACCACAGTTATGCCTGTTGACAAACTTTGATTGGTTGCAAAATCGATAAACTTATCAGCCTTTCCGTCTCCATTAGTGTCTTCGCAAATTGTAATACGGTCTCCGCCAACGTCATTACCCAATCCATGGGGGTAATCTTTTGATTGTACTACCCAAAGCCTTCCCTTTTCATCCCAAGTAAAAGCAATCGGATTGATTATATTCGGCTCTGCTGCAAACAATTCAGCTCTAAACCCTTCAGGAAGTTGAATATGTTTTTGTGAATCTTCGGGACTTAATGGCAGTTGTACCTTTGGTGTGCCTTTCGTATACATTAACGGTGGTGGCGGTTGTTTTTCTGCTGTACAAGCGAATACAAGAACCAATACCATTAATGCTGATGAAACAAATAACAGTGATTTTTTCATTTTTGAATTATTTGATTTTTACTATTTTAAGAACTACATAGAAATACGTATCACACTGCTATTTTGGTAACCGATAGCTTGCGTAAGGTTCATCTGTACTTACATCTATTGTCCCAGCTTCCCAACCATTGGCAGGAGACAAGATTGCTAAAAATTCAAGTTCACCATCACCTGCATTGAACGTTGCATGCACAACATCAGCATCAATATATACTGAATCACCTGCTGTTAACAATTGCTTTTCATTATTAACCCATTGTTCTGCGCTTCCTTTTAAAATATATAGAATTTCATGCATTTTTGGATGTTTATGAAAGCTATGACTTCCTCCCGTTGGCATTACCACTTTCACCATATATGTACCTGCATTTTCAATAATCTCGGGGTGAAAATGCCAGTAATGATCTCGTCCAAAAACTTTCTCAAACAACAGGTCTTTTTCTTTGACAAACTTCCAATTCTTAGCCATGAATACACTGTTAAATGGTTATTGATTTGAATTCTTTTGTTAAATCAGTTAGTGATTTTTCAACCCCCATTCTTTCCAAAGAAGATGCTCCTACAAAACCATGTAAACCATTGGTATGTTCTAGTGTATACCTCACATCTTCTGGAGTATTAATAGGTCCGCCATGAGCAAGAAAAAAGGTGTCGTGATTTGCCTTTTTCACAGCGTCTATAATCGCTTGAGTACGTTCAAGCGCAGCATCGATAGAAACAGTTGCCCCAGTAACGCCAATCGATCCGCCAACGGTTGTGCCTACGTGCGCAATAATCGCATCAGCCCCAGCGTCGGCCATTTGTACCGCTTCTTCTGGTTTTGCAACATAAACGATAGAAAACAAATCCATTTTAGTAGCTAAGTTTACCATGTCAACCTCTTTTTGAAAACTCATACCAGTCTCTTCTAATACATTCCTAAAATGGCCGTCTATAATAGAATGAGTAGGAAAGTTATTTACTCCTGAAAACCCCATATCCTTGACTTTTCCAAGAAAATGCCACATTCTTCTACGTGGATCACTACCATGTACACCGCATATTACAGGAACCTCTTCGACTATGGGTAACACTTCAAACTCTCCAATTTCCATAGCTACCGCATTAGCATCTCCATAAGCCATCATACCAGCAGTAGAGCCATGACCTGCCATTCTAAAACGACCCGAATTGTATATAATAATAAGGTCAGCACCTCCCTTTTCAATGAATTTCGCACTGATACCCGTTCCCGCTCCTGCGGCGATTATCGCTTTCTTTTGATTAATTACCAACTGTAATCTATCTCTAACTTCTTGTTTTGTATACGGGTTTCCTTTTCCCGTCCATGGATTTGGCATACTATCTTATTTTTTAATGTTTGGTTACGTATTTATTTTATTATTCCTAAAGTTTTAAGCTGTTTTACATTCTGACTTAAAATCACCTTGTTTTACACTCCCTTTAAACCTCATCAGCTCGTTTTAATACATAAAGAGGATTCAACTAATTAAAAACTGGGAATATTACAAGTGAAAACTATCTCTCGATAACTCCGTCTATTTTAAAAATTGGTTCGATTACTATAATCATAGGATATTTGCTGCCTTGGCAGTCCGTATTAACACCTAAATGGCATTTGGAACATAAGGCGAATTAAACTACTAAAGTATTTTTGGCTTTTTATGCTTCTTTTTGATTGTTGACAACTAAAATACAAAAAGCGAAGTAAATTTTAGAAGCTAACTACTTTATATAGAACTTTTTGAGTTGCTTAGCTATGGCTATGCTGCAAAAAAATGACTTCATTACGGCACAGCAACCATAATGCTCGGGTTCAAACAAAAAATCAAAATGAGTGCATAGAACCAAATATTACTTCGGACTATATTCTCATTATAGATTTGAATTAAGACCGTTGCAAGAGGGTGGATGATTTTGCTCTTTTGAGTTGTTTTTTTACGTCTTTTTATTGTTTTTATGGTGTGTTCACCTCTTATGCAAGGGTAAATCCTCTTAATTTTTAGAATTAGACACAATTATCCATGGACTTCGATATAAATTATAGCATATAGGTTCCATCAGGTTTTGCGTATGCATTTTATCAATTTTGAAAATTTCACAGACCGCCGACAAAGCAGATTTTCACCTTTGGTATTGTCTCCACATAACACTCCTGAATTCCCAGAAATATACGCCCCGACCGATGGATTTATATTAAGTATTGGGCTTATTACAAAGCCTTTTGGGAATGAAGCGGATTGATAAATGCTTAACACATAGTTTCAAATGTTGCTATGTGGGTTGTTTTGTTTGGTGACTTTAGACTGAATTATTTAAAAATAAGTTTTGACGCTTAAGTCCATTATTTAACCACACTAAACTTATAAATACATGTTGAATTATATTCTTCGTCAGGTATTAAAAGTGTAGATGGAAAATGAGGTTGATTAGGAGAGTCTGGAAAATGTTGAGTCTCTAAACAAAAAGCATCTCTAAAATTATAAGGTTTACCGCTTTTTCCAACAGCTTTGCCATCTAAAAAATTCCCTCCATAAAACTGCAACCCTGGTTCATCCGTATATACCTCCATAACACGTCCACTTATAGGCTCCGTAACCCTAGCCGCCAATACTAGACCATCTACATTTTTTGGCAAATCCTTATTTAAAACAAAATTATGATCATAACCTTTACCAAAATCTAATTGTTGATTATTGATAGTCAAATCCCTTCCAATCGGTTTTGAAGTTGTAAAATCAAAAGGAGTATTAGTGACAAGTGCTAACTCACCATTAGGAATTAAAGTTTCATCCACAGGCGTATATTTATTGGCATTAATCATTAACAAATGATTATTAATCGTTCCATTGCCTTCGCCTGTCAAATTGAAAAATGAATGATGTGTTAAGTTAACAATTGTGGGCTTATCTGTTGATGCCTTATATTTTATGACAAGTTGGTTGTCGTCTGTTAAAACATAATGAACCTTTACCATTAAATTTCCTGGATAGCCTTCCTCCATATCTGGAGAAATTCGACTAAACTCAATTTCATTATCTGCCATTTGTTTAGCATTCCAAACTATACTATTAAATCCTTTATTTCCACCGTGCAAATGGTTCACTCCGTTGTTTGTAGCTAAATGATATTCTTCTTGATTTATGGAAAATTTACCCTTTGCAATCCTATTTCCATATCGTCCAATGGTCGCTCCAAAATATTTTTCATCTGCCGAAATGTATTCTCTTAGTGTATTGAAACCTAAAACCACATCCTTAAACTTACCGTTTTTATCTGGAACCATTAAAGAAATAAGACGTTGACCATAATTTGTAAATGTAGCACTTACACCATTTATATTTTTAATTGTATAAAGAGCTACTTGCTTTCCATCAATTGTCGAATTAAAATTTTCAGCTTTTACAACTTTGTTTGATATTAAGTCTTCAGTTTTGTTTTCTCCTGAAACCAATGCAGCTTTTTTCTCTTTGCAAGAGACTGTGGCAAGAAAAAAAACTAACAATACGATATTTCTAATTTTCATCATATTTATATATTTTATTTATTATTTAGTGAGGATAAATTTCATACCATTCCAACAGTTCCGTTTTCAACTCGCTGTTTTTTGTAGATATATTTGAGTCAAATTAGTATTTCCGCCTCCATCTTTTACTATATTAAACAACTACACATTACTACCATCAATATTCATTCTCCTGTTTTCCAATCATGATTTTCACACCAAGATTTAGCTTTTTCTATTAACCACTTATTTGATATTTATTGATTTACTTCTTATGAGATTCCTATATTCAATCCAATAATCATCATTATGTGCAATAAATGATTTTTCATTTTTGTATTTTGTTTTCATTTTTTTATATATAATTTGTGTTCAACAAATTATTCCATAACTGGTATGATAAGATTTTCTTTATCTACTGAAATATCATATATTTCTGACTTTTCATTCCAATTCAATTTTAATGGTACTATACGTGTTCGGCGAGGTGTAACTATCGAATCGGAATAATGCACATGATAGACATAATAAAGCTCTTGATCTTTTCCTTTAAAAATATCACCATGCCCAGAACCATTTTCATCAGAATTGGAACGATGTAAAATTGGGTTACCTTGATGCTTTTTCCAAGGGCCATAAGGGCTGTCTGATGTAGCATAGCCAACTGCATAATCAATATTCCTGAAGTGATTAGCAGAATAAAATAAATAGTATTTCTCCTTCATTTTTAACACAGTCGGTCCTTCCATTATCGGGTTAGATTTGTAATTTAGGGTAGCCTCCCAAGGTTCGGTTTGATCAAAACATTTCGTCAAAGTATCTGGCTTAATTTTACCGGTTAGCAAATCAAATTCGGCTACCCATAAATAATTACCATTATTAAAGCGGACATGATATAAATAATGTTTGCCATCTTCATCCTTAAATAGAAAAGTATCAATATTTTTTTCAGATGTATCTATAGGTTTCTTGTGAGGCAGAACATATGGCCCCAACAAAGAATCAGAAATCGCAAGACAAGTTTGCTCATTAGAGGTATATGTTAAATAGTAATTCTTGTTTTCTTTAAATATTTGAGGAGCCCACAGGCCATGCTTTCCAATATAAGTGTCTTCTTTTTTTAATATCATGAATAATGAATCTTTACCTGGGGTTTTCCATGTCTTTAGGTCATTTGATTCATACATAGCAAAGCCCAAAGGCTCTCTATTTTTAGTACCAGTTAAGTAATATTTACCATTTTCAACATAAATAGTTGGGTCGGCTAGAAAAATCTCTTTTTTAGTCTGTTTTTTTTCTTTAACCGCGCAGGAGTTAAAAATAGTAATTATAAAAAGTATAAGTACATGTCTAATTTTCATAGTTTTTTTAATATTTATCTCTAATATTTAAGTTTCATAGTTAGTCCAATAATTAGGACACTATTTATTTTAAGTATCTATTGGTGTTTTTTTTCTATCTATATTGTCTGAAACAATGGCAATTATATTTGGTCATTCATCTTTTTTTTGTGAAGCGAACTGACAAAAAGATGACCAAACCTAAATTGACCAACTGTTAGGTGATTTTTATCTTCTTAGCGCATTACTTAATTAGATACAACATCCCCTTTTATGAACTAAACACCTTGCCTATAAGCGTTAGAGCTTGTAATTGCTATTACTCTTCCATTGTTTAGGATTTCAGTAGGGGTTTTGGTGCTACAACACCAATTGTTTGATATAATCTTCATTGAATTACTATTTGCCATTAATAGATGGCTTCCATGGATTTGGAAAAACATGGATTCTTTCTGCATAATCATCCCAAAGAGCTGCCATTTCCTTTACTTTTAAAGGATAAGCTTTACTTAAATCATTTAGTTCACTTCTATCTTCTGCTATATTATAGAGTTCCCAATTTCCTAATTTATAATTAGTCCATTTACTATATGGCCCATCCAAAAGCTCTCCTTTAGAGACTAATTTCCAGTCTCCTTCTCTTACTCCTCTATTTAATTCATGTTCCCAAAAAATAGGGGTCTCTCTTCGGATTTCTTCACCTTTAAATATAGGGACAAGACTGACACCTTCCATTGGGTGAATTTTATTTCCATCTTTTTCTGTTGGATAATTTGCACCCATCAATTCAACCATTGTAGACATGATATCAATGATATGACTCGGGAAAGAATTTAAGCTATTGTTGTTTTTTATCATTTTGGGATAATGGGCAATCAAGGGTGTTGAGATACCTCCTTCTTGAATCCAGTGTTTGTATTCCCTAAAAGGAGTATTAGAAACATTTGCCCATGACTTTCCATAGGCGACATAAGTGGAATCCGGGCCGCCTTTTATTCCTTCACCTTGCCAAATAGGTTTTCCGTTACGGGTAACCTTCGGAATAACGTTATACTCTATTCCATCCTTTTCCAATGGAATTAACTCCTCTTCACTTTCCGCCCAGAGCCTTGTTGCTCCTTTTGTTCCAATTTCTTCTGCACAGCCACCATTATCTTGTAAATAAAGTATCAAGGTATTTTCTAAAATCCCTTCATTCTTCAGCGTTTCAACTATACCACCAATCCCTTGATCCATAACATCAATCATGGCCGCATAAATTTCCATTCGTCCTGCCTGAACTTCTTTATTTTTTTCTTGTGACCAAAGATGTGTGTCTAATGGAGATAACTCAGTATCAGGAGAAATCAAACCTAGCATTTTCATCTTCTCAATTCGTTGTTTACGAATTTCTTCCCAACCAGCATCATATACCCCTTTGTATTTTTTAATATCCTCCGATTTAGCTTGCATAGGCCAGTGAGCCGCTGTGTAGGGCACATATAAGAAGAATGGATTTTTCTTATCCCTCTCTTTTATGAAACGTGCAGCCTCGTCTGAAATGGCGTCGGTATAATAATAATCTTCCGAAGAGTATTCTGAATCTATAAATGGATTAATGAGCGTATTGTCCCTACAAAGTGTTGCTGGGTCATAATAGTTCCCAGCCCCCTCAATAGTTCCATAAAAACGATCAAACCCACGCTGTAAGGGCCAATTGTTTTTTGACCCTTCAGCTTTTACATTCTTGCTAACATGCCATTTACCAGCCATAAAAGTAGAATAACCAGATGTTTTTGCAACTTCAGCCAGAGTTACGCAATTAGAATTCAGGTCTCCCTGATATGCAGGGTTTTCACTGTCTATCCCAGTCATCCATCCCATTCCTGCTTGATGAGGGTATAAGCCTGTCAATAAGGATGCCCGAGTTGGGCAACATCGAGCAGCATTGTAAAACTGGGTGAAACGAATTCCGTTTTGAGCTAAATCATTAAGGTTTGGAGTTTGAATCTCTCCACCATAACAACCAACATCAGAAAAACCCATATCATCTGCCATGATAACTATAATATTGGGACGCTCTAAATCACTCCTCTTTTCAACAGTATCGTTTTTTTTTGAATTACAGTTCCATAATAAAACTATAATCGCAAATTGACATGTTAAATAAAAATATTTTTTAAACATTCTATCTCTAATTTAATTATTAAACTTTTTTAAAACCAGAAAATATTAAATTTTAATAAAGCTGTAATCTATCAACCACAATCGTTCATTTCTCATTAAGCATCCCTTTTATATTTTATGCAGTTCAAGATTATAAATACTAATTATTATGGTTTCTCTTATTATTTTATATTTGGTACACTTAATATTTATTGGCAAATCTGTCGATTTGCCAATAAACTTCACTAACTCAAATAAAAAAACTAAACTATGCTTTTAATCAATTTTTCTTCTAACATCATTTATTGATTGAAGCTAAATCAGTATTCTTTAGTTGCAATAAATACTCCCACTTGTCTGAATTACTTACCATCCAGGATTTTGCACCAAATTTGGATTGATTGCTAATTCG
The DNA here is from genome assembly GCA_947497145.1 of uncultured Flavobacteriaceae bacterium. Lineage (GTDB taxonomy): Bacteria > Bacteroidota > Bacteroidia > Flavobacteriales > Flavobacteriaceae > Maribacter_C. The sequence goes on from CANMFQ010000006.1 coordinate 122,532, forward strand.
GTGGAAGGAATTGGAAGTAACTCATATTTAATATCATACGGTGCAATATTCGAGGCTTCTGTTCTACCAGCTGACCATGTCATTGTTCCTTCATCCCATGTGGGTAAGCCCTGAGACAAACTTGGTAAAAATGTGCCAAATTGATATTTTAACATGGTTTGGGCATTATCTGTATAACGCATACGTCTTAAATCAAAATACCTACTGTATTCTGCAACAAATTCCAAACCTCTTTCATCAAAAATTTTGATACGGAAGTCTTCTTTGCTCAAACCCGTTTGTAAATCTGCAGGCGCAGCTCTTAGAGTTCCATCAGCTAAACGTGCGCGTTCCCTCACTTTATTAAATGCCGTATAAGCTACCGCAGTTGGGCCATTTAATTCATTTTCTGCTTCTGCTTTCATCAGATAAACATCTGATAGACGCATTAGATAGAAATCATTTTCATTTGAGAAAGTAGCAAGTCCATCAGCATCCACATACTTTTTAATATAGGGTTGAGATTCCCATTCTTCAGTTGGCGTATTCGGATAAGTAGTTATGTTCTGACCGTTATTCCGATTTGTCCATGAAAAACGAAAACTGGTTTCAACACGGTAATCATTAACATATTCACCCTGAAGATATTTGTCTATAAACCAAGGTTGTACTTTATAATGGCCAGAACCTCCACCATCTGGTCTTCCAGAAACACCTGTAATTGTAGTTGGGTTAAAAAACTGAACCATAAAGCCGCCCTCTCCTTGATTCCCGGGATTAGCGGCATCACGAGTATTGATACATGCGAATATAATCTCCTGAGCACTTACACTTTCCTGATTAACATCCCAAAGGGTAGCATAATTAGGCACCAAACTGTATTGATTGGAATTAATAACATCATTGGCATAGTTAATAGCCAATTGATAATATGGAGCAGACTCACCACTTCGTCCATTTAGATCTAGGTAGTTGGCATAAAACAGGTTTGCTTTCGCTAAATATGCCTGGGCACTTTGTTTGGTGGCTCTTCCTCTTTCGGAAGCGGGTTGATCCGAGCGGTTTGGAAGATAAGTGATGGCATCCTCTAAATCTAAAAATATCTGGGCATAAACCTCGTCAACACTGTTTCTGGAAACATAAAAATCTTGGCTGGTATCCACACTATTTAGTATTAAAGGAACGCCTCCATAGAAATTTACCAGACCAAAGTAATAAAATCCGCGAAGAAATTTGGCTTCACTCCATGCCTTATTTTCAAAAGACTCTGGAAGATTTAAATTATCAACATAATCAAGCACTCCATTAGCATTGCTAATCCCAGTATAAATTTCCCACCAAAGATGAATGAAGTGATAATGTGAGGCGTTAAGGGAAACTCTTCTTGCAAGAACCCCAGGTTCATTTCCTGCCGTTGAAGACAGATCATCTGCACTACTATGTGTTACCCACATGGCAGAGCGTCCGAAATAATCAATGGCATTTATTGATGCATAAGCACCAACTATGGCATTATCAACATCTGAGGCACTTTTAATGGCGGTTTCAGGAGTAGCTAAGTCGTAAATCGTTTCCTCAAGGGAGCATGATACACCCAAGAGTGTTATCAATAATATTGTAAAAATTTTTATATTTTTCATCTCGTTTAATGTTAAATTTTAATGTTTAAACCTGTTGAAACTGTTATAGATTGTGGATAAGTTCCATTATCAACCCCAGGAGTTAGCCCACTACTAAAGTTTGCACTAACCTCTGGGTCATACCCTTTATAATCAGTTATTGTCAATAGGTTGGTAGCATTTGCAAAAATGGTCATTGATTTTATCCATTTTGACTTTACATCTATGTTATAAGACAGATTAACATTTTTTAATCGTATAAAACTACCATCCTCAACAAGATTCGTATTAAAACGTTGATCGTAGTAATTAGAAAAGGAACTTGCCCTTGGGTAAAAATTACTGGTTCCTTCACCCGTCCATCTGTTATCATAGGCCTCCTGACGTACATTATTTAATACGCCCGTTAGCGGATCCATCCTAAATCGGTTTAAGTTTGCAAGATCATTCCCAATGACGCCAATAATAGAAAAGGATAGACTAAAATTATTATAATTGATATTATTTGTTATTCCGAAAGAGAAATCTGGGTTTGGATTTCCTATAATTGTACGGTCCTCCCCGTTTATTATTCCATCATCATTTTGATCTATATATCTTATATCTCCTGGTTTTGCTGAATCAGCTTGAGGCCCTGCTGCAACTTCCTGCGCATTTTGATAAATACCATCTGTAGTATATCCATAAAATGAACCTATTGGCTTCCCAACCACAGCAACATGAATTGGCTGACCCAATAAATTTCCTGCCGGTAAGAAATTAGGGCCGAAAATGATTGCGTCATCACCCAACGCACCCAGGCTTAACATTTTGTTCTTGTATACTGAAATATTCCCTGAGGCACTCCAGCTAAAAGGACTTTCAATAATTTGTACTTTTAGATCAAGGTCAAAACCTTTGTTTTCAACAGAACCAGAATTTGAAGGAAGAGTGCGAAAGCCTGTAGTTGCAGGAATTGGCAAATTAAGCAGGAGGTCTTCCGTTTTCTTTTTGTAAACATTGACCTCTAGCTGAACCTTATTCTTCCACAGCCCAAGATCCATCCCAAAATTAAACTGAGAAGTTGTTTCCCAACCTAAAGCAGGATTGGCTATATTATTTTTAACCGATCCGTTAACAATTGATCCACCTACCACATAGGCCTCGCTTCCTAATAAAATTTTGGTAGATCCAACGCCTATACTCTGGTTTCCTGAAGTACCATAACTTGCCCTTAATTTTAACGTATTGATTACATCGATATCTTTCATAAAAGGTTCATTTTGTAGTTTCCATCCAACAGCAAATGAAGGGAATAAAGCCCATTTATTACCCTCGGCTAATCTTGTTGAACCATCGGTACGAGCCGTAGCGGTAATAAGATATTTATCTTTAAATGTATAATTTACCCTTGCAAGAAAAGAAGATAATGCCCATTCTTGGTGTTGCGTAAATGACCTTCCTGGCGCATTACCAGACTGAAAACTCTCATAAGTTAAATTATCATTAGCAAAATCAGATGCTGAAGCTCCTAATGATCTTCTGTTCCATTCTTGCCAAGTAAATCCACCAACAGCATTAACAGAATGTTTGCCAAAATCTTTTACAAAATTTAAGGTGTTTTCAGATAAAAAGTTAAAAAGGTTGGAATGATTCCTATAGGCATAACCACCAAAATTATCTCCTGTAAAAGTGCCTCGAGGGAAATAAGCCTGTCTCATTCCTTCATTGCTGTTAACACCAGTATTAGATATTAAAGTAAGATTATCTGTGAGTTTTAACTCCACAAGAGCATTTGCAATGACTAAGGTATTCTCTTGCAAGTCTTTTGTTAATTCTAGCAAAGTAATCGGATTTTGTGTAGTTGTTTGGTCGATTTCACCATTTTCATCGAAGCCTCTTTGAAAAGGCTGGGATAAAAGGGCACTAGTAACAATATTTCCTGAGGATAAACCCTCTGTTGCTGAATTTAAACTGATATTGGATTTTGATTTAGAAGTAGACACATTAAGTTTTACATTTAAATTATCAAATACCTTCCTGTCGTAATTAAAGCGCAAACCACCTCTTTTGAAATCTGAATTTTTTATGGTTCCTTCCTGATCTGAATAACTACCTATAATGGAATACTTAGATTTCTCATTACCTCCCGAAAATCTCAACTGATAGTCTTTTGAAATTGCACTTCTGTAAATCTCATCCTGCCAATTAAAATTGACAGTTGATAAGGAATCAATTGCTGCCTGATTAAAAACAGGGGCAAGTCCATCATTAAGAGCACCTTCATTTGCGTAATTTAAAAAGTCTGCTGTATTAAGCACATCTATTTTTTTTCTTATTTGAGCAAAATCCGTTCTATAATTAAATTCAACCTCATCCTTTCCTGTCTTACCTCTTTTGGTAGTAATTAATACAACCCCATTTGCACCGCGGGAACCATAGATAGCTGTTGAGGAGGCATCTTTTAATATTTCAATGGACTCAATATCATTTGGGTTAATGTTTGCTAAAGGATTATTTTGTGGCTGTTGGTTAACTGCAATGTTACTTCCAATACCATTGTCTCCAGCGTCAGAATCAATAGGATAACCGTCTAAAACAATTAAGGGTTGGTTTGAACCCAGTGAATTTCCACCCCGTACTACAAAATTTAACCCAGCACCCGGAGCACCTGAACTTTGAATTATTTGTACTCCCGAAACCTTACCTTGTAAAAGTTGATCGGCTGATGTTACTGCTTCCATACTCTGATTAGTGAAAGAAACTTGAGATACAGACCCTGTAAGATCACTTTTTTTAACTCTACCATAACCAATCACCACAACTTCGTCTAAAGACTCAGCATCCTCTTCTAGTTGAATGCTCAAATTGGTTTGTTCATTAAGCTTAACTTCCTGTGTCTTATAACCCAATGAACTTAATACCAAAGTGGCATTAGCATTCACATCATTAAGTGTAAAGTGTCCATCAAAATCTGTTTGAGTCCCTTTTAAAGTCCCTTTAACCAAAACATTCACACCTATTAAAGGTTCGCTGTTGCTTTTAGACTTCACGTTCCCTGAAACGGTGACTTCTTGTGCAAAAACACTTATACTAAACAAAAATATATTTGCAAAGAGTAAAAGTCTCATTAATTTGGATTGTTTCATAATTTATTTTTAAGGTTATATAATCAACTAGTTATGTTTATTTTTCATTTAAATTAATCTCGTTTGTAATTAACAAATCTGTTAGGTTTTTAAACTGATTATTGGATTTGTTTTGTTTCATACCTTTTATTTCGGATTCATCTCTGTGCTTATCTGTTTTATCAACATTGTTTCTTCAACACTATAAGGACTCCCATCGGTTTGAAAAACTTCATGAAACCAAACAGGCGGTTCTGCTGTATAGGTCTTAGTCCAGCTATCCCACGGATATTTTGTTTGTGTTTTTCCATCGACTAACCCCCAGTTAATCATCCCTACACCATACTTTTTAGCAATAGGTAAAAAGCCCTGAAAAGTACTCCCATTGGGTCTTGCCATATACTCTGTACATAGCATAGGCTTACCATAGCGCTTTAAATGGTTAATACGAGTTTCAAACTCCTCTGGGTTACCATAAAAATGAAAGGTTACGATGTCTGATTGTTCTAATTGAAGTTTATGCATTGGCAACATTTTGTCATGTTCAGTCCAATCCCCAAACCAAACCCCAGAAGTTAAAGGCTGACTAGGATTAACCGATCTAGCCCACACAAAAACATCATCTAACAAGTTGAATACCAATTCTACTTTATTAGGAATTTCAACAGCTTGATAAGAGTCGCCAGTCATATTATCAGGTTCATTCCATAAATCCCATCCCATAATTCGAGTATCTCCTTTAAAGTGTTTTATTGTTTCTTTAACATATTGCTCTAAACGTGGGTATTGCGTAGTATCCTGAATCGTCTTTTGACCTGGACTTTGTACCCAGCCTGAATTATGCACATGTGGTTTGGGTGCACGTTGGATGCCTATTTCTGGGAACGGATCCCAACAAGAATCAAAAAGCACAAACAACGTTTTGATATGATGCTTGTCTGCTATCGATAAAAAGTGTTCCATTCGTTTAAATAAGCCTTCTGCATCTTGCTTAAATAATAGATCATGAAGATACACTCTCATACAGTTCATTCCTATAGATTCGGCCCATCCTAGTTCTTCATCTATTCGTTTTGGATCAAATGTATCCGCTTGCCACATTTCTAATTGATTAATTGATGAACTTGGATTGTAATTGGCTCCAATATACCAAGGCTGATAACGATGCCAAGCATTTGCTTTTTCTTTAGACCAAATAGCCCTTTCCTTCTCTGATACTATTTCTGTAGTGTTTTTTGAAACTTTACTTTCATTATACTTACAGGAAACAAAAAATAAAATCGGCATTATGGTAAATAAAATAGTGATTTTCGATTTTTTCATTTTATTATTTTTGGTTGTGTTTTACAAAAAAGACTCAAGGTTACCTTACTTATGGTTCGGTGAAAAACATGCTATAGCTCCACAACTAATTATGATTTTAGTAATGCCTATTACCTAATATTGTATGCAATAAAAAATATAGACATCATTAGCTCCGATTTCTGTTTATAGACTATTAATCAAAGAGGGTCAATTGCTCTTTGACACTTTTAAGTCTAGTTCTGTTAATTGAAATAGAATGAGTTTAAAAAAACGACCCTAATGTGGGTATTCAAATAACCTAAACTTAAATTAAATATCCAGTCGAGTAATAATCATAATTTCAACAAATCATCTCAAAATAGGTGATGAATACCAGGTATTTTGTAATTCAAACCATTTTGCAACAAATTGTTGAGATACGATACATTTGAGCAAAGTGTTATTAATTTAAAAAAGATACATTTGAGTTATGATAAAAAAAGAACAGCTTATATTTCTGCTTATATATTGTATCGTATCGGTTTCTTTTGGGCAACAACCTTTATTTAAACATTATAAAACTGAAAATGGGTTATCGCACAATACCGTATTCAGCAGTCTCAAAGACAGTAGAGGGTTTATGTGGTTTGGTACCAAATCAGGCTTAAACCGATTTGATGGAGTAACATTTAAGACCTTTCAACACAAGGCAACCGATTCAAAAAGTTTAGGTGGAGACTATGTTATGTGTTTACATGAATTTAAAAACCAATTATGGATAGGTACAGATGCAGGACTATATCGATTTAATGATATGCTTGAGGAATTTGAAATCATTCCAATCACACTTAATAACAATATTTTGGATATCGAAAATGACAACGAAGGAAACTTATGGTTTATTTCTGGAAATTTGCTTTACAAATATAATCCGACTTCCAGGGAAGTAACTAATATAAATACAAACTTCAGTGCGAAATATTTAGCACAATCAATTGATGGTAGTATTTGGGCTTCTCAAAACAGCTCCCTATACCATTACTCCAAAGAAAACAATTCTTTCAATAGAATAAAAATAGACCTAACAACTATTGATAATAAACCTCTAAAAATTAGCAAACTAGTAGTTTTGAGTTCTAATGAAATTCTTATTGGCACACAAAATAATGGTGTCATATTATATACCATTTCTACTAATTCGTTTAAAAAAATACTACCTGATTCCAACTCACCTATTTTTGTCCGTGATATTTTAGTCAAAGACCAATATGAACTTTGGATTGCTACCGAAACAGGTCTACACATTTACAACTTACTAGACAATAGCTATTTAAACTACAAAAAGAATTTTGGTGATCCATTTGCAATATCTGACAATGCATTATATTCATTAGCTGAAGACAACGAAGGAGGTGTTTGGATCGGCACTTATTTTAGCGGTCTTAACTATTGTCCTAAACAATACACCCCATTTAACAGATATTATCCGAAAGTTAATGAAAACTCCATTAGCGGCTTAGCAGTAAGAGAAATCCATTCGGACAACTATGGTAATTTGTGGATAGGAACTGAAGATGCTGGATTAAACAAATTTGAACCAAGAACAGGGAAATTTTCACATTTCAAGCCTTCTAGTAAGGAAAATACGTTATCGCACTATAATATCCATGGAATTTTACCTAGAAAAGACAAACTATGGGTTGGTACATTCTATAAAGGCATTGACCTAATAGATTTAAAAACAGAGCAAATAGTCAAACATATCGATACTAAAATGAATAATGGTCTGTTAAACGATTTTGTATTCGATCTCTATGAAACAACCGATAAGCAAATTCTTGCCTTAACACCCTCAGGAATGTTTGTATATAACGATCTAAAGGATCTATTTACCTCTTTTGAAGGGTTTCCAGAAGGGCTTAATTATACAACTATATTTGAAACAACCGAGAATATATTACTTGCTGGAAGTTACTGGGATGGTTTATTTTATTATGACCCAAAAACTCGCAGGAAAATTAATTTCAGATACGATAAACAAAACACCAACAGCATCAGCAATAACACTATCAATGGCATTTTTGAAGACAGCCATAATAATATTTGGATAACTACCGAATATGGTCTTAACCTTTTTGATATTAATAGAAAAGAATTTAAAACGTTTACAACAGAGAACGGCTTTCCAAGTAACAAGTTTTACTCTATAATAGAAAGCGATAACACCCTATGGATAAGCACTTCAAAAGGATTGACAGCCTTCAACCCAACAACTAATAACATAAAAACCTATACCACTTCAGATGGTTTATTAAGTGATCAGTTTAACTATAATTCATCTTATAAAGACAATCAAGGCACTATTTACTTTGGAAGTGTACAAGGAATGATAAGTTTTAATCCGAAGAATTTTGAAAACAATGAGTATGAACCTCCCATCTATATTACAGATTTACAATTAAATAATGAACCAATCTGTAATAACTCGGACGATCCTTTATATTCCAAATCCATTTCATACCTAGACGAAATCACAATAAATCCCGAAATAACCTCTATTTCGATTGATTTTGCAGCACTGAGCTATACCGCCCCAGAAACGATTGACTATTCATACAAGTTAGAAGGTTTGGATAACAAGTGGATTTCTATAGGGAAAACCCATCAAGTTTCATTTACAGGTTTAACTTCCGGCAATTATACATTCTCCGTAAAATCACATAAAACAGATGGAAGTTTAAGTAAAAACATGGCTTCCTTAAAAATTAAAATACTCCCTCCCTTTTGGAGAAGCAACCTGGCTTATTTGCTATATTTTATCCTCTCTGCGCTTTTAATATTTGTCGTTGCAAGGTTTTATCATCTTAGAATTAATGCCAAAAACAAATTAATTATCAGCACCCTAAACAACCTAAAAGAAAAAGAACTTTACCAAGCCAAAATTGAATTTTTCACCAATGTATCACATGAAATTAGAACCCCACTTACACTAATTAAAATTCCTTTAGAAAACCTATTAAAGGCATCTAAAATAGAACCTCAAATTAAAGAAAGCTTAATTATAATTAATGAAAACACAAATCGTTTACTAAACCTAGTGAATCAATTATTAGATTTTAGAAAAACTGAATTACAAAATGTAAGCTTATCATTTATTGAAGTTAACATCTCCGAACTGATTCGAACAACTCTTAAAAGATTTAGTTTATCTGTAAAAAATAAAAACATAAATATTCAAACAAATCTTGGAGAGAAGGATGTATGTGCCTATGTGGATTTAGAGGCGTTAAAAAAAATACTTAGTAACCTAATTAATAATGCCATAAAATATTCTGATGATTTAATAATAATCAATGTATTGATTAATGATACCGACTTTGAAATAATAATAAAAAATAACGGGATATTAATCCCGCCACACCTAAAAAGCAAAATATTTGAACCCTTTTTCAGAATGGATCAATTGGATGAAAAAGATAATTTAGGGACTGGGATAGGACTCCCTTTAGCACATTCCCTAGTAACATTACACAATGGGTCATTATACTTAGACACCAGTGATTCGAGCCTTAATAGTTTTGTTTTAAAGATGCCATTACATCAACAAAATGAATATCAAATATCAAAACCGATAACACCAGTAAGTAACTTTGAAGATGATTATGAAGAAAATGTTGAAATTGATAAAGATTACAAACCTAAAATTTTAATTGTTGAGGATAATACAGATCTTTTGGAATTAATTGCTAAAGAACTATCCGTTGATTTTAAAATCGTAAAAACAACAAACGCAAAAAAAGCTTTAAAAAAATTAAATGACATCTCGGTTCAGATAATCATCAGTGATGTAATGATGCCAGGATTGAGTGGTTTTGAATTTTGTAAAAAAATTAAAACAAATATAGAAACCAGTCATATACCTGTAATTCTATTAACCGCCAAAAGTGGTTCAGGTTCAAAAATTGAAGGACTAGAATCTGGAGCAGACTCCTACATTGAAAAACCCTTCTCAATGGAATACTTAAAAGTAACCATCATGAACCTTTTAGACAACAGGAAACATATTATGAATCATTATTCAAGCTCTCCCTTAGCGCATGTAAAAAGTATTGTTCACACCAAATTGGATGATACTTTTATTAACAAGTTAGACAACTATATTCTATCACATATATCAGACCCTACTCTAAATGTGGATTCTTTGGCAGAAAACATGAATATGAGTAGAGCCACGCTGTATCGAAAAATTAAAAATATTTCAAATCTAACACCAAGTGAACTAATCAATATTTCCAGATTAAAAAAAGCCGCTGAATTATTAAAAACAGTAGATTACAAAATTTATGAAGTAGCTGAACTTGTCGGGTACAACTCCGTATCAAGTTTTGGACGTAGTTTTCAAAAACAATTTGGAATCACTCCTAGTGAATATTCCAATAACTCTTATTATAAAAATCAGAAAGAGTCATTATAAACTGAATATTGATACAAATCAGATGCATCTTTAGACTAAGTTAATTTGGTTTATAGATGGCTGGCTATTTCGGTTGAAACGATCCAAGTTGAAAAATTGTGTAATGACACAAAATTTTAGTTAATTCTTAATTTTCCTTTTCTTAGTGGTTCTTCTTTAGGTTTATTCTGTGTGATGAATTTACAATTCGGTCTAGTATGGCATCAGCTATTCGAAAACTTGAATTTTAAAATAAATAGACTACAAAAGGGCAAAAAACCCCATGCATAACTACTTTAAAATAGCCTTATAAGCACTCGTATTATCTAAAAGTTCTGTTGCCGCTAAGATGGCATCATCATTATTAAGGTAGTATTCATATAGCCCATCTCTATAAAAATAGCGTTTTACTATTTCGTCTTCAAGTTTGCTCTGAATTTCCTTTTTATGCGTTTCTAGCGCTGCTATTTTCCCTTTTTCAATGTCAGCAAGCAAGGTTTTAAAATCGCTTTTAATCGCGGTATTAAAAATAACATCTTCTTCGTTGGTCATCGCTTCTTTCAATACCTTTTCTGTTTTGGTTTCAAAAGAAAAATCGCTCTTAGATACAAAATTTTTGAAGTTTTGAAAATCACGATCAGAAAAACTAAAATCAGCTAAATTTTCGATTTTATTGTTGTAATAATAAAAGGTAGCAAAGTCAAATATAACATGGTTGGCTACTAATGCCTTTGTTAGCGGGTTGGCTTTAACTGCCGCAATTTCAACATCAGGCAATACTCCGCCTCCATCTTTTACAGTACGGCCATTTCTGGTTTTAAATTCATTGAAGGTGGTATTACGTACCGCTTTATTATCTTCATCCCTATTCCAATAATCTAACGATTGAATACATCTACCTGAGGGCGTGTAATAACGTGATATAGTCACCTTTAATTGGGTTCCGTATGTTAATTTTAAAGGGCGCTGTACTAAGCCTTTTCCAAAACTTCGCGCTCCCATAACCACGGCTCTGTCTAAATCTTGCAAACTTCCAGAAACAATTTCACTGGCTGACGCACTACTACCATTTACCAAAACAACTAACGGAATTTCGGTATCTACAGGCTTGTTTTTGGTTTTATATTGGCGATTAAATTTTTTAACCTTTGATTTGGTCGTAACAATAAGTTCTCCTTTATCAACAAATAAATTGGTAACGTTAATTGCCTCAGAAAGTAAGCCACCGGGATTACCACGAAGATCTAATACAATTTTCTCTGCTCCTTTACCTTTTAAATCTAGTAAGGCTGATTTAGTTTGGTTTGATGCTTTGGCGTTGAATTTAGAAAGTACAATATAGCCTGTTTTATCATCAATCATTTTATAGAAAGGAACCGCATCAACCTCAACACCAGCTCTAGTGATGGTTGCTGTTTTTGTTTCTCCCTGTCTTTTGTAGGTAACTGTAACTTTGGTGTCATTTGCTCCTTTTAGCAATTCACCTCCATTATCTTCAAAATCGGCAATAGTAATATCCCCAATTTTTATAATCTCATCACCTGCTTTTAGGCCTGCCTTATCTGCGGGGTAATCTTTATAAGGTTCTACAATTAATAATTTGTCTTTATAAGACCTTACTGTTGCTCCAATACCTGAATATTGCCCTGCATTATTGATTCTATACGCTTCAACATCTTGTTCATTTAAAAACTTGGTATATGGATCTAATTCACCAAGCATACCTTTTATGGCCGTATCCATCAATTCGCCAGGGTTAGTTTCATCAACGTAGTTCATATTCAACTCTTTGAACAAGGTGGTGAAAATTTCAATTTGCTTGGCAATTTCAAAGAAATCACTTTTAAAACTACTGCCCACCGCCAAAAAAGTAAGCGCCAAAACAGGAATAAAAATGCGTTTCTGTAGTAAAGTCTTCATCTAATTTACTGTAATAAAGTTATAGTTAATATTGCTTTCACATAAGCATATATGCTCCTAATTCTATGAACATGAATAAGCTAAACAATTAGCCTTCGCTTTTTCTGCTCGTTATCTTCATGCAAATACTTGTTACTCGTTTTTTGTTTTTACTTTTCATGCGTTGCATTGAGCTTCTTTAAAAAGCGTTGCAATACCTTCTGCATATGTATTTCAATTGCCTCATATTTGGGCATTTCTTTACCAAGATATACAAATAGAAACGCAAATGTACCGTCACTATTGTTAAAAACAAGACCTTTATTCAAACGATAACTCTCACGTAATAAACGTTTAATGCGATTTCTTTTAACGGCACTTTTAAAGTTTTTCTTAGGCACAGTTACCCCCGCCTGTATGCTTGCGTCTGTTGGTAGTGCTGTCTTTACATATATAAGCTTAATAGGATAACTAGAAACACTTTTACCTTCAACAAAAAGCTGCTCAATAAGCTTTTTGCTTTTTAGTTTTTCTTTTTTCGGAAAAGTAACATCACTCATACCTAATATTTGCCGCCATACAACAGCCAAATTTAACTTCTAAATAGGACTTATTTAATAAGGTCTAATTTTTTGGCTCAGATTCAGAAGACCATATATTGTTATCGCCATTTACATCAGCCATAAGCTGTGATGGGTCTATCATAATTGCCTTAACATCAGTCAAAGGACGATTAATACTAAAAGTATAAGTTGGTTTAGCCCAAGGCCAATCTTCTAAAACCGTTCTTTTTAGATTTGGATATGGATTCTCTTTCTCGCCACGCATCATACGCAAAGGCGCATAAAATGTTTCTTGAGAGTCATCAGAATAAACCACCAAAATATCAATAGGCATTGGCATAAGGCCAATACGTTTCATTGTTATTTTGGTATTATTACCATCAGCAGTCACTGTTTCAATACCATAATCAATGGTGTTTGTTGTCTGTGTCCAATCTACTAGATACCAATCTAATTCCATCCCAGAAACCTTTTCTGCTGTACGCTTTATATCGTTTGGAATGGGGTGTTTAAACTTAAAGTCATCAAAATATGTTCGTAAGGTTTGCATCAATTTATCTTGTCCTATTACATACCCTAATTGTGACAAAAAGATAGCCCCTTTACTATAGGCAGAAATACCATAGGCTGTATTTGACGCATACCTATCTGCATGGGTGGTTTGTGGTTGCTCTTTCCCAGAGTTGACAAGATATCGATAGCCTTTATAACTACTTTCAAACGGATTTTCTTTCTTGGGCGTCATAATTTCATTCATACATAGAGTTGATATGAATGAGGTAAAACCTTCGTCCATCCACTCATGTTTAGCCTCGTTGCTTGCCAAAATATGCTGAAACCAAGAATGTGCCATCTCATGAGCTGTTACCCCTACTAAGCTTCCAAAAGTTCTTTTACCTGTAATTAAGGTACTCATCGCATACTCCATACCACCATCACCACCTTGAATAACAGAATATTGCTTGTATGGATATTTCCCCACATTTTTACTGAAAAATTTCATCATCTCAGCGGTTTTAGGCTGTAATTTTTTCCAATTTTCCTGTATGGAAGGATCATTTTTGTATAAAAAATGTAAAAGTGGACCATCTTCAACCTGCAAGGTATCGTGTATATATTCGGGATCGGCAGCCCACATAAAATCATGTACCATGGGTGCCTTAAAGTGCCAAGTTAATGTTTTTCCTCGCTGCTTTTTCACCTTACTACCAGCAGTTTCATAACCATGCCCAATTTCTTGTGCGTTTTGTAAATAGCCACTTCCTCCAACAACGTAATTTTTATCTATAGTCAGTTTCACATCAAAATCACCCCATACACCATGAAATTCACGAGCAATATACGGATCGGCATGCCAGCCTTCAAAATCATATTCTGCCATTTTAGGATACCATTGACTCATAGACAAGGCTACCCCTTCAGCATTATTTCTACCCGAACGTCGAATTTGAAGCGGTACCTGTCCTTTAAATTCCATTTCAAAAGTACTCTTGCCCCCCGCAGGAATAGGTTTGGCTAAACTCACTACCAGTACCGTACCTTCTTCATTAAAGCTAACCTTAGCACCATCTTGTTTTAAACTTGTGGCATGCAAATACCCTATTTCATCAAGAGTAAGCATGGCTATTCTGCTTTTTTTATCTTCAGTAGTCATTCGCCCATCAGGATCTTCAATGTCTTGTAAACGCATATCCATTTCGCTACCTGGCTGAAATGCATTGAAGTAGAGATGGAAATATACACGAGTAAGCACGTCAGGCGAATTGTTTGTATAAACGAGTTTCTGAGTGCCTGAATACTGAAAATTTGATACATCCATAGCTACTTCCATGGTGTAATCAACATGTTGCTGCCAATACGAGGCATTATTCTGCGCTATGGCAGAAAAAGAAATGAAAAGAAATAATTTAAAAAAATACCGCATATCAATCTTATAATTTAATTTTTCCTGATGAAACATTACGTGCCATTATCAAAGCATTATAGGCATTGACAATTTTACCCGACGTTGATATCTCATTTAAAGATGCTTTTTTACTAGGGTCGCCACCTAAAATAACTTTGGTTTTAATAGGTAACCCAGATTTCATAATTATTTTTTTTACCTGCGAAGCAGTAAGATTTGGATATTGTGAACGAATTAAAGCCGCTACGCCAGCAACACCGGGAGCTGCCATTGAGGTACCACTATTATAGTCATATTTGTTATTGGGCATGGTAGCATATATGTCACCTCCTGGTGCAAAAACATCTACATTAATTTTACCATAGTTTGAAAAAGAAGCCACCATTTCCGATCCGTAAGCAGGAGCTAGTGCACCAACCGTCAGTACATTATCACTAATTTCTGGACCATTATTTATAGCGTCATTTGGAAAATTTGGTTCATTTGGGTCATCTAAATTTGCCCCATCATTACCCGCTGCATGTATAAAAAGCACATCTTTTGATGCGGCATATTTTATAGCGTCATACACCCATTGTGCATTGGGAGAAAATGCTTTTCCAAAACTACCGTTTATAATTTTAGCACCATTATCAACTGCATACCGAATTCCTAAAGCAATATCTTTGTCATATTCATCGCCGTTGGGTACAGCACGAATACTCATAATAGCCACATTGTTTGCTACGCCATTTGCACCTTTATTATTATTGCGCTCAGCAGCTATAATACCAGCAACATGGGTACCATGGCTTTCATCATCAAAACGATTCTGTGGGTTGCCATTACCATATTTGGTATCTGTAATATCATAAGGGTTATCTCCCACTACTTTTCTACCATCAAAATCTACATTGAGGTTGTAATTAAGTTGATCTGTAAAATGATTCACACCATCAGTAAGTTCTTTAATCACTTTAGGTATTGAATCTTCAAAAGTATACATCTGAAGCAATACGTTAACATGTTGTTGCATAGCTTCATTCTTAGGTTTTATAGCTTGTACTTCTTTAGCAGTATACACTTTTTTACCCAGCTCTTTTTGTACTGCAACATCAGCATTTTTAACAGCTTGTAAAATTTGGTCATATTGCTGCTTATTTTGCTGTGCTTTTTGATAATCAGCATCTATTTTGGCTTTTGCTCTTGCCTGAGTAGCTGCGTCACCCAACTTTAATTTTACAATTCTTGCAGCTTCAAGCTGCTCATTATACGATTCTCCTAAAAAGTTATACCCGTGAATATCATCAATGTACCCATTGTTATCATTATCTTTTCCATCACCAGGTTTTTCTCCTTTATTGGTCCATAATACATCGTCTAAATCTTCATGCTTAAGATCGATGCCTGAATCTAAAACGGCAACAATAACCTTCTTTCCTTTTTTATTACCTATAAGCTCTTTGTACGCCTTATCAACACTCATACCTGGGATGGTGTCAGCAACGAGATCCATATGCCCCCAATTTTTTTTCTCCGCATCCGTAAGTTCGGCTATCTTCAAAGGAGTAGTGTCTATATTCTCAAGAGGTGTTGATACTAAAGCTGTTGCTCCACAGCCTGATAGTAAAATAGATATTGAAAATCCAACTAAGGATTTAGAAAATAAACGTGTCATAGTATTACTAGTTAAATTAGTGTGTTCTTGTATAAAATGCCCCTTTGTTTTTTGCTTTAAACGTTTCAAAACAACCTCTATCGGCCATGGTGACATAACAGGTTTTACCGTCTTCACCGCCAAAAGTAATATTCGATGGTTTTTTACCGGTAAGTTGAATTTCGTTTCTGATTTTTCCTTCAGGAGAAAGTACAACAACTGTGCCTTTATCATAACGGGTAACATACAGGTTTCCCTTATCATCACAGCGCATACCGTCCATACCAAAATCTGTAAAAGTCATAAATTTTCTCTTATTCGATACCGTGCCATCTGCCTGAATATCATATTTCCAAATTTGACGTTGCACCGACTCGTTTACATATAAGTATTTTCCGTCAGTACTCACCTCAATACCATTTGTTGTGCCCATATTATCTTCTAATAGGATAATCTCTCTCTGAGCGTTTACCATCCAAATACGTCCTGTACTTTCTGCCCAATTAGGATCACTAAGGTAAATAGTACCGTTAGGAGCAATGGCTAAATCATTTGGTTGACTCATTTTATCATTATGCGCCCAAACAACGGGTTCTTTTGTTCCCTTTTTTACCTGAAAAACATTGTGGTTTACATAGTCTGCAATATACATATCACCATGCTTATCAAAACGGATGCCATTACCAACACTATTTTCTGGTAGTTTTATAAAAATGGCGCCATTGCCCTTTTCATCTACTTCTCCAATAGTACCTTCTTCTTTAAAATTAACGGCATACAGGGTGCCGTCAATACTTACTGCTGGGCCCTCAATACCCTTGGTAAAACTATTTTCGGCTGTAAAATCGGTGCTGTGTAATTGCTGTGCTTTACAAGAAATAAAGAAGATTAGGACAAAGATAGCAGTAGTTATTTTATATATATTACGCATTGAAGAGCTCATTAAAAGTGAATGTTTTATCTAGGCGAACACCTTTTTCTGTGGTTTGCAAGTTACAAATTTCGTTGTGAGCATCATGTTCAAAAAATAAAAGGTAGTTTTCGGCTGCAGCTTTGTCAAGAAAATCGCTCTTTTCACTTAGTGTGAGTAAGGGTCGCGTGTCAAAACCCATGACATAAGGCAACGGAATATGACCTACCGTAGGAATTAAATCTGCTGCAAATACAAGTGTTTTACCTTTGTATTGAACAAAAGGAAGCATTTGTTTTTCTGTATGCCCATCGACAAAGAGAATATCAAAACCTAAAGGAGAATTTTTTAAAAATGCCGTATTACCTCTTTGTACAAACTGTAACTGCCCACTTTCTTGCATGGGCAAGAGGTTTTCTTTTAAAAAAGAAGCCTTTTCACGAGCATTGGGTTGCATTGCCCATTGCCAGTGTTCTTCATTGGTCCAAAAAGTGGCGTTTTTAAAGGTGGGAACATAAGCCGTTCTATTTTTGTTCCATTTAATGCATCCGCCACAATGATCAAAATGCAAATGTGTCATAAACACATCCGTAATATCATCACTATGAAACCCCTTATTTTTTAATGATTTTTCTAGGCTATAATCTCCCCAGCGGTAATAGTAGTTAAAAAATTTATCAGACTGTTTGTTCCCCATGCCTGTATCAATTAAAATTAACCGATTACCATCTTCAATGAGCAAACTTCTGGCAGCAATATCAATCATATTATTGGCATCAGCAGGATTGGTTTTTTGCCAAATACTCTTGGGGACGACACCAAACATGGCGCCTCCGTCTAACTTAAAATTTCCTGTTTCAATAGGGTGTAAAATCATTCAACTTAGTATTAGCGTACAAAATAAGAAAAGACAGGGTTACCGTATTCAGCTTTTGTCTTTTTTTTAACAGCATGGTTGGTATGCTATTTAATGCTCAATTGTATGCGTTTGCATCAATGCACACAATTGTTTTCCAAAATAAATCATCGCTTTAATTTCTTGAACACTTAAAAGGCGTTCTTTTTTTAGAATTAGTAGTGATGACCCATTAGATTCTACATGATAATACGGGTTGCTTTCTAAGAAGAGAATAAGCGCATCGGAAAAAATATTTTTAATCGCCGATTCATTTTCTCCACTAAGATAAAAGCGTTTATTAAAATCTGGGTGATTATCTAAATCTATATCACGAAAACCCGCTAGCCCATAAATAAAACCTAAAAGACCTTCTTTATCTAAGGTAAAGACTGGTATTTCATTTGGCAAAGTAATGTACATTACCGTAGTTTTAACTACTTCTCGGGCAATAAAAGCCCCTTCAGTAAATTCTACATCAAACAATTTATACCTATTTTCTTGGTCAGAAAGGGTATTGTATATATACGGTATTTGCCTAGTTCTAAAGAAAACAAAATTGCGTAAAAACTTAGTTTTTGTATTTTTTTTGGCGGTATAAGACCACTTAAATTCTTTTGCAGTAACCTTCAATAAACGTTGTCTTTTGGTAAAGTAACGTTCAATAGGGTTGAGTTTCGCCAAGGGTAGTATTTTTCTAATGGCAAAGGGATGCTTGGAGTCAGCATCATGCTTATCAAGACCTATGATTTCAATACTTCCCCCTTTTTTTGAAAAGGTTTCTGAATACCCTTCTAAGCCTTCCATTACTGTGTGATCAACAAAATTGCACAACGAAAAATCAAGTACTACGTGCTCATTTTCTGGCACAACATCCAATTTATTCTTTAGCTTATAAAAATTAAGAAAATTGCAAAAGTATTTAACACTAAGGTAGAAACTTCCCCCTTCATCATCCTTTTCCTTAAACAAAAGCACATTGGGTTTGGTAATATGACTTAAGAATAAAGAAATACTTTTATTAAGCAATACATGAATAATAAAGGTTACCACAATACCCACACTAATACCAGTGATTAAATTGGTAAACAACGTGGTTAGCAAGGTAGCCAGAAAGATAATAATTTGTTCTTTTCCTATTTTGGCGATTTTTCGAAATGTTTTTGGTGTCGCCAGCCTATAGCCCGTATACACCAAAATAGCGGCTAACGCAGCCAAGGGAATTCGCCGTAATTGATCTTGAAATAGTAAAATAAAGAGTACTAAAAAACTGGCATGAATAAAGTTTGCCGATCTATTTGTGGCACCATTATTTACATTAACCGAACTCCTAGCAATAACTGTAACTACATTTAAGCCTCCTAAAAAGCCCGAAATGGTTGTAGCAAGCCCCAAAGCTTTCAAATCTTTATTTACGTTTGATCGCCGACTCAAAGGATCTAATTTATCTACCGCTTTAATACTCAACAAAGACTCTATACTTGCAATTAAGGTGATAGCAAAGACCGTAATAATAAACTCTTTCTGAAGTATTTTAGAAAAATCAGGAAATGCCATATTATGAATGATATCATCAGGAATATTCACCAAATAATCGGAATGCATTGGGTAGGGTGCATTGGTCCAAACAAAGAAATAACTAAATCCAATGGATAGAATTAAAATCCACATTGGCGCAGGCACCAAATGAAAATAGGGATTCCGTATTTTTGAATAGAAGACCATAATAAGCAAACTAATAATACCAATGGCCGCAGCTATAAGCATACTAAGGTCTGCTTGATGAAAAAGATTGATAATAGCTGTTGGAATTTTTCCTAACAGAGAAATAATGCTTCCCTTGGCTTCATTATTCCCAATCATGATATGAAATTGCTTTGATAGGATACCGATACCTATGGCCGCCAACATTCCCTCAATTGCAGAGGCAGGAAAGAAGTCTGCAAGCCTTCCCATTTTTAGAAATCCAAGAATAATCATCAAAATTCCGGAAAGCACAATGGCAGCAAGGGTAAATAAATATCCTTCATACATATTGCCATTACCAAGGGTGGTAATAGCCCCAAGTAGCACAATTACGAGTCCATTTCCAGGCCCTGTGATGGTAACGTTTGATCCGCCCAAAATGGCCACGATAACACCCCCTACAACAGCAGCAATAATTCCTGAAATTGGTGGTGCTTCACTAGCAAGCGCCAAGCCCAAACCTAGAGGTAAGGCAATGAGTGATACCACAAAACCCGCAAAAATATTTTTGGGCAATGCTTTTATAAAATCTTTAGTATGGTTTGTTTTTGTTTTCAAATAGGCTTTCTAATAATTAGTAGATCAGTAGGCAAGTCAGACAAAATATATTCTATATCATGCGGAAAAATACGATCCAGCAAGCCTGTTTTTGTTGGAGCATTCATAATCAAAAGGTCTGCACGTACAACTTCGGCATAGTGACCAATAGAATACCCTCGTTTTCCAAAAATACTTTGCGTTTTTACATGCACATCTTGGGTAAGCGTTTTAGGCAGGCTATTGATAATTTTACGCACTCTTGAGTCTTCTCGTTGCTTTAGGCGTTCTTTTACCAAGTTTGCCTTTTTTAGCGATCGGTCATCTTCTACAGTAACATGAATTTCTTTCTGTAAAATTTCTTCAACAATTGTTAGCTGTTGTGCTCCAAAAGCTTTGGCAGCATAAAAAGCGTCAGTAATTGCTGTAGTAGTTTCAGGCGCATCAAGGCCATTTACTACAATATGTTTACAAGGTATTCTTTCTGCTGATGGCTTAATGAGTAACAGTACCGAACAGCATACTTTTCGGGTTAATTTTCTAGCAATAGAGCCCACATAAAATTGCAGCACATTTTCATGCTGTAAGGCACCTAAAATTAAAAGGTCAATCTTTGATGTTTTACACGCATTTAGAATAATATCAAAAGGCTTCCCACTCTTCCATTGAATTTCAATTTCAAGATTTGTTTGGGCTGTTTCAGCCAAAATTTTATCAATCTCTTCTTGTTTGGCTGTTGTTTTCTCCCCAACATGTAACAAAATTAACTTTGCTTCAAAAAAATGTGCAATACGAGTAGTCTCCATAATATTCACGTATAGCGAAGGAGAGAAGGCAAAGCCAAACAAAATTGTTTTAAAAGGGTGGATTTTTTTTTCCATAGTACACTAACAGCGGCTCAAGATACTAATAATACAAAAAGAAAATTGTTCAAAATGCAATAATAGTAAAGGTTTCTTACTTCTAGACTGTCTTACAAAATTTAGCAATACGTGGTAAAATTACCACAAAACAAAAGACTACAGTATTTTAGTGGTCGTTACCCATGAGGTATTGGCTAAAATAGGGTTTTTATAACGTACCTATTTAGGCTTGATTTTGACTCTAGATGACACCTTAAAATGCTGTCGCTAGGTACAATAATTTCAGAATTAATGACCATGCCGTCTTTTTAAGCATTATTAAATGTACACCGTTAGTAAAGCCAAGAAAAAAGCTATTTCAAAAGAGAAGCTGTGTAAAAGTTAAAAAGGCAGAAAAATATATTTTCATTTTTATAAAAATCTCAAACAAAAAGGTATATGTTGAAAATAAACACAAAATTTAGAAAATATTTTATTTTAATGTACATTTAAAGCTCATCACTCAGTCCCAAACAACATTCAAGTTTAATTTTAAAACAACAAATGCAACATATAAAGATTTGGATTAAGACGTTAGGCTCTTTATTTATCACCGCTATATTGCTAACAGGATGTGGTGCAGATAGTTCTGAACAGGGGTTGCTAACTGTAAATAAAGTACCCGATAAGGTAGATTTTAATTTTCATGTAAAACCCATTCTTTCTGATAAATGTTTTGCCTGCCATGGACCAGATATGGCCAATCAAAAGGCCGATTTACGCTTAGATACAGAAGAAGGCGCCTTTAAAACACTACTAGAATCAGGTGGATACCCCATTGTAGCTGGAGATTTGGAGCATAGTATGGTGTATAAGCGAATCACAACAAGTGATCCGGAGCTTAAAATGCCCCCTCCAGAATTTAATGTTACCCTATCAGCATATGAAATTGAAATCATAAAAAAATGGATAGCGCAAGGAGCAGCATACAAAAAACATTGGGCTTTTTCTGCACCTTCAGAAGTTGATATTCCGGCAGTTAAAGAAAAAGATTGGGGGCAAAACCCCATAGATAATTTCATTGCCAAGAAGTTAGAAGATATTGGGCTACAACAGGCACCTGAAGCTACAAAGGAAGAATTGATACGCAGGCTTAGCTTTGATTTAATAGGGATGCCACCAACAATCAAAGAAATTGATGATTTTGTTAATGATGACTCTTCAGATGCTTATGAAAAACTGGTCGACAGGTTATTGGAGTCCCCGCATTATGGTGAGCGAATGGCCAGCGAATGGCTTGACGTATCAAGGTATGCAGATTCGCACGGTTATCAAGATGATAGACAAAGAACCATGTGGCCATGGCGCGATTGGGTGATAAAGGCCTACAATGATAATTTGCCTTATAATGATTTTGTCACCTGGCAATTGGCAGGTGACTTATTACCAAACCCAACTTTTGAACAAAAATTGGCAACGGGTTTTAATCGTAATCATGCCATAACCCAAGAAGGTGGTGTAATTGAAGAAGAATATTTGACTGAATATGTAGCTGACCGCGTGCAAACCTTTGGAACCGCTTTTATGGGGCTAACATTACAATGTGCCAGATGCCATGACCATAAATATGATCCGCTCTCTCAAAAAGATTTTTTCCAAGTATTTGCTTTCTTCAATAATATAAATGAAAAAGGAAAAATTGACTATTTTGATCTTGCGCCAAAGCCTTCCATGAAATATGAAAATGAGTTGTTAGAATCAGAGGTTTCTAATATTAAAAAAATGGTGGCCCAATTGGAAGAAAATCAATCCAACTTTCAGCTTGATATCGAGGATACAACATTAAAAAATTGGTTCGACAATTTAGATTGGGAAGATTTAAAAACAACAAACCTAGAAACCCATTATAAAATGGATTTCCAAGAATCAGGATCGCTCAAGGATGAAGTTACACAAACCCTCGCTGGCACCTTAAATGATAAGTTAGATACTGACATTCCTTACCCCACCATAACAGAGGGTAAATTTGACAAGGCGATTAAATTTGACGGAAAGAATACGCTCGTAATTGGAGACATAGGAGACTTTGAGCATAACAACGAATTTTCGCTCGGTGGGTGGGTGAATGCTGTAGAAAAAAGCACCCTAAAAGCAGGCATCCTCTCCAGAAGAAATGGAGAACTTAGACAAGGAGGCTATGGTATGTATTTAGATACCGACAATAGGTTGACTTTTGAACTTATTCATTCGCAAAATCATAAAATAGAAGTTAAAACAAAAACAAAAATTCCTATAAATACATGGACTAATATTTTTGCAACTTATGATGGATCTGGAAAAGCCTCAGGAATACAACTATTTGTAAATGGGCAACAGCAAAAAACAACCGTAGTGAAAGACAATCTACAAGGTAAAAGTATTCTTGTTGGTAATTATTTAACGGTAGGCAACTGGATAGCTCGTGCCATAAATAGAAGCGGATATGGCGGATTTACAGGCGCTATTGATGAAGTAGTTGTATACAGCAGAGAAATAAACCCGCTGGAAATAAGATATCTATTAGGTGCTAAACCTGATTTTAATCAACATTTGGCGTATACCATGTATTTAAATAAAGAAAGTCAAGAATGGCGTTCGCTTAAAGAAAAATTAGCAGATGAACGAGGCAAAGAGACAGAGATACCTTATGTAATGATTATGGAAGAATCTGATAGTATAAAACCTGCCTACATTTTAGATAGGGGCGTGTATGATGCAAAAACAGAAATTGTTCAACGCGGTACACCAAAAGCTATTCTTGAATTTTCTGAAAATTTACCGCAAAACAGACTTGGCCTTGCCCAATGGTTATTTGATAAAAAAAACCCATTAACAAGTAGAGTAATTGTCAATAGAATATGGCAAACCCTATTTGGTAAAGGATTGGTGTCTACTCCTGAAGATTTTGGAAATCAAGGTGCACTTCCTTCGCACCCCAAACTACTCGATTGGCTTGCTCTTGATTTTATGAATAATGGCTGGAACATCAAACGATCAATAAAAATGATGGTCATGACCGCTACCTACAGACAGTCATCAAAAGTGATACAGAAAAACCATAGGTTAGATCCTGAAAACACCTATTGGTCTAGAGGTCCATATAAAAAACTTACTGCTGAAATGATGCGTGATCAAGCGCTGGCATCTAGCGGATTACTTCATACGAAAATAGGGGGCAAATGGGTAAAACCTTATCAACCTCCAGGAATATGGAAGGAATTGGCAAACCAGATTGGTGAAAACAAATACAGAGTTGGCAAAGGGCAAGATTTATATAGAAGAAGTATATATACCTATTGGAAACGAACCATACCCGTGCCTTCTATGCTAACTTTTGACGCTTCTGAAAGGGCAATGTGTACCGTAAAACGACAAGCAACCAGCACCCCTTTGCAATC
This sequence comes from uncultured Flavobacteriaceae bacterium, assembly GCA_947497145.1. GTDB lineage: Bacteria > Bacteroidota > Bacteroidia > Flavobacteriales > Flavobacteriaceae > Maribacter_C. The sequence continues at coordinate 147,345 of CANMFQ010000006.1, forward strand.
TCTTGTGCTTTTAAACGACCCGCAATATATTGAAGCCTCAAGAGTACTCGCTGAGCAGGTTGTACAAACAAGTGAAGCACCATCGGCATGGATAAGAAAAACATTTCAAAAAGTAATATCAAGATTGCCTTCAGAAAAAGAAGTGGAATTACTTATGGAAATATACAATACTGAGTTGACCAGATTTAATGATGAAAAAAATAACGATGCCAAAATTATAGCCATCGGTGCTTCCAAAGTCAACAAAGAAATTGATAGTAATAAACTGGCCGCTATGACAGTTGTTGCAAGCGCAATATTTAATCTAGACGAGGCCAAACATTCTTAAAAAACAATACTTATGAACGACCCATATTCAGAGCATCTACATAGAATGAATCGGAGGCATTTTTTGTCAAAAACCAGCTTAGGAATAGGCGGCTTGGCTTTAGGTTCTCTTCTAGGATGCGTTTCAAAAAGCACTGATTTGCAATCAGGATTAGAATCAAAAGCACTTTCAATACCTCATTTTGCCCCAAAAGCAAAAAGAGTTATTTATCTTTTTCAGAGCGGAGGGCCTTCTCAAATAGACCTCTTTGACCATAAACCGCTTCTTATGAAAATGAGGGGACAAGACCTCCCCGAATCTATTCGGCAAGGACAACGATTAACAGGAATGACCTCTGGTCAATCAGCATTTCCATTGGCACCTTCAATATTCGATTTCAAACAACATGGCCAAAGTGGCGCTTGGGTAAGTAACCTAATGCCACACACCGCCAAAGTGGTTGATGACCTGTGTTTTATAAAATCGATGCATACGGAAGCTATCAATCACGACCCCGCCATTACATTTTTTCAAACAGGATCACAACAAGCCGGAAGACCCAGTATTGGTTCTTGGTTGAGTTATGGCTTGGGTAGTATGAATGAAAACCTGCCCATGTTTAGTGTATTACTTTCAAGAGGCGCACAACGTCCACAACCCATTTACTCAAGACTATGGGGGAATGGATTTCTTGCCTCCCTACACCAAGGAGTACAGTTTCGGTCAGGAAAAGACCCTGTCTTGTATTTACAAAACCCAGAGGGCATTACGTCGGCATCGAGAAGACATGTTTTGGATGTGCTTGAAAAAATGAACGATATACGAATGAATGAATTTGGCGATCCTGAAATTCAATCTAGAATTGCGCAGTATGAAATGGCTTACAAAATGCAAACCTCAGTGCCCGAAGCAACCGACCTTTCTGATGAGCCCGATGAGGTATTTGAATTATATGGAGAAGATGCCAGAAAACCCGGCACCTATGCGGCTAATTGTCTTCTGGCTAGGCGAATGGCCGAAAGAGATGTGAAGTTTATACAACTTTATCATATGGGGTGGGATCAACACACTGATTTACCTGTAAATATTGCCTCGCAGTGCAGAGATACCGACCAAGCTTCAGCAGCTCTGGTAACCGACCTAAAAAGGCGAGGTCTCTTAGATGACACCCTTGTTATTTGGGGTGGCGAATTTGGACGCACCAATTTTAGTCAAGGAAAATTAACCGATACCAATTACGGACGCGATCACCATCCTAGGTGTTTTACCATCTGGATGGCAGGTGGGGGCATTAAACCGGGTATTACCTATGGAGAAACAGACGAATTCAGTTATAACATTACCAGAAATCCTGTTCATGTTCACGATTTTCAAGCAACTCTTTTACACCAAATGGGTATTGACCATGAGAGACTTACCTACAAGCATCAAGGAAGAAGGTATCGCCTAACTGATGTACATGGAAACGTGGTAAAAGATATTCTTGCATAGCCATAAATTTATGTTCAATACTATAAAAACACACCTTTTATTTGTTTGCTTTGCTAAAAAAAGACACTTCTAAGTAGTCATCATAATCATTAAAAAAAATAATAACCCCCTTAATTTGGACGACGCTACAACCCTATGGAAAATGAAGTAAGCGATTTTATACTATTTATTGGAAGGTTTCACCCTTTGGTTGTGCATTTACCAATAGGCTTTCTTATTGTTGCATTTATACTCCATATTGGAGCTAAATTTAAGTCCTTTAAACATGCTGCCCCTATTGTTGACTTTACCTTGCTCTTAGGTGGAATAAGTGCTGCCTTAGCTTGTATCATGGGGTATATGTTATCTTTAGAAGGAGGTTATAGCGAAGACGCCGTTTGGCTACATCAATGGGGAGGTATTGCTCTTGCAGTGCTTTCATTTGCCCTGTTTTTTTATATAAAGAAAGGACAAGGCAAAAAGAAACCCCTTGTTCAAAAGATAGGTTTTGTACTTGTTATGCTACTTTTAACCTACACAGGGCATTTAGGTGGTAATTTAACACACGGATCATCGTACCTATTTCAGTATGCGCCCAATACGGTGAGAAAAGTTGCCGGATTTCCTCCCAAAGAAGAACATAGCTATAAAGAAATCACTCATATTGACTCAGCTCTCGTATTTGAAGATGTACTTATGCCGATACTCGATGCCCAATGTACAAGCTGTCATAACAATGATAAAAAAAAGGGTGACCTTTTGCTAACTTCTTTTGAAAATATCATGAGAGGAGGCGAATCAGGCAAGGCTATTGAACCCGGCAGTAGTGCAAGTAGTGAGCTGTATAAACGCATCACCTTGGCTCATGATCACGAAGATTTTATGCCTCCTGAAGGAAAGACACCGCTATCAAAACAACAGGTGCATTTTATACAATGGTGGATAGATGCTGGGGCAAAACCTAATGCTACTTTGGTTGATTTGGGGGCAAGTGGGGTGATAAAAGATAATATTGAAAAGTACCTAGAAATTGGAAAATATAAAACAATACTCAATGAGCCTATAGATCCTATCGATCAGGCTACGATTACCGATTTGAAATCAGCTGGTTTTAATGTAAGTCCGTTATCAGAAAACCTAAATTATTTAGATGTATCGGTGTCTATTGGGCAACAAATAACCAAAAAACAACTGGAAGCACTAAAAACCGTAAAGGAACATATTGCCTATCTCGATTTAAAAAATAGTGGTATTACCGATGATCATTTAGATATTATAAATTCATTTTCAAATCTTATTCGGTTAAGACTTGATAGAAATAATATCACCGACAGTGGAATAAGCAAATTGACCGACCTTAAAAACCTTGAATATATCAATCTTTCATTTACCAAAATCACCGATGAATCTGTAGCCTTAGTAAACAAATTTAAAAACCTAAAGCACGTATATTATTACAATACTCTGGTAAAAGCTTCTAAGTGATTTGGCTAGAAAAATTGGTCTAAATAAGGATACGCTCAGGACTATTTATCTCGGTTTAGGTTGAAATCGATATTAATCTTTAAAATCGAAAATGGTATGTCCGTCATAGCGATATACCCCATTTAAACCACCAAACCAAATACTTTCATCATCAGCTTCCAAAATGCCAAAAATCATTCCTACTGCTGTGTTTATTTCGGTAACAGCACGCTCTTCACCGTCTGAAGATTGTAGATCATAACGCGATAGTATCCAACCATTGTTACTTTCAGAACTTGTCCAAATACTTCCTTTTTTATCTTCGTGAATATAGCCCACAAAATTCTTTGTGAGCTTATTAAATACAGTGCCATCATAACGCCAAAGGCCATCGTTGCCGCCAAGCCAGATATTCCCTTTTTTATCTTCAATTAAAGATCTAACATTCTTAAAAGCTTCCCCCTTATGTTTTACCGTGGTAAATGTTTTGCCATCATAAACAACGGTATTGCCTCTCGTGGCAAACCAATACTTGCCCGTCTTGTCTTCAATAATAGCATTAATTTCGTTTGAGGGGCGAGTACTTGCAACAGTTTTTCCTGTTATATCTTCCATCATCGTATCTTCATTTATTATGAAATTCTGAAACGAATTCCCATCATAGCGGCTTGCTCCTCCATTAGCTCCAAACCAAATAGAACCCATTTTATCTTCATAAATACAAACTATCTCATCATTTAGAAGTCCCTCTTTGGTAGTGAAGTTTTGAAAGACCTTCCCATCGTACCGATATACACCCGAACCAATTGAACCAAACCAAAGGTTGCCTTTACTATCTTCCAAGGATGAAAAGAAGCGAGCCGAACTCACCTCGCTGGTCATATTAACAAATATTTTGCCATCATACCTAAAAACACCCTGCCATGAAGCAATCCAAATCATGCCCTTTTGGTCTTGTATCATTGTACGTACAATACTGTTAGGGGTAAGTCTGTTAGGTCCGTGGGTAATAATTAGGTCTTTAGATTCAGACTGCATAGTAGTTTTTGGTAGCTTAGTTTTATGCTGTTTTTTACATAGAGTACAAAAAACAAGAATGAAGAACAATGCAAAAAACTTTAGGTGTGCTTTCATGGGTTTCGCTTTTGTTGTTTAAAATTGTTAGGAGTATAGTTTCATTCAAAATTATGGATGCCCTTCTCAATTCCTGCAAAAAAAATGTCAAATAAGTGTAAAAAATTGTAATTTTTCCAAAAATCAAACAACATGAAAAAAGAAAGGTTTTTAATTCTGATGGTTTTAATCTCCTTCACCCTGTTTAGCTATGTTGACCTTGAGAAGACCGATAACTTTTCTGAAAGGGCGAAAATTGCCCTTAGAGATGCTGGTCATAAATTATTAGTATCAGTAGGTGACTCCACTTCACTAATACTGCCCGTGATTGAATTAGACGATAATACCTTTGCATTGTCCTTTCAAAATGAACTTCGCATCGAGCCAGCTAACTTAATAAGCGTCCTATCACAAAGCTTAGGCAATTCTAATCTGCCCAATAGTTATATAGTTGAAGTTATTGCCATGAGCAGTAGGGAGGTTTCCTATAGTTATGAGATGAAAGATGCTGTAGATAGTAGCACACTGGCATGTATTGGTCGAAACTTACCATTAGCTAATTATAAAATAAAACTTCATTTTACAGGGCTACGCCCCGTTTTGGTAGCAGAAAAGAATTATTCGTTACTCGCACTGGTATGCATTGGGTTTATTGGGTTTGTGCTGCTCTACTGGAAGTATAAGGCTTCAAAAGAAACCATTCCTTCTTTTTCAAAAATAGGAAACTACCAATTCTACCAAGAGCAAAACAAACTAGTAAAAGGAAACAACACAATTGAGCTTTCAGCGAAGGAGTGCGAATTGCTGGCAATATTCAGTGAGAAACCAAACCAAATTATAAAGCGTAACCTACTAATTAAAGAAGTCTGGGAAGATAAAGGCGTATTTGTTGGGCGTAGCTTAGACACTTTTATCTCAAAAATCAGAAAAAAATTTCAAGATGACGATTCTATCAATATTGTAACCGTTCATGGCGTGGGATATAAACTCGAAATTTCCTAATGATTGCGCTTTTTACTGATAGGTAGTCTTGTGAAAAATAATCGTTAACCTTAATCAAGTAAATGAGGATTCAAATAACTCCCCTTCATTAAATTTGATCCGTATTAAAAGTTTAAAACTCTAATTTGAACTCCTTATTAATAATATAATTTAGAAAACAAGTTTTGGCTATAGCTAAAAGCGTGTTTTAAAAGAAAAGGAGCCTCCCCTATTGCTGATTATGGTTTCAGATACTGCGGGATTGGGTGATCCAATCATTGGCTTGTACCCTAGTTCTATCAAAAGATTGGGTTTTACATTATGTCCAATCCCCAAATTTAAACGGGTCAATTCTTTTTTCGGTGCCCCAGTACTACCATTGATAATATATTGATTTTCAAGCCCTGTAATAAGGTAGGATTTTTTATTTAAAAAGTATTTAAAAGCAAAACCCCCTTTAAGTTGCTCTTGATTACCAAACTTGGTATAAAATCGTTCTAAACGCACTGCTAAATCTTTCGATATTGGAAAATCGGCTATGCCATGAACAAATTGTTCTGAGTTGACACCTACTGGCATATCCATATTGTACTGCAGAAGTCGGTTGTTGGTAATTTTATCGGAGCTTTTTGGTTTTTCTGATGGTATTTGCGCAAGAATTGTAGTACATGTCAAAATAGTAAAAAACAACAATAGAGACTGTTTCATCTGTCTAAATTTTTCTGTTTGCTATGTTCAAAGTTCATTTACAATTAAAAATAACTCCTTAAAGTTCGAGAAAAAGAATACATAAAAAATACAGTTTTATGGTGGTGGAGGTATAATCGATAGAAAATTGAGCTACTCCATTTTCACTTTTAACTTCTTAGCCATCTACATCATTATTTTAGGCACATATAGCCTCATGTTTTGTCGATACCAGAAATATAAAACCGTTTAAATTTACATAATTATTCCAACGCATCTAGCTTACTTAACAAAATTATAGCAACTATTGCGCGTGGTTCAGCATAAAATTTAAATGACTCCAGCTTTTCATAATATGCTTATGCTAAAGTGAATACTAGTTTACATAGCTAAGTAAAACATACGAGCAGCAGTAAAAACGCTCATAAAATGTTGCAAGAAAAATGCGGAAATACTAGCCACAAAAAAAGCTTCAAAAGTCAAAAACTCTTGAAGCCTTATATTTACTTGGTGGACAATACCGGAGTCGAACCGGTGACCTCTTGCCTGACAGTTTTCTAATCACCATTCTTCTAAAAAACAATTCTTTAAAAATAAAAAGCTTACTCTGGGGTGCTATTTAAATGGGAAGCGGGTAAGCATCTTGTTCTAAAGATTCTCCAACCTTAGTACTTAGTGTCTGGCTATTAAAAAGTCTTAAAATTACTTCACTTTCTATTTTTTCTTATCCAAGGTATTCTTTCCAACATTATAGGCATAGGTAGCGCAAGGTACATACTGCAGGGTTACGTCTTTAAATTCACGCTGAGTTTTTGTATCTATGGTAGTTACTAAAGCTGATGACAATTTATTCGATTTACAGAAATCAATGAGGCTCTTTAATTCATTTGGTTTTTCTACATATCTATTGCTCCATTTAATTTCTAAAGCCCAAATTGGTTTTAGCGTACCTTCATCAATCCCTATCATATCCACTTCTCCTTTTCCCCAATGAGCATAATAGGGGTTAAACCAATCTCGATGCATCCATTGTGAATAAATAGCAGTTTCTACAAGATCTCCCATACGTTTTTCATCTGTAATAGCTAATGGAGTGAACAAGGCTGCGTATAATGATGGATTTGAAAGATACATTTTAAACTTTACTTCTCTTCTAAAGCGTTTGCCACTCTGATCTACCCTGCTGATTTTTTTTACCAAAAAAGCAGACTCTAAATATGCTATATACGTTTTTATAAGGTGTTTTTTTACCCCTGAAGTTCTGCTCAACTCTTCGTATTCAAATTCATGAGCAGTATTAAAACAGATAGTAGTAAACAATCTGTTTAACTCTTGTACATCTTTAATCCCATATAAACTTGGTAAATCTCGTAACAAAACTTTATCAACAATATCTTGTTTTATATAGCGACCAGGGTTTTTTTGCATTTGAGGAGAGAAAATAATTTCTGGATATCCCCCAAAATTGATATACTTTACAAAATGTTCATTAAGCAATTGGGGGTTTACAGTATCATAAAAATGTTTTTCCTTTCCTTTCCACAGTAAATTACTTTCAACCATTAAGTGCTGAAGATTGTTAATGTGTATATATTCATAAAATGTAAGAGGAGGCAGTAAAAAGTCGGTAAAACGGCCTGCTCCGCTCTCATTACTTTTAAATTTTAGCGCTGCAGCTGCGCTACCTGATACTATAAATTTTGTGCTTCTATAGCTGTCTACCAATGTTTTTAAATGAATTTCCCAATCTTTTAGATATTGAATCTCGTCAAAAAAAACAAAACAGTCTTTAGGATTTTGGTTTCCAATTGCTTCTAAAGCATATTTAAAAAGTTCTTCTAAAGCTATATTCGTATAAATTGGATTTTCAACAGTAATAAAAATAATCTTTTGCTTAGGTACACCTTTGTCTATTAGCTCTTGAATAGTATGGTGCAGCATTACGGTCTTACCTACCCTTCTGGGCCCCATAAGTACAACGGCTCTGTTTATGGAAAGGTCAAAGACCATAGGTTTGAAAATATCAAAGTATAGTCGTCGCTGCATGGCATTGTAATCTTCTTCAATACCGCTGTTATGCCACCAGTAGTTTTCAAACTGTATACGTTCTAAAACTTGTGATTTAGATATTTTTTCTACCATTTTATACTTATTTACATCAAATATAGGTAAATAAAGAAAATAATTTTCTTTATTTACCTATAATAGTAGTGGTTAAGAAAAAAAGATACTTATTTTTTGTTTAAATCGTGCTAAAAATTAAAATAGTATCTAATACTCTTTACGCTAATTTCTTTTTATAAAGAATTAATGTGATGTGCTGTAAGATCTTGCTAAAAACGTTCGATTCTGTCTACAAAAGCACTGAAATGAGGTAACTTATATCAAATAATACGAAGCTGAATTTAAATTCAGTTTTGCGTGCAAATTGCTTACCAATAAAAAAGCTTCAAAAGTCAAAAACTCTTGAAGCCTTGTATTTACTTGGTGGAGAATACCGGAGTCGAACCGGTGACCTCTTGCCTGCCAGGCAAGCGCTCTAGCCAGCTGAGCTAATCCCCCATTTTGGCTTTAGCAAAGGAACTACTTTTTGCCAAGCTATCAAAATACTTTGTTTAGTTAAATCTAGTCCTTACTGCCATTTAAATGTGGCTAATCTTTCTTTACGGGTAATACTAATACAGGAATAGATGCTGAAAATTCAGATTTCAATACCGTACTTTTTTCCCATAAAACCTTAAAAAAGCCTCTTTTTCGTCTAAATACGACCAATAAATCGGGTTGTTGAGCCTGAAAATGGGCTGTAACACCCAAGTAGGTAGTTTGGTTTTCAGTTACTGTAAGCCTTGAACAAAGATCCATCAAAGCAGGGTTGATTTTTAAATCAGCCTCTGAATAGCCCGGTGTTTTTACCAACAGTAAATTTACCTTTGCATCAAATTTTTTCTTAATCGTTTTTAAAGGTTTTAAAATACGCTTTTTCTTTAGTATACCTGATTTGAAAGCCGTAAGAATAGTTTTCATAGGCTTCAATTTTGTGCCTTTAGGTACAATTAAGGTAGGTATATTTGTTCTTTTAATGATACGCCCTGAGGTATACCCTAAGTACAAAGCCTCGTTAATATCATTGCTACGGGGTGCCATAATAATTAAATCAATACCCAATTCTTTGTCAATATTCTTTAATCCATCTATAATATCACCGTTATACGTGGCGATTTTAATAGGAACTCCCTTAGCATCAACACTATTCACCACCTCTTTCAAGCGTTCCATACTCTTTTGCGTAACTTTTTCACCAATATTTGCTAATGTTCCTGCTTTGGAAGACACGTTAAAAACTTCCATAACAAAAATGTTAGCTTTAAACTCGGCAGCAAAATCTATAGCATATTGTAAGGTAAACAGTGAATCGGGGTTGGTACCAATAGGTACAAGTATATTTTTCATTAGAAAGGATATTAATTAATATTCTAAATTTACAATTAATTTGAACTTAAAAAATGATTCGACGTGCAAAGATATCAGAAATCCCCGACATTTTACGTGTAACGAGGGCTTGCGCTGCATTCATGACTGATAAAAATATTTTTCAATGGAATGAAAACTACCCCTCAAAGGCAACTTTTGAGACCGATATTGAAAGAAATGAATTGTACGTACTGGTTATTAACGAACAAATAATAGGTAGTATTGTGGTATCTAGCTGTATTGATGCAGAATACATTCCTGTTTCATGGCTTACAGCAACCGATAGAAACCTCTATATTCATAGACTTGCAGTACATCCATCATATCAAGGAAGGGGATATGCACAGCAGCTTATGGATTTTGCCGAACTTTATGCAAAAGAAAATGACTATGTTTCTGTACGCTTAGATACCTTTAGTAAAAACGAGCGGAATATAAAATTTTATGAAACAAGGGGTTATAAACGGCTCAGTGATATTTTTTTTCCAAACCAAAGTAAGCATCCTTTTCATTGCTATGAGTTGGTTTTAAAATAGGCATATTGTACTGCAGCCTCCAACCTATTTGTTAATTTTGCCTTTTAAACACACAAGGCTTAACAGTACCAAGCCCGCTTAATTGATTTTTCTTAAAAAAAGTGAAATCTACAACCACCGCTATGAAAGTTTTACCCCAGGTTATTAATTTTAAAACTATCAATTCGCTTGCTATTCCTGCTACCATAGCTGGCATTGCCGAGCCACTTTTATCCATTACCGATACGGCTATTGTGGGTAATATTCCTGTTGATGGATTGGAGTCACTTGCAGCAGCAGGTATTGTGGGTTCTTTTTTATCAATGCTTATTTGGATTTTGGGGCAAACCCGTAGTGCCATTTCGGCCATTATTTCACAATATTTAGGCGCCAATCGCCTTGATGAAGTAAAAACGCTTCCTGCTCAGGCTATTTTTCTCAACATCAGCCTAAGTATTCTTATACTGTTGTCAACCGTTTTTATTGTTGAAGAAATTTTTCAATTGTTAAATGCTACGGGTAAAATTCTTGACTATTGCATCTCCTATTACTCCATTCGTGTTTGGGGTTTTCCTCTTACCTTATTTGTTTTTGCTGTAATGGGCATTTTTAGAGGCTTGCAAAACACTTTTTGGCCTATGATGATTGCCATTGTAGGTGCTGTATTAAATGTTGTTTTAGACTTGGTTTTGGTGTATGGTATTGATGGTTTTATAAGCCCCATGTATTTAGAAGGTGCTGCGTGGGCAAGCTTGATTGCACAAGCCATTATGGCGATAATGGCTTTTATTTTACTCATTACCAAAACCAATATTAGTTTACGATTGAGCTTTAATTGGCATCCTGAATTGGGTAGGTTGGTGGTAATGAGCCTCAACCTTTTTGTGCGAGCTTTAGCATTAAATACTGCCTTAATTCTTGCCGTTAGAGAGGCTACAGCTTTAGGAGACAACTATATTGGCGCACATACAATTGCCATAAACATATGGTTGTTTTCGGCTTTTTTTATTGATGGTTACGGTGCTGCCGGAAACATTATGGGCGGGCGACTTCTGGGAGCTAAAAATTATGACGGACTCTGGAATTTAGCAAAAAAAATACTGCTGTACGGCCTAATGGTAAGTCTTGTACTAATGCTGCTTGGGTTTCTATTTTATTACCCCATTGGACGTTTATTTTCTAATGAACCCAGTGTTTTAGATGCTTTTTATATGGTCTTTTTTATAGTTATTCTCGGATTGCCTATGAATACCTTGGCCTTTATTTTTGATGGGCTTTTTAAAGGTTTAGGAGAAATGAAATACCTACGAAATACCCTTTTAGCAGCAACTTTTTTAGGCTTTGTACCCATCTTATTTTTAGGTAAATATTTACATTGGGGATTTTACGGTATTTGGATAGCCTTCACCATTTGGATGCTTATTCGAGGTGGAGCTTTGGTAGTTAAGTTTCGCCGAAAATTTCGACCCTTACTTCAAAACACCTAAATTTAACCTCTTAACTTTAAAAGGATGACAACAGATAGAAGAAACGGAAGTTTATACACTAAAATAGATGGTCAAATTGCTACGATAGAATTTGGCCACCCAGCAAGTAATTCGTTTGTAGCCGAACTTTTAGACCGCCTTACGGCAGCGCTACACAAGCTCTCAGAAAATGATGCCATCACCATCATTATCTTAAAATCTGAAGGAGACCGTGCCTTTTGTGCAGGTGCTTCTTTTGATGAGCTCATGGCTGTTTCTAATTTAAATGAAGGGAAACAATTTTTTAGTGGTTTTGCCCATGTGATTAATGCTATGCGTAATTGTAAAAAAGTAATTCTTGGGCGTGTACAAGGTAAAACTGTTGGTGGTGGTGTAGGGCTGGCTGCTGCTTGTGATTATGTATTTGCAACTGTTGAGGCGTCTATTCGCTTGTCAGAACTGACTATTGGTATAGCTCCACTAGTAATTGCGCCAGCGGTAGAACGTAAGATAGGGACGGCAGCTATTTCTGAGCTTTCTTTGGCTGCTTCTGAATGGAAAAATGCCTATTGGGCTAAAGAAAAAGGACTTTATTCTAAAGTTTTTGATACCACAAAAGAATTGGATGATGAACTCCACTTTTTTTCCAAAAAACTAGCATCTTACAACCCTGAAGCTCTTGAAGAATGGAAAAAAGTACTCTGGCAAGGTACCGATCATTGGGATACATTATTGGTAGATCGAGCTGCTATTACAGGACGATTGGTGTTATCTGCTTTTACAAGAAATGCCTTATCTAAGTTTAAAAAATAATAAGCAGCAAGATTTGTCGTTTTATCCATCTAAAGTAATATTATGGATATTTTGAATTTTTTAAACGGAGATCTTATCTTTCCGCTCTTAGCACTTTTTGTTGTTGTAATTTATATCGTCAATCGCGTACGTACCAAACGTAAATTTAAACGTTAGTGTGCTATTTTCCTGATTAATCCGCTTTTCATATTGAAAATGAAGTAGCTCATTTACAAAATCAATACCTTTACGGCAATATTTAGTAGTATGGGTAAAATTAGAATCACAAAGCAATTTAATTTTGAAACAGGTCATGCGCTATATGGGTATGATGGTAAATGTAGAAATGTACATGGCCACAGTTATAAGCTATCGGTAACTGTAATTGGCCAACCAATAACTGATAATTCACATGTAAAACAAGGTATGGTTATTGATTTTGGTGATCTTAAAAAGATTGTAAAAGAAGAAATTGTAGATCAATTTGATCATGCTACGGTTTTTAATAAAAATACGCCTCATGTAGAATTAGCAAAAGAACTGCTAGATCGGGGTCATAATGTGATTCTTGCCAATTATCAGCCTACTAGTGAGAATATGGTGCTAGATTTTGCTGCAAAGATAAATGCACGATTACCAGTGAACATAAAATTGCATTCACTAAAACTACAAGAAACAGATACTTCATTTGCAGAATGGTATGCCTCAGATAACTAATATTTTCAAGCATTGAGCTGAGAACTTTTGCTATTTTTGCAGGTAGATGACAACAATCAACATTCCAGAAGGAAAAAAGGTGTATTTCGCAAGTGATAATCATTTGGGCGCTCCTACTATGGAAGCCAGTAAAATTCGCGAAAAGAAATTTGTAGCTTGGCTAGACGAAATTAAAGAAGATGCTGCCGCTATTTTTTTAATGGGTGATTTGTTTGATTTTTGGTTTGAGTATAAAACCGTTGTCCCCAAAGGATTTACTAGAACTTTGGGCAAATTGGCTGAAATTACAGATGCTGGCGTTCCCATTTATTATTTTGTAGGCAATCATGATCTTTGGATGAATGGCTATTTTGAAGAAGAACTAAACATTCCTGTATATCATAAACCACAACAATATCTCCTAAATAAGACCTCTTTTTTTATTGGCCATGGTGATGGTCTTGGTCCGCATGACAAAGGGTATAAACGCATGAAAAAGCTCTTTACTAATCCCGTAGCAAAGTGGTTTTTTAGGTGGATGCATCCTGATATTGGCGTAAAAGTGGCGCAATATTTTTCTGTGAAAAATAAGCTTATTTCGGGCGATGATGATGCAGCCTTTTTAGGAGAAGATAACGAGTGGTTGGTGCAATACGCCAAACGAAAATTAGCGTCACAGCATTATGATCATTTTATTTTTGGCCATCGCCATCTACCGCTAGAAATAAAATTGAATGCGCAATCTAAATACACCAATTTGGGCGATTGGGTAAAGTACTTTACCTATGCTGTTTTTGATGGTGATACACTCAAATTAAAGCACTACAAATAAGCGACGAATATTTTATACGGGTATAAAATCTGAGTTTTTATGTAAAACCATGAAATTTAATGCCATAGTCGCTATTTAATATAATTTTAACTTAATTAAGTAGTATTTTTCTTACAATTATGTGTACATTTGTAGCAACACGGAGTTATGCTCCTGTATTTGATAATAAAATCATCATAAATACACATTTTTAAACTAAAGTATACTTAACCGAACTATTACTGCTATGTTTTTTCTTTTACAACCCACTCAAAAACCCTTGTTATAGGGTTTTTTTGGCTGTCAACTTCAGCAGCATAACACGTCATTTAGGTTTAGTCTCTATATTATGGGCATCAACATCCTTTTGTAAGTCTAATTTTCTAAAACTTGGTGACACGATAGCGGTAATTCCCACCGTAAGCAATGTCATAGTTCCTCCAAAAATAACAGCGGTAGCAGCTCCCATAAGTTTTGCTGTAACACCACTTTCAAAAGCGCCAAGTTCATTTGAAGATCCAACAAACATGGAATTTACTGATGCTACCCGTCCGCGCATAGCGTCTGGCGTTTTTAGCTGCAAAATGGTTTGACGAATAACCATTGAGATACCATCTACTGCACCACTAAAAAACAATGCCAATGCAGAAATCCAAAAAGTGGTACTATACCCAAAAACAATAATACAAATACCAAAAGCAAATATAGACAGTAATAATTTTTTTCCTGCATGTTTATGAATCGGAAAACGGGTAGATCCTATCATAGTAATAGCAGCACCAACGGCTGGTGCCGCGCGCAACACTCCGAAACCTTCTGAGCCTACCTGTAAAATATCTTGTGCAAACACAGGAAGTAACGCCACCGCACCTCCAAACAACACGGCAATCATATCTAAGGTTAGTGCCCCCAAAATAGCTTTTGAATCAAAAACAAAACGCAAACCTTCGCGGAGACTCTGAAAAATTGGCTCTCCAATTTTAGGGTTGAGTATGGGTTTTTGCGAAATTTGAGAAAGACAGAGCAACGCTATCAGTGAAAATGAAAAAATCAAACACATAGACCAATGCACGCCTATCCAACCAATTGAAAACCCCGCCAGTGCCGGCCCAAGAACCGATGCCATTTGCCACGTAGTACTACTCCACGTAGCGGCATTAGGATATACTCTTTTGGGAACAATCAATGCAATCAACGAAAAAATTGTAGGCCCCAAAAAGGCACGAACTATTCCCCCCAAAAACACCAAAACATAAATGGCATACAAAATAGTGGTAGTACTCTCGGTAGCCATCAACTCCGGATTGCTCAGTAAAAAAAGACCAAAACTAATTACCGAAAAGCCAAGGATACATTTTATAAGCAGGTTTCGTTTTTCTTTTTGATCAACAATATGACCTGCAAACAAAGCCATTGAAACAGCAGGAATAATTTCCATAAGCCCAATAATACCCAAAGATAAGGGGTCTTTAGTCATAGAGTATACCTGCCATTCGATAACAATAAATTGCATAGACCAAGCAAAAACCATCGCAAAACGAGCTCCTAAAAATATATTGAATTCTCTAAATCGTAAGGCAGCATACGGATCCATTAGCGTACATCTCTTAATTTTAATTGTAGGCTGGTAACCCCTTGCCATTCATTTTCATCAATGGAAAAAACGGCATCAAAAAATTTTCTACCAATAACCTTATCTAATTGATCGCCCAAATTAAATCCAATAGCACCCAAAGGGCCATAACCGTTTTGCGTCACAGCAAGTTTTAAATGTGCTGCACCCTGCCCTACCCCCTTTGCATAGCCAGAATCTTGTAAATTTTCGGCCATAAAAACAGGAGACATATTCCCAGGGCCAAAGGGTGCCATTTGCTTGATAATACGCATAAGCTTTGGCGTAATATCTTTAATTTCTATAACCGCATCTATGGTAATTTCAGGTATTAGTAAATTAGGATCAATAGTTTCTGCAACCACCTTTTCAAACTGCGTTTTAAAGGTGCTAAACTGCTCTTCGAGTAAGGTAAGTCCTGCGGCATATTTATGTCCGCCAAATTGCTCAATACAATCTGAACATCCTTGTAATGCATTATACACATCAAAACCTTTTACCGAGCGGGCCGAAGCGGCAAGTTTGTCTCCACTTTTTGTAAATACCAAGGTAGGCCTGTAATAGGTTTCTGTTAAGCGAGAAGCAACAATACCTATTACCCCTTTATGCCATGTCTCTTTATAAACTACCGATGTAAAATCACTTTCTTCCTTATTTTCCTGAATTTGTAAGAGCGCTTCTTCAGTAATTTCTTGGTCTAAACTTTTACGGTCACTATTATATTTCTCTATGGCTGCTGCAAAGGTAGTCGCCTGCGAAATATCGGTTTCTGTTAATAAATTTACGGCATGTTGCCCGTGTTTCATTCGCCCTGCTGCATTAATACGTGGCGCAATGATAAAGACAACATCTGTAATGGTAAGTGTTGTTTTTTTTATTTGATTGATAATGGCTTTAAATCCCGCCCTTGGCTGACTGTTGATAACTTGTAGACCAAAATAAGCGAGCACCCTATTTTCTCCAGTAATGGGTACAATATCAGCACCAATTGCCGTGGCTACTAAATCTAAATACGGCATAAAATCGGCTATAGTTTCTCCTTTTCGAGACCCCAATGCTTGTATCAATTTAAAACCAACACCACAACCGCAAAGCTCATCATACGGGTATTGGCAATCGTCTCTTTTTGGGTCTAAAACAGCTATTGCTTTAGGTAAGCTATCACCTGGCCGGTGGTGGTCGCAAATAATAAAATCAATGCCTTTTTCTGTTGCATAAGCCACTTTATCTACTGCTTTAACCCCACAATCTAGCGCGATAATCAATGAGAAATCGTTATCAGAAGCAAAATCAATACCTTGATAAGATACCCCATAGCCTTCTCCATAGCGGTCTGGAATATAGGTAGCTACATTCTCATAATTACATAACAAATATGAAGAAACTAAGGCAACAGCAGTAGTGCCATCTACATCGTAATCGCCATAAACTAAAATGTTTTCATTAGTAGCAATTGCCCTTTCAATACGATGAACGGCAATATCCATATCCTTCATCAAAAACGGGTCATGCAAATCACTTAGTTCTGGACGAAAGAACTTTTTCGCTTTTTCATAGGTGTCAATGCCTCTTTGTAATAGCAATTGTGCTACCAAATCATCAACTTTAAGCGCTTTTGCTAAGGCATTGATGTCTTTTTGTTCAGGTTTTGGTTTTATCGTCCAACGCATAGGGTGAAAATAATATTGAAATTCAAAGGACAAACATAAGCTTCATTATCAAACTAAGTTCAACCCAGCTGATGCCACTTCATTTAAACCCACTTTAGTTATGAAATACGGTTTTAATATCAAGATTGGCAAATTGCCGAAACATTTCCATCACGCCACAATATTTTTCAATAGATAAATCTACGGCACGTTGTAATTTTTTTTCATCCAAATTTTTTCCCGTAAAATGATACTCAATGACCACTTTATCATAAAATTTTGGATGCTCATCCGTGAGGTTTGCTATGGTTTCAATAGTAAATTCTTCAACTTCAAGCTTCATTTTTTTAATGAGCGAAGCAACATCCAAGCCAGAGCAACCTGCCAATGAAGATAACATAAGTGCTTTGGGTCTAAAGCCATTACCATCACCGCCATCTTCTTTTGCGATATCCATTTTTAATGTATGCCCTGAAGGATTGTTACTTTCAAAGGTCATATTACCTAGCCATTTCGTTGTGATATGATTTGTAGTCGCCATAAATTTTCGTTTCTTGCTGCTGAATTGAAGCAGCGAATTAATAGATTTGATTCAAATTCAAAAATACAACAATCTCAATTGCTATTTTTGTGTCTGGTTTATAAAAGTAACTGTTACGTACGGTCAACTTAGCCATACTCAGAATAAACGCTTAAAAAACAGAAATATGCCTTTAGTAAATCCGCTTAATCCAGACCATAGTCCCGAAACCAAAAAATTAGCCGAATTCTTTAATGAGACCCTTGGGTTTTGTCCAAATTCGGTATTGACTATGCAGCACAGACCTGCTATTTCAAAAGCTTTTATCAATTTAAATATGGCCGTTATGGCCAATGAAGGTCGCGTGACCTCAGCTTTAAAGCGCATGATTGCCTGGGTAAGTAGTAATGCTACAGGTTGTCGGTATTGTCAAGCACACGCTATTCGTGCTGCAGAGCGTTACGGAGCAGAACAAGAGCAATTAGACAATATCTGGGAATACCGTACACACCCCGCTTTTTCTGAGGCTGAACGGGCGGCGCTTGATTTTGCCTTATTGGCATCGCAAGTACCTAATGCAGTAGATGCTGAAATTAAGGAACGCTTGTATGCCCATTGGAATGAAGGTGAAATAGTAGAAATGCTAGGCGTAATTTCCCTCTTTGGATACCTTAACCGCTGGAATGATTCAATGGGTACATCTATTGAAGATGGTGCTGTAGAAAGTGGTGACCAGTATTTAGGAAAACACGGCTGGGAGAAAGGGAAGCATGATGGTTCAAAATATTAAGTGATTTCGTTATTACTTACTATTTTATTGATATAAAATAAGGTTATCTTAAATTTCCTGCCATTTTAAAATGGCAGGAAATTCATCTGGCTTGTGGTCTTTTGCATCCTTTAATACCACTTGTGCAACCATGAAAATTGGTAGCATATTCAAAATCGAACTTATTAAAAATTTGAAAAGCATTTTTTGAGTTGCCAAATTCTTCAGTATACACACCCAACATCTTATAAGTCTCAAGGGTTACAAGAAATAACTTACCTAAAATGGGAATACCACTTTTCCTTCCTCTATCGCAATTTGTTCAACATATTGTCTGCGGTATTTCTCACTAAACCCAAATGACGTTATGTTGTTCATTTTTGAATAGGAACTACTCATTTTGTCAAACAGTTTTTCAACAAACTGTAGTTCTTAAATTTCTTTCATTAGCCCATTTTGTGTAATTATTGACCGTTCAAAGTATAAGTCTAGTCACTAATTCACTATTTTTAACGTGTTTAAACAACACCATATCACCACAACATCAGCTGTTTAGGTATAGCGAGCGTACCCAAACCACCTTACTTTCCTTTACCAGCTACCACAATAACAATTTCTCCTTTAGGTGGTTTATTTGTATAATGGGCTAATACCTCTGCTGCGGTACCTCTAACCGTTTCTTCATATAACTTGGTAAGTTCGCGAGAAACAGAAACAGCTCTTGAAGCCCCAAAATATTCGATAAAATTACCAAGTGTTTTAAGTAGCTTGTGTGGAGATTCATAAAAAATCATGGTACGGGTTTCATCAGCCAAAAATTTTAGTCGTGTTTGCCGCCCTTTTTTTACAGGAAGAAAACCTTCAAAAATAAATTTATCATTGGGAAAACCACTATTTACCAATGCAGGCACAAAGGCTGTAGCTCCTGGCAGGCAATCTACCGCAATCATGTTTGTAACACAAGCACGAGTAAGTAAAAAACCGGGATCAGAAATAGCGGGTGTACCAGCATCAGAAATTAACGCCATGGTTTCTCCCGCTTGAAGGCGTTGCACCAAATTATCAACAGTTTTATGCTCGTTGTGCATATGATGACTTTGCATGGGTGTTTTAATCTCAAAGTGTTGTAAAAGTTTACCACTAGTACGCGTATCTTCAGCTAAAATCACATCTACCTCCTTTAAAACTCTAATGGCGCGTAGCGTCATATCTTCCAAATTTCCAATTGGTGTAGGTACTAAGTATAGTTTTCCCATAGTAGTAAATTAAGGTCTTACTATTTTTCCTAAAAAGTAAGAAATCATTAATGCAATAAAAGCCACTAATGCAAAGGTTTCTGCCCCATCTTTGGCTACAATATGTGCCGTAAAAGCCAAAGTAACATCAAAAAAGAAACCCGCATAGGCCCATTCTTTTAAGGGCTTTGAAAAATTTCCCCAAATAGCAATAAGTCCCAAAACTTTTGCTGTTGCCAAAGGATAAACCAAATAGGTAGGATACTTTAAAATTTCAAAATAGCCCGCAATCACCTCGTAATTAGTGATATAATTAAAAACGGAGTAACACATGATCAATGTTAAAACCGATGTGGCAATATAAAAGATAATTTTTTTAATGTTCATAGTCTATTAGTATGGTTGCTATAATTTTATTTTTTGTACAATGCGCACTGTATACTTTATAACCCAAATACGGTATAAAGCGCGCAAGTTAATCAATAATTAGAGAAATGTTTTTTACCGAATTATAAGGAAATTGGTAAATCATCCATACATCCGTAATAAGAAGCATTAGTATTTTTAAAAACCAAACGAACTACAATCTAGGAAAATGATGAAAAAAATTTATTCCGTAAAATCCTCATTATCACATCATAAAGACAGCAATAGATGATTAGTGAAAATTAATTGTATGCATACCTATTTATTTCGACTAAAGGCTCATGGAAATGTCCTGGTGTACGTTTAACAGCCAAAAAAAATCAGCAATAAAAATACCAAAAAACAATACTGTGATACTATTGTTATTTTTTCGTGAAGTTCAACAAACATTATGGATTTACCTTTGTCAATAATTAATTTTAAAAAAAATTAAACCATGTTAAAACAAAATTTTAAAAAAATACTGTTAAGTGTATGTACAGTTTCTTTATTCGTTGCGTGTAACAACGATGATGATGTAACACCACCTGTTGATCCTACTCCAGCAATGGCAGAGTTTACAGTAACTATTGAAAATGTTATTCCCGCTAAAGATTATTTAAGCTCTGGAGCTACAGGCTTAATAATACCCGGAGCTACTAGTGAAGCTTATACCTTTAATGCAGGTAAAGGTACTTACCTTAGTTTTGCAACTATGTATGTGCAATCAAACGATTTATTTTTTGCGCCAGATGAGCATGGTATTGCATTATACAATGAAGATGGAACAGCTGTTACCGGTGATGTAACTGCATCAGTGAAATTATGGGATGCTGGCACCGAAGTAAATGAAGAGCCAGGTACTGGGCCAAATCAACCTATGCGAGGTGGTCCTAATACAGGAATGGACGAAAACGGTATGGTAAAACTTATTAGTGAGGTTAATGATGATTTTACGTATCCTGCTGTTAATACTGCGATAAAAGTAATGCTTGCTCATGATGGCGGTACGCAGTTTACCTTGACTATTGAAAACCTTACTGATGATTTAACCTTGCCTTCACCTTTCGCTCCCGGCGTTTGGGTTTTAAATTCGGCAGAGCAAACTCCTATATTTACTGCAGGGGAAGCTGCTTCTGAAGGTTTAGAAGATATTGCTGAAGATGGAGCGAATGCTGTATCAATTGCAGAGCTTGAAATGAAAACAGGATATGTTTCTCCATATGCACCTGGTGCTTATGCTGTAGGAGATGATAATACCATATTTACTGACGGGTCACCAGCATCAGATGCTTTAGAAGGTTTAGCAGAAGATGGTAATGCTGGTGGTTTTATGAATGTATTCAATACACCTATGGGAGCATCAGAGCCAGGTCCTATTTTCCCAGGCGGTAAGTATAGCTTTACTTTTAATGGTACAGAGGGTGATAAACTAAGCTTTGCTACCATGTTAGTACAATCTAACGACTGGTTTATTGGTGCCGATCAAATTGAACTTTTTAATAACGGTACTGCAATTTCTGGTGAAATTACTAGTATGGTAGAATTATATGATGCTGGTACTGAAGTTGATGAGTATGCTGGTGCAGGTAACAATCAACCTGTAAGACAAGCTGGAGCTAATACTGGTGAAGATGAAAATGGCAATGTAGTAGAAGAAACAGAAGCAGGTATGCATGTTCCTGCAGTTGCTGGTTTAATTAAAGTGACTATTACCTCTAATTAATCAAATTTTTTTCATAAAAAAGCCTGATGTTTTTCAACATCAGGCTTTTTTTATTTCAATTATATGCAGCTATGCAGCAAGTTTAATTAAACCTACGTTCAATCAACTGCATAAAACGTGCTTCATATTCTTCTTTACCCTGCCAATTATTATAATCTGGCTTCACCATATTTTCAATAAAGGCAATAGAGCGTTCTTCTGTATCAATTGTAGCAAGTTGTGATATTACACGGTTGTAATCTTCCGTGCTATCATTAAATAAATGCTTTACAAAAGCGAGGCGATTGTTAAGGTCTACCTTAATTTCTTTCCCCTTTAATTTATCGTTAAGTGATTGTACTGGCTTTTGTTTTACCACAGTTGTTTCTTCCTTACTGGGCATAAAAAGTTCCTTATCATTCTTCATTAAATCTGGCTGCGATAAAAAATCAGCCAAAACCTCATCAACTGGTGGTTGATTGGGCATTTCAGAAATCATATCCTTAATCGTATCCATACCAGGTGTAATTATGTCTTCTTGGTGCGGATTACTTTCGGGCACACTAGCATTTGCACTAAGCACGGCATTAGCCATCGTTTCAAATTTTGCAGCGATAACATTTTTGGATACATCAATTTCAATATCCTTCAATTTCTCATCTATGAATTTTAAAACCGCTAGCTTCTCATAAAGGTTTTTTGATGCCTCATAAATGTCAGCAATCTCATTCATATTACGAGAGGTAATGATATCTGTAGATAACTTTATCAATTCTTCTTTCAGTTTTTCTTTCATTTGAGCAATAATTTTAAATGTAAGACATTTGTATTTCGATGCAAAAAGATGGTTTTTTCTTTGCTAAATTTAACCTTAGTTTATAATCAGAACGAAAAAACATCCTATTTTCGTCTAAAATTACAAAATGTTTCTTGAAAACACCGTTAATCACAAAGAACAGTTTGGTTGGATTGAAGTAATCTGTGGCTCTATGTTTT
Source organism: uncultured Flavobacteriaceae bacterium (assembly GCA_947497145.1). GTDB lineage: Bacteria > Bacteroidota > Bacteroidia > Flavobacteriales > Flavobacteriaceae > Maribacter_C. Next base: position 170,009 of record CANMFQ010000006.1, read on the forward strand.
CTGGTAAAACAGAAGAATTGATTCGAAGATTGAAACGTGCTCAATTCGCTAAGCAAAAAGTTGAAATTTTCAAACCCATGGTAGATGTGCGCTATGATGAAGACATGGTGGTTTCTCATGACGCTAATGAAATACGTTCTACACCAGTTCCTGCAGCAGCAAATATCAGAATTTTAGCAGATACCTGTGATGTTGTTGGTATTGATGAAGCCCAATTTTTTGATGATGAAATTATAACCGTTTGCAATGATTTAGCAAATAAAGGTATACGCGTTGTTGTTGCGGGTCTTGATATGGATTTCAAAGGAAATCCTTTTGGCCCTATGCCTGCCTTAATGGCAACAGCAGAATATGTTACCAAAGTTCATGCTATTTGTACCCGTACAGGCAATCTTGCCAGTTATAGTTTTAGAAAATCAAATAACGATGATTTGGTAATGCTGGGAGAAACCGAAGAATATGAGCCGTTGAGTAGGGCAGCTTTTTACAAAGCAAGGCTACGTGAAAAAGTAAAAAATATAGCTGTTAATATAGAAGAAATACCGTCGAGCAAAAAAAAGCCTGATGCATAAAACAAGAGAAACTGTTCTAGAAATTAATCTTCAACACCTAGCGCATAATTATCACTATTTACGAGCAAAATTACAGCCTACAACACATTTTTTAGGGGTAGTAAAAGCATTTGCCTATGGAAGTGACTCGGTAAGAATAGCAAAAAAACTAGAGCAATTAGGGGCAAATTATTTAGCCGTAGCGTATACACAAGAAGGCGTACAATTGCGTAAAGCAGGCATTCGTCTTCCTATTTTAGTACTGCATCCTCAAATCACTCATTTTGAAGCGCTTCTTAAATACTGTTTAGAACCCAGCTTGTATTCTATAAAAATTTTAAAGGCATTTGTAGCCACTGCAAAAAAACAACAAACAAAAGCATATCCTGTACATATTAAATTCAATACAGGTTTAAATCGATTGGGTTTTTTAGAAAATGATATCGATACCATTACGGCTATTTGTAAAAAAAATAAGCATATAAAAATAACATCGATATTTTCGCATTTAGCTGCTTCCGAAGATTTACAAGAAAGTGCCTTTACCCAATCTCAGATAGCTGTCTTTCAACATATTGCTAAGATGATGGATGAAAGATTGGGATATCATTCAAAGAAACACCTTCTAAATACTTCAGGTATTCTTAATTATTCAGAAGCACAGTATGACATGGTACGGAGTGGTATAGGTCTTTATGGATTTGGAAATGACGCTCAAATTGACCTTCATTTAAAACCTGTTGCCACCCTTAAAACAATAATTTCTCAAATACACAAAATAGCCCCAGGGCAAACCGTTGGGTATAATAGAGCATTTGCTGCTAATGAGCAGAAGAGAACTGCAACGCTTCCGTTGGGTCATGCAGATGGTATAGGTAGGCAATACGGGGAAGGAAAATCATTTGTATATATAAAAGGACAACGAGCACCCATTATTGGTAATGTGTGTATGGATATGATTATGATAGATATTACACATATTGATTGCACTGAAGGAGATGAGGTAATTATTTTTGGCCAAAATGCTACAGCCGAAAAATTGGCAGCTTCTGCCAATACCATATCATACGAGCTTTTAACAGGAATTTCGCAACGCGTAAAGCGAGAATTTATAGAATAACTTGGTATATATATTCAATACCGATTCGTTTTTTTGCTTAAATTGCGCTTTCGTAAAAATTTACCCAATTAAAAGAAACATATTATGTTAAAGGAATTTAGAGATTTTATTATGACGGGCAACGTCATAGATTTTGCCGTAGCGGTTATTATGGCTACAGCCTTAGGAGGCGTTATTAAAGGTTTTGTAAGTAACATTGTAATGCCATTTGTAGGTCATTTTGCAGGTGGAGTGAACTTTGAAGACAAAAAGATTATTCTAGACGAGGCCGTAGTAGATGCAGCAGGCGTAGTAACTACTCCTGAAAATGCCATCATGTGGGGATCTTGGTTAAACACCATAATCAATTTAATCATTGTAGGTTTCATCATGTTCTTAATTGTTAAAGCATACAATAAAACAAAAAAGCCAGAACCAGAAGCTGCTCCTGCAGGACCAACAGCGGAAGAATTACTCACTGAAATTCGTGATGCGTTAAAAAAATAACTAACATATAACTATGTATTTATACGCCTAACTCAACAACCTTAGCGAGTATATGAGGTATGCTTGAAAATAACAGGAGTATAAAAAAGCGTAGTTTCGGTATAGTAACCAACCTTTAACCGTCGATAGCATATATTATTGCTATTGACGGTTTTTTTATACCCATTACACTTTAAAATACACTTTGTGCTTATCTAAAAAATAGGTGATATACCAAAAGATGAAAAGCACAAAAAGTGCATTTATAACCATAATTAATGGTTCTGAAAGGCCAAAATTACTCAGTATTCCTTGAGTCCATATTTTTCCAAAACCTCTAAACCATTGCACGCCTACGGTTTCAGCAAACAAATAAATAAAAATAGAATTTGTTCCTACTACTGAAAATATTTTTAGCCATTTTTTCTTGTATCCCTTTACATCAATTAGATAATAAAACAGACTTAGGGTCAGTACAGCAAACCCGCCAGAAGCAAGGGTAAATGAAGAAGTAGCTATACGTTTTATAATCGGAGTAATCTGCAACCAATCCATAGCAAAACCAGCTACTAAAATTACCGTTCCCCAAATCAAAAAGGTTTTTAATTTTTCTTTCACAGCAGCTTGCGAAAGTAATATTTGACCACAAATAACGCCCCAAATGGTATGTGCAGCTGTTGGTATAAAATTCACAAATACCCAATACCCATCATTAACTTTTCCCATACTCAGCATATCACCCCAAGAGCCAAAACTTTCATGTCCTTGCATATAAGGCGCTTCAGGATTGTAGATACGATATAAAATTTCAGTAAGCACCAATAATGCTATTGAAACAGCAATTTGCACTTTATGTGACCTATTCATAATGGCATAGGCAATAGCGATAGTAAATGCAAGTTGAACCAGTACATTCCACAACTCCCATACCAAGGCATGACTGTATACACAATGTAACAACACACCAAAACTGAACAGTAAAAAACACCGTTTTAAAATATGCCTAGTAGCCGCATTACGATTGCCTGTAGCAAGCCTTTTTCGCAAAGAAAATGGCATAGCAACACCTACAATAAACATAAAGAAAGGCTGAATTAAATCCCAAAAGCGGAGGCCATTCCATGGGTGGTGATGCAACTGGTGGGCTATCCCTGAAAACATGGTGCCTTCGGTAAGTACTGCAAAATTATGGTGAAAACCGGCAGCTTCGGCAATCAAAAGAAACATAATAAGACCACGAAAAACATCTAAAGAAAAGAGGCGTTTTGATACATTCTGTACAGCTTGTGACATAAAAAAGAGGGTTGGTTGGTATAGTGCCATGTAAGATAAGGTTTATTTTAAAAATTTAAATCATATCTTAAACCCATATTATCCATTTTTTCGATCGAACTTGTCTTGACTTTTTGTTTGGAACCGAGAATTATGGCTTTTGCAGGTAAAAGAAAAAGTCAAGTTCATTATAAAATACTATCATGCGATTTTTTACCACACTTTTCATTTTCTTTTCGCTGTCTACAATTAGCATATGGGCACAAGACACCCCTGCTTATGAATGGCACAATCCGCTAGAAAGTCTCTCAAAAATGGAAGGACAGGGCTGGGAAAATATTGCATATACTCGTTTACCTAAAAAGGCTGAAAAGCAAGTTAGAAAGGCCGTTTGGAATCTATCGAGAAACAGTGCAGGAGTTTCCATCCGTTTTAAAACCAATGCCCAGCAACTTCTTATCACCTATGAAGTAGATGGTAATATAGCCATGAACCACATGCCAGCAACAGGAGTAAGTGGTTTAGATTTATATGGAAAAGATACAACGAACAACTGGTTATGGTACAAAGGAAAATACAGTTTTAATGATACCATTTCATATCACTACAACACAAAAAATAGCCCTCCTGAAGGCCGTGAATATCAATTGTTTTTACCCCTATATAATACATGTAAAAATTTAAAAATTGGTGTTCCTAAAGGACATACTATCACATTTGAAAAACCTAGAACGGAAAAACCCATTGTAGTTTATGGTACATCAATAGCACAAGGAGGATGCGCCTCAAGACCTGGTATGGCTTGGACCAGCATTTTACAACGAAAACTAGATTATCCTATTATTAATTTAGGATTTTCTGGTAATGGTAGGCTTGAAATGGAAGTACTTGAGTTCATTGCCGAAATTGATGCAAAGGTATTTGTATTAGATTGTTTGCCCAACCTAAGTCCTAGTGCAACAAATACCGAAAAGGAGATTAAAAAACGCCTACATAGTAACATTAGTTACCTAAGAGAAAAAAGACCTGAAGCTACTATTTTGCTAACCCAACATGCAGGCTACAGCGACGGTTTGGTAGATGACACCCGAAAAAATAACTATGAAACCCTAAACCGATGGACATCTGAGGTGTTTTTAACGCTTAAAAAAGAAGGGGATACTCATTTACATATGCTTTTAAAAGAAGATATTAATCTTTCAAATGATGCGTTTGTAGATGGCACCCACCCCACCGATTTGGGTATGGAACAATATGCCCAAGCCTATGCACGGGTATTGGCTACGATACTAAAAAAAGAATAGTATTTTTATAGGCTCTTAATGCTTATTTACAGTGAAAAACACAACCATATTGTAGAAAAAATGACTAAAAGAACGCTATTTTTAATTGGATTGCTATGCGCTACTATTACTGTAAATGCACAAAAAGCGATGAAAAAGGAAGCAATTAAACCTATTCCTAAACCACAATCATTTATTACAACGCATCAAGGCGTTTTTGGTGGAAAAACCGTCAACTACAAGGCAACAGCTAAAGAAACCTATTTAACCAATGACAAAGGCGATTCTGTTGCATCTATTTGGTCGGTAGCCTACACCAAAAACCCCATGGGTTCTGTGGGTAAAAGACCGGTAACTTTTGTTTTTAATGGTGGGCCTGGTTCTGCCTCGGTATGGTTACATATGGGCTTGTTTGGGCCACAAATTGTAAACGTAGATTCTGAAGCAAAAAAAGATGATGGTGCAGCACCTTACAACCTCGTAAAAAACAAACACGGATTATTAGACATTACCGACATTGTATTTATTGACCCTGTAGGTACAGGCTATAGCCGTGTAGTAGGAAAGGGAAAAGAAAAAGACTTTTGGGGGCTGAAAGAAGATGCTAACTCGGTTACAAAATTCATTCGCCAATGGATTACCGAAAATGAACGGTGGTTCTCTCCCAAATATCTGGCAGGTGAAAGTTTTGGTACTACACGTGCCGCCGCTGTTGGCAAAGCCTTAGAAGGTGGTGGGCAAAATATGGCGCTCAACGGAATGATTCTTATTTCTCAGGCACTAGATTACGATGGTTCTACCTCTATTCATGACAATATCACATCTTACATTACCTATTTGCCTAGTATGGCTGCCACTGCTTGGTATCATAAAAAAGCTGGGCAGGGTAAAACTTTAGAAGCTTTTGTTGCCGAATGCCGCTCTTTTACCTACAATACATATACCCCTGCCTTATACAAAGGCAATTTATTATCAGCAACAGAACGTAACAATATCGCAGAACGTTTGGCTTATTTTACAGGACTAGATATAAACTATATTTTACGATCTAACCTTCGTATTTTAATGCGGCGATTTCAAAAGCAATTACTAGCAGAAAAAGGGCTAGCCATTGGCCGTTTAGATGGTAGATTTATGGGTGATGAGGCAGATAAGCTCTCTGATGGTCCACATTTGGGCGATGCTGCAAGCTATCAGATTAGTGCTGCCTATACCGCTGCTTTAAACCATTATTATGCAACTGAACTAAACGTAAAAATGGATAGACCTTACTTAACTTCAAACGGAAAAATTGGTGCAAAATGGCGTTGGAGAACCGTGCCCGATGGCAGTTATTGGGAACCCACCCCTGTTAATGTATCTAGAGCACTAGGCGAAACTATGCGAAGAAATACAGCTATGAAAGTAATGGTAGCAAGTGGTTATTATGATTTAATAACACCGTTTTTTGATGCTGAATATACCTTTGCTCGAAACGGTATTGTAAAAGAGCGTGTACAAATGACTTATTATGAAGCAGGTCATATGATGTACACCCATGAGCCTGATTTAATAAAGCTATCAGCAGATATTAGAGCGTTTTTTAGTGAGGAGTAATGTTTTGATAGGTTGTGTAGTAGTACCTTTTTTTACTCGAAAATAGGAATGGCTGTTTTATTAAGTACTGTAAAGATATTTTCATATACCTGTCATTAATTCTCTTTCGTAACTTTCTGTGAAATTTCTTATTTATCGACATCATTTGACAGACATCAATAACTGTCAAAACATAGAGAAACATATTTTTCAAACACAAAAACCACAGCATTTTACTGCTATGGTTTTTGTGTTCTTTACTTTCTTTCTCGGTAAGATATACTTCTTAGAATGAATTCATCTATTCAAGCTAGATTAGTTTTTTATTTCATGAGCATAAAGTCTCAAAAGAAAAAGTATACATGATGATAATTCACCATAAATACGTATCACTTTATAAATATCATCTGTTGTTCTTTTATCTTTCCATCTGTAAATGATACCAAATAATACCCTTGACCTAAACTACCCACTTCTATATGATTGTCCGTGGCGGTAATAATTTTACTAGCTACCATTTTTCCATCTAACTTGTAAATTTTCACTTCTCCTTTTTGGTTATGAGCAAATATTTCGGTAGAAACAAACAAGCGATCAGTTGCTGGGTTAGGGTATATAATCACCTTACTTTTGGCGGTATCGGCACTATTTCCTTCAATTATTTCTGGTTCAATAGATAGCCACATTGTATCATTTTTGGGGCAACATACGCCATTCTCTCCCCCATTTGCAACAATCAGGCGATCACCGAAAACTTTAGCTGATGGTGCCAACAACTTGGTAGGTAATTTACAACGCTCTGACCAGCTGTTTGAAACTGGGTCATATTCTGTAATATCATCAAAAAAGAAATTACCTCTTCTGCCACCTACAATAATTATTTTATTGTTGTGAACGATGGTTCCTGGTTCAAAATGCGAACGTGCTGAAGGTAAATTGGCCTTTCTAGTCCAACGATCAGTTTCAGGATCATATTCATCCAAAAATTGCTGATCTCTTACTCCATTATCATGACCATATTGCCCTCCAATAGCATAAATTTTGCCATTGATAGCTGCACCGCTTAAATGATTTCTTGGATTTGGCATAGGCGCTGCTGCTTGCCATCCTCTGACTCTATTATTGACATCTAAAATATAGTGTTCACCAACATCGGTACGTCGATCTGGTAGTAAACCACCAAAAAAGTGAATTTTACCTGCATTATACACCGCAGCACCAGAGCCACGAGGATTAGGCAATGAAGGACCTGCAGACCATGTATCTGTAACAGTATTGTATATCTGAACCTTATTGGTAGCTGCACCAGGATGATCGCCAGCAAAGCCAGCAATAATCCAAATTTCTTCATTCACGGCTACCGCTCCCATATGCGTTACTGCAGTAGGCATTGGTGCGCCCATAGACCAAGTGTTTGCTTCCGGGTCATAAATTTCAGTAGCAGCTGTAATTTTCAAACCAGATAAAAAACCAGCAAGGGTATACAATTTATTGTTCACCTTAACACTTTGTGCTTCCACTTTACTCAAATTTGAATTGGCAAGCGTATTCCAAGCGCAATCGTTTGACGGAACACGTATATTTCCTTCTCCAAATATTTCCAATGCAGCAACCTTAGGCTGGTCTACAGAAGCAGTAAAAACTATGTTCAGCTCTTCATCGGTTACATTTGTAGAAAATGTTTTAACGAAAGCAGTCATAGGGTTTTTCTCTGCATTCATATCAAAATTTGTAATCACTTGGTCACCTTCAATAGCAACACTAAAGATACGTTTACCGATACCCGCTCTACCTCCTCCTGTAGCTCCCCAATAAATCTCGGCAAAATGTAGTTTTACCTCATACATTCCATTAGTTACAGGGATAGTATAGTTAAATGATTTTAGATTGGCAGTAGCACTTCGCTCCGTCTTATAAATAGCATCATTGGTGGTTTCTAAAATATCTGTAATCCTATTGTTTGCATATGGTTTTCCATCTCCTTCAAAATAGGTGTCCGCAACAAAGGTTTCATTATTAAAAACTACATCTTCGCCCCCACTGTTTATACGTACCAGCGCTGGCAAATCTGCTTCATCCTCTTCATCAATTATTTGAAAATTCACAGTGAAAGGAGCTCCAGCTTCACCTGCCCCTCGGTCTTGAGTGTAGGCAGTAGCAGTTACCTTATTGGCTCCCATATCGGGGATCCAAGGTAGGTAGTTGGCACCATGGTTACCACCAATAGCATATACTGCAGCATTCTCAGTATGATAATTTGTTACTGATTGATAGCCAAAAATAACACTTTGAGTTATCGAGCCTGTATCTGCTCTTATATTTAAGTTTGAAGTACCTATTTCTGCAAGGTTAAAAATACTACCCTCAAGTATTTCTCCAATCTCTTCATCGCTATCAGCATTTATCAATACAAACGATTCAATAACTGGGCCTGTGGGCATCACTGTTGACTCATTTGTAAAAGTTATTGTAATTGAATAGTTATCTAATAGTAATCCTTTGCCATTCCGTTGTGAATACGCAGCACCACTAATTGTATATGTTTTTACCTCTGGAATCCAAGACGCATAATCATTTCCTGAATTGCCCAATAGTGCATAAGGAGCATAATTTTCGGTTTGAACCACACTTCCATCTATCTTAAAAACAATGCTACCTATAGTGCCCGAAACATTTGCATTTATGCTAAACTGATTTGTTGGCATATTTTGAAGATTAATATGCTCCTCATTTGACAATACTTTAATTTCAGTATCTGCTTCTGCATTAATGAGCGTAAAAGAACTAATTTCCTGTGCCTCAAGAGACAGACATGAAAAAATTAAACCTATAAAGATTGCGGGACAAAAATAAAAATGTTTCATTTTTTGGTGGGTTGACTTTTAATAAAATGTAGGTTGTAATTTGGGAGGGCACAAAAATAAACTATATATTCTAAATTGATGTGGTATTTAGTCATAGTCCTTTTTTTTTAGTTGAACGGGAGCTTGTCCTTTAGAAGAAAAACCCTATTTTTCTTACTTTATTTTCAATTTTATACATATTAGTGTCGTACCATTAGAAACCTGTTTTTCTTCGATTGTAGTTTATAAAATGGATAAGTTTATTTTCCTATCAATTTGTTTCATATTCCTTTTTTCAAAACTATCAATAGAAACCCCTATTACAAGATCGGTCATTAATTGCTTTTCAACCATTCATCAAAATCCACTAATCTATTTTCATTATCAGTTAGCCACTTTTTAGAATTATCATTACCACTTTGGGTTATGTAATTACAATATGTTTCTAAATGCTTACTTTTTGCCAAGTCATAAAAGAAAGAAGTGTAAAAAGTCCACCAAATTTCCTTGTTCTTTATCTCTTTTAATTCTCCCAAAATTTTGAAAAATGATTCCGTATTTTTTAGAAACATTTCATCTTCTGTTTTTCCCTTGTTTTCTTCCAAAGACTTTGATGCTTCAAGCATTGATATCATTAATTCTGCAGCTCCAAACTGATCGTCATTATTTGCTGAAAGCAATATATTTATCGTATTGGGTTTATTATCATCTTTAGCTACATCGCCTCCAAAGTTTTTCATTAGCATCTCATAAGCTTGAACAGACCTTTTGCTGTTAGGTTCTAAAAAAAGAAAATAATGCGTTGCTAACAAGGTTTGAATTTTATTTCTTTTTTGATCGTGAATATTAGCTAACATTAAATGACTACTACCATGATTTGAGTTATTTTCAATTGCTTTTATAACGTTTTCTTCGGCCTTATCTAAATCATTTAATTTGTAGTGATTTAATGCTAAATTGTAATAAAGCAAATAATGTCCACCTATTTTCTTGATGGCTTTTTCAAATAGTTTTATAGATTTTTTTGTTTCACCTAATAAGTCTAATGCTGAACCCTTTGTTATATACGCAGCTAACAGATTGTCTCCTTTTTGATTAATTACTATATCTGAATGCTCAATTGCTTTTTCATTATCACCTTTAGTAAAATAGGTAAGGGCAATTTCATAATTTACCAATGAAGATTTTGGGTTTGTTTCAAGCGCCTTTTTATATGTCTCAATTGCTTTATCAAAATCACCATTATCATGATATTGAATTCCGATCTTAACCAACTCTTCAACATTAGTTTGCGCAAATGCCTGTGTTGTTATAAAAAGGACAATTAATATAATTGCTAATCGATAAATTTTCATTCTTTTTGGATTTTTATTGGTTGATTCATTTATAAAAAATGGAACTTTTAAATTATCAATTATTTTTTTACTTGTGTACATATGTTCGATAAAACTTCATTTTATTACCTCATTTTACCCAAAAGCAACTTTCAAAAACCTAATTAAACAAGGTTTTATCATATACTTATAGCATTTTGAGTCGAAAATTAATTTTAACGAGATTATGCCTCTGAACTTCGTTATAATACTTTTTTATTTCAATCAGTATAGCACTGTTATATTTCTACTAATATGGCACTGAGGTATATTTTAAAAGCATCAAAGAGCGCAATATATCATTCATTGTCATAAAAAATTATCGGGTAAAGTAACTGATAAAGTAACTCTGTAAATACATCTTGCTTTGGGTTTCCTTTTATATTATTGTATTTTAAATGCAAATAGAAAAACATGAGTAAAATTAAAATCTTAGTTGTTGGTTGTGGTAATATGGGTGCTTCTCATGCCCGTGCTTATCATAAGTTAGTGGGTTTTGAAATTGTAGGTCTGGTAAGTAGAAAACCAGAGAGCAGAGAAAAATTATCGAAAGAACTAGGAGGCTACTCCACCTTTGCCTCTTTTGAAACAGCATTACAACATACTAAACCTGATGCGGTTTCTATAAACACCTACCCCGATACGCATGCCGATTATATTCGTGCTGCTTTACATGCCAATGCCCATGTTTTTGTTGAAAAACCCTTGGCATTAACTGTTGAAGATGCACAAGATTTGGTAGCGCTTGCACAGAAAAAAAGTAAGAAAATGGTCGTAGGATACATTCTTAGAGTTCACCCTGCTTGGGCTAAGTTTGTTGCTATTGCACAAGATTTAGGTAAACCTTTGGTGATGCGTATGAATCTCAACCAACAGAGTTCTGGTAAAAATTGGTATACCCACAAACAGTTGATGAAAAGCATGTCACCTATTGTTGATTGTGGCGTGCATTATGTGGATATAATGTGTCTAATGACGCAATCTACTCCCGTAAGTGTAAGTGCTATTGGAGCGCGACTCTCTAATGAAATAGCTGCTGATATGTATAACTACGGGCAATTACAAGTACGTTTTAAAGATGGTTCTGTTGGATGGTATGAAGCCGGCTGGGGACCTATGATAAGTGAAACAGCTTTCTTTGTAAAAGATGTTATAGGGCCAAAGGGCTGTGTTTCGATTGTTGACAATACTAAAGGCAATTCTGATGTTGTTGATGGTCATGCTAAAACTGGTGCTTTAAAAGTTCATCACAGCGCTATTGATGCAGATGGAAATTTCACCAAAAAAGATGTTTTTATAAACACTGCTGATGAACCTAACCATGATGAGCTTTGCCTTTTAGAACAAGAATACTTTTATACTGCGATCAACAAAAATCTTGATCTTAGCGATCACTTGCTCGATGCCGTCAATAGCTTGCGTATTGTTTTGGCAGCTGATGCCTCTTTTAAAACAGGAAAAACTGTTGTTTTATAATTGTATACATATATGAACTTGCGTAAAGCATCGGCACTAATCCAACCGCCAGCAATTACTGTAACTCTAAAATAGCGCGTTCAAGAACTTCATCTTTTGTGAGATCGTTCCAATCAAAAAGTACGTTAATATCAGGGGGGACACCATTTTCGTAATCAGGGCTTTTGTCTAATGTTAAGGCTTGGGTAATTGAAAACCTATAAGTCCATCCATTGGGTAACTGCCCACCATTGGGTAATCCCAGGCCGCCACCAGTAGTATCACCCATTAATATAATATTTGGTATCGCTTTGGTGGCAAGTGCTGTAAAAGAACCTGCGCTATAGGTACCTCTATCTACCAGCATGATAACTTTATTGGTGTACCGTATACCGTTATGGGGGGTAACATAAACAGGTTCGGCCTCTGAAAAATCGTCATGATCTGGACCGTTTTTTATACGCGAATAATTGGTAAGTGTTTTTTCTTCAATAAAACGACTGAGTATTTTAAAAATATCGGTAACCGCTCCTCCTCCATTTTCTCTTAAATCAAAAATTAACCCTTTGGTATCTTTATATCTATTCAATATAAAATCAAGATTTGTTTGATTAACAGTACCTGTAAATGACGCAAAACGGATATATCCTATTTCTTCATTATCAAGAAAATCATGAGCAAAAGGACGCGTAATATAATAGCTTCTTTTTAAATAATTCTCTTCTATTAAACGACCATAAAAATTGTCTTGTCCTAAATACTCCGTGCCAAAAAAAGAAATATTAAAGTTTGATATTAAATTAACATGATCGTCTTTTAACTCTGTTAACATTGCACCCAATACGTTAAATAAAGAATCTTGTGACATATCATCATACAACTTAGCGGCATATTTTGTTTTTGTGGCGTCCCAATCAATGTTTTTAAGGTCAAAATAAGTGTATTTCTCATTACACTCATTCCATAAATATTCAAAATTCTTATGTGGATTTGTAGTTGCTAAATCTTCTTCGAAAAGTACTTTTTCACAAGAAAATAAACTTAGTAATACAATAAATACGATTGAATTTTTTGCCTTCATTATCACGTTTATTTAGTATGAAACAATAAGGTAAATCTCAGGGCGTGTTGTGCCATTTGAAAAGTGTCAAATTCACCTCCAGTTTTATAGGCATCCCACACATAAGACAGCTGTACAGCATTGGTTGTTTTTCTTGAATATAAAGTGTAATCTATTGAACTACTTAATCGATAACCCGAAAATATATTGAATTGATAATCATCAAAAAGTTTTGGTTCATTTAATAGTGCCGATTGCCCACTGTATACATATCCATTTCTTACAGAGGCATTTATTATACCTGTATTTAGCCTAAAAGCTATATTTCTTCTTCTTTTTTGAAGTGTGTATTTAATAAAAAGAAACTTTTTGCTCTTTACTGCATTACGACTAATATCTAAGGTACCCTTAATACTGCCAAAAAGTGTTGGAATAATTTCTAAGCCCAGCGCATTATTATTTAAACCAGCATTTGACCGAATATTTGAAGTTATGTTTAGCATACCACCAACTTTTACATTGAATTTTTTTGTGCTAATTTTTGGTACCTCGTACAATTCTGAATAGTATATTGAGGGCGACACCACCAAACTAGAACTATTGTGATTGTTAAAGTTATTAAGAAAAAAACCAAATGCCAGTGTAGCCCCCCACATTGTTTCTCTGTATTGATTTATACGTAATGAAAAACGAGACGAAGAAAGTGAAAGACCAGCATAAGTGAGCGGCGAAGTAGCCAAATCTCTAAAATTACCCATACCAAGACCCATTAAAGAAATACCACTATAATGTGAACGGCTCTTTCTTGATTCATCTTTTAATATTTCTTCATTGCTTTGGGCAACACTACATTGTGAAACAAATAACAAACCAAATAATATAATTTTAATGCTTTTCATACATTGTAGTATTCTTAAAATATGATTTTATAATAGAACGGTTTTCCCAAAATACATCATTAATTTGGTTTTTAAATATGTTAAGGGCGTACGCATTAAAATTTTAACAGCAGTATTATAATACTTTACACGTTATATTATCCTAAAAACTATGAATATAAACCTTATTTAAAAACAGGAGTCTGTCTCAGATGAATTAAATCTTTATCTGCTGCTTTTAAAATTCTTTTGGTACGTAGATAGCGATTGAGGTTATAGGGGTCATAATTATCAGCTGCTGGGTCCATACTGCTAATACGTACTTGCCCAGCAGCGTGAATGAATTGGTTATTCCCTATCCACATACCCACATGAACAACTTTTTCTGTAGTACTATCGGTAGCTTTTCTTCCAAAGAATAATAAATCACCTTGTTCTAGTTTATCAAAATTCTTGTCTTCATCAATTTGCAGGCCTGTATGCACTTGTTGTGATGCATCTCTGGGAATTACCATACCGTTTAAAAAGTAAATGGTTTTGGTAAAACCACTGCAGTCCATTCCTTTAGTCGATGTTCCTCCCCATAAATAGGGTACGCCCATCATAGTTTTTGAAGTGGTAACCAAAGCTTCTTTTGTAGGATTTAGTTGCTCTAACCATACATCATAATACACTGCCTCATTTTTTGATACATAGGCTTGCCGCCCATCAGGATATTTAACTACATAAAACGCGGGTTCTTCTTTTAAGAGTTCAAAAATATTACCTGCTACCAAATCTGATACTACCTGATTTTTGGTAGTACTTACATACGAATGGCCGTATGTTTTTGTATATATAATTTTTTTACTTGCTTTCCATTGGTTAAATTCTGATAAAGTGCGAAAAACAATTCCACCAGCATCAACCCAAGACAAATACTTATCTGGAGTTTGAATAAGTGTCCATTCACCTTCTTGTTTTAGTACGTTTACCGGTGTACCCAAGGTTGCCTGAGTCGCCAATTCTGCTGAATGTTTAGGCTTACTTCTTAGGTTTGCTACCGAAATAGTAATTAAACCTTTGGTTTTACCTTTCAATTTTTTTGAAGGTAGTATGGCAATACTATCTTTAAAAACTATGTTATCTGATTTTAATTGAGATTTTAAGGTAGCTACAGCTTCAGGTAAATTACTTTCTCCTTTTAATACATATCCTTCATTATCAGCCACCACTTCAACATTAAATAATGCAACACGTTTATCAGGAGCATATTCTTTTTTAATACTTGCTAATAGCTCTTTAAACGGATTTTCTACTTTCTTTTCTGTTGTACATGATGCAAAAACCAAGAGCACTAACACCACAATAATTAACTGATTCCATTTTTTATTCATATCAAAACACACTATAGTTTAGGTTAGCCCTCACTATACAAACAACAACCTTAATTTATGGTTACAAATACTGTATAAAAGGGTTTAAAAAATTAGTCTCTTTTTATCATCATTACATGCGGAATACCATCTTCAAGATATTCTTCACCTGTTTCTTTAAAACCCAAGGCATTATAAAAACGTTTTAAATACGTTTGGCCAGATAAGGCAATCGTATTTTCTGCAAAATGATCTTTTATTACATTAATAGAAGCTTTCATAATATCATATCCGTAGCCATGTTTACGTTCGTCACCTTTTACCACTACCCTACCAATACTTGCTTGTTCTAAATAATCGCCTGCCTTAAAAATTCTGGTATAAGCAACAATTTTGTTGTTTTTAGTACCTATAATATGGAGTGCCTTTTGGTCTTTTCCATCCAAATCTTGGTACACACAGTCTTGTTCAACTACAAAAATTTCACTCCGTAAGGCAAGAATTTCGTAAAGTTCTGTGGTTGTTAATTCTTCAAATGTTTTGCTATAAATAGTAATCATTAGTCTGGTACAATTATTTTTTTACTATCACATTTACCAAATTCTGGTTGAATATTCACATGATTAATACCATGATTGTGATACATTTCTTCTTCTATTTTTTCTAAGACAATATCAAATTCTGACAATTTAATATCTTTTTTAAAGTCGATATGTGCTTCCAAATGCACTTCATCTTCATTGAGTTGCCAAACATGTACATGATGTACATTTTTTACCACCGTAATTTTTTTTATCGATACTACAATTTCTTGAACCTTAATAGCATTTGGTGTGAATAACATGAGCACATGTGTAGATTGCTTTAACAAATCATATCCCATATAAATTAAATATAAAGCAATGACCAAGGTTAATGCAGCATCAACCCAATATATATGATAAAATTTCATCAAAATACCCCCAATTAAAACAGCTACAGATGCCAACATATCAGAAAGTAAATGTAAATAGGCTGATTTCATGTTCATATTACTATCAGCATCTTTTTTTAATAACAATACACTAAAACCATTGGCTGCAATAGCTAATAACGACAACCATATCACCAAATCTGAGGCTATTTCTTGCGGTTCAAAAAAACGTACAACAGCCTCTTTAATTAAAAAAATAGCTACTACCATTAGGCTAGCAGCATTAACAAAAGCAGCAATAATTTCGGCTCTCTTATAACCAAAAGTTTTATTTTTTGACGCTTCTCTTTTTGAAAGTACTGTGGCTATATAGCTTATTATTAAAGATACTACATCACTAAAATTATGCAGTGCATCTGATAACAATGCGAGGCTTCCTGATACTATACCCCCTATAACCTGAGCTATAGTAATCACTATATTTAATAAAATGGAGATAATTAAATTCCTTCCCTTTAAATCAGGATGATGGTGTGCATGTGTATGATGATGATGATGAGACATAGCACTAAATTAAAACAAAAATAAGTTGCATAATGTACAACCTAATTCTAATCTTTATAAATACCATTTTTTTAAACAGTTATAGAATTTTAAAAATGGTGAATGAATAAGAAAATCAGCTCTTGTCTACCAGTTTAAAGATAGAGGCTAAAATTTTTTGTACAACAAACACTTTTAAATGTTGGTTTTAATATCTTTATTTTTTTATTAACCTAACTTAAATAGCAATTTATAGTACTATTGGTATTCAAGTTAAGAATCTCCTCTTCTTTATAACTTTTATATGTTATAAACATTTTTTAGAGCTTGTTATTGACAAGGTATCTTTTCGGTACGGCGTTCATGTCTTCCTCCTTCAAAATCGGTATTTAAAAAAGTTTTTACCATTTCTAAAGCCTGTGGTAAAGAAATAAAACGTGCAGGTAAGCTTAATACATTGGCATCATTGTGCGAACGCGCTAATTCTACTATTTCTTTTGTCCAACATAAAGCACAACGTATTTTTTGGTGTTTATTAGCTGTCATTGATGCTCCATTACCACTACCACAAATAATAATGCCTTTATCTACCCTACCATTTTCAACATCTTCAGCAACCGGATGTACAAAATCTGGATAATCAACACTATCACTACCATCAGTACCATAATTAATAACCTCAATTTGTAGTGATTTTAATAAACCTACTATAGCAAGTTTATACTCGGTACCTGCATGATCATTACCAATAGCTATTTTCATTTTTTACAATTTTATTAACTAGAATAGTTTATTAATATTCCTGCGACTTTAAAACTATACGCTCATTTTGATAGGAATAATAATACAAATGTACAAATAGATAGCGTTTGACAACAACTTATCATCTTTTGACAACAGTAATTTTAAAATTACTGTAAATTACAATTACTTTGTTGTTTAAGATTCCTTGAAAAACTGTTGATAAGGTTCACATAAAAACTCACTTTTAAATTTGGAGTTTTCATTTAAAAACCGTCTTACAAAAGAATCTATTAAATACCTAGTTTACTTCTCACAAAATAAAAGAAAGATATTAAACTCATAAGTAAAGAAGTTAACACAAAAATTACATTTACTTATTCTATAATTAATGTTAACATCACTTATTAATAATCGTTAATAAGGGTTATAAAGTATTGATTTATATGATAAAAAGTATTGTACAAAATGTCAATAAAGTTTTAAACTTGTTCATAGCAAGTTTTATTCAAAAATTTTATCTCCACTATTAACAGACTATCATAACCATCATTTTTATTTTAAATTTTAAAAAAGAAAAAATGAATATAATATATATGTTCATAACCTATTTTCTTGTTTTAAATTTGGGTAAGAAAAAGAGCGTTAAAAAATACGTAGTGGATTATAATTCGTAATTTTCCATTTAAATAAAACATATTAATGTCAAAGAAAAAGAAGAAATCAAAAAACCATAGAAAAAACGAGATTACCAAAGGTATATTTACTGTATTAGAAAATGATGCTAAAAAAAGCTTTAATTATAAGCAAATAGCGGCAAAGATTGGCGTTGTAGACGCTCATGACCGTAATACCTTAATCAAAAGATTGGTTCAATTAAAAGAATCGAAAAGAATAATAGAAGAAAGTAGAGGACAATACAAAGCAAAACCTTCTACAAAAACATATCATACAGGTACTGTAGATATTACAGGAAGAGGAAATGCTTACATCATTATTGAAGGAATGGATGATGATATTTTTGTACCCTATAATAAGCTCAAAAAAGCGTTTCATAAAGATACTGTTGAGGTATATATTTTTCCTCGTAGAAATGGCAAAAAATTAGAAGGAGAAATTACCAAAGTAGTTGAACGACATAAAAATGAATTTGTTGGTATTGTAGATATGCAAAAGACTTTTGCTTTTGTACGACCTACCGATTTTAGAATGTATACCGATGTTTTTGTTTCGTTAGATAAAATTGGAAAAGCTACTGATGGTGATAAAGTAATTGTTAGTATTACCGAATGGCCTGATAATGCAGACTCTCCTTTTGGTAAAGTCACCGAAGTTTTAGGAAAACCAGGAGAGCACAATACTGAAATACATTCTATTTTGGCAGAATATGGACTACCGTATGAGTTTCCTTTAGAAGTAGAACACTTTGCAGATCAGTTAGATACAAGTATAAAAGCTGAAGAAATTGCTAAAAGAAGGGATATGCGTAATGTATTGACATTCACAATTGACCCAAAAGATGCAAAAGATTTTGATGACGCTTTATCGTTTGAAGTTTTAGATAATGGAAATTATGAAATAGGAATTCATATTGCTGATGTATCTCATTATCTTCAAACTGATACCGTTTTAGATGATGAAGCTTATAACAGGGCTACCTCAGTATATTTGGTTGATAGGGTTGTACCAATGCTTCCTGAAGTTTTATCGAACAACGCATGTTCACTAAGACCAAATGAAGAAAAATATACGTTTTCTGCTATTTTTGAATTAAATGATAAAGCTCAGATAGTCAATCAATGGTTTGGCCGTACAGTTATAAATTCTAACGAGCGTTTTGCTTACGAGGAAGCGCAGTATATTATTGAAAATAAAAATGGTAATATTCCTGAAGATATTTCAATACGTGGTGCTGCATATTCGGTAACTAATGAGGTAGTATCAGCTACTTTAACATTAGATAAACTGGCTAAAATTATGCGTACTGAGCGCATGCAACAAGGAGCTATTTCTTTTGATAAAGTGGAGGTTCGTTTTAATTTGAATGAAAAAAGTGAACCAGTAAGCGTTTATTTTAAAGAGGCTAAAGATGCCAATAAACTTATTGAAGAGTTTATGTTACTTGCCAATAGAAAAGTAGCTGAATTTATAGGAAAACAAAAGCCAACAAAAACATTTATATATCGTATACATGATAACCCTAATGAAGATAAACTAATAGCACTTAACGGAATTATTTCACGTTTTGGACACGCACTTAACTTTAAAGATAAAAAATCGATCAGTGCTTCTTTAAACAAGCTTTTAGAGGATGTAAAAGGAAAAAAAGAACAAAATTTAGTTGATACTTTAGCCATACGAAGTATGAGTAAGGCTATTTATACGACTGATAACATAGGGCACTATGGTTTAGCGTTTGATTATTATTCACATTTTACATCGCCAATACGAAGATATCCTGATGTAATGGTACATAGACTATTACAACATTACCTTGATGGTGGTGCTTCACCAAAAGCTGAAATTTATGAAGAAAAATGTAAGCATTCTTCTGATATGGAATATTTGGCCTCAAGTGCAGAACGCGATTCTATAAAATATATGCAGATAAAATTCATGCAAGATCATCAAGATCGTGAGTTTGTAGGAGTTATTTCTGGTGTTACTGAATGGGGTATGTATGTTGAAATAATAGAAAATAAATGCGAAGGAATGGTTCGTATTCGTGATATAAAGGGGGATTATTATATCTTTGATGAAAAGGAGTATTCCATTGTAGGTGAACGAACTAAAAAAACCTATCAACTAGGCGATGAAGTTGTTGTCATGGTTAAAAACACCGATTTAGTAAAACGTCATTTAGATTTTGCGCTTATTGGTAAAAATGAATAGAACCATTTTTTGGAATAGATTTTGTTTAGTAGAGAGTAACGAATCTAAAAACCGACCTTATGAAAAAAATACTAATGCTTATAGTGTGCTTTAATGCATACTTATTGCTTAGTGGGCAAGAAAATACAATAACACAAGATTTAAATATATTTACTGAGGTTAAAGCTTTTGATGGCTTATCAATAAATTTAATTAAAAGTGATGTTAATAAAGCTGTAATAACGGGTGCAAACACCAACAAAGTAGCTATTATTAACAATAACGGTGTGTTAAAAATACGTATGCAGATTAATAAAATATTTAGTGGCTATCGTACATTTATTGATTTGTATTATACAGAACAACTCTTAGTTATTGATGTAAATGAAGATGCAAAAATTGTATCTGATGATGTTATTGTGCAAGATGTTTTAGAATTGAAAGCACAAGAAAGTGGTGAAATAAATGTTAAGGTTGATGTTGAGCAATTGCTTAATAAAACAGTAACAGGTGGTATTATAAAAGTATCAGGTAAAGCAGATTTACAAGATATTTCTATTAATACTGGTGGTGTATATGAAGGTAAAGATTTAAAAACTAAATTTTCAACGGTAAACGTAAATGCAGGTTCCCGTGCAGAAATTTTTGCTGTTGATTATGTTAAAGCTACCGTTAAAGCTGGTGGCGAAGTATTGGTTTATGGAGATCCGGCAAAAATGGAAGAAAAGACCGTTTTTGGTGGAAAAATAACACGAATGTAATTTAGATACATGTTAGAAGATGTACAGGCTGCAATACCATTAGGCTTTTTTTTAAGCTTTATGATTGGTCCTGTTTTTTTTGTGCTCTTAGAAACAAGTGTTTTAAAAGGATTTAGAGCAGCTATTGTATTTGATTTGGGTGTTATTTTAGCAGATATTTTATTTATTATCGCAGCTTATTTTAGTAGTTTTCAATTATTAGAAAACTTAAGTAATGAACCTGGTTTGTTTGTTTTTGGGGGTGTTATTTTATTAGTCTACGGTGTTACAACTGTAGTTAAAAAAACGCCTAAGGAAAAATTGAATCAGACTACAGATAAGTATACAAAAGTAAATAAAGGGTATATTTCATTATTTATAAAAGGCTTTTTACTTAATTTTATTAATATCGGTGTACTTATATTCTGGTTGGGAATCATCATAGTTGTTGGACCTAGTTTAGATAATCAACCAACGCGTATTGTAACCTTCTTTTCTTCGATGGTGCTTGCTTATTTTGTTACAGACATTTTTAAAATATTTTTAGCGAAACAATTAAAACGAAAATTAACACCTGAGCGAATACGATGGGTTAAAAAAGGTTTAGGTGTTATTTTGGTAATTTGTGGATTAGTTTTAATTACCAAAGGTTTTTTACCGAAAGATAAATTTAATATCGAAAATGGTATTGAACGTATTAGAGAATAGGCATTTAACTTAGACTGAATAAGGTACTAAAAATAAAAAAACTCCATAGTTATATGGAGTTTTTAGAGGCATCGAGCGGATTCGAACCGCTGTACAAGCTTTTGCAGAGCTGTGCCTAGCCACTCGGCCACGATGCCATTGAAAGATGCAAAGGTAATATGTTTTTCAATCTTTAGAAACTTCCTTCCTTCTTTTTTCTTTTAAAATTATGGTAACCTTGTCTACATCGCCACCAATAGGAGGATTTATTTTAGAAACAGCTACCTTAGTTTTTTTTACAATTGGTAATTCTGAAAATATTCTTTGACTAATTCGTTTAGCTATATGCTCTAATAATTTTGAAGGTATATGCATTTCTTCTTTAACGATATGGTTTATATGAACATAGTCTACCGTATCAACTAAAGCATCAGTAGTAGTAGCTTTCGCTAGGTTTGCATCTACCTCAACATCTACTAAATAATCACATCCTATAGCAGTTTCTTCTTTTAAACAACCATGGTGGGCATACACTCTAATGTTTTCAACTTTAATTTTTCCCAAAACAAAAATTTTTGCAAACTTAAAACATTGTAAGTTGTTTTTTAGAAAAGATTACTATTATAGGCGATTTAATAGGCGCAACGACAATTACTAACGCCTTGAAATAAATCAATACCTAAGGTTACCACGTGGGTACCATAACTAAACTTAATAATGTCATTTAAAATTACTTGCATAGAATAACCAAAATAAAAATTTGCTTTTTTTAGACCTACAAAAGGGGCAATGTATAAAGGCTTACCAATTTGGTCATTTAAAAAACGGTAGTTAAGTCCTGCATAATAATAATCGTCTAAATCATACCAGCGTAATTTTACATTAATATCAGCTTCAGACCTACCATCACTTTCAAATAATTTGTAAAGTAAAGAGGGTTCAACTTCTAGGTTACTATTTTTGTTTTTCTTGTAGCGATAACCTGTATATACATAGTAATTACGCAGGGTATTAGGCTCGTATGTGGGGTTAAATTTAGTAAGATCTTTATTGATAAGATTAGAAGCATTTGCACTGAAATAAAACTTATCCCAACGGTACATCATACCTACATCAAAATTATGATTAGTGGTAGAACGGTCATCTGTTATTGACGGATCGGTGGCAGGTGTTCGAAGGTCATCTCCTTCATGTAATTTCCAAATATCAATTCGAAATTGATTAAAATTATAAGAAAGACCAAAAGATAAAAATTTATCATCGTACTTATCAATGGTTAGGTGATGCGCAAATGATATTCTGGCACCTTGTTGTTTGGTATTACCATTACTATCATTGTACAAAAATGCACCTACACCTGATTGTTCACCTATGCGCATATCAGCAGCTATAGATTGAGTTTCAGGAGCATCTTTAATGCCTATCCATTGTGTTAATCCGTTCAAACGAATTTTAACATGATCACCAATACCTGCATATACTGGTGATAACACAAAAGGATTATCGGCAAGGTATTGTGTAAGTTGAGGCGAATTTATTTCTTGACTTTTTAGCGCAAAAACTGAAAATAGGAGCAGTATGCATATTAATTTTTGGAACATTTTGTTTTGGTTAAGTTTATCTATAGAGGGTAAAGTGACCAACAAATTCTCGTTCGTCACGCTCTCCGTTGAGCTTTATAACGTACCAGTAATCGCCGGTTGGGAGTTCACTTTTATGATACAATCCATTCCATCCTGGTGTATCTAGGGTTATTCGGTAAACCTCTCTACCATAACGATCAAAAACGATTGTTAGTATCTCAGGAAAGGCTTCTTGATTGCCCGGTTGCCACGTATCATTTAAGCCATCACCATCGGGAGTGAAATAGTTTGGAATTTCTATATCAATAAATTCTACATAGATACTTTCTTGTTTTTGACAACCATTCGCATCAGTAACTGTTACCAAATAGGTGTCTGTATGATTTATTCTAAAGGTATTATCGTCACCGTTATTAATATCATCAAAAACAAAGGTATAATCTTCTTTTCCGCCTGTTGCAGTGGCAGTAATTTCATTAAGTCCATTTTGCGTTAAAGTAAGCGCTAGTGGTTCATAATTTTCAATTTGAAAATTAACCGTACGTATACAACCATTTGAATGTGCAATAGCAATATAATGTGATCCTGGTGGTGTATTTCTAAAATCAGGATTCAATTGCATATCATCAAGGTCTGTTGAATCTAAAGCATATAATACATCACCAATGACACTTTCATCTTCTAAAGTGATATTGATATAATTATTAGGCGTATCACCAGTACATTCATAAATTGCTTCGATTGTAGCGTTTAAATTAGCACCACCTTCAATGGTAACAGCAGTATCGGTTTCACAACCATTAGCATCACGAATTAAAATAATATAATTACCAGTTGCTAAGCCTGAAATTAAAACTTGATCTTCCACATAATTGGCATCGGTCATAAGTTTGGTACTGTACGGAGCTGTACCTCCTGTAATATTTAAACTTATGGTACCATCAGCGTCTCCTGCACATATTTCGGGTGTTGCAGTAGCGATTACCGCTAACATTTCTGGAGCAGTAATAGTATAGTCTAGTTTTAAGAAGCATCCATTTCGGTCAGTTGCAATAACCGTATAATCACCTGGTGCTAGATTATTAAATGTATTGTCAAAATCAAATTTATTTAGATTTGGAGAAATTGCATATTGGTATTGACCAGAACCACCTGAAAGGCTTACTGTAATACTACCATTCTCATCACCAAAACAACTCACATTGGTAACACTATCTGTATATTCTAAAGGTGTTGGCTCTGTAATTAGTACTTGTTGTGCAGGTGTAGTACAATCTTCACTATACACATTTACGTAATAAGTGCCTGCGGTTAAATTGGCAAATTCACCGCGTGGTTGCGGGCCTGCAATTCGTGAAGCCGCACTTAAAGAAGCATCCGTATAAAGCTCAAATTTATAATTACCTAAACCTCCAGTAGCTGTTGCAAAAATACTGGCGGTATTATCACCATTACAATTTATAAAGGCAGCTGACTTATCAACAGATAGCCTAAGCGTTTCAATCGCATCTTCAGTAATTTCATTACTTTGAACAGCTGTACACCCATTAACAGCATCTCTTACATAGTAGCGGTACGTACCAGCACCCAAACTACCTGTAATCGGTAAGTTTTGCGTAGAACCCGTCATTGGAGTCCAAGTGGTATTATTTGTGCTAAATTCATATGTACCACTTCCACCTGATGCCGAAAGCTCCAATTCTACTCCTGTTTCACAAGTTAATGGACTTGTTCTTATTAATAATGCGTTAACCTGTGATGGATTTATAATTTCAATAATAGGTGTTTCATCAACACATGCCACATCATCACTTACTGTTATGCTATAGAAACCTGCATTTAAGTTCTCAAAAGTATTTGAGGTTTGATTTGCAGATGTTGTTACAATTGTAGTTCCAGTAGCATTATATTTATTTAATCGATATAAATAGTTTGGCGTTACATTTCTTGAGTTTATACTAGCTGTTACAGTCGCTGTATTGCCGTTAAAACAAGTTAATGCAGTAGCAGTTATATCTGCAATAAGTGGTTCAGGCGTTAATAAGGTAACTTGATAAGGGCTACTAGGTGTACAATTTTTGGTATCGGTCACAGTAATTTCATAGTCTCCACCAGATAAACCAGTGAAAATATAGGCACCTACATTTGTTTGGGTATAGGTTTGTGATGTAGTGGTATTGTTCACCACAATAGTATACGGACCTACGCCTCCCTCTGGCTCAACTAAAATACTGCCTTTATCATTTGAACAACTCGGACTTGCTTGGGGTGTAATAGTTGCTGATATAGGTGATTCTGGAGAAAGAATGGTTACTGTATTTGAATTGTTAATACAATACGGTGCATTAGTTTCAGTGATTACAACATAATATACTCCACCTGGAAGATTTGATATAATCAGCGGTGTGCTAGTATTACCCGTACCAGAAGAACCAGCTACAGCAGTATCAGTATTGTCATATACTTGATATGTGTAACTACCCGTGTATTTGTCTATAGCAACACTAAAGCTTCCGTCGTTAACATTGTTATTTAAACATTCTTCGTCAGTTAATTTGGTGGCGATAATTTCAATGTTGTTAGGGTCTAGTATTTGGTGCGTAGTTTGGGTAACGCAGTTAGTATCAAGGTTAGTAACAGATACCGCATAGTTACCTACACCAAGGGCTGTAAATTCTCCAGTATTATTGGTTTCATCGTAAGCAACGTTTATTCCAGTAACTTGATATTCAAGATTAGTGGTTGTAGTTGACGGATTAATGAGAACTCCTACTTGAATTCTAGCATCTGTACCAGGGGAACAGGTTACTTCTTTTATGGTTGATACACTTACATCACTGATGGTTACAAATTGATTTATTGTAGCCATTGTTGAAGCAGTACATCCTTTGTCATCATATACAGTAATCGTATATGAACCGCCCGTAAAATTAGTTTCTGTATACGTATGGTTACTACCATCTTGTACTGTTGTAGCGGTATCGTTATTATAAAATACATAGCGCACATAGTTTCCAGATCCTCCTGTAATAGCAGTATCATCTATTGTAATGGTTGCATTGTTTGTAGTATTACCACTCGTACAACCAAATTGAACTACACTTGCATTCACATTGGTAATTAATGCTGGTTTTGTGATTGTTTGCGTAATATCGGTTGTACACGCATTTGCACCAGTAGCTCGTATGGTATAGGTAATACCAGCTATTGAACCTTCAAGTCCGGTAAATACAGCCGATGTACTTGTTGAGGAGGTGGGCGAAATTGGAAAAGTAGCACTACTACCAGATCCTGAAATAATTTCAAATGTGTATGGTTGTACACCATTATTTTGAGCACTTACGGTAATGGTGCCATCGGTTGCTGTATTACAACTTACATTGGTAAAGCTATCTACAGCTGTAACTGGTGTAATACTCGCTTGAAGAGTTTGTGTAATAGATACAGGGCAAGCGTGTTCAGCAGCTTGATTTGAAATTGTAAATACATAATCACCCACTTGTGTTAAACCAGTAAATACGCCTGTAGTATTTGTTGTAGTGGTTGTTAAATCTGGGTAAGTTACCGTGTAATTAAAACTACCTGATCCGCCTGTTTGCGTTATGGTAATTTGTCCGCCCGGATCGGTGGTACAATCAATTGTTTTTACCACAGTAGCTAAAGGTATTATAGGAGCATAAAGTAATTGAGCAGCGGTGGTAAATGTACAGGTCCATTGATCTGTAATTTTAACTGTATAGCTACCTGCGTTTAAGCCAGTAAAGGTTGTTGTGTTTTGAGCACTACCAAGTGGCGTATTATCTTTAAGAAGCTGGTATGTATAGTTACTACCTTGTCCACCGCTTACGTTGATTACTTCTATTTCACCTGTATAGTTTGTACAATTAGCTTGTTTTACGCGTAAATCTGCAGCAATTGGTGTTGGATTTGCTAAAACAATTGCGTTTTGAATTTTATTTTGACAACCATTTTTATCAATTACCCACGCTTGGTAGGTACCAGGTGCCAGATTTTCAAATTTTGTGGTCGTCACATAATCGCCTACAGCTGTTGGGGCTGTTGTACCAACATAGTATTTATAGGTACCCCATCCGCCTGTTACATCAATAATTTCGATACTTCCATCATTTCCTGAACATGTAATAGGATCTATAGTGGTACTACCTTCAATCATAGTACTTGGCCCTGCAATGGTAAAGAAATCATTTTTTGTACATGAAGGATCGTCATTTAGTGTAATTTCTACACGGTATTGACCTGCTGGTACATCAAATGGAGCTGTTGGCCCAAGATCAGTTGATACTCCTGTTGCTCCAGTAATAACGGCATCATCAGTAATATCGGCTGTTCCTTGAGAATTATATAGCTGCCAAGTAAACCCACCATTATAGGCGTTTACAGCATCACTAATGGTAAAACTTGCTGTACCATCATCTCCAAAGCAAATCACATTGGTAGTGGTTGTTTCAATTTCAAATGTATTCGGGTCTTCAACAACATGATTAATAGCAACAATACAACCTGTATGTTTATTTCTAACTTCAAAATTGTGCGTTCCTATGTTTAGGTGAATAAAAATGTTTGAACTTTGAAAAGTACCACTTGGCAGTTGTCTAAATTCATAATTAGCAAGACCAGCAGCGGTTGTTGAATTTGATAATGATCCATTTGCATTGATGGTGATATTTTCTCCACTATTGGTACACGTTATTTCACGATCAACGGTGATGGTTGCAGGGAATAGTTTATCAAATGCATTGATGCTCGTTGAGATACTTCCTGAACATCCATTGTCATCGTATACGGTAATAGTATATGACCCTCCAGAAAGGTTGGTTTCGGTATAGGTGGTATTTGATCCGTTTTGTACTTCTGTTCCTGTTACAGTGTTTACAAAAACATAACGTACATAGTTACCTGATCCGCCGGTAATAGCTGTATTATCAATAGTGATAGTGGCGTTGTTTTCATTGTTACCACTTGTACATGCAAATTGCTGAACGGTAGGTGTCGGTAGCGTAATTACTGCAGGTTGACCAATACTTATATTTGTAATAGTATCAGTACAGTCATTAGTTCCTTTTCCGGTTATGGTGTATGTACCAACAGGAAGGTTTTCAAAAGTTCTTGTTGCTGTATTAAAAGTTCCTGCTGTGGGCGCAATGCTGTATGTTAATGGGTTAATACCATTTGATGTTTCCGTTAAGGTAATTGTTCCATCTGTACTGCCATTACAGCTTACATCGGTATGTGTTTCTGTAAACGATGGAGTTATAGCTGTAGGTACAGTTATGGTAAACACTCGATTACATTCTGGTGTTGCGGTTTTATTATCAAAAATGGTAATTACATAATCGTCAGCTGTAGTTGCATTATAAACGTATGGGCTACTTGGCAAACTTGTTCTGGTCACTACCGTGCCTGTTGAATTAGTAACTTGATAATCATAATCACCAGAACCAGAAGTTGCATTAAGAGTAATTTGAGCAGCTGGTGTTGTTGAACAATCTAGCAACTTTGTAAGAGCAGCATTGGCTTCTAAGATAGGATGAATTTCAATTGAATCAGTATCGGTACAGCCATTGCTATCAATTATTGAAATAGCATAAGTACCTACAGCAAGGTTATTGAAAACACCACCATTATCGTTATAAGTAGTACCCCCATCAATAGAATATAATATTTGTGAGGCCGTGCTTGTTGCTGTTATTGTTAGCGAATTTGGTGAAGCACAATTATTTACTACCATAGCATCTATAGTAGGATTTGGTGTTAAACTAAGGCTAATAGTACCAACATCTTCATAACAACCATATTGATCGGTAACTTTTACCTCATAGTCTCCAGCAGGAGAGTTTGCAGGTATTGCTATAGGGTTATCAGATGTATTTGTAATGGTAGTAAAACCTGCTGGGCCAGTAACAGTAAAGTTAAAGGTACCGCCACCGCCTTGGATACCATTTACTGAAATTAGTCCAGGATCATTACAAGAAATATCACTCAATTTGCTTAGTGAAGCGGTAATTGGGTTTAACTCTTCAATCAAAATATTTTCACTACCCGAAACGCATTCATCTGTACTGGAAGTGTTTACTTCGGTAACTACAATATAATATTCTCCAGGAGATAGGTTTGAAACAGTTATAGTAGATGAAGTTGTAACTGCATTAGGATGACCCGCATTTGAGCGAATCATAGTCCCGGTATTTATATCATAAAACTCCCAACGCATTTTATCATAAATGATACCATCAGTGTCAGTAATTGTAAAGGTAATTTCTGCATTGTCGGCAGTAGAACATGACGGTTTGTAGGTTGATGTTATTTCTAATGGATTGGTGGTAATGTCATTTACGTTTACTGTACTTTGACGAATACAACCTGTACTATCTTGAACATAAAAAACATAGGTTCGACCTGGAATTAGCCCTATCCACGTATGAGCTCCTGGCGTTGGCGCAGTCCAAGTTGCTGTGGTAATATCAAAATTTGAAGGATGATCGGTATAGGTGTATTTGTAATCTGGCACACCAGCAGTACCTTGTACAGTTACCTGAAGCTCATCGCAATTAACAACTACGGTAGAAATACTAATATCTAAATCATCTAAAGGATACGGAATAATATAACGTGGTAAATTTGTTCTACAAATTTCAACACCACCAATTAACGTACGTATTGATGGATAAACGCTAGTACCAGAAACATAGCCTAAAAGTTGATCACTTGTACCGGGGTTGCTGTTATCACCTGTCCATGTTGTTCCGCCATCAGCACTAAATTGTATGGTAGTTCCTGCAGGATATGAAGTAGGATAATCCGTAAATTGGAATCCAAAATCCATAGGGTCGGTACTATTACAATTTGCTGGAAGTATAGGATTGAGGTTTGCAGTTAACTCATCAGGATTATTAATGGTAATAGGTGTTTGTGTACGCTCACAACCATTGGCATCAGTAACTTTTATAGTGTAATTACCAGGTGCCAAATTATAATAGGTTTTTGTTGTGGCTAAAATATTGGTATTTGTCTCATTAGAAGCACCAGCATTATCTAAATCAGTAAGTTGAATAGTGTAAGGGTTATCACCTGAGCTAATTGTTACTTTGATAGAACCGGTACCGTTGTAGCAGGCCGGGTCTGTTGATGAAACAGTATATGTTAAAGGAGTTGCAGGCGCAATGCTTACGGTTTCCATAAACGTACAATGTGGATTGGTGGCATTATTATCCCAAACATAAACATCATAATTACCAGCATTACCAGCAGTTATAGTGTAGGTATTTGACGTACCAAAGTCGGTTGCTGTAACCGATGTTCCACTTGATACAAAGGCATAGCCAAAAGCACCATCTCCACCAGAAGCAGTAACTGTAATAGAACCATCATTACAAGTAGTGATATCGGTTGCATTTACAATAGCTGTTAATTGTGGATTTATGATCTCTGTTTTCTGTGTTCCGGTACATCCATAGGCATCTTTTACATCAATAGTATATGTGCCATTGGCAAGATTATCAAAAGTATATGAAGTTGCAGTTGCTGGTGTTGGGGTAAGCCATGCACCTGAATTAATTCTAAATTGAAAGCCGCCATTACCGGGTAGTGAGGTAACATTTACTACAATAGAACCATCATTTGCACCAGAATAACAAGCGGTTGCTGTGGTGTTAAAAACGGGTTTTTCTGGTTTTACTACAGTAATTGCAGTATCGATAGGGTCAGTACAGCTATTACTATCTTTTACACGAACAATATAGCTTCCTTCAGTAACAGCAGCAAAAATATGAGCTGTTTGGTATGCGGTAATTATTGTTCCTGAGTTGTCTTCAAGTTGATATTGATAGCCTGGTGTACCACCGGAAACACTGGCGGTAATAGTAGCACCAGTATTGTTACAGGTATATACATCGGTCATACTTGCTGTAGCTACTATAACATCGGGTTGGGTTAAGGTTTGGCTTAAACTTACTGTACAGCCACTTATAGGATTAGCTACATCACGTACAGTAATGGAATAGGTTTGAGCACTTAATCCGGTAATTTGTTGTGATGTGGTGAAAGGGCCAACATATGTGGTACCATCCATACTATACTCATAACCACTAGGGCCATAATTTTCTGCTGTAATGGTAATTGTACCTGTGTTATCATTGTTACAGTCAAGATTTTTAAATGCTGTAATTGAGGCATCAAATGCATGACCGTCTTCAACCACTACGTCAAAGGACGCTGTTCCAGGGCATTGTTCAGGTATTTGATAGGCTTCAAGATCATCAAGAGCTAAATCATTACCCCCTGTAGTAGGAGAAAAGGAACGAATGACAATGTTGAGATGGGTATTTGCTCCTGGATTAAGGCTAACCGTATAATTTTTCCAATCATCACGATTCTTGCTTCTTGAAATAAGCCCTGTATTGGCTGTTGCAATTACGTTGCCAGAAAGGTCGGTAAGTTCAATGGCTATATTTGGGTCATTAGAATGGGTACCATTACCAGGTATAAGATTATAGGCCCACAAGGAAACTAAAACATCTTGATTTGGAACAACCTCAACGTTCTTTTTTTCATAAATACTGTAACCTACATTAGCGCCAAGGTTTATGGCTAAAAATCGTCCATCTGTTTGCCCGGTATGATCATTAGGACTTAAGAAATAGGGGTGTTTTGTAAGATTGGTTACACTGTATACATTGGCAGCATAAAGTCTTGCAGTTGAATCATAAATATATCCTGAATCGATCTCTGAAATGGAGGTATTTGCACCTGCACCAAAATCTTCTGAAAGCAAAAGACTATTTTCTGGGGGAGTAGCATCTACATAATTGACTGTAACAGTATGTGTTCCGTTGGGAATATTAGTAAAAATATTGGAGGTATTGGGCGTATTTGCTGTACCATCTAATGCATAGGTGTAGTTATAATCAGTGTTGTCATTGCTAACTGTTACAGTACCCTCACCAGTACAATCATAGGTAACATTAGCGTCAAAATTAGGTCGAGTAAGAGGAGCATCTATATGTACATTCATTTCAAAAGTACATAGGTTGGCATCTCTTATAATCAAAGTATGGTCGCCTTGTGATACATAACCCTTAGCAGATGAGCCATAGCTTAATCCGTTATCAAAGCTATATTGATAAGGCAATACACCACCTGAGGCATTTGTAATATGTACTTCGGCATTACCATTTGTTTGACAGTCAACTAATTTTGAAACAGCAGCAAATGCTTTTATTGCGTTAGGTTGATTAATGGTTACATTTTTAGCGGTTCCTTCACAACCATTTGCATCTTTAACGTTAACCGTATATGAACCATTAGATAAGTTTTGAAAATTAGGATTTATCTGATAGGTACTTCCATTATCAATACTATATTCAAAGGGTGCTTGACCTCCTGAATTAACGTTTATGGCAATAGCACCATTAGCACTTTCAAAACAGCTTACATCGGTGGGAGTGACCGTGTACATTATAGGGGCATCTTTTACTACGGTAACCGTGTATACATCGGTACAATAGCTATCATTTTCTAAATCACAACTTTCTGCGAGAATATCAGAAAATTTTGCACCCGGTCTGCAAGGGTTTGACCCAGCTGAAATACCTATGTAATCTGTTGTTTGCCAGTAATTATTTAAGTCTGACGTTCTTATTTGAATTAAGGTTATTTCTTGTAACGAAAATTTAGTAGGAGCTATGGTTGTCGAACCAGGCCATCGTTCTGTATTCACCAATACCATATCTTTTTGATTTCCTGTTGTGGAATAGGATATGGTGTACCCATCATCCCAACCCCCACACAGATTATAGTCTCCTGGTGGTAACCAAAATGTATATTCTATTCCTCCAACACTTGAAATATGACTTGAAGGCTTATTATGAAAGGCGTTAAGCAATGCTGTTTCATCTGCCGTAATATTATTATTGGGTAAA
Source organism: uncultured Flavobacteriaceae bacterium (assembly GCA_947497145.1). Taxonomy (GTDB): domain Bacteria; phylum Bacteroidota; class Bacteroidia; order Flavobacteriales; family Flavobacteriaceae; genus Maribacter_C. Next base: position 203,255 of record CANMFQ010000006.1, read on the forward strand.
TCTTTGGTAGGACACCAAACAGCGGCGGTAGTTTTGTCTGAATTTGGTTCAATAGGTTTATTAAATCTACGGTATCGTATTTTGTCAGCTGGTATCGTTGCTCCTATATCCATATCATCAACAATACTACATGAAAAACCATGCGCTTGTATTTGAGCAGATATATCAGGATTTGCAGGAACTGGTTGAACACATTCAAAACCATTATTATCACGTACATACACATCATAGTCACCTCCACTAGAAACGCTAACAGGGTTTGTTGTACTAAAATCACTGTCAGTTACTGTACTTCCAGTAGGTACTACAGCATACACATAATCGCCATCACCACCAGTGGCATTTATCGTTATTTGGGTTGAGGTTGCACAGGTTGCTATGTGCGGTGCTGATGCTGAAACCGTTAATTCTTGGTTAATGGTGACGCTTTGAGCGGTTCCGGTACAATTAGAACCATCACTAACGTTGATGGTATAAGTGCCACTAGCTAAATTACTAAATGTATATGTTGTCGCTGTTGCAGGAGACGGTGTTACCCATGGTTGACCATCAATGCTAAACGTATAATTACCATTTCCTTTGGTAACATTTACTACTATTGAAGCATCATTGTCACCAGTATAACATTCTGTTTGGGTTGTAGTAAATTCAACAAGTTTGTTTGGTGTAACTGTTAAAGCGGTATCTATTGGATCTTCACATGAATTATTGTCACGCACACGTACAATATAATTTCCTGGAGCTAAACCAGTAAATACGGTATTAGTGCCATTTGTGGCAAAGTCATAAGTTGGTATAGCCGTACCAGAACTGTCTTCTAATTGATAACTATAGCTTGGTATTCCTCCTGTTGCTGTAGCGGTAATGGTAGCACCTCCGTTAGTACAGTTTAAAGGAGTGGTAATGCTAGCGTTAGCAACTAGAGTGGCAGGTTGTGATATTGTGCTAGTTACGGTAGTGGTGCAGCTGGTGTCATCAGCTTTACGAATTTGTATTGTATGACTTCCTGCATTATAGATAGCTGGAGTTGTTACAGGAGACGTTGTGGTACTGGTGTATGTTGTACCACCATCAGTAGAATATTCAAAACCTGCTGTTGCATCAAAATTTACAACTTCAAATGTAATAGTGCCATCACTTAAACCATTACAACTTACGTTTGTTGAACTGATATAGTTTGCTGCAAATGCTTTACCATCAATAACAGTATAGGTGTTTTCTACTGACTGAGCGCATATTTCAGGAGTTTGGTATACGCTAATGTCATCGATGGCGACATCGTTGCCACGTTCTTTTCTTTCTTGGGTAACAATAACAAGGTTCAAACTAGTATTAACACCAGGGTTTAAAGAAAGTTCGTATGCATTCCACTTCGAGTTTTCTGGAACAACGCCAGTACTTGCTGAAGCAATTAAAGTATTTGAAACGGGGTGTCTAAGCTCAATTTTAAGATTTGGTGCAGTGTAATTTCCTGAACGAATAAGGTTTGTTAACCATAATGAAACTTTTAAAGGTTGGTTGGGGATAATATCGTTGATGGGCTTTTTGTAAATAACTTGTCCAACCTGAGGTTCTCCAATATTAATAACAAGATACCGTCCTTTTGTAGCTCTATCACCCGAGGTATGGTCTACGGGATTATACCATGAAGAAAAAGGCATTTCAATGCTACTCGTTACTGCATATTCATAGTCATTTATGTAAGGGCCGTTATCTATAGGAGCACCACTGGGTGTAGTACTATCTAGTTGATTTTCATAATAATATCCGGTGGTGTTTTCATTTTCAACAGTAAGACCATAACCAAAATCTTCTTTAAGTAATAAACTTGGTGTTGGTGGAGTTGTAGAGATATAGTTAGTTCTAAAGGTATAAGTGCCAGATGCTAGATTAGTAAATGTATTATTTGACGAGTCAGGGCTGTTAGGAACTCCGTTTATCTCATAGGTATAGTTGTAGGTATTGTTATCTGTATTTATGGTAACATTTGCAGTACCATCACAATTATAGTTTGGGTCGAGGGTAATGTTTGGTGCTGTGGGTTTTTCTTCTACAGTTACCTCCATTGGAAGGGCACAACCTGTACCATCTTTTACAATTACGGTGTAGGTACCAGGTGATAAAATTGCTGTTGAAGATGTACCATAGCTGTTACCTCCGTCAAAACTATATTGATAAGGAGTACTGCCACCATTTACATTAGTAACCCTCACTTGAGCACCATTAGTATCGCAACTTGCATCTTTAGAAACGCCTGCAGAAGCTGATAAGGGTGGCGATTCTACAATTTCATGGGTTTGTTCAACTGTACAGCCTGAGCTATCTGTCACTTGAATAGGGTAGGTACCCGCATCAAGACCTACAAAAGTTGCGGTAGTTTGTGTGGTAGCGCCGCCGTCAATACTGTAAGTAAAGGGGCCTACTCCTCCTGAAGTAACAATGGTAATTGCTGCATCAGAGCTTCCATTACAGCTGACAGGACTATCATCAGAAACGGTAACGGTCATGGCTGCATTATCAGCGATGGTTACTGGATTGGAAAATGCATAACAGCCGTTAGCATCGACAACTACAAAGGTATACGTACCTTCTTCTCCAGGGAAATATTCATCTTCATCATCGTTATCTGTATCCCTCCATCCAAAGTTGAACACATTTTCTACTTGATAGGCGTCTCCAGGAATATCAGTAATAGCCGGGTATAAGTTAGTTCCATTTTTACTCCAAATGGCAAAACCATAGTCGGGGTTTGGAAAGCCATTGGCTGCGGTAACGGTAATCATACCTGCTGAGCATCCAATATTTTTAGTTAATAGGGCTGCAATAGTAGGGTCTGGTATATTGGTAACACTAACATTTTGTGTATTGGTACAGCCATCAGCGGTGCTAACTTCAATAATATAGTCGCCTGCATTTACATGAAAAGTATGGGTGTTATTTGTTTGTGCAGTTTCGTCATCAATTAAAGTACCATCAGCTTGTTTTAAGATATAGGTGTAATTGGGTTCAACATTTAAAATATCAATTTTGATGGTGCCTTGTGCATTACAGTTTGAGGGGGTGGTGTCAATATCAACTTGAAAATCACGCTCTCGAATACCAATAGGAGCAGTACTGAAAATACATGCACCTTCTATAGGGTTGCCATCATCATCTAATTGAACCACATCAACCTTATATTGACCATTCGTAGAGATGGTAAAATCAGGACCGTTTTGTGCACTAAAAGGTACTAAAATGGCATTATTGGTAATGTCAACAAGCTGAAAACCATAGTTACTACCCAAGTTGGTAATATTTATTCTACCGTTCGTAGTACAAATGATATCTCTTGTGTTGTATTGAATGTCTAGTAGGTTTTGAAATACATCAAAATAGAATCGTGTAAAACAGCCATTTTGGTAATTGATAATAACCCGATATTTTCCAGCAGTAGTTGCAACATAGTTACTACCTGAGTTTACCTGATTCCAAGTACAGCTGGCATTTTTATTAGCACAATCGTCGGGAGCAGCCGTACAGCTGGTTTCGTCAAGTTTTTCCCAAACAATACTCTCAGCATCCGTAATATTAGTTTGAATGTTTTGAGAATCATTGCTTCCACATAGAAAAATTCGTGGTAAATGGTCACCGTCAACAGAACACAGCACAATTTCACCAGGAACATCATTAGCGGTGTTGTCATCACTATTTACAGCGTTAAACCAATCAACAATAGGGTTTGAATGATCGGCACCAAAGCGCTCAACAACTAAAATTTCTTGAGCCCCTTGACAAGGTGCACCAATTCGTTTATCTACAATATATGTGCCTACTTCATTAACTAATATTGTACTGGGGTCGTTATCAGAATCTCCATCGTTTAGTACGGTATCTGCAGCATCTATTTGGTTATTTCCATTTTCATCTTTTACCCAAACGTAAGAGTCAAAGTTATCTCCAGCATCTAAGAGTACATTTTGACCACAAAGCTGAACGTTTCTATTAAAACTACAACCGTTTATATCATCTAGTAAAAAATTGGTTGTACCAGGAGTTATAAAACCACAGTCATCAAAGTCAGTTACACTTGGGTCATCGGTAATTTGATTATCGTTTACTTTACCTTGATAGGTAGAATATGCAATGTTTTTTATTTGATCGCTACATGCATCAACAAAATTATAGCAGTTTTCTGCAACATTAACGCGCATGCGAATTGATGAAAAAGGATCTCCTTTTTCAATAAGACGGTCGGGTATTTGAAATAAAACAGTTCTCGTTGCAGCGTCATAGGTATAGGTGACACCTGGAGGAAGTACAAGGCTCGACTCATCTAAAATTACATTCTTAGGTAGTATATCTTTTATGGTATATTTTGCACCATCATCATTACCAATGTTTTGAAATGATAACACGTAGTCAAGGGTTTGACCGAGGTTAACACCCTGACCTGAAATATCTTCACCTGCAATGTTTTGCACTTTTTTTTCTAAAACAATATTGGGTTCTATAATTTCTATATTGAATGAATTAAAAAAAGGATAGTAGCTATCTCTATTGGTTCTAAATTGAAAAGTAGCTGCTGTTTCATTGTTGGGTAAAACAGAGTTAGAAAAGTTGTTTAAGGTGAAAATATCGGTATCATAACCCAGTGTATTTGAACTGCTTGGCGTTCTTCCTGGTAATAAATTACCGTCAAGGGTAATATTACTATTGAAAAAATTATTAGCAGGATTTTTACTGTTGCTCATTGTGGTAAATGAAGGCTTACTTGAAGCACGAATTCGCATTTGATCCCCAGTAATTTTAAAATCTCCTTCTAGGGTTGCGGCTCCTATTTCAGCATTTACTTGACCCAGAGGAATAGTGGTAAATCCGTCATAATTAATATTGGTAGTAGCGCCATTGGCTACTCTAGCAAAACCATCAAAAGTGGTGATAAGTTTACCTGATAATGTTGGGTTTTCGTAAACAACAACTAAGGTCCAGCCACCTGCTGATCCTCCATACATATAGCTCTTACCCGTATTTAGGTCATATCCTTTACCTTGCGCAACAGGAATATTAGCTACCGTGTAATCACCAGTTGGGTTTTCAAGGGCTGTAAGTAATGATGTAATATCAGCATAAGCAGCATAAGGGGCATTATTTTTTAAAGCATTGTTTGTAAGTCCATCATATAGAATTTCATCTGCAGTTACAGTAACATAAGATCCACCGGGTACCTTTAGTTTTACTTTGTTAATGGGGTGTTGTCTTGGAGTATTTACAGGGTCACTAGTATTATCACGAGGATAGGTAGCTGACCAATACAGACCTGCATATCTAATTTTATTACAATTTACATTAGGAAAAGTAAGTGTGGTGGTGCTTGAATTAAAGGTTGATGGGTCGCTATCCACATCAATATAACGCATGTTTTTGTAGTCATTAAAGTTGTAATACCCCCCAGTTTCGTGGTTGCGATTACCTGCACTCCAATAGTTATTATTTTTATTTAGGTTGTTATAGGCATTTTCAGGCTTGGTAGTTGCAGTGCCTCCATCACGGTTTAATATTTGGTTTGATATAAAAGTAAGATCTCCTTTGATGTTGTCTTGATAACGAACTTCAAAAGACTTATATTCTTGTGAATAGCCTAAAATTCCCACTAAAAATATAGCGAGTACGAGGGTTTTTTTGGTAAACATTGGTATCATTTAGGACAATTGGTTTGGGGGTTTGGTTGTATTTAGGACAATAGAATAGGTTTATTTTTATTATGGAATTGCGTCCGGTTTTATACGCATAATCCACATTGTATCAGTATAGGAATCGTTTATTTTTGTGTAATACGATATGAGGGCATTGTTCCATGATATGTGTTTTTTTAAATACACATATAGCCACTTATTGTTGGGGTTTGTGAAATAACTTGCATTAAGCCCATTGGCGTTTAGTAGTTTGACAAACTTTTTGGCGTTATCAGGATTTGAAAAAACATTGGCAATAATGTAAAATCCCTGATCTACTCCGTCAATAGGTAAGCTATTTACATAGCTTGCCTCGTCAAATACAAGACCAGTTGGTTGATTGTTATTTGTTGTGTCCTTGGCCGAAGTTGTTTCAGCTAGGTGTTTGGTATGATTCGCTGTAACAGTAAGCTCATTTTTACGGTGATCTGCACCAGTAATATCAATATGTTTAGCCTCTTTTGTATAGCCTAAAAAACCAATTAGGAATAGGGCATGTACAAGAATTTTTGTGATGAATGTTCGTATCATTTATGACAGTAGGTTTGATTTAACACGCATGATCCACATTTTGTCGTCATACGCATTGTTAAGTTTTGAATAATAAGAAATGAGTGCATTGCTCCAAGATTCGTGCTTTTTTAAATACACGTATCTCCAGTTATTTTTTGGGTTTATAAAGTAACTCGCATTAAGGCCATAAGAGTTTAAAAGTTTTACAAATTTTTTGGCGTTGTTTGGGTTTGCAAATACATTAGCAATAATGTAAAAACCTTGTGCTACACCATCTAAATTGTAGGCTTTAGGGTTAGGTACCGTAGCGGGTACTCTGTCTCGTGGTATGGCATTTTTCTGTGCGCTATTTACAGCATACTTTGTTGATTTTTCGGTTAGTTTGTCTACATTTTTTTCATACGTTTTATTGGTGTAGCGATTATCAATATTCATAATCCACATAGGCCCTGTATAGTCACCACCTAGATTGGTTTTGTATGCTTCTGCAGCTGCATCCCAAGTATCATAGCGCTCTAGGTATACGTATTTTAAACCAGTATCAGGGTTTTCGATATAGTTTGAAGCGAAACCTTTATTATTGAGTAGGTTCATAAATTTTTGCATATACTTTTCGCCTTTGTATATATTAGCTACGATATAGTAACCTTCAGAAACACCTTCTAGGTTTTTGAATTTTTTGCTTCTAATATCTTCTAACCCAGTATCCGATTTGTCATAGCTAGCTTTTGTTTTGTCTTGAGCTATATTGTTTCTTGCTACTAGATTTGATGTTTTTGTAGCAGCATTATCTTGGGTAGCAGAGTTTGTGTAGTTTGATGAGGAACTTGTGCTAGCAGTTTGTGTATTTTGATCGTTTAAGAACAGTTCTTTGGCTCTTTTTTCAAGATCAGGTCTATTTCCATTGGTTTCATTACGAACCATCCGCATTACCATCTCAAAACGACGTTCTAAATCTTTTTGACGATTAGCCTCTAAAGAGTCTTGACGAAACATTAGTTCGGCTAGTACTTCTTCGTTTTCTGCTAGTTTTTTCTTAAGTGCAGCTAGTTCATCACTAGTTGCGGGTTTTGCTTCTTTTTCAGGTTGATTTTGTGCCACTTCTTCGTCTTCTGGAAGTTCTAGCATAACCCTATCATCGGTAAGGTTTGGTGTAAAAGAATAGGCAAAGGAAATTTCGTGTGTAATACCTAGGTTGTTTAATTCGGTTCCAAAACCTTTCTCCATTGTATAGCCAATAGATAGCCTTTTACTCAAATTAAAACCAGCACCTGCCGATGCACCATAAAAAGAATCATAACCGCCTTGAATCCATCCTAATTTTGGAAGATCAAGAATTAAGCTACCGCCTAAAGTAACAGCATTAGTTTCACCTACTCCACCATTTTGTGCATTCATACGAGCACGCATTAATGGCATGAGACGCGCACTTTCAAGTAGGCCACTTTCTTTTTTAAACCGATAAGTATACTGTAAATGCGCGGCATATGTTTTATCCTTAAAATCGGTAAGCATTTTACTGGTTTTCATGTTATAGTCAAACAGGTTTTCAGCAAATACACCAAAATCAAAAGAACCATAAGATAGGTTGAAACCTGGCTGAAATGAAAAAACATTACTATCTTCTGTACCTGTCAACGCATTATCAACTTGGTTTACAGGATCTAAATCATTACGGTTTAAGCCCGTGTTGTAATAGGCGATATTTGTTCCAAAAGTGAAATTACTTTTATCGCTTAGTTTAATGCCGTATGCGTAGTTTGCAAGTACACCAACATTTGATACCGCACCCACTTTTTGGGTATATAAACTTAAGCCCAAACCAGTTTTATCGCCCATACGACCACTATAGCTTAAGAAATATGTTTGGTTATTATTTTTAAATGATACCGATTGGTTTCTGTGTAATATGTTAATGTACGAATTGTCTTCTTGTACGGTTGAAAAAGTAGGGTTAATTAAAAATCGGTTAAATTTTAACAAATTTTGAGGTGCTACTTTATAGGGTAATATGGGATCATCTTCTTGCGATTGAATAGTAGTCAACGACATGATAGCCATAAGGGATAATAGGAATGTATTTCTTAGCTTCATGATGAATATTTAACGAATAACGGTTATGGTTCCTTGTTTGAGTATTTCAGAGGGATTTTTTATGATATAATAAAATATCATGTTTTGCTGTGGAAATGATAACGATGATTGTGGCCAGTTATTTTGATAACTAGCATCATTAAGCATTTCAAGTCCTTGGTCATTATAAATGATAACGCTAATGTCAGCCTTATTTGAGTATGTATTAGGAATCACCCATAGGTCATTTACACCATCTCCATTCGGTGTAATAACATTGGGTACATTAAATAAATCTTTGTAAAAGGCTTTTAGTTGTTTGGTAACACGACAGTTATCAATGTTGGCAATTAGGGTATATGTGCCTTCTTCACTAATAGTAATAGTATTATCGTTACCAAGATTGTTGTTGTTTTCATCATACCATTCATAAGCAGTTCCTCCACTTGCAGTGACAGTTTTTGAAGTGCCTTCTTTAAAAATAAGATCACCGTCCACATCAAAGGTAATAAGGCTAGCATCAAGATCAGCAATAACAAGTTCATTAGAACGTAATAGACAACCGCCTTTATTTACAACTAACTGATAGGTACCTGCTTGACTTATGGTTAATTCTGGAGTAGTGTTATTGATTGTTTCCCCATCTTTTATCCATCCAAAGCTATGATGTGTTAAGTCTGATGTAGTGCTTAACGTAATTTCATCATCTGAATCGCAGTAGATGGTACTGGTACTATTTATCGTTATTGTTTCTGTGCTTAATAATTGTACTTGTAACCCATTGGAGTTTGCGGTATAACCATCAATACTGGCAATAACATGGTAGTCACCATTATTTGCAGCATTATCAATGTTGATACTTTGGCCTGTGGCACCAGTGATATCGGTATCATTTTTTTGCCATTGATAGTTAAATGATGTTTCTAAGTCAGCGGTAACATCTGTTTTAGTTCCGTCTGCATTTATTGCATTTATTGTGTTTACTTCTAGTGTTATAGCGGTGCTTTCACAGGGCGTATACGTACTGTCATAATCACATATTATTTCAAATGAAGCAGGACTCATCACCACAGTTTCTTGCGAGTTTATGGTAGCAGCACAGCCCGATGAAGCGGTAACAGCGCAATAGTAGGTACCACTTGTTGTTACACTTAATGAATTAGAGTTTGTACCTATAGTAGTACCATTTCGATACCATTGGTAAGTAGGGGAGCTCGCATCAGTAGTAACGCTCAGCGTTTGAGGTTTTGATGGTAATATCGCTATTGTAGCAGGGTTGTTGCTATCAACCGTGAAATTAGCTGCATTAGTGATTGTAATTGCTGGAGACCGTTCGGTACAAATTCCGCTTCCTGATTTGGTTACACTGTAGTTTCCTTCAAAACCTACGATGCTTGCATCAATGGTATATGAAGTACCTACAGCTCCTGAGATGATGACATCATCTTTGTACCAATTATAGTTTGCTGCGTTGTTTGGAATTTCTACTGTTAATGTTTCGGTTTGTCCTGCGCATAGGGCAGTTCGGCTTGGGGATGCAATTGCTACTCCTGATCCAGTGGCACCAATAGTTACCGTTACGTAGTTAGAGTCGGTACTTGCATTAAAAGTACATTCACCATAATCAATGAGAGCTTGATAAACTCCGCTAGTGGTAACATTTAAAACAGGACCAGTTTCTGAAAGTAAAGTCCCTCCACGATACCATTGATATTGATATGATTCAGGGTTGGCAATATTATCTACCTGCAAGTTTACAGGGCCTGAACTACATATATTGTTTGGAGGCACACCATCGCCAAGAACACTGATGTTTAAATTAGTGTCTTCAGTTACGTAATATATAGGATAAGAAGCAGTAGATATGGCTTGCGTGCTATTCTTTGTACTACGTGCTCTAAATTTAAAAGCGCTTCCACTTATATTAGTAGGGATACTAAAGGTTACATTAAACGATTTAGAAGTGTTGTTATTTTGATCGGTTACCCGTGCAAGTTCTATTGGAGACGTAAAATCACCATTGGCATCTGATAGTTCTAAGATAAATACATTATCAGGATCGGCTGTAGCTGCTCCTGCCCATGATAAGGTCATTTCATAGGAATTGAACGCTCCAGAACCGGAATCTATGCCTGCACATATTTTTGTATATGCCGAGGTTCCTCCTGGTGGAATGGGTGGTTTCATCGCTATTTGAGCAGTCAGCTGTGTAGATACTAGCAGAAGGGCTAGTACTAGTAGTCGATATGTCATCAAGAGTTTTGGTTTCATAATTTGTCGGTTAGGCACTATCATCATCGTTTAAGTGATGTAGTAATATCGGGACTAAATAAGGGTTTGTAATTCTAGTTTTCAGGCTTTTACAGACTGATTTTTTCGTTACCGTGTAGTGTTCAGTTGTAAATATCCGATGAAATGCATGCTATTTAAATTTAATGTTGTGGGTTTTACCAAAGTTGTTGTGAAATGGTTGAATTTGTATACTGAAACTTTTTTAATAAGCCTTATTAAGGCAATTTTGCTACCTTTGCGGTTCGAAAAATAACCTTATGAACGATACGGAAAGACCTTTGAATTTTATTGAGCACATCATCGAAGAGGATTTGAAAAATGGCTTTTCTAATGAGGCACTGCGTTTTCGTTTTCCTCCTGAACCAAATGGATATTTACATATTGGTCATGCTAGTTCAATATGTTTGAATTTTGGTTTAGGGCTACGTTATAATGCACCCGTTAATCTGAGATTTGATGATACGAATCCCGCTAAGGAGGAACAAGAATTTGTTGATGCTATAAAAAGGGATGTAGAATGGTTAGGTTACAAATGGGATACCGAACGGTATGCTTCTGATTATTTTCAACAATTATATGATTGGGCAGTGGCGCTTATTAAAGCTGGCAAGGCGTATGTTGATAGCCAAACTTCTGAAGAAATGGCTAATCAAAAAGGAACACCTACTGAGCCTGGGACTGAAAGTCCGTATAGAAATCGTTCTGTTGAAGAAAATTTGAGCTTATTTGAAGCCATGAAAGCTGGTGATTTTGAAGAGGGCCAACATGTATTGCGTGCTAAAATTGATATGACATCATCAAACATGTTGATGCGTGACCCTATTATGTATCGAGTACTTCATAAGGCGCACCATAGAACAAATACCGATTGGTGTATTTATCCTATGTATGATTGGACCCATGGTGAAAGCGATTATATAGAGCAAGTTTCACACTCGTTGTGTACTTTAGAATTTGCTATGCACAGGGAGTTGTATGATTGGTTTTTAGATCAAGTTGTTGATCAAAACAAGATACGACCAAAACAACGTGAATTTGCTCGAAGAAACCTAAGTCACACCGTTGTAAGTAAAAGAAAGTTAGCAAAGCTTGTTGCTGAAGGGGTGGTTACCGGTTGGGATGATCCCCGTATGCCTACAATTTCAGGCCTACGTAGAAGAGGTTATTCTCCGGAGTCTATCAGAAATTTTGCTGATACCATTGGAATTGCAAAGCGAGATAATTTGATAGATGTTTCTTTGTTAGAGTTTCAAGTACGAGATCATTTAAATAAAATAGCTCCTAGAGTTATGGGCGTTTTAGACCCATTAAAGGTGGTTATTACTAATTATCCTGAGGACAAAGAGGAGTGGATTACCGCCGAAAATAACCCGGGAGATGAGGGTGCTGGGAATAGAGAAGTCCCTTTTTCTAGGGAATTGTACATTGAAAAGGCTGATTTTAGAGAAGCAGCAAACAAGAAATTTTTTAGATTGAAGTTAGGCCATGAAGTACGCTTGAAAAATGGTTATATCATTAAGGCTGAGAGCTGTACAAAAGATACTGATGGGAATATTACGGAGGTACAATGTACCTATGATCCTAAAAGTAAAAGCGGCAGCGGTACAGAAGAGAGCTTACGAAAGGTAAAGGGAACCTTGCATTGGGTTTCTATAAAACATGCTATTACAGCCGAGGTAAGACTGTATGATCGTTTATTTACTGATGAAAGTCCAGATACGCATAAAGACAAGGATTTTATGGATTTTATAAATCCGGATTCTTTGGAAGTGATTACAGGTTATCTTGAACCAAGTTTAAAAACGGCCAAAATTGGTGATCAAGTACAGTTTCAACGAATGGGTTATTTTTGTGTTGATACGGATACTACACCCGAAAAGTTAATTTTTAATAGAACCGTTGGTTTACGAGATTCTTGGGCTAAAATTGAACAAAAGAATTAAGACAACTTTTCATTTTGGCTAATAACGAGCAAAATGATGTCAATATAAAAATTACAAAAAAGAGGTTCTATTTAGGAGCCTCTTTTTTTTGAAGATAGTGTTAAATTTTCATGGTGTAAAACAGATTGGCAGATACATAAGACTTATCTATTTTAAACAATATATCAATCGGTATTTTCTATTAAAAACGAAGCCCATAGCTGGTGTTTAAGGTGTTTTTTAGTTTTGGCAATAGTATTTTATAGCTTTCTTTTAATAGGTCGGTAAATGGGACTATATGATGAAAATAGCTGAATGCGGGTATTTTTAACCGGTATTTGGTTTGTTATTATAAATGAGATGTAATTGAGAACTATGTAAACAGCAACAGCTTGTAATGAGCTGTAAAAATGGAAAATTAAAATAGCTCATTCATTTGACAAACTACCTCAATTGATTTTTCTATAATTTAGAACAAAACAAGGGTGAAAAAAAAGTGGATTTGTGCATTAGCGCAAATCCACTTTTTTTTAGCTGTTGTACAACTATGTGTTGTAGTAGCATATAGTTATTATCCTTTACTAATTTTTTCGTTAGTTTTCTTCATCGTTTCTCCAATCATATTACTTGCTGTAAAAGAAGCTACCATATTATTCAACATATCACTTCCAGCTTGTGGTGAGTTGGGTAAAAGAATTAGATTAGCATTCGTAGCCTCACCAATTGACTGTAACGTGTCATAATGTTGGGTAACAACAATTAATGCTGAAGCTTCTTGCGAATTTATACCTACCTTATTTAGTACTTCAACAGATTCTTCTAAACCTCGTGCAATTTCTCTACGCTGGTCTGCGATACCTTGACCTTGAAGTCGTTTACTTTCGGCTTCTGCTTTTGCTTTTTCAACAATTAAAATACGGGCAGCATCACCTTCAAATTGAGCCGCTATTTTTTCTCTTTCTGAAGCGTTTATACGGTTCATTGCCTCTTTCACTTGTGCATCTGGGTCAATATCAGTTACTAAAGTTTTAATAATATCAAAACCATAATTAATCATGGCTTCTTGTAATTCTGCTTTTACCGCAATGGCAATGTCATCTTTTTTAACAAAAACATCATCTAGTTTCATTTTAGGAACTTCAGCTCTAACAACATCAAATACATAAGAAGTGATTTGGTCGTGTGGGTATTCTAATTTGTAAAAGGCATCATACACTTTGTCTTTTAATACCACGTATTGGACGGATACTTTTAATTTGGTGAATACATCATCCAACGTTTTCGTTTCAACAATTACATCTAATTGCTGTATTTTTAGACCAACCTTGGCAGCAATACGGTCAATTAGTGGAACTTTCATATGAAGTCCCGAGTTGCGTATACTGTGAAATTTACCAAAACGCTCTATGATTACAGCTGTTTGTTGCTTAACAATAAAGAAGGACGAAAAAAGAATGATAAGACCAAAGAAGATAATAGGTATTAATAAGAAGCTTCCCATAATAGTTTAGTTTAAATTATTAGTTATTGAAGATAGTAAGAGTTTATGATATTTGTATGTTTTGTTATCAAATTGTTACAATATTTCAATAGCTTTTTTAATTCTTTTAATGCTTTCTTCTTTTCCTATCATGCTTAGAATATCAAAAATATGCGGTCCTTTCATGTCACCAACAATGACCAAACGAAGTGGGGGCATCACTTTTCCAAAAGAGAGTTCTTGTTCCGTAATCCATGTTTTTACAGTAGTTTCTACATTTTGTGAAGAGAAGTCTGTTATGCCCTCTAATAACGATACTAATTGGTTTAATATGTTAGGAGTTTCTTCTTTCCATTGTTTTCTGGTTGCTTTTTCATTGTAGGTACTTGGGGTAACAAAAAAATAATCTGAAAGTGACCAAAAATCATGTACAAAAGTGGCACGCTCTTTAATTAGTGAAACAATTTCTTTGAGCTGTTCATCTGAAAAAGTATGGTCTGATGTTAGGTTCTCTTCAAGTATTGGTTTAAATAGGGATACTAAATCAGCATTGGATTGTTGCTGTAAATAGTATTGATTATACCATTTGGTTTTATCTGGATCAAATCTTGCACCAGACTTGTTTACACGCTCTAGGCTAAAGGCATTAATTAAGCCCTGCATATCAAATATTTCTTGTTCTGTTCCTGGGTTCCATCCTAGTAAGGCTAAAAAATTAACAACGGCCTCAGGAAAATAACCTTTTTCTCGGTAGCCAATGGAGTCTTTCCATGATAATGGAAATACAGGAAATCCTAATTTATCTCCATCTCTTTTGCTTAGTTTGCCTTTTCCAACAGGTTTCATAATCAATGGTAAATGGGCAAATTGGGGCGCATTCCATTCAAAGGCATCATATAATAATTGGTGTAAGGCTAAAGAGGGTAGCCATTCTTCACCGCGAATAACATGACTTATTTCCATTAAATGATCATCTACTATATTGGCAAGGTGATATGTTGGCATGCCGTCACTTTTAAATAGCACTTTATCATCCAATACGTTCGTGTCTATTTTGATGGTGCCTCTAATGATGTCGTTTAGTTCTAGGTGCGTATCTTGAGGAGATTTGAAACGTATCACATAGGCTTCATTAGCAGCAAGCTTTGCTTGTGTTTCTGCTGGTGAGAGCGAAAGTGAGTTGGTTAGTTTTAGCCGGTTATGCCAGTTATAAATAAAGGTTTTGCCTTTGCTTTCATGGTCTTTACGATGCTGGGCTAGGGCTTCAGCGGTATCGAAAGCGTAATAAGCTTTACCCTTTGCAATTAGTTCATCGGCATATTGTTTATATAAGGCTTTACGTTCACTTTGCCTGTACGGTCCAAATTTGCCTTCTTTGCCAATGCCTTCATCATAGGGAATACCACACCAATTAAGTGTGTCTATAATATATTGTTCTGCACCTTCAACATATCTTGTTTGATCGGTATCTTCTATTCTAAGAATAAAATCTCCTTGGTGTTTTTTAGCGAAAAGATAATTAAATAGGGCGGTACGAACACCGCCAATGTGTAGTGCTCCAGTAGGGCTAGGGGCAAAACGAACACGTACTTTCTTACTCATAAGTTTCAATTTTATGTGGCAAAGATATGAAACATAGTGTTCTCATTGGGTTACCGAAGGAGTTTCAATTTATAAGCGTTTGGTATATTGTTTTTATCAAAATTTGGTTTAACGGAAAAATGTGGTTTTATAAGATGGTTTTGTTATTTTGAGCATTCTCTTGTAGGGTTAAATAAATTTTGAATGACGGCGTTTTGTTTTTAGCAGATGATGGCGTTCGTTATAATTTTGCCGCTGTTTTTCGATTTGGACATTCATTTTGGTATCAATAGCTTGTGATGAGGTAGTTTTATGATTGATTTTCGCTGAAATCTGGTGTTTTATTTAAATCCGTAATTTTGAATTGATTTTTTTAATAACGTTTAGAGGTTATTATAGCTGTTTGTAGCATATTACTGTTCAGTTTTTAACGTCTTAAAAGGATGATAAATCCACTTTTAACATCAATTTGAGCTTATGAGTTGCGATTTCAAGTATCTTGCTCTTAAATCTTATATACTGTGAATAGTTACGATAATATACTCCATAAATTAAGTCAGTTTACTAAGAAGTATTACACAAATATGTTGCTTAAGGGCGTATTGCTGTTCTTGGCTTTAGGCTTGTTATTTTTTTTGGTCGTCTTGGCTGTTGAGTATTTTTTATGGTTGAGTTCAACCGGAAGGCTGGTACTGTTAGTGCTTTTTGTTGGTGTTGCACTCTTTTTGTTATTTCGTTATATTCTGAGCCCGTTGTTTTATTTATTTCAAATTAAGCGAGGTATTAGTAATACCGAAGCATCTGTTTTAATTGGTAAACATTTTCCTGATGTTGATGATAAACTGCTCAATTTATTGCATTTAGCTGAAAGCACTTCGCAATCTGAACTGCTTGTAGCGAGCATAGAGCAGCGATCAAATGATTTACATCCAATTCCCTTTACTAAGGCTATTGACTTTAGTGACAGTTTAAAGTATGCTAAATATTTGGTATTTCCTGTATTGGTTTTCGCTTTGATATGGTTTAGCGGCAACATGAATGAGTTTTTTGGTTCGTATAATAGAGTGGTAAATTATGACGTTGCCTATGAGCCTCCTGCACCTTTTAGTTTTCGTTTGCTGTCCTCTGATCTTAAGGTGTTAGATTCAAAAGCGGTTACCATTGAGGTAACTACTGACGGTAAGGTGCGACCTGAGCAAGTTTTTATGGTGATAGATGGTGAAAATCGATTGCTGCAAGAGGTGAATGGGAGTTATCAATATACCTTTTTACCACCGTTGGTTTCTACTGATTTTAGGTTTATGGCTAACGATGTTTATTCACAAGTGTATCATTTAGAAGCACTTAAAACGCCTGCCATACAAAATTTTGAGTTGTTACTTGAGTTTCCTTCATATACCAAATTGAACCAACAAATTGTTAAGGGTACAGGTAATGCTACTTTCCCTGAAGGGACTAAGGTCACCTGGATGATTAGCACAGCAGCGACTGAGAGTGTAAAGTTACAGTTGAATGACACGGTTTTGAATTTCAATAATAGTGAGGGAGATTTTAAATTATCGAAAAGGGTATTTGCAAGTATGCCCTATGAAATTAATACATCGAATAGCTTTGTTTCTGATTATGAAACGTTAGGATATCAGTTCAAAGTTATTAAGGATGCTTATCCTAGAATTAAGGTCAAGCAGGTGTTAGATTCATTAAATCCTAACGTCTCCTATTACCTTGGGGAAGCATCTGATGATTATTTGGTTACATCAGTACAGCTGGTTTGTTACAATGAGAGGACACCAGATAAACGTCAAGTCATTGATTTAGGTCAGCCAGATACTAATTTCAATCAATTTTATTACACTTTCCCAACAGGATTGCAATTAGAGGAAAATACGAATTATAGTTTTTATTTTCAGGTAACGGATAATGACGGGGTACATAGGGGTAAAACGACTAAAAGTCAGGTGTTTAATTCACTGTTGTTGGATGATAATTTACTGAAAGACAAGGAGTTGGATTCTCAACAAAACATTATTAATAATCTAGATAAATCTTTAGAGAAGTTTAAAGAACAGAAGGAAGCTTTAAAAGAAATAAATCAAGGCCAGAAAGAGAAAAAGCAGTTAAGTTTTAATGATAAAAATCAAGTAAAAGATTTTTTGAAGAAACAACAGCGGCAAGAGCAGATGATGCAGAAATTTAGCAAGCAGTTAAAAGAAAATTTAAATAAGAGTAATGAGGATGAGATGAATAAATTACTCAAAGAACGTTTAGAAAGGCAGGAAATTGAGGCTAAGAAAAACGAGAAGTTACTAGATGAATTAAATAAAATTGCCGATAAAATAAATAAGGAAGAATTAGCGAAACGTTTAGAGGAATTAGCTAAAAATCAACGTAATAGCGAACGCAATTTAGAGCAATTATTGGAGTTAACCAAGCGGTATTACGTTGAGCAAAAGGCGGCACAGTTGGCCAAGGAGTTAGGGGTGTTAGCTAAGAAGCAAGAAGTATTATCTGAGTTGAAGGTGGGTGATGATTTTTCTTCGGAAGAACAGAAAGAGTTAAATGAAGAGTTCAACAAATTGTCGGAAGAATTGGACGAACTTAAAAAAGATAATGCCGATTTAAAAAAGCCTATGAATTTGGCTATTGATGAAAAGAAGTCTGACGGGGTAAAGGAGGATCAAAAGGATGCCTTAGAGGAAATTAATAAGCATGAAGGGGATGAGCAGTTTTCAGAAGGTGAAGAAATGGAGAAAAGTGCACAAAAGGCTTCCCAAAAGCAAAAGGCAGCTGCTCAAAAGATGAAAGAAATGAGTAAAGATTTACAAGAAGCAGCTGCTGGAGGTGGAATGGGTGGAAGTGGATCAGAGATAGCTGAAGATGCTGAAATGTTACGTCAAATTTTGGATAACCTGGTTACATTTTCTTTTAAACAAGAAAATCTGTTTGATGAGCTCCGTTCAATCGACGCTAGGGCACCGCAGTTTTCTGCAACAATTCGAAAGCAACAGGAGTTGCGAACACTGTTCGAACATGTTGATGATAGTCTGTTTGCGCTTTCACTACGTAGGGCTGAGTTGGCCGAATTTGTGAATGAGCAAATTACTGAGGTGTATTATAATACCGATAAAACACTTGAAGCTATTGCTGAAAGTCAGGTTCAGAAGGGGACTTCGTATCAAAAATATGTGATTACAGCAGCGAATAGTCTGTCTGATTTTCTAGCGAATTCGTTAGATAATATGCAACAAGGAATGCAAGCAGGAAAGGGGCAGGGACAAGGAGATGGAGGACAAGGTTTTCAGTTGCCAGATATTATTGCTGGACAAAAGGAATTAAAAGAGAAGATGGAGGGAATGGGAAAAAATGGTAAAAAAGGGGATAGTAAAGGAGAACAAGGGAAAGGTAAAGAAGGGGAACAAGGGGGCGAAAGTGGCGAGTCTCAAAAAGGAAATGAAGGTAAAGGTGGTGAATCGGGTAATGGTCAAGAAGGTAAAAGTGGTAAATCAGGAAGTGGGGGAGAAGGAAATGGTGATGCCAAGTCAGATAAGGGAAAAGGATCCACGGGAGAAAGTGGTGATGGCGGTTCAGGACAAGGTAACGGACCTAGTGAGGAGGAGCTGCAAGAGATTTATGAAATTTATAAAGAGCAGCAGCAGCTTAGAGAGCAATTGGAGCAGCAGCTTAATGATATGATTAATGCGAGTGATCGTAAATTGGGTGAAAAGTTATTGCGTCAAATGGAAGATTTTGAGAATGATTTAATTGAAAATGGAATAACACAAGGCGGACTTCAAAAAATTAATAATATCAATTATGAAATGTTGAAGTTGAAAAATGCCGCCATGAAACAAGGTGAAAAACAAGAACGTGAGAGTACTACGGGTAAGCAAAAATTTGTCAATCCTGTAACCACCAAACCTGAGGCATTGGGTGATTATCGTAACGAAGTGGAAATTTTGAATAGACAAGCATTACCTTTGCGTCAAAATTTCCAAAGTAAGGTAAAGGAATATTTTAAAAGCGATGATTGATTTTAATTATATTGAAGGAGCTGCTATTTTTAAACCATTGACGTATAGTAAATGGTTAACGAAGGTTATTGAAAGTGAATCAAAGGTTGAAGGAGATATAACGTACATTTTTTGTGATGATGCCTATTTGCTTGAATTGAATAAGAAATATCTTCAACATGACACCTACACAGATATAATCACTTTTGATTATACCGAAGGGGATATTATATCGGGTGATATTTTCATTTCGTTAGAGCGTGTTGAAGATAATGCACAGAAGTTTGAGGTAATATTTGAGAACGAATTGCAGCGTGTTATGGCTCATGGGGTGTTACATTTGATGGGTTACAAAGATAAATCGAGTGAAGAAGCTGCGCTCATGCGTAGTAAAGAAGATGAAAAAATTCAAATGTTCCACGTGGAACAATAGTATACTTGCCATAATCGGTTGTTTTCTAAAGTTAATTTTAAGGGTATTCATAATAGTTTAGTAAGTTTTTATGTTTGATAAAGAGTATGATGTTATCGTAGTTGGTGGAGGCCATGCTGGTGCTGAAGCTGCTGCTGCTGCTGCGAATATGGGTTCTAAAACCTTGTTGGTTACAATGAGTTTGCAAAATATTGGGCAAATGTCATGTAATCCCGCTATGGGCGGTATTGCAAAAGGTCAAATCGTTAGAGAAATTGATGCCCTGGGTGGTTATAGTGGAATCGTAACTGATAAATCGGCCATTCAGTTTAAAATGTTGAACAAATCAAAAGGACCTGCAATGTGGAGTCCTAGAGCACAAAATGATCGTATGCGGTTTGCTGAAGAGTGGCGTCTGGGATTAGAGAATACACCCAATTGCGATTTTTACCAAGAAATGGTTAGAGGATTGTTGGTGGAAAACGATAAGGTTGTTGGTGTTAAAACCTCTTTGGGTTTAGAAATTCGTTCAAAAGCTGTTGTATTAACCAATGGAACATTTTTAAATGGGTTAATTCATATTGGTGAAAAGCAGTTTGGTGGAGGTAGAGCAGGCGAGGTGGCTGCAACAGGAATTACCGAACAATTGGTTGCCTTAGGTTTTGATAGTGGCAGAATGAAAACCGGTACTCCGCCAAGAGTTGATGGTCGTTCATTAGATTATAGCCGAATGATTGTACAACCAGGTGATGAATTGCCTAAGAAATTCTCTTATACGGATACTAAGATATTGTCGCATCAAAGAGATTGTCACATGACGCATACAAGTGCATTGGTGCATGATTTGTTACGCGAAGGATTTGACCGTTCGCCTATGTTTAATGGCAGAATTAAAAGTCTAGGTCCGCGATATTGCCCTTCTATTGAAGATAAAATAAATCGTTTTGCAGATAAAGACAGCCATCAATTGTTTGTTGAGCCTGAAGGGTGGAATACCGTAGAGGTTTATGTAAACGGTTTTTCTACCTCACTTCCAGAGGATGTTCAGTTTAAAGCCTTACGTTCTGTAGTAGGTTTTGAAAAAGTGAAGTTCTTTAGAGCAGGATATGCAATAGAATATGACTACTTTCCACCTACGCAATTAAAGCATACTTTAGAAACCAAAGGGGTAGAAAATTTGTATTTTGCTGGTCAAATTAATGGCACTACGGGGTATGAAGAAGCGGCTTCTCAGGGGTTGATGGCGGGTATAAATGCGCATCTTAAAATCAATGAAAAGGATCCGTTTATACTAAAAAGAGATGAGGCTTACATAGGGGTTTTGATTGATGATTTAATTACAAAAGGTACTGAAGAGCCTTATCGAATGTTTACATCGAGGGCAGAATACCGCACCTTATTAAGACAAGATAATGCTGATTTACGATTAACGCCAAAAGGATATGAGATTGGTTTGGCGTCGGAAGATCGGTTAAAAAGAATGGAAGAAAAGCGCGAAAAATCACATGATTTTGTTCGGTTTTTTGAAAAAACAAGTGTACTTCCTGAGGCTATTAATCCTATTTTAGAAAGATTAGATTCTGCTTTGGTTAAACAATCGGCAAAGATGGTGAAGTCTTTTTCGAGGCCTAAAGTGACGATGAAAGATATGTTGGAGTTGGACGCTGTATCGAATTATGTAACTGAAAATAATTTAAACGAAGAGGTGTTAGAGCAGGCTGAAATTCAGGTGAAATACGCGGGTTATATCGCAAAGGAAAAGAACAATGCAGATAAATTACATCGTCTTGAAGATGTTAGAATTCCGCCTAATTTTGATTATTCTAAGTTGAAATCACTCTCTTTTGAAGCGCGCGAAAAGTTGAAAGATATACAGCCCGTTACCATTGCACAGGCGTCAAGAATCAGTGGAGTTTCTCCATCCGATATTAGTGTGTTGTTGGTGTACATGGGAAGGTAATTCTTAAATTGTTCCACGTGGAACAATTGTTTATTTTTTATCATGCTGTTGTAAGGTCGTGATTATAAAATGATGTAATGTATAAGGATGTATGCCATCTTTGCAGCCTTTTTTAAAGAGGGATAGTTGTTGGCATTGTTAGATTTTGATGTGTTATTTTTTGACGTTTTGACTAAAGTTATGAAACCATCTTGTAGAGCTGACGACCTTAATTATGCATTGAATATAATTTGAGATTTTACTTTTGATGGAGCTTATTTGTATTGTTCAAAAGCGGTATGTTGATAGATAGAAGAGGTGTAAAAAAAGCAATTGTTCTTCTGGGTGTTTTCGTCCGCATATCAAATATCATGTTGGTGACAGTCGGCATTTTAAAGAGATGTTTTTTTGTGGGGGAAAAATCCAGGAAAAGTAAATCAAAAAATAATGTAGCTCTTAGAATTTTTTATCGAAGCAATTGAAATTTTATAGTCCAAAATGAGTTTATGATTTATTATTGTGTAACACTGCTTTCGGCACATGAAATTTTTTTTATGTGAACAAAAGGGTTTAATAAGTATCTTCGTCCTTTCAAAAATAACTACTCAAAATTCACAGTCCAACACTCATGAAATCCTATTTAAATACGAAAGATTTTTCTGTGTCACAAGAAGCATTTGAATTGTTTCATGATGAAGAATTAGACATGCTAATAACCAAACCGCAGCCTGATGATTTAGCACGCTATTATGAAAGTGAAAACTACATTTCACATACCGATGCAAAAAAAACACTGGTCGATAAAATGTATCAATTGGTAAAGCGCTATAGTCTTTCGAAAAAAACAAAACTCATTGCGAAGTATTTTGCGGGTGAAAAAACACTACTTGATGTTGGTGCCGGTACCGGTGATTTTTTACTTGCTGCAAAAAAAGAAGGGTGGACGATAACTGGAGTAGAGCCAAATAGTGATGCTCGTACTAGGGCTAAAGAAAAAGGAGTGGAAATTTTACCAGCTATTGATGTTTTGACGAATAAAAAATTTGGCGTCATTAGCTTATGGCATGTTTTAGAACATTTACCAAATTTAGAGGAACAGCTTTCAATATTGGTTTCGCATTTAGCAGCAGATGGAACATTGGTTATTGCGGTGCCTAATTTCAAATCATATGATGCAACGTACTATAAAGAATATTGGGCTGCCTATGATGTGCCACGTCACTTATGGCATTTTTCTAGAGAAGCTATAGAAAAGCTTTTAGCAAAACACGAAATGAAATTGGTTGCTACAAAACCAATGGTGTTTGATGCATTTTATGTTGCCATGCTTTCTGAAAAATATAAAACAGGAAAACAAAATTTATTGAAAGCTTTTTGGGTAGGATTGCAATCCAATAGAAAGGCTATGCGTACAAAGGAATACTCTTCGCTAATTTATGTGTTGAAAAAGGCGTAAAACTTATTTTAAGCCGTTTTAAGGCGCGTTTGGCGCATGAGCGCTGCTACTTGTCGAAACATATATTTTGAGCAACTATGAGCGATTTCATGACTCCGTTTTTGATAGGTTACGTTTATTTCTTTTCTTTTTTGAATAAATTTTTCTGATATGTTGTAATTTGTTGGTTTTTTGCCAAAATCTCACAGAATGTTGTTTATTTAAAGTCAGCTAGCTTTTTGCAGTTTACCATTGTTTTGGATGCTATAAATTACAAATGCATTCCATTTTGCAACGCATACAGTGAATCTAAAATACAGGTCAAAACAACTACATATACCAAAAACAGCTTCACACTGCTACTTAATAAGGTAAATAATTGTATATCAGTTTGTTGTGTATGATAGAAGTGTGTTTTGCATCTTATTTAGCTAATAATCGCTGATGAATGCATTTTTATCGCTCATAAGGTATTTTTTACAGCCATTATTTACTTTCAAACCTTTTAGAATAGCAAGAATTAAGCATGTTTTTATTTTTTGGAAGAATAGAATGAACCTTTTTCCTATTTTTGCCCGACTTAAAAAGATTCCGGTATAATTCGGGAATAGTAATAAATTAAATAATTATGAAAAATTTACTTTTGGCAGCATTGGTATTAATGATAGTATCTTGTCAAGAACAACAGAAAATAGGCTACGTTGATAACGTAAAAATAATGGAGGACTATCAAGAGAAGAAAGATTTTGATGCTCGTTTCAAAATAAAAGATGAGGCTTTAACCAAAAAGCGTGATAGTATTTCTCAAGCCTACCAATTTGAAGCGCAAGCATTTCAAATAAAAGCGCAAAAAATGTCGCAAGCTAAAGCGCAAAAAGAGTACGGTGAAATTCAGCAAAGAGCTCAGCAAATGGGTCAGTTATTACAGCAAGAGGAGCAAGTATTACGTTCTGCTGCTCAAGTAGAATTAGATAGTATGGTCAATTTGGTAAAACGTGAAATCAAAGCCTACGGAAAGGCTAATAACTACGCTTATGTATTAGGTGGAGGCGATGGCGGAAGCGTTCTTTATGGTGTAGATAGCAATGATTTGACGGAGGATATCGTTAAAATTTTGAATGATAAATACAAGAAGGAATAGGGCACCTACAATTTTAAATCTCGTATTAAAAAAATCCATAGCTATTTGCTATGGATTTTTTTTTGGTTTTGAAGGCGTCTTTGCAAAAATGCCTAAGCACCTATATTTCTTCTTTAGGCTTATTAAGCTAAGGGATTTTTAATCGATTTAAAAGCATTTGGTGCTACATGGGTGTACATTTCTGTTGTTTAGGAAGCGTTATGACACAAAAGCACTTGAGGCTTAACCCAAAGTAATCTCCATAGTATCGGCAAAGCAGTCGGTTCAGTGAACACAGCCATCATGTTGGGTGGTGCTGACCAGACAAAGACTTAGTTGTTATGTGCAGGGCTTTTTTCAATTCGGGTTAAATCGGCTAAATGATTGCCAATATTTATCCTTATATATATCAAAGTCCAACTCGATTTTATTTTTATATTGTTTTTTAATTTCGTAAAATATCTTTGATGGTTTTCTAAATTCAACACAGGCGAAATAAATTTCTCGTACTGAATCTGCCGTTTGTCTACCAATATTCAAATACCCATCAGAATCTTTTAATTCTTTCATTATTTTATCTTCAATTTCGTTGAGAAGTTGATAAGTGGAATCATTAGGCATTCCATTGTTGCTTTTTCCGTCATATTTTATTTCCATTACAGCAATCCAAGGATGAGAGGCTTTACTATCCCAGTTCAATAAATCTGTGTTTATTACTGCAACCAATGGAAGGCCACTTTTTAAAGTTGCTTCAAGTCC
This sequence comes from uncultured Flavobacteriaceae bacterium, assembly GCA_947497145.1. Lineage (GTDB taxonomy): Bacteria > Bacteroidota > Bacteroidia > Flavobacteriales > Flavobacteriaceae > Maribacter_C. The sequence continues at coordinate 228,505 of CANMFQ010000006.1, forward strand.
AGAATAATTGTCGTTTTCGGTATTATGTCTGAACCCTTTATATTTTTCAACGAACTCTTTTTCTCGCCAAGTTAAAAAGTCTTTTAGTTTTTCTAATGGAATTAATTCGGATGTCGAATCTTTTGGGTTAATTATATTTACATTGTCAATTGTTGTAATTGAATTTAACTCGCCAAGAGAATTGTCTAAAACAAGATAAATACCATTTGTCATTATTTCTCTGTTTTCTTCTCTAAAATCTTTATGAGTAATTGTTATGTCAATTTCATCTGGCATTTGTTTATGTTCAGTTGAATAAAATGCCATTTTACTTGCGTCAAATTTATAGCCCTCCATTTCAATTCCGAATTTATTTAAGTCAGATGGTTGTTTGAGAGCAGTGAATTTCCAATTTTTCATTTTCGGTGCTGACCGAACTAATTCCTCAACAAATATTATATTTTTAATTACTCCGTCAGCTGTTAAAATTAATTCCGATGTATTCTCATCATACATTCCAGCAAGAAACCAAAATCCATCTTTTAATTCGTTCAATTTTGATGCAAGTCTGTCGAAAAATATTTTATTGACATTACCTTGGTCTTTTATAACCTTATGGAATTTTTTCTCATTCTGTTCAAACCAATTCCAGAAGTCAGAATAAGAGTTTATAGGTTCTTCTTTTTTGCTAAATATTGATTTTAAAAAACTCATATTCTTTTTAGTTCGGATTTTTTTCGCTTTTAACAATTGTATATACATACTCAAGAACGTATATTTCTTCTTTAGGTTTTCTAATCTAAGGGATTTTTAATGGATTTAAAAGTATTTGTTGCTACATGGGTGTAAATTTTGGCTGTTTTGAAAGCTTTATGCCCCTAAGCATAAAGCAACCCCCATGGTATCGGCAAAGCAGCCGGTTTTGGCAACAGTTTTAGGTTGGGTGGAGTAGAGCAGGCGAAGGGGTAGTTATTATGCTCAGTTTTCATTCGTATTCATACTCTAACATTTTACGTAATTCCTTGAGTTCGCTCTTGTTTGGATATTGTAAAAGTAGTTTTTCTAGTTTATTCTTAGCCTCTTTGCAATCTATAAAATCCGTTTCACAACGCAAACAAAGAGCATAGGTTAATCTGTAATTTATATCATATTCTTTTGGAAAAATTTCTAATGCTTTTTGGTATTGAAATATAGCATTGTGCCATCTTCTTTTTGTTAACCAGTCATCTCCGTCCTCAATCAGTTTTAGATAGGTACTTTTCTTAACATCATGCTTTTTCATTTCTGAATTGCGTAGCTGTTCTTTCATGGTTTTGTTCAACATAATAGCGGCAAACAACAGCATTACTCCAATTCCTGACCAAATGATAATGGTTATTTTTCGATGTCTTTTTCGTTCCTGATATATTTTTTCTCTAAATAGCTTAAGTTCTTCTTTTGAAGCTTTTTTCAGATTTACTTCGCCCTTTGCAGCTTTAAGGAATTCTTTTCGTTGATTTAGGAAAGAACGTTTTGGTCTGAGAAGCTTTTTGTTATTTCTCAGGCTAATTATCATTCCTTGTATACTTCCTCCTCCTCCCATTTTTTTTGTTTAAATATTTGCTAACAATTAAATATAGGGACCCAAGCACCTACATATTGCTTCTTTAGGCTTACTAAGCTAAGTCATTTCTACGGCTTTTAAAAGTATTTGGTGCTCCATGGGTAGGTTGAGTGCTTTTTCATTGTTTTTGGCATCCATATGAGTTAAAAGCGCCAGAAGAGGGCATTAATCACCCTAAAATGCTACAAACATATAACAACTCCCACAATATCGGTAAACCAGTCGGTTCAGTCAACAGCGCCCTCATGTTGGGTCGTGCTGACCAGACCAAGGGGTAGTTATTAGCTGTAAGCTTTCCTACTTTTTAATAAAGGAGTGTTTATATAAACAATATGCAATGCTTAAATTAAGCAGCCATGGCAACCAAGCAGATAGCTGGTAAATAGGTATGAACGGAGTTTCTGTTAAAAGGGGAATCAATAATAATGTTCTTTGGGTAATAGCAGCAAAGGTTAACCCATAACTAAAAAACATCCATTTTTTATGGTTCAAAATATTTCCTCCTCTTATTGAATTGATTGCCTTTATGGTAGTGTATAACCAAGTCAAGGATAACATAGAAAAACCAATTGTAGTTTTCCAACCACCCATAGCAAACTGGGCTATAATCAGGCCTGACAATCCACTCAATAACACACTCATTGTATAAATGTATCCGGCAACTTTATGGCCAGTTTTATAATTGTATCTTATTTTTTTTAGAAACTGAAAAGGACCAATGCTAATGGCTACTAGTCCTAAAAATATATGTGTTCTAAAAGTTAATAGATACCAAAAGCTGTTGGCAATTTCTTTTCGTTTAAGTATGCCTGCACTATCTGATTGAAAGTAATGTACCGACATTACAATCATACTAATAGCGCCAATAAATAAAAATACCTTGAATGCTGTTCTTTTCATTCTGTAAATGTAATAGCGTCTTTTGCTCTAAATTGTAGAATGTGCTGAATGTCAAAGTAATGGTTTGAATGTCAAACTAATCATTAGTTCTTGTAGATTTTGAACTGTCAATTGGATAATAACTATAGATTTTCTGTAAAAAATTGCTTAACAATGGGAATGTATTTTCTTGATACTGGAACTATTTCTGTTTGGTTTTTAAGTTCAAGCTTTAATCCTTGCGCATTTCCTGATATGTTTTCTACCTTTTTAAGGTTTACGATATACGAACGGTGGCATCTTATTAAATTTGAAGTTTCAGCTAGTTGCATTTCAAATGAAGAAAGGGAAATTCGATAAGTGGCTTTTTTCAATGTATTTTCATCTAAAAAGCACATATCAATGTAGTTGCCGACTGCTATTGCGTAATAAAAATCATTTTCGCTAAAAGAGAAAGTTTCATTTTTTAAATCTGTGGAAATTTGATGTTTAGTTTCTTTTGAATCTTCTAAATGTTTTTTTTTCTTTTTAAGAATAGTCGCTGCTTGGTTATTATTAAATTTTACTTTTTTATGATAATCAAGCATTGTAATGAATGCTATTGGGATACAGCCAAGGACAAATGTTCGATTTATTATCAACCAATAGTTATACCAACTAAAAGTTAACGAGTTTATATAATTTGTATAAATGCCATTAAAGGTTGCAATTACCAACAGAATTATAAAATAAAATATTATTTGATGCCTTACTTCCCAATGCTTATCAGAAAATACTTTAGGAAGTAATAGGGGTAAAATATATAAAAACAACACCAGAACAATGGTCGAAATAAAGCCAAAGAATAGTAACTGAAAGACCTTATCTTCATTGTTAGATAAATTGATATCAAAAGGTTCAAAGAACAATAAAAATAGGGCTATAAATAACCCAAATAACACTGCAGTAATCAAATTTCTTAAAACTGGGCTTGGCGCTGGATATTTATGGGTTAGTATTCGTAACATTCGGTTTTTTCAGTGCGCAGGAAATTCAGAAGTAACAAAAGAGCATATTCAAGCACCTATATTTCTTCTTTAGACTTACTAAGCTACAGGATTTTTAATGGATTTAAAAGTATTTGCCACCACAGGGGTGTAAATTCTACTGTTTTGGACATTTCATGCTTCTTAATTGCTTGAATACGGTATAAGCCAACTATTCAGCAATAAAACTCATCTATTCTGCAATTACCGCTATTAAAATATAGCTACAAAGGCAAAAACATCCCATAGTATCGGCAAAGCAGCTGGTTCAGTCAACAGCGCCATCATGTTGGGTCGTACCGACCACACGAAGGCTTAGTTATTTACCCAGTGCTTTATTCAAAATCATATACTGTTGTTTCGATTTCGTGAGCAATTAATTGACTATTGATAATTTCCTCAATTTTATTCCATTCTCCACCAGCAAGTCCGCAACCAATTCGAGGCATATGAATGTTTGCATTTACTTTTTTTGCAAATTCTCGAACTCGTTCTAAACATTGTGCAACAGAATGATAACGTATAGGAGGAAGTCCATTTTCATTTTTTCTTATTTTATGTTGAGCAATCATATTGGCAATCCACAAGTCAGAAGAAACTTTCACAAATTGAACATTACCTAATTTAAATTCTTCGTAGTTGGAATATTCGTCTTTTGGTAATATTTTTTGATACTCAACATTTTCTATGGTTTCTCCTATTTTAGCCTTAAACCATTTTCGATATTCGGTTTCTGGTTCTTTCCATTTTTTTGAAATCGCCATTACAAATCCTTTTCCCCAACCACCAATATCGTTGCAAATATGCACAATGATTTTTGGTTTTTCATCTTTTGGGTTTGTTGCGTCTCCTTTTGTGTATTCTATTGGTTTCAAGTCAATTCTTTTAAAGTCAGTATTTAGAGATTTTGTGTCAATTGAGAGACTAAATCCGTTATATTTTGGGTTATTTCTGTCCGATTTAGGAATCATCCTTTTTTCTATTTCATAAGCATTAATTGGATAACAATAATATCCTTTTGGTTTCGAGTTTAGAGGTTTACTGATAATTACTCTTTCGTTTTCAAAAATATTTGCTTTTGCTCCACCAGTATAAGGTGCCATAAAATGTGTCAAATAAGTAATTTTTACATTTTTATTTGCTTGAAAAACTTCACCGCCTTTTGGATAATAAATATTAGTCCCAAATATCTTTTTTGTCAAGTTTTTAAATTTCATTTCAAGGTTTTTCTCGCATTGGGTAACTGGGTAGCGTAAGCCCCCTAAGAACCGTACGTGCGAGTTTCCTAGCATACGGCTCAGGCACTTTTAAGGTTTTTCGATAAACGAATCCCCCGGCAGTTGTTAACCCGAAAAATTCATTGCTATTAGATAAAATTGGGTGTAAAGTATTATTTTTATTGTGCAGCAAGCAAAATAAT
>CANMFQ010000007.1 GCA_947497145.1 uncultured Flavobacteriaceae bacterium
TATCGGCAAAGCAGCCGGTTCAGTCAACAGCGCCATCATGTTGGGTCGTACCGACCACACGAAGGCTTAGTTATTTATGTAGCGTTTTTATTTACTTCTTTTTTTAGTTTGTCAATATAGCTTTTCGGATTTTTCCCCTCAATTATTCCATCCAATACAAATTCCTCCAAAAGTCCTAAACCATAATCCACAGCAGGTTCTACTACAGGTTTGGCAGCTGCTCCAACTACTCCTCCAATTGGTCCAGCAATTAGAGTGCCTAATCCAGACATTGCTCCAAAAAGAAATGTGTTTTTAACTAGTTTACCTTTTGTTGTCTCAAAAAATTTTTTTGCTCCAGCAACTTCATTTATGTAAGCCTCCGTAATTTCACTTGAATCCGAATTTTCTCCAACTTGATTTATCCATTTTCTGAAATATTTTGCACTTGATAAATGCCGTAATTTGAAAATATCACTAATATCAAAACCTCCTTTATAAAACATAGCTTTTAGGTCAGGTGTATTTTCTATTTTAAGAATTTCCGAAATATTTTCTGAAATTTTATAAGCTTTTCCAATGTTCTCAAGGTTCTTTTTTGAAATTTCTAAATGTTCATAGTTATTGTAGCTTTTATATCCATTTTTAGCCAGAATAGAAGTGTCTAAAACAGTATGTCCTAAATCAAAAAGAATTTTTCTTTCCTCCATGTTTAAATCAAAAGGGTCTTTTTCAAAGGGAAGTCCTAAGTTTTCTAGATTATTATTTACGTAGGCATCAGTAACAACTTTAGCAGCATTACTGCTAATTTCCAGTCCGTCATTTACAAGGTATTTTGGCACTATATTTTTGATTAGCCTATTTCTCTCTTTCTTGCTAAGTCCAAAGCGAACTAAAGCTCTGCAAATATTTATGCTCGGGTCAATGTCATCTCCATTTAGACTTCCTCCAACTATTGGTGGTTGAGTATAAATAACAGATTCGTCAATAGTTCCATCTTCTCTTTGTCTGCCAGTTCGTGTAAATATTGCGGCAGATTTAATTGAAAAGAGAATATACCCACTTCTAATAAGTCGTTCTACTGTTTCAAGTCCAAGTTTTGAAATTAGAAAAACAAGAGTTAGATTATTTTTGTCCGTACTTAAAACAATCTTGTCAAAAAGTAAAAGTTGTTCAAATAAACCAGCAAGTATTTCAGACTCTTGTTGTGCAGTTAGTCTCGTTGTAGTTCCAAGTAATGAACCTTGAGTTATCGAATTATTAAATAGTATGTTTTTCAAATTTTCCTAGCTGTTGGTTTAAATGCTGCACAACACAAATATATGTATAATTAATAATAAATAAAATCCATTGTATTAAGCGTGTTATAAGTCTTATTACTAATGTAATAACAGACTTTTTATATATGTTTATTTTGTATATACTAAAGTAATTTTCAGCTTAATAATATATACAAAATACACCATAAATTTTTCTAAATATTCATTTTCCGTAGCAACACATCGAGATAAAAAAGTTATCTGGGTTACGTTTCCTTTTAATCAACAGTTAACAAAAGATTTATGTAAACGCTTCCCATCTGGCGTTGGAGACGGCTCTCCTTAGAGCATGCTGCGCGAAGTTTGCAACTTCGTACCGTCAACAGTAAGCCATGCGAGTAAGAAATAAAAGAGAGCTATAGCAGTATTTGTTGTATTTTTCAGGTTGCAGCTGTTGACTAAATCGGCTGCTTTGCCGATGCTTTGGAGATTACTTTGTTTTTGTAGTGTTTTAGAGGTATTAAATAGAGGGTAGGTGTTGTTGCTGAATAGTTGATTTATGCGCTACCAAAATTAGCTACCTTGTAGACGCTGTGAGTTTTAGTTATTTTTTAATTTAGATGATTGATAGGAATGCGCTTTTTGCTGAATACTTCAGTCCGTTTGTATCATACAGCAATTGAAAATACGATAGTTACAAACTAAGCGCATAAAAATGATAGTAATACTTATGAAGTTTATAAAAGAAATTTTCAGTCATTTTATTGAAAGTAATACATTTCAAAAAGGAGCAGCATTAGCTTATTACGCCGTATTTTCATTATTACCTATGATTATTATAATCACGTCGCTTTTAGGATTGTTTTTTGGTAAACATGCGGTTTCAGGAGAAATTTATACCCAATTAAAGGATGTATTGGGTACTGATGCTGCGATGCAGTTACAGCACATTATTAAAAATCAACACACAAGTTATAATAGTGTATTTACTGCAGTTATTGGGTTTTGCACTTTAGTTTTTAGTGCTTCAGGCATGTTTGGTCAAATACATAATGCTTTTAATAGCGTATGGAATATTAAAGCAAAACCAAAACGTAGTATGCTCAACTATTTGTCAAAACATATGGTGTCTTTCTTTATCTTGATTGCATCATTTTTTGTCATTTTGATAAGTACAATTATAAGTAGTTTTATCATTAAATATGCTGACAACTTTCATAGTGATTATGTGTCTTTATATGTGTATAATCACTTTTTATCATTTGTTGTAATGAGTATTGTTTTTGCTCTAATGTTTCGCTTTTTAGGCGATGCAGTAATAAATTGGAAGGTCACTATTATCGGAGGGATGTGCACTTCTTTACTCTTTGTTTTTGGAAAAGCGGCTATCAGCATGTATATTGGTCACAGCCATATTTCTTCTACTTTTGGTTCAACAAGTGTTTTAGCTTTACTTATGTTGTGGGTGTATTACACATCACAAATTATTTTTCTGGGAGCTTCTTTTATTTACGTGCTTAGCGATAAGCTTGGTTATGCTATCAAGCCAAATAACAATGCAGTAAAAATTAAAAATGTTGAAATACATTAATGGGTAGCCGCCAATATTGTTAAGCATTGAACAAGTAATAAATCCATAGCAGTTAATGATAAAAAGTGATTTTAATATGTCGTCGATTTTTTGTTATCCGCAAACACCTTACTCTAAATACACGCGCTGCTATATTTTGTTGTTTGTAGGTCATATACCGACCTCATTTATTGTTTTTTGGTTTCATTCTTAGTCAAGCCTACGCCTGAGTGTAGTTGATTGTAGTTGCTCTTTTTGAGTTAGACGCCATAAGTTTTAGAAAAGAACGCCTCATGATATAGATTGAACCTATATGTAAAAGTCGGAGGGTGAAACTACGGTAATTTACACCCATGTAGCAGTAAATATCTTTACAAGCAGCAGATTTAATAGCGTAGTATGCCTACTTATTGCGAGTTCAATTCCACCTATTAAAATTTCATCATCTTTTGTATTTCGTTTGTATTTAGCAAATTAGGGGCTACAATATGCAACAAACGATATGTAAAAACGTTCAATGTATTAGCAAAAAGTGTAATATGAATTTATTTAAAAAACTTTTCGGAAGAGCAGAAGAAAAGGAAATTAAACAAGAAGAGCCGATAGTTCAAAACCAAAAGAAAGAGGAACAGGTAAATAATCAAAATGAAAGTCAAGAATCAATGGGAGAATCAGTCAAAGTACTTCCAAGGATCAAAGTTGATTATTCACATGAAATTTATGTTGAAGACCAATCAAAATCATTTTCAGGAAATTCATTGCCCGAAGGAATAGAATTTCCTGAAAATCAAAAACCAATTGTAAAGCCGCTATATGAAGATTTGATTTTATGTTTTGCAGTTGACGAAGGGAATTGTTATAAAATTCTTCAAAAGAAAATTTTTGAAAAGAATCCCAATCTTAATGAAGATATTCTCCAGGAAGTTAGTGTAAATGCCCTAATAGCTGAAATAGGTGAGGAAATACGTGTAAATGGAGATCCTGACGATATTATGATGGTAACAGCAGGCGGTAACTTTGAGGCTGCAATAATTTTGATAGATAATTTTTGGGAACAAATGCATCAAATAATTAAAGGAAATGCTGTAATAGCTATACCCGCAAAAGACTTGCTTTTTATTTGTAAAGAAGATAATCAAGAGGCAATTCAAAAGTTAAAAGAAATTACAAAAGGGTATTTTGATAATCCTGAAACTCAAGGCCTTTTATCAAAAGCATTATATTTGAAAGAATCGGGGAATACAGCATTGAAAATTCTAGAAAAAACATTTTAAAAAGAAAATACCACACTTAATAGTCAAGCCATCGTTTGCTTTCTAAAGCTAAACCCCGTGCGTCATATTCAGCCTTCTCAATACCAACTGCCAAAGTATTGAATTCACATATACATAGCTGCTATAGTTCTCTTAAATAGTAAAAATCCCCATTAATGGGTATTGGCACTGTATAGCAATTAGTATAGTTTTAAACCGCATAAATAAACGGTTATTAATGCTTTAAAAGCTATTTAAACCTGATCATTAAATTCAATCAAAAGCCACCAAAAATACTTTTTAGTACGTAATCATCGTATTATTTTTTGTAGTCAAAGTAAAAAACTGTCGTTAGGTGACTAAACCAATAGAACTATAAATAACCATTAACAAAACCCTCTATAAAAACAAGACATATAATTTGGGGGAAATTAGCCTTGCTAAGGTAGAGGGTTTCTTACAATGTTTTAATTTGTAGCTTGTGTAACAACGCCAACTTCAGCAAATGAAGCCCGGCTATCTTCACCGTCTACGGTAACGGCTTTTAATTTTATATACCTTCCTTTGGTGGTATTGAAAGCTACTTTTTGTTGCAAACGACTATTAACTACATTAGAAAACTCGCCCTTAGCTACCGATTTCCAGTTGGTATTATCAGTACTAACCGAAAAATCATAATTGGTAACAATACCAAAAGGATAGCGATTTTGAATTGGCCAATAGGTAAAGCCCTTTAAATCATACATTGCACCTAAATCAATAACCACCTCTTGCGGTTTTGTTACCTTTTCAGCCGTAGCCCAAAAAGTATTTGGATTTTCATCTATTAAAAGGTTTGCTTTTTCAAGCTCGCCTGAGCTTACACGTATTACTTTCCAGTCTTTTTTTGCAATATCTATAGCAACACTTACGGCTTGCGTTTGCTGCTTGGTTTTGCTATCATAACTAATTGCTTTAAGCGTAGCTGGCTTTGCTACAACAAACGGATTTGTGTATTTTGTTGCATTGCTTGAAGGTTCACTACCGTCTAATGTATAATAGATAGCCACACTTTTATCAGGTACTGACATACTAACCGTACCTTCTTTTGTACGTGTTATAGTAGGTTCAACTAAGAAGTTTGGCGCTCTATACAGTCCTAAAGTTGCAATTGTTACCGGGCCTTTAGCGTCTAGTATATGTACTCGTATTTTTGTTGCTTTTACCGTGTCAAAGCGTAAAATACGTTTGTAGCCAATTGTTGTTTGCGTAGCAACAGTTTTCCATTTGCCATTAATCTCTGCATCAACAGCAAACTTTTTTACACGCTGCCCCAGAGGAATGTATTCTTGTAGCGCTACACGATTAATTTCAGTAGGGGTATCAAAACTTACCGTAAGCGAGGCATCAATAACACCGTCATTGGTTGCCCAGTAAGTGTTCGTATCGCCGTCAATGGCATTTTTAGCGGCATAGTCACTATTATTTCCACGAGTGTCAGAAGCGACTATTTGTTGTCCTACGGCCTCGTTTGTTTTAAAATCGGCGTCAAGTTGCTTTTTTAGAGCCATTAATTGCTTTACATCATTCTCATGCACTAGCCCTCTGTTGTCTACAGGGAGGTTTAGTAGCAGATTAGAATTTCGACCGACAGAACCGTAATAGATATCTACCAAATGCGGTAAGGTCTTAACTTGATGGTCTTCTCCCGGGTGGTAGTACCAACCTGGTCGAATAGAAGTGTCAGCCTCGGCAGGAAGCCAGTGAGTACCATCTTCATGACCTGAACGCAATTCTACATAACGTGGCCAACCCGGATAAATTTCATCCCTTCTCATAACACTCCAATTAGTTTCATTGGCAAAACCTTCTTCGTTACCTACCCACCGAATATCAGGCCCGGCATCACTGAAAATAACTGCATTAGGTTGTAGTTCACGTACAATGGCTGTTGCTTTATCCCATTGGTAATAGGTTTTATTGTCTATTTTACGTGTTTCATTAGCACCGCCATAATAGCCAGATCCGCCATTAGCACCATCAAACCAAACTTCGAAAATGGTTCCGTAATTGGTTAGCAATTCCCGTAGTTGCTCGTGAAAATTAGCTACATATTCTGGCTGGCCATAATTGCCCGCATTTCTATCCCACGGTGAAAGGTACACGCCAAATTTTAAACCATATTCAGCACAAGCTTCTGAGATTTCTTTAACCAAATCACCTTTTCCATCTCGCCAAGGAGAATTTTTAACAGAGTGTTCGGTAGTTTTTGTTGGCCACAAACAAAAGCCATCATGATGTTTGGCAGTAATAATAATACCTTTCATACCTGCTTCTTTAGCTACCCTTGCCCATTGGCGGGCATCTAACTCGGTAGGGTTAAATTGTGCGGGTTTTTCACCTCCCGTACCCCATTCCATATTAGTAAAGGTGTTCATGTTAAAATGAACAAAGGCATAATATTCCATTTCATGCCAAGGTAAATGCCGTGCTTCGGGCACAGGTGTAATGGGAGTAGGGGGTGCTACTTGGGTGCTGCTACCACAGGAAACGAATAGGGTTGATAGGACTAAAAGGACAATAAATTTTTTCACAAGTATATGTTTAGGAATTAGAAGTGGTTAAAAATTATATTACGTATTCCAAAAATATAAAAACAAAACGGATAAAATTACTGTTGCGTTAAATTGCTTTTTAAATGAACTAAAAAAGTAGCCCTAAGTTTGGTTTAAAGACAATTTAAAGGGTGTTTTGTACATGGCTCATGATGTGAGCATGATATAATAAATGCTTTAAAACCAGGAAAAAAGCCTTAGATTAGTATTGACAGAATAAACGGTCAAAAATACATATTGTAATAAAGTCTAAACTAGGACTACATCAAAAGGTATACATTTATTAAGCCTACCAAAATTTTAATTCTACTTTTTGAGGGAATTAGTAAGAAAGGAAAAATAAAAATGAAATTTCCGTATTATGTAATAGCGTTATCACTTATTTTTAGTGCTACTTTTCATGTACCGAACCATGGTGCTGCATTTTGATAAAATAATACTAAGTTATGATTAAAGGACTTTATGAAACCCATTTATATGTTGAGAATTTAGAAAAATCAATTGAATTTTATTCTAAAGTTCTTGGTCTAAAGCAATGTCGCTTTGGAGCAGAAAGGAGAACGGCATTTTTTTGGATTGGAGAAGATAAACAGGCGATGCTCGGATTGTGGGAAAAGCCTAAAGAAGAGATTGATTTAAGACATTTTGCCTTTGAATGTGATCCTGATTGGATACTAAATGAATCTGTTAACTTTTTAAAATCTAACAGCCTAAACTTTTGGAATTTTTTACAAGATGACAATGAAAAACCAATGGTTTTTTGCTGGATGCCAGCAGTATCCATATATTTTAGTGACCCAGATGGGCATTATCTTGAATTCATTGGCATTTTACCCGGAAAAACCAAATCTAATGAAGAAAAAAGAGTTGTAACGTACGAACAATGGCTCAAAATAAAAGGGGAATAGCAAACTCCCTACGATAACCAAGTCTTGGAGAAATAGCAAGCTTGATGGTGTTCCATTTGATATTTTGTTATCGCAAGATGGCACAATATGAAGGAAGAATATTGCTATAGCAGAATTAATTCAACTTTTGAGATAATAACTAAGGCTTCATGTGGTTCGTACACCCCAACCCAAAAGCATTGATAACTGAATTGACTGTTACGGGGTTGCTGAATGTTTGTGGTATTTTATTAAGGACGAAAGCTCTTTTAGTAGCTGTCTTCCTTATTTATGGCAGTATTGTAGCCTTCCTTACAGTCTAAAAATGCCTTTAAGTAATTCATAGAATCCCCTATTTCAGGAAATATTTGTCGATTTTCTATTCGGTTTTACTTTATTAACCACTTTATAAGAACAAGGTGTTTACAGGAAACTTCTCAAATACGCACCGATATCCCATAAAATAAGCCAAATACTTTTTTTAGTTGATTGCTAATTGTGCTACTAAATTTTCTATAACTGTGTTTATTTTTTTTAAATTCCCTGAAGTATTGGTAGCATGGTAGCTGTATTTCTTTTGATTGTATTTTAATACAGTCACCGGTTTATCACGTATTTTTTTAAACGGTTTTGGAGAGTCCATTTCTTTTAAAAGAGCCAGTAATGAGGTAAGTTCTTGGGGCGATAATTTTTTAGTTTGCTTACCGAGTACAGGCACATTGCGTAATCCATTATAAGACAGTATTCCGTTTTGGTCTATTGCTACATCGTAAACAGGGCAGTTACCCAAACAAGCTCCTTTTGAATAGCTTAACAATGTTTCAGACGCTGATTGTTGTGCTTTTTGGGTAGTTTTACAAGATAGTAAAGTCAAAATCATCATGGCGAGTAGTCTTTTCATTTCAAATTATTTAAAAAATTGTATTCGTTGATTTGTTTGTAAACAGGCGTTACAATTTTAGTGTTTGAAACAGGTAGACCGTTTGGGGTTTCCAAAAGTTGAGGCCCTTTTCCAGGTTCCTGCTTTTGGTAAAAAGCCTTTTGTTTTTGAAGAAACACCACCATTATCTCTAATAAAAGCTCTTAGTTCAACCAATTCTGTATTATTATACATGAACTGTATTTTTTGTTCAGCAATCGATGTTCCGTTCGCACCACCATCTCGTGTTACAAATGTCGCAAATACTTCTGCAATATCTTCTGGAGGATTGGTTGAAGCGTATCGAGTAACGAAACGATCTTGATAGGTATTGTAAAAGTTATCCTGTGCAGTTGATCCTTCTAGTTGGTCATGTTCTTCTGCAATATCTGCCCAATAATTTGAAAAGAGGGTATTAATATACGCAGGTGTTTTTGCACAGCCTTCACCGGGGTAATAGTTTGCGCAATTCGCTTCTGTAATAGCGCTATCTATTTGTGTGTCATTTAACGTTAATATATGGCCAAACTCATGCACAATAGTGTATGCCAATTCGCCATCGGCATTAAAACCTCCCTCATAAGCAAGATCAATAGCAATAGCAAATTGCCATTTCGATAAGCTACTATTAGTTTGATTGACGAAACCAAGCGTTTCATTTTGTTCTCCCGAAAAAATTAGAAAATGGCTAATTTTTTCTAAATACCTAGGTGGAACAATTTTTTTTATCAAGCCCCAAATTTCAGCATGTTTATCGGTGTCGTTTTGATATGTTAAGTCGGTACCTGAAACCATATAGTCCCTATCTTTGGTAATGGTAGTGCCATTTACTAGATAACGAGTAATTGCGCCTTCCTCTTCAACATCATTTTCGGTGGTGTCGGTATTGGAGTTATTGTTATTATTGTTGTTATCAGTGTTATTATTGTTATCAGTATTGTTATTGTTGTCAGTGTTGTTATTGTCTTCAGTATCTGTTTCGGTATCCGAGTCGTCAGTGGTAGCATCGTTATTATCGGTATCCGTTTCTTCAGTGGTTGCGTCATTGTTAGCAACATCATCTTTGTCACATGATTGAATTAGAGTAAAGGCAAGAAATAAGACGAGTAAGAGTCGTAGTTTAAAAAAGTTTTTCATGATTTGTTTTAATTATTCAGCGGCATGGCTACTAACATAACGGAATTGTTGGCAAAATCATATTTTTTGTAGTCAATTCTGTTTAATGGAATGATTTTACCGTTTTAGGTTGTATTCTTAAGTTTTAAGAAAGGCTTTTAGCGTTGGCTTTCGAATCCCGTAGGTGAAACGAAAAAAACCACCCAAAAGGTGGTTTTTTGTAGTGGCGCCGGAGACGACCAAGCGTTAAGAAAAGGTCTAGTAGCCCTTTTTAGCGATGGTGCGAGTTGGCGCGTTGGCTTTCGAATCCCGTAGGTGAAACGAAAAAAAACCACCCAAAAGGTGGTTTTTTGTAGTGGAGCCGGAGGGATTCGAACCCTCGTCCAAACAAGCAATTACAAAGCTTTCTACATGTTTAGTTTCTGTTTGATTTTCGATGTATGCCTGACCAGAAACCGCCTAACATACACTTAGCTTCTTAAGATTTTGGTGCTACTATCGAAGCGCTAGTAGCCTTATATCGACATTTATGGTGCTCCGAATTGAATCGCCGTCGACAGAGGCTATTCAGGAACATCTCGCTTCTCTACCTTGTAGAGACGAGGCTAATCTTACTATAATTCAGATTAAGCGGCAAGAGCGTAATTATTTTCGCCAATTAAAAGTGTGGAAAATGAGATTTACGAGCTGTTTACCAGCGCTCGACATGCTTACATTGCCATTGGTCTCGCTGTCAAAACCAGTCGGCCCCAATATGTTAATGAACTTTTTGTGTTTCCTACTTTTATGAAAATCAGCTTTTTGAACTAATCTTAACTACTGCGTATCTTTTTACGTTTAAGCAAAAGTTTGTAGGTAAACACTACTAGTACTAATACCAGTTGGTAAATATACCCCAAAAAGTATTCCAAAAAAAGTTTTGTCATGGTGTAGGCATCGGTTAAATTTGAAGACGAAACAAACCTCGTGTTGTAGTAAGGTTATTGTTGTGGTTGTTTTTTAAAATAAAACTGTACCATACATTTGAAATGAGGATAGCCTCAAAAGTTTTGGAATGCTTTATTGGCGCCAAATAAAAAGGTTTTAACACCATTTCATCCTTAGGGTATCAACTGAAGTTATAGAATTACTTACCTATGAAATTTGGCATCATTAGAGAACGAAAAAACCCACCAGATAGGCGTGTGGTATTGTCACCAGAAGCTTGCAAAGAAGTGCTTGCCAATCACCCAAAAGCACAAATTATAGTAGAGCCTTCGCCTATAAGGGTCTTTACTGATGCTGAGTATACAGCAGCGGGTATTGAAGTTGCAGCTAAAATGGAAACATGTGAGGTGCTTTTGGGGGTAAAAGAAGTTCCTATAGAAGCTCTTGTGCCAAATAAGAAATATTTTTTCTTTTCCCATACGATAAAGAAGCAGTCATACAATAGAAAATTGTTACAAGCGGTAATTGAGAAGCATATAGAACTGTATGATCATGAGGTGATTACTAATGCGAAAGGACAGCGTTTAGTAGCCTTTGGGCGATATGCAGGTATTGTAGGAGCGTATAATGGCTTTCGTGCATACGGGCTTAAATACGATCTTTTTGAACTACCAAAAGCGGAAACTCTGACAGATCAGCAGGCCTTAATTACGGCTTTGAAACAAATAAAACTTCCCAATATAAAGATTATTCTAACCGGAAAGGGTAGGGTAGGTAACGGCGCTAAAGAAATGCTTGATGGAATGGGACTTAAAAATGTTACCATCTCAGAATATTTAAATGAAGAGTTTGACGAACCGGTTTATTGCCAAATAGATGCGTCTGATTATAATAAACGGAAGGATGGAGTTCGCGGAAATAAGGCCGATTTTTTTGAAAATCCTGAAGCGTACAAAAGTAATTTTTTCCGCTTTGCTGCGGTTAGTGATTTTTATATTGCAGGTCACTTTTATGGCGATGGAGCGCCCTATTTATATAGTCGCGAAGATGCAAAACATCCTGATTTTAAAATTAAAGTAGTCGCAGATATTAGTTGTGATATTGATGGCCCAGTTGCAACTACTATTCGTCCTTCTACAATTGCTGATCCTATTTATGGTTATGATCCTATAACAGAAACTGAAACCGACTTTAAATCAAAAGCTGCAATTGCTGTAATGGCGGTTGATAACCTTCCATGTGAGCTGCCCCGTGATGCTAGTGTTGGTTTTGGAGCAGCATTTGTGAAATATGTAATTCCGGCATTTTTTAATGATGATGAAGATGGCATATTACAACGTGCTCGCATGACGAAAAACGGAAAACTCACCAAGCGTTATGCGTATTTACAAGATTTTCTTGATGGGAAGGAATAAATCATTAATTAAGATTAATCTTACACTTTATCGGTTTTTAACCTACTTTCGTCGACCTTTTGTCGATGTAATGCATTTCTTGTTAAAATTTATTTAAATTTATATTTCATTTGTTATATAAAATAACCTGATGGCTAATTAGTTAGGTTTTTATGTGATTTTTTTTGATAAAAAATATTTAGATTTCTTTAACAAATAGCTATATTGCTATACGTCATTTTAAATCAGCGCTATGAATTTTAATTGGATTGGTAATCAAGATATAGATGAAAATCTCCTCAAGAAATGTGTTGATTTAGAGTTTGAACTTCGTTATAAAATCACCAAATTTCTTATTCGAAGACTTGATGTTGAGTGTAACATTGATTTTACTAGATTTTATTTTGACGTGGACATGACCACCAAAACGATTCGAATTTCAGAAAAAACGCCGCAAGAATATGTACAAGAAGTAGCAGCTGATTTTTACAAAGAAATGGGACAAAGTAATTAGCAGTGCAACAAATGCCGTTTGAAATGCGATTGTATCTTATAATCTCTTCAATTATTTCATCATATGACCTAAATATAGCCCGCCCTTAGCGCCTTAAAAAAGCTTGTTTTATTTTTAGTACCGACTGTAATATGGAAAATAAAATCCATAGAAATCCGCCAAAGGCAAATGTTATTAACCATACTTTTGGCTCTTGAAAACTTTGTAGTATTTTAGTGAATAAGGTTAGGGGTTTTGTAGTGATATCCCAAGAATTAAAACGTAAAAAACGTCCTAAGTAAATACCATACCCACATAAAAGGCATACACAAAATAAGGTGTATGTAGCAATGCGTTTACCATACTGTTCTCTAATTAGGGCAAACATATCTAACATTGACAATAAGCCGAGAAGCAACCCGTTAAAAGCAAAAACAAAAACCAAAAAGAGATCTAACCAAACCATACTTGAAAGTTCATTTTGTAAATGAACAAGATCGGTTATGATATAGGGACTATTTGGTAAAAATAGCAGCCAAATACAAAAGGCTATTGCAGGGGTAAATCTATGCGATCGTAACTTTTTGTTTACTTGAAACAATTGTGTAATCGCAAACGGAATACCTGCCAAAAAAAGATTCCATACTAGAAAAATATAAAAGGAATCTCCTGTTATTTTTATCCTTAAAAACAGTAAAAGAAAGGCAAAGCATATTGATAAGGCAATATTAATATATAAACTGCGGTGTTTTGCTATTTGAAAGTTCTTGAAATTCATTTTACAGTAGGTTTATAAGATAAATATACAATAGTGCGCTCGCTACATTCATTGATATTATAACGAAGGTCAACAAGTGTTCTTGTGCATTTTTAAAATTCATTAGTAATTGAGTAGCTATAGAAAGCATAGTGATGAGGGTTACTGCAATACACACACCGAAGACGGTATAAAACATACAGTGAATATACGGGTCACTTGACATAAGGCATAGTAAGAACAGGAAACTTCCTAAACAGAAGGTAGTCATAGCCATTTTTACAGCTGTTATATTCCAACGATTTTTAAAAAGTGTGATCATTTTTATGTGTATTTAGAACGTGGTACAGTGTGTATTCTTGCCAAGTTTTTTCTACTTGTTTTGTTTTGTAACTATGGTATTTTTCAATAATAGCAGTTGACAAGGGGGTAGCAACTTGTGCCCTGTTCTTTTTTACATAGTGATATAATTGAAGGCTATTACTATCGCCAAGATTAATAAGATATTCAATATCAGTGTTTTTAATAGCAGCTAGGTTATAGGATGTAATAATTTTATCCCATGGTATAGCTGCACTAATAATTAAAAACGCAAAAACAGCTGCAATATTGGTTCGAACGAGGAAGATAAAATTTTTAATCTGCGCTACTTTTATGAAGGCTATTACCAAACCTGTAAGCGTGAGTACTAAATATACTAGTACCCCAATACGCTTATAAGTGAGCCCCAAAGCTTCAATATAACTGTAATTTTTATAGGCAGTAAAGAGTACAAGAATGGTATTGAGTATAACCCATAAAAAAGTTAATTTTTTAATCTGCTTATTATTTTCATAAAAATTGAGATTGCCTCTAAAAAAATAAAGTATCAGTGCAATAGCGCAAACAATTGAAAATACTAAAGCATATATGCCTTGGTGTACTGATTTTGAGTAGTCTGCATTGGTTAAATCTGTTTCTTGCAGTAGGTATAGTACATCGGTAATTAAAAAGAAAAGCAATAAGAGATTAAGCGCCCCAAAAACCATACTACCAATAGTATGTTCACGCTCTAGTTTTTTCTTATTTTGTATGAGTACCAATTCAACTGGTTTTTCAAGTGAATTACCTCTTTTCGCATCAAAATCAATCAATTCTGCCGCATTAAAGGGTTGCAATAGGTGAAGAAATAGTAAATAACCTAAAAAAGTAAAAAGTAACCAAGGAATACTGATGAAGCTCAGGTCTATTTGTGCAATAAGATTTCCAAATACTGGGTTGGCGTCTTTATATAGCAGTGAAAAAACACCGATAAGGAATACCGCAATAGTGCCTCCTGTTATATAATTTATAGTTTTAGTAGAGGTTTTTTTGCTATGTGATTTTTCTTTTGACTTGTTTTCTGATAACCTTATGAGTGATGAAAAAAGAAGGTTAAGCGTACCAATAAACCACGATATGTATAACGAACTTTTTGAAGAAATGGATTTTCCAATAAACACGATCAAAGTCATGAAATGTACAAAAATGGTAAACCCACTTGGGTTGAGAAAAACTAAAATTGCCGTAAGTATATAAAGTGATGAATACCACCATGAAACCCTATTTTCACGTTTCAGGGTAGTAAGTAACACTACGGTCAAAATTGAAATTAATACTAAATTAAGACCAAAACTTTTGCCGTAAAATAGCAAGCTAAAGGCGATGGCAGAAAGAATTGATTTTATATGAATGTTCATAATACGTTGATTTTTATAGTGAGAAAAATGATTTGATGCGCACGGCTGTTAGCATTATAATAAAACCGATAACAAGGACTAGATTTTGGTATACGATCTGAATTTTTGAAGTCATTTCTTTATTTTTTGAATCTGTTGATTTTTTGATTAATACAGCAATACAAGAGGAATGTTGATAGCCACAAGCAAGAGTGCCTTTATATGCTCTTTATAATCTTTAAATTGACGAATAGCATTGACTATTAAAGAAAGTAAGAGTAGCATATTTCCTAAGGTAGAAAGTAATATGTAGAAATAGCCAATGGCAAAGAAGCCAGTATCACTACTATTTTTTAATATCAGTAGGCAGAAGCAACTGATACCAAAACTTGTAATTGCCATTAATGCGGCTGTGTAGTTAATTGGGTGTTTGAATGAATTTTTCATAGTCGCGTATTTAATTAATTAGAACATGAACAATAGCTGTTATTTGTATGTTGATGTGGTTTTTAAAGTGCAATTTCCATATAGAGCAAGGTGATGGGAATGTTGACTAATGTCCCAGCGATTGTGCCCAAATTTTCAGAATAATCTTTGTAATTCGCAATGGCATTAAAGAGTAAAACAAGTACCATTAGTGTGTTGACAATTACGGCTAAGCAGGTATAGTAAAACCCTAGTATTAGAAGGTCTTCAGCAGCTGTTATTTTATATGCTAGTAGTAATAAAGTGCCAATGGTAAAGCTAGCTATGGCCAAGATAACACCGGTGTAGTTTGCTGTATGTTTAAAAATATGTTTCATCTGTATGATTATTATTAGTGAATTAAAAATGTGTTTTTGATACGTGCTATGGGTTGGTCTAGTAGTTTTAAAAAGTTGAGATGGTGAAAGACCAGCGCTTTTTTACCACGACGATATGCCTTTGTGAAAAGAGCGATATAATCAGGATACAATAGTGTACCTAATATAATTACCGCATATTGGTACAAACTTCGTTTACCATTGCCCCAGAGGTAGTATTGCATGCTTATTTCTTCGGGTACCGTAGTGCCTGTTTCGGTGAGTACGTGAAAGACGTCATGGTCTTCAAGCTTTGGCTGTATTTCAAAATTGTGTTTTAAAAGAAAGCAAGCCAAGTGAAAGCCTAAAGTGGTGGAGGGGTAGTGCATAAGGTCTTTTATACCCAGTGCCCAAGGATCATTCTTTTTTATGAACTTTTGATAGGGTTTCTTGCTCCATTCGTACAGGGTTTCTAATAGTAGTGCTCTCATAACTGTATTTAAAGTACTTTGAAATTCAAAGTAAGTGTTTAAAAAAATAGATGCTTACCGTCCAATTAGTTTTTCAAGGGCATCAATATGTTTTTGAAAAGCTGCTTTTCCTAAGGGGGTAGCAGAATAACGTGTATTTGGCTTTCTGCCTATAAACTGTTTTTCAACTTTTACGTATGCCTCTTTTTCTAGCGCCTTTGTATGACTAGCTAAATTGCCATCTGTTGCTCCTAATAGCTCTTTGAGCATATTAAAATCGGCATAATCATTCACCATAAGAATTGACATAATGCCCAAACGTATACGGTGATCAAATGCTTTATTTATGTTGTTTATGATACTCATTTAGTTGTTGTTTCAGTAGCCTATTTAGTGGGCTAGAAGGCAATATAGTATAGGTTATTTTCGATCATATTTAAAATGCATCAACGACCCGTAGAGGATATGACAAACCCCAAAACCTGCTGCCCAAAAGAATAAACCATAGCCCGTAAAGTAGGCAGATAACAGCCCCAATATAATCACGGTAATACCTAGGTAGCGAACATCACGTAGGGTGTATTTGCTGGCGTTTAAACATGCCATTCCGTAAAAAATAAGGGTTGATGGCGCTATCATTATCCAGTACTCCAATCGTATTAACAGTAAAACAAAAATACCACCAGTTAGTAACGGAATCAAAAAATTGGCCAACAATCGTTTTGATGAGGTATTCCAAATAGATTCACCACTTTTTTTCGCCTTTCTAAAAGTCAGTAGGGCAGCGGTTATTATAGCCAATAAGGCTACCGCTGTAGCTACAGCAAGTAGAGCCATTTGAATATCTTGGTAACTATCAAACTTCCAATCACTGGGGTAGAGTATTAAATAGGCAATATAAGCACCTATTAAAGCATATATGCCAGCTAAGATGCCTGATAATCCACTCAATGAGATAAACCGTGATGATCGGCTCATCATATTTTTAATTTCGGAAATGTCGTCTAGGTATTTGCTTGAATCCATTTTAAAGTACTTTGAAATACAAAGTTAATTAAATATTTTAATTTTGAGTTATGAATTCAAAAAAAGTATGCGTTTTATTGCAAGGGGTAAGGGTAAGTTGTTTGTTATAAGTGTATTAACAGTAAGTGAATATTGTTTTATAGAAGTATACCTTGATACTCTTGAGGAGCAGTTGTAGATTTGGGTACCTTGGATGTTTGCTCTTTTTTCGTGCAGTGTAGCGGTCTTTAAGTTAGATTAACGGAGATTTTGTTTTGTAAAGCATAGGTTCTATACTTTTAGTATCTTAAAAATTTCAGGGAGTAAAATTGGCAGGAGTATAATTTATCTCGATAAAAAACAAGCTATCTTTATATCCTTTGGAAACCGTATTTTTGATGTGATGTATACGATTGTTGACATAGAAACTACAGGTAATGGTATTCTAGGAAATAAGATTACGGAGATAGCAATCTTTAAATATGATGGAAATACTGTAATTGATGAATTTACATCATTGGTGAATCCTGAATGTGAAATTCCGTATTTCATTACTAGTTTAACGGGTATTGATAATCAAATGGTACGCAATGCACCTACCTTTAGGGAAGTTGTAGATAAAATAGATGAAATTACCACCGATACCATTTTTGTAGCACATAGCGTAAATTTTGATTATAACGTTATTAAAAATGAATTTACGAATCTGGGACGTGAGTTTGTTAGAAAGAAGCTTTGTACCGTGAGGCTTTCTAGAAAATTACTACCAGGGTATCATTCATATAGTCTGGGAAAATTATGTTCAGCACTTGAAATTCCTTTAACTGATAGACATCGGGCAAGGGGAGATGCACATGCTACAGTACTGCTTTTTCAAAAACTTTTGGCAACTACTGGGGCACAATCGGTTTTTAAATCCTTTTTAAATGCACGTTCACAAGAAGCAACGCTACCACCTTCTTTACCTCGAAAAGCTTTTGAGCAACTGCCAGAATTACCCGGTATTTATATTTTTAAAAATGCAAAAGGAGCCATTATTTATATCGGAAAAGCTATCAATATAAAGAAGCGTGTGTTAAGTCACTTTTATAATAAATCTACCAAAGAAGTAAGCATGTGCCAAGAAATTACAGCGATAGATTTTGAGCTTTCAGGCAGTGAACTAGTGGCACTACTTATGGAGTCTGATGCCATAAAAACCCATTATCCACCCTATAACAGGGCTCAAAAGAAAACGATTCAGCAATATGCTATTTTTTCTTATGAAGACAGAAATGGTATTATGCATTTGGCGCACAATAAAGTGAAGGCAGCACCCAACCCTTTAAAAATGTATTACAGTATTACAGCCTGCAGAGAAGCAATAGAAGAGTTGTGTAAGGCTTTTAAATTATGCCCTAAATATTGTCATTTACAAGAAGGCGTAGCACATTGCTCGCATCATAGTATCGGAATATGTGCAGGCATTTGTACTGGTGCCGAAACAACCAGTAGTTACAATGCCAAAGTTACTCAAGCAATAAAAAGTTTACAGACAGAAAACGATAGTTTTGTATTTCAGGAAAAGGGTAGAGTTGTGGAAGAAACAGCGTTTATTTGGGTTGAAGATGGCAGATATGCAGGTTATGGTTTTGTTCCAGAAGAAGAAACAATACACTCGTATAAAGATTTGGATGCTTTTTTGATTCGCAAAAAAAATACCCACGAAAGCCAACGTATTGTACAGTCATATTTGGCTAAACACCCGTACAAAGAAAAATTTCCAATTACCGAGGCTATCCTATAATATGAAGTTTTCTATCTCACTACGGGAAAGCTCAAAAACAAAAAAAAGCAACTAGGTTAGCTAGCTGCTTTTTCATGAAAAGTAAGTGTTGGGGAAATTTATTTAAAAACCATCACATTGGTATCACTATTTTCAGGGTCACCTAAATAAATCAATAGCTCATTATTTTTAATTTCGAAATAGGTAGCATTTGTACCTAAGTTCGTTAAAAAATTGTGTTCTATCGCATTTTCTTCATCACTCCCACCAATAAGTGTTGAAGCAAGCTGATCAGTTTCAATAATTAAACGAGCACTGTTATCTATTTTAAATTTTCCAAAATATCTGTTCAAAAGATTATTTCCATTAAAGTTGATAAAATTCTCATTTAAACTATCAAAATTTAGCGTTATGCTATCTTCATAAGCGCTATCAACTGGAGTTTTAGTGTAATTGTTAAATGTCCAATTGGTATTATTTAAAGTAGTTAATGAAGCAGCTGTAAGTCTTGTTGAATTTTCAACAGGGGTTTCGTCGTTGTCTTTAGAACAAGAAGTTAGTTGAAATGCAGCTATGATGGTTAAAACTAAAATTACTTTTTTCATGAATAGATTATTTATTGTTTTTTAAGTAGATGCAGATTATTGTAATAGGTTGCGTTTGAAGTAGAAAGAAAGTGATTTTTTTATTCATTAATCGGCTTTGTTCATTTGTACTTTGTTATGAGGTTTAAAAGTATCAATAAAATACCGACTTCAAATCACTGTAAATGGTTAGCGTATAAATAAAAAGCAGCTAGTTAACCAGCTGCTTTCTAAGTATATATGTTATAAAGTTTATTTAAAAACCATCACATTGGTATCACTATTCTCAGGGTCACCTAAATAAATTAATAATTCATTGTTTTTAATTTCAAAGAAGGTAGCACTTGTTGTTAAGTTATTTAAATAGGTGTTTTCTACAGCATTTTCTTCATCGGTCTCACCAACTAGTGTTGAAGCAAGTTCATTCGTTTCAATAATTAAGCCTGCACTTTCATCCACTTTAAATTTTCCTGAGTATTGATTAACAATGTTATTTCCAGCAAACGTGATAAAAGTTTCGTTTAAAGTGTCAAAATTTAGTGTTATTCTATCTTCATAAGCACTATCAACAGGAGTTTTAGTGTAATTGTTAAATGTCCAGTTGGTATTATTTAAGGTAGTTAATGAAGCAGCCGTAAGTCTTGTTGAATTTGGAGCAGTAGTCTCCTCGTTGTCTTTGTCACAAGAAATTAGTTGGAATGCAGCTAAGATGGTTAAAACTAAAATTACTTTTTTCATGAATAGATTATTTAATGTTTTTTAAGTAGATACAGATTATTGTAATAGGTTGCGTTTGAAGTGAAAAAAAATTAATTTTTTATCTAGGTTATTTAAATGAAGGAAGTAAATCGCCTAACTAAAATTGCATTGGTTTATCTTTTTACCGCTTTAAAAATCACCAATTTTTCTTGTTAGCTGATGTTCGTTTTAACGGGTAGCCTTTCGTTTTATTAAAACCGAGGCAATAAATAAAATTGAAAAATTAATACCTAATGCCAACGCTATATACAGGGGTAGCTGTTTGCTATATCTTTATGAAAGAGAAATGAAAAACACCTTTTGTAAATGGTATTGTATTTAAAATCAATATTTTGCATGGTGGTATACATGTTTTTTTATAAATTTAAGAGAACAATATAGCAGTGCCGAAAAATACCCTTTTATGGGGGTTTTTATTCCCATTAAAACAGTGTACATTCATCATATAATAACAACTAAAAACCATTAAGATGACCGATCATCATTCGCTTGAACAAATGGATATGTTTACTTCTGTCTTTATTTCAGAGAAAAATTTTTCCAAAGGAACTGGATTAGTACCCTATCAATTTTTATACGCATCACAACTTTATCAAACCATTTTTGCCGTGTATGGAACATTTAATTTTGAAAAATGTTCCAGTAAGGATAAAATATGTTTAAAAGACGTAACCCTGAGACTGGTAAATTACAAGGGACCAATAAATCTTGGTCTTACAGATTTAGAATGTTTAAACTATTATGATAATAGCCAAGGACATAATATTTATTTCGGAGTACAAGCTTGTTCTAAAAAACTGCAAAAAACCGTAACATGCGAAGAGAAAATTGAAATTGTACAAGGAGAACCAACAAGAGTTACCTTTAATAGAATTTTAATACCCATGGATGGTAAACTATTTGATCCAAAAAATAGACCAACTCCTATTCCTTTAAAGGAGGAGCAAGAATATTTTGATGAAGAATTTCATTTTAGAGATAACCCCAACCTTGGTAATAGACCATTAATGCCAGGTATGTATGGTTATCAAAATTTTGGTGCGAAGTGTTATAAGGAGGAAAAAGGTATGGAAAAATTGTTTATACCATCCCCTAGATGCCACCAAGGGTTTGTAAATATGTTTTATATATGAAAATATGGGTTTTTACCTTTTTTTGCCTTCAGCCCTTTTTAATTTTTGGGTTTGATGATAATGACTTAAGTACTTTTTTCTTTCATGTAAAGAGTTTGGAGTTTAGCAAAGCAAGAAGCACCCTAAATTCAATTACGGATAAGGATATTAAAAATGAACTATCCCTTCATTTAGACATATTGTATTTTGAAGGTCAAAACCAGAACGATATTGTTCTAATTGACAAGGATGATGCCCAAAATAAAAAGACATACCGTTTACAGATTTTAAGGTTACTCAACCAAGGATACCATAGTTTGTTTAATGGGGAATTAGCTAAACTTGCTTATAAAAACTTTTACCAAGCGTATGAATTAGCAAATACCTATGAAGACCCTATACTACAAAAGACTTGTTTATTGGCTTTTTTAAAATATTATAATTTTGAAATTGCGCAAAACAGTAATGATTATCTGAATTATTTACAACGTTTCAAGCAGTTGAAAACCGATCAGACTGATGCAATTTGGATTACCATTTATGAGATGATTTTTCACTCTAAATCCTTAACAAATCTTGATACTACCTATTATAAATTGGCAAAAAAACTAAATAAGTACGAACAAATTCTTTCTAGCGACAGTCCTTTATTAGGTCATGTGTATTATGAAAAGGCAATGCAATACAATATTCTAAATAATAATTTAGAAGCTAAGCGATTTTATAAAAAGGCAATAGCTGTTTGTAAACCACACCCTTTTTTAAAAAAGATAGTCTTTTTTTCTTACATAAAATTAATGGTACTGGAGACTGATACAGCTGATTTTTTGAATGCGAGAGCGTTTTTAGACAGTGCTCAAAACTATATTAATATTGCTGACCCGCTAAGGTCTAGTTATTACGTAAACCTTTATAAATCACTTTTATTAAATGCCCAAAAGAAAAATGATAGTGCTTACGACTTACTCATGCAGGCCTATAGACAAGAATTTCAGCTTGATTATAGGCGAAATACCTTGGAAGTTAATCGCTTAAACGTGGAGTTGGAAACTCAGCAGAAGGAAAGACAGATTCTTAAAGAGCAGCAGAGAGCTATTTCTAATCGAAACTGGTTTATTGCAGCTAGTGTTACCTTAATATTGGGAATAGGAATTGCTATTCTGTTATACAAAAACACTGCCAAAAAGCGAAAACTAGCAGAGCAGCAGCAGCAAATTGAGCACCAAAAAGTTGTAACATTATTGAAAGAACAAGAATTACATAGTATAGATGCCATGATTGCTGGGCAAGAAAAGGAACGTATTAAAGTAGCCAATGAGTTGCATGATGACTTGGGGAGTTTAATGGCAACAGTGAAGCTACATTTTGATAATGTTAAGGTAGACCAAAAAGACCCCGCTTTAAAAAATGCCCAACGCCTGCTAGATGAAGCGTATCAAAAAATACGCACTATGGCGCATGCCAAAAATTCGGGTGTTATGGCCAATCAAGGTTTAGTGCCCGCGGTTAAAAAAATGGCAAAAACAATTAGTGAAACCAATGCTTTGCAAATAACGGTTGAAGATTTTGGTTTGAATGAACGCCTAGAAAATGCACTAGAGCTTACTATTTTTAGAATCATTCAAGAATTGATAACCAATATTATTAAGCATGCCGAGGCAACAAAAGCGAGCATTCAATTTACACAACATGAAGATAATTTAAACATCATAGTAGAAGATAACGGCAAAGGTTTTGATATTGCCGAAGTAAAACGAAAGGACAACGGCATGGGGTTGGGTAGCATAGAAAAACGTATCGAATTTTTGGAGGGTAGCTTTACCGTTGATAGCATTTTGCATAAAGGAACGTCTATTTTAATTGATATACCCGTATGATAACTGTAGCCATAGCGGAAGACCATCAAGCTTTAATTGATGGTATTCAATCGTATTTAGCGTATGAAGATGATATTACCATTATTGGACATGCCAATGATGGAGAAGCGCTGTTAGAATTGGTAAAAAGAAGGTCGCCAACAGTAGTGCTTTGCGATATTCGTATGCCCAAAGTTGACGGTATTGCGGCGGCTAAAGTTATCCAAAAGGAATATCCAGCCACCAAAGTTATTGCTTTTACCATGTTTGATCAGGAACAGGCTATCAAACAAATGCTTGATGCAGGTGCGGTAGGGTATATCTTAAAAAATTCGTCACTAAATATTGTTTTAGAAGCCATACGAGCCGTAGCCGAAGGAAAAACCTATTTTGATAATAAAATTCATTTACCTACAGCAACAAAAAATGGCTCTAAGAGTGTACTTTCTGCAAGAGAAAAGCAAATTTTAGGGTGTATAGCGAGGGGCAAAACATCACATGAAATTGCCAATGAACTGTTTATAGGTAAGAGTACTGTTGATACACACCGTAAGAATATGATTCGCAAATTAGGTCTCAGTGGGGCAGGGGAGCTATTGCGGTATGCCGTAGAACGAAAATATACATTTGAATAAAGCGAGTACCACTATGGTAGGGCTGACATGTGCATATTAAAACAACAAAGGTTTGACTTTTTTAAGTCAAACCTTTGTTGTTAGAAATCGGTATCAATTTTAGTGTGAAACCTATTTCGTTTCTTCATGACCATTGCTATGTAAAGCAAATCTTCCCTTTTCTCTAGGATGCACAACCTCTGTTTCATTCCATGGCCAACCCCCAAATTGGGTTTTTCCATAGTCTTTCATAGCCTCGCGAATTTCTTCATGCGTATTCATTACAAAAGGGCCGTGTTTGGCTACAGGTTCACCTATGGGCTTGCCTTCTAAAATTAAAAAGTAGGCATCGGTATCACCATTTTCTATGGCAATATCCTCATTGGCAACGGTTTCAATCAGATGATTAGCTCCAATAGTTTCAGCTGCAATGTTTATGCTAGTCCCTTTGTAAAAAAAGATTGACCGGTTAGCTCCTTCCACTGTTTTTGGTAAAGTCCAGCTGGCATTAGCTTCCATTTTTACGGTAAGCACAGCTACCGCATTATTGGGGTTTGACGCCCAAGAATCTGGGGTAGACGCTAAAGATGTTGTATCAGCTAGTGTGCCCGCAATGACATCAATTATAGTTAGTTTACCATCCTCATCTTTATGATGTACAACCGGAATATCTTCATTCCAAAGCATTTTAAAATGAGGGGCTACCATTTTTGATACACTAGGAAGATTCAGCCATATTTGAAAAATTTCTAAAGGGTTTGGCTTGTCTTCATTAATTAAAGGAAACATTTCTGAATGTTGTACGCCTTTGCCAGCGGTCATCCATTGCACGTCACCTGCCATAAACCTACCTGCTGCCCCTAATGAATCAGAATGGTCTACAACACCTTCTTTATTTATGGTGATGGTTTCAAAACCTCTATGCGGATGATACGGAAATCCTGGTATGGTATTACCATGATACATGCGCCAGCCATCTTTTAGCATAAAATCTTGCCCAATGGCTCTTTCTTTTAACAGTTCAAAATCAACCCCCATCTTAGCATTTCCTGCGGGGTATTCGTCTCTATGATAGGCACAAAAAAGGAAAGGGTCTTGCGTTTTCCAGGGAAAACCTAGCGGCTCAATAGTTAGTATTTTTTTCATCTGTATTGTGAATTAACGTCCTAAAAGGACAATTATTAATGTAATCATCATTTATACTACAAATTTCAGCACGTAAAGATAACTGTGCATTCATCTAGATGAAGAAATTGCAAGTTATTATTTTGAGCGTGCTATTTTTCCTCTAATGGTGCTAAGGGCTTGTGGCGTTATCCCTAGATAGGTTGCAATCATATGTTGCGGTATTCGATGTGGTAAATCAGGATAGGTTTTTAAAAAATAGGTGTAACGGTCTATAGCAGGCGCACTCAAAAGCATAAGAACCCTGCGCTGTAATTTGCCCATTCTACGGTATAAAATTTTAGAATTTTCAACAATAATATCCTTTGGTAAGTCGGCTTTAAATAAGCAATCTTTATCAAACATGATAACTTCACTATCTTCTAAACAATCGATATAAAGCGCTGCGGGCTCATCAAATTCTATGGCTTCAATATCACCAATTATCCAACCTTCAGGGGCAAACATATAAATGTGTTCTTTTCCTTTACTATCGATGATATAACTTCTTAAAAGGCCTTTTTTTACATAAAAAGACTGTGTGGTTATAGCTCCCTTTTGTTGTAGTACTTCTCTTTTCTTGAAATTCTTGGTTTTGGTTGGAGTGATTTTTTTTAATATGTCCTCTATTTTTTCCAAATCGATTTGTATGAGATTGAGTTATTACGTTTTGAACTTTTTAGCCGTTATTTTTCTTTATCTGGTGCCATATGCTTTAGTGTTGCAATAGGGTATATTCAGATTACAAGATACCAATAAATTTATGGTTTTACTAGGCAAGCACACTTATGTATTGTCTGGTTGAGCAGCGATTAATTTTTACAATTTGAATTGTTTTTTGATAGAAAAGGCACAAAAAGTAGTAAATGTACTAGTTGGTGTTTCTGCCCAAACACTATCTAGTACAGGTCTTAGTATTTTAGCGATATGTGTTTATATGCAAAAAGCCCATAAAAATGGACTTTTTGCATATAACGTTGTTACGTAATAAGAAGAGGTTTTATTTTCCTTCATATTTACCCATATAGCGTTTCCAAAGCACTGTTTGGTGCGTTTCTAAAGAGATGTTTCTGCCATCAATAAAAGCATGACTTAGTTGATTTGTGCGCATATCTAAGGCATCGCCTTCAGAGATGAATAAGGTGGCACTTTTTCCAACAGCCAAGGTTCCGTAAGTAGCTTCAATACCTAATATTTGCGCCGTATTGCCTGTAATCATTTGCAGGGCTTTTTCTTTATCCATGCCTTGACCTACTACCTGACCAGCGTAAAAAGGGAGATTTCTAGTTTGAAAATTGGACGCATCACCGTTTTGTAGGGCTACTAAAATACCTGCATCCATAAGTAACTTAGGAAGTTTGTAAGGTAAATCATAATCATCATCATCTAAGTTGGGTAGGTTGTGGGTAAACTGTACCAATACAGGAATGTTATTTTTTTTCAAAAAATCGGTGATTTTGTACGCGTGATATCCACCTACTAAAACGACAGATTGCACACCAGCTTTTTTAACCATAGTAACGGCATCGATAATTTCTTTTTCTCCGTCTGCATATACGTAGAGTTTTTTTGAACCATCAAAAACTCCTTGCATGGCAGCAAAAGCAGGGTTGAGCTCTTTGGCAGTTACTTTACCGTAAGCTTCAGCGTTTTGTAAAAAGTTTTTTACTTCGCCTACTTGCTCTTGGTACTTTTTATTAGGTAATATACCTTTGGGCTCACCCATCCACCAGCGACCTCTTCTAAAGCTGGCAGGCCAATTTAAATGAATGCCATCATCTACTTTTACCGCAGCATCTTCCCAGTTCCAAGCATCAAATTGTACTATAGAAGAGGTGCCAGAAATACGTCCGCCCTTTGGCGTTATTTGCCCCATTAAAACCCCATTAGGGCGCATGCTTTCTACTACTTTTGATTCTGCATTGTAGGCGATTAAACTACGTACATGCGGAATCATATCGCCAATTTCATCATTGTCTTTACTTGCGCGTACAGCATTAATTTCTATTAGCCCCAGTTCTTTTGCAGGCGCAATAAAACCCGGGTATACGTGTTTTCCTGTGGCGTCAATAGATGTTCCTTTTATTGCAACACCTGTTCCTAAAGCGGTAATTTTTCCGTCCTCAAAAACAATGGTGCAGTTTTCTACAACAGTACCATCACCTATATGTGCTGTAGCTCCCGTTATGCTAATAGCTTCTTTTTGCTTAGCAGCAGGTGTTTGTTGCGCCCAACTAGCTAATCCTGTAAAAAGGAGTAGTGCAAGGCATATATTTAGTTGTTTTCTCATGATTATATTTTTAGTTTTTTGTAAAAAGAGCGAAGGGTTTATATGCATGATAATTAGCAATCATTATAAACTTTCGCAAGTCATAAGTTTTTTCTTTGACATTTTTGGAGCTTGTGTTTTTGAACCACCTGCTTTTTCTTTTAGCATCATATTGATGAGTTTTGCTTTTTCTTTTTTAACAGCTTCGCGTTGTTGCTCATCTGCTTTTAAATCAAAATAAGTAACGCCTTCAATAAGGGTTTTTTCTGCCTTCGCATAAACGGATAAAGGGTGGTTGTTCCACAGTACTAAATCGGCATCTTTACCTTCTTTTATACTCCCTACACGCTCGTCAATATGTAATAATTTTGCAGGATTGATGGTAACCATTTTCCATGCTTCTAATTCGGTCATACCACCATACTTTACCGTTTTACCAGCTTCTTGGTTTAAGCGACGTGCCATTTCTGCATCATCACTATTAATGGCTACCGTTATACCTTGTTGTTGCATAATTGCGGCATTGTAGGGTATGGCATCATTTACTTCAAATTTATACGCCCACCAATCGCTGAATGTACCAGCACCAACACCATGAGCTTTCATTTTATCAGCAACTTTATAACCTTCTAAAATATGGGTGAAGGTGTTTACTCTAAAGTTGAATTTCTCGGCAACTTTCATCATCATATTTATTTCACTCTGAACATAAGAGTGGCAGCTTATAAAACGTTCACCATTTAAAATTTCGGCAATGACTTCCATTTCTTCATCATAGCGATACGGTTGGCCACTTTTCTTTTTGGTGTCATATTCCTTTGCACGCTGAAAGTAATTCATAAATAACTGTTCAACACCCATTCTCGTTTGTGGAAACCTTGTTTGGTTACCCCAGTTTGATTGCTTTACATTTTCTCCTAAGGCGAATTTTATAAACTTTGGGGAGTTGTCGTAAATCATTTTTTCAGGAGACTCGCCCCATTTTAATTTTAATATGGCAGAACGTCCACCGATAGGATTTGCAGACCCATGTAAGAGCTGCGCAGAAGTTACACCGCCAGCGAGTTGACGGTAAATATTGATATCTTCATAATCTACTACATCTTCCATTTTTACTTCGGCTGACGAGTTTTGTCCTCCTTCATTTACTGCTAGTGCTGCAATATGGGTATGTTCATCAACAATACCAGCAGTTAAATGTTTGCCGCTAGCATCAATCACTTGTGCGCGTCCCGCAGATAAATTTTGTCCTATTTTGGCAATTTTTCCTGCTTTTACCAGTACATCAGTGTTTTTTAAAATACCGGCATCTTCACTTGTCCATACCGTAGCATTTTTAAATAGAATGCTTGTTGCCTTTGGTTTGGTGCTGTAGCCAAAACCAACATTGGGGTAGGTGATACCTACCATTTCTGGGGTTGTTGCTGCTTTTTTGGTGTCTTTTTTCTTTTCAGTAAAACCACTTGTTTTTATAGCATTGAAAGTAGATTCATTACCGTTGGGAAGAATTAATCGCCCTTTAATATTATCAGAATTCTCATTAACCAAGCCTGTCATTAGATAATTTTTTGCTCCTTCATCAGTAGCAAACGAGAGGTTTAACCATTGGTTTTTATAGCTAATTTTAGATTTTAGCTTATTGGTATCTTGTTTAATTTCAATTTTAGGTTTACCAAGCTCACCTGTTATAGCCATTTTATAGGTTATGCCACCAGCAGCTAAATCATAGTTGCCACGGATGTCTTTTAGGCTTTTGTCTGCTATTACATTTTTATGACCTTGTACCCAATTTTCATAAAGGACTGTTTTTTTATCAAAAATATCTCCCGATGTAATTAAGAAATTAGCATCTCGCCCTGTTTGTAATGAACCAATGCGGTTCGATTTTTTTAGTATAGCAGCAGGAACGGTTGTTAAGGCTTCTAAAGCTTTGGTTTTTGGTAGCCCATATTCGATGGCTTTCATCAATCGTTCTTTAAATTTTGCTGGAGATTTTAAGTCATTGAGTGTAAACGAAAATGGCACACCATTATCGGCTAAAATTTTTGGGTTTGCGGGAGCCTGATTCCAATGCCGCATATCTTTAAGGCTAATCATTGCCGCTTGATATGGATTGGAAACATCATACGTATCAGGAAAATTTAAAGGCAAGATAAATTGTGCTCCTGTTGCTTTTATCTCAGCAATACGTTCGTATTCGTCTCCACCACCCAATATGGCGTATTGCACCCCGTTGGCATCACCTATTTTATCAGCACGTAGAGCGTTTCCTTTGTCCTTGGCTTCAAAAATTTGTACCAATCCTTTGTTGTTATTTAAGGCTTCTAGCGAGCGGTCTTTAGTAGTCACATTTCCTTGAGCGTACCATTTGGCATCGGCATACATTTGGCGTAACAAGGCCATAGCTCCCATTAATGACGAAGGGTAGGCTTGCTTTTTGGTGATACTTTTAGAAAAAGAGAGGTATTGTGCTGATTTATCATCTAAAATCCGTTGTGCATCGGTACCTGTTCCGTTTAAGGCAACAAGTACGCCTGTACCTCTCACAATACCATCATGAATATGTGCATTTACAACACCAAAACCGATATTACGTAATTCTTTGGCCTTTTTATCATCATAGGTAAATTTATTGATTGCAGCATTTTCAGGCATTATATGGTCATTCCAATAAAAACCTTCTCTACTCGGGCCATACGATCCACTGCCAAAACCACCACCCACGGATTTTTTTGGTTGTGCTACCCCAAATTTACTGTAGATGTCAATAAATGAAGGGTAAATAGAATAGCCTTTTGCATCAACAATAACCGCATTTTTTGGGACTGTTATTGAACTACCTACCTGCTTTACTTTGCCATTTTGAATTAAGAGTGTACCGCTTTCAATCACTTGGGTAGGGGTAACATAAATTTTTGCATTTGTAAAAGCAGTGTAATTATTGTTTTTTGATTTTACGCCGTCATTGACAGGAAAGTAATCCTGAGCAAACAAGGCGGTGCCACACCAAAAAATGGCAAGGCTAAGAAGTCTCATTTTCATCTTGAGTTTTATTGATTAATTAGTCGGTTTAAATGTAAGGGAAGTATAGGGATTTATCAGGATGTTAGTTTTTTTTTAACATTTTAATCAGCACATCATGGGAAACAAGAGCAGGAAGAAGAGAGAGCAGGGACACCCAAGCATTCAAG
Organism: uncultured Flavobacteriaceae bacterium; assembly: GCA_947497145.1. GTDB lineage: Bacteria > Bacteroidota > Bacteroidia > Flavobacteriales > Flavobacteriaceae > Maribacter_C. Next base: position 30,417 of record CANMFQ010000007.1, read on the forward strand.
AATCAAGAATCAGGACATTCAAGCGTCTTTCTTCTTGGCTCTTGCAGCGCAGCGGTTTTTATTACTGCTATTTTAAACCTCCACTTTCAAATGTAGGTTGCAGCGGGTGCTTCTCATGGTAACCAACCAATAATTGAACCACACGACTATAACTTTTAACGCCATCTGTTTGGTTATTGGCTTTTAAAAAGGCACTAAAAATAGAAGTGAATATAGGTTCAAATGGGTTTTCATAAGCAGCATTATAATCTTGTAACTCTTTGTAGTTCTTTTTAACGCCTTCATTGATGTTATCATAGAGTTGTTTGGCTGCCTCTTTATCAAAAATATGCACAGCATTAAGGCAGTAACTCAGCGCATAAGCACTAGCAGCATATTGAAAATAGATGTCTTTATTTTTAGCAGTAACCAAATACCCTATAAGATTGGTTTCGTTTTCAGCCGAATATCCTATTTGATGCCCAACTTCATGCGCTACCACAACAGGAAATCTAAAAACAGGCGTATTACGATTAACCTGCGCTTCATTGGTAAACGGATTCAAATAACCGCCAATACCCATATAGCTTGAAACAGTACTAAACATTGATTTTTTTATACTAGAGTGCTTATAGGTTAATAGGGGCATATCATGCGCTAAACTATGGTAAGCATCAATTGTTTTTGTGAAGATTTCATTACGGGTATAGGGTAGTTGTACTAGTTGACTACTGTCTTGTGTAATTTGAAATTGCAATTGATTGGTTTGAGCAACTAAAGAGGCTGTTAGTTTTTTTACTTTTTCAAAGTTCACTTCTTCTTGTATGGCAAGGGTTTTTGATAATGGGCTGCGGTAATAGTTGAGTCCCCAAACAAGGTGAAAAGTAAAGTAAAAGACAGCAAGTACCATAATAATATCTCGAAAAAAATATGCTGGTTGAGCTTTGATTTTTTTCCAGTTTTTAATACAATATCGTAGGCCTACAATGATTAATAAGGTATAGATAACTTCTCCAACAGAAAAAGGAACCCATCCAAAGAGCATTCTAAAAAACGCACTTAGTACAGGGTAAATCCCTTTACTATACATGTTTTCTACCCAATCTGGGTGATTGGCTAGCCATTTTACGAGGATAATTTGAGGAATAAGGCTGAGGGCAATTCCGTTTTTAAGCTTGTTTTTCAAATTTTGTATATCTATGAATGTGCAGATTGTTTCGCTACGAAAGCCAATGGCTGCTCAAATTTAACGAATTATCATGGATACCAATTTTTGAGTCCGTATTTTTGAAAAAAAATAATAGATGATGAGCGCTGAAATAAGAACCTTAGAACCCCAAGTGGTTTGGAATAAATTTGCCGATTTGAATGCTGTACCACGTCCTTCAAAAAAAGAGGAACAGGTAATTCAATTTATGGTTGATTTTGGTAAAGGCTTACAATTGGAAACCTTTACAGATGCTGTAGGTAATATAATCATTAGAAAACCTGCTACGGCTGGTATGGAAGATAGAAAATGCGTCACTTTACAGTCGCATGTAGATATGGTGCATCAAAAGAACAATAGCACTGTTTTTGATTTTGAGAAGCAGGGTATTGAAATGTTTGTAGATGGTGATTGGGTGAAAGCAAAAGGCACTACGCTAGGTGCAGATAATGGTATGGGCGTTGCGGCGATTATGGCTTTATTAGAAAGTACTACTATTCCGCATCCACCACTAGAGGCATTATTTACGATTGACGAAGAAACGGGCATGACCGGTGCCATGGGGCTTGAAGCTGGTGTTTTAAAAGGTGAAATATTGTTAAACCTCGATACTGAAGAGGATGATGAGATAGATATTGGTTGCGCTGGAGGTATTGATGTAACAGCTACCAGAAGCTATAATGAAAAGGCACTACCAAGAGCCGTACAGGCATTTGAAATTACTGTAAAGGGCTTGAAAGGTGGCCACAGTGGTATGGATATTCATAGAGGACTTGGTAATGCCAATAAAATAATGAACAGGTTGTTATACCATGCTTCTGTTAACTGCCAAGTTAGAATAGCTCGTATTGATGGTGGTAGTCTGCGCAATGCGATTCCTCGAGAGAGTACCGCTATTTTGGTGGTGTACAATAATCAAGTTGCTGCTTTTGAAAAGGGGATTCAAGGGTTACGTGATACCATTACAGCAGAATTGAAGACTGTAGAACCCAATTTAGAAATAACACTTTCAGCTACAAAAGCACCTAAGAAAGTAATGGGCTTGGGCTCGCAAGATAAATTACTCAAAGCTGTTTATGGGGCGCATAATGGAGTCTACGCTATGAGTACCTCAATAGATGGTTTGGTGGAGACATCAAACAATATAGCACGTGTCATAGTAAAAGAGGGTAAAATTAAAATAGGATGCTTAACACGTTCTTCGGTAAATTCTGCCAAAATGGACCTAGCGGATGCTTTGAAGGCGACCTTTGAGTTGGGTGGTTTAGACGTCAGTTTTGATGGAGATTACCCTGGCTGGAATCCTAATCCCGATTCTGCTATTTTGAAGGTTTTGGAAGCCAAATATGAAAGTTTGTTTAATGAGAAGCCTAGAGTAGTAGCTTGCCATGCAGGATTGGAATGTGGTATTTTAGGAACGCATTATCCAACGATGGATATGATTAGTTTTGGTCCTACCATTAGAGGTGCGCATTCACCTGATGAGCGTGTGCAGATTTCTTCGGTGCAAAAATTTTGGAAATTTTTATGCGCTATTTTAAAGGATAGTCCTAAAAAATAAATTTTAAAAAAAGGAGCTGTTTGACGGCTCCTTTTTTTAATCGTGTTATTTCAATTACATCTTTTGAAGGTCTGCATCTTCTACTTGTTTAGGATCTGGACCATATTCATTATCTCCTGCTTCACCTTCGGTTACAGCTAGAATGAAAGAGTAAATAGGTATGAGTACATACCATCCACTTTTGCCTACATCATGCATTCTTCGTACGGCTACGGCAAAAGAAGGAATAAGCACGCCAAAAAGATAGATCAGGTATACAAACATTAATGCCTGAATTTCTGTTGCGGCAGCTATAATGATGATTCCATATACGAATATCATATTGAAAAGGGTGAACATCCAATATTCTTTTCTTCGCGCCCGTCCGTTAAAATCAGCGTATTGTTTTAATACTTTTAAATACCAATTCATAAAGTAGTTTTTTAGGTTAATACGAGAAAATAACGCTATTACTTTCATTATAGTATGTCTTTTTAGCTGAATGGTAACACTTTGATAATGTATTTGTTAAACAATACTGTTGCTGCTCAGTCTGAGTAAAAAAAAGAAAAAAATGTATAGTATGTTAGGTGTAGGGTAGTGCATGTAGCATTGTAAACAAAAAAAATCCCACTGACGAGCGGGATTTTTTTATCTTATCTGGGTGTACGTATTACTCTACAATACCGGTAATTTCTAAATCAAAAACCAAATCAGCATTTGGTGGTATTACATTACGGCTACCTTGTGGGCCATAACCTAGGTGAGAGGGAATGAATACCCTTATTTTATCACCTACTTTCATAGTAAGCAATCCTTCACGGAAACCAGCTATTAACTGTGCATCTGGGCTGTAAGGCATTGGTATGGGCTCATATCCTCCTCCGTCTTTTCTGCGTTGGTCAAATTTGTTGTACAATGTAGCAACATCTTCATAATTACTGTCAAAGAGTGCCCCATCCTCTAAATATCCTGCATATTTTACAAAGACTTGCGCGCCTTGCTTTGGCTTGTCACCACTGCCAGCGGTAAGGTTCAGTATCTTTAATCCAGAAGGTAAGCTTTTTGCTTTTGCTTTTTGATTTTCTAATTCAGCAACAAAGGCCTTTTTAATTTCTTGTACAGCTGCCATTTTAGCGGCATTTTCTTTTTCAATTTTGGCGAGGCGTTCCCCTTCTTTACTAAAATAATCAGTCATAACTGCTAAGGCATCAAAATTGCTAGCATCACTACCATTTCGAATAATCTCAACGCGGTTTATAACAACATCTGTTGTAGGTTTGTTACTTGGTTTTTCTACAGGTGTATTAGCGATCGAGTCTAAAACGTCAAAACCGAGCACAAGTTCTCCAAAAATACTGTGTTTTCCATTTAACCATGGTGTTTCTTTATGTGTAATAAAAAATTGACTACCGTTAGTGTCTGGTGGTCCTGGGTTCGCCATAGATACAACTCCTTTTCTGTCATGTAATAAAGAATCGTCAAACTCATCCATAAATTTATAACCTGGTCCGCCGGTACCATTTCCTAAAGGATCACCACCTTGAATCATGAAGTCTTTCATTACTCTGTGAAAAATAAGACTGTCAAAATATCTTTTGCCTTTGTATTCATCACTTACAAAGGTACTTTCTCCTTCTGCTAAAGATACAAAGTTGGCTACCGTGACTGGTGTCTTTTCATATTCTAGTTTTATCACCATATCTCCTTTGGTGGTTTGAATTTCAGCGAAGAGACCATCACCTAATTCTGGGTATTTTGAAGACTTACAACTTGACAAGGTAAGTGCTACAGCAAAAAACAATACAAATATTCTTTTCATTAGTTTTAATTTTATTCGTTTATTAATTTTAGATTGGTCGTTATTAAATTTCTTGTTTTTGTTCGTGTTACAATTCGTTATTTACAATAAACTGTCTTTTTCTTTTTTAATTTTTAAAACGGCTATTGTTGATTTAATGGGCATATTAATTCCAATTTTATCACCATCACCCGGAACACCATAGCCTAAAGAGGAAGGGAATAAAAAGGTAGCAGTTTCATTTTCTTTTAAAAGCTTTACACTATTTTGTAGGCCAGTAAAAAGCTTTTGTTTGTCAACCTTATATTTGATAATACCGATATCTTCCATCGTGTAAATAGTATCATTTGTTAAGCTTAACACATTGTAGGTCATGGTTACCAAATCACCTGGCTGGGGGGTGTATGTTGCCTTTTTATTTTGTTTTATATAATGATACCAAGACCCCGAATTACTTTGGTAGTAGGTATTTGTTGAGTCTTGTGAAATAACAGTTTTAATGAGCTTTTCTTCTGCTTTTAATAATTTTTTATTACGCTCAATAGCCATTTGCGTAGCACTTGTAGTACTCCTTTTTACGGGATGTCTGGGTTGAGGTCCTTCGCAACTTATTAATGCAAAAAAACTAACTAAGAAAACAATCAAGACGGGCTGTTTCATTTATTTATTCAGTTTATCTGTATATAAGGGTAATAATGCTGTGAAATTTTTAACGGTTTCTTCAAGCGAAACGTCACTTCTTCCTCCAGCCGCATTGTCATGTCCTCCGCCGTTGAAGTGATTTCTTGCAAATTCATTAACAGAAAAATCACCTTGCGAACGAAAAGATATTTTTATAATACCCTCTTCTGTATTTTCAATAAAAATGACTGCAAAATGAATGCCATCTAGAGTGAGACCGTAGTTGACAAAACCTTCTGTATCTCCTTTTTTATAGGCATGCTTATCTAATTCTGCTTGGCTTAAGGTGATATAGGCTGTTTTATATTCGGGTAAAATCACCAAATTGTTTAACGCGCAGCCCAATAGACGCAATCGGCTAGGGGAATTTGTGTCGTAAATTTTGTTGTGAATAGTGGTGTTTTCGGCACCTTTGTCTATCAGATCAGCAATCACTAAGTGCGTTTTACTTGTGGTAGAAGCAAATTTAAAAGAACCGGTATCGGTCATGATTCCAGTGTACAAACAATTCGCCATTTCAGGGGTGATTTTGTCAATATCCCCTAAGAAATCAATAAAATTATAAACCATCTCACAGGTAGAACTCATCTGTACATCAGAGTACATGATTGTAGCGTAGTCTGCTGGAGCTTGATGGTGGTCTATCATGATAAATTGAGCAGTAGATGCTTCTAATACAGGAGCTAGTTGCCCTGTTCTGCCAAAGTGATTAAAATCTAAAGTAAAAATGAGCGAGGCTTCATCTAGCGCTGCTTTTGCCTGTTTATTTTGCCCTTCAAAATTTAAAATAGCATCATTGCCTGGCATCCATTTTAAAAATTTAGGATAGTCGTTGGGAGCAACTATAGTGGCTGTTTGTCCTGCGTTTTTTAAATAGTGCCATAAACCAAGCGTTGAGCCAATTGCATCACCATCAGGGTTTTTGTGTGGTATAATAACAATTTTTTGTGGCTCAGCTAGTAAAGCTTTAACTGCTTTGATATCCTTTAAATTCATGCGGGCAAAGATACAATAATATCATAGAGTGCTATTGTCTAAAACACTATTTTTGTTACGTTTAAAAGAAAAGTACATGTGGAAAATAAATAGTATTTTGAGTTGTTTTTTAATTGTTGTTTCGTGTAAAACAGCAAAAAATATAGAGGTTGCTGCGGTGAATGAAAGTGATTTTACTATTGCTTTTGGCTCATGTAATAAACATAATGTTGCTAATTTGCTATGGGATGATATAAGCCAAGCAAAACCTAATATTTGGGTATGGGGCGGTGATATTGTGTATGCAGATACTGATGATATGACAAAATTAAAAGCGGTTTATGATGCGCAAAATGCTGTTTTGGGATATCAAAAGCTAAAAAATGAAATGCCCGTAATTGGCACATGGGATGATCATGATTACGGATTAAATGATGGGGGAGTAGCGTTTGGAGCAAAAAAAGAAAGTCAACAGGAGTTTTTAGATTTTATGGGTGTGGCAAAAAATAGCCCTCGAAGATCGCAAGAAGGGGTGTATACTGCACATGACTATACTGTACCACAAGGCAAGGTAAAGGTTATTATTTTAGATACCCGCTATTTTAGAACAGCCCTTACTCCTGATACTGAAACTAAAAAACGCAACAAACCCAATGCCTATGGAGTGGGTACAATGTTGGGAGAAAAGCAATGGAAATGGTTGCAGCAGGAACTATTTAATTCTGATGCAGATTTTAATGTTTTGGTGAGTAGCGTTCAATTTTTGTCTAATGAGCATGGTTTTGAGTGCTGGGGTAATTTTCCGCATGAGGTAGATCGCTTAAAAAAAATGATTGCTGATTCTAAAGCAAAGGGGGTACTGATTTTATCTGGCGATCGCCATATTTCAGAATTTTCAAAAACCCAGGTGAATGATATGCGCTATCCTTTGGTTGATTTTACGAGCAGTGGGTTAACTCATGTATACTCAAAATTTAAGGAAGAAGCTAACCCTTACCGAGTAGGAGAGGTGGTATCTAAAAAGAGTTTTGGCTTGGTGCATTTTAATTTTAAACAACGTAAAGCTACTTTTAAAATAGTAGGAAATAACGGAGAAGTATTTGGAGAACTACAACAGGCGTATTAGACCGCTGCGTTGCAAGAACCAAGAATAAAGACCGCTGCGCTGCAAGAATAAAGAACAGAGAACAGAGAATAGTGTACGTCTCTCGCTTCTCTCTGCTCTCTGCTCTCTGTCCCCAGATAACGAAGTTCCAATGTATAAAGCGAGTTAAAAGTTGTCTGTTTTTAAATAAACTGTACTTTTGCACAAAATTTTGAAATTATGAGTACAAATAGAACTTTTACAATGATTAAGCCTGATGCTGTTGAAAACGGGCATATTGGTGGTATTTTAGAAAAGATCACATCGGCTGGGTTTAAGATTGTAGCCATGAAGTATACACAGTTAAGTACAAGAGATGCGCAAGAATTTTATGCGATTCACAAAGAACGTCCGTTTTATGGTGAATTAGTAGAATTCATGACAAGAGGCCCTATTGTTGCTGCTATTTTAGAAAAAGAAAATGCAGTTGAAGATTTTAGAGCTTTAATTGGTGCAACCAATCCGGCTGAGGCGGCTGAAGGTACGATACGAAAAATGTTTGCTACTGATATTGCAGAAAATGCAGTACACGGTTCTGATAGTGATGAGAACGCAGCTATTGAGGGTGCTTTTCACTTCTCAGGTAGAGAAATTTACTAGAAAAAAACGAAATAATAAAACCCCAATAGTTGAAAAAGCTATTGGGTTTTTTTTTATGCTATTATATTATCGTAAAACGAGTTTTTTAATTAAATCTTTGCCCAATTCTTCATTGAGCATCGTGATGATTTTTGATTTTCCTAAGCTCAGTTCTTCTCTTAGTACTGATGAAGAAAGGGCAACAAATAAGGTGTCGTTTCGCAGTTCAATAGCTGTGGTGTAGTTGTTTACGCCATTTCCCATTAGCCTTTCCCAGGCTGTTTGCGCATCTACTTTGTCGATACCTTTTTCTAGTTTATTAGCTTGGATGAATTCTTGTAAGGCTTCACCCATATTAAGGTTGTTGTCTCTTCTTTTTGCCATTATTTGTGTATTTCTATGGGGTGAAAACGTTTGTATGTATAGGTTAATGTGTCTTGATTAATTACTGAAAATTGCTCTTTTGATACCGACAAAATTTGTTCTTTCCATTCACTCATTTCATTTTTGTAATAAAACTCAAAAGCACCTTTGGTTTGTATTATTGTAAAGGGTTCTGCATCGTTTGAAGTGGTATAGCTTCCGTCAAACTTTGGCTGCATTTTTTTTCGAAAACCCTTTGTGCCGTCCCATTCAATATAATCAATATTTGGGTTTACCGTGTAGGTTTTGGTTTCTCCATCAGGAAAAGCAACTTTTTCTATCTCCCAATAGCCATTTAAATGCTTGAGATCTTCGTTGGTCACTTTGCTAGTACATCCAAAGCACACAAAACAAATAAGAATGTAAAAGGAATATTTCATGTTATAATTTAAAAATTTTATACGATTGATGAATGTTTTTTACCACATTTTCTGTACGTTCGGCATGGGTATCGCTAATAAATATCTGTCCAAAATTTTCATTATTCACCAATGCGATAATTTGACTCACCCTGTTTTCGTCTAGTTTGTCAAAAATATCATCTAATAACAATATAGGCGTTGTACCTGCTTGCATTTTCATAAAGTAAAATTGAGCAAACTTCAGTGCTATTAAAAATGATTTTTGTTGTCCTTGGCTTCCAAATTTTTTAATGGGATGTCCTTTAATTTTAAAACTGAGATCATCTTTATGTATACCTACACTGGTATATTGTAAGGCTCTATCACGATCAATATTGGTTTCAAGCAAGTTAAGGAATTCTTTATCACTTAGTTTGCTTTCATAGCGCAATGAAACGGCTTCTTTTCCTCCTGAAATGATGCTATACTGTTCTTTAAAAATAGGTGTGAGGGCTTCAACAAAGGCGGTTCGTTTTTCAAAAATAGGAACTCCGTAACTTACCAATTGCTCGTTGTAAACAGCTAAGGTGGTAGCATCAAAGGTTTGGTTAATGGCAAAATATTTTAAAAGCGAGTTGCGTTGCGACAATACCTTATTATATTTTATCAATTTTTGAAGATAATTTTTGTCTGATTGAGCAATTACACCATCAATAAATTTACGTCGCGTATCACTACCTTCAATAATAAGGTCTCTATCGGCAGGAGAAATAATCACCAGTGGTAACAAGCCAACATGATCAGATAGGCGTTCATAGGCTTTTCCATTTCGCTTGATTATTTTTTTTGAACCACGTTTTAAACTACAAATAACCTTCTCTTCGCGATCATCTTTTTCGTAAAAACCGTCAATTACAAAGAAATCGGCATCATGATTGATGTTTTGAGCAGCAATTGGGTTGAAATAACTTTTACCAAGACTTAGGTGGTAGATAGCATCAAGTGCATTGGTTTTTCCAATACCGTTAGCCCCTACAAAACAGTTGATTTTGTTATCAAAATCAAAGTGTTGTGATTCAAAGTTTTTGTAATTAATAAGGGATATATTTTTTAAAAGCATTTCAAATACCGCTGCATTTTGAATTGAATTATAAGATAAGGCGCAAAATATCGAAAAATAACGAATAAATAGCCCCTCGATTTCAATAAAAACTTTATTTTTGCGCCACCAATAAATTTTCTAATGGCTACATATAAAAAGCGAGGTTTTAAACCAAAAAATAAAGAAGAGCAACAGCAGTTTGACGAGCAAGAAAGCGCAACAGCTGAGGTATTTAGTACCTTAGACGAAAGTGCTTCAAAAAGTGAGGAGTGGGTTGCGAAAAATCAAAACTACATTCTTGGTGTTATAGGCGTTATAGCTGTTGGTATTTTGGGATATTTAGCATACAATCAATTTGTGCAAAGCCCTAAAGAGGCTAATGCTGCTAATGAATTGTATTATCCGCAACAACTTTTTGATCAAGCGCTTACCAACACACAAGCACAAGATTCATTATACAACTTAGCATTAAACGGTGCTGAGGGTAAATACGGGTTTTTAGACATTATTGCGGAATATCCTGGTACTGAAGCTGCTAATTTGGCTACCTATGAGGCAGGTATGGCATATATGAATATGCAGAAGTATGAAGAGGCTATTGATTATTTAGAAGATTTTTCATCTGATGAGGCGGTTGTGGCAGCAGTGGCTAAAGGACGTATAGGTGATGCTTTCATGCAATTAAACCAGCCAGCCGATGCCTTAGGTTATTACGAACAGGCTATTGCGAACGAGGCAAATGAATATACAACACCAATGTATTTGTATAAGGCAGGCTTGGCAGCATTAGAGTTGAAAGAAAATGATAAGGCGTTGCAGTATTTTCAAAGAATAAAAGACGAGTTTTCTCAGTCTGAACAAGCGAAAACCATCGATGCCTTTATAGGTATGGCTAAAAGTGGAAAATAATGGCCACAGCAAATAAAAATTTATCAGTTTACGATAAAGCAACAATCCCAAACGCGAAGGATCTTCGGTTTGGGATTGTTGTTTCTGAATGGAATGAAGAAATCACCGAAGGGCTTTATACCGGCGCGGTAGACGCATTGTTAGATTGCGGTGCTGAAGTGGAATATATTACCAGATGGAATGTTCCCGGTAGTTTTGAATTGACCTTTGGCTGCAAAAAAATGATTGAAACTACAAAGGTTGATGCCGTAATTGCTATTGGTAGTGTTATACAAGGCGAAACCAAACATTTTGATTTTGTGTGTAGCGCAACTGCGCAAGGAATTAAAGATTTAAACCTGAAATTTGATGTTCCTGTTATTTTCTGCGTACTTACAGATAATACATTACAACAGGCGCAAGAGCGTAGTGGAGGTAAACACGGTAATAAAGGTGCTGAAGCTGCCATAGCTGCCATTAAAATGGCAGTGCTTGGTGCATAAGTATGTTTAAGTTATTGATTAGCTACTTTTTAGTGCTACTACAGGCGTTATTGCAAGTGATGTAAATAAGGTTGCTATTGTTTTTAGGCTTTGTAAGCCTTTTGTATATTTATCATGCTAATTTCGTGGTACTTTGCCGTTGTTTTTAGAAACTTCCTTTTGGTATATCTTACATAAAGAAGTGTCCTATTTGAATATAACTAATAACTTCAATTGAAGCACTTTTTGCGCGGTGTTAAAAAGGCATAGTTATTGCATTTTACCTTTTAGCATAAACTTGTGCTTTCTGTTAACAATTTTTGGCAGTAGAATAACCGCATTATTTTTCATTTTAAGTAACTTTGAAGACCATGGGATTTATAAGCAGAATTACCAAATTACGTAAAAATAGGGAGTTTGATTACCAACCACGTTATTATGACAATGAGAAGGATGGTAGTCCATTTAAAATAGAATATAAATTTGATCAGTACCGAAGTACTGTTGATATGCCAAGGGGTTTGAAAGGAAAATTTCAAAGTGCACTGGCTGATGCAAAAAGGAAGGGTGATCGAAATTTACGTATTCGGATGCTTGTTATTATTTCTATTCTAGTGCTTATTTTTCTGTACATAATTGATTTTGATCTCTCTATATTTTTTGGTAGCTAATGGCAGATATTATAAAACTCTTACCAGATCATGTTGCAAATCAAATCGCAGCAGGTGAGGTAGTACAACGACCAGCTTCGGTCGTAAAAGAACTCTTAGAAAATGCAATTGATGCTGGTGCGAGCAGTATCATGCTTATTGTAAAGGATGGGGGTAAGGTGTTGATTCAAGTTGTTGATGACGGTGTGGGAATGACGGCTACAGATGCGCGATTGAGTTTTGAACGGCATGCTACTTCAAAAATACAAAAGGCAGAAGATCTTTTTAATTTAAATACCAAAGGCTTTAGAGGTGAAGCATTGGCTTCAATTGCTGCGATTGCTCATGTAGAAATGCAGACAAAAAATGAAACTGATGAACTGGGCAATGTACTAAAAATAGAGGGCAGTAAAATAGTGTCGCAAGAAGTAGGGGCTATGGTGAAAGGCACTTCAATGGCGGTTAAGAATTTGTTTTTTAACATTCCTGCTCGCAGAAATTTTTTAAAATCAAACCAAGTTGAACTACGACATATTACAGATGAATTTCAGCGGGTAGCATTGGCGCATCCGTCTATTGCTTTTCATTTTCATAATAATGGTGCAGAGATTTTTAACCTGCCTAAAAGCAATCAACGGCAACGTATTGTGCATATTTTTGGCAGCAAATCAAATCAAAAATTGGTACCCGTTAATGAAGAAACTCAGGTGGTTAAAATATCAGGTTTTATTGTTAAACCAGAATTTGCTAAAAAGAGTAGGGGCGAACAATTTTTCTTTGTCAATAATCGATTTATTAAGAGCCCGTATTTACACCATGCGGTAGTTAGCGCTTTTGAAGGGCTTATAAAGCCCAATACATACCCGGGTTATTTTTTGTATTTAGACGTAGACCCAGCATCAATTGATATTAATATTCATCCTACTAAAACAGAGGTGAAGTTTGATGATGAGCATACTTTGTACGCCATTTTAAGGTCAACAATAAAGCATAGTTTGGGGCAATTTAACGTTGTTCCTGCTCTTGATTTTGAGCAGGATCAAAATTTAGAAACCCCTTATGCCTATAAAAATAAAAATGCCGAATTGCCCAAGGTTAGCGTTGACGCCGCCTTTAACCCTTTTCAAGATACGCCCCCTAAAAAACAGGCTGCTGGTTTTTCTTCTTTTAAAAGAGAAAGTGCTATGGCAGGTAAGGCATGGGAAGGACTTTATGTAGGGCTAGAATCTGAAGTGGGACAGGATGAAACTTTAGGGAGTATGCAATTTGAATCTGAGGCTATTACAGGTTCTATTTTTGAAGGAAAACAAGAGTCTGTTGAATCTACAGCTACTACTTTTCAGTTACGCAGAAAATATATTGTTACAACTATAAAATCAGGCATGGTGGTTATTGATCAAAGTAGGGCACATCAACGTGTGCTATATGAAAAATACCTAAAAAATATTACAGTAAAGAAAGCGGCTAGCCAACAGTTGTTGTTTCCTATAATCCTTTCTTTTACTCCTGCTGATTTGGTCATACTAAAAGAGATAAAAGATAGTTTAACCACTATAGGTTTTATGTTTGGTGTGATGGAAGGAGAAACTGTTGAAATTACAGGGGTACCCATATTAGTTTCAGAAAGTGAGGTAGGAATGGTGTTAGATCAGTTAATATCAGACTGCCAAATGGAGGTGTTAGAAGATAGTTTTTCTCAGACGGATATTTTAGCGAAAACCTTGGCTAAAACCTTATCCGTAAAAACAGGAGAGGTGTTAGATAGCAATTCACAATTAGCATTGGTAAACGATTTGTTCGCTTGTAAGGAGCCGCAAGTGAGTCCGTTTAACAAACCAGTATATGTAACCATTACTGAAAATGATATTGATAAAAAATTTATTTAGATGATGTACCGAATGACAGAGGCTGTGAAGCATCTTCTTATAGTAAACGTGTTATTTTTTGTGGCAACTTCGCTGTATGGAGATGTTATGTATGAGTGGTTTGCATTATGGTTTCCAAAGAATCAATATTTTCAAGTGTGGCAGGTGGTGAGCCATATGTTTATGCATGGTGGTATTGCCCACATTGGTTTTAATATGTTTGCTTTATGGATGTTTGGTACTTCGGTAGAGCAGTATTTAGGAAAGAACCGCTTTTTATTCTTGTATTTTTCAGCAGGGATAGGAGCCGTAATTTTTCAGCTTGGTTTTTATTATCTGAATTACCTTCCCATACATACTGCGTTGATAGATACGGGCCTTACGGGAGATCAAATTACGCAAATGCTCACCTCAAACCATAGTGTTCAAGGTATAACACAGGGGCAGTTGTATTTACTTCAAAATGCCGCTTCAATATATAATGCATCAATGGTAGGGGCTTCAGGTTGTATTATGGGGCTTATGGCTGCTTTTGGTGTAATGAACCCCAATGCAGAACTCATGATGATATTCTTACCCATACCGATAAAAGCAAAGTATTTTATTCCGGGTATTATCTTGTTAGATGTTATTTCTGCTATTACTGGACAATCGTTTTTTAGTCCCAGTAACACGGCCTATATGGCACATGTTGGTGGTGCTGTGATTGGCTTTTTAATTATGTGGTATTGGAAAAAAAATCAGTTTAATCATAACCGTTGGAATTAAGATGACTACAGGAGGATTAAAATATCAATATGCGCGTTTAAATATTGCTGGAAAGCTCATTGTAATCAATATTCTGGTGTTTGTCGTAATGGGATTAATCAAAAGATTGATTTTTCCTGCTGCAGAGAATTGGTTTGTACTACCAGCAGATTTTTTTGATTTTTTGTTACAACCTTGGTCTATTGTCACCTATTCTTTTTTACATGGAGGCATTTTTCACCTGCTATGGAATATGTATGTGTTATATATTGCTAGTAACATATTATTGAACTTATTTGATGCCAAACGTTTTCTTAATATCTATTTCTTAGGTGTTATTTTAGGGGGATTGTTTTTTATACTTACAGATGCCTTATTTCTGCAAAGTGGCTCTGTTTTAGTTGGTGCTTCCGCAGGAGTAATGGCGGTCTTAATATTTGTGTGTACCTACTTGCCTAATCATGATATTCGGGTGTTTTTCTTTAATGTAAAATTATGGCATGTGGGTGTTTTTGTGGTGCTTATTGATCTGTTGCAGCTCAGTTCTGGTGGTGATAATTTTGGCGGTAGGGTTGCGCATATTGGTGGGGCATTACTTGGTTATCTTTATGCACGTCAATTGATGCAAGGTAATGATATTGGCGCAGGTTTTTCTAAGTTTGTTGATGGTTTAGTAAACATATTTAAGGTGAAAGAGAAAAAAGCGCCTATGAAAACCGTATATAAAAATAGGAATACACCGAAAGCTACAAATACAAAACACAATAAAGAGAGCCATCAGCGACAAATAGACGATATCTTAGATAAGATTAGTAAATCTGGCTACGAGAGCTTGTCAAAGGCAGAAAAAGACTTTTTATTTAAAGCGGGTAAGAACGATTAAGATTGTGAAAAAACTATCTTTAGTTGAAAAGTTGGTGTGGGTTATTAATGTGCTGGCAGTATTTTTATTGCTCTTAGCCTGTGCTGTTCCTTATATCTCATCAAGTAGTTTTGCCTTTTTATCATTTTTGAGTTTAAGCGTTCCTATACTTGTTTTTACGAACTTCATTTTTTTGCTCTACTGGGTTTTTAGAGGGAAAAAGCAATTTTTACCTTCTCTTTTGATACTTATTTTTGGCTATTTTATTCTTGGTGCTTTTTTGAAATTTAATGGGGGTGAAGATGAAATTTTAGAAGAGGATTTAAGCGTGATGAGTTTTAATGTGCATGTTTTTAATAAATATAACACGATAAAAAACCCCAGAGTTTTTGACGATGTAAAAGCCTTGGTAGATACCGAAAAGCCTGATATTATTTGTTTTCAAGAAGCGGGCTACGAACGAAAAAATGAATACCTGAAAGATTATCCTTATCATTCGTTGGAATACATTCATATGCAGGGTAAGATTCTATTAGGTTTTTTTTCTAAATATCCGATTATAAAAACTGATTTTATTTGGTTTCCCAATAGTGCCAATAATGCGGCATACGCCGATATTGTGTATAAGAAAGATACCATACGGGTTTATAATGTACACTTAGAGTCTTTGGGTGTTACCCCTGGTTATGGCGTGCTAACCAAAGAGCCTTTGGATAGCCTGTACCTAAAACTTACCGATAGGTTTAAAAAGCAACAGGAACAGGCAAAAATGCTCGAAGCACATATGAAGGCTACAACCTATAAGCAAATTGTTTGTGGAGATTTTAATAATACTCAGTTTTCAAATGTGTATAAAACCATTAAAGGCGATAAGCAAGATACGTTTATAGAAAGGGGATTTGGATACGGGCGAACCCTAAATTTTCACAAACTCCCTGTACGCATTGATTTTATATTAGCTGATAAGGCTTTTGAGGTGAAAAGTCATAAAAATTTTGATGTAGAATACTCTGATCACTTTCCTATTATGGCTTCATTTGAGTTGAAGGAGGAATAATCTTGATAGATATTTCAAAACCAACTATTTTAACCCAAAAATACCTGGTGTACTTTGTGAAAAATGATCTTCTTTTCAAGACAAGTTTGATACAATAAAAGCCTTGGCTATTGCACTACGATTAAATAACAGTCTGTTGCGTCTGCTAAAATGTGTAGCAATAACGCTATACCAAAGATTCGTGATTTTTTTGAAAACAGCAGAAAGCTATACAGGGCAATAGCCCAATAGCTGTGCAGCGGATGAAAATTGATACTACAGCGGTTAGGGTCAAAAATAGGATTTGCCAAAACATGATCAACATCAATAAGTATAGCTGCTAATAATATGATAATAGCGCTGGTTTTATTTTCCTTATAAAAAAGAAAACCAATGGCTATAGGAACCAGAAAGTGAATGCCATAATGAACTACAAACCGAAGCATTAAAGCGAGGTTATTTTCAAGCCTTTTAAGTAGCCTAAGGCATTTGGTCCCTCGTTAAAAAGGAGGTCTAGCACACTTACATTCTCTAAAAAACCATGTCGTTCACCAAAAACTTGATGGTATACCGGTTGTGTAAAAGGGAGTTTCTTTTTGGCATCCACTAAAAATCGAAAATCTTCCTGCGATGGTAAATTTGCTTCAAAAGAGCTTGTTTTCTCTTGAGGCATGGCTATTTGAAGGCAATCACAGATAATTTCAATTGACTTTAGGTTATACGCCAATAGATGTGTATATGTTTGGGTATATAAAGGCGCAATTTCATCTTCATAAAACTCAAAATAGGGCGAAGTTCTATAGGCTGTTTGTAATGTTCTCCAATGTTGTCGCTGCCAATTATAGGCATTTTCAACCCGTACATCTTTGTACAATTGTCGACCTTGATCTTTACCCACATGTTGAATAGGGATATTGAGCATTAACCGACCGCGATCTGTGCAAATATAGGCACGGTTTCGGTAGGTTTGTTTTTGAAAATTATCGCATACCTCCCAGCAAACGTCGTTTTGAGCAATAGCAGCAAAGGTAGCTATATTAGGTATGTTGGCAGGGTGTATAACTATTGACACGATGGATATATTACAGGTATTAGGGTGTTGTTTTAGTAAATTAAAAGATGTAATTCTGTTATAGGTTTACTATAAATGTATCGTTTATCATTGGCGCGTAGTATATTTAAATAGCACTCAATAAGCTAATAGTATAGCCGTTAGTTGCTTTTTTATCTCAATACGCACCTTCAATCTTTCTTATATGTTATTCACTTTTCGTTTTCTTCTTTTTTCTAAAATAATCAAAAGCAAACCAGGCCGCTAGCGCAATTAAGAAATAACGGAAATACGAAACAGGCTGTCCTGTTCCATTAACGGTAGTGAAAATTCTATCCCAACGGGGTTTCCATTTCCAAGGTGGATTTGTTTTTCCATTGGCATCAACAAAATTGTCAACACTCATCCATATAAAAATAGGCGTACCTACGATATGATTTTCAGGAACATAGCCCCATATACGACTATCTTCAGAGCTGTGGCGATTGTCGCCCATCATCCAATAATAGTCTTGTTTAAAGGTGTATGTTTCTGCAACTTCCCCATTGATAAGTACTTGGTTGCCTTTTACGCCAACAGTGTTGCCTTCGTAGTCTTTAAGAATCTTTTTATACCATGGCAGCGTACTTACGTTTAAGGAAATAGTAGCCCCTTTTTTAGGAATATAGATGGGGCCAAAATTATCAACAGTGCCTTTAAGGGCGTTATGTTGGGGAAAAACACGTGTATTCGGATTGGTTTCTTCAAATTTATCAATCTTTATAATACCATTTTTGCCTTCTAAGCTCTTGGCTTCTTTTTCAACAAGGTTAAACAACCCCATGTTAGATACAGACTTTACTTCTAAGATATTGGCAATACGTTGGTCTGTTATATTACCAGCGTAGTAAACAAAGGAAGAATCTCTTCGTACTTCATTTAGGCCTGCAATTTTTATAATCTCTTTGGCCTTATCTTTTTCTAATACATGCGTAGGCATTTGCATAATTCGCCCTCTAAAATTCTCACGCCCTAGCACATTAGCAATCTTTACTATATCGGTATCAGCTGTTACTACATGCTGATACATAGGTTTGGCACGGTCTGGTAATTCTAATTGTTTTCCATTTACAAAAACATAGCCGTTAATAATTTGCAAGGAATCGCCAGGTAAGCCAACGCAGCGTTTTACATAATTCGATTTTTTGTCAATTGGTTTTTTAACTCCTTTTTCGCGTTTAAAAAAACGACGTACGGTATCTGCTGGCCAGCTAAAAACGACAATTTCTTTTCGTTTAATGTCTTTAAAACCGGGTAAGCGAAAATAGGGTAGTTGTGGTTTGTTTAAATACGATGGAATATTTAAAATAGGCAGCGTATCATGAACCATTGGAGCCGAAATAGGGGTCATTGGGGTTCGGGCACCATAGTGAAATTTACTCACAAAAAGTAAATCGCCAATACGCAGTGTACGTTCTAATGAACCTGTAGGAATCACATACGGCTGAATAAAATAGGTGTGTACCAAGGTGGCAGCTACAACCGCAAAAACAATTGAACTTACCCACTCGCCAGCAACGCTTTGTGGTTGTAGGCTTCTATTCTCAACATAGCTAACATCTAAACTGTAATTAACATAATAGATGTAAAAACCTAGTGTTAAAATAACTAACCATGTTTCTTTTAGGCTAGTACGACCAAAACTTCGAATGGTTTCAACCCAAATAACAGGAAACATCAATAAGTTTATGATGGGAATGAATAATAATAGTACCCACCACTTAGGGCGTTTAATAATTTTCATTAATATGATGGCATTGTAAACAGGTACTGCTGCTTCCCAAGCCTTATGACCTGCTTTTACATATAATTTCCAAGTTCCTAAAAAATGAATAAGCTGAACAATAAGAATAAATAAGAGCCATTGTGTTGCGTTCATGTGATAAATTTAAGTTCAATCATAAATAGTATTCGCTAAAGCACTCTCTTTAAACGGACTACTATTGTTTTTAATATGTTTTCATCTCATAAGTTTGGCTTGAGATGGTATTTTCTTTACTTTTTTAAAGCAAATGTACAGGGTATTACAACCCAAGTACATCTTTCATGGTAAAGACTCCTTTTTTGTTTGCAATCCATTCGGAAGCAATTACGGCGCCAAGGGCAAAACCTTCTCTATTGTGGGCTGTGTGTTTTATGGTAATACTGTCTACAGCACTATCATAAGCGACCGTATGCGTACCCGGTACCGTTCCTATACGTTTTGAGGTAATCGGAATTTCATCTTTTGGGGCTTGGTCTAGTTTCCAATCTTTATAATTAGAATTTGCTATTATGCCTTCTGCTAATGTTATGGCGGTACCACTTGGCGCATCTAATTTTTGTGTATGATGAATTTCTTCCATACTCACCTCGTATTCATTTAGACTTTTCATCATGCGAGCTAAATAGGCATTCAGCTCAAAGAAAACATTAACGCCTAAACTAAAATTTGATGCATAGATGAAGGCACCATTTTTTTCTTCACACAAGGCAACGGCTTTTTCGTAATCATCAAGCCAGCCCGTAGTACCTGAGATAACGGGTACGTTATTTTCTATACAGCTGCTAATATTTTTATAGGCAGCATTTGGCATACTAAAATCGATAGCAACATCCATAGCAGAAAAATCAATTTCTGTGGTATCTACATCAATTTTTGCTACGATGGTATGTCCTCTTTTTTCGGCAATTTGGGCAATCATTTTTCCCATTTTTCCATAGCCAAATAATGCAATCTTCATTTTTTTTTAAAATTTTACAATTAATGCCATCCCATAATTTGGGTCATAGCTTATTGGAGTGATATCTAAATACGGTTTTATGGTCATGTCAAGCCCTAGTTTGTCATCAACATTAAATTGCTTTAAGTGGGCATCGACATTGGCGTCTACCACATTGAGGGCGTATAAAAGTATAGTGACCAACAAGGTTAAGTCACGATCATTTTGTCGATCGTTTTGTAATCTTTCTAAGCGTTGATTATCTATTTCTGGGGTCGTTCTGGTAGTTACTTCCCCTGGTTGTAGTCTTAGGTCGTAAAACTTGTCATCGGTAAAGCCAGCACGTCGCCTTTTAAAGGCTTGTCGTAAATCTTTGTATTCTTTGTCGTAAAAGGTGTAACCATAGATACCCGCGCCGATAGCACCCCATACAATAGGAACTTTCCAATACTTTTTATTGTAAATTTGTCCCAGACCTGGTATTGCTGCAGACAAAAAAGCCGCTCTACTAGGCCCTAAAGGGTTGATCACTTTTTTACTAGTAAATAAAGAATCAACAACAACACCTTCTTTGTTTACCGCTGTTTTTACCGAATCAGCTGCAGTAGGAGGTTGCTTTTCTTGCCCCACACAAAAGGATGCAAAAAGTAAAAAAAGTCCAGTAAAAATAAATTTGTTAATGCCCAATGAGTAGTTTTTTTATTCTGAGAAATTCTTCTTGAGAGTTAAAAGGTATGGTGATTTTCCCTTTGCCATTTTCTGTAGCCTGAACCGCAACTTTTGAAGATAGGTGCTGGCTAAGTTCATTTTTTGCACTTTTTACAAAATCAGGCGTTTTTGCCGCTGTTGATGTTGCTTTTTGAGGAGTACCATTACCTTCTTGATATGCTTTTACCAAACGTTCAGTATCACGAACGGATAAATTTTGACCTACTATTTTTTCATAAATAGCAATCTGATCTTCTTTTTTGTCAATATTAACCAAGGTTCTGCCGTGTCCCATACTTAAAAAACCATCGCGAATACCGGTTTGTACGATAGGGTCTAGTTTTAATAGACGCAGGTAATTGGCGATTGTAGAGCGTTTTTTTCCTACACGGTCACTCAATTTCTCTTGGGTTAACTGTATTTCATCTATCAATCGTTGGTATGATAGTGCTATTTCAATAGGGTCTAAATCTTGCCTTTGAATGTTTTCAACCAAAGCCATTTCTAACGATTCTTGATCGTTAGCAATACGAATATATGCAGGGATGGTTTCTAAACCTACCAGCTTGGATGCTCTATACCGTCGTTCTCCAGAAACTAATTGAAAATTATTAAAATCGAGTTTTCTAACGGTAATGGGTTGTATTACACCCAATTCGCGAATTGAGGTTGCTAATTCTTGCAAGGCTTCATCATTAAAGTATGATCTTGGTTGAAAAGGATTTACCTCTATGGCATCAATATCCAATTCAACAATATTGCCTACTACCTTATCTGCATTTTTATCTGAAGCTGATTGTATATCGTTTTCGGGATCTTTTAATAAAGCAGAGAGCCCTCTCCCTAAAGCCTGTTTTTTTGTTGCTTTTGCCATTTACGCTATTTACTTATTTTTTTTAACCACCTCATTAGCCAAATTCAAATAATTGGCAGCACCTTTACTACTTGCATCATATTTAATAATACTTTCTCCATAGCTAGGGGCTTCACTAAGGCGAACGTTACGTTGTATAATCGTATCAAAAACCATATCGGCAAAATGCTTACGCACTTCTTCTACAACTTGGTTTGATAAACGCAGTCTTGAATCATACATGGTAAGTAGCATACCTTCAATATCAAGTTCTGAGTTATGTATTTTTTGTACACTTTTAATAGTGTTTAAAAGCTTTCCTAAGCCTTCGAGTGCAAAGTATTCACATTGAATAGGAATAATTACAGCATCAGCCGCCGTTAAAGCATTGAGTGTAAGTAAACCAAGCGAAGGGGCACAATCAATAAGTACATAATCATACATATCTTTAAGCTCTTGTACAGCCTTCTTCATCATGTATTCGCGCTGATCTTTGTCAACCAATTCAATCTCAATAGCTACCAAATCAATATGAGAGGGAATTAAATCAACATTTGGCGATGTTGTTTCAATAATGGTTTCTTTGGCGGTTTTTGTGTGTTCTAGCAATTGATAAGTACCTAGTTCTACATCTTCAACCGCTATACCAAGACCAGAAGTGGCATTGGCCTGGGGGTCTGCATCAATTAATAACACTTTCTTCTCCAACACGCCTAAAGCAGCAGCAAGGTTAACCGTAGTAGTGGTTTTACCTACGCCTCCTTTTTGATTTGCAATTGCAATTATCTTGCCCATAAAGTTCTTTTACATTAGCTCGTAAAAATACAATTATTTACGATGCTATTTTGCGATTTTTGTTAACACAAAGTGAATAATTGGTTTACCTAGCGTTAAATACCGTTAAATTTAATGATGTAAGGGTATTGTTGGTTTGTTTTGACCTAGTTAGCCAACATGCAGGTTGTTAGTGTTTTTTGTAATTGTCAGTAGGTTGTTTTTTCTGAATACCTACTAAATGTACCTTTTTAACAACTTGTGGACAACAATGTACTGGGGCTCGGGTAAAGCTAAAAATGAAGCAGCGAAGTTTGAAAACTAAGCTAGGTTATTTATTATTGTTTTTTTGAAGCAAGCTATCTTCATATTCAATGAGGTATATTTCCTCATTTTTTTTCTTCAAATAGTATTGTTCTCGTGCAAATTTTTCAAGTTCCTCAGGATCTGACAGTTTTTCAATTATCTTTTTGTCGTTTGCAATCTGTTCTTTGAGGTACTCTTTTTGTTTTTCAAGGCTTTCTATTTCATTTTTTAATTCCATGTGAATGCGCAATGAATTGGTGTCAAAAAAAATCATCCAAACAATAAAAGCGGTAAGGGTAATAACATAAATACTACTAAAAATAGAAAGTACCTTAAACCACTTACTTTTTTTAAATTTCTGCCAACCCATACTTAAATTAGTTTTTCGTTGACAACACTACGAACAACATCAACGGCAACCGTATTATATTTATTATTGGGTATGATGATATCAGCAAATTCCTTTGAGGGTTCAATAAACTGATCGTGCATTGGTTTCAAAATGCTTTGATATTTACTTATGGTTTCGTCTAAATCCCACCCTCGTTCATTAACATCTCTTTTTAGTCTTCGTATGAGTCGCTCGTCAGAATCTGCATGAACAAATATTTTGATATCACACATATCGCGAATCTCTTTGTTTGTTAAAATAAGAATACCTTCAACGATGATTACTTTGGTAGGATGGGTAGGAATAGTTTCATTGGTACGGTTGCACTCTAAGAAAGAGTATACAGGTTGTTGTATCGATTTACCTGCTTTTAATTCTTTTAAATGTGTTTCAAGTAACTCAAAATCAATAGAGTTAGGATGATCAAAGTTGGTTTCTCTTCGTTCAGGAAGCGTTAGGTGCGAAAGGTCATTGTAATACGAATCTTGCGTGATAACACCTACTTCTTCATCGGGCAATTCATTGATAATTTGATTGACCACCGTTGTTTTACCACAGCCAGTACCTCCAGCAATACCTATAATTAACATTCTTTCTCTTATTTGATTACAAAAATAGCAAACTTTTGGGAGGGTATGCCAGTATGGTGCACCACAAATTTTTTGAAATATACAATTCTGTTAATCGCTTGGGGTGTCTGTAGTTTTAAATGTGATACTTTTAGTTTTTAAGTAGTCCCATACTTTTTCCATATCGTCTTGTTGTGCTACTTCAATAAAATCATCTTGCGATAGGCAATAGGTAAGAAACCCATCAATATTACTCTCGGGGATATTGAAATCGGCTGCGATTGTTTTTTTTGAAAATTTAGCTATGATCTCTTTTTCAAATGCCATGTTTTTATCACGGGTAACCATTTCTTCGATGGTCTTGGTTCGTCCTGAGACTTTGTTCAATATTTTGTGTAAGTTTATGCTCATGGCAATAACATAATAATAAATATATTTTCCACTATTGGCCTTAAAAAGTAGGCGTTCACTTTGGCTTATTTTTCTAATATTAGCGTTGGGCAAACCTATTGATGATGCCGTAACGGTGGGGACAATAGGTAATTTTTCTATGTCTGTAGCCAATTTGCCTGTTAGGTTGTAGGGCATTACAGTAGCTTCGTTTAATTGTATTACCTTCTCTATCAAATTTACAACAAGCCAGTTTTTATGAAAAATAGTATCGGTAATACTGATTTTTTTAGTGTGGTATTGAACCGCCATAAATTGAAGCGAATCTTTTAATTGCACCTCAATAGCAAAGTGGCCTAAAGCATCAGTTATTGTTGATTTTTTGGTATTTAAATTTATAATTAAAATGTCAGCAACATCATTTTTAGCATTTTTAACCTTCCCATTTAATACCCTCGTGTTTTGTTGACCAAAGCCTGTAAAAGCAGATAATGCAACTAGTAGTAATAGTGAAAGTTTTAAGTATTGTTGCAAAATTTACATTTTAGAATGACCATAAAATAAGTGATAAAAATCAACTACGGCTTTAGCGATAACGAAATTTTTAACCTAGGGAAACTAAACCAAAAAGCGCTTTGTTTTTGGGTTGATATATAGCTGTTAATTTTTTTTGTATGCTGCATACGACTATGCTAAAGGTATGAAAAAAAGCAGTATACCGGTTGTGACGCATGGCGAATAAAGTTAGCAATGAAGGTTTAGCATCAGGTATGTAGCTGTTTAAGCGCATAGTGCCGTCATGTAACCTTGTGCGACCATAGGAAGGTTTCGTTACTACAGGTTATTTTCAATTTCATACAGTACACATTTTTTCAATTCTTTATATTCAGTAAGTAAGGGATGATTGAAGGTTTTCGTTTTCTTCATTCCAATTTTTTTCATCACATTCTCTGATTTATAATTGGTTTCAGGACAGATTGCTTTGATGTTTTTTAGTCCGATTTTGTTAAAGGCAAATTCAAGGCATTTTTTTGCACCTTCTGTAGCAAAACCTTTTCCCCATTCTACCTGAGCTATTCTCCAACCAATATCTACGCA
Source organism: uncultured Flavobacteriaceae bacterium (assembly GCA_947497145.1). Taxonomy (GTDB): domain Bacteria; phylum Bacteroidota; class Bacteroidia; order Flavobacteriales; family Flavobacteriaceae; genus Maribacter_C. Next base: position 55,600 of record CANMFQ010000007.1, read on the forward strand.
AGGAGTGAAATCAGCTTCAAAAGTCTGTTCGGAAATTCCAATAAAACCTATGAATTCAGTATTTTCAAGTTTATCAACGGCAAAATAGCAAAATCCATTTTCTGAAAATTGAGTCTTCATTCTGTCAATGAATTCGTTGGTTTGTTTTTGTGTTTGTAGCGTAGGGAAATGTTGCATCACTTTTGGGTTTGAGTTAATCACGCCCATTTTAGTTTTATCTTTCTCTGCCCAATTTCGAAATCCTAATCTTTCTGATTTGAATATATATTTCTTCATGCTGTTTTAAAAATATGTGATAACATGTACACATAAGCACCTTGAATGGTATCTTTTTTTGTACTAACAAGTTAATCGATTTTCATCACTTTTAAAAGTATGGTGTTGCTGTTTTCATGAGCGTGCAAACCAACGGTTGAGTAAAATGAGTAGTATAATGGCAGGCCATCACTTACTTTGCTGTGTGTTATTAATGATGTAAAACCCTGCTTTTAGCAACTTGATTGTTGTTGGGCGGTCATTGTTCAAATACCAATAAGAAAATTATAGCTAATTGCTAAATTATTTTCAAATCAGATAGCGATAGGCAAGGGGTTAAATCGGTAACAGTACGTATGGCTTTTAGTTATTTTTTACTACTTAAAAATTCAATAGCTTTATCTAAAACAGGGTCTTTATTTTCGATATAATCAGACAAGCTTTTACTTATTTTAATATCAGGTTTAATACCAACACCAACAAACTCTTCTCCATTCGGATAAGTGTCTTTTTTAGTGCAAATTCTTGCCTGCCCACCGTTTGGTAAATCAAATAGCATTGGTTGTCCTGTGCTACCAAAAGTAGGTTCGCCAATTTTTGTCATATGTTTTTGGTTGTCGGCATAGATTAAAAAATCTTCAGCCGATGAAGCTGTATCATGGCCAATTAAAATTACAGTAGGTACAATAATTCTTTTGCCTTTGAGTGTTTTTCGCTCAGCAACACTTATCGTATCAGGAGCATATGGAAAATCGTGATAAAATTCATCTCGGTATGATAAATATGCCTGTTTTGACCAAGTATTGTTTATGGTATCTTTTGCTTCTGTCCACTTACCCCAAGCTTTAAAACTTGGAATATGTAATCTGCTCTGCGTTTTTGAGCCGTACAAAATGGTATCATTTGTGAGGTATTTAAAAATATCAAAACCTATTTGAGTACTTCCGCCGCCATTATTTCTCAAATCTATAATAAGGGCTTTTGCTTTTTTTAGTTCGGGAAGTTTTTGATAAAATAGGCTATCTATTTTTTTGTCAACAAAAGAGTTTAATGCAACGTAAGCAATTTTATCATCATACCATTTTAAATCTAACAATTGTCTTTTTTTAAATTTAGGAAATACCGCTTCTTCCGTTGTTTTTGAATGTGTCAATGTCAAATTTTTAATTTTCCCATTGGGTAGTTTCAATTCTAAATCGTATTGTGTGCCAGCGTATCCTTCTAAAAGCTTCCAAATAGCCCAGTCTTCAAGTATATAATCAGTTGAAGAAGCAATGTATGGTAATACATTTTTTTTGAGGTAGTCGCGAGTCGGAATGCCATTTACTTTACTAATTTCAGTTCCAATTGGGATTTCTTTTTTCTTGCTTTCATTTACTCTTGTAATTATCGCTTTGCCTTCAATATTGGAAAGAAAAATTCTATATGCACCAAAGTGCGTGTTGTAAATACTGTCATGAATATTTTTTGGAAAGTAAATGTTAGTATGACCGTCTTTTAGAAAGGCACAAAATTTTTGCAATAAACGGTAATATTCATAATCATTTTTGGTTTCTTGAACTTTAGTAATGTATTCCTTGTACAGAGAATCCCACTCCGTTTTATCTACCTTGTTTAAGTAAATAAAGTTATAATTGGTTTCTTGCCAAAATTTAGATAATCCATACACTTTTTCGGTATTGGATAATTGATTGGGAATTTGAGCATTAACTAAACTAGCCAAACAGCTTACGAGGATGAAGATTTTTTTGGTCATTGAAAATTGGTTTTATACTATAGACTCTTTGATTTCAAATTTGTTACACCGATTTTTTTAAATTGTAAAAAATAATCGAATGTACTGATCAAACATCTGTTTTTTTTTGGTTATTAGGTTGCTTTTACACTGTTTTTTTAAAGTATTATTTGTGGTATGTATAAGAGTTTTAATGGTTTTACATGAAAGTGCTTGAGTTTACCTTTAGGCTATCGGTGTAGTTAAAAATCTACTCAGTTTTAAATTGGTGTAAAATATAAGTTTTACAACTATTTGTATGGTAGATATCGTTTTGAAGCTTCTTTATTTTTCTCTACTAAATTATAGTTTCTCAGCCAATATGGCAATCATTGTTTTAATACCTTCCCTATAGTTGCCTAATCTGATATTTTCGTTTGGACTATGTTGGTTATTATCACTATTTACTGTAGGAACAATGACTGCGGGAGTCTTAAGCTCAATTACAAATGGTGAAATTGGTATCGATCCGCCAGCTATTCGTATCATTATGGGATCAGTACCAAAGGCATTTTTCATGGCGTTTTGCAACCAAATGCCTACTTCAGAGTTAAAATCTGTTCTAAAAGATTGATATGAAATTTCAGATGTAAACGAAGCTATTTTTTCATTTTTTAAGCGTTCTTCTTTGGTAGGTGTTTTATGGGTGATAAAATAACCTTCATTTTCGATATGTTTTTTAACGAGGTTTATTAATCTTTTAGGATCAGACTCTAAAACCAATCGGATATCAATTTCTGCTCTTGCCCAGGCTGGTACAATAGTTCTAGTTTGCTCATCAATCCAACCAGATTGCATTCCGATAATGTTTAAGGAAGGATATTGCATGGCTTCTTGATAATTATTGCCCACTTTATCAATACTACCAATTTGTAGTTTATCTTTAAATTCTGATTCATCGTCAGGAACAGATTGCAATATTTTTTTTGTTTCAGCATCTAATGAAATACCCTGATAGTAACCAGGTATTATAACCTTTCCGTTGTCATCTTTCATAGATGCCAAAAGTTTAGATAATCTCAATGCGGGGTTTGGTGCGTAGTTTCCAAAATGACCACTATGCTGAGGAACTATTGGTCCATAAGTGGTTAAGGTAATTGTAGCAATTCCGCGTGCTCCAAAAGTTAAGGTAGGTTTATTGGTGATATGACGCGGACCATCAAATATAATCAGCATATCTGATTTTAGTAATTCAGTATTTTTAGCAACCGCTTTTGGCAATCGCGGAGAGCCCAATTCTTCTTCAAAATCCATTATGACTTTAATAGTGTAATTTGGATTAATTTTTTCTTCGGCAATAGCATCTAAAGCTGCAAGAAACATAGCTATTGGCCCCTTAGCGTCTGATGCTGATCTTGCAAAAACCCTCCAGTCATCATTGTAATTCTCTATTAAGTTCCAGGGTATTTGCTCCCAATCGTTATTGATTGTTGGTTTTTTTAACACCGGTTTGTACGGATTTTTTTGATGCCATCGTGTAGTATCAACAGGTTGACCATCTACTTGAAGATATATGAGTACTGTCTTTTTTGCATTTTTTGCTTTTCGCTCGGAAATAATAGAGGTACTGTTTCCGTTTCAAGTCTTAATGTAGTAAAGTTTCTTTTTTGGAATTCGTTTTCACACCATAGTATGTTTTTTTCAATATTTTCAGGATAAAAAGCATCATTAGGTATACTCAGCAAATCCTTGAGTATTGGAAAGGATTTAATAGTATGTTTTTTAGATAATTCAGTAAGACGCTTTTGATTTATCTGCTGAGCACTAATGTTAATTGAAAAAAAAAGGATGCATGCTAAAAATATTACGCTTTTCATAAATTTGGTGGCTTTTTAATCTCGAATTTTATTTAGGACTCCGTGATGAGACTTAAAAGTACACTAAAATATTGCGTTTTTAAAATTTTGGCATAGTGTTACTGTGCTCAAAAAAATGCAGTATACTATTTAATTAGATTACCATTTCTTGATTCTTTGAGTTAATCGAATCACGGATTGGAATACAAATATTTCCTCATTTTTTAGATTTAATATCTATTCCAAACATAATGTAACCCAACGAGAAATAATTGTTCCCAAATTGGATACTAATAGGTCGAATCTCATAGGCTAATCTTTTGTTAGTTCGATCAAATCTAATTCCAAGAGAAACATTTCCACCAAAATAGAGGGCGCTAAAATACTCAGAATAGTTATTGTTTGCTTCAGGCCACCCGTCTGTTCCTAAGAGGCCCCTTGAGTGATTCATGAATCCACCGCCTGTTGTAACTATTGAAAATGCTTTGTATTTGATAATATCATAATGAAGGTTGAAGCCAAGCGATGTAATTCGATAGAATTGGTCTCTTGTGTCTGTAATTCCTAATGGTAAAAAACCTCCGATTATCAAATTAGGATTTAATCTAAGTTTATTTTTCTTTCCAAAACTTTTTTGCCAACCGATTGAATAGATGATACCAAAACCTGATTCTCTTTTACCTTCATTGTATCCAATACCGATACCAGTTCTAATTGAACTTCGTTTAAATTCTACTTCTTGCGCATTCGATTGATAACACATAATTAGTACAGTAAACAAACTCAGGTAGCACTGTTTTAATTTGTTGGTTATAGCTACGTTATTCATTTCATTCTTTTTGATTTGCGATTGTGCTAAAGTATTTTTAAACCTACTCATCCAATGGCAATATAAAATACTATTGAGGTATCAATATCAGTGCTTAAGGCTTACTAAACTAAGCGATTTTTTGTGTTTTTAAAAGTATTTATTGGTGTTTTGTAGAAATTAATGAGCACTTAAACCAAGGGATGTTTTGTAGAAAGTATAAAACGAGAGATTCTCACCTGCGGTTCTATCGTCTCGCAGAGGACTTTTATTTGTGCTTGCCTCGTTAACCAGCGTTGTTTTTTAGATGCTGAAAACAATAAGTTTATATCAGCATAGCCTGCTAGTTGTGTACATGTGATTCTACTAGATATATGGTTTGGATAAATTTTGAAACTATACCTTACTATAAATTTATAAAATGGAAGCCGTATACAGTTCACTGATCTGCACGTATCTATTTTTTTCTAGTGATTCTTATTTATTCCCATAATACTGGGGTTTAATTAAGATCGATAATGAACAGCAATTTGTGCCAATTGCCCTACAATTTTTACTGAATCGCTCATTGATAGTTTAGAGCCATCGGCGTGAATCCATCTTTTTAGGGGTTTTTCACAAATCATTTTAACAGCTTCTTTTCTGCCATAAAACCTGCGCATTCGCATGAAAATTTCCACATCAAATAACCATTTGGTAATAAATTTGTTTTTAAACATTTCGGCTGCAATTTCTCTATCCATCACCTTAGCACCACATTGCGTGTCATTAAAAGGCATTTTTAGGATATTACGTATGATGAGGTTTATGGTTTTACTTATAATTTTACGGGCTGATTCTTTGGTGATATCAGCACCCATTCGATTCATTCGCGATCCACTTACAATTTTAAAATCGGAGTTTTCTATGGTACTTACAAGGTCATTAAAGTCTCTAAAATCAGTTGATAAGTCGGCATCAAGGTAACCTATATAGTCTAGTTGGTGGTCTTTTAAAAGATGTTGTATTCCTTGGCGAACAGCTTCGGCTTTTCCACCATTTTTTTTACAATTGTACACACTGATATTCGATTCGTTGCCTTGTTGAAGTTCATAAAGTACCTGAAGAGTACTATCTGTACTTCCATCATTTACAAAACAAAGGTGATATCCTAAATTTTTATGCGCAAAATCTCTAAATGTATCGCTTAGTAATCGTGTTTCTTCATTATAGCAGGGTATGACTACACCTACACAGTTTTTTTGTAGCATTCTAGCACCAGCAGTTCTTACGGTTTCTTTTTCCATTTCAGGACTGCCAATAATTCGTTTTATGCGAACCGTCATTTCTTCTAAACTGACAGGTTTTTTCATGTAATCATTTACGCCAAGGTTGAAGTTTTCTAAAATCACCGATTCATTCGTATTACCTGACATAACCAAAATTGGCGTGTCTTTTTTAAGTAATACACGTATATATTTCACCATTTCGGTACCTGTAGTCTCTATTACACCTGATATTTCGGGCATATTCATATCTAAAAGTACCAGGTCAGGATTGAAAGAGTTAAACACTTTAATTCCTTCTTCGGTGTTCCTAGCAGTTTTTACTTCATACCCAAGTTGAGATAACCATTTCTGTACAGATAGGAGGATAAGCTGTTGATCATCAATTGCTAATATTTTCATAGGTTAAGTATTAGTTTTTATGCTGTTGTAATCAGTTGGTTTTTCTGAGGCAATATGTAAATATAGTATTTAACTTACAAATAATGTACGAATAAGGCTCAATTACCGTTTTCTGTAGATGAATGGTCATATAGTGATGTTTATTTGATATGTATAAGTTTTTTAAATAAGTCAAAATAATATTGTTATATTTTCCTACATTTATTGTTGATGAAGAACACAAACACATTGTTAGTTTTAGCCCTATTTGTGGGGGTAGCGTTTCATGGATCTAGCATCTTTTTTACTTTAGAAACTACTTACGATGCCTTAATTCATCTATTTTTTGCCGATCATTATGCAAAAAGTTGGTTTGAACCATGGGATTATCGCTGGTATACGGGTTTTACCGTACAGGGATATCCTCCTTTGGTACATCAAAGTATAGGCATTTTATCATATATAGGAGGTTTAAAGTTTGGCCTATTTACCGTAGGGCTTTTTGCAATAATTCTATTCATTACAGGCACATATAGATTTGCATTATTGATGACAGCAAATAGAAAAATTGCTGGCTATACAGCTATATTGGCTGTTTTTTCTTCAACTTTTATTGAAACGCTTCATGTATTTGGGCAATTGCCGAGTATTGTAGGGCTTTCAATACTGCTGCATTCTATGCCTGAAATATACCTATGGATTAAAACCGGTAACTACAGATATTTGGTAACTTCCTTGTCCTTAATAGCAGTTACCGTAACATCGCACCATGTCACACCAATTTTTGGGATGGTATTTTTTATTTTTCCTTTGATAGGTATGGTTATTATGGATACCTCTATTGATAAAGTTCATGTCAATAGCGCGCTTACTTTTAAAGTGTTTTTGGCGTCCTTTAAAAAACTGTTTTGGCGTATTGTAAGTTTTGGGTTTTCTTCTTTGTTTCTTATTGTGGTATGTATTTTACCCTATTGGATTAATACGAAGAAAAACCCCATTACGCAGGTACCTATTCCACATGGTTCTCGCGATAACTTTTTAGAAGTAACCTCTTCGGGGCTTGTTTTTTTCGTCATTCCTTGGGGTTTACTTACGTTTTTAATGCCCTATATATTTTATCGTTTCTTTAGCAAGCGTTATCTGTTTTTTGGATTATCAATGGTTATTTTAACCATTTTAGGTACCGGTGGTACCACGCCCATACCCTTAATTGTATTGGGTAAAACTGCATTTAATATTTTAACGCTTGACCGTTTTACACTTTGGGCAACTATTATGGCATTGCCCATTTTTGGTGAATTCACGTATCGAATGGTGGCGGGCGATTTAAAGCAACAACTACAAAAACGTTTTGGCGGTATTTATCATCGACTTTTGGGTGGAGCCATAGCGGGAGGGGTATTGTTTATGGTTATGTTTACAATGAGTTTGGGGTATTTTAGACCCTCGCAACCGCAAAAAATTAATATGTTGCCTATTGTTAATTTTTTAAGCCAAGACCAGCATGACCAATGGCGTTATCTACCGCTAGGTTTTGGAGATCAAATGGCATGGCTGTCGGCACAAACCAATGCAATGACTGTAGATGGTAATTATCACTCGGCAAGACGACTACCTGAGCTAACCACAAGAGCAATAGAACGTCTCGAAAATTCAAAATTTAGAGGTGTTGAAGGTATTGGATCATTACAACAGTTTTTAACGGTGCCCGAGAAGTATAATTTGAAATATATTTTTAGTAATGATAAATTTTATGATCCTATTCTTTATTTCTGCGGATGGCAACGACTGCAACAACTAGAAAATGGAATAATGGTTTGGGAGCGGCTAAATGTTCCTCCAATGCCTAAAATACTGCCTAAAGAAGATGTTGCCCAATGGCTAAAAATCATGTGGGGTATTATACCCATATTAACCGTGCTCATTGCATTTTTTATTAATATTCAATTATTGTGGTATCGGGTATTGAAATACAAGAAGTTACATATGCCTGATTATATGAAGTATCCCCTTGATTTTCATGATTTTCCTAGGCTAATGGTAAACATTAACCACATTTGGGCATTTTTAGTGCTTGCTTGCTTGGGCTTTGGCATTTATGAATTTTACCTATTTAACGCAAGTCAGCGTTCACCAGAAAATGTAATTAAAGCGTATTATGACGCATTGGATGTAAAAGAATTTCAAAAAGCACATTCCTTTTTGAATGACGAAAGAGAAGTGACTATTTCGCAGTTTATGCTAGAGGTATCGGTGACTGATGGTATTTTAAGTTCGTATGCAAAGCTCGACGCCATTGACATAAAGCTCAAAGATGTCACTGAAATTAGTGCCAAAGCCGAGGTTAGTGCAAATTGGATAACGCCTCTAGAAAAAGTGTATAAAACATACCAACATGATTTGGTAAAACGAAAAGGAAAATGGTATATAGAGCCCTATTACTTAGACACGTATCTTCCTCCTGATCAATTGTTTAGTGATAACAATACCACTTTTTACAATCATGGGCGCCGTAGAATTACTACCCAACAATCGAGTCATGAAGATGTGCTAAAACAACCAATTTTAGAAGTGCTTTCGGCAAAGTTGGTGAAGTTTAATGGAAGTTATTCGGTTATTGGTGAAATACAAAATGTAGATAATTTGCCCGCCGATGTTGTTATAAAGGCAACCCTGTATAACGATTCAAATAAAGAATTAGCAAATTACAACGCTAAATACCATATGAAGCATAAATTAATGCCTATGGAAACCACATCGTACAAGATCAATTTTGAAGGTATAGCTTGGTCGCTTGCCAAAGATACTATTCCGCCAACGTTTAACCCCGATGAGTTTACACCCATTGCCCTAACAGAGCAGCCAACAAAATTTAATTTGCAAAGTGCAGGTAATGTTGCTAATACCGATTTATACAAAAGGGTATCCTTACAAGATGTACGGATATCACCTAAGACAATTACTGGAGAATTATTTAATTCAGGTATACAAGAAGTTACTATTCCGTTACTGTTGGTTAGTTATTATGATGCCGATAAAAATTTGGTTTGGGTAGACCATAAATTTGTGAAAGATGGGGTGCGAGTACAGCGCAAACAACCATTTGAATATGAACTAATGGCTGTATCAGGAGTTCGGGTTATCAATAGTAGTCTTGATAACTGTTATGTCAATGGTTTACCCAATTCTAGTATAGCAAACCATGCTGTTCCCAATAGAAGAGATGGCCATGAGCAACTACAATCACTTTCGGGCGACGGGTTTGAATTTGTAAAAATTGAAATGAACAGTTACATAGGTAATCCCCGATAATATGAAGCTTTGTTGTTACATAGTTGTTTTTATGCTTTTCTTCGGATGTAAGGAAGAAGTAGTGGATACAAAAACAATTTCCAAGGCTATATTGATTTCTATTCCTGATGATGGGGTAGTGGGGAATGCTATTGAATTTGAATTTTATGTAAAAGGAGATGGAATGCCTATTTTAAAATTGGAGAACAGTTTTGGCTCCATGTTTTTTCAACCAAAAATAAAAAAGAGTACAGCGGTTTTTAATATACACAAAAAATACACCGAGCAATCGGGCATATATACATGGAAACTTTTTTCAAACAAAAAAATACTACTTCAAAACAGCTTTTTCTTGGCGCCCAAAGATGAAGATACCCGAGAAATTGAAGTTTATTTTGGACCACGAAGTATTAAGGCTGGTGGTTATGATTTTTCAATGCTAACAATTTTACCTGCTGATGTATATGACAACCCGCTATCTGACGGTACGCCAATTGATATTTTTCAACAAATGAGCAATGAAAAACAAGAATTTCAAAACCAACTGACAGATGGGTACACTTGGATTCGGTTATATAGTGATGATAATGCAGGGCGTATGCTGGTTAGCGGTATTGTAAATGAAATATACTCTAAAGAACTCACCAGTATGATCTGGGCTTCAAATAGTGTCGATTTTACTATTGATTATTCTCGGGTACATAAGTTTGCCGATGCTAATCAGGTAATTACATATACAACTTCTATCATTAAAGATAAATATGACAATGTTGTTGGTGATGGTACTTTTGTTCGTTTTATTGTTGAAAATCAAGCAGGAGGACGACTACAAGCTATAGGTACTACTATAGGGGGCATAGCTACGGGCAAATTATTACATCCTGCAGCACCAGACACATGGAAAGCGACAGCCTTTATATACGGAGAATCTCAAAGTAATACTATAGAAGTAAGTTTTGAAAGCGCCATAAAAGATTACAATCTGTCATTTTCACCTGATAATAGAACCATTACAGTAGGACCAATACTTAGTTTTATGGAGCAATTGGTACCCGATGGAATTGTAATAGATTTAGAAATTTATAAAGACAAAACCTTAATGGGTACGCAACAAACTAATTCTCGGTTGGGCAAGGGAGTATTTAACCTTGAAAAAGGGTTTTATCCACCTGGGGATTATGATATAAAGGTTATCGTAACAGGTATAACAAAAGAATTTAACCTCAAATTAATGCCTTATGAAGTGGAATAGACACCTGCTGCGCATATTCCTTATCAGCACGTTTTTTGCTGTTAATGCGTTAATACTTTTTGGTATAAGTTCGGTATGGTCTTATTTAAATACTGGGGCAGATAGATCGAGTAGGTTGCATATAGGATTTACCCAAGAAGATTCTAATTTACCAACAATTGATTGGGATATTTCAAGTGTTGAAGGGCGTGTTATAGAAAACCAAACAGTAGCAGAAATAGAACGCGACTACCTTAAAGGATGGTTTGTTAAAAACACCGCCTTAGCTACCAATAATCGTTATGGTATTGATGATTATTTTACCGATAGTGCAAGAGTAAAACTGTTCAAAATTCTAAAACTGAATAAAGAGAACAACTATAAGATAGAGCAAACTACTTATGAGCATCACCCAAAAATAGATTTTTATAGTACTGACGGAACGCAGGTTGCTTTTACAGATACTGATGTTATTAGCTATCAAAAAGGGTATTTGAATGACCAATCTATAGTTGAGCAAAAAGAGGTAGCCTCTTACAAAGTATTCATGCTTTTAGAAGATGGTTTTTGGCGTGTACGACACTTTGTAAAAAAAACGGCCACACCTTTTAAAGCACCTAAGCCGACTACATTGAAACCAAAAATGAAAGCGCGTTTACAGCAAATAAAAGGCCTCAATTATTACCCCAAAGATACACCGTGGGATACATTTGGAAAGCAGTTTGAAGACAGTATTATTAGTGCAGATTTTAAATTGATTAAAGCAATGTCGCTCAATACCATTCGTATTTTTATTGGGTATGAAAAATTTGGAAAAACTAAAGTCTCAGAAGAAAAATTGATAAAACTTCGTACGCTTTTAGATCATGCGCAAAATAATGATTTACAAGTGGTTATCACCTTGTTTGATTTTTATGGTAATTATCTAATTTCGGATTGGAACTTGAATCATAGGCATGCAGAAAGAATTGTGAAAACATTTAAAGATCATCCGGCGTTATTAGCATGGGATTTAAAAAATGAACCTGATTTAGATTTTGAATCTCGTGGTAAAGAAAATGTTTTAGATTGGTTAAAAGAAATGACCTTACAAATAAAACAATGGGACAGTATACACCCTATTACCGTCGGATGGTCTAGCGCAGAAGCTGCTGCCCATTTAACCAAAGAACTCGATTTTGTTTCGTTTCATTATTACAAGAAGCTTAAAGATTTTAAACAAGAATTGAACACCTTAAAAAAGGCCGTACCCGATGATAAACCTATTGTGCTTCAAGAGTACGGTGTTTCATCATATAGTGGTATGTGGAACACTTTTACAGGTTCGCAAGAAAAACAAGCTGCCTATTACGAAACAATGCAATCTTTTTTAGCAGAAGAAGATGTTCCTTTTTTATTTTGGACATTATATGATTTTGAAAGTATTCCAAAATCTGTAGTTGGTATATTACCATGGCGTAAGCTGCCACAAAAATATTATGGTTGTGTAGATAGTAATGGAGATAAGAAAAAGGCTTTCGAAATTTTAGCAGGAACTTCAAAGCAATAAACGGGTCTTGATTTTTTATTTAGAAGCGAGAATTATGGCTTTTGTGCCGTAATAAAGTTATTTTTCATCGCCAAGGAGCTCAAAAATGATAAAATGAAGGTAGAAAAAGCATAATTTAAAGAAAAAAGAGAAAGTCAAAATGAGTTCAATAAAAAGGAAGGTGATTAACCAGATCACCCCCCTTTTCGCACTTAACCTAATCTAATTAAATCTTATCGCTATCCTTCAACTAAGCTTATCGTTTTTGAAAGCTCAAGGGTCGCATTTTTATCAATTTTTGATCGTTTTATGGCTTTGAAATATTTTATATACATACCGGTAATCGTTGACATTGGTAGCGAACAAGCTGCTTTGTAATTTGCTTTGCCTAGTTCAATTCTATAAAGGTCATAGTTTAGTACGTTGCCTATGGCTTCACTCAACGATTCTACACTATTTGGGTCAAAAAATTCACCTCTGTAACCTTCTTCTTTCACAAGAATACTCAAGTCACCCAAATCAGGTAAAACAACTGCTTTCCCGTAACTACCAGCTTGATGTAATACCCCAGAACTACCTGTTGTTGACGTATACGGAAATACAGCTACCGCACTTTCTTGAAAAATAGCAGGTACATCTTCCTCAGCAACATAGCCTGTAAACCGTATTTGGGGGATATGCTTATAGGCTTCCTTTACGCCAGCCAAATACCCAGGGGTATTTGGGCTATCAGTACCTGCAATTACAATTTCTATATCATGCGTTGTTTTTTCTCTAAGTAGCGCAACAGCTTCAATTAAAATTTCTACTTTTTTATAGGTGCCAAATTTACCAAAAGCCATTACTTGCTTAGGGCCTTCTGGTAAACTGTAATCAGGTTCTGGCGGAATTTCAAAAGAGCCATGAGGCACTAAAGCCACGTTAGTAGCCTTGTATTTTTTTTCTAAAATTTGTACATATTTACTTATGGTTACGGCAAGCACATCAGAAGCAAGAACGCAACGTGTCAACGTACTTCCAATAAAATTGTAAACTTTTTGTAGGAGGATATTTTTAGTAATTCCAGCATTTTTTAAATCTACTTGCTCCAAAATATTGTGTAGCAGTGAAATGGTAGGTACTCCTTTAAACTTGCAAAGCAATGGTAATAGCAAACCTAAAGCAGCAGGAATTTTTTTATCACCAAATTTTAAAAACTGAAGGTTAAATAATACCGCATCTGGTTTTGTTTGCGATATGGTTTTGTTGATGTTAAAAAAGTTACTGTAACTATTGAATTCCCAAGATTCTTTGACGGTTATTTTACAACCCGCTTCTTCAAAATCTAAATCTTTGGCTTCAGTTGTTTTGTCGGTGATTAAAATGATTTCAGTAACTTCTTCGTGCAGTCTAAAATGTTTTACCAAATGATACCCATACTCGGTTAAAGTTACCTTACTTGGTGGGTAGGCAGTTACAATAGCTAATTTCATAATAGTAGGTTAAGGTTAAGATTTATGCTTAAAATCTAAAAACAAAGAACGAACTTAAGCCTGTAATAAAAGTCGGTTTGCTTGTCGCTGACCATTTTGTGTCGACGAATGGGCTGATTTCCTTGATGAATTGCTTTTTGCAGCTTATTTTGTTTAGTGGTTTCAATTTGCGGTATTGACAGCTAATTTTCTTTTACGAGCTGATAAAGGAGCAATATATGTTATCATTTTTTTTTACTTACATATGTATATGGTATTTGATGCCCCCGTTTATTTTAGCATTTGCTTGAAAAAATAAATTAATTGTGCTATTAATAAAGATACCATACCAATTATTTGTATTTGCACAACCATGGCAAGGCTTGAATGAAAACAAATGATTAGTATAATTTGTGCAACACCTAAAATACCAGAGAATAGCACTGGCTTGTATTGATCTAGTGATAAAAAATAATAGGCAAAAATGTTTGATATAGCAAAAAGTGAAGTAGCTAGTGCATATTGCCAAAGTAAGCTCGACATGGCCAAATAGGCTTCACCAAACAAAAGTGTGATTATGAGGTCAGGAAATAGATAGCAAGCAACTACAATACTTGATGACAAAAGGCTAATATAACTTACATACTTAGAAAGTACAGGTGCCGTTGCTTCACCATCTTTGTGTTTTTGAACTACAGTAGGTAATAGCAACATTACATACATCCAAGCAATGAAATAAACCACTCTACCAATAAGCGCTAAAGAGGCATATAAACCAGCATCTAAGGGGTTAAAGTAATGTTTTACTAAAAGAATGTCGCTGTTATTAATTAATATTTGTGTTAGTTCATAGGCCCCTGTTAGCCCTATAAATCGTACTATTTTTGTGGTTTGTTGTTTTGAAAGTTTGTTTTTTGAGAATAACGTAATTCCTTTTAAATTAGAGGGTATTAAACCAAATACAAATGATATTCCAATACCTAGAGCAACTAAAAAGGAAGAATCGAGCGGTAGTAATAAAAGCAAAAGTATGGTAATCAGAAATCGACTCCACATTTCAGTTTGATAGGTCACTGCTAGTTGCTTAAAATTTTGAAACCCTTGAAATTTTCCACGATTTATACTCATTACAAAATATAGAGGAATACCAATACCGAAGGTTATAAACATCCATGAGTTATGTGTTTTGAAAACAGCCTGTAATTGTGAAGAAAAAACGATCACTAAAAGCCCCAAAAGAATACCTAAACCAAGGGCGTATGAATATAGGGTATTTTGAAAATGACCATAATCATCTTTTGAAAACAATACGGCAAACTTTGCTGTCACCAGCTGAAATGTCATTCCTACAAAAGATAAAACTAGTAAAAGGGTAATTAATAAAGCGGCATCAGCAAAGGCTTCTGGTCCAAGCATTCGCCCTAAAACCAAATTATACAAGTAATTTCCTCCATTCACTAGTAAAGAACTAATCATAAACAGCTTTTCTGGCGAAACCTTGCTAAAGCCTAATCTAAATAATCTCATAAAAATATTTTCTTTGTATGCGCTACAATTTGAACCTATGTTTGTTTACAGATTCTAATAATTTTGAAAATGGAAGCGAAATTGCTGATTTAATGATATTTGCTAGAATTGAGACATATTAAAAAGCGTTGATTACTACTTCATTTATAAAACAAATATCTATACGATTGCCATCTTAAAATCGCTGCTGTAGACCAATGACATATTTATGTCGACGAACTGCAAGTAAGTAACTTCTTACAAATTGATCTTCAGCGTAACTTTACCCTTGTAAAATCAATAGTATTTATGGCATTCAAATTAACCAGTCAAAATACTACACAAACTTAACCTATGCGTATTTTAGTAATAACCGCTATTTTGTTTGTTTCTACTTTTATAGTACACGGACAAAATGCAATGCAAGAGGGGTTTACCTTTTTGGAGAATGGAGATTTTAGTAAAGCAGAAGTTTTTTTTAAAGCTTATTTAGAAAAGGAGCCTGCAAATAAGACAGCAAATATCTGCTACGCCAGAGCCGTTGGTTTAAACGGAGCTCCAGAAAAGGCAAATACCTTATTTGGCAACTTATTAAAGGAGTATCCTAAAGATTTTGAAGTTGCTATCAATTACAATGAATCTTTTTTGTGGGCAAAGCAATACAAAAAGGCAAAACCTTTGTACGAAGATTTGATTGCTGAATATCCTGATAAGTTTGCTGCGGTATTGGGTTATGCAAATACCCTGAGTAATTTAAAAGAGTATCCAGAAGCATTAGTATGGATAAATAAGGCTTTAGCCCTTTCTCCTGATAATCAAAGTGCAAAAATTTCAAAAAAATATATACGACTAGGGTATGCTAATGCTTATGTTAATGCGCAAGAGTATGAAAAAGGTGTGAAATTATTGCATGCTATTTTTACCGATTTTCCTGGTGATAAGGATGCACTTTTAAATTTGGCTAATATCCATTTAATAACAAAAGATGTTACAAAAGCCAAAAATACGTATAAGAGTTATGCTACTTCTCCGCAAGATTCTATTACCGCATTGAATGGTATTGCTCTTGCCGAACATATAGATGAAAATGAGAAAGATGCATTAGAGATCGCTACAATGGCGAGAAGAAGAGTTGCAAAATTTGATAATGTTGAATTAAAAAAACGTACCTATGAGCGCTATGTGCAAGCACTTATTTGGAATAGAAAATTTAGAACAGCAAGAAAGCAGATAGACAGCCTTGAAACCACAAAAATTAATGGAAATTGGGTATTGGCTTTACGAGCTACTTTAGGTATGTATACAGGTAGTTTTAAAATCAGCCTAGCTAGTTATGATGCTATTCTTGCCAATGATAGTAAGTCTTTTGATGGTAATTTAGGGAAAGCTAATGCGCTTTTCGCTTCAGATAGAATTATACCTGCTTATGCAGCAACTTATAAGACTTTAGAGGTGTTTAAAAATCAAAAAGATGCTGTGGGGCTTATAGAAAAGATGAATATTGTGCATACCCCAACTATTGAAGAACATTTCGCATATACTTTTGATAATGGTAATAATGTGGCTGTTTCAAATACCTTGAATGCTTTTTTTCCTTTTTCCTCAAAATTTAAAACAACACTTTCATATCAATTTAGAACTACTGAAAACACCATTAGCGGAAGTAAAGCTGATTCCCATGTTTTATTAGGAGGTATCGACTATAAGTTGATGCCATTGGTAAATTTGAATACAGTTTTTGGTATCAATAATAGTCATTTTATTACTGATGCGTACACCTTACCTATATTTGATACCAAATTACTGATTAAGGCTTTTAAATTGCAGTTTTTGTCACTTGGTTATCAGCGCGAAGTACAAAATTTTAATGCAGATTTAATTGGTCGTAAAATTGTTATGAATCATTATAGCCTAAATTATAATTTGGGAACGAATGTTAATTTAGGATGGTATACCCAAATTATGCGAACAGAACAAAGTGATGATAATAGTCGTAATTTACTGTTTACTTCGTTATACTATACCGTACTGCAAAAGCCTGCCTTAAAATTTGGACTTAACTACCAGTACATATCATTTAGCGAACAATTACCTACCATATATTTTAGCCCAGAAACGTATCAGGCAGGAGAGCTATTTGCAGACATACGTGGTAAGATATCAGAAAATACGACTTATATGGGGAGTTTTGCTACAGGACTTCAAAAGGTTGAAGAAGACCCTAAAACACCCATTTTTAGGGCTGAAGCAGCGATAAAACACCAATTTGGAAAACGACTTAGTGGAAATATTTACGGTAAATACAGTAATATAGCTTCTGCTACAGCTGCTGGTTTTCAATTTACCGAAATAGGTGCGAAAATAAAGTGGTTATTTACAAAAAAACCATGGATTCTTGACCTTAAAACAAAACAGTAAAATTACAGTATGTATTAAACTAGGGAAGGGGGCAATAAGAATTATGTGCTTGCCATCACTGTTTATCCTCCTACCATTGTAAAACGGCAGGAGGATAAATAAAAAACGAAGTGCAGTAGCGGTTTTTAAATTAGTTATAAGGATCGCAACAGTTTAATTACACTAAGAAAGTGTTATGCAAAAGGCTATTTTTATATACTTCACTGATAATTTAACTAAATTGAAATATGATATTATAACAGATTCAATCTTCGCATTAATTCTGGTCGGTTTGAACGACTTATAGGAATTACTTTCTTTTCAATTAATACACTGTTATCTTCAATATCAATAATTTTTGTAAAGTTGATGATATAAGAGCGATGTATTTGTAAAAATGTTTTAGCTGGTAGCTTTTCCTTTATTTTTTTTAGACTTGTATGTACATGGTACACCTCTTTTTCGGTTTTTATGTCTATATAATCACCTTTGGCTTCAATAACGAGTATTTCGTTAAGTTTTAGCTTAATTAATCGTCTGTCAATGTTTACATATAAATCACCTAAATCTGAATTTTCCCTTTTAACAGTATCGTTTGTTTGGGTTCGAGCTGTTATATTTTTCAGTTTATGAATCGATTTTTGAAACCTTTCAATCGTAATGGGTTTTACCAAATAATCTACAATTGATTCATACTCATAAGCTTCAATAGCAAATTTGGTATTTGATGTGGTTAATATAATTTTAGGCGGATTTTTGAGTGTTTTAATAAAATCAATACCAGAAAAATTTGGCATGTGAATATCTAAAAAAACAACATCAATTTCATGTTGATTTAAAAATTTGAGCGCTTCAATGGCATTGTCAAATTTTTCAATAACATCTAAATCGGGTACTTGTAAACAGAGTTGACTGACTATAGCTCTTGAAGTCGCTTCATCATCAATTATTATGCAGTTCATGGCTTAAATAGTAGTTAAGTAGTTTGATATTATATCTAGTATAGTTCTGAACTCCTTGTCTAATTTCATACTATCTTCACGTAGTTGATCTTCATAAGCCAACGCAATTTCGTATGATTTTTCCATGCTAAGAATATTCAGTTTATGCTTTAGCTTATGAACGATTTCTGCAGCTACTAATAATTGTTTATTTTCAATAGCGCTGTTGTAATCGATTACTTCATCAGGAAACTCAGTTTTGATGATTTCAATGAATTGGTTTTCAAATGCAATGTCATCACCAGCTAGTTTTTTTATATATTCTAAATTAGGTTCTTCTGTCATATGTTTTTCTTTATTGTGAAATAAAAGGTTGTACCCTTATCTTTTTCAGATTCTAACCATATATTGCCCCCGTACAAAGTGACAATTTTTTTTACTATTGATAATCCAATACCTGTAGAACGTTCTTCGTCTCCTATCGATTGGAATATTTCAAATATTTTTGCGTGATATTCTTTTGGAATACCTATACCATTATCAGAAACATTAAACTGCCAGTGTGTTTTGGTTTCTACGCTCCCTACTGATACTATCCCTTCTTTTCGAGTAATATGCATCACGGCATTGGCAATTAAATTTTGAAATACTTGGTGTATTTTAGTCTTGTCGATATAAAGTGTTGGTAGTTTTTTTTCAGTTACCACCTTTACATGCTCAGGAATAAAAATGATTTCACTTATCTCGGTAATTACGCTGTTTAAATCGACAGGTTCGTTTAGTAACCGATCATTGCTAATACTAGAATATTTAAGAATACCATCAATTAATTTGTCCATGCTCTCTATTTTTTCTTGTATCATTTGAAGGTTATTGACGCCATTTTCATCTAACACGTCTTTGTAATCTTCATTTAACCATGTAGATAAAGCACTTATGCTACGTAAGGGCGACTTTAAATCATGAGAAACAATATGAGCGTATTCTTGCAAGCCTTGATTGCTTGCTTCTAAATCTTTAAGTAATTTTTCTTTTTGTAGTTCGAGGTGTTTTTGTTCTGTAATATCTAGGTGAATGCCTATCGAACCCACTATTTCTCCGTCACTATTATACCGTGGTGCACCACTAATGAGCCAATACCTAGTCTCACCAGCTTTGTTAAGTATTTCAATTTCGTAAGAATCTGATTTGCCTTTTAATCGCTCTGTGTCTTTTAGGGTTATTAGGGCTACTTCTTGTACTTTTAAAATTTCTTTAGCTTTACGCCCAATTAGTTCTTTTTCTGAATACCCACTCATTTGACAAAAGCTCTTATTGGCAAATTGAATTTGATCTTTTAAATCAACTTCAATAAGACCTAAGTTCATATTAGCAATAATATTGCTATATTTTTCGCGCTCTGCTTTTATTTGTTTTTCAGCCTTTTTCTTTTCGGTAATATCTTCTATAACAGCAACTTGAAATTCAACATCTCCCTTATCGTTTTTTACAGAGCTAACTGTAGTTTTCGCCAGTAGTTTTGTTCCATTTTTTCTAACGTATTGTTTTTCAACTGAAAAAGTGTCAATTATGCCAGCATTTACTTTCTCCATCAACTGTAAAGAAGCTTCTGAAGTATCTTTAATAGACACATCTTTAACATGAAGTTGCTTAAGTTCGTTTTGTGAGTAGCCTAAAAGCTTAGCAAAACTGGGGTTTACTCTAATAAATTTTCCATTAATAGTTAAAACAATACCTAAAGGCGAATTTCGTACTATTACATCGAGTTGTTTGTTCTGTTTTTTTAGTTGTTCTTCTATTTCCGTTTCATGACCGATATCTCTGATAATACCTTGTACGCCAATAGGTTTTTTGTCTGAATCATAAACCAAGCTACAATTTATTTGTACATGTTTTTTTACATTGTGTTTGAGTACTAGCTTAACACGATAGTTTTTTAGAATACCTAATTCTAGTAAAAAGCGGAACGATTTTATACTATACTCCCGGTAATCTTCATGAACGAGTTTGGCAAAATTTATAGTTTCTTTGTTATGATCTAAACCCAAAAAATCCTTAGCAGAATCATTCATATTCTGAACTATAAAATCAAGACTAATCACCACATATGGGTCAATAATGTTTATGAAATCACCATCAAATGCAGCGTTTTTTTTAAGTAATAGGTTTTCTAATTTACTGTTAGCTTGTTTTAAATGATGGGTAGCATCATTAAACTCTTGAGATTTTTTTTCAAGTAGTTTTTCTGCTTGGATACGCGCTTTTTTTTGGCGTTCCAATGTCTTTTTTAACAGTGCTATTTCAGTACTGCTATCCATTTTGTACGACATCAAATTTCACCATCGTACCATCAGATTTTAATAGCTCGTATGAAACTGTAGCCGAACTGTTGTAGTGTTCGAAACATTTTTCAATTAAACCATGAGCCAACCTATATAATCCCCGAGATGAAGAATATATCATAGAGATTGAGGTATCTGTTTTTTCTAGTATCTTAAAGGTGGGTAATTCGGCGTCAGGATATAATTTTTTAACATGAATATGTATGTGATCTTCTATAGAGTAAATAAGCGCAAGAGGATTGGTGTAATTTTGAATGACATCAGGGTGCGCTTTTCCTAAACTTGTAAACAAGTATTGACCAAAAGTATATATTAAAGTATCTACATCAATTTTTACTTTAGCACTTAAGTTGGTTAAAAGGCTTACCATTTCATTAAAATCGTAAGTTCCTATAGACGTGTAAATACCTTCTGAGCTTAGTTGAGAATCTTCAATAATTGCGTCAACAGTTTCTAAACCAAACTTTGATTCAACCATTTCCAAAAATTCAGTGAATACAATTCCTTTCATACATTTAAAAATTTTAATAAATGTAAGAAAATGACTACTCAAAAAAAAGAAAATGTTGTGAATCTTTGAATTCTGTTAGCCTTTAATTAGCTCATTTACATGCCAGTAATCAAAAACTTTCTTTATTTTATCTTCGTAGTCTTCATATTTTAAAGGCTTTATCACGTATCCTGCTATGCCAATTTTATAACATTCTAATAAATCATTTCTATTTTGAGATGTTGTGAGAATGATTGCTGGCAAATAGCGATATTCGTCATGATCTTTAAGAATTCGCAGAAATTCAATGCCACTCATTCTAGGCATGTTAAGGTCAAGTAGTATGATATCTGGAAGTTTAGCGTTACTTTTCAAGACCTCTAAAGCTTGCTCACCGTTTTTGGCTTCTGTTATTTGATGCTTTTGACTAAATTTTGAAACCGTTCTGTGAAGTTTCATTGTTTCTATTTTGTCGTCCTCTATAAATAATATGTCCATGATTGTATCTAAATTATTAACACTACAAAGAACCAACAAAAGGAATCATTTAATTTGCTTCCGTAGATGAATTCGACTTAAGTGAAGACGAATGGTAAATTACGAAAGATTAGTAGTAATTTGTAGTTGGCTGGTTTTTTTATGAAAACACCTTGAATACCGTACACTAGGGTAACCTCAGTCTTTAATTAAATTATTCATAGGGCAATTCATCTGAAACTAAAAAAGCTCAGTTATCTTTTGATAACTGAGCTTTTTTAGTTGGTTTAGCGCCGTTTAGACGAAACCATTTGGGGTTATAGTGTTTTACTGCTACTTATCTAAAAGTGCGGCTATTTGCGTCTCTAACGCAGGGCCTCTTAGGTTTTTGGCAATGATAATACCATTCTCATCTATTAAGAATGCTGCTGGTATGGCATCAACGTTGTAAAGCTTTGCAATGGGGTCATTAAAATATTTAACATGTGACACATGTGACCAAGTTAAACCATCATCGGCAATAGCCTTTTTCCAATCATCTGCATTTCTATCTAGTGATACCCCTACAATATTTAAACCTTTATCGTGGTATTTTTTGTAAACAGCTACTACGTTAGGGTTTTCAGCACGACAAGGTCTACACCAGGCTGCCCAAAAATCAATAAGAGTTACCTTACCCATCAAATCTTTAAGTGCTACTTCTTTTCCATTTACGTCAGGAGCGCTAAACTCTGGCGCTTTAGCACCTATTTCGGTACTTTTACTTTTTTCCGCCTTATCTTTTAATAAGGTTAGTTGATTAGCAATTCGCTGTGCAGCTTTTGTCTTTTTCAACTCAGGGCTAAAACTATCAAAGGCTAATTGCGCATCAGCTAATTCAATCGTTCCGGTAGCAATACCTTTATCAAGTAATAATACCGAAATTAAAGCTGTAGGGTTTTCTTTGATAAAATCGATTTCAAAAGTTTTGTATTCTTCTTGAAAATCTTTCATTTCGTCTTGTAAAGACGACATGCTTACCTGATCTTGTTCATTACTGGCTTTTTGCATATCTGTATTAATAGCCATGCCTTTTTTTGACATCGCTTGCGCTTTTTTAAGGTAGGCAGCAAACATATCATTTTGTGGTGTTCCGCTTATCTTTGCAAGACCAATGCTATCTTTTTGAGCGCTTAATTCAATTTCTCCATTTTCAACTACAACAGCGGTGTAGCCTTGAATCTCATCAACAAAAATATAATGTAGTTCTGGTAAATCTATAGCACCTGTAAATACAAACTTGCCATTTTCTATCGTTGTAGTATCTACTTCAACAGGTTGGTTATTTTCACCTTGTTTTCTTAAAAAAACTTTGGTGCCGTTTTCTAACTCACCTCTTAAATTTCCTGTAATGGTATAGCCTTCAGGTTTTTGGTTGCATGCCACTACCGCAATAAGAACAGATAGGGATAATAATATTTTTTTCATCTTTTGCTATGTATTTGTTTTTTAGCTGAGCAAATGTACTTATATATCAAGGATTAAAAAAACGCTTTCGATGCTAACTCATAAGAGGTGGACAAAGTGTTATTGATTTTGTCTACAATAAGATAAAACTTCTAACTTTTACGGTAGCATGAAGTTATTTGAGTGATGATAGCGATTACTACTGCAAAATTAACCATTGCGTAACTGTTTTCTTGTAGTAGGGGTAGTATGTACTCGTCAACTAAATATGCTGCACTTACTTGTTTTATAGCCCCAAAAATGAAGCTTTGATACATTCACGGGTTTAATAGGGAATAAAAAAAGGCTATAGTGTAAACTACAGCCTGATAAAAATAGCAATTAATAGGGATAGTTAGCTTGTTACCATAGTACTGGTGTTTTTCATTTTTTCTACCGCTTCTCTTTCATACTTTCGCTCTTTATTCAAAGCGTAGGTGACAGATAGTAATATGATGCCAATTACGGCTCCTGCCCCGTTACCTTTAGCAGTCATGTAATGCGCTATTACCGCAAACATTAAATTAAAAAAGAAGCCCGCATAAGCCCAATCAATCAAAAACTTGCCTTTATTGGCAATAAGGATAATAATACCCAATATTTGCGCTACAATGAGCGGATGGAGTAGGTGTGCCGGATAACCTAAGTTTTCGAAAGTAGCTAAAGCTGTTTCATAATGAAAGACATAATTGTAAACGGAGCCTAGAATTAAGCAAGAAAATAACCCTAGAAATACCCAGTAAAGTGTAGTTTTTGTTTTCATATTAATACTTTTTTATGATTAGTGTACGCAATATACTAAATTGTAAGAAAATTACTACCATATATTGTAAAGATTTTTGGTTTTTGTTACAGTTTGCTCAAAAGGTCAGTAGTTATTTACTTTCTAGCCTTTTGAGGCTAAGCATTGTAATAATTTGAGAAGACTACTAAAAGTAGTATACTTTCTCGCATAGGTTGTGCAGTTATAGCATAGCAAATACTAGATAATAAATAAGCACTATATTTTGTCACTGGCACAGCTGTTTTTTTACATAATTAATAGAAACAGGTATATTTTGTGACTTTCTTAAGTTCTTTGCTTCTCGTCATGTATTACAAAGTAGCGATTCTTATCTTTGCCCTTAAATCTATATGCGTGGTACACGTAATTAAATATTAATGAAATTGGACGAAATTTTGCTAGAAGCACTTAAGGAAAACCTTGATGGTGAGTTAAAAATAGACAACCTAAGTAAAACACTATACGCTACTGATGCTTCTGTATATCGAAAAATGCCTTTAGGGGTCGCTTTTCCGCGTACAATTGCTGATATAAAAAAGTTAATTCAATTTGCCACGAACCACAAAATAGGATTGATTCCAAGAACAGCTGGAACTTCTTTGGCGGGGCAATGTGTTGGAGATGGTATCGTTGTCGATGTTTCAAAACATTTTACCGCTATCGTTTCATTAAATGAAAAGGAGAAACAAGTTACTGTACAACCAGGGGTTATAAGAGATGAGCTCAATCTTTATTTAAAGCCGTATGGATTATTTTTTGGTCCCAATACGTCTACTTCAAATAGGTGTATGATTGGAGGTATGGTGGGTAATAATTCTTCAGGTACAACTTCTATTCAATATGGTGTAACAAGGGATAAAGTTGTTGCAATGAAAACCATTCTGTCTGATGGTAGCGAAGCATTTTTTACAACGCTTTCTGAAAAGGAATTTAAAGAAAAACTGAGTGAAGGTACCTATGAGGCATCACTGTATAAAAACATCGACAAAGAACTAGCTAACCCTGTTATAGCTAGTGAGATTAAAAAAGAATTTCCAAAAGAAAGTATTCATCGAAGAAATACGGGTTACGCTGTTGATGAACTGTTAAATACCACTATTTACGGGAAAGAAGGTAATGATATCAACCTTTGCAAACTACTTGCGGGTAGTGAAGGTACCTTGGCTTTTACTACCGAAATTACGTTACAGTTAGACACTTTGCCTCCTGATTTATCGGCAATGGTGGTGACCCATTATAAAACATTAGAAGATTGTCTCAGTGATGTTGCGCCAACTATGCAACATAATTTACACACCTGTGAGATGATGGATAAGGTGATTTTAGACTGTACCAAAAATAATAAACAACAGTTAGCCAATAGGTTTTTTGTAGCCGGTGACCCTGCTGCGTTGCTCATGTTAGAAG
Organism: uncultured Flavobacteriaceae bacterium; assembly: GCA_947497145.1. Classification (GTDB taxonomy): domain Bacteria; phylum Bacteroidota; class Bacteroidia; order Flavobacteriales; family Flavobacteriaceae; genus Maribacter_C. The sequence continues at coordinate 81,209 of CANMFQ010000007.1, forward strand.
TACGAGCAACAAATCAAGAAGATTTAGAAAAACAATTAGCACAGCTGCAAACAACAATTAAGCAATCTGGTTTGAGTTATGCAAGTCCAATACTCTATGGTGCAGATATCAAAAAGGCATTAGAACTCAGAAAAGCTGGTTTGGGTTTGTTGGGTAATATGGTTGGTGACCGTAAAGCAGTAGCCTGTATTGAAGATACGGCAGTAGCGTTAGAAGATTTAAAAGATTTCATTTCAGAGTTTAGTGAAATCATGAAAGGCTATAACCAAAAGGCCGTTTACTATGCTCATGCAGGTGCAGGGGAGTTGCATTTACGTCCCATTTTAAACCTTAAAAAGGGCGAAGATGTTTCCTTATTTAGAGCCATTACTACTGATGTAGCAAAATTGACTAAAAAATATAAAGGCTCTTTTAGTGGCGAGCATGGTGACGGTATTGTGCGAGCAGAATTTATTCCCCTCATGATTGGGGACAAAAATTATGAATTACTAAGGCGTATTAAAAGCTATTTTGATCCAAATAATATTTTTAACCCTGGTAAGATAGTAGATGCTTACCCTATGGATGAATCTTTACGCTACGAAGTGGACAGAAATGAACCACAGCTAGAAACCTTACTCGATTTTTCAGATAGTGAAGGTATTTTAAAAGCCGCTGAAAAATGTAACGGAAGTGGTGACTGTCGCAAAACGCATCTAATGGCGGGGGCAATGTGTCCCAGTTATCATGCAACAAAAAACGAGCAAGATACCACCAGAGGACGAGCCAATACTTTACGCGAAATATTAACCACATCTCAAGAGAAGAATCGTTTTAATAGCCCTGCGCTTAAAGAAGTTTTTGATTTGTGTTTGAGTTGTAAAGCTTGTTCAAGCGAGTGCCCAAGTAATGTTGATGTAGCAAGCCTAAAAGCAGAATTTTTATATCAATATCAAGAAGAAAATGGCTATGCGCTACGCAGTAAGTTATTTGCTTATAATACTAAATTAAACCATTTAGGAAGTAAAATGGCAGGCTTAACAAATGCCGTTTATGATTCTAGTATTTTAAGTGGTTTATTAAAAAAATCTGTAGGTGTTGCCAAAGAAAGAAGTTTACCTAAAGTATATAATGTTGATTTTGATGCCTACCTGCAAAAGGTTGAAAAACCGAGTCTTTTACAAAACAAAAAAGTGGTTTTGTATATTGATGAATTTACGCATTATTTAGATGTTGAACTGGGTAAAGATGGCATTGAGGTATTAACTAGACTAGGCTATGAGGTCACCTTGTTTTATGCCGAAAGCGGACGTACATATTTATCAAAAGGCTTTTTAAAACAAGCCAAAAAACTGGCGCTTGAGAATATCCCTCAATTGAAGGATTTTGCTGACAAAAACTTACCTGTTATAGGTTTAGAGCCTTCAGCAATCTTAAGCTTTAGAGATGAATACAAGCGTTTTTATAAGAATGAAAAAGTTACCAACGCTATTGCAAAAAATACCTTTTTGTTTGAAGAATTTTTGGCTAAGGAAATTGAGAACGGAACAATTACCAAAGCCCAATTTACTACAGCAGCTAAGACAATTAAAATACATGGCCATTGCCATCAAAAAGCATTAAGTAACCAAAAAGTAACTTTTGATGTTTTAAACCTGCCAGAGAACTACAAGGTATCTATCATTAGTTCTGGTTGCTGCGGAATGGCGGGTTCTTTTGGTTATGAAAAAGAGCATTATGATGTAAGTATGAAAATAGGGGAATTAAAATTATTTCCATCCATTCGAAAATCAGAAGAAGATGTAATTATTTCGGCAAATGGTACTAGTTGTAGACATCAAATTTATGATGGCACACAAAGAAAAGCACTACACCCCGTTACGATTATAAAACAAGCGCTACTCAAATGATGCCTCGCCTTCCTTTTCTTTATGTTCTTTTAGAGCAGTAATTGAAGAGACTAGTTCATTCATGTCTAATTCCATGAGTTCGTCATCAGCATAAAAAGGCAACAGTTTATCTTGCTTATATTGGTAAATTTTCCAGCGTTTAAAAACATATTCTAAGGCTGTTAGGTTTTCTATCCAATCGCCAGAATTTAAGTATGTTGCCCGCCCCTTTGCGGTAGTGATAATTTCTTTTTTTGGCTGATGGGTATGACCACAAACAACATAATCATATCCATGTTCAATAGCGATGTCTATGATAGATTTTTCAAAATTTTGAATATACTCAATAACGGCTTTGGTACGCGTCGTTATTTTTTTTGATAAAAAAGATTTTTTATGTCCTGTTTTCTTTGACAGCCAAGTGAAGCATCGATGTAGAAAAATAAGAAAATTACAGCTGTATCTCCCAAGTTTCACAAGCCATTTGGTATAACTAATTGAGGAATCAAAGATATTTCCATTAAAAAACCAAACCTTTTTATCGTCTAAAGTTAAGATAAGTTTGTTAGTGAAGTGAAGGTTTCCTAAGGTGCTTCCATCAAATTTGCGAAGCATTTCATCACGATTGTCGGTAATATAAAAAACCTCAGTGCCTTTTTCAGCCATACGCAGTATTTTGCGAATTAATTTCAAATGCGTAGCAGGAAAATACTTGTTATCCAAGTGGTTACTATTGATGATATTTCCGTTCAAAATTAATTTTGAAGGTTGTATGCTGTTGAGGTAAGTTATAAGGGCATCGGCTTTGCAATTATAGGTGCCCAAATGCACATCTGAAATTACAACCACATCGATTCTACGTCTTTTCAAGGCTTAAATTATTTTTATCAAATTAAACTCTTCAATATGAATTAATTGTAAAGTGAATGTCAATTGTCTATGGTTTTTGAGTTAAGTTAACATTAAGTCCCTTCATGATTTTTTAATCGGAGTACTCGTTTTATTACAACCTGCTTGTCATGGCTTTAATTTCACAGCTACTAAACAAAAATGCTTTGTCTTAATTGAGGGTATGTAGTTTGTACAGCGTATCATAATGAAAGTGCGTAAAGAGCGTCCTAGTTTTGGTAAGGTGTGATTTAACAATTATCTTTGATGGCTTAGACAAATACAAAAAAAACAAGGTGGTTATGATGGGTATGAATACATCCTAATGCACCAATTTTAATTTTATAACTTCAACCAATGGCAGGAAATACTTTCGGAAATTTATTCAAATTAACAAGTTTTGGAGAATCACATGGTGTAGCCATTGGGGGCGTTTTAGATGGATGTCCTGCGGGAATTGAGCTAGATGTAGAAGCTATTCAGAAAGAGTTGGATAGAAGAAAGCCAGGGCAATCTGCTATTGTAACACAACGGAAAGAGCCCGATACAGTAAGCTTTTATTCAGGTGTGTTTGAAGGAAAAACTACGGGTACACCTATTGGTTTTGCGATTCATAATACCAATCAAAAATCACACGATTATACGCATATTAAAGAGTCTTATAGGCCTTCTCATGCTGATTATGTGTATGATAAAAAATATGGCTTTCGTGATTATAGAGGTGGCGGTCGCAGTTCTGCCCGAGAAACAGCTAGTAGGGTAGTGGCAGGGGCTATTGCAAAGCAGTTTTTGTCAAACATAAAAATTAATGCATACGTATCTCAAGTAGGTGATATGCGCTTAGATAAACCCTATCAAGAGTTAGATTTAGGCTTAACAGAATCTAATGCTGTTCGTTGCCCCGATCTTGATATGGCTGCCAAAATGGAGACGTATATCAAAGAAATACGAAAAGAAGGCGATACCATTGGTGGGATTGTTAGTTGTGTTATTCAAAATGTTCCTGTTGGTTTGGGAGAACCTGTATTTGATAAATTACATGCAGCCTTGGGTATGGCTATGCTTTCCATAAATGCCGTTAAAGGTTTTGAATATGGTAGTGGTTTTGAAGGGGTGAAAATGAAAGGGAGCGAGCATAATGACCAGTATAATTCAGATGGTTCTACCAAAACCAATTATAGTGGCGGCATACAGGGTGGAATAAGCAACGGAATGGATATTTATTTTAATGTTGCCTTTAAGCCGGTTGCAACTGTTATTCAAGGGTATGAAACTATTGATAAACAAGGTAATATGGTGAAAACTCAGGGAAAAGGAAGACACGACCCCTGTGTAGTACCCCGCGCCGTACCTATTGTAGAAGCGATGGCTGCGCTAGTATTGGCAGACTATACCTTGTTGAACAGAACTATAAAATTATAGTTTTTTAGCCATTTTCCATTCAAAATAGTATCTTACTACCCTAAAATTTTTAAAAGGTATGAAGAAGCTTGCATTGCATTGGCAAATTTTAATGGGAATGGCCTTAGGTATCCTTTTTGCATTGGGCATGGTTCAACTGGAAAGTGGACCAAAATTAATTGCTGATTGGATAAAGCCATTTGGAACCATCTTCATCAATTCTTTAAAACTTATTGCCATACCACTTATTTTGGCTGCTTTGATAAAGGGCATATCAGATTTAAGAGATATTTCTAGTTTGTCAAAAATGGGTTTTAGAACGATTATAACCTATATAATAACCACAATTGTAGCCGTTTCTATTGGTTTGGCTGTGGTCAGTATGATAAAACCAGGCGGATCTATTTCTGAGAATACCCGCGATGAATTGGTTGAAGCCTATGGAGGTGATGCTGAAATGAAGCGTCAAGATGCTGAAAAACAAAAAGCTACAGGTCCCTTGCAGGCATTAATTGATATTGTACCGAGTAATATTTTTAGTGCTGCTTCAAGTAATAGAAATATGTTGCAAGTGATATTTTTTGCGGTCTTTTTTGGTATCGCACTAATTCTTATTCCTGAAGAAAAATCGAGTACAGTAAAAAAATTCTTTGATGGCTTTAATGAGGTCATCTTAAAAATGGTTGACCTTATAATGTTGGCGGCCCCCTACGGTGTTTTTGCGTTAATGGCGGCACTAGTGGTAGAGGCCCCAAGTGCCGATCTGTTTGCGGCTTTGGGTATGTATGCTTTTTGTGTAGTTTTTGGTTTGGCTTTAATGGTTGTTTTTTATGTTATGCTGGTTAGGGTGTTTACCAAAAAATCGCCAAAATTTTTCTTAAACGGTATTGCTCCTGCACAACTTTTGGCATTTTCTACTAGTTCTAGTGCAGCCACGCTTCCCGTTACTATGGAGCGCGTTACAGAACATTTAGGGGTTGAAGAAGAAGTTTCTAGTTTTGTACTGCCTATTGGAGCAACCATAAATATGGATGGTACAAGCCTTTATCAAGCGGTTGCCGCTGTTTTTATAGCACAAGCATTTGGTATCGATTTAACCTTTGGTACACAAATGGGTATCATTGCTACTGCAACCATGGCATCTATTGGTTCGGCTGCTGTACCTGGCGCAGGTATGGTTATGCTTGTTGGCGTGTTGGGTTATGCAGGGATACCAGAAGCGGGACTTGCCTTAATTTTTGCTGTCGATAGACCATTAGATATGTGTAGAACCATAATCAATGTTACTGGAGATGCTACGGTTTCGATGTTGGTGGCAAAATCACAAAATAAATTAGGAGACCCAAAGCCAAAAAATTGGGATGATCATTATAACGAAGTAAAGTAGAACCTTAAAATGATACAGCATGAATATCTGTTTTTTAATGTACCCCTGGGAAGATATTGACCCTGAAACCGATACAAGTTTAGCACTATTACATGAATGTGCCCGTCGTGGGCATGGTGTTGCCTTGTGCTCACCAGCAAACTTAACCATACGCAATAGTGTTACTAACGCATTTTGTACGGTAATAAATCGTACGGCTAAGGTTTCTAGCAACCAAAAATCATTTTATAAACAGGCAAGTCTGCGAGAAGAAATGCTGCCTTTGGCGGGTTTTGATGTGATTTTTATGCGAGCAAATCCGCCTTTAGATCCTATAATGCTGAATTTTTTAGACTCTGTAAAAGATGATGTGTTCATTATGAATTCACTACAAGGTATACGTGAGGCTAATAATAAATTGTATACGGCTGCTTTTGGTGATTCCCATAGTAATATCATACCAGCAACGCATGTGTCTAAAAACAAGAAGCATCTCATACGACAAATTAAAGAATCGAAAGCCGAAAAAATGATTCTAAAGCCATTAAATGGTTATGGAGGTTCAGGCGTAATTTTGATTGAAAAATCAGCAATGACCAGTATTCAATCACTACTTGATTTTTATATCACCAATCCTGATGGTTCATCAAACTATGTAATTTTGCAAGAGTATATAGAAGGTGCAGACCAAGGTGATGTACGCATACTGTTACTCAATGGTCAACCTATTGGGGCAATGAAACGAGTACCTGGTACTGACGATCACCGCTCAAATGTATCTGCAGGGGGTTCAGTAGCAAAGCATATTATGACCAAAGAAGAAAAAGCATTGTGCAAGCAAATAGGGCCTAAATTGGTGAAAGATGGATTGTTTTTTGTTGGTATTGATGTTATTGGCGGAAAATTAGTTGAGGTAAATGTAATGTCACCAGGCGGTATCACCTATATGAATAAGGTGTATAAGACTAAAATTCAGTCAAAAGTTATTGATTTTTTAGAGAGTAAAGTTTTAGATAAATTACAGGCCTTTGACCGTCGCTCAAGGCTTCGCAATGAGGTAGAAAATGCGTAGGCTTTCGGTAGCAGAAATTATTGAGCACATACGCTCAGAAATTCCCTTTGAGGCTGTTGCGACTGATTATTCATTTACAATTAAAATAGAAGCCTATGCGCCCTATATCTGTGGCGCCGTGCATGATGGGCATCAATTTCGTAAATCACTCTGGGAAAATTGTTTACATACGGCATACGAGCGCTGGTATGAAGAAGACCCCTGCACCAAAGAAATGGTGCAATCACACCCCATTGTAATTGCTGGATGCGATAGCCGTTTTGAGTACGACTTAAATCGCGCACCAAGTACTGCAATTTATGAAGACGCCTGGGGAAAGCAGTTATGGAAATTACCATTACCTAAAGCCGAACACGAGCACAGCTTAGAAAAACATACCAATTTTTATAAGGTAGTACATGCTCTTGTTCATCAAATAGAAGCTAAATACGGAAAAGCTTTAGTTTTTGATATGCATAGCTATAATGGCAAGCGATGGGATAGAGAAGTGCCTACATGGAATTTAGGAACCGCGAATATTGATGAAAATCGGTTTGGAGAAATCGCAGCTGCTTGGAGTGCGAAATTGGGCAGTATGCAGCTCCCAAATGGGATTATATCAACCTCAAAAATAAATGATACCTTTCAAGGAAACGGGTATTTTTTAAAGTATATCACCAATAACTTTAGTAATACGCTCGTTTTAGCCACAGAAATAGCTAAAGTGTACTGCGATGAGTATAGTGGTATCATTTATCCAGAAGTAGTGCGTGCTGTTGAAGAACAACTGAAAGATTTGATACCTTTGCAATTGAAGGAATTTCAAGAACAACTATGATTCAACATCAAGAACTGACACAATTACAGCAGCAATACGCCAATATATTTGAAATAGATGCTAACCTAGACCGCTTAGTAAAAAAAATTGAGTTATTAAGTTATGTGAATCCGTTGAATATAGAGAAGGAGAAACATCAGTTTTTTGCTTCGAAATATACGGCAAATCCTGTTTTTCGATATCCGAAATTAAAATTCAATCCCTATAAAATACATCGCCTTTTCTTTTCGCAACGTTTAGAGCGAATTGAAGATGCTGATATTCGTAGTATGTACAAAGAAATCATTTACTATTACTCTAATATGGTTCAGTGTATTGAGTCAATAGGAGAGCAAAAACGATTTCATTACAATTCACTACGTGTTTACGGGTCTCCTACTGAAAAGGACGTAGAAAATGCACGGTTTATTCTTCATTTTGCGAATGAACCAACTACAGCTGATATGGAAAAAGTATATACTGCTGACCAAGCTAAAGCCTACTTTGAAGATTTTTCAGGGCAGTATGATTTTCCGCTCAATATAAAATTCTCTACGCATATAGCCGCCGAAGCGATGGTGAGCAATGCTACGCAATCGCTCCTCATTAAGCGGAATACTAAATTTAGTAAAAATCAACTGTTGACCTTGGCTAATCATGAAATAGGAGTGCATTTAGTTACCACCTATAATGCGATGAAACAGCCGTTAAAAATATTTTCAAACGGATTTCCAAAAAATGTAGAAACACAAGAAGGGCTCGCGGTTTTTAGTGAATATATGTGTGGAGCACTGACCTTAAAGCGCTTAAAAGAATTAGCTTATAGGGTTTTAGCCTCTGATAGCTTGATAAAAGGCTATACCTTTTCTGATACCTTTGACCTCATTCATAACCAATATAAACTCAATCGTAATGATGCGTTTTCCATAACGCTGAGAGCACATAGAGGAGGTGGTTTTACCAAAGACCGTTTGTATCTTAGTGGACTGCGAAAAATATATAAACGCTACCAAAAAGAAGAATCGATGGAGCCTTTGCTTTCTGGAAAAGTATCGCTCGACTACGAGCAAGGAATTCATAAATTATATAGCTTGGGGCTTGCCCAAAAAAATACCCACACCAACCTTGCTTATAAGCAAAACTTAAATACGAATAAGACGCTAGATTTTATATTGAACAATTTGAAGTAGGTTGTTTCTGAATTCATAATTTGGTCTCAGGCTTATGTGTAGGTATTATGTTTGTCAGTAAACCATAGTTACCTTATAATTTTGGTTAATTTTAGCCAAACTAATTTTTCTTAAAAAGAACCGATGCGCTTCAAGAAAGTATTAATCATAGCTTTTGTTTGGCCTGAACCTAATGCAACAGCTGCGGGTAGCCGTATGTTACAGCTTATTCATTTTTTTTGCGCTCATAATTGTGACATTACTATGGCGAGTACGGCTGGTAGTTCTGAGCGGTCGGCTAACCTCAATGAATTGGGTGTCAAACAAGTATCAATAACCTTAAATGATGCTAGTTTTGATGAATTTATTCAAGATTTACAGCCGGAAATAGTGCTTTTTGACCGTTTTTTAACCGAGGAACAATTTGGTTGGCGTGTGGCTGAGTTTGCCCCAAAAGCTATACGTATTTTAGATACCGAAGATTTACATTCGTTACGGTTTTCTAGAGAAAAATTGTTGAAGCAATCCAAGACGCATATGTCACATGATTGGTTGGGTCATGATATAACCAAACGTGAAATAGCCAGTATATATCGCTCAGACCTTTCTTTGATTATTTCTAGTTATGAGATGCAGTTATTGATAAAGGAGTTGGCTATTGATTTGGCTATATGCATGCATTTGCCATTTATGTTAGCTAGTATTAGTGCCGAGCAAGCAACACTATGGAAGTCTTTTGAAGTGCGAAAAGATTTTATGTGTATTGGTAACGGAAAGCATGCGCCAAACAGAGATGCCATTGTTTATTTGAAAAAAGAAATTTGGCCCTTGATTAGAAAACAACTTCCTGAGGCTAATGTACATATTTATGGGGCTTATTTGCCGGAGTATATACTTCAAATGCACCACCCCAAAACCGGATTTTTAGTACACGGTTGGGTAGCGAATAAAGAAATGGCTTTTGAAAATTCTCGTGTAAATCTGGCTCCCTTGCGTTTTGGAGCGGGCATTAAAGGAAAACTTATTGATGCCATGCAAACAGGTACACCTAGTGTTACCACAACAATAGGAGCAGAGGGCATGCATGATCAATTGCCATGGGCAGGAACAGTAGCAGAAAACCCTGAAGATTTTGCACAAGCAGCCATTGATTTATATACCAATTCGGCAGCATGGGCGCAAGCACAAAAGAATGGTGTTGCTATAGTAAATCAATTGTATGACAATCAAATACTCAGTGAGCGATTAAAAAATAAAATAAAGGAAATTGACCAAAGTTTAGATTCGCATAGGTGCAGAAATTTTATTGGCGCAATGTTGCAACACCAAACAATGGCAAGCACAAAGTATATGGCCAAATGGATAGCTGAAAAAAACCGAGAATCCTAGTGCAATTATGTATCTTTAGCCCTTAAAAAAATATACTGAAATGAAATCTCCAAACTGGAAAGTAGCAAAAGAATTTGAAGATATCACCTATATGAAATGTGATGGGGTGGCACGTATAGCTTTTAATAGGCCAAACGTAAGAAATGCTTTTAGACCCAAAACGACAAGCGAATTATACCAAGCTTTTTATGACGCACAAGAAGACACCTCTATTGGCGTGGTGTTACTTTCGGCTGAAGGACCATCAACCAAAGACGGAGTGTATTCTTTTTGTAGTGGAGGAGACCAAAAGGCTAGGGGAGAACAAGGATATGTTGGGGAAGATGGTATGCATCGCTTAAATATTCTTGAAGTACAACGGCAAATACGTTTTATGCCAAAAGTGGTCATTGCAGTAGTGCCTGGTTGGGCCGTTGGTGGGGGGCATAGCCTTCATGTGGTTTGTGATCTTACCTTAGCCAGTAAAGAACACGCTATTTTTAAACAAACAGACGCCGATGTAACAAGCTTTGATGCGGGTTATGGCTCTGCTTATTTAGCCAAAATGGTGGGGCAAAAAAAAGCCCGAGAGATTTTCTTTTTGGGTAGAAACTATTCTGCTCAAGACGCTTATGAAATGGGAATGGTAAATGCGGTTGTAGCGCATGAAGAGCTCGAAGATACAGCCTATGCGTGGGCGCAAGAAATATTAGAAAAATCACCTACTTCAATAAAAATGCTAAAATTTGCTATGAATCTTACTGATGATGGAATGGTAGGGCAGCAGGTATTTGCAGGCGAGGCTACACGTTTGGCATATGGCACTGAAGAAGCGAAGGAAGGTAGAAATGCTTTTTTAGAAAAGCGTAAGCCAGATTTTGGCAAAAACAAGTGGATTCCTTAAAAAAAGATAACAAACGTAAGCAAGGAGTATAAAAAAACCGATAATCACATGATTATCGGTTTTTGCACTAAAACTGTAATATGATAAAAAATTTAGACATTATTTAGCGCTTCGGCTAGTTCGGTCTTTTTATTTCTACTTAATGGAATAGATCTTCCACTAACTTCAACATTTTTACTATTGAATTTCTCTACTTTTTCTAAATTCACGATGTACGATTTGTGAATTCTTAAAAATTTATCTTCTGGCAATTGTTGCTCAAAAGATTTCATTGTAGATAAAATCACGATATTGGCTTCATCAGTAACTAGTTTTATATAGTCACCAAGTGCTTCTATCCATTTAATATCATTTAAAATAACCTTTCGTTTCTTGAGGTTGCTTTTAACAAAAATATGTTCTTCATCTTCAACTACACGGTTTGCCTGTTCATATTTGGCTACGGCTCTACGTACAGATGCATCAAAACGAGCCATGGTAATAGGCTTGTGCAAATAATCTGTTACATCATAGTCAAATGCCTTTAAGGCGTAATCTGGTTTACCGGTAATTAAGATTACCTGAGGACTGTTTTCTAGAGATTCGAGTAGGTCAAATCCGTTAATAATGGGCATTTCAACATCTAAAAAGATTAAATCAATTTCGTTGTTTTTAATGCCATTTTTGGCCTCAATTGCGTTGCTGTATTCGGCCACCATAGCTAAATTGGGATGGTTGTTAACCAATTTTGATACTGCCATCCTTTGCATAGATGAATCGTCTACGATAATACTTCGTAATTTCATAAATGGGTTGATTTGTGGGGTTAAGTCATAAACAAATTACTGAAAAAACCTAATGAATTACAACAAAAGTTGTAAACATCGTTTCGTTTTGTGTGTAAAAGGTCAATGATCATGGGTTAAGATTTAGGTTATTGGGGGTTATATTTTCGTTTTTGTTTTTTTCATATTTAGAACTTTGATGTATCTATAACGAAGATTTTTTCGTTTTCTTGTGAAGTGTGGTAAATATTATTACTTTTGCCCACCTTAAAATAAATATAATTATGAACCATTACGAAACTGTTTTCATTTTGAATCCCGTTCTATCTGATACTCAGATAGAGGAAACAGTTAAGAAATTCGAGGATTTCTTAATTAAGAATGGCGCCAAAATGGTGGCCAAAGAAAATTGGGGGCTAAAAAAATTAGCCTATGCCATACAACACAAGAAAAGTGGTTTTTATCACTTGTTCGAATTTACCGCTCCTGGCGAAATTCTTACTCCTTATGAGCAAGAGTTTACCAGAGACGAACGCGTTATGCGCTTTCTGACGGTAAAATTAGATAAACATGCAATTGCATGGGCAGAAAAAAGAAGAACAAGATTAAAAACAGCTAAAGCGTAAGTACTATGGCATCAATAGAACAACAAGCAAAAGGTAAGAAAGACGGAGAAATCAGATATCTTACCCCATTAAACATCGAAACCAATTCTAAAAAGAAGTATTGTCGTTTCAAAAAGAACGGTATCAAATACATTGATTATAAAGATGCTGATTTTTTAATGATGTTAGTTAACGAACAAGGTAAATTACTTCCAAGAAGGCTTACAGGTACTTCTTTGAAATACCAGAGAAAGGTGGCTCAAGCGGTAAAACGTGCGCGTCATATTGCATTAATGCCTTATGTAGGTGATTTATTAAAATAAAAAAAAACGAAACCATGGAACTTATATTAAAAGCAGACGTCGAAAACCTAGGGTTTAAAGACGATTTGGTTAACGTTAAGAACGGATACGGTAGAAATTACCTTATTCCTCAAGGTCTTGCTACTATGGCTACATCTTCTGCAAAGAAAGTACTAGCCGAGAACCTTAAACAAAAAGCACACAAAGAGAAAAAGATTGTTGATGCTGCTAATAAAACTGCTGAGGCTTTAAAAACCTTAGAGATTAAAATAGCTGCTAAAACTGGGGCTGGCGATAAATTGTTTGGCTCGGTTACTTCAATTGATTTGGCTGCTGCTTTGGCAAAAGACGGTCATGAAATTGATAAGAAATATATCAATATTAGTGGTGGAACGGTTAAAAGAACTGGCGTTGCAAATGCTCAAGTACGTTTGCATAGAGATGTTGTTGTTGACCTTTCTTTTGAAGTAGTTGCTGCTAAATAATTTTTCAGCAAAATAGTATATCAACCGTTTCTTGGGCTACCTAAGAAACGGTTTTTTTGTTATACTCTCGCTGGGGTTTGTAAAGAGAAGCGTATTTATAATTTTAATGCATTAGTATATTTTGAAATATAGAAGATTAACAAAACAACAATTAGATGAATTGCAGCCAGAGTTTATTAACTTTTTGGCAACGCAATCTATTACTGGCGAAGAATGGAAAAACTTAAAAGAAGAAAAACCTACCGTTGCCGAAGAAGAAATTGATGTTTTTAGCGATTTAATTTGGGAAGGTGTGTTAACCAAGGTTAGTTATCTTGAAAATATCTCTGCCCAGCATATGCATTTATTTCATTGTGCAGAAAAAGAAATGAAATTGATTTCGGTAAAGGTGATGAATCCTGAAATTGATTTAACAACAGCTATTGGATTTAACTGGTTTAAGAAAAATTGGCAATCAGATTTTGTTGAGTATCTCACAGCTGCAAAAGTATACACTCAAGATAAAAATGTTGACAAGTTTAAACTCATAGAGCAAGGAGCTGTTATCACAAAAGGAGATTTGTATAAATGGTTTGAATCAATGATGGAGGTGAAGTAAGCTATTACTTTGCTTCACTATTCATGGTTACCCTCTTCTAAAGAATTATATTTGTTTTTTTGTAATAATTGACTTTTTTAGCTGAGCTAAAAAAGAACTAAAATAAGATATGGCGCAAAAACCTAGCATACCCAAAGGAACTCGCGATTTTTCTCCTTCTGAGGTTATCAAGCGAAATTATATAATTGATATTGTAAAAACACATTTTCAAACTTTTGGTTTTCAACCAATAGAGACCCCTTCTTTTGAAAATTCAGATACCCTATTGGGTAAATATGGAGAAGAAGGCGATCGCTTGATTTTTAAGATATTAAATTCTGGTGATTTTTTACGTAAAGTTGATGATGTTACCTATAGTGCTAAAAATGCCAATACAATTGCAGCTAAAATTTCAGAGAAAGCATTGCGCTATGACCTTACCGTGCCCTTTGCACGTTATGTTGTAATGCATCAAAATGAGATAGATTTTCCTTTTAAACGTTGTCAAATACAACCTGTTTGGCGTGCAGATAGGCCGCAAAAGGGGCGTTTTAGAGAGTTTTATCAGTGTGATGCCGATGTGGTTGGTGCAAATTCACTTTTGCAAGAGGTTGAGTTTATACAATTGTATGATGCCGTATTTACCAATTTAAAGTTAGAAGGGGTTACCATCAAACTTAACAATAGAAAAATATTAGCTGGAATAGCAGAAGTTATTGGCGCTGAAAATAACCTTATTAATTTTACAGTAGCTTTAGATAAGCTTGATAAAATTGGTGAAGAAGGCGTAAAAAAGGAAATGCTTGAAAAGGGCATTTCTCAAGTGTCCATTGATAAGGCTAGCCCTTTGTTTTCCTTGTCAGGAAGTAATATAGAGCAATTAGATGCCTTGCAGCAGCTTTTGGCTTCATCGGAAATAGGAAGCAAGGGGGTTGAAGAACTCCGTTTTATTTTTGAAGCTGTAGCAGCAGTAGGTTTGCAATCGGCTCAGTTGGCTATTGATGTAACACTAGCAAGGGGGCTCAATTACTATACGGGTGCTATTTTTGAAGTAGCTGCACCAGAGGGCGTTAAAATGGGTTCTATTGGCGGCGGTGGTCGTTATGATGACCTTACAGGAATTTTCGGACTGAAGGACGTTAGCGGTGTTGGTATTTCATTTGGACTAGATCGTATTTATTTGGTGCTTGAGGAGTTAAACCTTTTTCCGCCGGCTATAGACCAGTCGTTGGAAGTACTTTGTGTGAATTTTGGTAGTAAAGAAGCACTGGCAGCTTTACAATTAGTTACTAAGCTACGTAAATCTGGGGTAAAGGCAGATTTGTATCCTTCGGCGGCAAAGATGCAAAAACAGATGAAGTATGCTAATAATAGAAACGTACCTTACGTTATTTTAATTGGTGAAAAAGAATTGGAAAATGCTTCTTTTGTTGTAAAAAATATGAAAGAAGGCACTCAAAAAGAATACAACTTACAGCAACCAGAAGATTTTATCGCAAGTTTAAAGTAAGCTGAGTACGATTTTAATCAGTTACAACTCAATCTAAGTGCTACCTGCTTAAAGCGAAGCGTTTCTGTTTCATTGTCTAGTAGCGTAGCGGTCTCTATTCTTGGTGGTAGCAGCACAGCGGTCTCTATTCTTTTTTTTGAATATGGCTCACAATGGTTTGGTAATAAGAAGGCTCATACGGAACATAGTTTTGAAGATTTGCCATGCCCCAAGTTTCTTCTGCAAATTTGCGTAGCGAGACTAAAGCTAAGGCATCAACTTCGCTTTCTTGTTTTTTTAAGCTTTTAAGCGGTACTTTTAATTCAGCCAAAAAAGTATGGTGATATTCACAATCTATTAAGTTGTCGTTGTGCTTTTGTACGTATTTAAAAACGCCTATTTTTTCTAGATCGGCAGGAGATACCGTCAATCCTATTTCTTCTTTTATTTCTCGTACGGCACCCAATTCTGGCGTTTCACCAGCACCTATATGTCCCGCAACCGAAACATCCCAAAGTAGGGGATGGGTATCTTTGTTTTTACCGCGTTGTTGTAGCAGTACTTTACCATCGGTGGTATAAAACCAGATATGCACGGTAGGGTGAAACCAGCCGTTTTTATGGGCTACAGATTTCATGGCGGTTTTTCCTGTGTAATGGCCATTTGCATCAAGTATATCAAGTAATTCATCCATAGTAAAAAACAAAAAAGCCTCCTTTTAAGGAGGCCAATAAGCTATTCAAAGTAACTAAAAGTTTCGCCTTCTTTTATGTTAAGTAATGTTTCGTAAATTAATTTAATCACGTTTTCTACATCTTCTCTATGTACGGTTTCAACAGTAGTATGCATATAACGAAGCGGCAATGAAATCAAAGCAGACGCAACACCACCATTGCTATATGCAAAAGCATCGGTATCAGTACCTGTAAACCTTGATGCCGCCATACGCTGAAATGGAATATCATGCGCGGTAGCTGTTTCAATGATACGTTCACGCAATTTGTTTTGCACCGCTGGAGCATAAGAAATAACAGGACCTGCACCAATTTCGGTATGTCCTTGTGTTTTCTTTTCAATCATTGGTGTGGTTGTATCGTGACATACATCGGTTACAATGGCAACATTAGGTTTAATGGTTTGCGTAATCATTTCTGCACCACGTAAGCCAACTTCTTCTTGCACGGCATTGGTAATGTATAAACCAAAAGGAAGTTCCTTTTTATTTTCATGCAAGAGCCTAGCCACTTCTGCAATCATAAATCCGCCAGCTCTATTATCAATAGCACGACAAACAAATTTGTTCTTATTCAAAACCTGAAATTTGTCGGGGTAGGTAATTACACAGCCCACATGAACGCCCATTGCTTCAACTTCGGCTTTGTCTTTTGCGCCTATATCAATAAAAATATTATCTAGTTTTGGCGGCTTTTCATTGGCTCTATTTCTTGTATGTATTGCAGGCCAGCCAAATACACCTTTTACAAAGCCGTTTTTGGTGTGAATATTTACCCATTTTGAGGGTGCAATTTGATGGTCACTACCACCATTACGTATTACATAAAGTAAACCATTATCGGAAATATAATTTACATACCACGAAATTTCATCAGAATGCCCTTCAATAACTACTTTGTATTTAGCATCAGGGTTTATTACCCCAACCGCAGTACCGTAGGTGTCCGTAATAAAAGTATCCACGTAGGGTTTTAAATAATCCATCCATAGTTTTTGACCTTCCCATTCGTAACCCGTTGGAGCTGCATTGTTTAGGTATTTTTCAAAAAAATCTAATGATTTCTTGGTAAGAATTGTATTGCTTGCCATATGTTATGTATTTAGTCAACGAAGTTAATAATATTAGTAATTAATTAATAATATGCACTCGCTTTTATCGTTAATTTTGCGAGGCTTTTATATTAATTGCAGCTATGAAGAAGATTATACTTTTGGGTTTATGTTTGGTAATGTCGTTTTTTGGACGCTCGCAGGTGAAAGAGATGCCCTTAGATTCTATTGCTGAAAAGATGATTATTATTGAAGGCGATTCTATCGTACACAATGCTATAGACCTTGACGAGGTGTATCTTTTTGGCAAGCTTAAATTTTCTGATTACAAATCGAAACTCAAGTACTATATTTTAAGACGAAAAACAATAAAAGTATATCCCTACGCTAAATTGGCAGCAGAACGCTTGGTGGAGTTAAATGATAGTATTTCAAAAATTAAGCGAAAATCGAAAAGAAAGCGCTACACAAAAAAAATACAGAAATATATTGAAGAAGAGTTTTCAGAAGAGCTTAAAAAATTAACCCGTACCGAAGGTCAAATTTTAGTGAAGTTAATTTACCGTCAAACAGGTTCTACTGCTTTTGATTTAGTTAAGGAACTACGAAGTGGTTGGCGTGCATTTTGGTACAATACCACAGCAAAAATGTTTAAAATAAGCCTAAAGGAAACCTTTGACCCCGAAGCGGTACATGAAGATTATCTTATTGAAGACATCTTGCAACGTGCTTTTTCTGCTTACCGACTGGAAAGGCAAAAGTCTGTGCTTGACTTTGACTATGCTACCCTAAACAATAAATGGGGTAATGTTGATAAGCCTGCGAAAGAGTAGCATAGCGGTCTTTTCTTGTATTAGGCAAAAGCAAAACTACCTACAGCTCTCATTACCCATCCATTTCCATAGCTACTTTCCAAGCCTCAAATTCCATTTTAATCGTGTCATCAGTTAAGGGGTAGAGGCCAACAATTGTTTTCAACCTTTTCTATTACAAACACATAAAACGGGAATACGAAAGCATATAAAAGAGAAAAGAGGGCGTTTGCCCTCTTTTCATTGAAATTCGTGTCCCTCCGAATTTCACCTATTCAACCAAATTAAACCTCATATGACGAAAGTGCCGCCATAAGTGTTTATAACCAAAGTTCAAATTTAAGAATATTCTTACTTAAAAACAAATATTTTTAAAGAAAATTCTGACTTAATTTGATTCTACTTACAAGTTATATGTAAATGAGAAGTTTCTGAAGGGTGTAATTCGATGATAATTACAATCATTTATTGTTGTGTAATTAGATTAAAATCAATGCTATAACTGTAAATAGAAACAAGTATATGAGGATTGCAATTTTCCAAAAAACATGTGCTTTTTTCATTTCCATAAAGTAGCAAGAAATACCCACAAATTTACACGCAGATACTATCAAAATACCTGCGGCTGTATAAACCCCAGCTGTTGTTGAAATATAGGCAGCAATTAAAGTAAGTAAAATTAAAGCGAGTAGGGTATATGTTGTTTGTTTCATACGAATTTTTATGTGAGATGAGATAGAAGAGATGAAATAAGAGACAAAGATTAAAACGTTTTATACTTGCTATAGTGCTTTCTTTTTGTTGTTTCATAGTCAATGTAAAACCTTGTACATATTCTTACTAAGACTACCTTAAAGTAGCAGATAGACTACAGGAAATACCAATATCCATATTAAATCACACATGTGCCAAAATGCAGCGCATGACGCTATGTTTTCTGTACTGGTTTCTAGTTTTGTTTTATTTAAGGTAAGTTGTAGTGAACATAAAACCACCAAACCAACAAGTACATGTATGACATGAAATAGGGTGAGCATCCAATAAAAGGAGAAAAAAGTATTGTAGCCGATGGTGTAGCCCAGTGCTATTTTATCTGCATATTCATAGCCTTTTAATCCTAAAAATAAAAGTCCACCAAGTATTGTTAATTTTAAATATAGGTTTGTTTTTTTTAGGTTTTTTAGTTTAAAATACGTGACTGATTGCGCCATACAAAAACCACTACTTATTAAAAATACGGTATTTATGGCGCCAATAGTACTGTTTAAAAGCAGTCTGGAATTATGAAAAGATTCGGGTTCTTCACGGCTTGAATAAACCATGGCAAGTAAGGCGATGCCAAAAGTTATAAGCTCTAAAAAAATAATAAGCCAGAGAAGAATACCCCCAGGAGGATAGTAAATATTCTTATAATCTATAGTTGTTTTTGTCATCTGAAATAGTCAATTTTAGGATTGGTGTTTGATTTTTTCATACAGTTTTACCAATGATTGTAAGAGCTCAATTGGCGTGGTTAAAATTTGGTAATGATTTTGACCAAACATTTGTGGTAAATAGTATTTGGCCTGTGCCTCTATAGCTAATGCATAGGAGTTTATTTGCCGTCCATTTAACTCACTCAAGGCCTGCTTTACATCATGTATACCATATTTACCTTCATATTTGTCATAATCATTTGGTTTGCCATCAGAAATTAAAATAACCCATTTGTTCTTTGCATTCCGTTGATCTAACAAAGCGCCCGAATGCCGTAAAGCAGCGCCAATTCTGGTATAGCCACTAGGTTCTAGACCACCAACACGTTGTTTGGCAATATTCCAATCTTCGTCAAAACCTTTTAAGGTAACGTAGGCGGTATGATTTCTTGTTTTTGAACAAAAACCATGTATTGAAAAATCAATATGAAATTCATTTAAAATTTCACCAAACAAAATGGAGACTTGTTTTTCAACATCAATAACCCTATTGCCGTCTGCATAACCATCACTTGAAAGGCTGCTATCTAAAAGCAGTAAAATGGAAATGTCTTTTTCCTTTTTCCGTTTTGCTATATAAATATTTTCTGAAGGGGTGTGTTTGGATTTAACATCAATAAATAAATCAGTAATGGCATCGATATCAAATTCATCGCCCTGCGGTTGCCTTTTTAGCTGTTGGTATCTGTTGTTTACAGAGGTTAACATTTTTCGAAGGCCTAATAGGGTAGAACGGTGCGTTTTAAGTGTATTTTTATAGTAAGTACTATCGGTTTTTAATTGGGTTTTTGGGTAAACTTTACAAAAGTCGGGCTGGTATTTTCTTTGTGTATACGACCATTCATCGTAAACGAAATGAAAGCTATGGGGGTCACTTTCTGCACTTTCTGCAATGGTGGTATTTTCTATAAAATCTGCTTGATATACTGAATGTGCAGTGTCATCTACCCGTACTGTATATTTCATATTCACTTCGTCTAAAGCGTTTGAATGATCATCTAAATCGTCATCACCATCCATATCTCTAAAATTACCACCAAATTCCTCAGCGGTTTCTACCTTTTCAAACTGATGTTGTAATACGGCATCTTGTTGTTGTTTTTGGTCTATTTGTACTGAAATAATTTCTTCTACAGCCTTAGCCTTTAGTATCGTTTTTACGTCATCATCCTGTGCTTTTTTTACTTTGTCTGAAAAATTTTCTAACAATTTTGAGGTATCATTATGCGCCGTATTTCGCATCCATTTTCCATAGATAAAAGAAAAGTCGGGTGTTTCTTTTTTGGAGGCTTTATTGGTATAAAAATTAATAAACTTTTGATGGTATGATGCCGTTACAGGAAACTGTTTAAATAAATTAGTTAATACCTGCGATGCCGTAGCTGCTGCTTTTTCTTGTGATGAAATGGTACTGTGTTCAGCATTATCTTGCCAATTTAAGTGTAGTTGTTTTTGAATCGTGAGATACAAAACACGAAACAAATAAAAGGCGCTATTTTCTTCGGTTGTAGGGAAGTCATGAAAGCTAGAGGGTAAGAAAAAATTAGTATTCCTATAACCACCTTCCCGTTCTGCTTCATATATTTCAATAGACTCACCCGTGATGGCTCTTGCAATAATGGTCAATCGCGATTTTATATCCTTTAAATGAACGGCATGAGAACGTTTGGCTTCTTTTGCTTTTCTACGTTTCTTAAAAAAGAAAGCAAATTTGGTAAAAATATACTCATCGGGTTCAAACTCAAACATAGGCTAGCATCGCTAAATCATTAAATCGCTCAAATCTTTAAGAGCTTGTACTATTTCAAGGTCATCAGATAAAGGCTCAACAACAGCAACATGAACTGCAAGACGCTTGGGCAATCCAACTTTTATGAGTTTAGCAGCGTCTACCAACAGCCTTGTAGAAACAGTTTCTGTAAGTCCTAATTCTGTTAAGTTTCTAATTTTTGTGGCGATATTGACTAGTTTTTTTGCCACATCTTTGTCTATATCTGCTTCTGATGCTACAATGTCAGTTTCAATTTTGGCAGTAGGGTAGTCAAAGGAAATAGCAACAAAACGTTGTCTGGTTGAAGGTTTTAGTTCTTTAAAGCCTCTTTGATAGCCTGGATTAAATGAGGCAACCAGCATAAAATCTTTATGCGCTTTTATGGTAGTACCTAATTTATCAATAAATAATTCACGTCGGTGATCAGTGAGAGAATGGATGGCAACAATTACATCTGGCCGGGCTTCAGCTATTTCATCTAAGTATAAGATATGCCCTTCTTTTACCGCCGTAGTTAAAGGGCCATCTAACCAAATGGTTTCGGCGCCTTTAATTATAAAACGACCAATTAAATCAGTAGAAGAGGTTTCTTCATGGCATGAAATGGTAATTAATTGGCTTTTTAAAGTATGTGCCATATAGGCTATAAATCTTGATTTGCCAGTGCCTGTCGGTCCTTTTAAAAGAAAGGGTAGCTTACAGGTATAGGCATGCTCAAAAACTTGTATTTCTTTATCAATTGCATGATAATAGGGTGTACTCATGATTATAATATTAAAAAGGCTCAGAAAAAAACCAGCGCTTAGCTTCGTTAAAGTTTCAACACTGGTTTGTTTTTAAATTTAAGGATACTAGATGTACAAAGGGATCGTATGCCAGTAGCCTGCTAAAGGTTTACTTTGTAGCTGAAACTTAGTCATCAGAAACTGATTCTAGGGCTTCATCATTGGGTCTGCCGTGTTTATAAAAATCAATCATATAAAGAATAATTCCTGTGGTAAACAATGTTGCACATACAAGCAGTACCATAAAATGAACTTCAATCTCCTTTTGTACAACCATAAAATCCATTTTCAGTTTCCGTTCTAAATATACTTGAACAACCCCAGCGACACCAAAGGCAACGGTCATACCTATGATACCAATATTTGACATCCAAAAGGCCATTCTTCCTAGCGTACTTTCATATAATTTTCTGCCGGTCATATTGGGTAAACTGTAACTAATAATGGCTAGTACAATCATAGCATAAGCCCCCCAAAAGGCAAGGTGTCCGTGCATGGCGGTAACTAGGGTGCCGTGTGTGTACAAATTAGTTTGGGGTAGGGTATGGGCAAATCCAAGTAATCCTGCGCCAACAAATGATACTATGGAAGCACCCAAGGTCCAATACAAGGCTAATTTATTTGGATGTTTTTTTTCTCCTTTACGGTACATATTCACCGCAAATAAAGCCATTGCTAAAAAGGCCAAAGGTTCGAGGGCAGAGAAAATACCACCGACAATTAACCAGATTTTGTTAACACCAATATAGTAGTAGTGATGCCCGGTTCCTAACACCCCAGATAAGAAGGTTAAGCCCACAATTACATAAAGCCATTTTTCAATAACCTCTCTATCAACACCTGTTAGTTTTATAAGTAAAAACGATAGAATACCACCCATGATAAGTTCCCAAACACCCTCTACCCATAGGTGAACAACCCACCAACGAAAGAAAGAATCTTTTACTTGGCTATCAAAAGGGAGCATCCCTGGGAGGTACAATAAGGCAGCAAAAAGCAAGCCCATTGAAAGCACTAAGGCCGTTGTTGTTCTGCGTTTTCCTTTAAATAAAGTGACTAAAATTAAGCCCAAAAATAGCAATACATTTATAACGACTAAATAGTCTAAAGGTCGGGGTATTTCTAAAAATTTTCGCCCTTCCCAATAGTTAAAATGATAGCCTACAATAGCAACCACCCCAACGAGGGCTAAACTAATGAGTTGTACGTAGGCAAGTTTTACATTAACCAGTTCGCGTTGAGCTTCTTCAGGAATAATATAATAAGCCGCCCCCATAAAACCTGATAATAACCAAACGACCAATAAGTTGGTGTGTACCGCCCTAGCGGTGTTAAAAGGAATAACTTCGTGTAAGTTGTCAAAACCTGCATGGGCAAATCCCATGATAAAACCATAGACTATTTGCAGACCAAACAACAACATGGAAAGTGCAAAAAACCAATACGCTACTTTTTGTGATTTATATTTCATATTATTTTTTTTTGGTTGGGTTAGTTATCTTCTTTGGCTAATGGTGAAACCACTGTATCAAATCCGTTTAGGTCTACTTCACCAATCCATTCAAAAAAGGCAATAAGATCTTTGGTTTCTTCTTCGGAGAAGCCATAAGCCACCATTTTTCTGCCGTGAGGTGCCCAAGAAACAGGCTGCCGTAGTACAGCATTGATATAAGCAGGGCCTCTACGTTCAATAACCTTAGTTAATTCAGGGGCATAATAGGCGCCTTCGCCTAAAATGGTATGGCAGCCCATACAGTTATTTGCTTCCCATAAATCTTTACCTCTTACGACAGCTTCTGTAATGTTTTCATCATTGGTTTGATCTTGCGTTTTACTAAACGAAAAAATGGTAAGACCAATAAATGCAAGAAAAGTAACTAAAGTGCCTCCTAAAAAGAAGTTACGTGCTTGTTGTTTTGATAACATATTATGTTGTTTTGGTTCTTAAATTATTTTAATGCGTTATTTTGAGAATAGCTTGTATAGTTTCTTTATTATCAACACCTAAGCCTTCTTGCTGATGTGCTAATTCGCCTCCACTATTAAAAACACTTATAATGTTTGAGTGCGAAAAGTCTATAGGTGAAATTTGTTTGTATTTTACAGCAAGTACATTTGCAAATTCTCTAACAGAATTTTTAGATCCTTGTAAAAAAGTCCAATGTTCACCATCGATTAAATTTTCTTTGGCAAAAGCTTTTAACTTTTCGGGGGTATCTTTTTCGGGGTCTATACTTACCAATACAAACTGCAAATTTTTAAGCTTTTCGCTAGGTATTTGGGCTTCAATGTTACGCATATCAGCAACCAAGCGGGGGCAAGCGGCCTTACAAGTGGTATAAATCATCACCATGACCAAGGTTTTTCCTTTCAGGTCTTTTAATTGAATAGTCTTATTTTCTTCAGTATGCCATTCGCTGGTTAAATTGAAGATAGATTCATCAGAAATTTCAGCAACTCCTAAGGTCGTAGTATTTGGTGTTTCAACAAGAGCCAAATCCATTTTACAAACAGCGCAATTCCCTGGTTGATGGAAGGTTTTATCACCTTCACATTTCATAGGACATTGATAAATAGCTAGGTCATCTGTTGCTGTTTTTTTGGCATTCGAATTACATGAAGCAAGTGATAGAATCACTACTAAGAGCAGTAAAATTGATTTTATATTTTTCATTTTAGGATATCTTTTACACAACGAAAGCCTAAATTTTTCATCGTGTATTTTGCTTTTAAACTACCTCGTGTTGCATACCGCATAAAAGCAGCATAATTCATTAAGTCACTAGCACCAATGGCTGCGCTACCGCAAAAGAGATTGCTATCATTATCAACATCTTTTCTTGATTCACCTGAAATGAGTACAGAATTAAAGTCCGAAGTCCACTCCCATACTAATCCATGCAAGTCATAAACATTCCAATAGTTTTTAAACGTAGACCCAATTTCATTGTTGAATGTTTTGGGTTTTTCGTACCAGCTTAAAATATATTCGTTGTAGTCTTTTAATGTTCGCGCATCGGCCAAATCTTCATTTGCCATAGCCACATATTCCCATTCATCTACTGTTGGTAAGCGTTTGCCTTGACATTCACAATAACTGCTAGCAGCAAACCAAGAAACATTGGTAACAGGCGCTTTTAATGGTTGCGAAGCACCAAGTACAGTATCTGATACCCATTCTCTTAAATAACTACCATCTGCAAAGAGTTTTTTTACTTTTGATCGTTGCCATTGGTCATTTTCTTTAACAAATTTTAAATAATCTTCATTGGTAACCGGATAAACATCCATTTGAAAATCATTAATAGGCACTTGCAAAGAATCTCTACCATAGAGTGGGGTATAGGTGCCTCCTTTTATAAAAACCATTTGAGACTGGCCATAGGTCATTGTGACAATAAATAGCAGTACAACGTTTATAATCAGTCTCAAAAAAGTTCTCATCGTAATATATATTTGACCTTATTTAGTGTCCGTTTTTAACGGCGTCTACTTGACTTTTGGTAACATTGGTTTTATTATTTCCCCAAGAATTGTACACGTAGGTAAGTACATCAGCAATTTCATCATTGCTAATTGCTTGTCTGGTCATAACACTATTATATTTTTTACCGTTTACCGTTATTTCACCTGTTTTTCCTTTTAGAATAATACTGATAGCACGATTTACGTCGGCATTTAAGTAGTCAGAATTAGCTAGAGGAGGAAAGGCATTTGGAATACCTTGCCCTTCTGCTTGGTGACAAGCAAAGCACGTTTGCATATAAATTTGTTTTCCAGATTCCATTTTTTGAGCCAAAGTTTTGTCTGAACTAGCCATTTTTGCTGGTGCATTTTCGTCTTCCGGCATTTCTTGAATACCACCACCTTCAGGCTGATAGATACCTTCTTGTTTTACACCAGAATAAACTGTTTTGTTTTCTTCACCTTCTACTTTTAACATGCCTAAAGCACCTTTGTTAAAGGCTCTAAATATAGAGTGATCTACAAGAATAAATGTGCCCGGAACATCTACTCTAAACTCTACAATAGCAGCACCACCAGCAGGTACTAATGTAGTTTGAACGTTTTCGTTGATTGAAGATCCACCTTCAACATGTACTTTGTCAAAAATTTCACCAATAACATGAAAAGAGGAAACAAGATTTGGCCCTCCGTTACCAACAAATAAACGAACAGTTTCGCCCACATTGGCGGTAATTGCATTATCACCAGTTAATGAACCTACACTACCATTGAAAACAACATAGTCAGCATCTTCATCGACAGCTTTTTGCATATCAAAAGCTTGTAAGCCTGGAGCACCATTTTCACCTTTGGTGTAAAAATCACCTTGCATGATATAGTATTCTTTATCAACAGGTGGTAATCCTCCTTCAGGCTCAACCAAGATTAAACCATACATACCATTTGCTACGTGCATACCTACAGGAGCTGTAGCACAGTGGTATACATATAAGCCTGGGTTTAATGTTTCGAAGCTGAATTTTTTCTCATGTCCAGGAGCAACAAATGACGATGTTGCACCTCCACCAGGGCCGGTTACTGCGTGTAAATCAATATTGTGAGGTAACTTGTTATCTGGGTGGTTTGATAATGTGAACTCTACTTCATCACCAACACGTGTACGGATAAAGCTACCGGGTACAGTACCGCCAAAAGTCCAATAGTTATATGTAGTACCATCGGTCATGGTGCCTTCTTTTTCAAGAATTTCCATATTGACTAAAAGTTTTTTGGGCTTACGTTTACCAACAGGTACAGGTACATTTGGTGGCGATGTTAATTCTGCAACCATTTCTTTGTTTGGGGAATCACTTGCAGTACTATGGTCGGTTTTTTTGCCGTCGGAGCATGCCATAAAAAGCAATGAAGATAAAGCTATTGCAGCTAGCGGTTTGGAGTGTTTAATTTTCATGGGAATTGAATTAAGTTAGTCATAAATAAATAAAAGATTAAAAGGTCTTTTAATTTTAAGTCAAAAATAGCTTTTTATCTTTAATTATAATATGATTTTTGTCAGTTCTTATAATATACGGTTTGTATAGGTAGTTTTTGTGACAATTAATTTTTGTATTTTGTTGTAAATGTGCTTGTTATGACATTTGTGGCTATGTGAATTTGTATGGTATAGTAGTCTTATATTTTTGTAAACTGCACTATAAGGGGGTAGGAGACATGATTTTGAGGGGTGATTTTAGGTGACTTGCCTAGGAGAAGTTCTTTTTTATATTAGGAATGCATTTCAATCGTGTCTGTTTAAAGTCATACATAATCTACCCAAGATTGATGGGGAGTTGTTACTCATAAAATAATTATTTTTGGTTTGGGGTTAATCCAAAATTTGAGTTAAATCCATTTGTAGTATTACATAGTGTATATTGGCTTTTTTAAATTTTTTATCGGTGGTAATCAGTCCAAATTTTTTGTAGAAACTGGTTTTTTCAATTCTTGCATTGCACCACAGGGTATGTATGTTTTGCTCTCGTGCATATGTGATAAGGTGAGTTAGTAGTTTTGAACCATAGCCTTTACCCTGTTCTTCGGTTTTAGTAGCTAGTTTTCTGAACTGAGCAACACCGTCTTCATGTATGAAAATAGAAACTACGCTTATTAGTTCCGTTCCGCTATAAAGTCCAAAATGTTTTCCCTTTGCATCTTCAGGAAGTTTTACAAAATCTAAGGGCTTTGTTGGCCACATCACTTGATGACGAAGCGACCATGTTGCTTGTGCAGATATTGATTTAATCACTATCATATTCTTGATGTAACATGCCTTCAACAATAAAAAACTGCGCCATGGCATAGGTTCCCATAATTAAAATATGTGATAAGATGACAGGTGTAATAAACTTGTCAATGGCAAGTATACTATCAGAAATAATAAAAAGTAATGCACCAATACTTACCGAATTAAAACTAGCGGGCGGTACCATTCCTTTTCTTCGGTAAGCGCTTATGCCCATACATAAAATACCTGTAATATATATGGCAACAGGTATTTTGAGACCACCTAGATTTGGTTTTAGTATAAAAAAGAGTCCAATGCCATAAAACAGTAGTAATACCGTGATGATGTTGAAATTAGAGGGTGTTTTCTTGTTCCATTTTTTTAAAAAAGACCATGTAAATAATAGATGAGCCAGTAAAAAAGAAGCTAAACCTAAGGTGAAATATAAGTTAGCGTTATTTTCAAAAAGGAGAAAAATATCTCCTAAAAGGGAGCAACTTAAAGCACTGAATGTGATATAAAAAGAAGCACTGTTATAGGTTTTTGTTTTGTAGGTGAAATAAATGAGCAAGGCGACTAATAACAATGGCTTGCTGATAATTCGGTAGGGAGATAAAACATCAAAACCACAGGCAAGATCGAAAAGTAAAAGCAATACATAAAACCTTAGGAAGTGAGTTCTTAGTAAAGACATTAGTATCTTTTAGAATTTAATTTACTTTGGTTGTTTTTAGTTAGAGCCTCTACCTTATAGTTAAGATAGGGTATTCGTTAGCTTTAAAGATTACTTTTTCTAGAGCCAAGAATCAAGAATCAGGAATTGTGAATGTCACTGATTATAGTTGACCGTTTTTAGTTAGTAGTTTCATTGTTAAAAATAGTACTAATTGGCTTGTTTCTCATAGGTATTGATTTCCAATAGTACACAGCTCACTATTCACATCTCTCTGAAATAGTCCTGTTTCATGATTCTTGTTTCTTTTCTGCCTTCTCTCTTTTGTTCACCACTCCACTTTTAGTCCGAGTCTGTCATGGTAAAATAACTTTCAATGTCGATTATATTCCTTTTAGTGGAGGCGGTCCTTCAGGAATAATTGGTTTATAAACCTCCTTACCTTTTCGTTGTAAAAATTCGGCTTTCATTTTAGCAACAGCTTTAGGGTCTTCAAATAAGTCAACGGCTGTAAAAGCTAAGGCCTTTGCGGCATGTATCATTCCTTTGTGGCCAATACTCATACCGCCACAAGCCACTACCGCCCAAGAATGAAAAGGAGCGTCCTTGGGGGCAACCGTCATTCCCATATTTATGTTAGGCACATTCCAGCTCACATCACCAACATCGGTTGATGCGCCACCGGGGTGTTCTTTTGTTTCTTGTAAGGGGAGTATGTTACTGTCCATTCCTACTTGTGGTTTTCCTACACCTTTTTGAATATTTTTTGCAAATTCAGTTTCTTCGGCAGTATAACGTATTGGGCCTAGTAACTCAAGGTTTTGCTGCATAATTTCTTCACCTGTACGGTTTACTAAGATTTCATAGATACCTGATATTAATGAAATTTTGTAATCTACATTGGCCATAATGGCAGCGCCTTCAGCCATTTTTTGTACGTGTTCATAAACAGGCATCATACCACTTCGTTTGGTATCGCGAACACGAACCCAAATTCTTGAATAATCAGGTACCACATTCACCACTTCGCCTGCATTTTGAATATGGTAATGAATACGAACCGTTGGTTTTATATGTTCTCTATAATAATTAATGCCTGTAGTGTATAATTCTAGGGCATCTGAAGCGCTACGTCCATTCCAAGGATCGGCAGAGGCATGCGAGGTTTGCCCAAAAAATTCGACCTTAAAATCTACTAGTGCCAATGAACTTTGCGCATCAGCCATAGTGGTTGTTGAAGGATGCCAGCTTAAATTAACATCAACATCATTCCATAAACCAGCTCGAACCATCCATATTTTTCCAAAATATTTTTCTTCAGAAGGAGTGCCCAAAAACTTAATGGTTCCTTTTATTTTTCCTGCTGCTATCAGCTCTTTTACAGCAATTGCAGACCCTAAGCTAGCTGCGCCAAATAAGTTATGCCCACAACCGTGACCCGCACCATCTTTTCTATAGGCTTCTTTGGTGGCTTGCGCTTTTTGTGAAAGACCAGGTAAGGCATCAAATTCTCCCAAAACGCTTATAACAGGTTTTCCTGATCCGTAGGTAGCGGTAAAAGCTGTAGGAATATCGGCAACACCTCTTTCTACGGTAAATCCATTTTTTTCGGCATAATCGGCCAGTAATTTTGAAGATTCGTTTTCTTCAAAAGCAGTTTCGGCAGCAGCCCATATCGCATCGCTGATTTTTATCAGTTCGGCTTCATGTTTTTCTACAGAAGCCAAGAGGGCTTTTTTATTTTTTGTGAGTTTTTGGGCTGCAGCTGAAAGGCAAAACACCATCAGTATACCCAGAAGCGGTAGTTTTTTCATTTTGCGTGGAATAAGTTATTTAGTGTTAAAAAAACGAAGTTTCTTTGGTTGCACTAAATATAAGCAAAGAAAATTAAGCTAGTGCTTCTTTATATACTTTTAAGCAACGTTCGCGAGCCATTTTATGATCAACCATCATACTAGGGTAGGTGAGTT
This sequence comes from uncultured Flavobacteriaceae bacterium, assembly GCA_947497145.1. GTDB lineage: Bacteria > Bacteroidota > Bacteroidia > Flavobacteriales > Flavobacteriaceae > Maribacter_C. The sequence continues at coordinate 111,265 of CANMFQ010000007.1, forward strand.
CTTGTAAATCAGGCACCCATTTTTTAATGTATGCTTTTTGCTTATCAAACTTTTCTACCTGGGTAATAGGGTTGAAAATTCTAAAATATGGAGCAGCATCAACACCAGACCCAGCTGCCCATTGCCAGTTACCTACATTGGCACTAAGGTCATAATCAAGTAGTTTTTCAGCAAAATAGGTTTCGCCCCAACGCCAATCTATTAGTAAATGTTTGCACAAAAAACTAGCAACCAACATACGTACGCGATTATGCATATAGCCAGTAGTGTTTAATTCACGCATACCGGCATCTACGAGTGCATATCCTGTTTGGCCGTTTTTCCACTTTTCAAATTCCTGTTCATTATTACGCCATTCAATACGGTCATATTTTGGGCGGAATGATTGCTTTGTAGTATGTGGAAAGTGCCATAGAATTTGCATAAAAAATTCACGCCATATAAGTTCACTCCAAAATACTTCGTTTTTTTTAGCGATTGCTTTTTGCATCATTTGCCTAACGGATACCGTGCCAAAGCGTAGATGTGGCCCTAAACGAGAGGTGCCATTAGTAATAGCCGGATAGTTGCGTGTAGCCTCATAATTGTTAATTAGCTCTGGGTTAACCGTAAAATGAGGCACTTTAATAGTGGCAGTTTCAAAACCCATTTCTGTCAATGTTATATCAGGTAAGTTGACGTCTTGAATGAGGTTTTTTAGAAAAGGGCGGGTGTTATTTTCCGCTATGTGGTTTGCATTAAAACGTGTTTTCCATTTATTTTTATAGGGTGTGTATACCACATAAGGCTTGCCATCATCTTTAACAATATCATCTTTTTCAAAAATGACCTGATCTTTATAACTATGAAACGGAATATTTTTTTCTGATAAAATTTTTGCTATTGCAGTATCTCTTTTTATAGCATACGGCTCATAATCGGTATTGGTGTACACCGCTTGTAAATCGTACGTAGTCATTAGGTTTTTGAAAACAGCCTCTGGATTGTCATAAAGTAATGCTACAGCACTACCGTAAGATTGTTGCAATTCTTTACGTATTTTTTGAAGTGATTCAAAAATAAAAGAAACACGGGCATCATTTTTTGGAAGTTTGTCTAAAATTTCTTTATCAAAAATAAAAATTGGTAGCACTCTAAAATCTCCCTGTAAGGCATGAAGAAAACCGCTGTTGTCGTCCAGCCTTAAATCACGTCTAAACCAAAATATAGCCACTTTTTCACGCATCTATTGTATATTTAAGGTTGACATTCCTCCATCTACGCCAACAACTTGTCCGGTCATCCAAGTACTTTTTTCGCTAAGTAAAAATACAGCAATATTGGCTATATCGCCAACATTACCCACACGTTTGAGCGGATGCCTTTCGGCCATCATTTCCTTTTTACGATCATTGCTTAAAAGACGTACTGCCAATGGCGTATCTACCAAAGAAGGTGCAATCACATTTACGCGAATTTTGGGTGCGTATTCTGCTGCCATGGCCTTTGCAAAGCCTTCAATGGCTCCCTTAGCTGCGGCTACGCTAGTATGAAATGGCATTCCTGTTTGAACCGCTACGGTGCTGAAAAAAACCATACTGCTGCCTTCTTCCATTCGCGGTATTATTTCGGAGACAATTTTTACAAGACCAAAGAAATTGATTTCCATATCTTTTTTAAACGTATCCAGTTTTATCATTTTAAATGGCTTTAAATTGATACTTCCCGGGCAATATACAAAACCATGAATTTTATCGGGTAGGGTAGCGGTGTTAAAGGTGTCTGTACTCACATCAAATTTTTGATATATCACATCAAGACCATCTAAATTGTCATTTGTTCTTGAGGCTACATATACCTGGTAGTCTTTATGTAATTGTTGTACAATAGCGAGTCCAATACCATGTGACCCGCCAATTAAGAGGATATTTTTTTTCATATCAAAAGCTTTTTAAATGAAGTTCATTGGGTTTATTTTCAAGGGAGCCAAAACGTTCTGTTAATGCATGTTCACGGTACTTGAAAATTTCTTTCAACTTATTTTTTACGAACAAGGAATGCGCCATTTGACCCATTATGCCAAACGGGATTTTATAATCGATAATATCTTCAAGCATAACCCCACCTTCAATTGGTGTAATAAAATGTTTGTGATGCCACAAGGCATAGGGGCCAAAGCGCTGTTCATCAACAAAATATTCTCCTTCCTTTACATGTGTTATTTCGGTGACCCATTTGGTTGAATAACCAGGCATGGGAGAAACCTTGTATTGTATAATCTGTCCGGCAAACATGAGGCGGTCTGCCCCTGAAAGAATATGAAAACCCATATGATCTGGGGTGATTGTTTTTAAGTTGGCAGGATTTGATAAAAAATCCCAAGCTTCTTGCTGTGTGATTGGGGTTGCTTGTTTTGAATGTAATTGATAGAGTTTCATACCTTTTTATTAAGCGATTTGCTGTTGTAAACAGCAGTTTTTTTTCTAACTAGACACTAGCTAAGATGATTAGAAAATTATACACGGTAAAGATACTAATTTTGTTTAATATTTTTTAAAAAAGACTAAACAATTTAAATATTGTATCATCTGATATTTTAGTAAAACATGGTATAAATACGTCTTTTAACTAACAAATGACTTGTTAGCGTGGCAATTTTGTACATTGTGCCAAGAAGTAATATAGTGTGGTTTTGAAATCATTTTTTTTGATCTTATTTTTAGCTGCGAGCACCTTGTATTCTCAAGAGAATATTGAGACGCTTGCTAGTTTGCCTACTTCTGTGTCAGAAACATCAGGACTCATTTTTTTTAATGATAAGTTAATAACGCATAATGATTCAGGTAATACCGCTCAACTTTTTGAGATTGATACCGTTTCTTATGAAATAGTAAGAAGTGTTACTATTTCAAATGCTGAAAATATTGATTGGGAAGACATAGACCAAGATGAAGACTATATTTACATAGGAGATTTTGGAAACAATTTGGGTACGCGAAGAGATTTGAGTATTTTAAAAATAAGAAAGGACGATTATGTAGCGTCTGATAGTGTGATTGCAGAACAAATTAATTTTGTTTACGAAGATCAAACAGATTTTTCTAACAATGGTAATAGCGATTGGGATGCAGAAGCTTTTTTTGTGTTCAACGATCAATTAATACTACTTACAAAACAGTGGCAAAGTGAGGGAACTGTTGCTTATCGTATACCGAAAGATCCAGGAAACCATATTGCTAGCAGAATTGATTCGTACCCGATCAACGGCTTAGTTACCTCAGCAACATATAATACAACAACGGGAGCATTATTTATTGTTGGGTATTCGTCTATTTTATCTCCCTTTGTAGCAAGGGTAGAGGGGGTATCAGAGACGGCTATTTTTGATGATACTGTAACACGATCAAATTTGAATACAGGTTTTGCTCAAATAGAAGGTATTACGTATAGTCACAATAATACGTATTTTTTGTCTTCTGAATCTTTTAGGTATCCAAATACCCCAATAACTTTTGATTCTAAATTATTTCGATTTGTTACAGAAGAGTCAGAACCAGAACCAGGGCCAGAACCAGGGCCAGAACCGGGACCAGAGCCGGGGCCTGAGCCAGGACCAGAACCGGGACCTGAGCCAGGACCAGAACCGGGGCCTGAGCCAGGACCAGAACCGGGGCCTGAGCCAGGACCAGAGCCGGGACCAGAACCGGGACCAGAACCGGGGCCTGAGCCAGGACCAGAACCGGGGCCTGAGCCAGGACCAGAACCAGGGCCTGAGCCAGGACCAGAACCAGATCAGCATGCGGAAATTTTTCTCTACCAACGTATAGGGCATGATTTAGTTGAATATCGATTGAATACAGAAAAAGCTCTTTTGGGTAGGGCTGTTCATGATATTACGGGAAGACAAGTGCAATATATTCATGGCAGTAGTATACAAGAACATAGTATTGACGTGTCAACCTTACAAAATACCCTGTACTATGTAACTTTTTATTTCGATAATCGAATTGTTTCTTTGCCTTTTTTCAAAAGATAAAGCACTTACTTTATTTAAGATTTTATTAACAAATATAGCAATGCTTTATGTATAGTTTTGTGCTACATAAAAAACAACTTTAATCATGAAAAAAATCACATTATTTTTATCTATTGTTTTGGTTTCCTTTGCTTTAGAAGCGCAGATCAAAACGCCAGCACCAAGCCCTGCATCAAAATTGATGCAAACAGTAGGTCTCACGGATGTTACCATTGATTATTCCAGACCATCAATGCGTGGAAGAACTATTTTTGGAGATTTGGTTCCTTACAATAAATTATGGAGAACTGGAGCTAATGGGTATACCTTGGCTACTTTTAGTACCGATGTTAAAATTGGAGGAAAAGATGTTAAGGCAGGTACATATTCAGTATTTACTAAGCCAAGTGCTACTTCTTGGGAAGTTTATTTTTATACTGATACACAAGGTGGAGGAACACCAAAAAACTGGGATGTTTCAAAAATTGTTGCAAAAACTACAGCTAAAGTAGAGAAGATGCCTATGCCTATTGAAACATTTACAATTAGTATTGACAATGTAAAAAGTAATGGAGCTGATTTAGGGTTTTTATGGGAAAACACCTATGTAGGAGTTCATTTTGATGTACCAACAGATGCTGCAGTTGAAGCAAATATCAATACTGTTTTAAATGGGCCAAGTGCCAATGATTACTATGCTGCCGCAACGTACTATTCAAGTGCGGGGAAAGATATTAATCAAGCAAAAAAATGGATGGATAAGGCTATGTCAATGATGAAAGAGCCTCAATTTTGGCAATTACGTCAGCAATCATTAATTCAAGCAAAAGCTGGCGATAAAAAAGGAGCTATTGCAACAGCTAAAAAATCATTAGCAGGGGCTAAAGCTGCTGGTAATGATGATTATATCAAGATGAATATGGACGCTATAAAAGAGTGGGGAGGTATGTAATTAATACCACCAAGTATTCTGATAAATATTTTTTAATCATCCTCAAATCGCTTTGAGCCTAGTTGCAAGAAGAGTGATTTGAGGATTTTTTTTATACCCGAGAAGTAACGTATAAATAAACTTAGTAGGGTACAATTAAAAATGTCTTTTAGTTGTATGCATACTCATGATATAGTTACTATGGCATTACGATTATAAAATTGAGGCTATCACCATTAAATTATCCATTCATCTTGTCATTCTAATGAGATAAGGATATCAAATTTCTTACGTTCACTTTGAGCCTGTTGCTTTTTTCTCCACATATGAATTTGGAGCGTAATAAATTCCTTTTTGTTCCCATCGCTTTTGTAACTGTTTTAAAGCCGTTTTAAACGAATTAAAATTTTTATTCTTTTTTGCTGTCCATCCAACTTCGGCATATGCCGCTATTCTTGGAAATACTAGAAAATGCATTTCACCATCGGTAGGAATCCATTCTCCCCACATTTGACAACCTGTACCTAATACTTTGTTATGATATTTGGCGTCTAATTTTTCAGGAATAGGGTCAAAGCTATACGCCTTAGATAGGGGGATACTGTTGTAATCATAATCGAGATAGGTATTAGAGTGAATTGAATTTACAATATTATAACCGTTTTTTACAGCATGCGTTGCTAGTTCTAAATCTCCTTTCCAAAAATGTACAACAGTTGTTTTTGCTAATTTTTGGTTGCTTTTAGTATCTGCCTCATCTTGATATTCATGAAGGTTATGGCCCATTATTTCATTCCATCCCATCATTCGTCGGTTTTTACTTTGTAGATATTGTGAAATGCTATTGGTGAAAAATACTTGTAATTCGGCAGGGGTGGTCAAACCTTTTTCTTTCATATAGCGTTGCACAGTTTTTGATGATTTCCAGTGATTGTACTTCACCTCGTCACCACCAATATGTATGACTTTAGAGGGGAATAAATCCATTACTTCATCAAGTACATCGGTAAGAAACTCAATCACCTTTGGGTCACTCACATCATATACATCTTTACCAACACCAAATTTTATGGGCATCTCAATTTTCTTTTTAGCAGTTCCTAGCCAGGGGTACGATGCAATGGCCGCACTTGAGTGTCCGGGCATTTCAATTTCTGGAACAACGGTAATATGTCTTTCTGCGGCATATTTTAGTATCTCCTTAATTTCTTCCTGCGTATAAAATCCTTCATGCGGCTCTGCAGATTGAATAGGACTATTCCATTTTAACGGTCCCACTTGACTGCTTTTTCTTTTAGACCCAATTTGTGTAAGCCGCGGGTATTTTTTAATTTCAATTCTCCATCCTTGATCATCAACCAAATGCCAATGAAAAACGTTCATCTTTAAATGCGCCATTTCATCTAATAACATTTTTACCTGCTTACTCCCTTTAAAAAAACGCCCTTCATCTAACATAAAAGCCCTCCAAGAAAATCTAGGAGCATCCTTTATGATTACTGCTGGTATTTGGAAGGCAGTCGCTTTTTTTTCGACATCTGTAAATTGCGGAAACAATTGCATTAAACTCTGCACGCCATAAAACCACCCTGCATTGTTTGATGCACTAATTTCTATTCCTGAATTTGAAACAATTAAATTGTACGCCTCTTTTCCTAATTTTTTGTCTAATAGAAATTGGATAGCCTTGGTATTCGGTTTTTTAATGGGAATAATTTCAATTGCATAGCCCGCTATTTTTTTAATATCGCTTTGTAGGCGCTGTGCCGTAGCTTTACTTTCAGCAGAAGATACAATACCAATTTGCGGATTTAGCGTAAAAAAGCCTTGTCCAATTGACACCTCCTGCGGGCGAGGTATAATATTAATGTCTTGAGCTTTGAGTGTTGTACTACTTATTAGCGCTAAGGCTACAATCAAAAGTGATATTTTTTTCTGCATTTGGTTGGTTTAAGGATAATGATACAATTCCTCTGGTGTAAATAAGGTTTTGTTAGGGTGACCGAAAGTTTTACGTACTAAATGTAGTAAAAGCAAATCAAACGCAAAAGCAGTTTTAAAAGTTGAGAGCATAGCTATAACCAGACAGCTGTTAGCCGTAAATAGCAGGTTATTAGTTTTATATAGGGTGATTGCTACAGGTTGTGTTGACTTTTATTCTATGAAAAACAAGCGATTAAAATTCAATTTTTCGAATTTTTGTGTCTAAAATTTCAATTCTAACTTTATGCGCGTCTTCAGGAAGAAAAGAGGGTATTTTTTCGGGCCATTCAATAAATACCCAAACATCTTCATTCAAATAATCTTCAAAACCCAAGTCTAAAGCTTCGTTTTCATCATTCAGTCTGTAAAAATCAAAATGATACCCCAAGAGGCTTCCATCTGTTTTATGGTATTCATTGACAATTCCGAAGGTGGGGCTGTTTGCGGTATCAGCACCATCCAATACTTGTACCAATGCTTTTATTAGTGTTGTTTTGCCAGCACCCATATCACCATAAAAACATAGTGTTTTTGACTTGGCATTTTGAATTAAGCTTTTAGCTACTGCTGTAATTTCATCTTCTTTGTAAATCATAAGCAAAATAATAATAGCGACATTAAAACCTAGGGTTTACAAACCTTCTTGTAAAACGATGCGCTAGGTTTGGCGACCTTATAAATTGAAACTTTCTATAAAAAAATCAACCTAACAAAATTAGCTGTTTTATTACTTTTAACATAGCCTTCTTAAACGATATTAAAAGCCTAGTGAACCAGTTAATCTTAAGATAATTTACAATAGTATATATTCGTTACGCATGAGGCAAGTTCATTTTGAAACGAATTTATCTCGGTTCTAAGACGACAAACGGAATAATCATTTCTTCCAAAGAAACACCCCCATGTTGATAGCTGTTTCTATAGTAACTTACATAATGATTATAGTTGTTTGGGTACGCAAAAAAGAGATCATTTTTGGCGAAAATATACGAGCTACTCATATTAATACTGGGTAAATGTATGCTTCTTGGGTCTTTGGCTTCAAGCACATCTTTTTTTTCATAAGAGAGGCTTCTACCCGTTTTGTAGCGTAAATTTAAACTAGTTTCTTTATCTCCAATGACCTTAGAAGGTTGTTTTACGTTGATAGTGCCATGGTCGGTAGTAATAATCAATTTAAGTCCCATTTGTTGGGCTTGCTGAATAATTTCTAATAAAGGCGAATTTTTAAACCAGCTTTTAGTTAATGACCGGTAGGCTTTGTCATTAGAAGCAAGCTCTTTAATAACTTCCATTTCTGTTTTAGAATGCGACAGCATATCTACAAAATTATATACAATTACCGTGAGGTCATTGTCTTTTTGAGATCTAAAATTATGTGATAAATGTTTTCCTTGTTTAAGGCTGCTAATTTTGTGGTATTCCCATTTTAAATTGAGTCCAAGACGCTTAATTTGCTCACCTAAAAATTTATCTTCAAATAGGTTTTTACCTCCTTCATCGGTATCGTTTTTCCACCATTCAGGATACTTTTTTTCCATGGCTAATGGGGTTAGACCAGAGAAAATAGCGTTACGGGCATATTGGGTTGCAGTAGGTAGAATGCTAAAGTAGGACTCCTCCTTGGTTTTTTTGAAAAATGAATTTACCGTATCTTCAAAAGCAAACCATTGGTCGTAACGCAAATTATCAACCACAACAAGTAAGGTAGGGGTATTGATTATTTCTGGCTGAATCCACTCTTTAAATAAGGTATGCGACATTACAGGGCTGTTTATATCGCTAAACCAATCTTCGTAATTGTTTTCTACAAACTTGCTAAACTGCTGGTTGGCCTCTATTTTTTGCGACTCTAGTATTTCAAACATTCCGGTGTCTTCAATATCTTCGAGTTGCATTTCCCAATAAATCAATTTTTTATAGAGCTCTGACCATTCTTCATAGCTATTTACCATCGATAAATCCATGGCTATTTTTCTAAACTCTTGTTGGTAATTGGAGGTTGTTTTTTCAGAAACAAGACGCGAGTGGTCTAAATTCTTTTTTAAGGATAGTAAAATTTGATTCGGATTAACAGGTTTTATCAAATAATCTGCGATTTGCGAACCAATTGCCTCTTCCATAATAAACTCTTCCTCACTTTTGGTTATCATTACTACTGGCAGTGTAGCTTTCATAACTTTAATCTCGTGCAAGGTTTCCAAACCAGAAATACCGGGCATATTCTCATCTAAGAAGACGATGTCAACTTGCGAATTTGATAGCTCATCCAGCGCTTCTTGCCCACTTCTACAAGTGATTACGTCATAATTTTTGTTTTGAAGAAAAATAATATGAGGTTTTAATAAATCGATCTCATCGTCTACCCAAAGTATTGTTATTTTATTCATTTAATTGCCCTGCTTTTTTAAAAGTCCGTAAAGTGTTATCATTCTATTGAAGTTACCGCTCATTTAGCATGCCAAGTTTTGTTATGTTTCCATAACTTTGGCTTTTAATTCTACTAGTTTTGGCAAAATCAAATAAACTTAAAATATTAAACGATCCAATTTACGGATTTATTAGAATTCCCAACACTTTGATTTTTGATTTGTTGGCAGACTCATACTTTCAAAGATTACGAAGAATAGCCCAAATGGGACTTTCTTATTTGGTATACCCAGGAGCGCATCATACGCGTTTTCACCATGCCTTAGGGAGTATGCATTTAATGCAGCAAGCGATACAAGTGCTTCGTTTTAAAGGGGTTGAAATAACAAAGGAAGAGGAGCAAGGCTTATTGTGCGCTATTTTACTTCATGATATTGGTCACGGACCTTTCTCACATGCTATGGAAAATAGTATTGTTGAAGGGGTGCATCATGAGCATATTTCGTTGTTATTTATGGAGGAATTGAATAACAGGTTTAACGGAAGTTTAACGGTTGCAATAGCTATTTTTAAAGGAAATCATCCAAAGAAGTTTCTAAATCAATTAGTATCTAGTCAATTGGACATGGATCGGATGGACTACCTCAAGCGCGATAGTTTTTATACAGGTGTGGCCGAAGGGAATATTAATTCAGAACGCTTGCTAACCATGCTTACCGTGGTAGATGGGGAGTTGATGGTTGAGGAAAAAGGAACGTATTCTGTAGAGAAGTTTTTAATGGCACGCCGTTTTATGTATTGGCAAGTATATCTTCATAAGACAGGTATAGTGGCCGAACAGCTTTTGATACGCATACTTAAACGCGCTAAAGAATTATTAAAAAAGGGAGAGCCAATGCACTGTACCGAAGCCCTTCTCTTCTTTATGACGAATAAAATTAGCAAAGAAAACTTTGATGCATCAGTTTTAGAACGTTTTTCAAAATTAGATGATACCGATATTCTTGCTGCTATAAAGTTATGGCAAGATCATGATGATTTTGTGCTCTCAACCCTATGTCAAATGGTTATTCACAGGCGATTATTGAAAATAAAACTCAAGAAAAAACCAATTGATACCGTTACTGTAGAAAAACACTTAAATTATTTTAAAACGGAATATGGTATTTCTGATTACGAAGCTACCTACTTTGTGTTTACAGGCAAGATTGAAAATACAGCTTATCACACCGAAAAACAAAATATAAATATTATTCGTAAAAGCGGAAAAATTATTGACGTAGCAAAGGCATCAGATCATTTAAATTTGAAGACCTTATCAAAAAAGGTGACAAAATATTATATGTGCTACCCTAAACTGTTGGTGTAAATTTATATCTTTAGGCTAAAACCCCATGGAAAATGACATTATAATACCTTTGTGTTATAAGAACGAAGGTGCTTTGTCTAAATTAATCAACGAGATGGCGATTTTTTTTTGGGGTTTAGGGTACGTCTATGATTTCGGTTGAACTATTTTTCTTATTTTTGTGTTCATGGTTTTTACAGCAAGTCAAATTGCGGGTATTTTAGAAGGAGAGATTGAAGGAAATCCAGAAATATCCGTTCATAAACTGGCCAAAATCGAAGAGGGCGAGAAGGGTTCATTGACTTTTTTAGCGAACCCCAAGTACACGCCGTTTATCTATACTACCAAAGCTTCAATAACGATAGTAAATAAAGATTTTACGCCTGAACAACATTTAAATACGACACTCATAAAAGTGGAAGATGCTTACGCTTCTTTTACAAAACTATTGGAGTATTATGATCAAGTGAAAAATGTAAAAACGGGTATAGAATCACCTGTTTTTCTTTCAGAATCATCAACTTATGGAACAGGTTTTTATTTAGGTGCTTTTGCATACATTGGAGAAAATGTGCGTATAGGTGATAATGTAAAAATATATCCTAATGCATATATAGGTGATAATGTAACCCTTGGCAATAATGTAACGGTGTTTTCGGGGGTTAAGATTTACTCTGAAACTAGCATTGGTAATAATTGTGTTATTCAAAGTGGTGCTATTGTGGGTGCAGATGGTTTTGGTTTTGCCCCAAATAAAGATGGTTCATTTAAAAAAATACCACAAACAGGCAATGTTATTATTGAAGATAATGTAGATGTTGGCGCAGGTACCACAATAGATAGAGCTACTATGGGGTCTACAATATTACGCAAAGGGGTAAAGTTAGATAACCAAATACAAATTGCTCATAATGTTGAAATTGGTGAGCATACGGTAATAGCTGCTCAAACGGGCGTTGCTGGTTCTACCAAAATAGGGAGGCATTGTATGATTGGAGGCCAAGTGGGTATTGTAGGGCATATCACTATTGGTAATAATGTGCGTATTCAAGCACAATCAGGTATTGGCCGCAATATTAAAGATGATGAAGTTTTACAAGGGTCTCCAGCTTTAAACTATGGAGATTATAATAAGTCTTACGTACATTTTAAAAACTTACCTAAAATAGTAAATCAAATAAAACAACTCGACAAAAAAAATAATAAGTGACTGTAACTGAGAATAAACAAAGAACAATAGCGAAAGAGGTCATTCTTAAAGGAGTTGGCCTTCATACAGGTGAAAATGTAACGATGAAATTCGTTCCAGCACCCGTTAATCATGGTTATGCTTTCAAAAGAGTCGATTTGGAGGGAGCGCCAATTATTGAAGCTGATGCAAATTACGTTGTGAATACACAACGGGGAACAAATTTAGAAAAGCACGGCGTAAAGATTCAAACATCAGAGCATGTGCTTGCTGCTTTGGTAGGTATGGAAATAGACAATATTCTTATTGAATTGGATGCTCCAGAACCCCCTATTATGGATGGATCTTCAAAATATTTTGTTGAAGCTTTAGAAATTGTAGGTGCGGTTGAGCAAGATGCTTACAGAGAAGAATATGTTATAAGAGATGTTATTTCTTATAAAGATGAAGCTACGGGAAGTGAAATAATGGTTGTTCCTGCTGACTCTTATCAAGTAACTACTATGGTAGATTTTGGTACTAAAGTGTTAGGCACGCAAAATGCAACCTTAGAAAAGATAGCTGATTTTAAAAAGGAAATTGCTGATGCACGTACCTTTAGTTTTTTACATGAATTGGAAGCCTTATTAGAAAACGGACTCATAAAAGGTGGTGATTTGAATAATGCCATCGTTTATGTTGATAAGGAAATTTCTGAAGAAACCATGAAAAAGCTTGAAAAAGCTTTCAATAAAAAGAAACTCAGTGTAAAGCCTAATGGCATTTTAGATAATCTTACCTTACATCAGCCTAATGAAGCTGCTCGGCATAAGTTACTAGATGTTATTGGTGATTTGGCATTGGCGCGCACCAGAATACGAGGTAAGGTAATTGCTAATAAGCCAGGCCATTTTGTAAATACGCAGTTTGCAAAAAAAATAGCCAAAATTATTAAAACAGAGAAAAGAAACAATGTTCCTAAGGTGGATTTAAATAAGCCACCTTTGATGGATATAACTAAAATTATGTCCCAGTTGCCACATAGACCACCGTTTTTATTGGTAGATAAAATTTTGGAGCTTTCAGATACGCACGTTGTCGGGCTTAAAAACGTGACAATGAATGAGCCATTTTTTGTTGGTCATTTTCCTGGTGCACCAGTAATGCCTGGAGTTTTGCAATTAGAGGCAATGGCTCAAACAGGTGGTATTTTGGTGTTGAACACCGTTCCAGACCCTGAAAATTATTTAACCTATTTACTTAAGATAGATAATGTAAGGTACAAGCAACAAGTTGTTCCTGGAGATACGCTTATTTTTAAATTAGATTTAATGTCTCCTATTAGAAGGGGTATTTGCCAAATGCATGCAAAGGCATATGCAAATGGAAAACTTGTTTCTGAAGCTGAAATAATGGCTCAGATTATTAAAGTAAAAGGAAATTAAATATGAATCAACCCCTTGCTTATATACATCCTGGAGCTAAAATAGCGAAGAATGTAGTTGTTGAACCCTTTACTACCATCCACAATAACGTTACTATTGGCGATGGTACTTGGATAGGTTCGAATGTAACCATTATGGAAGGAGCTAGAATTGGTAAAAATTGTAATATTTTTCCAGGAGCTGTCATTTCTGCACCGCCACAAGATTTAAAATATAAAGGAGAAGAAACTACGGTGAACATTGGTAATGGAACAACCATTCGCGAATGTGCTACAATTCACAAAGGTACTTCGGATAGAAATAAAACCGTCATTGGTAAAAATTGCCTTATCATGGCGTATTGCCACGTGGCTCATGATTGTTTGGTTGGTGATAATTGTATTTTTTCAAACAATTCAACCCTCGCTGGGCATGTTACTGTTGGTGATAACGTAATATTGGCAGGTTTGGTAGCCGTGCATCAATTTGTTTCTGTTGGGCAGCATGCTTTTGTTACAGGCGGTTCGCTTGTGCGTAAAGATGTACCACCTTTTGTGAAAGCTGCTAGAGAACCGCTATCCTATGTAGGTATAAATTCCGTAGGTTTGCGAAGAAGAGGTTTTGAATCAGAAAAAATACGTGAGATACAGAATATTTATAGAATACTGTATCAAAAAAATTACAATAATACCCAAGCCGTTCAGATTATAGAGGCAGAAATGGAAGCTACACCAGAACGCGATGAAATTCTACAGTTTATTAGAGATTCACAACGTGGCATAATGAAGGGGTATTTTAGCAACTAATACGAGATTAGTACAACAGCTTCAATTTGTAAATTCAAAGATTAACTATTAACGAACAACGATTAAAAAATGGCAACAACATCAGATATTAGAAAAGGATTATGTATTCGATACAATCATGATATTTTCAAAATTATTGAGTTTCTGCATGTAAAACCAGGTAAAGGTCCCGCATTTGTACGAACCAAATTAAAAAGTGTTACTTCAGGAAAAGTAATTGATAATACCTTTTCAGCAGGGCATAAGATTGAAGATGTACGTGTAGAAACACGCTCATATCAATATTTATATGCCGAAGGTGATACTTATCATTTCATGAATACCGATGACTATAATCAAATTACATTACAAGAAAGTAGTTTAGATGCACCGGGCTTACTTAAAGAAGGTCAGGTAGTTACTATTTTGTTTAATACTGAAGATAGCATGCCATTATCGGTAGATATGCCTGCTAGTGTTGTTTTAGAGGTTACCTATACAGAACCTGGTGTAAAAGGCAATACAGCAACCAATGCGACCAAGCCTGCAAAAGTAGAAACAGGAGCAGAGGTAAACGTACCACTTTTTATTAATGAAGGTGATAAGATTAAAGTAGATACGGCTAACGGTAACTACATGGAACGTGTAAAGGAATAATTAAATTAATAAGATTTAGGTGAGGTTTCCTATAGCATATACGTTAAAACAAATAGCAAAAATCATTGGTTCTGAATATATTGGAAGCGATGATTTTTCTGTTTTGGGCATGAATGAAATTCACGTTGTAGAAAAGGGTGAAATAGTCTTTGTAGACCACCCCAAATACTACGACAAGGCTTTAAATAGTAAGGCATCGGTTGTGTTGATTAATAAGGTAGTCGATTGCCCCGAGGGTAAGGCATTGCTTATTTCAGACGACCCTTTTCGTGACTTTAATGTACTAACGCAGTTTTTCAAACCTTTTGAAAAAGCAACTAGCGCCGTGGCAACTACAGCTAAAATTGGTAAAAATACGGTAATACAGCCTAATGTGTTCATTGGTAATAATGTGGTTATTGGTGCTAATTGTTTAATTCATTCTAATGTGTCTATTTATGATAATTGTATTATCGGGAATAATGTGATTATTCATGCAGGAACTGTGTTGGGCGGTGATGCATTTTATTATAAAAATAGGCCTGAAGGTTTTGATAAATTAAAATCTGGCGGAAGAGTAGTCTTGGAAGATGATGTTGAGCTTGGAGCACTGTGTACGATAGACAAGGGTGTTACGGGTGATACCTTGATAAAAAAGGGAACAAAAATAGACAATCAAGTACATGTTGGTCATGATACTGTTATTGGAAGAAAATGCCTGATTGCTTCGCAAACTGGTATTGCTGGTTGTGTAATTATAGAAGATGAAGTGACATTATGGGGGCAGGTAGGTACTAATAGTGGTATTACCATTGGAAAAAAGGCCGTAATTATGGGGCAAACAGGGGTTACCAAATCTGTTACAGGAGGTAAAAGTTACTTTGGTACACCTATAGAGGAGTCTCGTGAAAAACTAAAACAGTTGGCTTATGTGAAAAAGATACCCTATATCTTAAAAAAAATGGAAGAATAAGTAGTTAATACTTTATAAATCCTTATCAAACTTATATTTTTGCAGCATTGCATTTAGAGAAAGAAATACAGTAAGTGAATATTGAAATAACCCATTAACGAATATCATCAACATGAGCGTTTTAGTAAACAAAGATTCCAAAATAATAGTACAAGGTTTTACAGGTAGTGAAGGAACATTTCACGCCGAGCAGATGATTGAATACGGTACCAATATCGTTGGCGGGGTAACCCCAGGTAAAGGTGGTCAAGAGCATTTAGGAAAACCTGTTTTTAATACGGTAATAGAAGCAGTAGAGAAGGCAGGCGCCGATACAACTATTATTTTTGTGCCGCCAGCTTTTGCCGCTGACGCCATTATGGAGGCAGCAGATGCAGGTATAAAAGTGATTATTACCATTACAGAAGGTATTCCTGTTGCTGATATGGTTAAGGTTGCTCAGTATATTAAAAGCAGAGGAAGCCGTTTAGTGGGCCCTAACTGTCCGGGTGTTATTACACCAGGAGAAGCAAAAGTGGGTATTATGCCTGGTTTTGTTTTCAAAAAAGGTAATGTAGGTATCGTGTCAAAATCAGGTACCTTAACATACGAGGCTGCTGATCAGGTGGTTCGTCAAGGATTGGGAATTACCACAGCTATTGGTATAGGTGGAGACCCTATCATAGGAACTACAACAAAAGAAGCTGTTGAGTTACTTATTAATGACCCAGAGACAGAATGTGTGGTTATGATTGGTGAAATAGGAGGTCAATTAGAAGCTGATGCCGCAAAATGGTATAAAGAAAGTGGTAGTAAAAAACCAATTATTGGTTTTATTGCTGGAGAAACAGCACCTGCCGGAAGAACAATGGGTCACGCTGGTGCCATTGTTGGTGGAAGTGATGATACAGCCCAAGCAAAAAAGAAAATCATGCGCGAACATGGTATTCACGTTGTAGATTCACCTGCAGAAATTGGATTGAAAGTAAAAGAAGTAATAGGATAATGTATCCTGTAGTTCGATATCAAAAAATAAATTTCGAAAAAATCCATCATTCATAATTTTTGTTTGATGGTTTTTTTTTACTGTTTAATCCGTTTTAAGATGAGTTCAAGCTTAAAATCTTAATAAAGGTTGATTTAGAAGTTGTATTTTTGAAATTAATTAATAGCATTTGGTCGCAACCAGATACTTAATAATTACAACTATTTTTTTGAGGATTTTATGAATGTCATCGTTACTTTTTTAAATAGTCGATGTACTGTTTATTGAAGTATGGCATTTCAATATTTTAGAACAAATAAAAATATACAAATGAAACTATTAGAAGGGAAAAATGTTATCATTACTGGTGCCAGTAGAGGTATAGGAATGGGTATAGCGCAAGTATTTGCTTCACATGGTGCAAATGTTGCCTTTACCTATAGTTCAAGTGAAGCACCAGCACTTGCTTTAGAAAAAGAACTCGAAGCAAAAGGGGTTAAAGCTAAGGCATATAAGAGTAATGCCGCAAGCTTTAGTGAATCAGAAGCTTTAGTAGCTGCTGTTTTAGAAGATTTTGGAGGTATTGATGTGCTTATCAATAATGCGGGTATTACCAAAGATAATTTGTTGATGCGCATGGCAGAAGATGATTTTGATAAGGTAATTGAGATTAACCTAAAATCTGTTTATAACATGACAAAAGCAGTACAACGTACCTTTTTAAAGCAACGAAAAGGGTCTATTATCAACATGAGTAGCGTTGTTGGGGTAAAAGGTAATGCAGGACAGGCAAACTATGCAGCTTCAAAAGCAGGGATGATTGGTTTTACAAAATCTGTGGCCTTAGAATTGGGTTCGAGAAATATTCGCTGTAATGCTATTGCACCTGGATTTATAGAGACTGAAATGACCGCTAAACTTGACGAAAAAGTTGTTCAAGGTTGGCGCGATGGCATTCCATTAAAAAGAGGTGGTTCTACAGAAGATATTGCTAATGCGTGTTTGTTTTTTGCTACTGACCTTTCTGCTTATGTAACAGGTCAAGTATTAAATGTAGACGGAGGAATGCTAACATAGCACTCGCCCTGACTTTATGTTTGGAATCAAGAATCATGGTTTTTATACCATAATGAAGTTGTTTTTTGTTGCATAGCTATAGAGCTGAAAAATGACAGAATTAGAATGCAAGATGTATAATTTGCGGGTAAAACAAAAAAGTAAAGAGGAGTTCACAAATAAGTAATTACCGCTTAGTAATTTTATAAACACTATTTTGCAAAAAAATAGGTAAGCCAACGTTCAAAAAAGATGCAAATAAGCACCATACTTTTTATCATTTTAGCTGCTGTAGTAGCTTTGGGGCTTGTTTTGTTTCAATATTATTACAAAACAAAAAGGAGAGGAAAAATTATTATTTTGCTCTCCTTTTTACGTTTTATTGGTTTTTTTGGTATTTTGATGTTATTGATAAATCCAAAATTTATCAAAAAAGTGTACAGCGTAGAAAAGGCTAACCTTGTGGTGTTAGTTGATAATTCATCATCAGTAAGTAGTGCGAAAAACGACTTAGCGACTGCCCTTGAAAACATTACAACAAATCAAGTAATTGAGGAGCAGTTTAAAGTATCGAAATATACTTTTGGTAGTGCATTGAAAGAATTTGATAGTTTGTCTTTTACTGATAAAACCACCAATATTACGACTCCATTAGCTGCTTTAGATGAGGTGTATGCTCATAATAAAACGGCTGTTGTTATGCTCACAGATGGTAATCAAACCATAGGGCAAGATTATGGCTATTATGCAGCTCAATTGAAGTTTCCTATATATCCTATTGCTGTTGGTGATACCACCCAATATGAAGACCTGCAAATAAGCAATGTAAACAGCAATAAATTTGCTTTTTTAAAGAATAAATATCCGGTCGAAATTGAAATTGCCTACACAGGTAAAAATACCATTCAAACCTCAGTAGACGTATTGGTCAATGGTAAAAGTGTATACACAGAAAATATAAAACTCTCACCAACCAGTACGGTAAAAACTATAGCGGCGCTGTTAACAGCAAATACCGTTGGGGTGAAAAATGTTAAAGTAGTTGTTCGAGCTTTAGAAAATGAGCGCAATACTAAAAATAACAGCAAAAATATTGCCGTAGAGGTTATTGATGAAAAAACAAATATTGCCATCATAAGTGCTATCGAACATCCTGATATAGGTGTGTTGAAAAAGGCTATAGAAAGTAATGAACAACGGTCGGTTACCATCAAAAAACCAACAGTAAGTTTAAAAACCTTAGACGATGTAGATGTTTTTATTTTGTATCAACCAGAGGCTTCTTTTGCGGCTATTTATAGATATATACAACAAAAAAAAGCGAGTGTCTTTACAATTACAGGAGAAAAGGTAGATGCAAACTTTTTAAATAATATTCAAAAGGGGTATCGTATTGAAGGAGGATACCCGATACAAGAAACATTTGCGGTTTTAAATTCAGGTTTTACAAAATTTGATATTTCTGATTTTTCTGTTGATGATTTTCCTCCGTTGAGTAATGGCGCTGGTTTAATTGATGCTGGAAATGCGGAGGCTTTAATGCAAATGAAAATATTAGGCAGAACACTTGATTCCCCCTTGCTGCTTGCTGTTGATAATAATGGGGCGAAGGAGATGGCCTTGTTTGGTGAAAATATATGGAAATGGCGCATGCAAAGTTATCGAGAATATCAACATTTTGAAAATTTTGACGCTTTCATCGGGAAGTTGATGCTCTATCTATCTTCTAATAAAACAAAAAATAGATTGAATGTTGAGTATCAAAATATCTATGAAGGCAGTGGAGCAGCAAAAATAAAAGCGTCGTATTTTGATGAAGCTTTTGTTTTTGATGGTAATGCGACGGTGATTTTGAAGTTAAAAAATAGCGATACGGGGACTTCTAAAGAGATTCCTATGGTTTTAAAAGGAAACTTTTATGAGGCTGATTTATCTAATTTCACCCCAGCATCGTATAGTTTTACTGTTACGGTAAAAGGAGAAAATCGTTCGCAATCGGGTAAGTTTACTATTTTAGATTTTGATGTAGAACAACAATTTTTAGCCACTGATGCGAAGAAGTTGAAGCAGCTTGCATCAGCTACAAATGGAGAACTATATTTTCCTAATGAAGTTGATGCACTTGTAAAGTACTTAACAAGTGATAATCAATTTATTCCTACTCAAAAAAGCTCAGAAAATACAGTATCTTTGATAGACTTTCGAATACTTTTGGCCATAATTATTGCGGCATTATCAGCAGAATGGTTTATCAGAAAATATAACGGATTAATATAAAAACAAAAACAATGGATAAATTACCAAAAATTGCATTACCAGCTATCTTTATACTTATATTCCTGGTGATATTAATTTCAAAATCAGCAGTTACTATTGACTCGGGACAGTCTGGAGTACTGTACAAAACCTTTTCAGGAGGTGTTGTTGTTGATGAGCCACCATTAGGTGAAGGCTTTCATGTTGTAGCACCATGGAACAAAGTATTTATTTACGAAGTGAGACAGCAAGAACTTTTTGAGAAAATGAAAGTACTTTCTTCAAATGGTTTGGAAATTCAAATTGATGCATCAGCATGGTATCAGCCTATTCGTAAAGAATTAGGGTACTTGCACCAGAATTTAGGAGAAGGCTACTTAGATAGGGTTATAAAACCAGCCATTCGCAGTGCTGCAAGAAGTGTTGTTGGGCGTTACACGCCAGAGCAATTGTATAGCAGCAAAAGAGATGCTATTCAGGATGAAATTTTCGAAGAAACTAAGAAGATTCTCGATAGTCAAAACGTTCAGTTAAATGAAGTGTTAGTACGTGATGTTACCTTGCCCGATACTATTAAAGAAGCTATTGAGCGTAAACTAAAGCAGGAACAAGAATCGTTAGAATATGAGTTTCGTTTAGTAACGGCTAAAAAAGAAGCCGAAAAAGTGACCATTGAAGCGCAGGGAAAGGCAGATGCAAACAGAATTTTAAGTGCATCGTTAACCGATAAAATTTTGCAAGACAAAGGTATTGATGCTACTTTAAAACTATCAGAATCACCAAACACCAAAGTTATCGTTGTTGGCGGTGGTGATTCAGGTCTACCTATTATACTTGGAAATAACTAGTGACCGGTTGGAAATACCCAAAAAGTAAATAGAAAATCTATCAAAAATAATTTCAAATCGTAAAAATTTGTCTATTTGCTACCAAACACTAACTAAAAAAGAGAAATTGTGATTTTTTTTGATTTTGTTTTCATAGACAAAAATTAAATTTTACATTTACCATCTAATGAGAAACCAAAATACACATCATCATTTTTACTACTGCGCTCAAGCGAGGTAAAAATGTATTGTAGTATTACAAGATAATTTATAACCCGTTTGAGAAATCAAACGGGTTTTTTATTAATTCCTTTTTGATTGTTTGAACACAAATATTGAGAAATGACAAAAATTAGAATAGCTATTCAAAAGTCTGGTAGACTTAACGAAGATTCACTGCGGATATTGAAAGACTGCGGTATTTCTATCGATAACGGAAAAGACCAACTTAAGGCCTCTTCTCGTAATTTTCCTATTGAGGTTTTTTATCTCAGAAATGGTGATATTCCACAGTACCTCAGAGATGGAGTAGTAGATATTGCTATTATTGGAGAAAATGTCCTTATTGAAAAGGGTGACGATATTCGTATTGTTGAAAAATTAGGATTTTCAAAATGTAAAGTTTCCTTAGCCATACCGAAAGGGATTGCGTATAATGCTGTTACCGATTTTGAAGGAAAGCGTATTGCTACCTCGTATCCTAATACAGTTACCAACTATTTAAAGGAAAAAGGCGTAAGTGCTGAATTGCATATTATTAGCGGGTCTGTAGAGATAGCGCCAAATATTGGTTTGGCAGATGCTATTTGTGATATTGTTTCTAGTGGTAGTACCTTGTTTAAAAACAACTTAAAAGAGGTAGAGGTCATGCTTACTAGCGAGGCGGTATTGGCGGTTTCTCCTAAAATTTCTGAAGAACGAGAGGCAATCTTAAAACGCTTACAGTTTAGAATTCAGTCTGTTTTGAGGGCGAGAGGCTCTAAATATGTATTGCTCAACGCTCCCAATGAAAAGCTTGATGCTATTTTAACTTTACTACCAGGTATGCGAAGCCCTACTGTTTTGCCATTGGCTGAAGCGGGGTGGAGTTCTGTACACACCGTACTTCATAAAGATAAATTTTGGGAGGTAATTGATGAATTAAAATTGGCAGGTGCCGAAGGTATTTTAGTGTGCCCAATTGAAAAAATGGTCCTTTAATTCAAAAGTAATGGCGCATAATTTCAATATTAAACTAATTCCTAAAAATGAGTTGTCAACCATTCTTCCATTGGTCGATTTGTTGAACAAGGGAAGTATTCCTATTGCTGTGCTTGAAGAGCGTTTAGCGATTATGATAGCCATGGGTGGTTATCATTGTATCGGTGTATATGATGGTGATGCGCTTATAGGTATTTGTGGTATTTGGATATTGAACAAACTATATGTTGGGAAGCATATAGAACCCGATAATGTTTTTGTAAAGGAAGCGTATAGAAGCAAAGGTGTTGGTAAGCTAATGATGGATTGGATGTATGCTTACGCCAAAGAGATAGGGTGCGCAACAGCTGAAGTTAATTGTTATAAGGCCAATGTAAAAGGTAATAAGTTTTGGGAAGAAAATGGTTTTGAACCGCTAGCTTACCACCTTTTAAGAAAAATTGAATAGCTATGAATAAAATATATAATCCTGATAGAGCTACTTGGAATGTAGTTTTAAAACGACCTACCCAAACCGTTGCTGATATTGAAGATACTGTTAATGGCATTTTTAAAGAAATACAAAGCGGTGGTGATGCTGTGGTTCAAAAATATACAGCCAAATTTGACAAGGTTGATTTGACTGATTTTCAAGTTTCAGCAACTGAAATAAAGGAGGCTAATACCCTAGTTTCTGATGAGTTAAAAACTGCGATAGCACTGGCAAAATCAAATATAGAAGCCTTTCATGCCGCTCAAAAAACACCAAGAGTAGCCTTAGAAACTACAAGTGGCGTACACTGCTGGCAAGAAAAACGACCTATTCAAAAGGTAGGATTGTATATTCCAGGTGGTACGGCACCCTTGTTTTCAACGATATTGATGCTGGCTGTTCCTGCTAATATAGCGGGCTGTACTGAAATTGTTTTGTGTACTCCTCCCGACAAATCGGGAGCTGTTAACCCTGCTATTTTATATACTGCTGCGCTTTGTGGGGTAACCAAAATTTTTAAAGTAGGGGGTATTCAGGCGATTGCAGCAATGACCTTTGGTACTGAAAGTGTGCCTAAAGTATATAAAGTTTTTGGTCCTGGTAATCAGTTTGTTACTGTGGCTAAGCAATTGGCAACTAAATACGGTGTGGCTATAGATATGCCTGCAGGTCCTAGCGAATTGTTAGTGGTAGCAGATGATACCGCCAATGCTGCTTTTGTAGCAGCCGATTTATTAAGTCAAGCAGAACACGGTGTTGACAGTCAAGTGATTTTAATTTCCACATCAAAGCGGTTTATTGATGCTGTAGAAAAAGAGGTGGAAGGACAAATTAAAGCCCTACCACGTCAAAAAATTGCACAACAGGCCATTGATAATAGTAAATTAATTTATGTAGAGACAGATGCTATCGCTCTAGATATGATAAATGAATATGGCCCCGAACATTATATCGTTTGTGTAGAAAATGAAGATTTTTATGTCAATAATACCTTTAATGCAGGTTCTGTATTTATAGGAAATTACACCCCCGAAAGTGCTGGTGATTATGCATCAGGTACCAATCATACGCTACCAACTAACGGATATGCCAAACAATATAGTGGTGTTAATTTGGATAGCTTTATGAAAAGCATGACTTTTCAAAAAATTACTAAAGAAGGTATTGAACGTATTGGTAATGCTATAGAAATTATGGCAGAAGCAGAAGGCTTACAAGCACACAAGAATGCAGTGAGCTTACGATTAAACAAACAGTAAAAATTAAGCTAAGTTAGCTATCATGTCAAAATTTAATGTAGATACTTTAGTACGAGATAATGTAAAGGGTTTAAAGCCGTATTCTTCAGCGCGTGATGAGTATGTGTCTGATGGCACTAAAATGGTATTTTTAGATGCCAATGAGAATCCGTTTGAAAATGGTGTAAATCGCTATCCTGACCCACAACAACGCTCTTTAAAGGCAGTTTGGGCAGATTTAAAAGGAATTGCTCAAGAAAATATCCTGTTGGGTAATGGCAGTGATGAGGTGTTAGATTTGCTTTTCAGGGCTTTTTGCGAGCCCAATAGAGACAATATTATTACGCTTCCACCTACCTATGGTATGTACAAGGTATTATCAGGTATAAATGCGGTTGAAAACCGAGAGGTGTTGTTAACCGATGATTTTCAGCCAAATATACCAGCCATTATACAGGCAATGGATAGCAATTCAAAATTGCTTTTTATATGCTCGCCAAACAATCCTACAGGCAATAGTATTTCCGAAGAAACAATTACAGCGCTTCTTCAAAATTTTAAAGGTCTTGTAGTTATAGATGAGGCTTATATTGATTTTTCGTCCAAAGAAAGTTGGGTTTCAAAACTAACGGAATATGATAATTTAATCGTAACCCAAACCTTATCAAAAGCTTATGGTATGGCAGGAATTCGGTTGGGAATCTGCATGGCTTCAAAAGCAGTTATTGCTGTTTTAAATAAAATAAAACCACCTTATAATGTCAACGGATTAACGCAGTTAAAGGCTTTAGAGCGGGTTTTAGATAAAAAATCAGTAACTACAGAAGTTGCAAATATTTTGAGCAACAGAAAGGTGTTGATTGATGCCCTACAAACCATTCCCTTTGTAAATACTATTTATCCTAGTGATGCCAATTTTGTTTTGGTTAAAGTAGATGATGCTACCAAAAGATACCAACAGCTTATAAAGGAAGGTGTTGTTATTCGTAACCGTAATTCACAACCCTTGTGTGATAATTGTTTGCGATTAACCATTGGTACAAGCGGTGAAAATGAGACCCTAATTGAAAAACTAAAATCCTTAATAACCAAATAACCATTTTTTCATGAAAGCACTTAAAGTTTGTTTGCTCATTTTTATAAGCACAATGACCTATGTAACCGCTCAAGATGAAGAGCGTATTTCTTTTTTAGCTGATAGCTTAGATATCGATAAAGAGGTATTAACAGAGTATATGGCTTATAAAAAATATGCCGATAGTGTAGATGCCACGTTCAATTATATTTATGATGAAGCTATTTTAAAAGGTGATGTAGCAACGGTAACAGTACCAGAAGGGTACAAATTTTTAGAAAAAGAGCAGGCACAACGAGTGTTGTCTGATTTGTGGGGAAATCCACGAGATGAAAGTGTATTGGGCATGTTGTTAAAAAAAGATGAGTCACCCGTAGAAACCAGTTATGGTATTGAAATCACCTATTCTGATGATGGGTATATTGAAGATGAAGATGCTGAAGATATTGATTATGATGAGTTGCTTGAAGAAATGCAGCGTGATGCGAATAGTGCCAATGCAGAAAGAAAAAGTTTGGGTTATCCAGAAATTCAGTTGATAGGGTGGGCGTCAGAGCCGTTTTATGATGCATCGGAGAAAAAACTACATTGGGCAAAAGAGTTGTATTTTGAAGGTGAAGAAGGTAATACCCTTAATTATAATATTCGCGTATTGGGTAGAAAGGGATATATGAACCTAAATGTTATTGGTACAATGGATGTGCTTGATGATGTGAAGCAAAATTTAAACCCTATTCTCAATAGCGTTACGTTTAATGATGGGTACAAATATTCTCAATTTGATGCCGATTTTGATGATGTTGCAGCTTACGGAATAGGAGGCTTAATTGCAGGAAAGGTACTGGCAAAAGCAGGTTTTTTTGCCGTGCTTTTAAAGCTATGGAAATTTATTGCCATTGGGGTAGTAGCCTTATTTGCAGGGTTTAAAAAGCGCCTGTTTGGAAATAAGGAGACTGTTAATTTGCCTAGCGCTGATGATAAAAAAGAAAACATATAATTTTACGCTGAACTTTGAGTCTAAAAAATGAAAAAGAAAGTACTATTTATCGACCGTGATGGAACCATTATCAAAGAAACTGTTGATGAGCAAATTGATGCCTTTGAAAAAATGATTTTCTATCCTAAGGCATTTACCTATTTGGGTAAAATCGCCAAAGAATTGGATTATGAATTGGTGATGATTACCAATCAAGATGGTTTGGGTACGCCTGTTTTTCCTGAAAGTACCTTTTGGCCGGTACATAATTTTATTTTAAAATCTTTTGAAAATGAGGGTGTAGTCTTTGACAAGGTTTTTCTTGACCGTACTTTTCCGCATGAAAATGCTGATACCCGAAAACCCGGAACAGGCCTGTTAACCGAGTATTTTTCTGAAGCCTATGATTTGGCAAATTCTTTTGTAATTGGCGACCGCTTGACAGATATTGAATTGGCAAAAAACTTAGGTGCAAAGGGTATTTTTATAAATGACGATACGCATTTGGGTACCGGTGAAATTACCGTAAAAAGAGAAGAATTAGATGCGGTTATTGCCTTGGAAAGTAATGATTGGGAAAAAATTTATGAGTTCTTAAAACTCGAAGAACGTACGGCGAGTATTCATAGAAAAACAAATGAGACCGATATTGCTATTCGCTTAAATTTAGACGGTACAGGCAAGAGTACTATAGCTACTGGCCTCGCATTTTTTGACCATATGTTAGACCAACTGGCACGTCATGGTCAAATGGATTTAGAGATTAAAGTGGATGGTGATTTAGAGGTTGATGAGCATCATACCATTGAAGATACGGCTATTGCCTTGGGCGAGGTTTTTCATAATGCCTTGGGTAATAAATTAGGTATTGAACGTTACGGATTTTGTTTGCCAATGGATGATTGTTTGGCGCAGGTAGTTATAGATTTTGGAGGTAGAAACTGGCTCGTTTGGGATGCCGATTTTAAACGTGAAAAAGTGGGTGATATGCCTACCGAAATGTTTTACCATTTCTTTAAATCGTTTACTGATGGTGCTAAGGCAAATTTGAATGTCAAGGCTGAGGGTACGAACGAGCATCATAAGATAGAAGCTATTTTTAAAGCCTTTGCAAAGGCTATTAAAATGGCTGTTAAACGCGATGTAGAAAAAATGGTTTTGCCAAGTACCAAAGGGGTACTTTAGCAGTATTTAAAATAATTAAGCTGTTTGAAATTGTTAATTGTGTATTTGTTAAAAACTTGATTATCAATATTTAATTGATTTTATCTAAAGTTTTTATTTAAGATTAAAAAATGAAAATTGTAATAATAAATTACGGTGCAGGCAACATTCAAAGTATCAAATTTGCCATTCAACGCTTGGGGTATACGGCCATTCTTAGTAATAGTATTGACGAGATACAAGCTGCTGATAAAGTCATTTTCCCTGGTGTAGGAGAGGCGAGTAGTGCCATGCATAAATTGCAAAATAGTGGTCTTGATGCGGTTATTCCTACCTTAAAACAACCCGTTTTGGGTATCTGTTTGGGTATGCAATTGATGTGCAATACTACCGAGGAAGGGCATACAAAAGGCTTGGGTATTTTTAATGTAGATGTGCTTAAATTTTCAGACAAGGTGAAGGTGCCACAAATAGGATGGAACCAAATTGATAAGCTAAAATCTGAATTGTTTACAGGAATTTCTAACGAAGCGTATATTTATTTGGTTCATAGTTTTTATGCGCCACTTTGTAAAGAAACCATAGCCACAACCAATTACGAACATGCGTATAGTGCCGCTTTGCAAAGCAATAATTTTTACGGAACACAATTTCACCCAGAAAAAAGCAGCCTTGTAGGAGAGGCTATTTTAAAGAATTTTTTACTGCTATAATGAAAGATGGTTTTTACATAAGTACCGATAAAAATGTGCTCGATATGGATTTTATCAATCAATATATTGCGCAGCATTCGTATTGGGGAAAAGACCGTAGTATGGAAGAAACTGTTCTTACGGTAGCAAACTCACTTTGTTTTGGTGTTTATAACGAAGCTAAAGAGCAGGTAGGTTTTGGGCGTGTGGTAACGGATTATATTTTCTTTGGTTACATTATGGATGTTTTTATCGCCAATGCCTATCAAAAGAAAGGACTAGGCAAGCGCCTGGTGGCATTTATCTTGAACCATGAATCAATTAAAAAACTAAATACAGTAGCGCTTAAAACAAAAGATGCGCATTCGTTTTATGAGCAATACGGGTTTAAAAAAATAGGCGATTCTGCTTTGTGGATGTCCATAGATAAACAAAAAATAGCCTAACAAGCAATCTAAAAACAGAATTCGTTAGTACGCGTTCGTGATAAAATGATAAATGAATTTAAGAATTAGCATACAATGGTAGTATCAAGGGTAATACCAAGCGGTAAATGCCGTATTTCTAGTTTTGTATTTCTAATTTCGTATTTCAAATTTTTAAGATGAGAATTATTCCAGCAATTGATATTATAGATGGTAAATGTGTTCGGCTCTCTAAGGGAGATTATGACACCAAAAAAATTTACAACGAAAGCCCTTTAGAGGTTGCCAAACAATTTGAAGCTCATGGTATTCAATATTTGCATTTAGTAGATTTAGACGGTGCCAAATCAAAGCACATTGTCAATCATAAAGTACTGGAACAAATTGCTTCAAAAACGAGCTTAACCATTGATTTTGGTGGCGGGTTAAAGACCGATGATGATTTACGTATAGCTTTTGATAGCGGAGCACAGCAAATTACGGGCGGCAGTATTGCCGTAAAAGATAAAGCTACCTTCTTGGGGTGGCTTGGAAAATTTGGTTCAGATAAGATTATCCTCGGCGCCGATGCTATGGATGAAAAAGTTGCCGTATCTGGCTGGCAAGAAGAATCTAAAGAAGAGCTGATTCCGTTTATTGAGCAATATCAATCGCAAGGCATTGCATATGTTATTTGTACTGATATTAGTAAAGACGGTATGCTTGAGGGGCCTTCTTTTGCCTTGTATCAAAAAATTATGACCCAAATGCCAGCAATAAAATTAATTGCTTCTGGTGGAATATCAACTTTTGATGAACTACCAAAGCTAGCTGAAATGGGCTGTGAGGGTACTATTATTGGAAAAGCTATTTACGAAAATAGAATTTCTTTAAAGCAGTTAGAAAACTATATACTATCGGTATGAGCTTAGAACAAAAAGTCATAGCAGAATTTGTTGAAAACGCCATTTATCGGTTAGAAGAAAGCACTCGAATGATAACCATCGCTTTTGACCAGCTATCAGAAGAAGAGGTGTGGTTTCGACCCAATGCACAATCAAATAGCATGGGAAATTTAATTGTACACCTTTGTGGTAATATTACGCAATATGTAATTTCCTCCTTAGGAGAACAGCCTGACATGAGGGAGCGCGATGCTGAGTTTGCCATTACCTCAGGTATGAATAAAGAAACCTTGCTCCGTAATTTAAACCGTACCGTTGCCGAAGCCATAGCAGTAATAAAAAATACTTCGGTTGACCAATGGGTAGAAAAACGTGATGTACAAGGATTTAATTTTTCAGGAATTGGGGTGGTATTGCATGCGGTAGAGCATTATTCATATCATACGGGGCAAATTGCTTTTTTTACCAAAGAACTAAGAAATAGTCCCTTAGGTTTTTACGCAGGAACAGATTTAAACATAAAAAACAACGAAAACTAGTGTTAGCAAAACGAATAATACCCTGTTTAGATATTAAAGATGGTCGCACGGTTAAAGGCATTAACTTTCTTGATTTGAGAGATGCCGGAGACCCTGTTGAATTAGCAGCAATTTATAGTAGAGAAGGTGCCGACGAGCTGGTGTTTCTTGATATATCAGCAACAGAGCAAAAACGAAAAACCTTGGCAGATTTGGTATATCGGGTAGCTGAAAAAATAAATATTCCATTTACCGTAGGTGGGGGCATTGCCACAGTTGAAGATGTTGATATCTTACTACAAAACGGGGCCGATAAAGTTTCTATTAATTCTTCAGCAGTAAAAAATCCGCAGTTGATAAATGATTTGGTCGCTAAATTTGGCTCGCAATGTATTGTTGTGGCCATTGATGCCAAACAAATTGATGGCGAATGGATTGTACATTTGGTAGGTGGAAAAGTACCTACAACATTGCGTTTGTTTGATTGGGCAAAAGAAGTAGAAGAAAGAGGTGCTGGTGAAATTTTATTTACCTCCATGAATAATGATGGCACTAAAAACGGATTTGCCAATACCGCTTTAGCTAAACTATCCGAAGAATTAAATATTCCTATTATAGCCTCTGGGGGTGCGGGTACCATGCAGCATTTTACAGATACTTTTACCAAAGGAAAAGCAGATGCGGCTTTGGCAGCCAGTGTTTTTCATTTTAAAGAGATAAAAATTGAAGATTTAAAAACGCATTTAAAAGAAAACAAAATTCCTGTGCGATTATAGTGGGTAATGCTGTGGTAGGATGCATTGTTTGCACCTTTATGCATTAAAAAAAAATAAAATTATGACAATAGACTTTACAAAAAATAACGATGGCCTTGTACCTGCAATAATTCAAGACGCTAGTACAAAAAATGTGTTGATGTTGGGATATATGAATGAAGAAGCATTAGCTAAAACAAAAGAAACTGAAAAAGTTACTTTTTATAGCCGTACCAAACAGCGCTTGTGGACCAAGGGTGAAGAAAGTGGTAATTTTTTACAATTGGTAAGCATCAAAGTAGATTGTGACAATGATACCCTTTTAATAGCAGTAAACCCCGTAGGGCCTACGTGTCATAAGGGAACAGATACCTGCTGGGATGAAGCTAATACAAGTAATTTTGGGTTTATATCGCAATTAGAAGCCGTTATAGAGCAACGCCGTACCGCAGCTGATAGTAAATCATCATATGTAGCTTCTTTGTTTGAAAAAGGGATAAATAAAATAGCTCAAAAAGTAGGGGAAGAGGCCGTTGAAACGGTAATTGAAGCCAAAGATGATAATGATGAACTCTTTTTATATGAAAGTGCTGATTTGTTATTTCACTATTTAATTTTGTTGCAAGCCAAAGGTTTTACGTTAAAAGATATTGAGGCCGAACTTAAAAAAAGGCACAAATAGCTTTGATTGCTTTTTTTGAATCCCGTTTATATAGTTGACTGTAGCAAGTGGGTTTAAAACCACCAAGCTACAATCCGGCTTTTTTTGTTGCCTAATACCATTTCAATTAGTTGATATTGGGCATGACTCTTTTTTAACTGCTTTTCAATTTTAAAAAGGTGTTCTGCTTTGGCAACCAAACTGGTAAAAACACCCACCTGATTTTTAAAAGCTAGGCTTTGTTTTATCATGCGTTTTAAGAATAAAGCTTCACCACCATTGCACCACAATTCATGCGCTTCGCCACCAAAATTCCGTTTAAAATTTGAGGCAACCCCAAGGTTTTTCTGTTTGTGTTGCGTGGCTCTTTTTGCTTCTTCAGCAGAACCATAAAACGGAGGATTACACATCGTAAAATGAAAGTACTCCTTCGGTTTTATAATACCTTCAAATAGGTTTGCATTATTGTTTTGATGTCTTATTTCAATAGCTTGTGATAAGGTTTCATCGGCGGCTATATTGGCTTTAGCAGCCGCAAAGGCTTTTGCATCTATATCACAACCTACCATGTTCCATTGGTAGGTTTTGGCAGCCAAAATCGGGTAAATACAATTGGCACCTGTACCAATATCTAATCCTTTTATAGTGTCGTTTATATTGCGCGTTGCCAGTACATCGGCAATGTGGTGTATGTAATCTACTCGGCTGGGAATTGCTGGGCATAGGTAGCCTTCGGGTATACTCCAAGTGAGTACCCCATATTCTTTTTTTAAAATGGCTTTGTTTAAGGCCAAAACAGCTTCAGGATTACTGAAATCAATACTTTGCACTCCGTGGATATTGGTAAAAACAAAGGGTGCTAAATCTGCATGTGCATCAATAAGCATTTTAAAATCATAAGGTTTTTGGTGTATATTACGCAAATGCATACCGCTGAATTTAGCAACAAAGGTAGCCCATAAACCAGTAAATTTTTAGTACTTTTCGCATTACTAATACCTGTGATATGAGAATTGTTTTTGCCTTGCTTGTTTTGTTGTTGTTTTCGTGTAAAACCACTACAAAACTAACAGCTGTACCACACACCTACCCAAATCCTGTTGATACCACAACCAAGCCCATTGTTTATCAAAAGAAACAAGTGTATTCCTGTGGTGATCTAAGTGCGTCCAATGATTTTCCTACCGCCAGACTCAATAGTTTTGTTCAAGAAAATGACTCCACTTTTACGGCTCGTATTTGGCCTGAGAATTTCCCTATAAATCCTAGTCCATGGTATGCGTTTAAACTGTGGTCTAAAAATGAAAGGGAG
The DNA here is from genome assembly GCA_947497145.1 of uncultured Flavobacteriaceae bacterium. Taxonomy (GTDB): domain Bacteria; phylum Bacteroidota; class Bacteroidia; order Flavobacteriales; family Flavobacteriaceae; genus Maribacter_C. The sequence goes on from CANMFQ010000007.1 coordinate 143,352, forward strand.
GTCTATATTAATCTAGATTATTCAAATGGGGCAAAACATCGCTATACCCCTAAATTGAGTGCTGATGGAGACAAATGGACACCGTTAGATGCTTCTTTGCTTACTCATGGGGTAGATAGTACAAGGGTTCAATTGAAGCTTACTACAAGTAAGGACACCTTATGGGTTGCAGCCCAAGAAATAGAAGACCATCGCCGCGTAGGGCAGTGGGTGAAACAACTTAGTAAAAATAGCTTGGTAACAAATACCACAGCAGGCAAAAGTGCTTTAGGAAGAGACTTGTATCACCTAAATATAACGCAAGGCGCTGTTGATAATAAGCCAACCATTTTGATTATAAGCAGGCAACATCCGCCAGAGGTTACGGGGTTTTTATGTATGAAGGCATTTGTAGAAACCATTGTTGAAGAAGGCGCTACAAACGGCTTTTTGTCGCAATATCGGGTTATGGTATATCCGCTTATGAATCCTGATGGGGTTGATTTAGGGCATTACCGGCATAATACCGGAGGGGTTGATTTGAATAGAGATTGGAGTAAGTATCACCAACCTGAAATAAAACAGGTAACCAATCATATGGTACGCGAAACGGTTACACATAACAATGATGTTGTTTTAGGGCTTGATTTTCATAGTACTTTTCATGATGTATATTACACCCCTGATGCCACCGTAAAACGCAAAATTCCTGAATTTACTAAGGTATGGCTTGAAAAAATACGACTTGCAACAGGTTTAGAACGTATTAATGAAGCGCCAGGCCCAATTTCACGACCTACCTCTAGCGGTTGGTTTAACCAGCAGTTTGGTGCCACGGGGATTACGTATGAAATTGGAGATGATACACCACGTGATTTTATAAAGAAAAAAGGGGTTGAATCTGCTCGGGCAATGATGCAATTGCTTACCAAATAACAATATATATGTTGCACCATAGTGCCTGTAGTAAATGAATACCACAAAGAAAAACACACCGCTTATTGTTCTTGCTTTCTTTTCAATTTATGTGATTTGGGGTTCTACCTATTTACTCAACAAAATTGCTGTGGCTGAGTTGCCTCCTTTTATGTTGGCATCCATACGCTTTATAATTGCCGGAATGCTCATTTTTATACTTTGTGCGATACTAGGTATTCCGTTACGCATATCTAAAAAGCAGTTTATAAATACCATTATTGCTGGTTTCCTCTTTTTGGCGTTTGGCAATGGGGTAGTGGTATGGGCTTTAAAATATGTAGATAGCGGCCTGGCTGCTCTAGAAATATCAGCACAGCCACTAATAGTGCTACTTTTAATGCTGCTGCTACAGGGTAAAAAGATACAGCCAATGTCAGTTGTTGGGGTGGTTTTTGGTGTTATTGGTATTTATCTTTTGGTGAGTCAGAAACAGGTGATAAGTCAGGAAAACTCCCTTTTGGGCATGGTAATGATTTTTCTTTGTATGCTCAGTTGGGCTTATGGCAGTTTGTTTGTAGGTAAAGCCGATTTGCCCAAAAATTATTTGGTAAACACCGGTTATCAAATGTTTACAGGAGGAGTGTTGTTGTTGGTGTCAAGTTTGGCTTTTAATGAGCAATGGTCATCACCGCTGGTATGGAGCAGTAAGGTGCAGTTTGCCATGGTACTACTGGTGATTTTTGGCAGTATTGTTGCATTCACGGCTTTCAACTATTTGCTGCGGGTAGTATCGCCAGAAAAAGTGGCAACCTCTACCTATGTGAACCCTATTATCGCCTTAGCCTTGGGCTGGTATTTTTTAGATGAGCACATTAGCTTACAGTCTATAATTGCTACCATTGTGCTTTTAACAGGTGTGTACTTTATTAATACTAAAAAGAAGCTGACGCTTTTTTCGAGATTTGGAAAATTACCAAGGGAGTAGTTTTTGTTTTTTAGTTTCAATGTAATGAAACGGTTGCATTCATTTTTTATATTTAACACCATGAAAATACGAAACACTGTTAAAGGTATTGGTTTAATCGTCATTCTTATTAGTTGTACTCATTGTACTGTGTTGCAATGGCGACATTCTGATAAAGACTTACAAACAATTTATAAGGCTAAACAGATTGAAACAGCAATTCATTATTTTAAAGTCGATAGTTTAGATGTAAAGATTAGAATACAATCGGTAAATAACCCTACAAGTGCTATTAATTTGGTGTTTTTACACGGGTCGCCAAGTTCATTATCGGCTTGGCAAGCTTATTTAACCGACGCTACATTACGACAACAAACCAGTATGCTGGCCATTGATAGACCAGGGTATGGTTATTCTAATTTCGGAAAATCGATGCCCGCTATTGTTGATCAAGCTAAATTAATGAATGCGATACTTGAAGACCAACAACTTAAAAACGTGATTATTATAGGGACGTCTTATGGTGGCCCTATAGCGGCACGAGTGGCATTATATAACCCTAATGTTAAAGCAGTAATTATGATGTCGCCAGCTATAGACCCTAAACTAGAAAAAAACGTTTGGGGTTCTGGTTTTACCCAATGTTTTCTTACTCGGTGGCTCGTACCAACAGGCTACCGCGTGGCAGGAGATGAAAAAACGGTACATGCTAGCGAATTAGAACAGCTTAAAACCGATTGGAATTTGGTACAACAACCCATTGTTCATATTCATGGCGATGCCGATGATTTGGTGCCTTACGAAAATATTCATTTTAGTCAATCGCAATTTAAAAACTGTACCGTTGTAACCATCCCTTATAAAGGTCATGAAATTGCATGGAAGTATCCAGAACTTATGATACCGCATATTTTAAAAAGTGTAGCGCAAGTAGCTAAGCGGTGATTTAAGCATAAGAGAAACTAAGGATGTGTCTTAGAAAGCCTGCTATATGGTAAGTAGGCATAGTTATTTACTTCCAGCCTGTTCCAAGTTTTTCATTCGGTTCAGGTTCTATAAGGTTCCTATGATTCAATTCCATTGGGTTTTCCCCTCGCTTTATTCTTTTATGCATATCAAGAAGCGTGGTGAAAATAAATATTATTGCCTCATTTTTCTCGTCATTTTCCAATTTTAATTTTATCAACGCTTTTTTTAAATAGATTTAAAAGTACCTGTTTTTAAATGATAAGTTTGTGCGAATTCAAACCGAAAGTTCTTCAATAAGTATTATATGATTAAGGAGTTTTGCGTCGTCTGATGTGAACTATTTCTTGGGTATGTTTTTTAACTAAGCAATTGTACAATGCTTTTTATTCAACTTTCAATTTCAACGCGTCGAAAGAATTTGATTTAATTGCGATTAATCCGAATTTCGTTTCTCCATTTTTTATGATAGTTCCGTTAAGGTTGTATGCTAACATTTCTTCTTTAAATTTTTTGTTAGCAGAACCAGCTGCAATCATATTTCCACCAGCTAAACCAGGGCCTAATATTAATCCAATAGGGGTAGAGCTTGTTTGTTCTTGAAATCCATTTGAATTGGTTTCGGTAGTGTATAAATTAACTGGTGTCAGTAGTAAATACCACAAATAAGATGCTGGACTTTGCTTTAGCGTGTTGAAAGCCTTTCCGTTTTCTATAACGTACACTTCAGCTCCATTTTCGTATGTGAATTTTGTATCTTTTCCTAATGTTAAATCCTTTCCAGAATTGTTGGTTATTTTAACAGCAACAAGTTTAACACCTTTTTTAAGTTCTTTTTTAGCGTATTTTTTGTCAAGCAAATCATATTTGTATTCAAGTTTTACATTGTCAGTTTCATTAATTGAAATGTAGTTAATCGATTTAGGGGCAATCATTTTGTAAGCAGAGGCGCAACTTGTCACTGATGCAATTCCAAAAAATAGTAATGTTAATTTAAAAAGTTTCATTGGTTTAGGTTTAATTGGTTGATAGTTAGTTTGCAGTAGTTTACTGCAATTGAATATCCGTACTTAGGACTAGGACGTATATTCCTCTTATGTAGTACTAATTTAAACTATTTTCACTGCTTTTAAAAGTATTTATAGCCACATGGGTGTATATTTTAGTTGTTTAGCGGTATCATGTTGAATAGGGCTTAACCCAAAGGGTATGTATCAAAGCTATCTAATGCCTAATTACAACCCGAAATTAAACAAACGCATAGTAATCTCGATAGTATCGGCAAAGCAGCCGGTTCAGTCAACATCGCCATCATGTTGGGTAGCACCGGCCACACGAAGGCTTAGTTATTGTGCAACGTTTTTATGCGATGCTATTTATTCCCAAATCTTTGTAAGACTTTGTTGTGAGGTTAATTTTAATATTAAAAAAGCAATTCCCACCATCTTCAACGAGCGGCAATTCAGTTCTCCATTCTTCAAATTCGAAATCTTCACAAAAAAAGTTAATCCAAATCTCTTTTTCTCCTTTTTCATTTAAGATGGCTACATATTGTCGTTTGTAACCTTCTAGTTCAAGTCTCCACCTGGAATCTTTTTCTAGTCCGTCATTGTGTTCTATTATTGCTTTTTTTAGAATAGGTTCAATTTCGCTTAGTTCGTTCAAACTTAAATCCGTTGCTGACGGTTTTGAGTTTTCAAAAATCCAGTACCATTCGGGATTAAATTGCAAAATTGCAAAGTCCGAATGAGCGAGTCCAAAATCCGTCCCTTTAACTTTTTCCGCGACTTTATTGTCCGTTTTTGGTTGTTCCTTGCAGGAGGTAAATAAAACTAATAAAATAAGAATGGTTCTTTTCAAATCTGCTTTTTCAAAATGTTTTAACCGGGTAGCGTAAGCCCCCTAAGAACCGTACGTGCGAGTTTCCCAGCATACGGCTCAGGCACTTATACCATTTTTTGATAAACGAATCCCCCGAGGGTGTTAATTTTAAGTTTATTCAAATATAGTTGTTTGTTTGGATGGTTTTGTGCCCAAAACGAAGGAAAAGAGAAAAACGTACAGCAAATACTTAAAAATAGTTTGGGTTTCATACCAAATTTATCTTCATTATAGGGTTTTCTTCAATAAAGATAGCTGTAGAACGCTATAACAATGACCATCTTCCTTGCCAAGGTCTAGGTAAACTTCTCCATTTCCCCCTTATCTACTAACCCCGGATCAGTCAACAAATCATATAGCGCTAGCCTATCGGCGCGCCATATGCTTAGTTATTCCATTAGTACTTTTGTTTTTTAGTTCGGATTATTTTTCTTCTAATTATTTTACTAATAGGGAAATAAATTATCACGGTCATTAAAGTCATAAAAAGTAACATTACAATTTCAGTTTTATTAATTCTACTCCCAACTTTTTTTCCATTAACATATATAATTCTAGCTGTTTCAGATTCTTGGGCAATCCATTTGGATTCTTTTAATGCTTTTAATTGAAATGAAACATTATCTCCAATTTGATAATTTGTTTCTATCTCATCTTTTGCATTAAAAACTTTAATTCCAGTTTTAATTTGATAAACCTTATAAGTATATTGTTCAACAGGTTCTAGACCTTGTTTATATTGAATATTTACTATTTGTCCTTTTTCCAAATTATTCCAGTTTTTTATAGTAAAAAAAAGGGTTGATGAACAAAAATAAAATAGGCTTAAATAAATAAGTATTGTGACTCCAGATATTAGTATAACAAAGAAATTATATATTATTTTTTTAATCAATAGTTGAGTTTCAGAGTGTGAGTTTTGTATTAATGAACCGGGTAGCGTAAGCCCCCTAAGAACCGTGCGTGCGAGTTTCCCAGCATACGGCTCAGGCACTTTTTATGGTTTTTCGATAAACGAATCCCCCGGCAGTTGTTAAACGTGTATCTATCCAAATATAGTTATTTGTTTAGATAGGATTGCTAATTTCTCTCTATCCTTTTTTCTTCCGTAAAAATACTTGTCAAACTCTTTTAAGTATGGGTTTGCCTTGCTTTTAATCTTTATATGATATTTTATAGGTACTTGCGCTATTTTGTATAGCCTATAGGATTATTTAGCCAGAAAAGACAGCTGCTGGTATCTTAAATATTAACAATTATTTTAAATAAATTGATTCTAATTTAAATGATACGAATTGTGAATGTAAAAAGTTAACATAAACCATAAAATTATTAAAAATGCAATTCCCCATTGTAGAGTTGTATTATTCTTTTTTTTATTTATCTTGATGTTCATAATATAAAAATTTTATTGATTTACATGTTAGTAGATTAAAACTAATATTTGTTACCGAATAATATGTTTTTTTGAGTTTGAGGTTTTTTATTGTAGGTAACAATCGTATATCCGTACTCAAGTACGTATATTCCTTTTTAGGATCACTAATCTAAGGAATTCTACTATCTTTTACCGTTATATCCTATAAGTTCACATGAAGGTAAATTAGAGATAAGGTAAGATAATGAGGGACTATCACATACGGTTTTGTGTCGTTTGTAATGATGTCCCTCTTTACGCAACTAGTAAAAGATATTATTTACCCTTAAGAATATCGCTGTATTGCTTTAAATTTTTCTTATTAATAAATCCTTTATTACCTTTTGATAAATTTATGGTTTTTGTACCTCCTCTTAAAGCAAAAGCGGCTTTAGGCTGTTTAATTCCCAAGATTTGACCTGTTTTAGCATCGCAGATATGATGTTGATAAACATAGCTTCCACCAACAGCTGCTGGTATTATTATCGTATATGCAATACCTTCTTTTTTGCTCAAGATTGCTTGTGACCATTCCTCGTTACTGACAATTTTAAATTGACCTTGGTAAATTTTAGAAATTTCTTTTTCATTGAGACGATTGTCTACCATCCATTGTGCCATATAAAGGACTCTCTCATTAAGAATAGTACTGTTTTTTTTAATCAACTGCAAAGCTTTTGAAGCATTGACCTGATATTCTAGCATCATACCAAATAGTTGATTAATGAAATTTGTTCCGTGTGCAATTGCTTCATCGGCAATGCGATCATTTGAAGTAGGTATTGCGCTATAAATGATTGGCTTTTTTTTGCCCGTAGATAATCCTACAAATTTACTAAAAGAAACAAATTTGTAATTTACATTGTTATTCCCTTGTTTCGTAAAAGAATTGGATCTATATGAATCTAAGTAGATTACATATAAATTGTCATCATTCTTAGCCTTTGCAAGTGCTTCATTTATGGGTAGTTTTTCGGAAATAGGACATAAATCCCAAAATTTATTAACCATACGAACAAGACTTTCATCCACGCTTTTTTTACCTGATAAGCCTATAATGATTTGAGATTTCTCTAGGTTTTCTATTTGTTTTAATTTGGGCATTTGTGCTATACTACTAGTAAGTGTGAAAATGGTGATGAAGAATAAGAGTTTTTTCATGATTATTTGGTTAAATATTTATTGGGTTGAATTTTTTACTGCTAATTGCACACATGCATGGTTGTCTTACATGTGAGCGTCAGCAAGCCTAAACTAGCTTTTTTCAATGCACATAACGTTATTTACAACTGTATTATTATAAAAAGTCGCTGTTTGGTAATTACTGAAGCCATTTTCAGTAGTTATCGCTATTTATATGAAAAGACACTTTGGATGATTAGTTTATACTAAAGAGCAAACTATTACAAACCAGCTATTTCTTGTACTTCTTTGGGCTGCATCCCCGCTAACTTTAGCTTGCCAATACGCACTCTAACCAATCGTAGGGTTGGGTAACCAACCGCTGCGGTCATTTTACGTACTTGTCTAAATTTGCCTTCGGTTAGGGTAATGCTTATCCAAGAATTGGGGCGGTGTCTTGCCAAACGAATACGTTTATCTGGTGCAGGTAGGGCAGGGGTAGTTATTTTTTGAACGGTGCATGTTTTTGTTTGATATTTTTTGCCATCAAAACCAATTTCAACGCCCTGTTGTAATAGGGCGATAGCGGCATCGGTAATGAGGCCGTCAAGTTGCGCGTAATATTCTTTTTCAATACCTGCACGATTAATGGTATCGCTTAGCTTACCATTGGTAGTCATCAGTAATAACCCTTCTGATTTTTCATCTAAACGGCCTACAGGCATACTGCCCTCAGGAAAAGGGTATAGTTCACTTAAAAAACGCTTTTTGCGCACTTCTCGGGTGTTATTTGATGCCAATTGACTTAGCATGCCAAAAGGTTTGTAGAGTTTAAAATGACGGTTTTTATGTGTTTGCATAAATTAGGCTGAGAGGGAGTGTGAAGATAGGCAAGGCTGTTTTTTGTTACTCAAATTTTTTAATATATTTATGTAAATGACTGGCATCGGTAAAGCCCCAATATAGGGCAACGGCTTCTTGAGTCTCGTTTGATTTTTTTAATTGTGCCATGGCGCCACGAATACGGTATTTCAATGAAAAATCAGAAAATGAACATTGCATTAACGATTTAAAGGTTCTTCTAAATTTTGAAACAGACATATGGCAAGCGGCGGCAGCCTCTTCGTTTGAAATCCGCCTTTTTTTATTAAAAACAAGCTTCAAAGCATTTTGTATATTTTCTTTTAAGGCTATATCTTCTACTTCTACAGGGGTTTCCCAGTCTTCAATAAGCGTAAGCAGTAGTTGAAATAAGTACAGTTTTGCCCAATCGTTATGCGCTGTATTTTCACATTGCGTTTTTATCTTTTGCGCTAATGCAACAATTTCATGTTTGTTTTTTGCTGTTGCTGTTGGGCGTAATTTTGGAGGTACTTGAAAAGGTGCTGCTGTATGATGACTTAAAAAAGTATGTTGCAGCAAATATTTGGGGTCTACAACCAACACTACCAGCTCACACGGGCTTTCTAATAACGAAAATCCATGGGGTTCCCACATGCCACAAAACCACACATCGCCAGGTGTTATAACCGTTTGATAATCAAAATATTCTCGTTGCATACGCCCACTAATAAGAATGCCAATCTCAAACGCATAGTGCATATCAAAATAACTATCGCTAAGGTCTTGGTGGTTTCTTAAGATTACTTGCACCGGCTTGGTTTCGTTTAAATCAAAACGCAGGTGTTTAAGATCATATTCATTAATCATAGGCTAGTGATTTTTCAAATTTTACAAATCATAAGTGGAAATTTACAAGAATTAATTCGGTAATCTATTTTAGTTTTGAGCAATACATAATTTTAAGACAACCCATCATTTATTTATTATGACAAAAATAGCATATATCGGCGCTGGTAGTTTACAATTTGGCCCTATAATCGTTCAAGATATTCTTATGAGTAACACCCTTACCGCAAACGGGTTGGAAATTCATTTGATGGATATTGAAAAATCGCATTTAGATCACGTTGTAAAACATGGTGAATATGTGAATGAAAAACTGAATAGAAAGGCAAAAATAATAGCCACTACAAATAGAGATGAAGCAATTAAAGATGCTGATTTTGTAATATGCGCCCTAGAAAAAGATCGTAATGTGTATTGGGCACAAGATTTTCATATTCCTAGAAAATATGGTTTTAAGCAAGTGTATGGTGAAAATGGAGGAGTAGGTTCACTTTTTCATGCACTACGGAATATTAAGGTTATTATGGATTTGGCTCAGACCATGGAAAAGTTATGCCCCAGTGCCTTGCTTTTAAATTTTTCAAATCCCGAGCATAAGATATGTGAGGCGGTAACCCGATTAACATCAATAAAAACAGTAGGTCTTTGCCACGGTGTTTTTATGGGGCGCGACCAGTTGTCAGAACTGCTTGATGTGCCTTTACATAATTTAGAAACTAAAGCCTGTGGTATTAATCACTTTACATGGTTTCAAGAAATTAAAGAAAAGTCTACGGGTAAAGATTTATACCCAAAATTACGAGAGATTGAGCAAAAAGGCGATTGGTTGGCAAAATGGCATGAGTTGGCTTTGGGGCGTATTCTATTCAGAAGATTTGGTCAGTGGCCATCACCGGCAGCAAATCATTATGGAGAATACCTACGGTGGGCTGAGGAGTTCGTAATTCCGCAGTTGCAATTCTTCTATGATCCTTATGACGGGCATCCATGGGAAAATAACCAAATTCCGGAAGGCGTGTATACTGTTGATCTTGTAGATTATGAACGAGAATGGACAAAAGATTGGAGTAAAAAACTCTTGCCTGTGGGGTCTACTGAAGAAATTGAACTAGAAAATGAAGATGGTAGTTTTAAGTCTTCTGGTGAAATTGCTACCTTAATCATGGAGTCTGTTATAAGTGATGAAAAACAATGGTTAGAGGCGGTAAATATTCCTAATAAAGGTGCTATTCCTAACTTACCCGATGATTTGGTGGTAGAGCTACCCGCCTATTGTGATGCTTCAGGAATAAAAGGCGTTGCTATGGAGCCTATTCCAGAGGGGATTGCGGCAACTATACGCCTACATGCGAGTATCCATAAGTTATTGGTAGAAGCGTATGCAGAAGAATCTAGAGATAAATTGTTACAAGCTATACTTATTGAGCCTACCGTAAATTCATATCGCAATGCAGTAGAAATGTGTAATGAAATGTTAGGTTTACAAAAGGAAGTGTTACCTGTTTTAAAATAGTAACTATGATAAAATGTACCAATTTTCAAATTTTAATTCATTTAAATACGTAACCTATGGGTCTTGAAGTGCTAGATTGGGTAGTAATCATTGCTTATATGTTACTTACTATTGGTATTGGCTTTTTTGTAGCAAAACACAAGTCTAAAAATATCACCGACTTTTTTGTTGCTGGTCGTAATTTACCATGGTGGTTACTAGGTACTTCAATAGCCGCTACTTGGTTTGCTACTGATGCTCCCCTTGCTGTTACAGCCTTGGTACGTACCAAAGGAATTTACGGTAATTGGCTTTGGTGGTATTTGGGTACGGGCATCATGATGATGGTTTTCTTTTATGCCAAATATTGGCGTAGATCAGAAATATTGACAGATGCCGAAATGATTGAATTGCGGTATAGCGGTCAATCGGCATCTATACTACGTGGTTTTACCGCTATATTTTTTGGGGTTTTTAGAAACTGTATTTCTTTAGGATGGGTCATGCTTGCCATGCTTAAATTTTCTAGTATTATGCTGGGATGGAGTGCTGAGGTTGCTTTAATTATAACCCTGTCTTTTGCGCTTATTCATACGCTTACCTCTGGTATTAAGGGGGTTGTAATACTTGATATGCTTCATTTTTCGGCAGGTACAATTAGTACCATACTATTAGCGATTATAATTTTAGTAAAAGTAGGAGGGCCAACAGCACTGGCAACAAAAATAGCTGCAAGTGCCGATGCTCCCCCAGGAATATTAGATATGTTTCCTGATTTGTCGCATGTGGGCATCATAGAGGTAGTGTCGTTTATTTGTCTTATTGGCGTTTTATGGCTTGGGCAGGCACAAGGTGATGGGTATATTGTACAGCGTTTGTTTTCTGCTAAAAATGAAAAACATGCGATAAAAGCATCATTATGGTTTGCTGTGGCAGGAGTGGTCATTCTCACCTGGCCGTGGATAGTTGTTGGTTTGGGTTCTATTGTAATGCTACCTATTTCTGAAGCTTCACCAGCATTATTAGCTGATCCTGAATTGGCGTACCCAATGATGATTAATGCTGTACTACCAATTGGCTTAAAAGGATTGTTAGTAGCTGCTTTTATGGCTGCCTTTATGAGTACGGTAGATACCCACCTTTGTTGGGGAGGTTCTTATTTGGTGAATGACCTGTATAAAAGATTCATCAATAAAACAGCGACTGCAAGCCATTATTTACTTGCATCACGTATTAGTATTGTACTTTTATTATTCCTTTCGGCTGCCGCTGCATGGCAAATGGATAGTATTGCTGGCGCTTGGATTTATATTATAGAAATTTTATCAGGAATAGCCATCATTCTCGTGCTACGTTGGTTTTGGTGGCGAATCAATGCATGGTCTGAAATTACAAGTATGATTACTGCTTTAATCTTGGCAAATGGATTTTTATGGATAAAATGGCTCTATCAATTAGGCTGGGTTACAGAATCGGTTTTGAATATGGTAAATAGGTGGTATCAAGATGATGTGGCACTGATTAGAGCAACAGTTATTTTACTATTGTGCACCTTAATCAGTCTTATCGTAACGTTTATGACCAAACCTGTTGCCAATGAAAAACTCCTCACATTTTATAAACAAGTGCGCCCCAAAGGATGGTGGGGACCCATAGCTGCACAATTACCTGAATATGTAGATCATAGTAGTTCACGTGATACATGGTTGGGCTTTGTTTTTGGTGTAGTTTTTCTCAATAGTATTTTATTTAGCGTGGGTCACGCAGTGCTAGGAAGTTACACTATTGCTGGAGTATTGGCTGCCATAGGAATATTGAGCGGTTGGTTAACATTGCGACTGGTTGAAAGGGCAAAAACACAAGAAATATGACAATTACTTATTTTGATAATCCCTTGCTTATGAGTGAAAAAGCAACGGAATTGGTACTTGAAGAAATTACAAAAAATCCGTCACTATTACTATGTGCCGCTACGGGGAGCTCTCCTTTACCGCTGTACGAAGGTTTGGCACTTAAAGCACAACGCAAGCGAAGTTTATTTGATAAAATACGCATTTTACTGTTAGATGAATGGCTCGGCTTACCCTCTAATGAAGGCAGCTGTAATGGCTATGCGCAAGAAAAAATCATAGCCCCACTTGAGGTTGCAAAAGAGCGCTATTTTAATTTCAATAGCGAAGCTGATGATATAGCAGCAGAATGTAAGCGTATGCAAGAAGTGTTGGATAAAGAGGGACCAATTGACCTTTGTATTTTAGGTTTAGGAAAAAATGGTCATCTTGGTTTTAATGAGCCTGCAGATGAACTTCAACCGCATTGCCATTTGGCTAACTTGTCTCTCAAATCACAAGAACATGACATGGTCGCTAAAACTTCGGCAAAACCTGTTCACGGACTTACACTAGGTATGCAAGATATTTTGTCAGCAAAAAAAATTATCCTCCTAGTTTCTGGTGAAGGAAAAGAAGTGGTTGCCAAGCAGCTCTTGTCTGGTGAAATTACCAATCAATGCCCCGCAACATGGCTGTGGAAACATGATAATGTACATTGTTTGATGGTCTCCAGTGGGGATATGCATTGAAACCAGAAGACAGAGAGCAGGGGAGGATAGAATCAAGAAACAAGACCGTTGCACTGCTGGAATCAAGAATAAATACCGCTACACTGTTAGAAAAAAGAACAGGGACGTACAATAGTCCTGTTTCTTGATTTTTGTCTCTTTTTCTCAATAGTCTTGATTCTTGTCTCTTTTTCTCTGAAAGATTCTCTTACATAAAGGCTGTTTTACTTTTTAAGCCAAAAAACCTTCAATATTAGCGCTTACTGTACCAATAGCAGTCATTTCCTGCATGGGTAATACTTTGTTTAGTCAGAATAAAAACCTGTAGCACTTTAGTTTTTACGGTATTAGTTTGTACGAATACTTCAATAATATTTCGTTCAACTACAAAAATCTGTTAGTTTTGTAAAATTACCCTTTTTACAGGTTTTTTTACATAATTGAGGCTAAATACGGCACTAGTTCATTCAAGTTTAATCAAAATTAAAATCATTGTCCTTTTTGGAATTATCAAAATATAAAAAACAAAAGAACCTCTACGATTATCAAATTGAAGATTTGAACACTATTTTTAAGTGTTTTGAAGAATCAGAAGAGGCCGCAAATATATTATATCAATTACCTACAGGCGGAGGTAAAACAGTAGTTTTTTCAGAAATTGCACGTAGATATATTGAACAAACAAATAAGAAAGTAGTTGTTCTTACACATCGTATAGAATTGAGTGTACAAACCTCAAAAATGCTTACAGGTTTTGGGGTTACTAATAAAATTATCAACAGCGAAGTTAAAGAGTTGCGCGATCAAGATGAATATACTTGTTTCGTAGCCATGGTAGAAACCTTGAACAATCGCTTACAAGAAGAAAAAGTTGAGATAAACAATATTGGTTTAGTGATTATCGATGAGGCTCACTACAACTCATTTAATAAGCTATTTAAGTATTTTGATAAATCGATAATTTTGGGTGTTACAGCAACACCGTTGAGCTCCAATATTAAGTTGCCCATGAAAAACAACTATCAAAAGTTGATTGTGGGAGAGTCTATAGCATCATTGATTAAAAAGAACTTTTTAGCCAAAGCCAATGTGTACAATTATGATGTGAGCTTACAGACATTGAAGCTGGGTATAAACGGAGATTATACCGTGAAATCATCTGATGAATTGTACGGTAATCAAAGCATGTTGGGTAAGCTGATGACGGCTTATACCGAAATTGCAAAAGGCACTAAGACGTTAATTTTTAATAACGGAATCAATACGTCGCGTTATGTATATGAAACCTTTAAAAAGGCAGGGTATAATATTCGTCACTTAGATAATAAAAATAGTAGTGCCGAACGGCGTGAAATTTTAGATTGGTTCTCTAATACGCCAGATGCTATATTAACTTCGGTGAGTATTTTAACTACTGGTTTTGATGAACCTTCAGTAGAGACAATTATTTTAAATAGAGCTACACGTTCATTAACACTTTATTTTCAAATGATTGGTCGTGGGTCTCGTGTACTGCCAAATAAGAAGGAATTTACCGTCATTGATATGGGTAACAATGTGGCACGTTTTGGTATGTGGAACGCCCCTATAGATTGGCAAGAAATTTTTCATTTCCCCGATTTCTTTTTAGAAAACATAAAGAATGATGAGGATATTGAAAGAGAATTTGTGTACGAAATGCCTAAAGCATTGCGCGCAAAATTTGCAAAGTCTGAAAATGTAGATTTTGATATTAAAAAGGAGTATAAACGCGTATTCGCTCTCGGATTAAAATCAAAAACAGTTTTAGAAAATAGCATTGAGCAACATGCCCAAATATGTGTAGAAAATGCCGAAGATGTATTTGAAGCGCGTATACTTGCCAAACAATTGAAAGAAGAAATCACCTTTAGAGTTCGTCAATATTCGTATTGCATTATGAATAATACTAAAAATTATAAAGAATGGCTCGAAGAAGATTATGAACGAAAGTTACGCTCTAGTATATCGAAGAAGTTTGCAGCAAAAATGTAGTGTGGTTTACATTGCGTCTATTGGTAGGTTTTAGCCCTGTGATACGGGCTTATGCTTGGTTTATAAAAAAAGTATGTACTGATTAATCACTTTATTTACAGCTGATTAAAAAGGTGTGGCACGCTGCTTTTACGTTGATTTTATACCTTTTTTAAACTCCCTGTCAAGTTCGTATGTTTCATGCGTTTAATTTCTTTATTTTTGCACGAAATTTAAAATAAAAATTATGTTATCTGTTTCAAATCTGTCAGTACAATTTGGTAAAAGAGTTTTATTTGACGAAGTAAATGTAGCCTTTACCCAAGGTAATTGTTATGGTGTTATTGGCGCTAATGGAGCAGGTAAATCTACCTTTTTAAAAATATTATCGGGTACGCAAGAACCCACATCGGGTCATGTGCATTTAGAGCCTGGTAAGCGCATGTCAATTTTAGAGCAAAACCATAATGCCTATGATGATTCAACGGTTTTAGAAACTGTTGTTATGGGAAATAAGCCTTTGTACGCTCTTAAAACCGAGATTGATGCCCTTTATGCAGATTATAGTGATGAAAATGCCGATAGAATAGGAGAGTTACAGGTGCAATTTGAAGAAATGGACGGTTGGAATGCAGATAGTTCAGCTGCAGCTATGCTTTCAAATCTTGGTATTGCTGAAGATTTGCATTTCACTACCATGGCTGAGATTGATGCAAAGCTTAAGGTTAGGGTTTTGTTAGCACAAGCATTATTTGGTAATCCAGATGTATTGATAATGGATGAGCCTACCAATGATTTGGATTATGAAACCATACAGTGGTTAGAGAATTTCTTAGCGCATTATGAAAATACCGTTATCGTAGTATCGCATGATAGGCATTTTTTAGATGCGGTATGTACGCATATTTCTGATATTGATTTTGGTAAAATAAATCACTATTCTGGTAACTATACGTTCTGGTATGAGAGTAGTCAATTAGCTGCAAGACAACGTGCGCAGCAGAATAAAAAATCAGAAGAAAAAGCAAAAGAACTACAAGAGTTTATTGCACGTTTTAGCGCAAACGTAGCAAAGAGTAAACAGGCCACTTCTAGAAAGAAGATGTTGTCTAAATTAAAAATTGATGATATCAAACCTTCAAGTCGTAGGTATCCAGCAATTATTTTTGACCGTGAAAGAGAGGCAGGAGATCAAATATTAAATGTTGAGAATTTATCTGCTACCTCAGAAGATGGTGATATATTGTTTCAAAATGTAAATATCAATTTAGCAAAGGGTGATAAAGTAGCGGTAATATCAAGAGATTCTCGTGCTACAACAGCCTTTTATGAAATAATTAATGGTAATAAAAGTGCAAATACGGGCGATTTTAAATGGGGTGTTACCACCAATCAATCATACTTACCTGCCGATAATTCAGGTTTTTTTAAGCAAGACATAAGTTTGGTCGACTGGTTACGCCAATGGGCAAAAACAGAAGAAGAGCGCGAAGAGGTATATATTCGTGGCTTTTTGGGTAAAATGCTTTTTAGTGGAGAAGAGGCTTTAAAGAAATGTACTGTGCTTTCTGGAGGCGAAAAAGTACGTTGCATGTTGAGTAGAATGATGATGTTGCGTGCTAATGTTTTGATGCTAGACGAACCAACAAACCATTTAGACCTAGAAAGTATTACCGCCTTTAATAACTCATTAAAGAATTTTAAAGGTACGGTTATGTTTACTACACATGACCATGAATTTGCACAAACGGTGGCTGATAGAATTATAGAGCTAACTCCTAAGGGCAATATAGATAGGTATTTAACGTTTGATGAATATATGTCTGATAAGGCATTAAAAGAGCAGCGTGACAAAATGTACGTTGCTGCCAAATAAATAACCTAAATCACTAAATTGAATTTACACCGTTCTTAAATTGCTGTGAAATATACGGTTGCGCTGTTATTTGAATGTTATCCTTGGTGATGTCATGTCAAATACTAGAAAAGGCCATGCTGTATTGCTATTTAAAACGGATTGCCAAGTTCTAATGCGTGATTGAAATTTAAGCGTAACCCAAATCCTTACAGTATGAAAACCTACACTATTGTTGGGGTGCTTTGTGCACTTATAATTGTTAGTTGTTCAAAATCTGAAAATACGACCACCTCAGAAGGAGAAAGCGAAAATAGTACGCTAGTGCTCTCAGATTATGCCCTGCTTTTAAATAAAGACGGTATAGTAACAACACAAGTTTTAGGGGCTAATGCAGATACGGTTTTGCTAACTACCAAAACAACGAACTTAAAAAAACAGGCTATACCAAACCTTAGTATCCTCAAAGGAGCTAATTTTCTTCAATACCATAAGACCAACAATTGTACAGGAGTGATAACCAGCCATGATTTTAGTACTGATGTCACTAATGAATGGGTGGTTTTTGAAAATTTATCTGCTTGTGATTTTGTAGTAACAGCCATTGCCCAACAAAATAATGCCCTATATGTTTCTTATGTTGTTACCAACGAAAATACAAATACCTATATGTTACGGGTGTTTGATACTCAATCTACTGATGTTGATTTTGTTGAAATTTCCCTATCAAAAAAGCCAAAAGATTTGGTCGTAGCAGGAGATAAGTTATTCATTTTAACCCTCGATGAATTGGTGTCTGATGAAAATAGTTTGTTTGTGATGGATTTACAAACGAATACTATAACCTTTGAAATACAACTAGGCTACGATGCAGAACGTATTTTTACAAATGCACATAATGAGCTTGTTATAAGTTATGACGAATTACATGCTACTTTAAATTTAAGTACCTTGGTTATTAGTTACATTCGTTATACAGATGGTACTAACCCTAACTTTGTAAATGCAAAGTCGAATCATTTTGATGCAGCGGGAAAAATGTATTATGCAGCAGTATCACCTTCAAATAGTATATATTCAAAGATACCAGCAGTACATGATTTTTCGAGTAATTTAACCACCCTATATGCCTTTGAAAATTTTTTAACGGAGGCAAAACGAACTGTTCAATTTCAAATAGAAACTGCAACAGCAGTAGGTTTTGATGAAGAAAATGGGCTCATATTAATTGGCTACAAAAAAATAGGAGTAAATAAAGGAGGATTATTGCGTATCAAACCTGCACCTGAACTTACCTTTATTGATAACATAGATGTAGATGGAATTCCATTTGAAATTATAGATAATTGAAAAGCGTTACACATACTAATGTAGCAAGAAAGATTATCGTTTTAGGTTGTAGCAAAATGCAATCATAATACTTGAGCATATGGTGAGAATGCAAAACACATTCGTTATCTTGTTGTATGTGTTTTTTGGCTCTTATTTAGTTCCGCTTAATGCTTATTAAAAAAACCTCCCTTAATACACGAATTTTCACTACTGTTGTTTTCTCTTTGGCAAGTAACATCTTCGCTACAGCCCGTGCCACACTGATACCGATTACAACTTTACATCCTGATAACTGATACCGTAGGGTATTGATTGTTAGACACTAAGAATTGTTAGCTTAAATTACACATTAAAATATTTACTATTCCAGATAGCGGAATTAAAGTTTTTACCCAACGCAAAACCGTAAAAAATTACAATAGCTGTTATTGATTTGAAGGTAAAGAAAAACAAAATGCCAAATTGCGCAAGAGTACTTTCTTTTGAAAATAGGCCTTCAGGGATCAAAGTGGTAAGGAAAAAGCTCAGTAACAAAACCAAGATTGCCAAATTGACGATGTTTTTAAATGGCCAAGCAAAAGCCTTTCGTAAGGGGTGAAGGTCATCACCCCATTTATGTATGAGGTAAAAATATCCATTGCCTATTGGCGCAAATAACAAGGGGTCGTCTTTATCTTCTAATTTGAATAGTTTTGACGGCGCAATTATTTTAAAACCATTTATAGTAATTGCATGTTCATGCTCAAGTTTTTTAATTTTGTCTAGCGCTTCTTGCGGAATATCACCTTTAAAATATTTAGAATCTAAAAACCGTAGGCGGTAATCAATGCATAGGTGCTTAATATGGGTGATGTGATAGATATTGGCGGTTTCAAGTAAATCAAAATTAAAAGGGTTTTCAGCTATAGGTTTACTATGCGCTATAGCCGTGACTATGCGTTCTTCTTTTTGAGTGTCTGCTTCAAGAATTTTGTGCACTTCTTTAAGTAAGTTTTCAGCCTGTAGCGAATTCTTTTTTGTGAAAGCTAGTTGCGCTTCAATATTTGTTTTTTTTAGTACCATTTTCTTCTCCTTTAAACCCTATTGACTCAAAATTAACAATTTAGTTTTAATAATATTTTTTAAGCTCAAAATATATGCAGAAAAAAATCGTTAGTTTTCTTTAATTGCTTGTGCTAATAATTGTTGCAAGTGTCTCATATGTTGTATATTGGCAGACTATTTCAATATCAATATATTTTTTCGTCTAATTCAATAACCAAGAGTAAAACTTCCATAACCAAAATGAAATATAAGGCATTTTTGATGTTCTTAGTAGGATTGTTTTTTGCTATTAGCGCAATGGCTCAAGAAGCTAGTTTGAAGAAGCAAATGGAAATGGATCCTGAAAAATCGATACTTTCAAACACTAAAGCTGCTGCTAATTACAAGATGTTACTGGCGGGTATGAAAGCTGCCGACTTAGAAGATATTCTTAGTTATGATGGTCCTTTTACCGTGTTTGCACCTTCAGATACGGCTTTTAGAAAATTGTCTAAGGAAACCCTTGAAATGTTAATGCTTCCTGCTAATAAAAGAAAGTTACAGACCTTAATGACGCACCATATAATTGCTGGCAATTTCTCAGCCTCCAAAATTTTAATGGCAATGAGCAGGGGAGGAGGCAAGGCCTCATTTACTACGGTACAAGGTAATAAACTGATAGCATCAATGGATGGTCTTGATATTATTCTTGTTGATGAATATGGAAATACCGCAAGAATTATAAATGCTGATTCTAACCAATGCAACGGTGTTATTCATGAAATAGACACGGTAATATTGCCCAGTAGCGAGATATAATTTTGATAGAGAACCCTTAGGGTCAATAGATACATTATGCGAGGCATGCTGTTGAATAACAGCACGCCTCGTATTCTTTGATAAAGCTGGTTGATTACAGCTTAGCGCAATTCAGCATTTAATTCTTTTTCATACTTGAATTTTAGCTTTTGCATAATTTTATCTATCTGTTTATCAGTTAGTGTACTTTTGTCATCTTGCAGGGTAAAGCTTACTGCATATGATTTTTTACCTTCAGGCAACTTATTACCTGTGTAAACATCAAAAAGATTAACTTCTTTAAGCAATCTTCGTTCGGTTTGAAAAGCGATGTCATGCACTTCTTTAAAAGTGGTTTTTGAATCAAGAAGCAACGCAAAATCTCTTTTTACTTCAGGGTATTTTGAAATTTCTTTAAAAAGAATAGTTTCTTTTGGAATAGACTCTAGTATGTTGTCCCAATTAAAATCAGTATAAAAAACCTCTTGCTTGATATCAAACTTTTTCAAAATAGTTTTGTTTACAATACCAAGAACGGCCACTTCTTTTTTGCCAGATTTCAAGACAATACCTTCAGAAAAAATATCGTTTTCTACTGGCGAGCTAGTGATTTTATTGATTCTTAATCGAGATAAAACACTTTTGGCGATAGCCTTCGAAAAAAAGAAATCTGTTTTTTCAATCGGTGTCTTCCAGCTTGCTTCATTTTTATTACCCGTTAAAAACAAACTTAGGTGTTTATTTTCAACACGATTGTCACCATACTGATGGTATGTTTTTCCAAATTCAAAAAGTTTGAGGTTTTGTTTTTTACGGTTAATATTATGCGAAATAGTGGTTAGCCCTGAAAATAGCATTGATTGGCGCATGCTCGAAAGGTCATTACTCAACGGATTAAGCATGGTAATAGCATGTGCTTCACTCAAATTCTCAGAAAGCTGTACATAATCAGGCGAGGTAAGGCTATTTGTCATGATTTCAAAGAAACCACTTGATGCTAGCAGGTTACCAATAACGTTTTGTACTTTATAATCTTCAAGTTTTGATGTTGGGGCTATGGAAGCTTTTAGCTTTTCAGTAAAAGAAATATTATTATACCCAAAAACACGGAGTATTTCTTCAATAATATCAACATCGCGTTGTACATCAACACGATAAGAAGGAATCATAAGGCCAAGACCAGCCTCAGTAACATTCATAACCTTAATATCTAACGAAGACAAAATAGACTTTATGGTGTCTCGCGGAATCTCTTGTCCTATCAACTTATTTGTCTTCTCAAAATTTAAAAAGACTTGATGGTCTGCTACTTTATTAGGGTAGAGGTCGATTACATCAGAAGTGATTTTACCATTGGCAATATCAGCAATAAGCATGGCGGCTCTTCGCAACGAAAATTCTACATTTTCAATATCAATACCTCTTTCAAAACGGAATGAAGCATCCGTATTGAGGCCGTGTCTTTTTGCTGTTTTTCGAACAGAAACTGGGTCAAAATATGCGCTTTCTAAAAATATAGACGTGGTGCGCTCTGTGACTCCAGAGTGTAAACCTCCAAATACGCCGGCAATACACATCGGTTTTTCAGCATCACAAATCATTAAATCTTCTTCATGTAGTTCGCGTTCCACTTCGTCTAAAGTGGTGAACTTTGTTCCTTTTTCTAAACGCTTAACGATGATTTTTTTGCCACTTATTTTATCGGCATCAAAAGCGTGTAAGGGTTGCCCTAGTTCATGTAAAACATAATTGGTAGCATCAACCAAGTTGTTTTTTGGCGTTATTCCTATGGCGTTCAATCTATTTTGCAGCCATTTTGGAGATGGTGCAACAACAAGACCACTTAGTGTTATACCGCAATAGCGTGGTGCTAGTTTACTATCTTCAACAAGAACATCAATTTTTAAAGACCTGTCTGTAATATTAAAGTTACTTAGTGGCGGGGTAATGAGTTCTTTTTCAATTTCTTTTTGTCGTAAGCCAGCCCTAAGATCACGAGCTACACCAAAATGGCTCATGGCATCTGCTCTATTTGGAGTTAGCCCTATTTCAAAAACTTGGTCGTTTTCAATGTCAAAAATTTCAGCGCAGGGGGTACCTACTTGTACATCGTCATTTAAAACTAGAATACCATCATGGCCTTTTCCAAGTCCTAATTCGTCTTCGGCACAAATCATACCATGACTTTCTTCACCACGAATTTTACCTTTTTTAATAGGCCATGGTTTTCCATCGGCATATAAGGTAGTACCAATGGTTGCAACAGGTACTTTTTGCCCTTGTGCAATATTTGGTGCTCCGCACACTATTTGAATGGGCTCAGCAGCACCAATATCAACCTTTGTGAGTTTTAAACGATCGGCATTAGGGTGTTGAACGCAGGAAAGAACATGCCCTACGACTACTCCCTTGAGGCCTCCTTTTACAGATTCAAAAGGCGTGATTCCTTCAACTTCAAGACCAAGGTCTGTTAAAAGGTTGGCTGTTTGCTCGGCATCCCAATCGATGTTTAAGAATTGTTTTAACCAGTTGTATGAAATATTCATGAATTATCTTTAAGGGGGGTAAAGATAAAACAATGTGTGAATACATTCAACAGCATCTTATCTGAATTGTTTTATTTTTTTTAGTATTCATGGTCTTGTTCCGTATCACAATAATACATTAAGTTTGTTGTACTTAATCTGTTTTAATGCATTGTAACCGTGTTTTTAGAGATAAAATTGGGTAAAGACCTCAGTTTGAGGTATCGTATGAGCGGTAAGTTGATGTTGTTATCCATGTTATTTTATTGAAAACAGGGTAGCATAGATACCAAGAGTAATTTGAGGTGTTTATGAGTTATTTATCACAGTAATTTGTTGTTGTTTTTAAGACTAAATATAGTTATAAAGTTATGCGAAGATTTTTTTTAGCGCTGGTATTGATTTTAGGTTTTTATTCTTGTGAAAAGGAAAAAAAGCACACACTTTCTGAGGGTATGTGGCTGGCGGAGTTAGCGGTCATGGACAACGAGAAATTACCATTCAATTTTAAATTAACAAAAAATACGTCGGGAGCATATGAAATGGAGATTTATAATGCTACCGAGCGCATAGCTGTTGATGAGATTGAAATTAGTAACGACTCAATTCGTATAAAAACACCAGTTTTTGAGGGATATATTGCAGGTAAATTCACTAAAAACAGTATTGAAGGGCAGTTCATCAAAAATAGTTTAGACCGCATAGTTCCTTTCAAGGCTACCTTTGGAATAAAAGAACGATTTAAAGTTACTACACCAGCAAAAGAAAATGTATCGGGTATTTGGGAAACAGAATTTTCACCTAATACGGATGACTCTTATATGGCAAAAGGTATTTTTTTACAACGAGAAAATAAGGTTACGGGTACTTTTAGAACAACTACTGGAGATTACAGATATCTCGATGGAGTTGTAAGTGGCGATTCATTAAAACTATCTGCTTTTGATGGAGCTCATGCCTTTCTATTTACTGCAAAGGTTACTGATAGCAGCTTAAATGGTACTTTTTATTCAGGTAATCATTTTAAGGAACCTTTTGTTGCAAAGCGAAATGAAGTGTTTGAGTTACCCAATGCAGATTCATTAACTTTTTTGAAAAAGGGATATGACAAATTTTCTTTTTCATTTCCTGATGAGCATGGTACTATGGTTTCGTTAGAAGATGAACGTTTTAAGAATAAGGTGGTAGTAGTTCAAATTATGGGTACTTGGTGCCCGAATTGTTTGGATGAAACCAAGTTTTATGTTGATTATAATAAAAAGAATACGCCAAAAGACGTAGCATTTGTAGCATTGGCTTTTGAATATGCCAAAACAAAAGACCATGCGCTTAAAAGTATTGATAGATTACGAAAGCGAATAGGAGTGGAGTACCCTATTTTACTTGCGCAATTTGGTTCTTCGGACAAAGAACTTGCACAACAAAAATTACCCATGTTGAATCGAGTTTTGTCGTACCCTACCTCAATATTTATTGATAAAAAAGGTAATGTTAGAAAAATACATACCGGTTTTAACGGCCCTGCTACAGGTGATAAATTTGTGGAGTTTAAGAAAGAATTTGATACTTTTTTAAAAATGCTACAAGCAGAGTAGTAGTGAGTTTAATATATAAAGCGGTTTGAATAGATGGATTTTAAAAATCTGATAAATTTTCTTCAAGAACTTCAAAAAAACAATAGCAAAGAATGGATGGACGCTAACCGAAAATGGTATAAAGCGGTTCGTGATGATTATATTGCGTGGCTTGATGATATAAATAGTTCTTTGGCCAATCTTGATGATGCTTATTATGATACACCTGGTAAAAAAGGAATAAACCGTATCAATAATAATTTATTATTTCACCCCAATAAGCCTGTTTATAAAGATCATTTTGGGGCAGGGTTCGACAAACGCCCTAATACAGCTGATTTTTATGTAGAAATTGGGATTGAACGGTCGTTATTTGCTGGAGGATTATGGCGCCCAGATGCAAAACGATTACGTAGCGTACGTGACGCTATTGATTATAACGGAGCAGAACTAAAGCAGATTCTTGATAAAAAATCATTTAAAAATTGTTTTGGCGGTTTATATGAAGACGAAAAACTAAAGAACGCCCCAAAAGGTTTTGCTAGTAATCATGAGCATATAGATTTGCTTAGAAACAAGACTTTCGCTGTTGCACATACCTTTACAACAGCAGCGGTTTTTAAAGACGACTTTAAAGAATATCTTATTTCAATTTATAAAGAAATGCTGCCTTTTCGCAGGTATTTGAATCTCGCGGTGACCGTTTGATGCCTATTAGTATAGCTTGAAGTAACTGACCATGTAATTGTGTGCCATTTAGCCTTATGTTTTTTAGAATAAAAGACACATTTTAAGTAACGTAATCGAGCTATTCAGGTAAAACAGTTTACATCAAAATACCATTAATGGGCTCTATAGGAGCTGGTAAATCGGTTTCTTCAAGCATTTCAAGTAAATCTATTTCTATGGTTCTGCATAATGAAAGCATAGGAATATCATTGCCCATACCTTCAAAAGGATTTTCTGAGTAATCACCTATAAGTTCCATCATGACATATACCCAGCCTACCAAAATAGTAAACGGAATGGATAACCAAACACCAAATTCACCTAATTTTGCAAATTCAGAAACCATACCTAAAGGAAGTAGAAAGATAAAAATACCAACAAAAACTAAACTCATGCTACCGTATTGCCTAGGTAGCGGAAATTTTTTAATGCGCTCGCATTGCCCTTGAAAGGTATAAAAATCTGCTAATAATTTTTGAAGTTCCATATGACGAAAATCTTCAATAATGTCTTTTTCTCTCAGCTCCTTTAAATCTTGACTTTGTTGATCAATGATTTGCGTAGCGGTATTTTTGTAATTAATAAGACGTTCATATTCATCTTTGGGTAAATATTTACGTAGGTGTTTTTCGGTAATATCATCACCATGTAAACCAACACCAAAACTAGCTCTTCGTTTTTTTGTTGTATTGCTAACATGTTTTCCTTGGTTGATATGTTCCCATGCGGTAGGTATAAGTAATTGACTGCGTAATGAGTATAGCCAGCCAATATGACGATAAATAAGTTTTTTTCTATAAAAATCTAAATCAGATTTACTGAGGTTTTCTGCTAAAAATTGATTGCTTATATAAGCTTTAACCGTAGTTGACCAAGTACGGCTACCATTGATAATAGCACCCCAAATTTTTCGTGCTTCCCATAGGCGATCATAGGCGCTATTGTTTTTAAAACCTACATAAAAGGCAACGGCGGTACCTATTACAGATAGAGGTAACCATGGTATAATGAGCCATTCTTTTAAGGATGTAAATTGGTAAACTATCGCAACAAGAGATGACCAAATGCCAATCCATAACAAATGAGCACCAGTAAATATTAAGATCGATTTTAAGCCAAAGTTTTTTTTGATATACATAGGTTGCTGATTTCTATTTGGTTAATTTTAAAAATGATACGTTTATAAAAGGGTTGTTTTTTAGCACTTGTTTTGACGTTTTGTTTGGAACCGAGAATTATAGCTTTTGTGCAGCAATGAGATTGTTTTTTTTGTTTCATTGCAGTGGCAGAACTCAAAATGACAAAGTCAGTATGGAATATGCATTATTTGCAGTTAAAGCAAAAGTCACGATGAGTTCTTATTAAAAAGAGCGTCCATAATGATTTTTATGGCATAAAAACCCATTCCAACGGCAAGTATTGCTAGCATAAATCCTACGATGGCAACTGGCCAAAAAAATGGATGCCCTTCATTTTTAAAAGCCTGATATAGTACTATTGGTGCGAGAAACATTAAGCCTACGGTGTAGCCTATATGTTTTAGCCCTTTGATTAATAAATCTTTATCAGTTCGCATTTTTTAATTTTTATTATAATGCTGATAAAAGTATGCATTTAGATGTATATTTAAAACCCTAAACTCAAATAAGCCATAAGATAGGTTATGTTACGCATTTTATTAATTCCAGATAAGTTCAAAGGATCTTTAACTGCAGAAGAAGCAGTTGAAGCCATGCAAAAAGGGATACAAAAAGCGGTTTCAGATTGTGAATTACATACTGTTTTAGCATCTGATGGCGGTGATGGGTTTTTACATGCTATTAGTAAACATGTGGCTTGTGAGGCAATTACCATTGCTACTGTTGATCCGCTTGGTAGAGCGTGTGAGGCTACTTATTTGTTTGATCATTCATCGAGGCGTGCTTATATTGAACTAGCAAAAGCTTCTGGCTTAGAGCTACTCACTACTGATGAACGTAATGTGATGAATACGTCTACATATGGTACTGGTTTATTAGTGAAACATGCTGTTGAAAAGGGGGCATTAGCCGTTTATTTAGGGTTAGGCGGAAGTGCTACCAACGATGGCGGTATTGGTATTGCAAATGCGCTAGGCTACGAGTTTCTCAATGAATGTGGAGAGCCTTTACAACCAATAGGAGGGAATCTTACGCATATAAAATCAATTCAAAAAAAAGCGGATGTTACCAACTTAGAGCAGGTTTCTTTTTTTGCTATAAATGATGTAGATAATCCACTTTTTGGTAAACAAGGTGCTGCTTATATCTATGGAAAACAAAAAGGAGCTACAGCTGTAGAAATAGCTACTTTAGATAAAGGCCTCATGCAATTATCAAAAATTGTAAAAAAGCACTATGCTAAAGATATGGCAGCTATACCCGGTGCGGGAGCTGCTGGAGGAACTGCTTACGGATTAAAGGTGTTTTTTGATGCTGAATTTGTATCAGGTGTTGACTTTGTTTTAAAGCTTACTAAGGTTGATAATTTGGTAGCTCGTAAAAAATTCGATTACATTATAACAGGAGAAGGCAAATTTGATAATCAGACATTGCATGGAAAATTAATAAAAGGGGTTTTGGCACTCGGTAAACGGCATCAAATTCCTGTGATTGCCGTTTGCGGACAATTAGAAATCGACAAACAAACCCTTAAAACCTTAGGTTTAGATGCTGTTATAGCAATTAAAGATCCTTCAAAATCATTGGCCTATAACATGAGTAATGCATCTCATCTTTTAGAGCAACATTTGACAACTTTTTTTCAAAACCGTTATTAGGGGGCTATTTCAAGAAAATTTTACTCAATGACAATTGATTTGCTGAAAGTTTGACAAACAGCAAAATACCCTAAGGCTAAATCGTTAGCATTCGTATTATTTGCACTAGCGTTTTTCTTAACTATATTTCCTCTTACTGTGGCTGCTGGAGTTTGAAAAGGCCCTTGGTCTCCGCCTGCCTGAACAATTAATTGATTCATGTAGTTGAAAAAAGGCTCATTTACCCCCAAAAGTTTAATGGTAACTTCATCACCTTCTTCAAGGGCTGCATCATAAAAATAAGAGAATTGAAATAGTTGCCCTTCGTAAAATGCGTCATTTGTTACTAGGTACTCACCAAAATCTAAGTCAAAAAGGTAAAAATCACTCTGATCTTCAAGATCTTGAAATGCTACTTTTATTTCGGTTTCTACATCATCGAAAAGTACTTCATCTCCTTGTTCTAAAAAAGTAATTGGGGTAGAGCGCACGTAATTAGTGGTCGCTTCATAACGGTTTTCAGCATGTTCTACAATGAGCTGAAGCTCACCATTGGTGAAAAATTCTGTGCGTTTTTCGGCTTCATATACTCCCGGGCTTGTTTTAGTAAGTGTAAGGGTATTACTATCGGCTTGATTGCTGGGGGTGTAACTCGCATTCACGATACGAATAGCTGTTAAATCAGCCGGGGTTACATCATCAAAATAGCCATTGGTAGTATTGGCTTTTATTTGAACCTTTGTCAATGTTTCGCTGGTATCTACACGTACCAAAGCATCAATAGAAAGTCTCGGTTCAGCTGTAGGTAATTCTACTTGTATAACTTCTTCACATCCAAAAAAAGCTAGTATACCAAGTATTGCAAATACTTTTTTCATAGTTATTAAAATTTGAAATTATAGGTTACTGCTGGTACTATTCCAAAAATTGAAGTACGTACCGCTTCATTATCTCCTGTTATATTGTTTCTACTAAAATTAATGGAAGCCGCATTTTTTCTTCCGTAGACGTTATAAATGCTAAAAACCCATTCACCTTTAACTTTTTTATTTATATTTTTTCGAGGTGTAAGGGTTGCAGAAATATCCACACGATGATAGGCAGGCAAACGCTCTTCATTTCTAAGTCCATAATACGGTATAGTAAGGTCTTGAAATTGATACTGGCCAATAGGGTAGTTGGTAGGTTGGCCTGTTTGAAAAACAAAATTAGTGTTGAAATTCCATTTATCGTTCAAATCATAGCTTCCAAATAGTGAAATGTCATGCGTTTTGTCATAAGGTGTATTATACCATTCCCCAAAATTTATACCTGTTTCTACGGTAGTATTGGTGCCGTCAGTAGGTCTGCCTGGTGTTTTTTGTTCAGATTTTGATAGGGTATACGCCAACCAACCTTGAAACTTGCCCGTATTTTTTCGCAGTAATAGCTCCAATCCATAAGCTCTAGCTTTTCCATTAAGAATTACTGTTTCAATAGCATCATTGGCAATAAGGTTTGCTCCATCGATATAATCAATTCTATTTTTTATGTTTTTATAAAAAACCTCGGTTTCAATGGAGTAGTCATTTTCATTAATATTTTTAAAAAAACCAAAGGCATATTGATCTAACAGTTGTGGTTTGGTATAAGGGCCACTGGGCGTCCATACATCTAAAGGAGTAGGGGAGCTAGTGTTTGAAAGTAAATGTAGGTATTGCGCTAGGCGGGTGTAACTTGCTTTTAAAGAGCTACTATTGTTAAGTGAGTAAGAAAGTGATACACGAGGCTCAAAATTATTGAAAGTTGCTAAAGTTTCACTCCGTTTGTTTTGGACAGTTTCAATTGATTTTGCTGGCTCATATATAGAGGATATTGCGTTGAATTTTACAGGGTTGTCATTTTCATATTTATTAAATGAATCTTGCCCAAGCCGGATGAAATTACTGAAGCGAACGCCATACCCCATGCTTAGTTTTTCGGTAATATCATGTTCAACATCAATATAGGCAGCAAATTCATTGGCGTATTTTTTAATGAGTTGATTTTCTGTAATACCTGAATCTGAACGGCTCGGTGCTATTTTACCAGGATTAAAACTGTAGTAAATATTGTTAAGACCATAGTTGATTTGAAATTTATCACTCAAATAATGCTTTAAATCGTATTTTAAATTGAAATTTTGAATACCAGAATTCCAATCAAACCCAACAAAATCAAGTTTAAGACCATAGTAATAGTCCGAATAAATTAATGATAAATTTGAAAATAGTTTATCAGAAAACAGATGATTCCATCTGAAATTACCCACAGAATTACCATAAGTATTTACAAAACTGTCACTTATTCCAAATACATCTCTTCCAAAATATCCTGATAAGTAGATACTGTTTTTTTGATTGAGTTTATAACTCAATTTGGTATTAAGGTCATAGAAATAAGCAGTATTATCTTGATTAAATAATGGCAGAAATAAATGGGCATAAGAAGCTCTTCCACCTACTAAAAAAGCGGCCTTGTCTTTCACTATTGGCCCTTCAACCAACAGGCGACTAGCAACGGCACCGATACCTCCGTTCACTTTTATTTTTTTGCTATTTCCTTCTTTTTGGAATATATCTAGTACTGAAGATACTCTACCGCCATATCGCGCAGGAATACCTCCTTTGTAGAGTTTTATATCTTTTATAGCATCTGGATTAAACACAGAGAAAAAGCCAAATAAATGCGACGAATTAAATATAATGGCTTCATCTAAAAGAATTAAGTTTTGATCAACAGAACCCCCACGCACATTAAAACCAGAAGCTCCTTCGCCAGCATTGGTAACCCCAGGGAGTAGTAAAATGGATTTAATGACATCGGCTTCTCCTAGTATTACAGGAATTTTTTTAATTGTTTCAACAGACATAGCATTCACGCTCATTTGCGGTGTTCTAATATCTATTTTTTCTACATCATCGGTAACAATAACTTCTTGAAGCTGTTCGGCTTGTTCTTCCAGCGAAAAATTTATTTGCTGGTTTTGGGTTAGCGAAATTGTTTGTGTTATACTTTGAAATCCTAAATAGCTTACTTGAATTTGGTATTCACCTTCGGGTAGGGTAAGGGAATAAAAGCCATATTCATTTGTTGTTACTCCTGTTCGTAATTCAGGAACTGCAATGGTGACTCCTATTAATGTTTCATTACTAGAAGCTTCTGAAATTACACCGCTTAAAGTGTACTTTTGTTGCGAAAAACAGAAAAAGGAAAAGCTAAGGAATACAAGTAGGAAAGCTTTGCTGTGTAGGTTCATTTAAACTGCATTAGATTATGTAGGAGCGTGTTGTAAGCCCGCCACAATTTTTTTATAAAAATAAGGAGAAATGTAGCTAATATAATGGTATTAACATTTTTTTTCGACCAATACCAGTCAACAGCTGAAATGAACTTGTTGTATTGCCGTCATAAGCATAAAATAAAAGACCTTTGCTATTTCATTAAGCAAAGGTCTTTTTTTGAATTATGTTCCTCCTAGATTTGCTCTAGAATTGAATTTAAGGTATTACTCGGACGCATTGCATGCGCTACTAAATCGGCTTCAGGTTGGTAATAACCGCCTATATTTTGAGAAACCCCTTGTGCATTAATTAGTTCATCAGCAATTTGTTTTTCTTTACTATTTAAGTTTTGAAAAACAGTGTTGAAGAGCGCTTTTAGATCATGGTCATCATTTTGATTTGCCAAAGCTTCAGCCCAGTATAACGCTAAGTAGAAATGGCTGCCTCGGGTATCCAATTCTTTAACCTTACGCGAAGGTGATTTGTTATTGTCTAAGAATTTTTCGGTAGCACTATCTAAAGCATCGCCTAAAACTTTTGCTTTTTTATTGCCATATTTCTCTCCGTAAAACTCTAAAGAAACGCCTAGAGCTAAAAACTCTCCTAGCGAATCCCAGCGTAAATGGCCTTCTTCAATAAATTGTTCAACGTGTTTAGGAGCTGAGCCTCCTGCACCAGTTTCAAAAAGCCCACCACCATTCATCAACGGAACAATAGAAAGCATTTTGGCACTCGTACCTACTTCTAAAATAGGAAAGAGATCTGTTAAGTAATCACGAAGTACATTACCAGAAACCGATATCGTATCTTTACCCTCTTTAATACGTTTAAGGGTGAATTCGGTTGCTTTTATTGGAGATAAAATTCGAATATCTAGACCCGTAGTATCATGATTAGGTAGGTAGGTATTTACCTTTTTTATAAGTTCAGCATCATGTGCACGGTTTTCATCTAACCAAAAAACAGCAGGGGTTTTTGATGCTCTAGCTCTAGTAACGGCTAATTTTACCCAATCTTCAATGGGGGCATCTTTTACCTGACACATACGCCATATATCACCCTGTTCTACGGTGTGTTCAATTAGTGTATCGCCAGAAGCGTTTGTAACACGTACAACACCATCCGCTGGTATTTCAAAAGTTTTATCATGCGACCCGTATTCTTCGGCTTTTTGTGCCATCAGTCCTACATTTGGTACAGTACCCATGGTTGTAGGATCAAAAGCGCCGTGTTTTTTACAGAAATCAATAGTAGCGGTATATATACCTGCATAGCTACTATCTGGAATTACCGCTTTGGTATCTTGGGGTTTTCCTTCTTTGTTCCACATTTGACCCGAATTACGAATCATAGCAGGCATTGAAGCATCAATAATTACATCGCTGGGCACATGAAGGTTGGTAATACCTTTATCAGAATTTACCATAGCCAAAGCCGGCCCATTATCAATTACGTGCTGAATATCAGCTTCTATTTCTGCCTTTTTTTCAGCAGGAAGCTCATTTAGTTTGTTTAAAAGATTTTCAAGACCATTATTAGGGTTAACACCCAATTCTTCGAAAGTTGTTGCATGTTTTGCAAATACATCTTCAAAAAAGACTTTCACGGCATGACCAAAAATAATAGGGTCAGAAACCTTCATCATTGTTGCTTTCATATGTAATGAAAACAAAACACCTTCTTCTTTTGCAGCAGCAACTTGCTCTTTCAAGAAGGCTATCAATGCCTTTTTATTCATTACCGTTGCGTCAATAATTTCTCCTTTTAAAAGAGCAACTTTTTCCTTTAAGGTTTGTACTGCACCATCTTTTTGTACCAATTCAATTTTAACATCGGTAGCTTCTGCTAGGGTAATTGATTTTTCATTAGCCTGAAAATCACCAGCACCCATAGTTGCCACGTTAGTTTTGGAGTCTGCATTCCAAGGTCCCATTGAATGTGGATTCTTTTTGGCGTAGTTTTTAATAGCTCTTGGCGCTCTACGGTCAGAGTTTCCTTCACGAAGTACCGGATTTACTGCACTACCTTTTATTTTATCATAGCGAGATCGTATTTCCTTTTCAGCAGTAGTTGTTGGCTCATCAGGATAATTGGGTAGGGCATATCCCTTTTCTTGTAATTCAGCTATCGCTTCTTTTAATTGCGGAATAGAGGCACTGATATTAGGTAGTTTGATGATATTGGCATCTGGATTTTTTGCCATTTCACCCAATTCTTCCAAATCATTGGGCAATCTTTGATCTTCTGTTAAAAAATCAGGGAAAGTGGAAATAATTCGTGTTGCTAATGAGATGTCTTTTGTTTCAATAGCAATGCCCGAAGTTTTTGTAAAAGCTTTTACGATGGGCAAAAATGACTGTGTAGCCAAAGCGGGCGCTTCGTCTGTCTTAGTGTATAATATTTTCGGCATTTGTCGTTTTGAATTTTATTTAAAGCGGAGCAAATATACAATTTTATAAACGTTATAAATAGCGCTGTATATGATTTATACGGGCTTTGTGAAAGATTACAGATAATTAGGGTTTGGTTGGAAACCCCAAATAGTGAATTTGTTTCTTTTTGAGCCTTTCCTGTTCTCTTTTTATCACTAGTTACTAAAGTATCACCTTGAAAAAATTAATAAAAAATCATCAAAAAATACTGTTCATTATAAAAAAGCGTGTATTTCTACCGAGGCATTAATTAGTGTTGGTTGTTGTATTTGATTTTTTTGAAATCTAATAATGGTTGAGAAGCCTAGTTTATTAAAAATATTAGTATCGTTAAATAATGAGAAAAACTGTTTTTCTCGAGATTATCAAAAACAATCAGACAGCATGATGTACCATGTGTTTTATAGATTAGAGTGCTTGCGTTTAGTTATAAGATATTATAAGATCACCGTAATCATGAGCTGGTACTTCCAATTCAATTACTTCACCAGTCATTATGTTAACTTTGGAAATACGTGAACTAGAAGGGCTGTGATATCTAATGCCAATAAATTCATTGGTAGTATTGTAAGGTATAAAATTAAATTGAACATCCGGAAATGTTGCGACTGTAGAAATTTCATTCCCGTCGTTATCTAGTTTAACTAGTTTTGCATAATTTAAATAAATTCTGAATGCATAGAGATCTCCATTTTTAGGGACTATGAAATCTTGAAAACAGCCTAAAGGTGCTACATCTGATTCTGTTAATTCACCATTTGTAATGCTTATTCTATAATGAAATATTTGTAAAGAAGGTGTGCCAAAATTGATGGGATCTATAACACCACCATTGGAATAGTTGCCAATTATTTCCTTAGTAACTTCATTAAATGATATATTTGAATAGTAATCGGGAAGGCCAGTTGCAATGGTTGAAATTTCATTTCCATTACTACTATTTATTTCAACTATACTTTGAGTGTCTGCTTTTTTGTATGCATATAATTTACCATTTTCACTTATTACAAGGTCTTTGTAATATGCAGATTCAATTTCTATTTCGGTTACTGTACCAGTTTCTAAATTAATTTTATGTAAGAAAGCTTCTAATGGAATCATTTCATTGCTGATAGGATCAACATGTCCTCCAGTTGAATAGCTGCCGATGATTTCATTTGTTATTTCATTAAATACGGGGTTTGAATAATTTTCAGGAAGTGATGTTGCTATGGTTGAAACTTCAGAGCCATCATTAAAATCTAGTTCAACAATACTATGAAAACCTTCTTTCTTGTGGACGTATAATTTACTTATGGGATCTACATTAATTTCTATTTCTCCAATTGTTTTGGTAGTTCCGTCATAAGTTATTGTTATATTTCCTGATGTCGCATTTTCAGGAATTAAAACTTTTAGATAGCTTAAATTATTTTCTACTACCAGCCCGCTAACTCCATTAAATGCGATAGAGTAGGTTGTTTGCGGGTTAAAATTTTCACCATTAATTGTTATCGTATCACCTATGTTGGCATTGGTGATTGTAACGTGCTCAATTGTTAAAACTACACTTTGGTCATTAGTTTCAGGGGAGCCATCATTAGTACAACTTAAAATCAAAAGGATAGTAACTGAAATTATTAGCAGTATTTTTTTCATGAACTTTAGTTTAAAGAAGTTTAAATATAACGTTAAATTCAATATTTTATTTTTGGTATTCAAAGATCCATCTGAAATAAAAAAAACAGCTTAAGAATACCTTAAATTTACTTTTTAAAATTACAAATACTTTCCGAGGGGCTTTTTAAGTAAATCAAATATACGAATTTATAAACGTTATAATTGCTATCACCTATCTCATTGTTTTCTATTTTGTTACCATTGAATCAATCACATATTTTGATTAAAAACTCTTCTAATATTCTTAACAGATA
Source organism: uncultured Flavobacteriaceae bacterium (assembly GCA_947497145.1). Classification (GTDB taxonomy): domain Bacteria; phylum Bacteroidota; class Bacteroidia; order Flavobacteriales; family Flavobacteriaceae; genus Maribacter_C. Next base: position 178,591 of record CANMFQ010000007.1, read on the forward strand.
TCGTGGTGTAATTTTAGTACCTTGCGGCGCTTACAATGCTAATTATGATTTACATTGCGTACGTATAATATATTGATTTTATTGAAATTATGTTGCTAAATAAATTTTTTAGAAAGCAAGAATATTTAGTATTGCTTTACAGGCTCGTTTTAGGCTATTTATTTTACTTTATCGCTAGGGTTTTATTCTTTATTTATAATAAAGATATTTTAAATGTAGATGGTTTTTCAGAATTTATTACCCTGTGCTACTACGGTTTAGCGTTTGATACTACAGCTATTTTGTATGTGAATTTGCTCTTTGTATTACTGTCAATAATTCCTGTTTTTAATGCCACTTCTGCATCTTATCAAAAAATGCTGTTTTATGTATATTTTGTATTTAATTTGATAGGATACGCTTTAAATTTTGTTGATTTTATTTACTATAAATATAATTTTTCGCGCACCACAATTAGTGTTTGGGAAGTGCTTAAAAATGAATCTAACGGCTTGCAAATGTTTTTTAGGTTTCTTGTAAGTTATTGGCATGTGTTTTTGTTGTTTTTTTTAATAGCCTGGTTATGGATGTTCTTATACAAAAAGGTTCGTATTACTCCTGAAATTTTCTCAGGTAATAAGTTGAGATATATTGCTTTTTCAGTTTTAGGTATGCTAATTATTGGAACGTTGTTAGTTGGGGGAATTCGAGGAGGCGATTTCAAAAAAAGCACGCGTCCTATTAATATGGTTGATGCAAGTAGGCATGTTACAAAAATTGAACATTCAGATATTGTATTGAATACTACATTCGCATTTATTAGAACATTTCAAAAAAATACTTTTCGAAAAGTAAAATATTCGGTGCCTTCTGACGCGGTTGAGCGCTATTTTAAACCGATAAAGAAATATACAGACACGGTTGCTATAAAGCCTAATATTGTGTTGTTTATTACGGAGAGTTTTGGTCGAGAGTATTTGGGGGCGTTTAATAAAAATATCAACATTCCTAACTATGTAGGGTATACTCCTTTTTTAGATTCGTTGGCACAACATAGTTTGATTTATACAAATGCCTTTGCTAATGGTTATAAATCTATTCATGGCATGTCTTCAGTTCTGGCAGGTATACCATCGTTTAAAGATGCGTTTACGTCTTCTGCCTATTCTAAGCAAAAAATACAATCAGTAGTTTCTGTTTTAAATGAAATGGGGTATGATACCTCTTTTTTTCATGGCTCAACAAATGGCTCTATGGGCTTTTTGGGTTTTGGAAATATTTTAGGTTTTGATCATTATTATGGCAAGGATGAATATAATAACGATGATGACTTTGATGGTTTTTGGGGAATTTGGGATGAGCCTTTTATGCAGTTTATGAAAACCACTCTAGATACGAAACAACAACCTTTTTTTAGCACCATATTTACCGTTTCATCACACGAGCCTTATGTGATTCCTGAAAAGTATGAAGGCAAATTTCCTAAAGGTAATATTCCCATGCACCAATGTGTAGGGTATACTGATTATTCTTTTAAGCAATTTTTTAATGCAGCTAAAAAAGAACCATGGTTTGATAATACTATTTTTATTATCACCGCTGATCATGCTAATCAGATTTATTATACCGATACCTATGGTAAGGTTGGTAATAGAAATACTGTACCTATAATGATTTATAAACCTGACGGAAGTTTACAGGGAGAGAATAACGATTTAGCCCAACAAATAGACATTTATCCTACTATTTTAAAATTGGTTGGCTACTCAAAACCTTTTAGAAGTTGGGGTAGAAGCTTAGTAGGAGAAAGTAGTGTAGAGCCTTTTGTTATAAATAGAGGTGGAGCACCGTATAGATTACAAAGGGGGAATTATATGTGTACGTTTGACGGAGAAAAGGCTATTGGCTTTTATGCCATCAATGACTTGGCATTGGAACATAATCTAATAGGAAATAGAAATGCAGAAATGGATGAATTAGAGATTGCTTGTAAAGCTTTTGTGAAAGATTATTTTGATAGAATTGTTGATCGGAAATTAGCTTTAGATTAAACTTGAATTCATCTACATTTTTTTTCTTGCAGGTATAGTTTTATCTGCTAATTAGATGAAAATATAATGGCATAATCCTTTGGAGGTATTTTCTTTTTAATAGTAAAATGCTGAATATAATAAAACCCATATCATTGTACGTATACATTGATATGGGTTTTTAGAAAAAGTTTACAAATTTATTTGTTTCATCTTACAATAAAACGGCAACCATTGATCGCATTTGTTTCCTTTTTCAATGTTTAAAAAAGAGTACAGTTCTTATTTTTTCTAACTACTAAATAGCTGTTCGTGAAATTTAAGTCAGGCTTTATAATTGTCTTCTAAACATAAATAACCATGATTTAAAGAACGTAAACTATTTGAATAGTCTAAAACTGTTTACTAAAATTTTAGTATTTTCTTTTTTAAGATATTCTAAAGTTACAAAAAATATCAAAAATTACAAAAAATACGCTTTATAAATAATTAACACTATATTAACAATAGTTGTTAACAATTGTGTATAAAAAATCCATCTCTTGAAATTTATTCAAAAGATGGATTTTACTATTTGCTTTCGCAGTTCTTTTATTTACGAACTTCTTTGATTCTTGCTTTCTTACCAGTAAGTGCTCTGAAGTAGTAAATACGTGATCTACGTACTTTACCTCTTTTGTTAACTTCAACTTTTTGAAGTGCAGGCATATTTACAGGAAATATACGTTCTACTCCAACCGTACCAGACATTTTACGTATTGTAAAAGTTTCTGTAGCTCCTGAGCCTCTTCGTTGAATTACAACACCTTTAAAGAACTGGGTACGTGTTTTTTCTCCTTCTTTAATTTCATAGTAAACAGTAATAGTGTCACCAGCAGAGAATTTTGGAAATTCTTTTTTAGCAACAAATTCGTTTTCTACATATTGGATTAATCCTTCCATGATTTATTTTTAATAATGATGTTTTGTACCAACATTCACGATTTTCGTCAGAGGTTGATTTAACAGTGTGCAAAAATAGTTAATAAATATAATGTGGCAAGTAGAATTTTACTTTTTTAAGTAACTTTATATTATGAGCCTCTGTTGTGAGGCTTATATTCATAAGAAATATGATGTTTTGCAGCAAAAACAAGATCAACTAGGCCGCTTAGTGGTTATTTTAACAAATCGGGGCGTAGTTTTTCTGTTCGCTTTAATGCTTCATTTTCACGCCATTCTTCAATTTTAGGAAAGTTGCCGCTTAATAAAATGTCAGGTACTTTTTGTCCTTTATATTCAGCAGGTCTTGTGTATACAGGAGGCGCCAAAAGATTGTCTTGAAAAGTATCAGTTAGAGCTGACGTTTCGTTGTTTAAAACCCCAGGAATTAATCGAATTACCGCATCGCATAAAATGGCAGCTCCCAGTTCTCCTCCTGATAATACGTAGTCGCCAACAGATATCTCTCTGGTGATAAACATATCTCGAACTCTTTGGTCAACACCTTTATAATGACCGCATAAAATAATTAAATTTTCTTGCAGTGATATTCGATTCGCTATTTTTTGATTTAAAGTCTCTCCATCGGGCGTCATATAAATAATTTCATCATAATCGCGCTCTGATTTTAAGGCGGTAATACACTTATCAATAGGTTCTATCATGAGTACCATGCCGGCACCACCACCAAATTGATAATCATCTACCTGATTATAACTTTTGTCTGTATAGTCTCTTATATTGTGAAAATGCACTTCAACCAAGCCTTTTTCAATCGCTCTTTTCAAGATAGAGGCTTCAAATGGGCTTTTGAGTAATTCAGGTAAAACGGTAATAATATCAATTCTCATCTCGAAGTATTTTCTGCATTATTTTGATTGCCAAAAGTAGTGAAAAGCGTCGGTATCTTTTTTCCAACCTAATTTTTCATAAAGATGTTGTGCAGGGTTGTCTTTATTGGTTTCTAAAGCCAATCCCTTATATCCTTTTTTTGTACAGTATTCTTTTGCGGCGGAGAGTAATAAGCTGCCAACTCTTTTACCACGTTGATTAGCACTAACAAACAAATCGTTTAAGATAAAGATAGGCTGCATGGAAACCGAGGAAAACGAAGTAAATAGTTGTGTAAAACCTACAGCTTCATTGTTGATAAATGCAATAAAGATAATTGACTCACCTTTTTGTATTCTGTTTGTAAGAAAATTATGAGCTCCTTCAATGTCTGATTTTTGCCTGTAAAAAATGCGATATTGGTCAAATAAGGGGGCTATTAACGAAATATCACCACTATGTGCTTTGCGAATTGTTGTCATAAGTATAATTGAAAAAAGCTCCAAAAAAGGAGCTTTTTAATTCAATAATAATTCAAATTGAACTATTTAGCTTTTTTGTATTTGTTTATTTCATCTTGCAGTTGTCTGCTTATGCGTTGTTCTCTTTCTAATGCTCTACGACGATGATCTTCATACTCAGCTTCAACCTCGGCTAGTGATGTTTTTGCCTCTTGTGTTAAGGTGTTGCTTCGTCTAAACTTGTACATAAAAAACAACATCAGCGTTAATAAACCTCCTATAATAGACCATAAAATGGTATTGTAGGTGCCTTTAGAAACTAAAATACCCAAGAATGACATGCTGTCCTTTTCTTTAATTACTCTGGAAAGATTGTTAGTGGTCTCTTCTAATTTTTCATTTAATGATGAAATTGTAGTTTCATGCTCTTGAATGGTAGCTTTTAATTTTGCTGATCTTGCATTGAATCCTTTTAAAGAATCTAAAACATTTTTACGTAGTTTATCTAAAGAAATAGATCGTACGACTTCATATTTTTTTCCTTTATCATTATAATTAAATGATTTTTTAAAAAGGAATTCAAATTGACTGTCTATAGTACCTTTGTCCAAAGATAATTCCTCTTTTTTGGAGGTTTCTTGAGCGGGTAAAATGGCAATTCCTAGTAAAAAAAATACTACAAATAGCGTTCTAAAACTTTTCATTAAAATGGGTGTTGAAGTTAAAAATCATTTAAGAGAACTAAAGTAATTCAATATTATCAATTACAAAAAAAAATCATGTAAATACCTCTTTAATAATTTAATGAAAACTCATGTTAAAAACAGTTTTTAAAAAATGAAACCGATTTTAATAATAGGTGTAACGTCTTACTTTGGCAATATATTTGGCTAAACGAATAACTTGGTGAGAATAGCCATATTCGTTATCATACCATATATATAGTATAATGTTTTTGCCATTTTTATTTACGATAGTTGCTTTACTGTCATAAATAGCAGGTGCACAGGTGCCAACAATATCTGAAGATACCATCTCCTTACTTAATGAATATTTTATTTGTTCAACCAAATCGCCTTCTAAGGCATATTTTTTTAAAATGGTATTGATACCATCTAACGAGGTTTGGTTTTCTATTTCTAAGTTTAAAATAGCCAAAGATCCATTAGGTACAGGAACACGAATGGCATTAGAGGTTAATTTTCCTTTTAGAGAAGGCAGTGCTTTGGCAACAGCTTCACCCGCACCTGTTTCTGTAATGACCATATTTAAAGCAGCTGCTCGTCCTCTACGATATTTTTTATGCATATTATCAACCAAATTTTGATCATTGGTATAGGCATGAATGGTTTCAATATGTCCTTTTGTAACGCCCAGTGAATCTTCAATTACTTTTAAAATAGGGGTGATGGCATTTGTAGTACAGGATGCTGCTGAAAATATTTTAGTGGTATCAGGGTGATACTCATTTTGATTTACGCCGTGTACTATATTGGGTATTTCTTTACCTGGAGCAGTTAGTAAAACACGTGAGGCGCCTTTTGATTTTAAATGCCTGCTGAGTGCTTTTTTGTCTCTAAAAGCTCCTGTGTTATCAATTATTAAAGCATTAGAGATGCCATAGGCCGTGTAATCAATGCTTTCGGGTTGTTCGGCGTTAATAATATGAACCGTAGTGCCATTGATGATTAATGCATTTTTTGAGGGATTAGTTTCAACTGTACCCATAAATTTTCCATGAACTGAATCAGTTCGTAAAAGGCTAGCCCTTTTTTCTAAAATTTCGACAGTATTTTCACCCCTTGTTACAATCGCTCGTAAGCGTAATTGACTTCCTTTTCCCGTTTTTGTCATCAATTCTCGGGCTAGTAACCTGCCTATTCGTCCAAAACCATATAGAACAACATCTTTTGGTTTTATTTCAATGGAGTTATTAGCGTCTTTCAACTTTGTAATAACAAAGGCTTTTACGTCATTAAAGTTATTGTCATCAGCATGGTATTCGTAGGTGAGTTTACCAATGTCAAGTTTTGAAGGAGGTAGTTTAATATCGTTTATAGCTCTGAGTATCTCAACTGAATCGAATATTGAAATAGGTTTTTGCACAAACTCTCCTGCATATTCGTGTAAGTGAATTATATCGCTTACGTTTTTATCTAAAATCTGATTTTTGAAAAGTACAATTTCAATGGCTTTGTCATACCACAAATCACAAGTTAGTTTAATAAATTCAGTAGTAGCTTTTCTTCTATCCGCTTGAAAGGCTAATTCTTTTTCGTAAGCTCTTATTTTAGACATTTTGTAATAATCAAAGTTTTTGCAAAATTATATATTTTTAAACTTTTTTATTCCAAAATCCGCAAAAAAAACACCCCTATTGGGGTGTTTTTTAAATATTTACTATCTCCTATTGAAAAATCAGTCGTTCCCGTTCTCCTTTTTCATTAATCATAGTTATAATAGTTTTGCGATATTTTGAAATTTGGCCAAATAGATTTTTGGCATCTTGTATGTCGTTTATTTCTTGATTGTCTAATGAAAGTAGCACCTTGCCTTCTAGTCCATAACCACGGTACAATTCTGGAACACCAATGATTTTCACTCCTTTATCGGTTTTAAATCGTTTGCGGTCTTTTTTGGTTAAATTTTTAACCTCAAGGCCTAAATGCGGAATGTGTAGGGTTTGCCGTCCTTTTAACGTTACAGGCACTGATAGTAATTCTCCATCTCTTTCAATGGTTACTATAATTTCATCTTTGGGTCTTTTTGTAGATAAGTAGCCGGTAAGATCAGGGTATTTTTTAATGGCAATATCATCTAACTTTTTAATGATGTCACCTTCTTGTAATCCTGCTTCATCTGCACCAGACTCTTCGTTTACGCTAGCAATATAAACCCCTTCAATTTCACTTATTCCATGTTCTATCGCATAGGGAGAGCTAAGGTCAACTAAAGATTCTATTCCTAAAAATCCTTTTTGTACGTTTCCATATTCTCTAATGTCTTCTACTACTTTTCTTGCAATATTACTAGGTACAGCAAATGAATAGCCTACATAAGAACCTGTTTGAGAGGTTATTGCAGTGTTTATGCCTATTAAATCACCGTTGGTGTTAACCAAAGCACCGCCACTATTACCAGGGTTAACCGCGGCATCGGTTTGAATAAATGACTGGTCGACCTTACCCAAATTTCGCGCTTTTGCACTTACAATACCCGCAGTTACCGTAGAGGTAAGTTGGAAAGGGTTGCCTACCGCTAAAACCCACTCACCAATTTTGGTGTCGTTAGAATCACCAAAAGCTAAATATGGCAATTTTTTTTCTGCATTTATTTTAAGCAAGGCAATATCGGTATTGGGGTCTGTACCAATCAATTCAGCTTCATAGGTTTTGTTGTTGTTTAAAGTTACCTGTATTTGATCGGCTTTATCAATTACATGGTTATTTGTTACAATGTGACCATCAGCAGAAATGATTACTCCAGACCCTGATCCAATGTGTGCTCTTTGTGTACCACTTCCTGAGCCGTAAAAAAAGTCCCATGGACTCGTAACGTGGCTTATGGTTACATTTTTCACGTGAACAACAGCATTTACAGTGTTTTCAGCTGCTACGGTAAAATCAATTTCATTAATACCTGCTCCTTTTGATGAAGTAGGCGTGAAGCTCGTATTAAAAACACTTCCTTGTTCGTTATTGTCAGCTTGAACAATGGTGTATTTTGTATTTTCAAAAAATAACTTATATGCTCCCAAAGTAATTGCTCCAGCAAAAATTGAGACCAATAGTAAACTTCCAATTCTTTTCATTATTTGAGTACATTTATGGTTACACCTTCAAAATTAGCTATTTTTAGGAGTTGAAAAATTACCTTTAACTACTTTTTAACTGCTAAAAATTCCTTAATAAAAGTTCTATCTTTACGCCTGAAAAATTTGTTATGACACTTACTTTTTATAAATACCAAGGTACAGGTAATGATTTTGTTATTATTGATAACCGAGATTTGCATTTTCCAAAAAGGGATACAAAGCTGGTAGCTTTTTTATGTGACCGTAGATTTGGCATTGGTGCAGATGGATTAATTTTATTAGAGAACGACCCTGAGCTTGATTTTAAAATGGTGTATTATAATGCCGATGGAAACCCCAGTACCATGTGTGGTAATGGGGGAAGATGTTTGGTGGCTTTTGCAAAATTTTTAGGAATTATTGATAAAAAAACATCATTTAATGCGGTAGACGGCTTGCATACCGCGGTGATAAAAGATGGCTTAGTGAGTTTGCAAATGACTGATGTTTCAGAGGTGAAAGTAAAACCAAATTCGTTCTTTTTGGATACAGGCTCACCACATCACGTGCAGTTAGTATCTGATTTAAAAGATTTTGAGGTGGTTAAAGAAGGTGCAAAATTGCGTTACGGAATTTATGGTGCTAGTGGTAGTAACATTAATTTTGTAGAACAGCAAACGGAGAATACTTTTGCCGTACGAACCTATGAGCGGGGAGTGGAAAATGAGACGCTATCCTGTGGTACAGGAGTTACGGCTGTAGCTATAGCTATGCATAGCTCAGGAAAAACTACACAAAGTGAAATTACTATTAACACTGCTGGAGGCGAGCTAAAAGTAGATTTTGAAAATAGAGGTGGCTATGAGAATGTTAACCTGACCGGTCCGGCTGAATTGGTTTTTAAAGGTGAAATTGAATGTTAAAATTACAAGGAGAGCATATTTATTTGAGAGCCTTAGAGCCCAAAGATCTTGACTTTTTGTATGAACTTGAGAACAATACCGATATTTGGGAAATTAGTGGTACCGTAACCCCGTACGCAAAGCATGTGTTGCAATTTTATTTAGATAATGCGCATCGTGATATTTATGAGGTAAAGCAATTGCGACTATGTATATGTGATTATAACAAACGGGTACTTGGCCTTATTGATTTATTTGATTTTGACCCCAAAAATCGTCGTGCAGGTATGGGTATTGTGGTTTTAGACAGTGCACAAAGAAATAAAGGCATAGGCACAGAGGCGATAAACTTGCTCATGAAATATGCATTTTCGGTTTTAGATTTACGGCAGTTGTATGCTAATGTAATGGAAGATAATTTAGCCAGTATTCATGTGTTTGAAAAATTAGGGTTTGAGCGCGTGGGTACTAAAAAAGACTGGATATTTTTTAATGGGGAGTATAAGAATGAAATATTATTTCAAAAAATAGTAAACTAATGTATATAAAAAAGATCTTACTTTTTATCGTATTGCTGGGGCTTCTTGTGGGAGGCTTCTTTGCGTATATGGTATATGGCGCAATTTTTAATCCTAATACGGCTTTTAATAATGAAGAGGCTACCATCTTTATTCGATCTAATGATAGTTTTGAAGATGTAAAAATGGTACTTGAGCCGCTTTTGGAAGATATGGATAGCTTTGTGAAAATAGCTAATAAAAAAGGGTATGCTGCTAGAGTAAAAGGAGGGAAGTACATTATTAAAAAAGGAATGAACAATAATGATATTGTAAATACGCTACGCAGTAATAACATTCCTGTAAAGGTTGCTTTTAATAACCAAGAAACTTTGGCTGATTTAGCAGGAAGAATTGCTGCTCAAATTGAGCCAGATAGCCTAACCTTATTAAAAGCGTTTGAAGACAAGGCTTTTTTGAGGGAAAATAAATTCAATGAGGCTGATAAATTGGCGATGTATATTCCGAATAGTTATGAGTTTTTTTGGAATACTTCTGTAGAAAAATTTCGTGACCGAATGCTAAAGGAGTACCAACGTTTTTGGAATGCCGATCGATTGGCAAAAGCAAAAGCATTGAATCTTACGCCAAAAGAAGTGGTTACCCTTGCTTCAATAGTGCATAAAGAAACGGCGAAGGTAGATGAAAGACCACGGGTGGCTGGTCTTTATTTGAATCGATTACGTAAGCGAATGCTGCTCCAAGCTGACCCTACGGTTATTTATGCCATAAAAAAACACCGAAATAATTTTAACCTGGTAATTAAAAGAGTGCTTTATGCAGATTTGGAGTTAGATTCACCTTACAATACCTATAAGTATGTAGGTTTGCCACCGGGTCCCATTAGCATGCCCGATATTACAGCTATTGATGCAGTTTTAAATGCTGAAAAGCATAAATACTTGTATATGGTGGCTAACGTTGAGAATTTTGGTTATCATAAATTTGCGGAAACTTTGGCGCAACATAACCAAAATAAAGTGCAATACGTCAAGTGGATAAATAAACAAAAAATAAGAAGATGATTCTATTTATTTGATTATCAATTTATTGCATTAATTTAATTAAGATTTAACATTCTCTTTCTGAAATTTTAATCAAATCAATTGTATATTTGCAGCTTCAAAAATTTAAGCAGGTTATTTTTTACTGTAAGTCTTAAGAAAACTAATGTATGAGAAAGTGGATTCGTTTAACAAGTCCCCTAATCATTGCGCTAATTTTTTGTAGTTATGCGTTTATGCCTTCAAAGGTTGAAGTGCCAAAATCACTTAAGGTTGAAGAACCTGTAGCGGTTTTACATCCTAAGAACCAAGTAGTATTCAGTACTGCTATAATTGCTCCCCCTTTTTTAGGAACTTCCTATATTGGTTTTAAAGAAGCATTAGCTTTTAAAGAATCACAAGGGAATTATTTTACAACAAATACTTTGGGCTATTTGGGAAAATACCAATTTGGTATTGGTACTTTGCAGTTGATGGGGGTTTATGATGCTGCTCATTTTTTGAACAACCCTGCTTTGCAAGAAAAAGCTTTTCAAGCTAATATCGCTCGCAACAAATGGATTCTTAGAAGAGATATCAAGCGTTTTGATGGTAAAAAAATTGGCGGTATTAAAGTTACAGAGTCAGGTATGTTAGCAGCGGCTCATTTGGCTGGAGCTGGAAATGTAAAAAAATACTTGCGCTCGTATGGAGGGTATGATGTGAAAGATGGGTATGGAACTACCATCGCTGGTTATATGCGGAAATTTTCAGGATATGATGTTTCTGATGTAGCGCCAATGCGAAATGCAAAAATATAAATGATATCATAGTATAGCATAAAAATAAGAACAGCCTCAGCGGAAACGTTGGGGCTTTTTTTTATGCTTGTATGATAAAAATAGCGGGGCGTTTATGTAGGTCTAAGGGGGTTCTTTTCCAGTCGGCTACTGATTTGGTTACAATATATTCCGTTGGAAGTGTAATGTCACACGCCACGCAGATACGGGTATGGTTGGCTAAAGTCTTAAGCATTTCGGCAAACAACTTATCATTTCTGTAGGGGGTTTCAATAAATAGCTGGGATTGTTGCTCAATACTTGAAATTTTTTCCATATCCTTCAGCGCTTTTTTTCTTTCGCTCGCATCAATAGGAAGGTATCCTTTAAAGCTAAAACTTTGGCCATTCATTCCGCTAGCCATAAGTGCTAGAAAAATTGAAGAAGGACCAACCAGCGGGATTACTTGAATACCTTTTTCATGTGCTATTTTAACTACGTCAGCACCAGGATCTGCAATTCCGGGGCAGCCTGCTTCTGAAAGTATGCCAATACTATGTCCTTCAAAACAAGGGTTTAGAAACTCAGGAATAGATTGGGGTTCGGTATATTTATTTAATACCTCTATTTTAAGGCTTGGCTGTGATTTTCCTGAACTTATTTTTTTGATGAATTTTCGAGCGGTTTTTTCATTTTCTACAATGTAATAATCGATACGCTCAATGGTTTTTTTTATAGAAATAGGTAATACCTCCAAAGGTTCATTGTCACCTAAAGTTGTGGGAATTAAATAAAGCTTTCCGCGTGTACTGTTTTCTTTGTTCATAGCCTTATTGTCTTGCGTTTAATTTATTGGTAATGACTTCACAGGCGCTGTCGATTAAATGAAAAACGTGTTCAAAACCATCTTGTTGGTCGTAATAGGGGTCAGGCACTTCTTTTATTGCTCCATCAATTTCACCAAGTAACAGTTTTACTTTTGATATGGCAGTTTGGGTTTTCGCTTTTGCTATAACATTAGTGTAATTGCTCTTATCCATGACATAGATAATATCAAAAGCATCAAAATCTTTAACACTAAACTGTCGGCAACGTTGTTTTGAAATGTCAATACCGTATTTACGAGCTACAGCTATACTTCTTGGGTCGGGGGGATTACCTATGTGGTAACCACCAGTTCCTGCCGAGTCTACAAAAACACTGTTTGTGTCTACTTTTGATTGTAGTATGCCTTCAGCCAATGGAGACCTACAGATATTACCTAGGCAAACCATTAAAACCTTAGTGATCATTATTGTTTACGAGAATTTCTTTGTAAGATCTTCAATATATTTACGAAACTGCTTATCTGTTTCTGCAAGATTATCTACTGTTTTACAAGCATGTAATACCGTAGCGTGATCTCTTTTACCTATTTGTGATCCGATGCTGGCTAATGATGCCTTAGTAAACTTTTTGGCAAAGAACATGGCTAATTGGCGCGCTTGTACTATATGTCTTTTACGTGTTTTTGATTGTAAAGTAGCGACATCCATTTCAAAATAATCAGAAACTACTTTCTGGATATAATCAATAGATACCTCACGTTTTGTGTTTTTGACAAATTTTTCCACAACTTGTCGCACCAAATCTAAGGTCACTTCTTTTTTGTTAAAAGAAGATTGCGCAATTAAAGAAATAATAGCACCCTCTAATTCTCTAATGTTGCTCTTAATGTGTTTTGCTACATATTCGATAACATCATCTGGCATTTCAACGCCGTCACGATACAATTTGTTTTTTAAGATCGATATTCTTGTTTCGTAATCAGGTGTTTGCAATTCAGCTGATAAACCCCATTTGAAGCGAGATAACAAGCGTTGTTCAATATCTTGCATATCGACAGGAGCCTTATCTGATGTAAGTATTACCTGCTTGCCATTTTGATGTAAATGATTAAAAATATGAAAGAATACATCTTGAGTACCCGATTTTCCTGAAAGAAACTGTACATCATCAATAATCAATACATCAATCAATTGGTAAAAATGGATAAAATCGTTTCGGGTATTCTTCTTTACAGATTCAATATATTGCTGCGTAAACTTTTCAGCAGAAATATAAAGTACTGTTCTCTCGGGGTATTTGTCTTTTATTTCAACACCAATAGCATGTGCTAGGTGTGTTTTCCCTAAACCAACACCTCCGAATATAAGTAGGGGGTTGAATGATGTTCCACCAGGTTTGTTAGCTACAGCCATTCCTGCTGAACGAGCAAGACGATTTGAATCACCTTCAAGGAAATTGTCAAAATTGTAATTCGGATTGAGTTGTGACTCTATCTTAATATTTCGAATACCAGGTATTACGAAAGGATTTCTAAGCTCTGGATTTTTTGATTTAATAGGCACATCTACTTCCTGAGGTATGAGATTTCCTCTGTTTGAACTAGGTATTTTTTCTGTAAAAGGTTCGCGATTACCATAGGTATTTTCCATGCGAATAATGTACACCAGTTTTGCAGTCTCACCGAGTTCTTTTGTAAGGGCAACCTTCAATAATTTTACATAATGCTCTTCAAGCCATTCATAAAAAAACTTACTGGGTACTTGAATACTCAAAGAGTTTTCAGAAAGTTTAACAGGTTTGATAGGTTCAAACCATGTTTTGAATGCCTGCGGTTGGATATTATCTTTAATAAAAGCCAAACAGTTTTTCCATACGGAAGTAGCAGTAACACTCATTCTTTAATTAATATTCTTGTGGTTAGTGAATCTAATTTTGTAGTAGAAAATTTAATCTAAAAAGATGCTTATTTTCTAGTTAAGCAAAGGTGTGAACAAAAAAATTAAAAAAAAAATGAAACGGTATTGAATTTTACTTTTTTTTTTCTCATGTTCGCACCCCCTATTTTTGGGAGTTATAAATGTATCATTTTTTAAATTAAAAATATGAATTTTGACGAAATTTCTTTTAGAATACGTTATGCAGAAACTGATCAAATGGGGGTTGTGTATCATGGTAATTATGCGCAATACTTAGAGGTAGGACGTGTTGAATGGCTAAGAAAACTTGGTGTTTCTTACAAAACAATGGAAGAAAATGGTGTAATGCTCCCAGTTGTTTCATTGCAAATGCAGTTTAAAAAACCTGCCTTGTATGATGATTTTATAACAGTGCGCACAATGCTAAAGAAAACACCTACTGCTAAGATCGAATTTGGCTTTGAAATATATAACGAGAGCAGAGAGGTTTTAGCTACTGCTGATGTTATTCTTGTCTTTGTAAATATGAAAACAAAACGCCCAATGAGTTGCCCTAAATATTTGTTGGAGAAGATTGCCAAAGTGTACTAAGCCTGTTTAAGGATAGGGTAGTATACTGCATTGGAATTATTATTTTGAAGTTGTTTTTTCAATTTAAATTGAACAAGCTTAAGGCATTCTTTAAAAATAGTGACATGCTTAAGGCATCATCATAGCAGGAACAATAGTATTGGTAAACATATACTGCCCACCAGTGTTGGAGGCGATAAGACCATACCACCCACGATCATCCCATACAGTAGGGGCGATGTTATTGTTTAAACAGCTGTTGCGTATAAGGTTATAATAATTTCGTACAAGATCAGTATTTCTTTCGGCGGTGTTTGATTGCCTACCGACTCCAAATTCCCCGATATTAAGTGGGATTTCTAAAACTTGAGCATCATCAGCTGCATTTTCTATAAGAGTTGTAAAGAAATTTTCCCCAGGCCATGCTGAATTATTTCCTGTTTGTCCACAAAAAGCCCAAGGGTCATAAGTATGTACATGCATTGCTAGGTGGTTGTCGTTTCCTTCACCAGGTAAGCTTGTTTTAACTGGGTAAACATCATCTATCAAATAAATACTTCCCCTAGCGTTAGTGGAAATCATTAGCGTTCTGTAACTGTTTTTTCCGCCCGTTTCTCTGATTGCCGTATAGCCTACTTGATTAATTTTTCTAGTAAGCTGTAAGGCATTACTGCTTTTTGGGTTTATGCTACCACCCCAATGACCAAAAACTCCATGTGGTTCATTAAGGACTTCGAATATGAGAAGTTGAGAATAATCTTTAAAATGCGTTGCAATGTCTGTCCACAAATTGGTAAAAAGTGAATTGTAAGCGGGAGAATCATCATAATTTAAAAAGAGTGGTTTTTCATGATGGGCATTTAGTACAACATACATTCCTTTGGCTATAGCATAGTCAATAATCGCTTGCAGTTGAATAAAACGAGAATGGCTAAAATTGACGTGTCCATTTACATCGGCAAGGGTGTTTCCATCAAAACCATCTAACCAAGTTACTGGTATTCTGACGTGGCGCATTCCTTCTGCGTAATATAGGTCAATAATTGGATATATGTTGTTTGGATTTGTATCCTGTATGTTAAGATCAAAGGTGTTACCTAGATTAAAGCCGGTACCCATTGCAGCAATGATTTCATGTGCGTTTTGAAATTCGTTTGTTTCGACTGTGGTGTCCATTGGAGTTTCTCCTTCTTCTTCGGTTGTTTCTTCCTCTCCTTCAGTTGTTTCTTCTTCTTCTTCACCGGTAGTATCCTCTTCCTCTGTGTCAACAGAAGTTTCATCTTCAGGTTTTGTTGGTGTTTGTTCCTGCTCATCAGTCACGGCAAGTGGCTCCTTTGTATCTAGTATTTCATCTGATTCGCATGAAAAACTGATAATTAGACATAAAATAGATAGGGTTTTTATAAGAATGCTTAAACTTGATTGTGTATAGTATTTGTTTATGGCACACCAATAAGTAGATTTGTAAAACATAAATACTATTTTTTGTTACTTTAGTATTATTAGGACAACGATTAAGTAGCTTTTTTCTTACATTTAATTAAAGAAAATAAATGAACGGCTAATCGAAGTTCTGATAACCAGATACTTACTTTTTGAATTCTTAAAGTCTTTAATGTTGTTAGCATGATTATAGCTCCTTTTAGCCATTTTGAATACCTGTTTAGCGGAAGTACATTGGTATATTTGTGAATAGCATTCTACTATCAGAATTACGTACTTTAGTCTCAGTCCTTTTTTAAAAGAGGATTAAAACCAAACCCGAACAATGAAGCAGCTATTTTTTCTTCTTTTAGTGCTATTCTTCAGTAAAACCTACTGTCAAAATATTAAATTTAAAACCCTCAGTACTAATGATGGTTTGTCTAATAACTCTGTAAATGATATCATTAGTGATACTGATGGTGTTTTGTGGATAGCCACCTGGGATGGTTTAAATTTATACAACGGTCACAATTTTACCATATACAAACATAGTCCAGGTGATTCTACCTCAATAGCAGGAAATATTGTTTCTAAGTTTCTCAAAGACAAACAAAATAATTTGTGGGTTTTAACAGATAATAAGTCTGTAGGATTATATGGAGGTAATGGTACTTTTAGAAATTTTAAATTTAAAAAGCAACCTACCGATTTGTTGTTGTCAAATGAAGGAGACCCTGTGGTAGCGATTGAGGAGGAGGCATTTTACAGGTTTAATGGTACTCATTTTGAAGAATTAAGAAAAGAAAGTGTTCAACTCCCTGATCCTACGCTATTCGATGATTTGTTGCTTGAAAAGTATCCAGACCTTATTATCAATGAATCATTACAAGACAGTAATGGAACTATTTGGTATGCCACAAGAAATAAAGGCTTATTTATTATACCCAATAATCCTGATAATATTAATAATGAAAATATAGAACATTATCAATATGATCGCTATTCGAGCTATAGTTTTACTAGCAATGAAATTGCAAAACTTTACGAAGATGATTTTGGCAATGTATGGTTAGGTCATAAAGATGGAGGTTTGAGCATGGCGTACAAAGAATCTAGACAAATAAGTTTTGTCACGGCTCATCCTATTAAATTTCCACATTTACCTAATGAAACTATACGAGCAATTACGAAAGATGCTAACGGAGCCATTTGGTTGGGGTACTATACACAAGGTCTGTATTATTACAGTAATGAAACCAAGTGTTATCTAAAATACGAAATTACTAAGATTACAGAAAATAAGGATTGGGGCAGAATTCGAAGTTTGTATACCGCTAATGATGGTTCTATATGGGTAGGCACCTACGCAGGTTTAATTCGTATTGTAAATGGAAAAAGTAGCTTTTATAGTGCTGAGCAGCATAAAAACCTACCAAATAATAGGCATTATTCTATGTTTGAAGATGCACAAAACCAACTTTGGATAGCTTGCTGGGGCGGATTGGCAAAGTTTAATTTGAAGACAAATAGTTTTACAAGTTTTAAGGGGCAGCGTCAATTGCAAGATTTACACATAAGAAAGGTGACTCTTTTTGATGATGAGATAATTTTAGCAACAGAAAATAACGGTGTGGTAACCTTACATACGAAAACGGGAAAAATCACCAAAATTAATACTCAGAAAGGTATTTTAGGTGACCATGTATATAGTGTGCTTAAAGATAGAAACTCTGGTTATTATTGGATTGCAAGCTTAGGAGGGATTAGTGTTTATGATACCCATAAAGGATTGGTGAAAAGTATTACTGAGAAAGACGGCTTGCCCAGTCACTTGGTGTATAGCCTAATTTTGAATCAAGACAAAGTTTGGATTAGTACGACAAAAGGCATTGCCAATATTGATAGAAATAATTATCAGATATGGAAATCTAATCCAGATGAAGGCTGGCAGGCGACAGAATTTTCTGAAGGTGCCTATTATCAAGATCGCAAGGGGGTTTTGTATTTTGGAGGTATTAATGGGTTGAACTATTTTTTGCCCACAAAGGTTAATTTAAAGAAACAACTTCCTAAAATTAAGCTGACCATAGCAGGTCAAACAGGAGTTACAGATGAAATCGTTAGAGCGTATTCAGAAAATGACATAAAAATTACAATTACGCCTGTTTCATTTACAAAAAACCTAAATAATGAAATACACTATAAATTATCTGGGTACGAAGAAAAATGGAATGTTTTTAAAGGAAACCCGATAGTATATAAAGAACTACCTGCTGGACATTATAATTTAGCGGTTAAAAATTCATTAGAAAAAAACGCTGAGCTACAGAAGGGAATTAATATTATCATCAAAAAACCTTATTACAAGAGTTTATGGTTCTTCACGGTGCTTTTGGTCATCTTTTTGCTCGCATTAAGTTATTTTGTCTTTTTGAGAAATAGAGCAATTGCCCGAAATAGGAAAATTTTGGAACAAAAAATAGCAGAAAGAACCGAGATTATTACCCAGCAAAAACAGAACTTGATAATTAGTAATACTGCTTTAGATGAAAAAAACAGAGAAATTAGTGAACAGAAGGAAGAATTACTGAAGCTATATTACCAATTAAAAAATGAGGATTTTGAAATCGAAAAATTTAAGTCGTACGTGCTTTCAGAATTTAAAGAGCCTATTTCAAAAATATTAGAAAGTGCCAGTAGGGTAGAGCACCAAGAGCAAATTAAAAAAGAGCTTACGCATCAATCAGGTAAATTGATAAACCTGCTTGAAGTGTGGGATTATCTTAATCATGTGGAGGATATTGGTGAATCAAAAAAATCAGCTATAAAATTAAAGCCGACCGTACGCCAATTGATGGATCATTTAATTGCCAAAACATCAAAATCAAACATAGATCTCGATTATACCTTAAACATTACCAATGTATGGGTCGAAATAGATATCCTACGTTTTAAGCTACTTTTTAAATACCTTTTTAATGATATTATAAAATATGCCGCATTAAATAGTTCACTGCAGGTTCATGTGCGTAACAAAAAGAAGTCGCTAACACTAGAAATTTTGTCTGATAGTAAAATTTTGATAGATAACATTTATAATGTTCAGCGCTATAGTCCCCATTTTAAAGCGGTGAATACTTTGGTTAGAGATTTAGGAGGTGATTTGACTGTTACGCATGATACAAATCTAACAATCTTCTTAAAGTTGCCTTCTCCTGTCATTAATCTTGAAGGTAATGAGGTAGAACAGGTTGTTTGGAAGCATTTAGATTTGGAAAAAAAATTACCTGACAACAAAAATAATATGCTTGTTTTTTGTGATGAAAGTGATTTTTTAACAGCAAATCAGTTGCTGGCTAGTCCCCATAATAATTTAGTTTTTGAGAGTTCTATTGGTGCCATGTTGTCGGCAACAAAACACGCCAAGCTGCATTGTGTTATTTTGTATAATGTACCCATTACAGAAAAGCTAATACAAGGGCTAAGTAGTATAAAAGCTAATGGAACCCAAACGGCATTACCATTGGTCTATATTTCAGAAGAAATTAGCTATTTCTTGCAAGAGCAAACCATAGAGTTAGGGGTAGATGCGTTTATACAACTACCAGCTAGTAAAGATTTTATTCAAAAAAGGCTTTTAAAAAGTATTACAACTCGAAAAGAGTATTTAAGTAATAAATCAAAACAGCAACTGTTTAATATTACAACTGATGATGCTAAAATACTCTCTACGAATGAGAAACTAGTAAATAAAGCACTGCATCTTATAAAAGAGAATTTGCATGACGCTTCTTTTAATGTTGAAAAACTAACTACACAGCTCTATGTTTCTAAAATTAAATGTTACCGCGCTTTTAAAGAAATATTAAAACAATCCCCTTCAGATGTGGTTATGGCTATGCGCTTGCAAAAGGCAGAATACCTACTTAAAAATCAATCACTTAACATCTCTGAAATAAGTGCTGAGTGTGGTTTTAATGACCCCAAGTATTTTAGCAGACTTTTTAAGAAAAAATATACCTGTAGCCCCAAGGAATACCGCATAAAAGCAAGTGACTTTTAATATTATCAGGACATTATGGCAATGTTACCTAAAAATTACTGTAATAAAAGTCCAACAATATGGTCATATTTGTGGCCTATTTTGAAACAATAGTACACCTTTCTGGTTCTTTTTTAATCCATAAAAGCAAATTGAGACTCTAAATTTGGTAGTAAATTAATAACTATAACCAATGATGAGAAAAATTTATTTGTTTTTAGTATTCAGTCTGGCGCTTTCTACAAGTGTCCTGGCACAGACAGTATTACAAGGTACGGTTGTCTCTAAAGCCGATGGTATGCCCATTCCTGCCGCTACCATTATTCCTAATGGCGATACCTCAAAAGGAACAGCAACCGATTTTGATGGCAACTTTAGTTTTGAGGTAACTGCGAGCTCAGGTACTATTGCAGTATCTTCAATAGGTTTCAATACCTTGGAGATTACCTATTCTGGGAGTCAAACTTTAGCCATTGAATTGACCGAGGAGGTAAACAGTTTAGACGAAGTGGTATTAATAGGGTATGGTACCGCAAAAAAAGGCGATATTACTTCATCAATTTCACAGGTAAGTGGTATTGATGATATTGCTAGTAGACCAGTAAGTACGTTTACTGATTTTTTACAAGGTAACGTTGCTGGTGTAACGGTACTTCAACAAGGTGGAGACCCTACAGAGAAAGGACAGATTGTTATTCGCGGAAAGGGTTCTATTTCAGATGAAAGCCCATTAACTGTTGTTGATGGGGCACCATATTACGGCCCTCCAATTAACCCACAAGATATCGCTTCGGTTTCGGTATTAAAGGATGCTGCCGCTGCAGCTATTTATGGGGCGCAAGCTGCTTCTGGGGTTATTGTAATTCAAACAAAAAAAGGGATAATAGGAAAACCAAGAGTGAGTGTAGATATCTACGGTGGTATTCAAAACGCTGTAAACTTGCCTACCCCTTTAAATGCTGAACAACAGGCGAATATATACAACTTAGCAGCAGACAATGGCGGTACGGCACGGCAATCGGCACATGATGCTGCACAAAACCCTTGGGGGCAGGTAACAAGAACCAACTGGATTGATGAAATTTTTAGATCAGCTACTTTAAGAAATGTAAATACCAGTATTAGCGGTGCAGATGAGCATGCAAACTATTTAGCTTCTTTTGGTTATAATGGCAAAGAAGGAATTTTGTTAGGTACAAAATCTGAGCGTTATTCGTTTAGAGTGAAATCTGATTTTAAGCTCTCCGATAATTTTACCATTGGAGAAAATGTATATTTTTCGCGTACTGAGGCTATTGGTACCGAAACAAATAGTGGTTATTCAGGTACTATTTTAAATGCTATATATTTTCCGTCCGCGGCACCTGTACGTGATGAAAATGGTCTTTTTCATGGGGTTGTACCCTTTGAACTGTCTCAATTTGCAGGAGCTTATGGTGATGTATACAACCCTGTTGCCTTGTTGTTGAGACCTACTCAAAAAAGCCCAACCGATTATATCAATGCGCAAGTGTTTGGTGAGTATACGATTTTAGAAGGTTTAAAATTTAGATCCACACTGAACTATAGTATTGCAAATAAGAGAAAAAAGAAATTTTCTCCTAGAATCCCAGAATTAGGGAGAACCAATTTGACAAACTCACTAGAACAAGAAAGTAGTGTGACAAATAGACGCGTATGGGATAATCAATTGACCTATACCAAATCTTTTGGCGATCATAATATCGATGTAACTGCTATTTATTCAAGCCAATTTACAGACTACGAATGGCTAAAACAACGATCAGAAGGTTTTAGTAGTGAAGAGCCGTTTAATCAATACTTAGCTAACGGATCTGATCATAAAGATCCAGAGACCGATGTTTATGAAGATGCATTAACCTCGGCAATAGGAAGACTTACCTATAACTACGCTAATAAATATTTTGCTACAGCAAGTGTGCGTCGTGATGAAACCTCGCGTTTGGCAATAAATAACCAGGCTGATATTTTTCCGGCAGTTTCATTAGGTTGGCGTGTTTCAGATGAAAATTTCTTTAAAGTTGATGTTATCAATGATTTAAAATTTAGAGCTTCTTGGGGCCAGATAGGAAACATTAATTCCGTAGGGTATTATTCTTTTGATGTTCCGCTTGGGTCACAAACCTTAATTGTAGGTGAAGACGGTTTAGAAAATGATAAAGGAGTTTTCGCTAAGCAACAGTCAAACCTTGATTTAATTTGGGAAACATCAGAATCTATTGATATTGGGCTAGATGCCTCTCTGTTTAGTAATCGCTTGTCATTGACCTTTGATTATTTTGAAAAGACTACACGTGATATGATTCTTAAAGGATTAGAAGATAAGCACCAAGGTGTAGATGCTCCATTTGTAAACGGAGGACAAGTGAAAAATACAGGTTTTGAAATTTCAGCAGCGTATAGCGATTTAATTGGCGATGTACACTATACGATAAGAGCAAACGCTGCTGTGCTAAATAATAATCTTGAAAACCTTGACGGTTATAACAATAGTGGTATAGACTATATTGCGCATGACAGCAATAATGTTAGAGATGCTTTAAGACCTTATAGATCAACGGTAGGGCAAGAGTTATATTCTCATTTCTTGGTGCCTTATTTGGGCATATTCCAAACCCAAGCAGAAATTGATGCTTATGTAAAGGATGGAAATCCAATTCAACCTAATGCAGTCCCTGGAGATTTCAAATTTCAAGACACTGATAATGATGGCGATATTGATAATGAAGACAGACAATACCTAGGTAGTTATCAGCCTGATTTTACGTATAATTTTAATTTTAGCTTGGATTATAAAGGTTTTGATATGGGCATAATTTTTCAAGGGGTTGCTGGGGTAAAAGCTTTTAATGCCTACAAATATGTGGCCTACAATGCTTCTCTACAAGGGTATAACTTAGATAGTAGAGTACTTAATGCTTGGACACCTTCAAATACAGCTACCGATATTCCAAGAATATCAACCAAAGACAACAACAATAATTTTGGCACACAGTCTAGTTGGTATTTAGAAGATGCTTCTTACTTGAGGTTAAAAAATGTTACCCTGGGGTATTCATTTTCAAATGATATTATGAAAGGTCTCTTAGAAGGGTCATCATTACGTGTATATCTTTCAGCAGAAAACCTGTTTACAATTACAGATTATACAGGTATAGATCCAGAAGTAGGTGGTATTGGTCTTGATGTAGCCAAGTATCCTTTATCTAGAACAGTATCTGCAGGACTATCTTTAAAACTATAAATCCATTTTAATTTTTATAAAAATGAAAAATATAATAGCAAAAACAGTAAGCGTCGCATTAGGGGTGGCTTGCTTCGGAATTTTTTCTTGTTCCGATGACTTTACTAATTTAGAACCCCTAGGGAATAGTTCTTACGAGAATTTTTGGAAAACAGAACAAGATGCCATTGAAGCAGCCAATAGCCTATACTTTTATATGAAAGATGAGGATATGTTCTCACGTGGTTTTTATTGGTACATCAATGTTTCCGATGATATGGTTACTGGGCGTATTAAATCAGACCCAGACAATGCTAAGAACTTTAATCTTACTGGAGATGAAGGTTCTTTGAAATGGATGTATGCCCAAAGCTATAAGATTATTAGAAGAGCAAATGACATTCTTTTTAAGGTTCCTGATATGGAAATTAGTGAAAGTTTAAAGAATAGAATTCTTGGAGAAGCTTATTTTATGCGTGCTTTTCATTACCATTGGATAGCCTATCACTATGGTGATAATGGTCAAAATGGGGGAGTGCCTATTGTTACAGAAGCTAACTTTTTAGATGAAGCCGGTAGTTATTCTCGCCCCGCTAGTGTTATAGATAATTATACGCAAATTATTGAAGATTTAGATCGTGCCGCAGAACTTTTACCATTGATCACAGAAATGAGTGAAGATGATTACGGCCGTGCACACAAAGATGCTGCTTTGGCTTATAAAGCAAAGACGTATTTGTACTGGGCACAGTATGATGCTTCAAAGTATGCCGATGCTGTTGCAGCCTGTGATGCCGTTACCAATTCAGGTTCTGGAAGAGCTTTAATTGATACAGATAATCCTGCAAAAGACTTTAGAGAATTACATAGTTATTTAAACAATTGGACTTCAGAATATATCTGGTCTGTTAATTCGGGTCTTAATAGTGGTAGTAAATTACCCGGTGTGGTTCTTGAAAATAAAGGATGGGGTAAATACAATGGTTGGGGGTACTACCATCCTTCATTAGGGCTTTACGAAGCGTTTGAAAATGATGACCCAAGAAGAGAAATTACCATTTTGAAATTTGGCGATGAGTTTCAGTTTTTTGGAGAAACAAGACGATATGCATCAGAAAATTCGCAATCAGGCTTTCAATGGAATAAGTACATGTATGAATATCAGTTTGAAAACCCTATCGGAACCTATATTAATTCTAACGGAAATGATCCTACTACCTTATACAATGTGCCTATTCTGCGTTACGCTGAAATATTGTTAATAAAAGCCGAAGCTCTAATTATGCAAGGGCAAAATGGTGATGCTCCGTTGAATGCAGTGCGTGATAGAGCTGGTTTAGCACCAATTACAAATGCTACTATGGAACATTTAAAACATGAGCGTAGAGTTGAATTGGCAGGTGAATTTGCCAATAGACATTTTGATCTAGTACGTTGGGGTGATGCCGATGATGTATATGCAGCACCTATTTATGGTAGAATTCATGCTGATAAGACAGATCCAGATTCTCCTTTTACTGTGGAGGAAATATGGCCCGCAAGACCACAATTTGATCCTACTACAATGCACGTGTGGCCTATTCCAAATGAGTCTGTAGAGTCTTCAGGGATTCCACAAAATATCGGATGGTAAACAAAATAGTTTGAGTTAATGTGTAATTTGGGAGGGTGTTGTATGGTATAGCGCCTTCCCATTTTATTAAAATATTATTTATGCTAAAATTCTATCGTGTATATCTTGTATTTTTTTTGTCATCCTTTTATTTTTTACAGGGGCAAAATGAACAAATAAAAATACACTCACATAATGATTATTTACAAACAGCCCCTTTTTGGAATGCCTATGCCAATGGGTTAAATTCTATTGAAGTTGATGTTTTTTTAAAGAATAAAACATTGTATGCCACGCATAGCGAAGCTGAAATAAAGAAAGGGCATACACTTAGCAACTTGTACCTGAAGCCGCTACAGAAAGTGCTTGACCTTAAATTAGGTAAGCAACAAGAGGTGCAATTACTTGTTGATATAAAATCAGAAGCCTATAGCACTATGAAGGCGTTAATAACGCTTTTAAAAGGGTATCCTGAAATTATAGCAAGTAATAAGGTCGCTATTGTAATATCGGGTAATCGTCCTAAGGTAGTAGATTACGTGAATTACCCTGACTATATTACATTTGATTATCAAAGTTTGACACCTTTGACTGATAAGGTCAGTCAAGAAAAGGTGGCATTGGTTAGTTTGGATTTTAAAAGTTTCTCACACTGGAATGGTAAGGGAAGGTTAACCGCCAGTGATTATAAAAAAGTAAAAAGTGCTATTGATCAAGCGCATGCACAAAACAAGCCTTTTCGTTTTTGGGGAGCGCCTGATTCTAAATCTGCTTGGAAGGCATTTAGTGATATGGGGGTTGATTTTATCAATACTGACATGCCGTTTAAAGCGGCTACCTATTTAACAACATTACCTCATAGAGCGTATTATAATAAAGCGGTGTCTGAAGTATATACGCCAACCTATGCGTCTGATCAAACTAAAAATCCTATTAAAAATGTTATTTTACTTATAGGAGATGGTAATGGATTGTCACAAATTTCGGCTGCCACTTTAGCTAACGGTGGGGAGTTAACGATGACACAGCTAAAAAGCATCGGCTTTATAAAAACACAATCTGCTGATGATTTTACTACAGATTCCGCAGCAGCGGGTACAGCATTGGCAACAGGAGAAAAAACATACAATCGTGCAATTGGTGTTGCCACATCAAAAGAAGCCTTAGTAAATATTACTGAAAAGCTCTTTACACAAGGTTTTCTCTCTGGTTGTATTACTACAGATGCTGTGGTGGGTGCTACACCCGCATCTTTTTATGCGCACCAATTAGATCGTTCTGATGAAAAACAGATTGCTGATGATTTGCTGAGTAGTAAGCTCTCTTTATTTGTAGGAGGAGGGGCAGATTTTTTTCAGAATGATTGGAAGTCTTCCAATTTTACTATTTTAGATAATGTAAATGCTATAGGTAATAATAAAGCAGCCAAGGTAGGATGTTTTATTGCAGCAAATGAAGTACCCAGCGTGTTAAACGGACGTCGAGATGTACTCGCACAGGCAACCAAAAATGGGATAGCTTTTTTACATGCGAAAAACAAGCCCTTCTTTTTAATGGTTGAAGGAGCACAGATAGATTCTTTTGGTCATAACAATAATGTGGGCGGTATTGTAACTGAAGGAATTGATTTTGATAAAGCGGTTACCGAGGCGATTAAATTTGCTGATAAAACTAAAAATACCTTGGTTATTATTACAGCCGATCATGAAACGTCTGGCTTTGGTATACCTCAAGGTAAAATGAAAGATAAAATGATTGAGGGTGATTTTATGACCCATGACCATACGGCAACAATGGTGCCTATATTTGCTTATGGTCCTTACTCACAAGAGTTTCAAGGAGTTTATGAGAATAGCGATGTTTACGGTAAAATACTAAAAGTATTAGGGGTAAAATAAAACCAGTGTACTTTTTTAAATAAGTATCTAAAAAAAATAACTTAACTATTAATTTAAAACACAGAACATTGAAAAAAACAAAGCTATTGTGTATGATTTGCTTTTTGTGTATCGGGTATATGTATGCGCAAACAAAAGAACCGCAACTCCTTGTGCAACCTTATTTACAAGATGCAGAACCAACGACTATCAAAGTACTTTGGGAGACCTCATCAGGCGAAGAAAGTATTGTAGAATGGGGACTTTCACCAAAACTAGGAAAGAAAACAAAAGGAATAGCGGTTGATATAAATTTTAGTGCTTCTAGAATTCATGAGGTTAAAATTACGGACTTAAAACGGTTTACAACATACTATTACAGAGTGAAAACAGGAAAAATGGTTTCTGATATTTTTCAATTCAAAACACCGCCATTTGCCACGGATAATGAGTCGTTTAATATTGTTGCAATGAGCGATATGCAGTACGATCATAATGAGCCAGACAAATTTTCTGAAGTTGTAAATGAGGGTATTTTGCCGTATTTAAAAAAGGAACTTGGGGGTAAAGTATCAGATAATCTTGCTATGGTATTGATTCCGGGTGATTTGGTTGAAAATGGCGCAAAATACCATCAATGGAAAGATTACTTTTTTAAACCTGCTGAAAAATTGTTTTCAAAAGTACCCGTGTATCCTGTTCTTGGAAATCACGAAAGAAATTCAGAATTTTATTTTAAATATTTTAGCCTTCCAGAAAACGGAACACCTGCTTATGCAGAACATTGGTGGTACAAAGATTATGGAAACACCCGTATCATCGGTTTAAATTCGAATGATGGTTATCGAAATTTACAGGATCAAAAGCAATGGCTGGAAGCCCTTTTAAAGGAAACGGCCAAAGAAGATAAAATTGATTTTGTATTTGCACAATTGCACCATCCACACAAATCTGAATTATGGATTCCGGGAGAGGAAGATTTTACAGGCGAAGTAGTAAAAGCATTAGAGAATTTTACAACTACAAGCGGGAAGCCTAGTATTCATTTTTTTGGGCATACGCATGGCTATTCTAGAGGACAGTCTAAAAACCACAAGCATTTATGGATTAATGTTGCTTCTGCGGGAGGTGCTATTGATAATTGGGGTGAATTTGAGGGTAAGGATTACGAAGAGTTTTCGGTTACCCAAGATGAATATGGTTTTGTAATGGTTGAGGTTGATGGTAGTGCTACCGATCCTAAATTTACGGTTAAAAGAATTAGTAGGGGAAATCAAGAGCATTTTAGAAATAATGAACTAAGGGACAATATTACTGTTTGGAAAAAAGAAAGAAAACCTAATGCCCCACAACCTATATCACCAAATAATAGTGAAGTGAAAATTACAGGAGCAATGCTAAAAGCCTCTGCTTTTAAAAGTACGTATGACGGGGCGTTTCACGCAGCGGCACATTGGCAAGTAGCCCTGTCTAAAGATTTTTCAAAACCTGTTTTTGATAGTTGGAAACAGCATGAAAATTGGTATTACAAAGAAAATAGACAAAAGGATGATGACCTTACCGACGAGAAAACCAACCGCTTAAAACCAAATAAAACCTATTATTGGCGGGTACGTTATAGGGATCAAAACTTAAATTGGAGTGATTGGTCTACAACAGCCTCTTTTACTACAAAGAAATAGGAAATAAGAAAAAGGGGATAGGTGTAGCACGTATCCCCTTTTATGTAGTTTCATTAGCTTAAAAATACGCTGAGGAAAGCATTACACTCCTTATAACGATATTCGTTTCTGCTTGGGGTATTTTACTTCAAAAGAGAAACTTTGGGTACTTTTTTCTTGTGGGGCTAATTTCAGTTGCCAGGTTAGTAGTCCCTTCTTATCATCATAGGTGGCAGCGTTTGTTTCTATATCATCAACTTTAATTTCTTTATTTTGAGAAATAGGTATCCTATCCACTACTTTTAAATCTACAGCGATAGCCTTATTGTTTTTAATAGCTAGGTCATAGGTTCTGTTTAGTATGCGGTTGCTGCCAGCAAACGAGGTGCTTTTAAAGTTTTTGTTTTGCTTTCTGGTAACTGTGATGTTTGCGTCAATACCCAAAGAAACAGTCATTTCTTTCTTGGTGGTGTAGGGGTCAATAGTTGTTTTGCCGGCATAAGTTCCTTTAAAATATATAGTAGCCTCACCCGGTAATAAATTGTATTGCTCCCAATTGGTAAAGGCAGCGGTTAAGAACACATTTTCATTAACAATAGGTGCGGCAAAATATTCATAAGAAGCTTTTAGTGTAAAGGTGTTAATTTCAATAGCTGTAATATCTCCATCAGAAACTATAGAATAGGGCTTTTTTATTACAAACTTGGTTTGGGTAACATCATCATGTACAGCACTCTTTTTTGTGGTGATTACAATAATACCGTTGCTCCCTCTATTACCATAAACGGCTGTTGCACTAGCGCCTTTTAACACTTCTACAGATTGTATTTCGTTCATATCTAAATCACCCTCTTCAAAATTATCAGCAATAAGCCCGTCAATTACATATAATGGCTGCTGTGGTGGGGGTGGTGCGCTTATGGAACTTGCTCCTCTAATATTAAGACCTCCTACTTTTCCTTGCAGCAGGTGTTCAGCAGCAACAGTAGTAACAGCTCCTGAATAAGATTTTTTCTTCTGTGTGCCATAGCCTATAACAACAACTTCATCCAATGCTTGGCTGTCTTCATCTAAACGAACATTCATTACAGAAGAATATATGGGCAGTTCTGTAGTATTAAAACCCAAGTATGAAACTACCAGTTCTTGGCCTTCTTGAACAGATAGGGAAAAATGCCCATCAAAATCGGTTTGTGTGCCGTTTGAAGTGCCTTTTACTAGCACGTTTGCTCCTGGTAGCGGCTGGCCAGAGGTATCTACAATGGTTCCCGTAATTTGTTTTACAGAAGGGTTATAAACATATCTCGACTTTTTAATGGTATGTGCACTTCTATTTTGGTATCCATGGGTAAAGTTTAAAAATTTTGTACCCAGATGCGGTTTTACAATATTCATATTGGGGTTTCCTGTAGCTAATGTAATTCTCACATCCTTCCAGTCATTTCCTGTTTTTTGATATACATGCGCTTTGTACCCTAATTTTATAGGGCTGTTTATAGCTTCAGATTTTATATCGTAATTAGGAATCCACCCTGCATCTTTGACCTGATAAGAAAAGGATAGCTTAAGATGACTGGCAATGGGGGCATCAAATTTTAGTTTTAGTTCACCTTGTTCTTTTTCAGGGGCATTGTTTAAGGCTGCAAGTTGTTTTTGAATGGTTCTTGTTTCTTCATTTAACCGATTAATTTCCAAATTAGCCTTAAATATTTCATTTTTAATTGCGGTGATACGCTCGCGGTAATAGGTGCTTATTTCTTTCACCTTTTCAAGATTCAGGGCTTGTGCTCTTGTGCCAAGCGTACGGTTTGCATAAATCACTTGCTCTTCTTCCTGCAAGCCTAAGATGTTATTTTTTAGTAAACCAATTTTTGAATCAATCACTTTGGTTCGTTCTAATAGCGGTTCTGATTCTGAAGATTGTTCCATTTTAGGCATATAATTAATATCGTATGACATGGCTAAAATAGAAACTGCTTGCAAGCCTGATATTTGAATGGTGCTTTCGTCTATTTTTGGCGAAAGGCCTGTTAGTATTATTTCTGAGGTTCCTAAGGGTAAGTTGCAATTAGCGGTGCGTGTAATCTGCGCTCCATTTAAATACACGGTAACTTCTTTAATTTTTGAAGGGAGTTTTTCATCATTTCCAAAAATTAGAAATGGAAGGAGTAATAGAAAAAAGAATAACTGTTTCATAAGTTTTGTTTTTAGTGGTTTGTAAATGTAAATAGGAACCTGCCGTAGAAAAACCGTAACTGCGTAACTGATACGTATCAATGAGTGTAGAGGCACTAATAAGAAGTTTTGTGCGTTATTATATTCTAGCTACTTTAAAATTGGGGTTTTAAAATAGCTGGAGTATACATATACTACCAACCAACCATTATGTTTAAAAACTACCTCTGTTACTTGTTCCTCTTCGCATATGCTTGTTTGTTTTCACAGCAAAACCCTGATTTTGGTTCTGAAAATAGCCACACATTTTATGTGAGTCAATTGAAAAACGCTAAGGATCAAAATTTTCAAGATATCGTTCGCTCATACGAATCTTATATAGAAACCTACCCAAATAATGTAGTAGCGCAAATAGAACTATGCAAGTTTATAGGCAATTCGTATTGGGATGAATATGAGGAGTACAACCTTAAATATGATGAAACAGAAGCGTGTATTGAGGGACTTTTGCAAAAGTATCCTACTAATGCTAAAGTGTTAATTTATAGAGCTAATAATCTGTATGGCGAAGCACAGGAGACTATTTTAAAAACTGCTCAAGATCGTATTGATACCCATAAAGAGGATTGGACAGATTATGAAATTGCCGAAATCAACACCATGTTGGGCGATTATTATCAAGATGAAAAATGGCGTTCTTTGGTGTATTACAAAAAAGCGCAGCGCCTAAATAATACGCTTGACTTATCATATCAATTAGCAAAAATATACCAAGAGCAAGGTAAAGATGATTTGGCTAAAGAAGTATTGCTTCCAAACCTAGAGAAAGACACCGCAATTTGGCGAATGGATCAAAAGGCGAATTTATTACTACGTTTAAAAGAACCACAAAAGGCACTAGAACTTTTTGATATTATTCGCCAAAAAGATTCTACGTACATTGATAATGCTGAAATGGCTAAGGTTATGACTGATTTAGGTGATTTTAGTGTAGCGCGAGCATTTTTGGTAAGAGATACTATAAAAGAATGGGGTAAGTTAAACGCCAAACAATTGCTCGTTGAGCATGATTTGGCACACTCTGAAGCCACTATAGCACTAACAACTTATCGCAATCTACAGCATGAAAATAGTTATGATGATTTTTTTGGTGTCAAGCGCTTGCGCATATTTTTTAAAAATCCGTTACTACAGTGGAAGTTTACAGAAGTTTTGCATTTTCTTCTTTTGTATGTTTTTATCTTTCTACTATTTCTCATTCCTTATTTATGGATACTTCCTATTTATGGACTCGGTAATTATTTAAGAAAAAATAAAATTCGCATAACAGCAACATTAAATTCCGTATGGAACATCAGGCATTTTTGGGTGGTTAGTTTTATGTATCTCTTAGCTACCTTACTAACTATTTTAATTTTTGAATATCAAAGTACGGTTAATTATTATTTTGATTTGGGCAATAGCTATGTTGATGAGATAGTTGATCAAAGTGTATTGGCAAATGAAATGATTTTGTTTGTCGTTTGTATGGCTATATTTACTTTGACTGTTTTAGGAAAAAAGGAACTACAGTATACCTTTAAAAGTAATTTACGCATAGCTCAAATGATTGGTTTTGGGGTGTTGTTTGTTATATTTAATCGCTTTTTTATAAAAATATTGGAGCTTTTTGTTGACTTAGATACAACGGTAGCAAGTACTATTGAGCTTCTTAGCGCACAAGAAGAAATAGTAGCGGTAATGACACAAAAAGGATTTCTACTAACGGTTTTTCTTGTGGCTGTGGTTGTGCCTATCTATGAAGAAATTATATTTAGAGGCGTGATTTTGGGCTCTGTGGAGCGTTATTTGGGTTTTAAAGGGGCTAATGTAATACAGGGTATTCTTTTTGCTTTGGTTCATGATAATCTGGCACTATTTCCATTTTTCTTTGTTTTTGCTATTATTACGGGGTATTGGGTGAAGAAGAGTGGAGGGTTGCTGACAGGTATTTTTCTACATGGAATTCATAATTTTACAGTACTTATCGCCGTTTATTATGTCACCAAACTATCTGTTTTCAATGATATGACTCTACCCTAAAAATTTAGATTGTAGTTCAGCAGTAGGTATCATACATTGGTCTTTTTTACCATACCATTTATAACGATTACGGGCAACCATATCATAAATGTAGTTTCGTAGGTTGCTGGGAATCAGTTTTAATACGTATGAAATTGTACGGTAACCTTTTAAATGCATACCAATTTCTAAGGCAGCATCTGATTTAACATAATAGGCTATACGTGGAGCAATAAGTACAATAGAATCTAAAGTATTGGTGTCTATATGACGTTCGGTAGTCAGTTTTTTGCCAATTTCACTCTGTAAAGAGGCGTAGCGAAAAACATCTTTATGGTCTCGTTTAATTATAAATTGAACAAAGCTGTTACAAAGATTGCATACACCATCAAAGAGAATTATTTGCTTTCCGTCTTCCACCTTGCAAAGATACAATCTGTTTTGTTAATTCAAGTCAATGAAGTTTACTTAGGTTATTTCAACATGTGATAACCAAATCATCAATTTAAACATGGTTATACAACAAAATAACAACTTCATTATCACACAAAAACCATCATTCTTGGTTCTCAACAAAAAGTCAAGACCTGTAATAAAAAAAGCGCTGTACAAGAAGTACAACGCTTTTAAGGTATATGTAATGTAACTTACATTTATTTGTTGATTGCAGGATCTTTCATTCCTTCTTCAATCATGCTATAAAACTGATCGATTTTTGGAAGTACTACAATTCTAGTTCTTCTGTTTTTAGATTTCTCAGTAGCAGAAACAGGAACATACTCAGCTCTACCTGCTGCTGTCATTCTTTTAGGATCTACACCGTAATCATTTTGTAAAATACGAACTACTGATGTAGCACGTTTTGTACTTAAATCCCAGTTGTCAAGTAAAACGCCTCCTTTTGTGTAAGGTACATCATCAGTATGACCTTCTACCATGAATTCAAAATCAGGCTTGTTGTTTACAACTTGAGCAACTTTACCTAAAACAGTTTTAGCTTTCTTAGTTACGTTGTAACTACCGCTTCGGAATAATAATTTGTCAGAAATAGAAACAAAAACAACACCTTTTTCTACACTGATTTCAATGTCTTCATCATCAAGATTACCCAAAACACCTTTTAAGCTTTGAACTAAAGATAGATTCACTGAATCTCTTCTTGTAATGGCATCATTTAATTTACGAATTGTCAAATCTTTTTCTTGAAGGCTTTCAAGTGATTTTTCTAGGTTTTCAGCACCTTTAGTAGTTAAGGTGGTTAAATTCCCCATGTTGTTAATCAACTCTTGGTTATTAGCTTTTAAGAACGCATTTTGATCTTCTAAAGTTTGCATTCTTGAGGTAGCTGTTGCTTTTTCTTCTAAACAAGTATTTAATTTAACGGTAGCAGAATTCAATAAATCTTGTGCCTCTTTAGCCTTTGCTTCTAATTCGGCATATTTTTTTTGTGACACACATGAAGACAACAATAATGTCACTCCCAACACACCTAAAATCATTTTTTTCATAATAATGTTACTTTTGTAATGTTTGTTATTTATTTGACGGTTTTTGATCGTAGTACAATTATACAAAATTGTTTTACGATGTTTTTGCAAAAGATAGTTAATCTTTTACTAATGCTGCAAATTTACTTTCTTGATTTACGAAATAAGACCATACTATGGATTTTGTGATATAATATTTCGATATATAATTAGATTTTTCTCTTTTTCGATACATCTTTCTAAAATGCTTGTAAAAACTAAGATGTGCTCGTAGAATGGCAGCGAAGTGACTAAACTTGAGTTGAAAAATAAAGCGAAAAGCGGCTACCGCATCTAAAATTAACCGAATAAAAATGATGATAAAGGCTTTTCGTCGGGGAAGGTTTTTTGTTATAGAAAATAATGAATTTCTAAAATTTAAATATGTTTTTTTAGGATTCATATTACTAAGCGTTGAGCCACCTAAATGATACACTTTTGAGAAACCTACATAATATACTTTATAGCCTGAATTTTGAGCGCGCCAACACAAATCTACCTCTTCTTGATGCGCAAAATAATCTTCGTCAAAACCGTTTAAAGTTCTAAAAACATCACTTTTAATAAACATACACGCACCTGTTGCCCAAAAAATCTCTCGTTCATCATTATATTGTCCTTCGTCTTTTTCTAATGATTGAAAAACACGTCCTCTACAAAAAGGATAGCCTAGTTGGTCAATGAATCCGCCTGCTGCTCCAGCGTATTCAAAGTGATCTTTTTGTTTTAAATCTAAAATTTTTGGCTGAATAATGGCCGCATTAGGTAACTTTTGAAAAGCTTTTACAATAGGTTGTAACCAGTTTTTAGTGACTTCGACATCTGAATTTAACAGGCAAAAAATGTCGGCATCAATATGAGCAAGTGCATCATTATATCCTTTAGCAAAACCACCATTTTCTGTATTTTGAATGATTTGTACTGATGGGTAGTTTGCTTTAACAAAAGCAACAGAGTTATCGGTAGATGCGTTATCGGCAACATAAATATCGGCTTCAGCAGAATATTCAATTACCGATGGTAGGTAACTTTTTAATAGTCCCTCTCCATTCCAGTTTAATATGACAACAGCTATACGCAAAACGATGGCAAATTAACGGCTAAAATCAGGAATATCCTTTAGAAAGTAATATTTTTCTTGCTCAAAATCCATTTTACAATAAAAATGCTCTAGTCCGTTAGTTATCATTAAATAATTTGCTTTTAAATTCATGTTGTAACGTGCAATTTGATCAAAAGTTGTTTGGGTAATTTTTATTTCGGGTGCTTTACATTCACACAAAATATTGATGGAGCCATCTGTATTAAATACAATCACATCATAACGCTTTTTTAAACCATTAATTGTTAATTGCTTTTCGACATTGATAAGGCTTATGGGGTATTTTTTGTTTGTGATTAAGTAGTGTACAAGATGTTGCCGTACCCATTCTTCTGGTTGAAGCACAACAAATTTTTTACGGATAACATCAAAAATATGGACTTTATTTTCGCTATTTTTGAATCGAAAAGTATATGCGGGAAAATTCAATGGAAGCATAGCGCAAATTTGATGATTTTTTTTGAATGAATGAAGTAAAACAAATAGTCAATGATATTCGTAATGGTAATGTAAAACCTATTTATCTTTTGATGGGGGAGGAGCCCTATTATATTGATAAAATTTCAGAATACATTGAAAAAAATGTCCTTACCGAAGGGGAGCGCGGTTTCAATCAAATGGTGCTTTACGGTAAAGAGGTAACCATAGAAGATATTGTGGCCAATGCCAAACGCTATCCTATGATGGCAGAAAAACAAGTGGTTATCGTTAAAGAAGCCCAACATCTTGCGCGCAGTATTGAAAAATTAGAGGCTTATGCAAAAGATCCGCTGCATTCAACAGTACTTGTATTGTGTTACAAATATGCAAAATTGGATAAGCGAAAAAAAGTGTACAAGCTGATTCAGGAAAAAGGAGTTTGTTTTTACAGTAAAAAATTATACGAAAATCAAATAGCAGATTGGATACGTAAAGTACTGCAAGGAAAAGGATATCAAATAACACCAAAGGCTTCAAGTTTATTGGTAGAATTTTTAGGCACTGATTTAAGTAAGATTAATAACGAGCTTGAAAAATTGAAACTTGTGCTGCCCAAAGAGAAGGAGATTACTGCTGTAGATATTGAAGAAAATATTGGCATAAGTAAGGATTACAATAATTTTGAACTTAAAAAGGCTATTGGAGAACGCAATGTAATGAAGGCGAGCCGCATTTTAAATTATTTTGCACAAAACCCCAAAGACAACCCGTTTGTAGTTACAGTAACTTTGCTGCATACTTTTTTTGTGCAATTATTAAAATACCATGGTATGGCAGATCACAACCCTAAAAGTGTTGCTAGTGCCTTAGGTATAAATCCATATTTTGTAAATGAATACCGAGTAGCTGCAAAAAATTACCCCATGAAAAAGGTTAGTGGCATTATTGCACATTTACGAACCCTAGATCTTAAAGGAAAAGGAGTAGGGGCAACCAGTATATCTCAGGCAGATTTGCTTAAAGAGCTTTTGGTTCATATTATTTAGTATGTAATGTATTGACTAAAGCACAAAAGCGCAAAAAAATGGGGAGCTATATAAGCTGTGGTAATCACAACTTACTTTCCGTCCACACTATATTTTCCAGGGCCTAATAATATGATAGAAACAAACATCACCAAGTACAATAATGCTTTTTCTTTCGTTCCAAAAGGTTCACTGCCAAGAACAATAAAGGCAGCTACAAGCATGGTTATTGCTGGTGGTACGGCAACCCAGCGGGTTCTAAAACCGATAATGATTAAGATAGGACAAATGAATTCTCCAATAACCGCGAGAAAAAGAGATGGCGCCTGACCAATACCTATAGGGTCGCCAAACTCAAAATTTCCTGCAATCAACTGTTGAAATTTTGAAATTCCATGGGTTAGCATCATTACGGAAGGAAGAATTCTTAATAAAGCTAGACCTAAGTTTTTTACGAGGGAATTTTGCATGTTAAAAAATGTTTTGAGTACGACTAAATTATTGTTTTTTTTGCAATTAGCCTAAAATCTCCCTAATTGCTTGTATTAGCGTGTCAGCATCTGAGCAATTGAAAGACAGTGGTGGTTTTATTTTTAGCACGTTATCATAGGGGCCATCAGTACTTACTAGGATAAATTTTTCACGAAGTCCATTTTTTATTTTTGAGGCTAAAGCGGTATTAGGAGCACCGTTAGCATCTAAGATTTCAACCCCCAAAAATAGCCCACTCCCTCGTACATCAGCTAGTTCAATATGTGATTTTTGCAATGCTTTTAATTGCTGTATGAGGTAATCACCAACTTTCTTAGCGTGTTCTTGTAATCTTTCTTCTTCAATAACATCTAAAACGGCGTTGCCAATAGCACAAGAAACAGGGTTTCCTCCAAAGGAACTAAAAAACTCTAAACCATTGGCAAAACTTTCTGCTATTTCAGTTGTGGTGACCACAGCACCAATGGGGTGTCCGTTCCCCATGGGTTTGCCAATAATGACCATATCGGGTATTACGTCATACATTTCATAGCCCCAGAAATAATCACCCAAACGACCAAAACCTACCTGTACTTCATCGCTAACACAAACACCACCTTGTTTACGTATAGTATCATAAACGGGTTTTAAATAGCCATGTGCTAAAGGTACTTGACCACCACAGCCAACAATAGGTTCTGCAATAAAGGCTGCAATTTCATTCTTGTTCGTACTTATCTGCGTTTTGGTTTGTTGTGCAAAATGCGCTCCTGCTTCGCCATTATCTTCAAAACCTGATCCAAAGGCTTTGGGCATTGGTGTTGCCAGTACATAAGCCTGCTGGCCAGTACCGCCTTTGTGATTGTATTTATAATGACTAATGTCAATGCCAATTCTGGTATTCCCGTGATAACCATGCTCTAGAGCCATTATTTTCTGTTTTTTGGTATGATTGGTTGCCAAGCGTACGGCTAAATCACTTGCAGCACTACCAGAGTTTACAAAAAACACTTTATTTAAAGGGCTAGGAAATTTAGATAGCAAATGTTCACTGTATTGCAATAGTTCTTCATACAAATAGCGGGTATTGGTATTGAGTTTTGCTAAGGCTCTTTGCCCTGCATTAACTACTTTAGGATGACAATGCCCTGCTAGCATAATGTTATTATAGGCATCTAAAAATGTATTACCCTCGGCATCATACATATATTGAAATGCCGATTGTGTCATGTGAATAGGTTCTTTATAGCTTAGGGAAAGGGCTGAGCTTAAATATTCATTTCTTCGGGCTTGTTGCTGCGCAGTGGTTTTTTGAGGTGACGGATTAAAGTTAGCAGCACCACGAAAAGTGTTTTTTACTTTTATAGGGTTTATTGCAATCCATTTTTTGAGCAAAGCCCAAGCAGGTTTTTCACTAATGGTAATGTATGCTGAATTTGGGTTGAGCGTTTTTGCATAGGCAGAATTGCAGACACTAGTGCATAAGCGAGCGGCTACCAAATAATACAACATGTCTAGCTCTTGTTCTTTTAACGGGAGAATAGCATGATAACCCCTAATAATTTCAACAGCTATTTCTAAGGGGTTTTCCTTATCCATCATTACGTATGTAATGGCAATAGCGAGTTCATTTATCAACCAAGAATGGCACATATCGCCAAAATCAATTATTCCAGATACTGCTCCGTTTTTGGTTAGTATATTCCAATGATTAGCATCGTTGTAAATAATACCTTTACGTAATTCATGTTGTATGGGGTAAACATGCTCATCAAATTGAGTAAAAAAATAATCAACTAAATTTCGGTCTTTAGTATCAGTAATATACTCAAGGTAGGCGTAGTTTGTTTTAAAATGTTGTAAATCCCATTGTGTTTGTTTGCCAATAATGGCTGGGTGATATTCCTTATGAATACATTTATCTATTTGCGCTAAACAACTGCCTAAAGATGTGAGTAGGGCTGGCGTGTGGGTAATATCTCCAAGAAATTCACCTGGTACAAAAGTCAATAGGCGATAAATATAATCCCCTTCAATAACTATAGATTGGTTGTTTGTACTCGGTACGGCTTGCGAAAACTGATACCTTTCTAGGGTAGCCAAACGTTTTAAAATACGATTTTCTGCCTCTAAAAGCGCAACTGTTTCTTTGCTAAAGCTGTTTTGTTTTAAAACAAAAGTTTTGTCTTGGCACTGTACTTTATAATTAGTACTATCGTAACCCTCTAGGGTAGTGCAGGTACTGTTTGTAATGGCGTAGTGCTTTTTTAAAATAGCTTCAATTTGCATAGCGTAATTAGTGGTTTTTTTAACAGCACTAAACTTAGTCTAATTGTATGATTTGAAAAAATGGTTTTTAAAAAAAAGATATACAAGAATAGGGGAGGTATATTTTTTATTATCACTTTAGAGCGAAATCGTTGAATCAAACCTTTCAACTTGTATTTGTGTCTTTTTTATAGAAAAAAAGGACAAGCTATAAAATGCTAATAGCCAATACAACAGCTAAACTTAATATGGGCATAACATACTAAAGAATCTACTTTTTTGTTATTTATACCGAAGACTTTATTTTTGATTTAAACTTTAAAAAATATTAGCAATGCAACTTTTAGGAATTGGCTCTAGAATTACACATCCCGAGTTTGGAAAGGGAGTAGTTACCAATGTAACTTCAAAACATTATTGGGTTACTTTTATTGATAGCGGATTAGAAACTATAGATTTAGACAGTGATATTGAGGTTATTGAAGCTGTTGAAGACGAGGTAGATGCTGTTAGTTTTTCAGAAGTAGAACAATCGTTAATTGGTATTTTAAAAAGATGGAGTGATGCCTCTTCAATAACCCCCATTGCAGATAAATGGAAGGGCGGAAACCTTGTATTGGAACCTAAAGACACAAGCCTTTCAGACAAAAAAATTCCGATAAACACCTTTTTTCATAAAATTGTTATGGTGCGTGATCGTATTCGGGTAATGGAGCAAAAAATAAATGCAAGTAAAAACCTTGATGATCAAGAGAAGGTCGATTTACAACAGTATATAACCCGTATTTACGGTAGTTTAACTACGTTTAATGTGTTGTTTAAAAGTCAGAGCGATAATTTTGTTGGTGAACGTTCAAAAAATTCTTAGGGAATAATTCTTCTAGCTCGTATTGTGTTTCAGAACACTATGCCTATCAATGACATAAGAATAGGGTAGCTTTTTACGGTAAGTGCTAAACAATCTATAGCCCTTGGTTACAAGACGCTACAATGGCATTTTTATATACCCATTTTTGTTCTCAACAGGCTTGTGATAGCCATAATTTTACACGGCTTGTTTTTTCTCTGAGAGATACTTCCAATAGCGTTTGGGAACGTGTTGGGTATGTAATTTTTTATTAATGCGCGATTTTATATTGGTACTTTTAAAATAGTTGTTCCACAAATTTTGGTAATTGTATTCGTCACTGGTAAAAGCACTATTTTCTTTAATGCTATTGGTGCTGATATTTTGTAAATCTAATCGGATGATTTCTACAGTGTTTAAATCATAAAACAAACCATATTTACGCTTTACGTCATAAATGAGCCATTGTTGGTCTGCATAGCGAGAGCGAAAATGTTTTGATACAAGGGGTAGTATGTCAAAATCTGGCTCAATGTTAGCAAAATAAACACCATCTTTGGTTAGTTGAAAACGAACAAAAGCTTCCATGCGATGTTTTTCTCTACCTACCGATTTTGCCAATTGGTTAATTTTTAAAATGGTGTCATCTGAAAAGTTAAGATGTACCATATCTATAGGTGAAAATAACTTTTTGATATAGGTGTACAGGGTCATTTCAATGCCGCTACTTTCACTTAAAAAAGCAAAATAAACATTCTTAATGGCATAGCTACTTTTTTTCTGAATACCATTCCATACGCGTTTAGCCTTGTCTATTTCTGTAAATACTGTTTCGGTATCAGAAAATAATCCGTTTTGAGCTAGGCTGTTTTTTTGAATATCGGCTACCTCAATTCGTTCGTCAAAGGCTTTAAATACTGAAGTTAAAAAACCATTAAAACTTCCGTCATAGATTAAAATTTTTGCTTCTTTCATCTGTGTGTTTTATGTTAGACTACTTGTTTTTTTATCGTAATTGGTAACTATTTAGTTCTATTTATATTAATTGTATATATGATATGTTTTAATTTCTTATAAATCAATTAAATAAACTTAATTGTGAGCTATAGCTGTTACGAAATTTACTTTGCGAATTTTGTAAAATGAATGCCTTTATTTGATAGGCTTCTAAATCTTGACGCTCCCATTGATTTGAAGCGCAAATAATGAAGTATTTAGCTCTATTTAGTGCAACACCAATCTTTTTTAAATGATCCCAATTTAGGCTTCTAAATCTTCGTGCTTTTATGATTTTATCAGCTGAGCGTGTTCCTAATCCAGGTATGCGAACAAGCGTTCTCTTGTCGGCCTGGTTAATGTCTATAGGGAAATGGTGTAGATTGCGTAACGCCCAACTCAATTTGGGGTCAATATCAATATCTAAATTGGGGTGTTTGTTGTTTAGTATTTCTTGCACACTAAAACCATAGAAGCGCAATAACCAATCTGTTTGATATAGGCGATTTTCTCGTAAAACCGGCACTTGCGAATTAATGGCTGGTAATCTATTGTCTTCAGCTACAGGTATATACCCCGAATAATA
This sequence comes from uncultured Flavobacteriaceae bacterium, assembly GCA_947497145.1. Taxonomy (GTDB): domain Bacteria; phylum Bacteroidota; class Bacteroidia; order Flavobacteriales; family Flavobacteriaceae; genus Maribacter_C. The sequence goes on from CANMFQ010000007.1 coordinate 220,539, forward strand.
AACACGTTTCATCGCATATTGCTTATAATAATGTGATGCTGAGTACATAATGTCTTTATCAGATTCTCCAGTAGCACCTATAATCATTTGGGTGCTTTGCCCTGCTGGCGCATATTTTGGAGTGCTTTTAAACACTTTTTTCTCTGCCTTATATTGAATTATTTCATTCTTAACCTTTAACATTGGTTTGATAAAATCATCATGATTTTTATCGGGTGCTAAAAGCTTTAAGCCTGAAACGGTTGGAATTTCGATATTAATAGACAGCCTGTCAGCCCATAGGCCAGCCTCTCGCATCAATTCATCACTAGCGCCGGGGATAGATTTTAAGTGAATATAGCCATTAAAATTCTCTTCTAAACGGAGCTTTTTTGCAACGCTTATTAAACGCTCCATAGTGTAGTCAGCATTTTTGAAAATTCCTGAACTTAGAAAAAGCCCTTCAATATAATTTCTACGGTAAAAATTTATAGTAAGGTCAACTACTTCTTGAATTTTAAATGCGGCACGTTTTATATCATTACTGCTTCGCGTCACGCAATAAGCACAATCAAAAATACAATGATTAGTGAGTAGTATTTTTAATAAAGATACACAGCGACCATCTTCTGTATAGCTATGGCAAATGCCCATTCCTGAACTATCGCCAAGACCTTTTTTTGTATTATTTCGCTTACTACCGCTACTTGAACATGAAACATCATATTTAGCGGCATCGGCTAAGATGTTTAATTTTTCTCGTATTCTTTTAAATGACATTTTTTGCTTTTTTGTAATCATTCCAAAAATATGGAATAATTCCTAATTATGGAAATTATCCAATTCTTTTATTGGAATTAATCCAAATTATGTATATTTGAGAATGCTGAAAAGTTTGATTTTCAGTTGATATATTTCCTAAATAGCTGTTTTTGAGTTCTTTTAGGTGATTGTGTTAAAGTCAATGGATACATGGAGAATAAAATTAGTTTAAAGCGTTTTATTGAAATTAGAAGAGAATTAGGTTATACGCAGGCAGAATTTGCGAGACTTTTGGGTATATCAAATACCACTGCAGATATTGAGCGAGGTCGCACTAAAATATCAGGTAAGGTGGTGGTAACCTTGTTTAAGCAGTTTAAGATAAACCCACTTTGGTTGTTTGGTGAAAGTGACGATAAAAAACTGGAAACTTCCAATACTAGTGTGATACCAAAGGTTGTAACGGTTGATTCTGCTGACCGTGAAAATATGGTATTGGTAAATGCAAAAGCCGCTGCCGGATATCCGCAGAATATACAAGACACTTCTTGGTATAAAGAATTACCCGCGTTTGATTTGCCATTGCCAGAATTTCGTAATGCTACCTATAGAGGTTTTCAGGTTGAAGGGGATAGTATGTTGCCTAATTTACGACCGGGAGAATGGGTGTTGGCTAAAGCGGTTGAAAATATTGATGACGTTAGCCCAAACAAAATGTATGTAGTTGTTTTGGAAGATGCTGTACTGGTAAAAAAAGTAATTAGAAAACCCAATTCTAACAATGTAACCTTGGTTTCTTTAAATGAAACTTATCCGCCGTATGAGATAAAGCCTTTTCAAATTCAAGAGCTTTGGCAGGTGAATAGTAAAATTACCTTTGGTGTTGATGCAACTACTGAAACAGGACTCTTAAAGCAATTGCAAGCGTCTATGGAAGAGTTGAAAAGTCAGTTCAAGCAGCAGCAAGTGAGTTGATTTTTTTAAGTAATGTTGCGGCTGTGTTAGCAAGTGGTGCTTTTAAAAATCTTTTAACGTGTACAAACCGCTATCTCTCATGGTGAATCCAAGGCTTTTGTATAGCGTAATGGCTGGTTTACGATGATGTCCGCTAAATAATAAGATTTCATCTAAACCCATTTGCTTCCCTTCAATTAAAATTTTTTCCATCAATTTTCTACCAATGCCTTTGCCGCGGTGAGCGGTATCAACCACAACATCATCAATCATGCCTCTGTAACCCGATATTACTTTGTAGGTTGATAGTAAAGCCATGCCGATTAAAGTATCATCTATCAGGCAAATAACCACTAAAACATTATTGTTGGGCTGTAAAATATCGTCTAATGGTTGTTGTTTGTTTGTAGCGTTTAGTTGCTGGTATAAGGTGTGTGCTTGGTTTTGTATAGCCTTAGTTAAGGTGTCACGTGTTAGAATTTTTAAAGTCATAATCGCCTATTTTAATCTGCTTTTAAGTCTATTTTATTACTGATAAAATAGCTTGTTTTTATGTTTTGAGTATGAATACGTAAATATAGTATGTTGTAATCGTCTTTTTACAACTAGTACTATTAATTTAACCTTAGCTGTTTATTATGAAGTTCAAATGCTTAATATGGGTTAAATATGGCGGTATAAACTATATTTGCATCCAAAATTAACTAGTGTTTGGTCAGAAATAGACGAGTTTTTACAGTTCGAATGCGTTATTTGATGGCTATTTTGATACGCATAAGGAGGTCAAAAAATAAATAGAAAAGGTGCAAAAGAAACAAATTCACTTTTTGGGTATTACTAACCAAACACGAGGGATTAAGTTACTACTAAATATCAATAAAATAATAAATCAATAGATGAAAGCAGGTATCGTAGGATTGCCAAATGTTGGAAAATCCACTCTTTTTAATTGTTTGTCAAATGCAAAGGCACAGAGTGCTAATTTTCCTTTTTGTACCATAGAGCCCAATATAGGTGTGGTAAATGTACCAGACCCACGATTGGAAAAATTGGAGGAATTGGTAAAACCAGAGCGCGTTTTACCAGCGACTGTTGAGATTGTAGATATTGCGGGCTTGGTAAAAGGCGCAAGTAAAGGAGAAGGTTTAGGAAATCAATTTTTAGGAAACATACGAGAGACCGATGCTATTTTGCATGTGTTGCGTTGTTTTGATAATGATAATATTGTACATGTTGATGGCTCTGTAGACCCTATTCGTGACAAAGAGACCATTGATATGGAGTTGCAGTTGAAAGACCTAGAAACGGTTGAGAAGAAACTTGAAAAGGTAAAGCGTGCTGCTAAAACGGGGAATAAAGAAGCGCAGAAAGAAGAAGCTGTATTGCTAGCAATTAAAAACGGGCTAGAAGCAGGTGTTTCAGTTAGGGCTGTGGAAGTTTCTGATGAAGATAGATTAGAATATGTACAACCGTTACAATTCATTACTGATAAGCCAGTGATGTATGTTTGTAATGTAGATGAAGATGCGGCTGTTTCGGGTAATGCGTATGTTGATAAGGTAAAAGCTGCTGTTGCACAAGAGAATGCTGAAGTTGTGGTTTTAGCTGTGGGTACTGAAGCAGATATTACCGAGCTAGAAACCTATGAAGAACGACAAATGTTTTTAGAAGATTTGGGTCTGTCAGAACCTGGTTCGGCAAAACTTATTCGAGGAGCATATAAATTATTGAATTTAGAAACCTATTTTACTGCCGGAGTGAAAGAGGTTCGCGCTTGGACAATTCCTATTGGCGCAACTGCGCCTCAAGCTGCTGGCGTTATCCATACTGATTTTGAAAAAGGGTTTATTAGAGCAGAGGTTATTGGTTACGAAGATTATGTAACTTACGGTAGTGAAGCTAAGGTGAAAGAGGCAGGAAAAATGCGTGTTGAAGGAAAAGAATACGTGGTTAAAGATGGTGATGTAATGCATTTTAGGTTTAATGTATAATTATGATGTATAACTTTAAATAAGTGATTTTAAAACACTGGTTATAAGTTTTTTAAATTAATTCCTACAATTTTTGTATAGCTGCTAAAAGCGTAGTATTTACATCATTTTTTTCTTTGCGTTTTGTACAGCAAGGCTTATAAATAAAAGGCGTCATAATTTTGAGTTTTCAAAGTATGGCGCCTTCTTTGTTGGGGTTTGTTTTGGGGTAAATACGATAGGTGTTGTTTGCGCTAAAATTATTGAAAGCTGTATTTTTACTCTTTTAAGCTGCTCAAAAGTTGAAATAATACAGGGTAAAAAGTGCTTTACAGCGACCTATCAACAAATACTTTTTGATTATTGTTAATTACTTTAACGCAAGAGGGTTTCATTTTTTTTGAAGTAGCCCTATATTAGCGACACTTACATTGAAACCCCTTTTTTATGGCTAAAAATACCCAATATACAGAAGATAATATTCGTTCGCTAGATTGGAAAGAGCATATTCGTATGCGCCCTGGTATGTATATTGGCAAACTCGGTGATGGTTCATCAGCCGATGATGGCGTTTATATTCTGTTAAAAGAAGTTATTGATAACTGTATCGATGAGTTTGTTATGGGCGCTGGGAAAACCATTGAAATACGTATTAAAGATGGTTTGGTAAAGGTGCGCGACTACGGACGAGGCATTCCACTAGGTAAGGTGGTTGACGTGGTTTCTAAAATGAATACCGGTGGTAAATATGATTCTAGGGCATTTAAGAAATCTGTTGGACTAAATGGTGTTGGTACCAAAGCAGTAAATGCACTCTCTAGCTTTTTTGAAGTGCAATCAGCACGTGATAATCAAATAAAAACGGCAGAATTTAGTCAAGGAAACTTGGTTTCAGAAGATGGCCCTTTAGCTTCTTCACAACGAAAAGGCACAAAGGTCACCTTTAGACCTGATGAAACCATTTTTAAAAAATACAAATACCGTCCGGAGTATGTAGAACGTATGTTGAAAAACTACGTTTACCTCAATCCGGGACTTACCATCGATTATAATGGTACAAAATACCATTCAGAAAATGGTTTGAAAGACCTGTTGGAGGATAATAACAATACTGAAGATTTCCTATATCCTGTTATTCATTTAAAGGGTGAGGATATTGAAATAGCTATAACCCATAGTAAAACCCAGTATAGCGAAGAATATCATTCGTTTGTAAATGGTCAAAATACAACACAAGGAGGTACGCATCAAACCGCATTTAGAGAGGCTATCGTAAAGACAGTAAGAGAGCATTATGGTAAAAATTATGATGCTTCTGATATTCGAAAATCAATTATATCGGCAATTTCAATAAAAGTTATGGAGCCTGTTTTTGAAAGTCAGACCAAAACAAAGTTGGGGTCGACTGATATGGGAGGTGATTTGCCAACAGTACGTACCTATATCAATGATTTTGTTGGGCGTTATTTAGATAACTACTTGCATAAAAATACCGATGTAGCCGAAGTATTGCAACGAAAAATAATGCAAGCTGAAAGAGAGCGAAAAGAGCTTTCGGGTATTCGAAAACTGGCAAAAGACCGCGCTAAAAAGGCGAGCTTACACAATAAAAAGCTACGTGATTGTAGGGTACATTTAGGAGATACAAAAAACGACAGAAGCTTAGAGAGTACCCTGTTTATTACAGAAGGTGATTCGGCATCGGGGTCTATTACTAAATCAAGGGATGTAAATACGCAGGCTGTTTTTAGTCTTCGTGGTAAACCCTTGAATTCGTATGGCATGTCTAAAAAAATTGTATACGAGAACGAAGAATTTAATCTGTTGCAAGCAGCGCTTAATATAGAAGAGTCTATGGAAGACCTTCGGTATAATAATATTGTAATTGCTACTGATGCCGACGTTGATGGTATGCACATTCGCTTACTGTTAATTACCTTCTTTTTGCAGTTTTTTCCTGAGTTGATAAAAGAAAATCATTTATATATCTTACAAACTCCTTTGTTTAGGGTGCGTAACAAAAAGGAAACCATATACTGTTACAGTGAAGAAGAGCGCCGAAATGCTATAGAAAAACTAACAGGTAAACCAGAAATTACCCGCTTTAAAGGTTTGGGAGAAATATCACCAGATGAATTTGTGCATTTTATAGGTCAAGATATTCGTTTAGAGCCTGTAATGCTTGATAAGGCCATGTCTATCGAAGAATTGCTAAGTTTTTACATGGGTAAAAACACCCCAGACCGTCAAAAATTTATTATTGAAAACCTTAAGGTGGAGATTGATTTAATCGAAGAAATCTAAAACAAATTGAACCAGAATTACAAACTAATAAAAAGGCAGTAAAACCTGTATGGAAGAGAACGATGAAGAATTGAATCTACCTGCTGATGACGCATCAGGTTTATCAGCTAACGAGCCTGATGAAAACGCAGACCAATCTCATGACGAAGATGGTAATGTTGTGGATAACGACGACGCTAATAATGTAGAAGATGATGCGTTAACTAAGGTTACTGGCATGTACAAGGACTGGTTTCTTGATTATGCATCCTATGTTATTTTAGAACGTGCGGTACCAGCAATTGAAGATGGCTTTAAGCCTGTGCAACGCCGTATCATGCATGCCTTAAAGGAGCTTGATGATGGTAGGTACAACAAAGTAGCAAACGTAGTAGGTCATACGATGCAATATCACCCGCATGGAGATGCGAGTATTGCCGATGCTATGGTGCAAATGGGGCAGAAAGATTTGCTGATTGATACCCAAGGAAACTGGGGTAATATCCTTACAGGTGATAGAGCAGCGGCTTCAAGGTATATTGAAGCACGACTTTCAAAATTTGCATTAGATGTAGTTTTTAGTCCAAAAATCACCGAATGGCAACAATCGTATGATGGCAGAAAAAAAGAGCCTGTAAACCTGCCGGTGAAATTTCCGTTGTTGTTGGCGCAGGGTGCAGAGGGTATTGCTGTGGGGCTTTCAACTAAGGTGCTACCACATAACTTTATAGAGCTGATTGATGCTTCTATAAAACATTTAAAAGGACAGCGATTTAAGCTTTTTCCTGATTTTCCTACTGCGGGTATTATAGATGTTACCAACTATAATGATGGCCTCAGAGGGGGTAAAGTTCGTGTACGTGCTCGTATCGCTACATTAAATAAGAACACGCTGGTTATTAATGATATACCGTATAGTACTAACACCTCTTCTTTAATAGATTCTATCTTAAAAGCAAACGAAAAAGGAAAGATAAAAGTTAAGAAAATAGAGGATAATACCGCTGCCGAAGTTGAGATTTTAATTCATCTTCCTTCGGGAATATCGCCCGATAAAACTATTGATGCGCTTTATGCTTTTACGGCCTGCGAATCATCGATTTCTCCATTAGGTTGTATTATTGAAGACAATAAGCCGCTGTTTATTGGAGTAACAGAAATGCTTAAGCGTTCTACAGACTCTACAGTAGATTTATTGCGTCAGGAGTTGGAAATTCAGCTGGCAGACTTGGAAGCACAATGGCATTTTGCCTCCTTGGAGCGTATCTTTATTGAAAATCGTATCTATCGTGATATCGAAGAAGAAGAAACTTGGGAAGGCGTTATCGCTGCTATTGATAAGGGGCTAAAACCACATACCAAGCACCTAAAAAGAGCGGTAACCGAAGAAGATATTGTGCGTTTAACAGAAATACGCATCAAACGTATTTCTAAATTTGATATTGATAAGGCACAGCAGTACCTTGATAATTTAGAAGAAAAAATAGCGGAGGTAAAGCATCATCTGGCTCATCTTATTGATTTTGCTATAGCCTATTTTAAGCGTCTTAAAGACACCTATGGTGCTGGGCGTGAGCGAAAGTCTGAAATTCGCATTTTTGATGATATTGAAGCTACAAAAGTGGTGATGCGCAACACAAAACTCTATGTGAATAGGGAAGAAGGCTTTATTGGTACCTCATTGCGTAGAGATGAATATGTTGCCGATTGCGCTGATATTGATGATGTTATTGTGTTTACCAAAGATGGTAATATGATGGTGACCAAGGTAGATTCAAAGACCTTTATTGGTAAAAACATCATTCATGTAGCTATTTTTAAGAAAAAAGACAGTCGCACCATTTATAATATGATTTATAAAGACGGAAAGGGTGGACCAAGTTATATAAAACGATTTAATGTTACCAGTATCACCAGAGATCGATTATACCCTATGGGCTCAGGAAAAGCCGGTACTGAGGTGCTTTATTTTTCGGCAAACCCAAATGGAGAAGCAGAAGTCATTACGGTTTTATTGCGTCAGGTAGGGAGTATTAAAAAATTGAAGTGGGATATTGATTTTGCTGATGTACGCATTAAAGGGAGAGGCTCTAAAGGAAATATAGTGACCAAATATTCAGTGAAACGCATTGAACTGAAAGAAAAAGGAGTATCTACCTTAAAACCACGAAAAATATGGTTTGATGAAGTGGTACGCCGTTTAAATGTTGATGGAAGAGGGGAGTTGCTAGGAGAATTTAGAGGTGATGATTTATTACTTATAGCTACACAAAAAGGAACGATAAAAACCATTTTACCTACCTTAACTACGCATTTTGAAGAAGATATGATAGTTTTAGAAAAATGGAATCCGCTAAAACCCATATCAGCAGTTTATTTTGATGGAGAAAAAGAAAGGTATTATGTAAAGCGTTTTCTTATTGAAAATGAAAATAAAGAAGAAGTTTTTATAACAGAACATCCAAAAACAGTGTTGGAGTTGGTATCTACCGATTGGCGCCCTGTTATTGAAATTGAATTTTATAAGCCAAGAGGTAAAGAGGCTAAACCAAATCAAGAAGTTAGTTTAGAAGATTTTATTGCCATTAAAGGTATAAAAGCCCTAGGAAATCAACTTACTTCTGAAAAAGTAAAGCATATTAATGTTTTAGAACCTTTGCCTTATGAAGAGCCTGAGAAACCTGAAACCAATGCTATTGAGGTTGTTGATGAAGAAAAAGTTGAGGGAAGTTCGCAAAAAACTGCTTCAAGTACAACTGAGACTAAACCGCCTTCGGAAGATAATACAGATATTCCGCCTCCAAAGCTTGATGATGAAGGACAAATAACCCTTTTTTAGAGATTTTTACACAAAATCATTACGAATTGATGATTTAAGATGTTGTATATACTATTGTTTGGTATTGAATATACTTATATTTGAAAAAAAAATTATTGATTGAATGGATTTAACAAACCCTCTTATCTACGGAGTACCTTGTTTTATAGCGTTTATTTTACTTGAAATCACCTATAGCCATACCCATGGAGATGACGATTTATATGTTTGGAAAGACCTGATGGCCAGCGGCGCAATGGGAGTTGGGTCGGCAATTTTAGGTCCTTTAATAAAGGTAACAGTACTAATCGTTGTTTTTAATTTTACTTATGAACTGTTTAACCCTATGGTCGATGGTGTACGCACCAATATTATGGGCTATAAGTCATTTGGTTACGAATGGTACATTTTTGTGTTATGCCAATTGGCAGATGATTTCACCTATTATTGGTTTCATCGTGCTAATCATGAAATTCGCATTCTTTGGGCTGCACATATTGTACACCACTCGTCAGAGCATTTTAATTTAGGTACCGCCATTAGAAATGGATGGTTTACTTTGTTGTACAAGCCTTTCTTTTATATGTGGATGCCAGCTATAGGTTTTCCTGTAGAAGTGGTGATTTTTGCGTTGGCGATAGAATCTTTTTGGCAGTTTCAATTGCATTCTAAGTACGTACCTAAGATGGGGTGGGTCGAAAAAATATTCAATACCCATACCATGCATCAAGTACACCACTCGCAAAACGTAGAATATCTAGATAAAAACCATGGTGGATTTCTAAATATTTTTGACAAAATATTTGGCACTTGGAAAGAGCTAGATGATGATATAGAAGTAAAATTTGGAGTTATTCATGCGCCCAAATCATACAATCCTTTGGTAATTCTCACCCATGAATTTAAAGATATATGGAATGACACCAAAAAATCTCCAAAGTTATCGCATAAGCTGATGTATATTTTTGGCCCTCCGGGTTGGAGCCATGACGGTAGTACACTAACGGTAAAGCAACAGCAACGCTTATTTAAAAAGCAACGTGCTCAAAATCCCGAAGCGGCTTTTAGTAGACCTAATTAAGTCAAAGCGAACTATCTTCAGGTCTTGGTTGGGTAATAAAAAACTATTTTCACCATCAGTTTGGGCAAGTAACCACCCGCCATTAAAGCACCGTAAGTGCTCGTATTGTAAGCATGGGAGTATGTGCTGTTACTATATTTGATAGTCGTGAATCACCTAAAATATGGTTAAAACGATTAAAACAGCATGCCCCAAACACAACGCCTTAAAAAGCGTAAGAGCTTACCTATGCCTAAAAATTAAAAAAAGGACAAAAAAGAGCTGCTTAACGAAACAAATTGCCACAATGGCGACCCAAAATAAGAAGAAAC
>CANMFQ010000008.1 GCA_947497145.1 uncultured Flavobacteriaceae bacterium
GCCGTATGATGGGAGACTATCACGTACGGTTCTGTGAGAGACTTGGGGTGAAATTCCCCTTGTCTACTCGATCACAACAACGTTGTAGCAAATTAAACAAAAAATGTACAAAGAATTTGAAACACAGAGATTATTTATAAGACCGACTTTAGAACAAGATGCTGAATTAATTTATCAATTAATGAATACTTCTAAGTTTATCAAATATGTGGGAGATAGAAATATTAATTCAATTGAGGATGCTGAAAAATATATTCGGACTAAAATGCTTCCACAATTACGGACTGATGGATATTCAAGTTATTCGTTAATTACAAAGACAGATGGAGAGAAAATTGGGACCTGCGGACTTTATAACAGAGATGGAATAGATGGTGTTGATATTGGATTTGGTCTTTTACCAAAATACGAAAAATTGGGATATGCATATGAGTCATCTCGCAGATTAATGAAGGCAGCGTTTGAAGAATTTGAAATCGAGGAAATTAAAGCTATTACGTCTAAAGCTAATATTTCTTCTCAACGACTTTTAGAAAAATTAGGATTAGAAATAATAGGCACAACAAGACTACCAAACGATAATGAGGAGTTACTTTTATATAAAGTTGAAAAATGAAAACTGACTACAGCAACACCTAAACTGTATTAAAACGCAGCTCAGCCAAAACGTTGGCTAACGAAAAATTGAGTAACTTGTGGTAAGAAATTTGAATAAAAATAAAAAATTTAGCTATTTTTAAAATGCTGATTTTTAACAATTTAATTGTATGTTAATCAGGATTTGAACGAACATCGAATGAAATATATAATTATCGGAATTTTATTTATCTCAACTTCTGTTTTTGGACAGGAGTTCAATTTTGACATTCATAATACTTCACTCGCTGAATATTTAAAAATGGAAGAAAGTTTGGGAAGCGAAAAAATTCCGACAACCTCAAATTACGTTTCCTTTGGTGGAAATGCACAACCAATTAAATATTTACGAAAAGAGAAAGTAATTCCTGATTTAACTTCTTTTTACTTTTTCAAAAAAACGGATTCAACAATGTCTTATGTTCTCTACGAATGGGATGTTTCGAATTTTGAGAAACAAGACAATAATCAAAAATCGAAGAAGTTTCAAAAAGCCTTAATTGCAAAATACAAAAGACTTAAAAAAGAAATTTCGAACGAGTTCGGACAACCAGAAGTAAAAAAGAATTATTCGAATATTAGCCGATTGGATTCTATAAACAATTTTGTAGAAAACTCAACTTGGAAACCTAATGATAGCACCAAAATAGAAATGTATACATCTGTTTCTAATTATTACGAAAAGAAAGGTGCAATGACTATTAATCCAGTTCATAGAATAAGACTTTACGTCAAGAACCAATCAAAGGAAAAGGAAAAAGAAGTTCCAAAATTGGACGAGAAGAAACTGGCTGAATTGGAAAAAATTAAGACTGACTTTTTCAAGGTTTTAAAAGCCAAAGATTTACCAAAATCAAAAGAATTTTTATCAGAGTTAATTCTTGAAAAAGTTACTGACGAACAAATTAATATGTTGATTGACAATATCAGTTTTAATAAAGAAACGGAATTGATTTATGGCGGAGTTCAAATGGGATTTGACGGAAGTATGTTTACATTACTTCAGTATAAATATTCGGACGACAATTCAAGTCCGCCAAATGAAATGATAAAGTTGATTTTTGACAATAAAAACAAAGTTGTTGGAATACAACCAATTAAAATGCAAAGTAAAATAATCGATTAAAAAATACTACACAACAATGCTATAAAAAATAGGCGAGATAGTTCTAAAATCAAGGCTTTTGGCTCGTATCAAACTTGTGCTTAACCGAAAGTTTATTGCTTCGTAATCGCCTACTTTTTATATACTAACTGATATGCACCTTAATATGTATAACTGCGTATTGTCAATAGTAACCTATTTGGGTATGAGCGAAGGAGAGTAACTAAGACCATGAAGTATTTGTAGGAATGTCATGTTATTCTTGAATTTTTTCGCTAACCTCCTTTTTCTTTAGTCTAGTTGCTTATTAGACACTATCCGTTACAGTGAAAATGTGCGTAAACAAGGTTAAATTGAAATCCCACACCTATTTACTCCATTCCCCAGTTTGGTGTAGCTATCTTTGCGAAAAATTATTTTATGACAAAGCAGTTTTCCGATTTAGGAATTAATGACCTACTACAACAAAGTTTAGTCGAATTAAATATTACTGTTCCCACAGATATTCAAAAGAAAACGATCCCCGTACTCTTAAATCAAAAAGAAGATGTAGTTGCTTTGGCAAAAACAGGAACTGGTAAAACCGCAGCATTTGGCTTGCCTTTACTACAATTGATAAATACTGAAAATTCTGATGTACAGGCGGTAATATTAGCTCCTACGCGTGAATTAGGACAACAAATTTATACAAGTTTAGTATCCTTTGCGGCTCATAGTCCTGCCATTTCAATAGCTTCAGTTTGCGGAGGTATTCCCATTAAACCACAGGTAGAACGCTTAAAAGAAGCTACCCATATTATAGTGGCAACTCCCGGCCGATTAATTGATTTGATAAAACGTGAGGCTGTCAGCATAAAAAAAATAAAGTATCTTGTTTTGGATGAGGCTGACGAGATGGTCAGTGCCTTAAAAACCGATCTTGATAGTATAATTGCACTAGTGCCCAAATCAAGACGAACACTATTATTTACGGCAACCATGCCCGGTACGGTAAAACAACTGGTGCAGCATTATATGTCAAAGCATGTGGTGCAACTAGAAGCAGATATGACACAGCTTGGGCATCAAGGTATTCAGCACCAATACGTGGTTGTAGAACCCATAGAAAAGCTTGAAGTGCTACTACATTTTCTAAATACTAAAGAAGGAGCACGCGGTATTATTTTCTGTAAAACCAAGGCTGCGGTTAATAAATTGGCTAAAAAACTGGCCATAAATAAATTTTCGTCAGGAGCTATTCATGGTAGTCTTACTCAAGGAATACGCGATCGTATTATGGGGCAGTTTAGAGAAGGGTATATTGATATTCTAGTGGCTACCGATTTGGCATCTCGTGGTATTGATGTGAAAGAAATTGCCTATGTGGTGCATTATCATTTGCCAGACACCTATGAGGCCTATGTACACCGTAGTGGTAGAACGGCTAGGGCAGGAGCAAAGGGGCTCTCGCTAAGCATCATTCAAAAGGAAGAAGTACATGATATTCCCGATTTTGAAAAGGAACTAGGAATTGTTTTTAAGGAGTTTAAAAAGCAAAATGCAGAAAATAGAGAAGAAACTAATTTGATTTTATGGGCAAAAAAAATATTTAAAACCAAGCCCAATCGTACTATTTCTCTAGAAACTAAAGAAAAGGTAAAAACCATATTTCATCATTTAACCAAAGACGAATTGATGGAAAAGGTAATTGGCGATTATCTTAGGCAAAATGCGACTTCAAATTTAAAAACACCAGTTGCTAAAAAAAAGTAATACCTATGGCTAATAGCATTAGAGGACAACAAGACATTTTAGAAAAATTAAAAATTGCAGCGCTCAATCCTATGCAGGAAGAAGCTATTGCCGTTATAGGAAAAACAACGAATACCGTATTGCTTTCGCCTACAGGAACGGGTAAAACCTTAGCGTTTCTATTGCCTATTATTGAAGCCTTAGACCCAGAAATTACTGATGTACAAGCGTTGATTCTTGTGCCTTCGCGTGAATTGGCTATACAAATTGAGCAAGTGGCACGTAATATGGGTGCTGGTTTTAAGGTTAATGCGGTGTATGGCGGCAGACCCATGTCTAAAGATAAAATTGAACTAAAACATATTCCCGCAATTTTAATAGGAACGCCAGGCAGAATTGTAGACCATTTTAGCAATGACCGTTTTTCTAAAAGCAGTATTAAAACATTAGTGTTGGATGAGTTTGACAAATCATTAGAAACAGGGTTTGAAAACGAGATGCGAGCTATCATTAATGAATTGCCGCATGTAAACAAACGTATTTTAACCTCGGCAACTCAAGGTGTTAAAATTCCTAGTTTTGTTCGGCTAGATGCGCCTACAATCTTAAATTTTCTGAAGGAAAAGAAAGCATCCAAACTAAGTATACAAACCGTATTGGCTACGGATAACGATAAGCTTCAAACACTGGTTGATTTATTGCGTCATATTGGTAATGCACCCGGAATTATTTTTTGCAATTATAAAGATAGTATAAATCAAGTGAGTACCTTTTTAGCCAAAAGCCAAATCGATTACGCTTGTTTTTCTGGGGGGATGGAACAAAGAGACCGAGAACGCTCATTGATTAAGTTTAGAAATGGTAGCTGTCAAGTGCTTATAGCTACTGACCTTGCGGCAAGAGGTATTGATATTCCAGAAATGAAATATATCATTCATTTTGAGCTTCCCAGAGCTGTTGAAGAGTTTACGCACCGCAATGGTAGAACGGCGCGGGTAAATGCTAAAGGTACAGCCTATGTCTTACAAGGGGCAAAAGAACGCTTGCCTGCCTTTATTAAAAGTACTACTCCTATAGATATTTCTAAAAAAGAGCCATACAAACCGCCATTTTGGGAAACCTTATTTATTTCTGGTGGAAGAAAGGATAAAATTTCAAAAGGGGATATTGCAGGTTTGTTTTTTAAACAGGGAGGTATTAATAAAGACCAATTGGGGGTTATTGAATTAAAGCAAGATTGCGCTTTTGTAGCTGTGCCGACATCGATAGCAAATCAATTGATTGAAAAATTGAATAATACCCGATTGAAAAGGAAAAAGGTACGGATTACGCTGTTGTAATTCGTGATTTTAACTGTTGTTTTGTGATTAATTAAAAACTTTAAATTGTTTAATTTAATATATTTTAAATTAAGTGATTACAAATAAGTTTAAATATAAAAAACGGCGTCAATTTACTGTGTAGATTGATGCCGTTTTAATTGTGTTAGCGCATTGGTTTTTCGCCCTTAATACTATCTAAATATCTTTTAGAAACTATAACTTAATGGTGTTAAAAATCAGGTTTTGAAATGGAGAAGTATTAAGATGCATTTTTACTCATCTCATAAACTATTCCTCTTCTTCAGCAAGCACATCGGCAAGCTCCAATTCTTCATCCATCATGATATTTACAGGAACCGAGTTTTTTAAGGCGGTAAATTTCTCTATACGTTCCTTGTCATCTTCTTCTCCTGAGAAATAGGGAAAAACATCCATAATCGGTGATTCTGAAACTGCTGGTATGGTATATTCACCCATGGTATCTTTCATCACACCTACCGTATTTTCATAAGCCTCTTTTACATCATTAGCTTGTATCAGTAGGTATTGATTGGTTTTACGCTCCTTTCCGCTTTCTTCATCAAAGGCAATTAATGACACTCGCGATTTAAACCATCTATCTGAATTTTCAAAAGGATGAATCTCGGCATAATTGGCTACTTTAATATTGGTGATTTTAATCTCGTCACTATCACTCAAATAAACCGACATTTCTTCCGTAATTCTGCTTTCTGCTTCAGTATAAGAAATGGCATCCACCAAAAAAGGTTCTGTTTTTACCTTTTGTGTACCTGACGCTTCATCAAGTTTTCTATATTTTACCTTGCATTCATACCACGTTGCACTCATATATTTTTTTGTTTTAAAGATGCCAAATATAATGCTAAGCCATTCGTGAAAAAGTCAAAAATTAGAATAGATATTCACAATTTTAAATAAAATTATCTAGTACTTTTAGCATGAGGGAGTTAGGTTTTTTTGACGTAATTTTAAGGTGTAGTAGCTTTTCAATTGCATAAAGCTGATTGATAGCAAACAGCTTATGAATAGCGTAAAGTATCAGGTTGCTTTTGCTCAGTATACTTTGGCATCTTTATTGATTTCTAAAAAGAGAATTAATACTTTTGAAAATGTCAAAAACAAACGACTCCAAATACAAGAACTTATTTTTAGGTTTACTTTTTGATGCTATAGGCATGCTCTCTTTTGCCGTCCCGTGGATAGGAGAATTTTCTGATGTTATATGGGCGCCATTAGCAGCTTGGCTTATGACACGCATGTATAAAGGAAAAGCAGGGCAAGCAGCTGGAGCTGTTGCTTTTGTAGAAGAGCTTATCCCTGGATTAGATGCAATACCTACTTTTACCATCATGTGGTTATATACTTATGTGTTTAAAAGCGCAAAAAAAGAAACTATTATTGATGTTTAATCGATAGCATAATTTTCACGTTTCAATTCTTAATTTTTTTTAGTCTTATTTTTTGGCTCGTGACTGTTGAATCTCCACTCTTCTCTCTTTCTAGAAAATGGCAGAATGGAAACGGCTTCGTTGCAAGAATCAAGAAGTATGACCGCTGCGCTGTTAGAGCAGCGAACAGAGATTTTTAGGGTTACACTTTGATTAAAGTGGTCAACCTATATCAGGGACATACAGTGGTTTAGATAATGCATATGCAGAACGAATTAACAGGACAATTAAAGAAGAATACTTGAATTATTGCAATCCTAAGACATTCTATCAATTAAAACTAAATGTCAAAAAGGCTGTAGAAAATTATAATACCATCAGAACACATAAGCACCTTCCTAAAATGAGTCCTGTGAAATTTGAACAATATTGGAAATCATTACCCATGAAAAACAAGCCAATTATTACTATTTTCAACAATGAAATTAATAACTAAAAACGGTCAACTATAATCAGGGACATTCATTAGTCCTGTTTCTTAGCTCTTGCTTCTTAAATCTATTTTTCAATAGTCCTGTTTCTTGGCTCTTGTTTCTTGAATCTTTTTTTCTATCTTCTCTCTGCTCATTCATCAGTACACACGTCACAAATCACTTTTACCTATATTTTCCTTTAGAAGGTGTATGTATCAATACTAAAAATTGTATTTTTCAAGTGTTAAATTCAGTTTGTGTATTATTACTTTGTAATAAGGCTTAAAAGCAGCGTCAAATAAAGTGTATTCATAATTTTATGTTGTTTTTATGACGAGATAGTTTTTCTAATGTATAGCTAGTGAAACCTATTTCGTTCATTTTTTTTGATTTTAAAAACTGTAAAGAGATGAAAAATTAGCCACATGACCACCTAAATATTTATAACGAATGAAAAGACGTTTTTTTATTGAAAAAGCAACCCTAGCATCAATGAGCACAGTACTTGGTGCAGAATTAGTTTTTGGAGCAAAAATGCCTGAAGGCTATACCCCTTTGGCGCTACAAGACCCTAATCCGTTTGAACTATTTTCTTTGGATAATCGCATGTCGGTTTTAAACAACAAACCTTGGAATATTGAAGCTAAGGCGCATTTGTTAAACGACAAAGTGACGCCAAATAAGTATATGTTTATTCGTAACAACGGTATAATTCCTGAAAAAATAGATGTTACATCATGGACGCTGACTATTGATGGAGAATCAGTCAAAAAACAAAAGACCTATACGCTTGCTGAGTTAAAATCGAAATTTAAGCAGCATACCTACCAATTAACCTTAGAATGTGGTGGTAATGGAAGAAGTGAATTTGACCCACCTGCCAAAGGAAATCAATGGACTATTGGTGCGGTTTCTTGTGCTAATTGGACAGGAGTTCGCCTTCGTGATGTACTTGAAGATGCTGGTATTAAAAGTGATGCGGTATATGTTGGCTATCATGCCGCCGATGTGCATTTAAGCAGGAACCCTCAAAAAGAACCTATTTCTAGAGGGGCACCAATGGCTAAGGCATTACAAGATGAAACTCTGCTAGCTTTTCAAATGAACGGAGAAGACATTCCGGTAGCTCATGGTTATCCCTTGCGATTGGTCGCTGGCGGATGGCCTGCTTCAGTTTCAGGAAAATGGATAAAGCGTATTAGCATTCGAAACAAAGAACACGATGGAGCAAAAATGGGCGGCTCATCATACCGTGTTCCTTGTAAACCAGTGGCAGCAGGAGAAAAGGTAGCTGAGGAAGATATGTGTATTATAGAATCAATGCCCGTAAAATCGTTGATTACCTACCCCATGTCTGGAGCTATTCTTAAAAAAGGGAAACCATTGTCAATTAATGGACATGCTTGGGCCGGAGAATTGGAAGTTTCAAAAATGGAATATTCTATAGATTTTGGCGCTACTTGGAAGAACTGTTCTCTTGAAAAGCCTGTAAATAGACTAGCATGGCAACATTTTGCTGCGGTTATTGATTTTCCTAAAGAAGGGTATTATGAAGTTTGGGCACGTGCAACAGATACTAATGGAAAGGCACAGCCTATGTTGGTGCCGGGGTGGAATCCTAAAGGGTATCTTAATAATGCCTGTCACAGAATTGCTGTAAAGGTGGTATAAGATAAGTACGATAATGATAGGAGAAGCAAATTTAGCTCAGTTGGTACAAGGAATGACTCCAAAGTTAAACAAAGGAACGTATGTGTTTTGTACGCTCAAAAATACGCACACATTTGATTGGGATGCTGTTATTTGTACGTTTAAAGAAACCGAAGGTACAACCGTTGTTTTGGCAAAAGAAAAGGCTGATGAATATCAACTGCATTATGAATATGTTGCAGCATGGATTACGCTATTGATTCATTCTTCTTTAGAAGCTGTTGGCTTTACAGCGGCTGTATCAGCAGCTTTAGCGGAACATCATATTAGCTGTAATGTTGTGGCTGCCTACCATCATGACCACCTATTTGTTGCTACCAAAGATGCTGAAAAGGCAGTAAAAGTGTTAACCGATTTATCAAAAAAATATAAGGAATGAGTAAAAGAGAGCACAGCAAAGAGAGTAGAAAAACCTTCCGAGTTTTAATTATACTAAGTGCTATAATTGTGGTTGCAGCTATTGGAAGCATCTATTTTTTACAGCCAGAAACAACATTAGTTGAAGTAGAACCCAAAACCAATGACGCCGATGCTATTGTAAACGGTGTACATGTGGGCACAGGGTTTATTGATGCTCCTGGTATGCAAGAAACCATAAATAATTGTACCAACTGTCATTCGGCGCAATTGGTAATACAAAATAGAATGAATGCAGACCGTTGGAAAGCGACGATTCGATGGATGCAAGAAACCCAGAATTTATGGGACTTGGGACCCAATGAAGATGTAATTATAAATTATCTAGTAAAAAATTACCCGCCAAGTAGTAAGGGAAGGCGAGAAGGACTGACCAATATAGTGTGGTATGAACTGAAAGATTAGTACTATTTTATGGATAAATATATTGATGGTTTTGTAAATTCTTTTATTGGTACCTTAAATTGGACATGGAAGTCTATTGTTTTTGATGTGCCTTGGTATATCAATTATTTCTGGGGATTAATTATTTTGTCTTTACTGGTTTGGGGATTAGAAATTGTATTTCCTTGGCGCAAAAATCAATCCATTTTCAGAAAAGACTTTTGGATGGATGCCTTTTATATGTTTTTCAATTTTTTTATTTTTAGTATCATTATAAGCGGCGTTTACAAGCTTTTAGCCTTATTTTTTATGGATATAGGCGTGTCTTCAAAATCATTAGCTATCATCAATTTAACCACTTTACCAGCTTGGTTGCAATTAATTATTTTCTTTGTAGTGTTAGATTTTGTGCAATGGTTTACCCATACCTTATTGCATCGTTATGCATTTTTATGGCGTTTTCATAAAGTGCATCATTCGGTGAAAGAAATGGGCTTTGCAGCACACTTACGGTATCATTGGATGGAAAATATCTTATACAAACCCCTAAAGACTTTTGCTGTAATGATTTTGGGCGGTTTTGAACCTGAACAAGCCTATGTTGTTCATTTTATGGCAATTGCAATTGGGCATTTAAATCATGCTAATATTAAACTTAGCTATGGGCCATTAAAATATGTGTTCAACAACCCTGTAATGCATTTATACCATCATGCCTATACTTTACCTGAAGGGAAAAACGGGGTTAATTTTGGCATTAGCTTAAGTATTTGGGATTATCTTTTTAAAACCAACTACATACCAGAAGATGGCGGTAAAATTCCGTTAGGTTTTGCGGGTGATGATGCTATGCCTAAAAGTTTCTGGGGGCAACTTTTTTATGGCTTTGGTAGTCAAAAAAACCAGTAGTAGCTAGTCTTTGAGCAGAAAACCCAATCCGAAGCGGCGTATCATTTTCTTTTCAAAATTCCAGAAAAATTGAAACTGACCAAAGAGCCAACCCAAAAGCACCAAAAAGACCTGATAGAAAACCAAGCCCAGAAAGAGAAAAAGCACCCAATACAATACAATGTTTAAATTTTCTTTGGTAATGCCCATGGCTTTAATGATGGGCCTGCCTATTAAAAGACTTGAACTACCAGTAATGGCAAAAACAATGAAAATACGAATCATTTCCCATCGATATTGAACCACCCATTTCTTTTCAAGCTTTTTAAACAAGAAAAGACATAGTTTTAGAAAGAAATAAGACAGCACTAAAGTAACGCTGAGTGTCAAAAAAAAGTTAAGCTCTTGCGTTAGTATTTTTGCCAATTTAAAAGAACTATAAACTACCCCTAAAATACCAATGATAGGGAAAATGAGCTGCCAGTTTTTTTGAATTTGCCAGTCTTCTTTAAATTTTTGCATAAACCTTCTTTTGAAATGCAAATATACATTTCAGTTTTAAATACGAGGAATAAATGGCCCTAATCGTTGGCGATATTTCCGTTGAAAGTAAATGAAGTAATTATAGAGCTTATAATTCACCTCATATCCATAATCAATATTTGGCTGATAGTCTATTTGCATTTCGTACAGGTTGGGGTCATACCTAAAAGGCTGCAAAACCCTTCTATTCCATTCGGCTACCATAATCTGATTTCTATTTTCTAAAAAAGATTGTGAGTAGTACCCCCTTGGTTTAGCAATACTTGCAAGCCATGTGTTGAAACCGGGTTCAATAATAATAATCTCATAGGTTGTTTCATCACTTGCAATATGTACGGTATCTGCTTCTGTCTTTGTAAAGAGTTCTTTTTCAACATCAGATACATCGGGTAAGTCACTACTTTTTTTTGACGTTCCGCTTTTTGACGTTCCGCAGCTAATGGCCGAAATAACCAGTGCCAGTAAAGCTAGCATTACATATGTTCTTTTCATACCAATAGATTTTTAGTTAATTAAAACGTTTATGTACTCCTGCCGTTTTGTAATAGTTGACATACTATTATCAATTTAACCTGTATTGTGTTTCATTAGTTCAATCAACAATCTCGTACCCTTGGTACGAGGTATGCTTTCAAGGAAAGCATTTTTTTATATGGCGGCAAGTTTCTGGCAGTCAATTCTTTTACCATCTCTGCGGGATTAAAAACATCATTTTAACATACAAAAAAAAACCATTTACACCTAAGGTAAACGGTTTTTTTGTATTGGGGTTGTCCGTAAAAAAGGACTACAAATTTTATTTCCCGAAAAGACCTCCTAAAAGACCTCCAAGACCACCGCCACCTTGCTTACCGCCAAGTGCTATTTGCGCTACGTCATCAAGAATACTACCATCACCATCAGAATCTAAGAAAGACTCAATAAGCGACTGTTGTTTTTGACCTCCGTCACTACCACCTAGCATACCACCAAGAATGTTACCCAAGCCATTAGCATCAGAAACATTTTGCTGTTTTGTTTGTTTGCCTAAATAGCCCATGATTAATGGAGCAGCTACTTTAAGAATTGTTCCTACTGTTCCAGCGTCTACGCCAGATTTTTGACTTAATGCTGTTTCTACCTGTGCCTGTTTGCCACCAAGTACATGCCCTAAAATACCAGCACCATCATCCATTACTTCTTGGTCTACGCCACCACCAAATAAACCGCCAAGGTTATCTAAGATACTACCATCATGTTTTTCAGAAGAAAGTGCACTCATTAAGCCTTGTGCGCCTTCGGGAGTAGCTGCATTTTTTTTCATTGCGCCCATTAAAAGTGGAAGCGCCATGGTAAGTACGCTACTGGTTTTGTCAGCAGGTTGACCTGTTTGACCAGCAACACCGCTTATTAATTGTTGCCCCATTGGGCTGTTTAGTAAATCTAATAATCCTGACATTTGTAATATGTGTTTATAGTTAATGACGTAATGTACAAAAAAGAGCAATACCCTTTAGAATATACATGCTAAAATTATTTCAGCAACGCTATTATTTGCGATGCAAGTTCCATGCCAATTCTATCTTGAGCTTCTCCTGTGGCAGCCCCTATGTGTGGCGTTAATGAAATATTGGGGTTCATAAGTATTTTTATTTCTGGTGTAGGTTCTGATTCAAACACATCTAAACCAGCAAAAGAAAGTTTTTTATCGTCAAGTGCTGCTACCAAGGCAACTTCGTCAATAACTCCGCCACGGGCAGCATTTACAATTGCGGCACCTGGTTTCATTAGTTCTAGTTCGGCTTTGCCAATTACATATTCTTTTTGAGCAGGAATATGAACCGTTACAAAGTCGGCTTCTTTTAGTAAAGCTTCTTTTGGGGTGCTTTTAAGGTTAAAGGAAACTGATTGCCCATCAAAAAAAGAAACAGCTACAGTTGCTTCACTAATATTAGGGTCGGTATAGATGACTTTCATGCCTACACCCAAGGCAATTTTAGCAGTTGCTTGACCAATGCGACCAAAACCAATTATACCTAGCGTTTTTCCTCGAAGTTCTGTGCCTTTGGCATATGCTTTTTTTAATTCCTTAAATTTGCTGTCACCTTCTAATGGCATATTTCGGTTGGCATCATACAAAAAACGAACTCCCCCAAAAAGATGCGCAAATACAAGTTCACCTACTGAAGCTGACGATGCCGCAGGTGTATTGATAACATGCAGTCCTTTTTCTTTAGCGTAGGCAACATCAATATTATCCATACCAACACCACCACGGCCTATTAGTTTTAGGCTGGGGCAATTATCAATGATGTCTGTTCGTACTTTGGTTGCGCTTCTTACTAAGAGCCCTGTAATTTTATGTTCATTGATATAGGATATCAATTGTTCTTGAGCTACCGTTGTGGTTAAAACTTCAAAACCTTCTTTTTCTAAGGCTGCAATACCCGATTGTGAGATACCATCGTTGGCAAGTATTTTCATGCGAATGTGCTTGAATTAATTGTTTATTATATTATATGTAAACCATTTTAAAACTGTTTATTACGAGTTTGTAATAAACAGTTTTAAAAATGTTATGTTTTCTGTTTTGTTGCTTTTTTTTTAGTGCAACTACACACCAAAAAGAGCCCTTGTGTTTTACCCTTTGCGTTCCATTTCGCTCATTACATCGACCAAAACACCTACGCTGTCTAATGAAAGCGCATTGTACATTGATGCTCTGTAACCACCAACAGAACGGTGTCCATTGAGGCCATTGATACCTGCTTCTTTAAGCAAATTGTCAAACGTGTCTTTTAACTTCTCATCGGTGATATTGAAGGTAGCATTCATGATAGAACGGTCGTTTTTATTGGCATAACCATCAAAAACGGGACTTAAATCAATTTCAGAATATAAAAGCTGGGCCTTTTTCTGGTTGATTTTTTCAATAGCAGCAATACCGCCCATGTCTTTTAACCACTGAAGGGTTAGCATAGATACATATACGGCAAAAACCGATGGTGTATTAAACATACTATCTTTTGATATGTGCACCTGATAGTCTAGCATTGATGGTATTTGGCGTGATACCTTTCCTAAAATAGCTTCTTTAACGACCACTAAAGTGGTACCTGCAGGCCCCATATTTTTTTGAGCACCAGCGTAAATTAAATCAAATTGCGAAAAATCTAATTGTCTAGAAAAAATATCAGAACTCATATCGCAAACCAAAGGGGCGTCAGTAACAGGAAATTTATTTATCTGTGTGCCAAAAATGGTATTATTTGAGGTTAGGTGCAAGTAATCTAACCCATCAGGAATGGTATAGCCTTTGGGTATGTATTTGAAATTTTCATCTTTTGAAGAGCCTACTTCTACCACTTCACCAAAAAGCTTCGCTTCTTTTATTGATTTATCGCTCCAAGTACCTGTATTTAAATACCCTGCTTTGGTTTCGAGTAAATTGTAAGCCGCCATTAAGAATTGCGTGCTAGCACCACCTTGCAAAAAAAGTGCTTTGTAGCCCTTACCTTCAAGACCCAATAACTCTATTGCCAAATCTCTAGCAGTTTCCATAACTTCAACAAAATCTTTGCTGCGGTGTGAAATTTCTATAAGTGACAAGCCTGATTGATTAAAGTCCATAACGGCTTCTGAAGCCTTTAATAATACTTCTTGTGGTAAAATACAAGGGCCTGCGCTAAAATTGTGTTTTTTCATTTATATAGTTAATTTAATATGGTACTCATTTTATATTCAGTTGTTAAACGCTAGAAAATCTATTACAACCTAAAATTACTTCAAAATAAAATACGCTGCTGCGTTTTTTAATTTAGTCATAGTTATCACGATAGCTATCGTGATGCTAAAATTAAGAAAACATGTTCTTTTCTCGTGTTTTTAAGTCTCATTACGAAGTTCTATTGCATAAAGCGGGTTAAAGGTCATCATTTTGACGGAATTCATCGACATATACAAACAATTAAATATGTTATATTTTCAACAGAAAGTCAACAGTGTCAACCTTATCAGCATAATCACGCAGTTCTGGTAATTGTGTTTTTCCAAAAGGAATTTCATCAGCAATAAAATTATGTGCTACGATACATTGTATTTTTTCTTGTTCACCTTTTAGTTTTTCTTTTAACGATGCTGACGATTCATAGTATTCATAAAAAACCGAAGCAATAGGGGAGGTATAGCTTGTGTCTTCTTTCAGTATTAAAAATCCGTTGTCTAAGAGTTTAAATTCACTCATTAGATATACTGCCTTGTTATAATCGTAATTATTGGCATATTTAGCTTTTTGAATAATGGCATTATATGCGTAAATGGCATTAAAAAAAGCATCGAAATTATAGTTTTTAGGTACAAATAGTTTTGAAACACTACGGCACCCTAGTCCGTAATACCTAAAAATATCTTCGCCTAATGCAGTGAGCTGCTCTGGTGTTTCTTTGCCCGTTAGTACGGCTACGGAATTTCTATTTCTACGAATAATATGTGGTTTTTTACCAAAATAATAGTCAAAATAACGTGCTGTATTGTTGCTTCCCGTTGCAATAACGGCATCAAAATTTTCAAGTTTTTCATCGGTAAAATGAATGCGTTCTTTTAAAGAAGGCTCTACCTCAATAAGATATTTGGCAAGAAACGGTAGTAAAACCTTATCACTAGAAGAAAGTTTTGCCAGTACGTTGTTACCAGTAACTAAAACTGATAAAAAATCATGAAAACCAACAAAAGGGATGTTTCCTGCCATGATGATGGCAACAGTTTTTGGCTTATTGTTAGCAATAGGGTAGTTAGATAACCAATGGGTAAGGTTTTCTTCGGATAATAATTTACTCCATCCAGCCAAGGAAAAATGAATATTTTCAGCTGTAAACCATCCATTATGATGTCCTGCAAGTGTAATAACCTCTTTTAATGAATTGTGCATTTCGTTTTCTGTGTTCGCTGCATTGCAGAAATCACGAAGAAAGTTACCAAGTTTAACGAAAGCAATAATTGTTTTGCGATGGTCGTTCATATATTTGTACAAAATTGTATTACAGTTTACCTTTGCACAAAAGTAAGCATTAGAAAAAGATATTTATGGCAATTATAATAACAGATGAGTGTATCAATTGCGGAGCATGCGAGCCAGAATGCCCAAATACAGCAATTTATGAGGGTGCTGATGAGTGGCGCTATAGCGATGGTACCTCTTTGAAAGGCGATGTGGTGTTGCCAGATGGCAAAGCCGTTAATGCAGATGAAGTTCAAGAACCTATAAGTGACGAAATTTATTATATTTCCCCTGATAAATGTACTGAATGCATGGGCTTTCATGAGGAACCACAATGTGCGGCAGTTTGCCCAGTAGACTGTTGTATACCTGACGAAGACCGTGTAGAGACAGAAGAGGTGCTTTTGAGAAAGCAAGCTTTTATGCACCCTGAAGAGGATTAATTTACGGTACATAAACCAATGTTTGGCGTATTTTCTTTGAATAGGCCATGGTCTTGGTGTGAATGCTATTGGTTTTAGGTTTACAGCAATAGCTTAGCCAATCAACGCAGCATTCTAGTATTTAGAACCCTCCAAAACCAAATTACGGGTTTACTAAGCGGAGACGCTTTGCCATTACTATTCATTTATAGCTTCATGTAAAGGGTAGTTTTAAGAGGGCGGCTGTACGCGAATACTACAAATTGCGCACCAATCAGCGCAGTACTAAAATTGAGGTGCTAGTAGCACTTGGGGTATCAATCACAACCAATATTTTTGATGGTTTAGCAAGAATTACTTTTATAAGCTGTAAAAATGGTTTAGATTAGTGATTGTGAAGTAGGTATGTGCTTTTTTCTGTACGTGTGTTCAATTGTTAGGTGGATTATGAAGAAAATTCTATTACTATTAATAATTATTTGTTCGTCGTCGTTTTCTTAGACCTAAAATAAAGAATGGAATAGGTTTTGTGTAATAATATTGTGGTATGCCTTAATAACCTAATAGGTTGGAACAATTGATACTTATTGGACATTATTATCAAAATGAGATACAAACACATTCTTGCTTTTTCTTTTGTAGCTTTACTAAACTTCATTTGTTTTAGTCAAAATACATTGTATACAAATGCTAACGTAAAAAAAATAAAAGAGTCTACTAAATTTGAGAATGACGAAATTACAATTATTGCTAAGATTAAAGATTCAACTAAAAACATACATATTTATCTAATTAATAGAACGAGTGATACTCTAAATATTTTTGGCGGATATTCTGCTCAAATTTCATTCAATAAAGAGATAAAAGATGTTGATGGAACTTGGAAACCGTTTGATTTATTACCAAAAGGGGGATATAAATGTCTAACAGGTATAAAAACTATCAAATTACCTAAAGATACGTATACTTATGAAATCTATAATAGCGCAAAATATGCAGGAGAGTTTAATACAGAAATAAGATTTTTGTTCAAGACAAAAGACGCGTCAATTATTTATTCAAAACCTGTAGAAGTTTCTGTAAATTATGATTTACTTCTTAAACCATTAGACCGGTTAAAAAAATATTTTTACAATCAATTAGAGCAAAATGACACCCTAAGTAATGCTCAAAAAGAACAAATCATAAGCAGGATAATTGCCATACATTCTAAAGAAGGTAACCATAAAAAATCTATTATTCTTTGCAAAGACTTTTTAGAAAACAGCCCAAACTCAATAAGGCTTAAATACACCTTAGGGAAAGTACTTGTTAAATATACTGCAAAGCACAGAAATGAATTAACGAAAGTTCAAATAAATACATTGTTAAGCTGGGCTATTAATGAACTAAAATCAATTCGAGATTCTGATAATCCTATTTACGTAAAATCAATTAAAGACATTAATCATTATAGTAAACTATTGTTATCAAAATCTGAATGGAAAGAATTAAAGAAAGAGGAATGTATAACTAAAAATGAATCCTGTTTTTGCTATTATAGCGAATTATCAAATGAAAAAATCCGCATTTTATACAGAAACTAAAAAGGATTAGATAGTAACCAAGCCTTTGGTAGTTGGTCCAAAGCAACTTTAGGGCAGTGTTGTGAAAAGTTGGTTCTGTGGATTTCGCTTTATGTTTGTTTTTCAAGGGGTTTGAAAAGAGGATGGGTTTCATTGCGGAACAGTTGATTTGCCCCGTATTCAAGTGCTTTTAGGCCAAAGCTCATAAAAACAACCAGAATTTAACCCATATTGCCACAAATACTTTTAAAAGCATATACTTTTTGCTTAGAGCGACTACTTATAAAACTAGTAAAATCTCTTATATTAGTATTCCTAAAAAAGAAACATACGTGCTTAATTGAATATATGCAATTGTTGTAACACATTTTTCAAAATATCTAGAAATTCGATTAAATTCTTGAACTAATGAATTGTTTTTTACGGAATTGTAATATCAAAATTAACAGTTAGTCAAATTAAATAAATGAGAATATTTTGGATAAATGAGTTTAAAAAGGGCAATTTAGGAATGATGGCTCGTCCAAGGGGAAATGACTGGTTAGAAGATGAAATAATAAAATTAAAACGAATTGAAGTTGATACTGTTATTTCACTTTTAGAGCCTAATGAAATAGTTGAATTAGAAATTGAAAAAGAACAAGAAATCTGTGAAAAATGGAAATTAGATTTCATCAATTATCCAATACGAGACCGCAATCTTCCAACGGATGGAAGTGCGTATCTTGAATTGATTTTAAAGATTGACCAAAAATTAAGAAATGATAAAAAAGTTGTAGTTCATTGCAGAATGGGCATTGGAAGAACTTCAATAGTTGCCGCAGGTGTGTTAATTAGGAATGGAACTAAAGCAGATAACGTATTTGACCTTTTAACAGAGAAAAGGACATTAACTGTACCTGATACTGATGAACAGAAACAATGGGTACTTAAAATAAAAAACGTGTTACAAAAAAACTAAGCCTTCGTGTGGTCGGCACGACCCAACATGAAGGCGCTGTTCACTGTACCCGCTACTTTGCAAATACTATAGCGCTTACTTTGAGTGTTTTACGTTTTTAATATTTGCGATGAAGTAGGGGATGTGGTTTGATGTGTAACCATTGGTTTAGGTAAACTCTGTCTTTTTAGGTCTGTACTTCTCTTAAACATCGAAAAATAATACCATATGACAACTAATCCATATAAAAACAGTAGAAATCTATTAAATTAGTAATTCCAAAAAGAAGAAGAATACTCAATTGTATTGTAGCCAACAATTATGAAGATACCAATGAAAAATATTATTTACATACTTATTTTCTCAATTACGATTTCAGTTTTTTCTCAAACTGACCAAAATGGAAATCCAATTTTTAATTCTTACCAAATTGAGGAAATTCAAATGGAAAAAGGATATAAATTGATTTTGAATTATTACACTCTTAAAAACAATATTGAAAATCCTTTGACCTCTGTTTTCATATCAAAGAAGCCCACCAATGAACAGATTATTAGTTCTGCCACAGAGTTAATGTCGTACAATTTTATATTGCTTAAAGGACAAAATGCGATAGACTTAATAGCAATTAATGAAAAGCCCAAGAGAGCATATAATATTTTAAATCAAAAAACTGGAAAAGCTAAAATCTTTGGGTCTGAAATCAAGGGAGAAATCTCCGAGAATAGAGCTCAGGAAATAATAGAAAATAAATATGATGAATCAGCGAAAATCGAAAATGGAGAACTAAAATTTAATGGAAAAACATATTTAATTTATACGAAAGAAAGGCTAGTTAAAGAGGTTATAGCTTTAATTAGCAAGGAAAAACTTTTAAATGATAAAGTTTCAGATGTTTTGATTCCTACAAAAGAGCAATTAGAAAACTATATTGTTGAGCAAACAAAAGAAGGTGGTAAACTTGATTTTTTTACTGAAATTAAAGGAAAGGAGTATAATGGAGTTCAAATAAAACCAGGGATAATAGCAACATTAGAAGGAATTGCTTTCTACAAATGGGGAAGAGCTAATTATGATATTGGAGTGAATACTTTTGAAGATGCAATAGAAATTTATTCAAAAATTAAAGGAAGAGAATTGAATATAAAAGAGAAGACTTCTATTGAGAGTGGTTTTAATAAAAAATGGGAATGGGAAAAATAACTAACTATTTACAACAACACCTAAACAGGCATTCAAAATTTATGAAAAAACTATTAGTTGCACTCTTTATTATTTCAGGAGTAAGCTATATTTCGTGCAAAGATTCATCATCAAAGCAAAAAACTACTACAGAAAACACTAAAACACTTTTAGGTGATAATTTAATCATCTATCAAACCGATAATTTGATTATTAAAAAACTATCAAATCATATTTATGCACATATTTCGTATTTAAATACAGACGATTATGGTAAAGTGGGCTGTAATGGTATGTTGGTTATCAATGAAAATAAAGGGATTGTTTTTGATACGCCAACGGACAACAAAAGTTCATTAGAATTGATAAATTTCGTTACAAATGAACTTAAAAGTGACATAATAGCCATTATTCCAACGCATTTTCACGATGATTGTGTGGGAGGAATAGAGGAGTTTGAGAAACACAACATTCAAACATACGCTTCTAAACAAACTATAGCACTACTAAAAAATAATGGTCAAAATTTAGCTAAACCAATCAAAGAATTTGATACGAATCAAACCTTAAACATCGGAAGCAAAAAGGTGTACGCAGAATATTATGGAGAAGGGCATACTAAAGATAATATCATAGGATATTTTCCAGAGGATAAAGCCATATTTGGTGGATGTTTGATTAAAAAGTTTGGAGCAAGTAAGGGGTATTTAGGAGATGCGAATACTGATAAATGGTCTGAAACTGTTCGTAAAATCAAATTAAAATACCCAAAAACAAAAATTGTAGTACCCGGTCATGGAAAATCAGGAGGAACCGAATTGTTTGATTATACCATTGAATTATTTGAATTAAAATAGGTCGCTACCAAAGCCATATATTAAAATCATATTTTGAAGATGAATTGATTTTTTAGTAGCTGATCAAAGTAAAAAATTGAGCATTAGAAAAAAATAAGATGGCTACATCGAAAAAGAAACAAGGATTTAGAAAAATTGTAGTTAAAAATCTCCATTTCAATTGGAAATTTTCTGGAGGTATAGCTGTTAGACCTGAGATAAATAAAAATAATAAACTATTTGTTTATTATGGCTGGTTTGATCATTGGTTATATGTTGGTGACAACGAAAATATGCCCCCTGACTTTAAACCACAAATTGTTACGCTGAATTTCATTAGAAAGTCAATTGAATTTGCCCTTGAAACCGGTTGGAATATTGAAAACAAAACAGGATTGTTAGAAATTGAGTATAAGGCAAACAAATACAGATTTAAACAGCGTAGATAAACACAAAACGCTCTACAATAATAACTAAGCCTTCGTGTGGTCGATACTGCTAAGAAAATCACTGTTAACTGTGCCCGCCACTTTGCGATACTTTGAGAATTGTTTTGTTTGCTGTTTTTTATAAAGACAATTGTATTGGAGAATACGGCAGGTTTAGCAAAAGAAATGTACCGCCTTGTTAGATATATTGGGTAGTTTTGATAGGTATGATTTGATAAAAGCTTGCGCATCTTCATTGGCAACTGTAATAATTAATTGGGGGTTTGGTAGTGATGTCAAAAGGGTATAGGCTTGCATTCTTTGTCCGTATATATCTTTACCAATTTTTTTTGGATTATCACATAACCAATGAAAATGAAGCCCCTTTTCAAGCAGGCTTTTGGCAATATTTTTTCCTTTATTTCCGGCACCCCAAATTACTAAAGGCTTTTCTGTATCACGATCTAATTGTAGAAAGTAGTGGAGCTTAATATCTAAAAAGTAGTTTTGAGCATAGTGCGGACTTGTTCTTGAAGTTCGGGTTTGATAATCACGCCAGTAATGCAATATATGATTGCAAGGAATACATTTTAGTTTGTTTTTATAAAAGCGAAAACATAAATCATAATCTTCGGGGTACCTAGTTGAATTAAAAGCCCCACAGGCGTCAAAATCTTCACGATAAACCATCCAACAAGGGGAGGGGATAACACATTCTTTATAGATGTCGGTATAATTATTTCCTTTTATGGTGAGCTGGTTTAACCATCGTTCATAGCGTTTATAGCCATCATTTATTCCCTGTTCTGAAAAGTAGCTAACCTGACCTATGGCGAGGTGTTTTTCGCCATGTTGCAAGAGTGCATCAACCATAATTTGCAATTTATTGGGGTGCATGATATCATCAGCGTCCATACGGGTTATGAACTGTCCTTTACTGTGCGCATACGCTTTTTGAAGTGCGGGTATAATACCGTGCCCTGTGTTGTTAAATTGAAAGAATCTAATATCTCGTTGGCAAAATTCGCTGACAAGTTCTTTGCTATTATCAGTAGAGTGATCGTTTACTGCTATTACTTCCCAATTTTCATAGGTTTGCTTACAAATAGATTGTAAACACGCCTTAATAAACGCAGCAGTGTTTTTAAACGGAATTACGATACTTACTAATGGCTGTTGCATTTAAATAAATTGGTGAATATTACTATGGTTTCAACTGTATATCTTATGGTATTTATCGTAACATATTAATCTAAAGTAAAACTAAATTCATCGTAGGGTGCTTTTCGCCAAGCAAATTGTTGGGTAGTAGGTGATATGGCAAAGAGAGGTGAAAAGGTTTTTACTTTTACGGTTTTGCCATCGGGTAGAAATTCTAATATTCTTAGCCATCCGTCACCACCATTGCCCTGCCAACCACCTCCTAGGGCTTGTGCATTAAAAACCATTTGCTGTATTTTTTTTCCAGCGGCATTGGTGTCGGTTCTAAATCCTACGTGCTGTCTTGGGTTGTTTGGTGCTCCAATGTGTCCTGAAAGTACTAACTGTATATTGTTTGATGGTTTTACAAGTTTATCAAAAATAGCCTTACCGTAATTACCGTTTTTTATAGGATAGTTTTCATCGCTAATGTGTTCATTATCTGCATTTAAATAAGAGTGGGTGAGAACGGCAACGGTATGGTTTTGGTATTTTTTTTGGTCAGTGATGTGTTTAGCCCATTGTAAGATGGTATCTCTGGGAGCGAATTCTAAATTTAAAAACAAAAACTTTCTCTTGTTGGGAGCAATAAATTCATAAGCAGCGTTTTCTACACTAGGTTGTCCTGTTTTATTTTTTCCGGCTGCCTGTAATAGCGGAATATTAGCTTGGTTTTTATGACTAGGAAAAAAAGTATTGTACTGTGTACTTCTATGCTCAATGTTTTTATACCCGAAGTCGTGGTTACCCGCCGCTAAAATATAAGGAACTTTACCATCTAAACGACTGAACGCTCTTGATACTGCAAGCCATTGATTTCTACTCGACTGATTTCCGTTTATACTATCGGCAACAATAATATTGTTTTGCTCTACTAGGTCGCCCGTGCATACAACCATTTTAATATTGAGGGGATTGATATTTTCATCAACCCAAGCGGTTATTAATTCTAATATACCATGGTTTCTGCCAAATTTCACATACGATTGCGTGTCTGGAAGCATAATCATCGTCCAAGAATTTGAATTAGATAGTTTTGGAGACTCATACGGTTGTTGTGCATTTACCAGATGAGCAAAAAATAAAGTAGTGATAAGTAAAAATAGTGTCGTTGCTTTTTGGTTTTTCATAAGGATGTCGTGGTATTTTGTACATGCAAAGTAAACTAAAAATTATTTTTAACCCATGTTACGTATCAAAACTTCATAACGAGCATAAAACCGCAATAAACATGTATTTTCTTGGGTTAGGTATAGCACCACTTTAGCTTCGTTCAGTAACTAAATTTGGCGCAAAAAGATGTCGTCAACAAGTGTTTTTACAATTTACGCATGTGCCTAATAAACATTAAAATCATAGTTTTATGTTTACTCAATTGCTTTCTAAGAATGCGAAACGCTTTAGTGATTTGACCTTCTACGGTTTTGATAGAAACATTAAGATATGCTGATATCTCTTTATTAGTGAGTCCTTCTTTCTTACTTAAAATAAAAATTTGTTTACACTTTGGGGGAAGGTTTTGTATTTCTGAAGCTATTTGATTGATAATATGTTCTGTAGATTCGTCAGTGTGACTGTGTACAGCTTTTTCCAATGCTTGAAAGTATTTTTGTTCTAAAACAATGGTCGATTGATTTTTTTTACGTTGGTTTATAAACTCGTTGAATACTGATTTAAACAGATAGTTTTGTAATGATGTTGTAACCTTGATTTTTTTTCGCTTTTCCCAAGTTTTTAAAAACACATTTTGTAAAATATCCTGTGCTTTTTCATGATCTTTGGTCAACGACAGCGCATAACCAAATAATCCCTTTTTGTAAAGAACTACCAAGTTTATATACGCTTTTTCATCCCCTTTTCGAAGACCTTCTATCAATAAAAAATTATCTTTATACTTCATGTAAATACCATGCTTCTTTCTAAAGTTGATTATTGAAATTTATACATAATGGGTTTCAAATCAAAAATGAATGTGCTTTGGTGTTTAAAGATAAAACGAAAGTTAGTATTATGGAAATAAGTAGTGCACATCATTTACGAATTCTTGATTTTTGGTTGCGTTACGTTTTATTCGTTTATTTTGTTGCTATAAAATACTTCTTTCCATCTATGTGGCGTAAAAGCTATTTTAGTATGCCATTTTTTAATAGTTGATTTTTAATAATCGTATTGTTAGTAAGTTATGCAATTATTTTATTCTGTAGTAACGATTTGTGAAAAATTACACCGCACTACATGTTAAATAAAAAAGGCCGACATCAAAACGGTCTTAAATTAATGCATCTGCTGTATTATTATCCTTGATGTTATAGGTGTCTTCTCGCTTAGATAGTTGAAAAAACAAACATTATATTAGTACTGCTAAATATACCTTAGGAGAGCAAAACATTACTTCAATTTTGGAAATGCGTTACATTAATCAGCTGAATTTCATAGTTTTGGGATGTTTATTGCATAAAAAAGTAAAAATTTTGACAAATAAATAAGGGTATTTAAAATTAGCTTTGTCATTATTATAACAAAGACGAGTATTATGCATTTTTCAGAAATTGAGAGTTATATCATTAAATATTTATCAAACAGTGCTACTGAGGAAGAATTGACGCATTTAAATGAGTGGATACTTATTGATGATAACCAAAAGATATTTGAAGAATACGTACAGCTGCATTTAAATATGATAACGTCAGTTAATGAGCCTGACACAGAAAAAATCACTCAAGAACTAGTACGAAAAATAAGAGCGAGCAAATCAAAATCTCGTTTTAAAATTGTTATGAAATATGCTGCAATTGGGTTAGTGCTTCTAATCACAGGTTACTTTTATCAGCAAATAACGAGTGAAAATGAAAATAACAAACAACAATTAGTAACTATAGAATTTGACAACGGAACTATTCAACCCCTTCACTTAAATAATAATACAGAACTTAAAGATAGTGAAGGAAACAGTGTAGGTGTACAGAACGGATCAATTGTTAGGTATACTAAAAATACAGATGCTAATGAGTTAGTGTATAATACATTAAATGTGCCTTATGGTAAAAAGTTTGAGCTTGTATTAGCTGATGGTTCTCATGTTTTTTTAAATTCAGGTAGTTCTCTGCGGTATCCTGCTGCATTTGTAAATGGTAAAGAACGTACGGTGTTTTTAGAAGGAGAAGCTTTTTTTGATGTTGCAAAAGATAAGGAGCATTCATTTGTAGTTAATGCCAGTGAAATTAATATTGAAGTATTAGGGACCAAATTTAATGTGTCTCATTACCCTGAAGATGAGTATATAAATACGGTGTTAATTGAAGGGGCTGTTCAACTTAAACCTACAAAGCTAGCGCTGACTGATGTTGAACCTACTTTGTTAAAACCGGGTTTTAAAGCTGAATGGAATAAAGAAACAGAGAATATATCCATTGAAACAGTAAATACAACTATATATACTCAATGGACAAAAGGAAAATTGGTATTTAGAAACACCCCTTTTATCGAAATTAGAAAAATACTAGAAAGACACTATAACGTACGTATAATTAATAAAAATAGTGTTCTAGATAAAGAGCGTTTTGATGCAACTTTTGATGAAGAAACCATAGAGCAAGTGTTTGAGTTGTTAGGTAAGAGTTACGAAATTAATTACACAAGAACTGGTGATGTAATAACGATAAACAAGAATTAATTATCCGCTAGTTTAAGTAAGCAATACTTAAATAGTTGGTATAGATAAGTGAGTAAAGGAAACACAATTAATAATAAAAAATCGGAAAATGGTGACACATTTCCCGATTTGACATAAAATGATCTAAGTGAGTATAAATCAAATAACTAAAGCAAATCTATGAAAAAAACATTAATTCAAAGAGTATGATGCTACCTCTTTTAAATTAAACTAAAGAATGAAATTTACGGTGTTGTTAACCATTGTTTCTTTTTTTCAGGTACAATTTGGTTTGTATGCTCAAAATAAGGAAATATCTATAGATGTAACCAAAGGTTCTTTGGAGCAGGTTATTCAAGAAATTGAGGCTGTTTCGCGGTTTAAATTCTTATTTAACCGTAAAGTGGTTGATGTAAATAGGGTAGTGACTATTAAAGCTAAAAACCAGCAGATCAATACAATTTTAACAGAATTGTTTGCCAATACCGATATTGTTTTTGAAGTGGTTAATAAGCAAATTATTTTAAGTAAAAAAAAGGCAAATATGCAGGAAAACAGCACGGTACAATTTAAAATTAGCGGAGTTGTTTATGATTCTGACGGGCAACCGTTGCCAGGTACTAATATTATTGAAAAAGGTACGGCAAATGGGACTCAGGCAGATTTTGATGGTGAGTTTACACTAACCGTGTCTGATAAAAATGCTGTATTGACTGTTTCTTATATAGGTTTTGCTACCAAGGAAATACCCTTAAACGGGCAAGCCAAACTAGCTGTTGTTTTAGAAGAAAGTGCATCAGGCTTAGAAGAGGTAGTTGTTGTTGGTTATGGAGAACAAGTAAAATCGAGGCTTACTGGAGCCATAGCTTCGGTTACCTCAAATGATATTGCAGGTTTTCCAGCATCAAGTATAGAACAAAGTCTCAATGGAAAAATGGCAGGAGTACAATTATCACAAAGTTCAGGACAACCAGGAGCAGGCATAAGTATTAGGGTAAGAGGTATTTCATCAATTTCTGGCGGTAATGAACCGCTTTATGTGGTTGATGGTGTGCCCTTTTTTAGTTCAGATGTTAGAGGTTTAAATGGTATGTCATCAATTAATCCCAATGATATTGCTTCAATACAGGTATTGAAAGATGCATCGGCGACAGCGATTTATGGTTCAAGGGGAGCTAATGGAGTGGTCATGATTACCACCAAGTCGGGTGTTTCTAATGAATCTTCAATTCGTTATAACACATGGGTTAGTACACGTAGTATACTAAAGAAACTACCTTTAATGAATGGTGCAGAATTTATTGATTTTCAAAAACGATTTTTCACCAATTCTGGTTTAGAAATACCAGATGAGATCAATCAGATAAATAACGCAGATACTAACTGGCAAGAAGAAATACTTCAATCAGGTGTGGCAACTAATCATGATATAAGCATTTCTGGGGGTACAGCTAAGAGTCAGTATTATATTTCTTTAGGGTATTTAAATGAAAATGGAATTATTATAAACAGTGATTTTGAGCGTTTTTCGCTTAGAGCTAATTTAAGTAGCTCTTTAAATGATTATTTATCCATAAAGAGTGCTATTTCAGCATCTAATTCTGTGCAAAACGGATTTTCAGAGGCCGAGAACAACAATACATTTGGTTTTGTTACAAGTGGTGTAGGAAGTACACTTTTAGCCTTGCCTACAGAGCCTATTTTTGATGAAGATGGAAATTATAGTAATATTTTTCCTTATGATTTTTCGGCACCACTAGAAAACCCTGTAGGGTATGCAAATAACGTAGTTGATAAAACTACTGTAAATAGATTTTTGGGCAATGTTACTTTAAAAGCCAATATTGTTAACGGTTTATATAACAATACACGTATGGGTATTGATTATCAAAACAGAAGAAATGATATTTATTACCCTAATAATTTTGAAATTATTTTAGGCGGTAATGGAGCAGCAATTCTTCAAACGAATGAAAAATTAAATTATGTATTAGAAAATTTCATAAACTATAAAACAACTATTCTCGACAATTTTTACATTGATGCCGTATTGGGAGCATCAATACAAAAGGAAACAAGTAAGTCTACTTTTTTACAAAGCACTGGTTTTTTTTCCAATGAACTAGGAAATAATGCTATTCAAGCAGGATCATCATTTTCAACCCCCTTAACCAATAATATAGATCAAAGTATAGCATCAATTTTTGGTCGTATCAATGCTAATTATAAAGATAAGTACTTGTTCGGCGTTAGCGTAAGAAAAGACGGGGCTTCGGTTTTTAGTGCCTCTAATAAAACAGCAACTTTTCCTGCGTTTTCGGCGGGATGGCAGCTATCAAAAGAAGAATTTCTTGTAGATCATAAAGTAATTTCAAATCTAAAAATAAGGGCAAGTTGGGGTAATTCAGGCAATCCTGGTATTCAGCCCTACCAATCATTACCCCTAGGTCAAATTGTGATTACCAGTCAAGGTGCTGGCTCGGGTTTAAATACAGGCTTAGCGCCAAATTTACCCAACCGGAATCTTACCTGGGAAACAACTACGCAAACAGATATAGGTGTAGATTTTGGCCTGCTCAGTGATAACCTGAGTATATCATTTGATTATTATAAAAAGACAACTAAAGACGCTTTGGCTTCTGTACAGTTACCGCCATCGGGTGGCTTTTCTACAATTATAGATAACGTAGGAGAAGTGCAAAATGAAGGGGTAGAGTTATTCGTTGGAGCTAAAATTATAGAAAGCGAAGACCTAAAGCTTTCGATGAGTTTTAATGTGTCAAACAATCATAATGTTGTTACTAAGACTAAAAATAACCAAGACCTTGTTTCTAATATTTCTTTCGGTCAAACTGCCAATGCCGATGGGGGAATTGCGAGTGTAGTGCGGGTAGGGGAGCAATTAGGTGCTTTTTTAGGGTTTAATTTCATAGGTTTTGATGCAGATGGGGTTCCGCAATACGAAGACTTTGATGATAATGGCGTTATTGATGCAGAAGATATTACCGTAATAGGCAACCCTATTCCTGAAATTTTGTACGGATTTAATGCTTCGTTGTATTATAAGAACATTTCATTTTCTATAGATTGGCAAGGTCAAAGTAATGTTGATGTGCTAAACCTAGGACTGTTGAATCTTACTGCTCCTGATAATGAATATAACAGACTGTCTACTATTTATGATTACTACCCCAACCCAAACCAGAGTTTAGTGCATAGAGTGTCTAACAGATATGTAGAAAATGCAGCATTTCTACGATTGAAAAATATAAAATTTGGGTATAACATACCTATTTCAAATACATTCATTAAAAATGTAGTCGCCTATATAAGCGGGCAAAATTTAATAACAATTACTGATTATTCAGGATTTGACCCTGATGTAAATTCCCTTAGTGGAAATGATGTACGACAAGGTATAGATTTAGGATCTTACCCTTCGTCAAGAGCATATACTTTAGGTCTCAACGTTAAATTCTAAATAATGATAAAATTTATAAAACCGATATTGATTATGTTTTTATTTATAGGATGCGAGGAAATGTCATTTATTCAAGAAGACCCTAATAGCGATTTTATTCTTGTAGATATAAAAGAGCAGAGTTTGGAAGAAATTTTAATAGGAGCATATGAGCCACTAACCCGCAGTAGAGGTAGGCTGTGGGAGTCTGTCTACAGCACTTTTGTAGAGCAGTCAGCAGAATACTCGTATTCAAAGCTGGGGCTATTCAATGATGTGGCGCTCAATAATTTTTCTAATATCAGCGAGTCATTTAATGGTATAATATGGACTACTTTTTATGAAGCCATTGGTAGAACTAATTTTATAATTAGTTCTATGTTACAAAACACAGTTTTGCCTGAAGACCTTAAAAAACGAGCTATTGCCGAGGCTAGTTTTATACGAGCTATTTGTTATTATAACATGGTAAGAACATGGGGTAGTATTCCATTACGAATAACTCCAGTAGCTAATGCTGATGAGGTTGATTTAGCCAAATCAAGCATTGAAGAAATATACGATCAAATTATTCAAGATTTTAAAACCGCTGAAGCTGATTTACCTCAAAGTGTCCCAGCAAACAAGGCTGGTAGGGCAACACAGGGAGCTGCAAAATTAGCATTAGCAGATGTGTATCTTACTTTAGGTCAATATGAGTTGGCAAAAACTAAAGCAAAAGAAGTAATTGATAACAAAGCGTTGTATGGATATGACTTAGAACCGTCTTTAGAGAAATTATATTCACCCGTTGCACCCACCAATGTTGAAGAGGTATTTGCAATTAAGTTTACCCAAAGTACCAATCAAGGTAGTTTTTTACCCACCTATGCTGCCGATGAAAGAGCAGCACATGCAGGTTTGGCTGCACGTGGTCTTGCATATATGCATACGTACAATACCGTACCATTAATTTCAGAGTGGGACGAAAACGATTTGCGAAAATCATTTAACTTGTATAGTGAGGTTGTAATAGATGGGCAAACAGTACCTGCAAATATTCCGGTAGCAGCTTCAAATAATATTAAAGGTGATTTTTTCTTTGGAAAATATAAAGATCCTGATGCACCAGAAGAAACAGCTGGAGGTAATGATTTTTATTTGTTAAGATATGCCGATGCATTACTGATTTTTGCAGAAGCTGAAAACCAAATAAATGGGCCTACTGCTGAAGCATACAATGCTATTAATATGATAAGAAGAAGAGGGTATGGAGTGCCTGTTGATGTTGCTTCAACGGTAGCCGATTTGCCTACAGGGCTTACTAAAAATGAATTTGATGATTTAGTTTTTAGAGAACGAGGCTATGAATTTTTCTTTGAGTGTAAACGATGGTTTGATTTGAAGAGAACAGGAAGATGGTCAAGTATTGCAGTTGCTGCAGGTAAACCTGAGCCAACGATGAATTATTGGCCAATACCAAATATAGAGCTAGCAAATAACCCTCAAATAGATAATTAGTTGTTTTTTTGAAAAATAGTCCAAATTTACCTTTCATATTTGTCCCATGAAAATAGTATCATTATTCATATTACTGCTTAATTTGAGTGCAATTAGTGCGCAAGAAAAAGATCTTTTTTTATTGCTAGGTCAGTCAAACATGGCAGGTAGAGGTGATTATGAAAGTGTACAAGATACGATGCTAATCGACAAGGTTTTTCTATTAAATGATAATGGGCTGTTTGAACCAGCTAAGAATCCATTAAATAGATATTCAACAATCAGAAAGAAATGTGATCAAGAACTGCAAAAAATAGGTATTGGTTATAGCTTTTCAAAATATATGGCAAAAAGCCTAAAAGATTCAGTCTTTATAATTGTCAATGCTAGAGGAGGCACTTCCGTTAAGAAATTTGTAAAAGGTGGCGATAACGGATATTACGAATCAATATTGAATAGAACGCGTAATGCCCTTAGAAACGACAAAAACCTGCGACTGCGGGCTATTATTTGGCACCAAGGCGAATCAGATACTAATGCAGCAGCAGATTATCTGTCACATTTAAAGACTATAATAGAAAACTTTAGGGTAGATTTAAACGTAAAAGAATTACCGTTAATTGCGGGACAACTAGGTACGTGGAATAAAAGCTACGATGCTATAAAAAAAGAAATTGCTAAAATTCCTGCTGTTATTAAAAATACATTTGTAGTGGATGCTAAAGGATTGAAAAACAAAGATGCGCATCATTTTGATACAAGATCATATTATGAATTTGGAAAACGATACGCCGCTGTTTGTTTAAAAGCAGCTTATCAGTAATAGCTAAGTAAATTTTGAACTGTGTTTGAAGTGATAAAAAAGATAGTACAAAATTTATGACAAATAAGAATGTTATGAAAATAACATTTTGTAAAACGAGATTATAGC
Source organism: uncultured Flavobacteriaceae bacterium (assembly GCA_947497145.1). Taxonomy (GTDB): domain Bacteria; phylum Bacteroidota; class Bacteroidia; order Flavobacteriales; family Flavobacteriaceae; genus Maribacter_C. Next base: position 31,689 of record CANMFQ010000008.1, read on the forward strand.
GTTAAATCGCCTTCTCGATTTTTAAATAAAAATGAAAAAGAAAATTATTTTGAATGCAAACTTTAAAGAGTTGAATTCAAAATAGAATAAATAAGTTGATGAAATTAAAGCCTACATTAAAACTTAGAAAGCGTAATTTATGGATTAAAATAGCTGCAGTTATTTTAACGGTATTATTAGTTGTGGTTATTTTTACATGGTTGCTATTTGATTATTTTCAAGCACTCAATATTCTGAATGAATTTGACAATAAAATAGGAATTGTAAATGTTGTTTTTACTGCATTTGTATTTTCTTTTTTAGCTGTAACAAGTATTATGCAAAGAAATAAAATAGAAGAACAAAAAGAAGAGATAAAAGAAACTATAGAAGAACTGAAGCATGTGGTAGCGGCACAAAAGGCAACAGAAAAGGCGATTGATTTTCAAACAAATTTGATGGCCAAACAGGCGATGTTGAGTTCTTTTCAGTCTATGTATAAGGTGAGTACCGGAGTTTTATCAGAAGAGAAGAAAGGGTCTGATTCAAAGGCTGCAAAAACTGCTCGCGAAGAAATTAAACGCTACAAAGAAGAAATGGAGCGATTAATTGGTGAAATTAAATTAGATATGCAACTTTATGGTAATTCTATGACCTATGATAAGAATGCAGAGCTTAAAGAAATAATATCATCTTATGTGAAAGAGATTGTGTCTTAATAGGCATCACATTATAAAAAGGATAGTTAAAAAAGAATAGTGGCGTTGTAAGCTCACTATTCTTTTTTTTGCTACCTATGAGAAGAGAAGTTGTAATTATTCGAAAACAATTTTTTAAATTTTAGCCATAAATAGTGCACTTTTGTAGCGTCATAAAACATAAAAAAATATGGATTATTTTATCATTATAGCTATTCTGGTATTTCTATCGGCTGCTTTTGGCTACATTAATGTTCGCTTTTTGAAATTACCAAATACCATTGGGCTGATGGTAATAGCTATTTTCTTCACATTGGCGGTTTTTGCCTTGAGTTATTTTGATGCAACGCTCTTAGATGCTCAGAAGTATATCATCACTCAAATTGATTTTAAAACGGTACTTCTTGATATTATGCTGAGTTTTTTGCTGTTTGCTGGAGCATTACATACCAATTTTGAGCAATTGAAAGTGCAACGTTGGCCTATTTTGGTGTTTTCAACACTGGGCGTGTTGGTGTCTACATTTTTAGTGGGCACGGTGATGTTTTTTGTGCTTCCTATTTTTGGTTTAGAAGTAGGATATGTTTATTGTTTGCTTTTTGGGGCATTAATTTCCCCTACAGACCCAATTGCTGTTTTAGGAATATTGAAAAAGGCGGGAGCTCCTAAAAAATTAGAGACTAAAATAGTTGGCGAATCATTATTTAATGATGGCGTTGGAGTGGTGGTGTTTTTAACCATTTTTCAGTTTGCATCTTCGGGTAGTTCAGAAATTCATGCTTTGGAAATTCTTGAATTATTTGGTGTTGAAGTTATTGGAGGTATAGCTTGGGGTTTACTGCTAGGTTGGGTTACTTATCGTTTGTTAAAATCTATTGACGACTATGATATAGAGGTCATTATCACCCTAGCAACAGTTATGATGGGAACCGTTGTTGCTCAAAAATTTCATATCTCAGCTCCTTTAGCCATGGTTTCCGCTGGTTTGGTAGTAGGTAATGATACCGTGCGTAACAGTGCCATGTCTGATATTACAGAGACCTACGTAGATAAATTTTGGGAACTAATTGATATTTTAATGAACACCCTTTTGTTTGTGTTAATTGGTATGGAAATGTTGGTGTTAACCTTTGATTTAAATTATTTCTTAGCAGGTTTAGCTGCAATTGTAATCGTTTTGGTATGCAGATATCTAAGCCTTTTACTGCCTATTAATTTCTTTAAAAATAAATTGGATTTTGTGCCCAACACAAATTTAATAATGACCTGGGGCGGACTTAGAGGTGGTATCTCTATAGCGTTAGCATTGGGCTTAACACAAGAAATGCACCGTGATTTATTTTTGGTAATTACCTATGTTGTGGTGGTTTTTTCTATAATTGCACAGGGGTTGACTGTTGGTAAACTGGTTAAAAAATTGGCATAATGATACCTAAAGATTATAATGATTTTAAAGATACATTAACATTAGATGAACCACCTGCACAATGGCCAAACGGTTTAAAATGCTTGTGGTATGATGCTCATGAAAATTGGGATGCGGCTCATAACATAGCACAAGATATGCATGACAACCTCGGAAGCTGGCTGCATGCGTATTTACACCGTAAAGAAGGAGATGCTTTTAATGCAGGCTATTGGTATAGGAGGGCAAATAAACCCTTTTCTAAATTAACCTTAGCAGAAGAACACGAGCAAATAGTTACGTTTATACTTTTGAATTAAGGGGGTTAAGTTTATTTTACAGTTTGGTGTTATTTTTAGGTTTGGTGACTAACATTAGCACCAGCAGTAGTGGTGTAGATAACACGAAAATTAAACCAAATTCTAATAACATAAAAACGCCGATTGCAACAAAAAGAATAAAGCTAAAAATATAGCGAACCCCTTTCTTTATATTTCTTTCATGGTAGGCATCTGATAGATAAAAGAGCACAGGCACTAGTTGTAGTGGGAGTAAGACAATCATAATTAATCAAGTTTTAATGGCTACAATCAAGGACCATTTTTAATTAATAATCAGAATACTCCGTTGGGTATAAAAATAATTTCACATTTTTTGAAACTGTATGTTGGTATTTAGGGATGTCTTTTAGTTTTGTCCACTCAGGAGAATCAAAAAAAGCTTCCCAGTTGGCATCTCTAGTTTCTTGATTTGCATGGGTGGTCATATACATAAGGTTGGGCATAGTGGGGCCAGAAAGTACTTCGGCATAAAAAACAGCATTAAAATTAAGTCGGTCAAACAGTTTTATTTCTCCTCCAGCATTGAACATATCAACTTTTTTCCGATATAGCTCTTCCGTGGCAGATTCATAGCTTCGCAATTCGTAAATACGGTCTTCACGAGGGCCATCTAAAGGAGATGGTTTCATTTTAGGCATATCTTTAAAGGCTTTCATCAAAACAGATTCAATACGCTGATATGGAGGCTTGTCATGCGGTGCGTTTAAGTATGAAGCACCGTTTTTACGGTAAGTCATATTTAATGCAAGTGCTTCGTCAAGTAATCTAAATTGTACTAAAGAAGCAAAGGGAATCAATACATATGTCTTTCGTGGTGTAACAGAATCTGTCGGTCGTGGTTTGAATACGCCAATATTTTTAATGTCCAATTCTTTTAAAGCGGGCATAAAGGCATTCTTGAGGTAATCATCAGTGGTTTTTTCTTGTGCTTCGGTATCAAAAGAATAGGTTTTCAATTGATAATATTGCGCCACTTGTGCTTGTACCTGTGTTACTAGTACTAATGAGAAAATCAGTAAGGTTTTGGTGAGTGTGTTCATAAGGGTTGAATTTAGGTTATGAAGATACATTTTTTTGAAAACAGATGCTATTTTTAACACCTTGATATTGTCCGTAATTTGCAATTTTCGCATACCCGTTTTTTTCATACAAAGCAATCGCCTCTGGTTGTCTTTTTCCTGTTTCGAGTATACAAGATTTAAACCCTAGTATTGCAGCCCAATGTTCAAGGGCTTTCAATATTTTGGTAGCTATGCCTTTACCACGAGCATTAGGCACTACGTACATTCGCTTTACTTCAACAGTTTCGGTATCTATGGTTTTGATGGCACCACAACCTAGTGGTTTGTCATTTGCATATAAAACAACTACATATTTAAGCTGGTCAATACTATTAAATTGATGGTAAAAACCATGTTCTTCACCATCACGTTCACTTAAATCAGCATCTAAAGCTGCTACTAGGGCGATAAAATCTTCATTTTTGGCATCGGTTTTTACTAGTGACGTCATGCATGCAAATTTATACCGTTATTGAAACGCCATCGGCGATTCTATTTTTTGCGTTGTCAAAATAAAAATCAATTCGCCCTAAGTTAATACCAAAACAACCCACTTGATTCACAAGTGTTTGCTTGTCGTTGTTGTTTTTGACAATTGTAGGTTTATCCAAAAAAGTATGGGTATGACCGCCAATAATCAAATCAGTATAATTTGTTTTTTTGGCAAGCTGTAGGTCGTCAGGTTTATTTTCTTCTATGGCATATTCGTATCCTAGGTGCGATAGGCAAATAATTAAGTCACACTTTTCCTTTGTTTTAAGTAGGCGTTCTGTATCCAAAGCAATTTCAAAAGGATCGAGGTAAACGGTTTCTTTAAATAGTTGTGGAGAAACCAGTCCTTTGAGGGCAATACCTATGCCGTAAACGCCAATTTTTAACCCATCAAGCGTATACGTTTTGTAGGGTTGTGTATGTCCATCCATTAAGGTATTACTAAAATCGTAATTGGCTGATAAGAGTTCAAATTTGGCATGCGGTAATTGTGCATAAAGTCCTTCAATACCATTGTCAAAATCATGATTACCAATGGTTGCCGCATCATATTTGAGCATGCTCATTAATTTAAATTCTAGTTCTCCACCATAAAAATTAAAGTAAGGCGTACCTTGAAAAATATCACCAGCATCAAACAATAAGGTATTTGCATTTTCTTTCCGAATTTTGTCAACTAGGGCTGCTCTTCTTGCAAGTCCTCCTAAATTGGGAAAGCGTGAGTGATTTTTTGGGAATACATCAATATGGCTGTGCACATCATTGGTGTGTAAAATGGTAATGTGCTTTTTTTTTGGCTGCATACATGCGTTCAAAGAAAACCCTCCAAGCCCTATTATGGACGCTGCAGCAGTATCTGAAATAAATTTTCTACGATTCATTTGTTAATTGATTTTGTAAAACCGATTGTCTACGGCGGCAGTTAACGTATCAACTTTTTTAAAGTAGTCAATCATAGCATTCCGTATCAAGTAATTGGTATTGGTTATGTTGAGCATGTTTTTAAAAAACACCATATTGTCACCGCCGCTTACCAAGTAATTTGATGTAGCTACGAAATAATGTTGCTTTTCAGAAAAGGGTTTTCCTTGTATGGTTAATGATTTGAGTTCATCGTTTTTATCTATTATTATTTGTAAGCCTGCTATGGGGTGTGCTCTTTTTGATGCGATAAGAAAGTGCGCCATTTCTAACACCGACGTACCAGTAAGTTCTACAACTACGATCGAATTTTCAAAAGGCATTACTTCATAGGCGGTGCGAGCAGAGACATTTCCGGTAGAGATATTTGAGCGTATACCACCATGATTCAATAAAACAAAATCAATTGAATTGCCTGTTCGCGATTTGAAAATAGGATTCGCTTCTGACAAAATTATATCTGCCATAAGATTACCTTCAGAGGTATTATATTCACCGTCAACTTTGGTTAGTGGGCGAGGGGCATATGCCAAAGTACTGTCAAGTATGGTATTTACCCTATTTTGGTAGGGGGTAATAAATTCTTGTATGGCAGTAGCAGTACCTGCTGTACTGTCTATAGCAACTTGTTTGGCGTCTATTTTAACCAAACTTGCTTGTCTTTGCGCACAAGAAAATAATATAAATGTTATAAATATAACAAAATGTTTCATTTTTAAACTCATAATCCTTTATATCTTGCTCCCGAATATGAAATGATATTCTTTACATTTGCGTAAAGGTAAAAATACATGTTTAAGGCAATAAAAGATAAATTTAAGCGCAAATCTGCATTTAAATTTTTAAAAAAGGAATTAAGTCAGCCCTTGACTAGGGCAGAACGAAGCTCAGGTATTAGTTCGGTAGGCTGTTTGGTTGATTTGGATAAATTTGAGAATGCTAACCTTTTTTATGATTTAGTAGAAGAATTTGGTTTGCGACCTAATGCAATTAAAATTATTGGATATAAGAAGTTCTATGATAGTAATTCGCCATATTCAGCACCTGTTTTTTCAGACGATGACTTAGGCTGGAAGGGCAATATAGATAACAGCTACGTGCTTGAGTTTTTGAACAAAGAGTATGATATGTTGGTGAATTATTATGCGGAAGAAAACCTGTTGTTACAATTGGTTAATGTAAAAGCAAAAGCCCGAATTAGGGTGGGTTTTAAAGAAATTGATGCGGTAAACAATGATTTAATATTAGATGTACCCATGGATAATTTTAAACTATTTAAGCTAGAGTTAAAAAAGTATTTGAAAGTTCTTAATGAAATAAAAAAATGAAACAATTAGTTGGTACAGGTGTTGCTTTGGTTACTCCTTTTAAAGAAGATTTTTCTATTGATACGGCTGCTTTGGCACGTATTGTTAATTATTGTGTTGATGGTGGTGTAGATTATTTGGTGGTGTTAGGTACTACCGGTGAATCTGTTACGCTGAATAAGGCAGAAAAATTGTTGGTAATGGATACTATTGTTAAGGCAAATGCTGGTCGTTTACCCTTAGTTTTAGGTATAGGTGGTAATAGTACGTACCGTGTTGCGCATGAAGTACAAGCATTTCAATCAGATGATTTTGCTGCCATACTTTCGGTATCGCCGTACTATAATAAACCTACGCAAGAAGGTATTTATCAACATTTTAAATCGCTTTCAGAAGTTGCCAAAAAGCCCATCATTCTGTATAATGTACCTGGCAGAACAGGAAGTAATATGTTACCGAGCACTGTATTGCGATTAGCGAAAGATTTTGACAATATTGTCGGTATTAAAGAAGCATCGGGTGATATGGATCAGGTAAAAGCTATTATCAATGGTAAAGCGGATGATTTTCATGTCATTTCAGGTGATGATGCTACGGCATTGGAAACTGTTTTAGTTGGTGGATCAGGTGTGATATCGGTAATTGGTCAAGGTTTGCCAGCAGAGTTTTCTCAAATGATTCGCTTGGGTTTAAAAGGAGAGAAAGAAGAGGCCCTAAAACTGCAAGATAGACTAGCATTGGGTATGGATTTAATTTTTGAAGAAGGTAATCCGGCAGGTATAAAATCTATTTTTGAGACTTTAGAACTTTGTAGTGCCGAAGTAAGGCTACCTTTAGTGCAAGCTACACCAGCTTTAAAAAGTAAAATCAAAGCATTTGTAATGCCTTTTTTAAATCCGAATTATGTAATGGAAACAGTGGAGGCTGAGTAATGATTAGCAGTATATTGTGGTCGCTTTAATTGCATAGTTTTAGCTCCCATATAAAATATTAAAAAGTGTTGCAAACAAACTCCTTTTGCGGAGTGTTTGTAGCACTTTTTTTTGAGGTAAATTGTAAACCTATCGTAGCTACGTTCATAGCTATACGATTTTGAAATCAGTAGATAACCGTTGTATTGTAATTGCCTCTATAGTCAAAACCAATGGTTGCTAAAATTTGAGCATGCATCTTTTACATGGTGCTTTCGTCTGTTACAAACAGGTGTTATCATCGAATAGTGTAGAAAACCGTTAAATGTTCGCCAAAAAGATTGTTTCAGTGCTTTGAGGCAGCTATTTTCGTGCGGTAAAATGTTTTTTATATCCATTGATAATCCGTAATTTTGCAAAATGTTTTTTAAAATGAGACGATTTATTCCCGTATTAATCTTAGCAATAGTGCTTGGCTCTTGTAATGAGTACCAAAAGGTACTTAAAAATGAGGATATTAAACCCAAGTACGAAATGGCTCAGAAATTCTATGAAGCCAAAGATTTTAAAAGAGCACTTCGTCTTTTTGAGCAAATTGCACCTAAGTATGTTGGTAAGCCACAAGGAGAACGTGTAATGTTCTTTTTAGCAAACTCGTATTTTCAACGTAAAGATTTTAATATGGCGGGCTATCAGTTTGAACGCTTCATTAAATCGTATCCAAAAAGTGATAAATTAGCTGAAGCTGCCTTTTTAGGTGCTACGAGTTATTACAAGCTATCACCAAAATACAGTCTTGATCAAACCGATACAGAAAAGGCTTTATTGAAATTACAAAACTTTATAAATACCTACCCTGATTCTGAATTTTTTGATGAAGCCAATAAAATGGCTGTAGAGTTAACAACAAAAAAGGAGCGTAAAGCGTTTGAAATAGGAAAGCAATTTAATAAGTTAGGTGAATTTAATTATGACGTGTTGCGATCAGCGGTAGCTTCCTTAGATAATTTTGTGACAGATTATCCTGGTTCAATATACCGAGAAGAGGCGTTGTATTTAAAAATTGAAGCCACAACAAATTTGGCGCTTAATAGTTTTGAAGTTTTGCAAAAAGAGCGATTACAAACAGCCAAAGAGGCTTATAATAACTTGTTTAAACAGTTTCCGGAAACTCAATTTGCTGAAAAAGCAAATCGATTATTGGAAACAATTGAAAAGAATTTAAATAAATTTTCAGAAGTGGAAACTTCAGAAGCTAAATAAATAGTGATTATCATGAACATGAACGACTTAAAGAATTCAAAAGCTCCCGTTTCTACGGTAACTATCAACAAAAATGAGTTTGATTCTAGAACTGAAAATATTTATGAAGCAATATCAATAGCTTCAAAAAGAGCAGTTCAAATTAATGCTGATATTAAAAAAGAGCTTTTAGAAAAACTAGAAGAGTTTGCTACCTACAGTGATAGCCTTGAAGAAGTTTTTGAAAATAAGGAACAAATTGAAGTTTCAAAATTTTACGAAAAACTTCCAAAAGCACATGCTCTTGCAGTAGAAGAGTGGTTAACTGATAAAATTTATTACAGAAATACAGCTAAAGACGTATAGTTTATGTTGGGTGGTAAAAATATTCTTTTAGGTATTACCGGAGGAATAGCTGCCTATAAGACAACGTTTTTAGTACGTTTACTGATAAAAGCTGGTGCTAATGTCAAAGTTATTTTGACAGATAGTGCCAGCTCTTTTGTTTCTCCACTTACCTTAGCTACGCTTTCTAAAAACCCAGTACTCTCTGCCTTTGTTACAGAGGATGAAGAGGGAGTAGACTGGAATAATCATGTAGCGTTAGGTCTTTGGGCTGATATCATGGTGATTGCTCCGGCAACGGCAAATACCCTTGCTAAAATGGCCAATGGCAATTGTGATAATTTGTTAATGGCGACCTATCTTTCAGCCAAATGCCCTGTGTTTTTTGCTCCGGCTATGGATTTGGATATGTATAAACATCCTTCAACAATATCTTCTTTTGAAAAACTACAATCTTTTGGTAATCATATGATTGCAGCAACTTCAGGTGAATTGGCTAGTGGACTTCATGGAGAAGGGCGCATGGCAGAGCCAGAGGATATTGTGACAGCGATTAAACACTTTTTGTTAAGTGAATCACCACTAAAGGGGAAGCAGGTTTTAATTACGGCAGGTCCCACGTATGAGGCTATTGATCCTGTGCGTTTTATTGGAAATCATTCTTCAGGATTGATGGGGTATGAGTTGGCAAAGGAAGCAGCGCGGTTAGGAGCTAAGGTTATATTAGTTTCTGGCCCCTCTCGTTTACATATTCAGCATGATTTAATTACCCTGATAAGGATAACTTCAGCTGAAGAAATGTATCAAGCAGTGCATGAACACTACGCTGATAGTGATATAGCGATTTGTGCTGCAGCGGTGGCTGATTATCGTCCGAAAGTAATGGCAGATCAAAAGATAAAAAAAGCTTCTGATAGCCTGACTATTGAATTAGTGAAAACAAAGGATATTCTTTTATCTCTTGGAAATCAAAAGAAAAATCAATTTTTGGTTGGGTTTGCTCTGGAGACCGAAAATGAACTCGAAAATGCCAAGGGTAAACTTAAAAGAAAAAATTTAGACGCTATTATTTTGAATTCTTTAAACGATTCTGGGGCTGGTTTTGGTACTTCTACAAACAAAATCACCTTTATAGATAAGAATTTGCAGATTAAAACGTTTGACTTAAAAAGTAAGGCAGCAGTTGCTGTTGATATTTTCTCAGAAATAACTAGCAGAATCAATGCGTAATCTTGTTTTAGTCACTATTTGTTTTATGTTTTCTTGTATTCTTGCAGCGCAAGAATTGAATTGCAAGGTAACTTTAAATTCCGATCAACTTTCAAACGGCGATTTGCCTGTTTTTAAAACCTTAGAAAAATCATTGAATGATTTTGTCAATAAGGGTAGGTGGTCTAACCGAAAATTTAAAGAAAACGAACGTATAAACTGTCAAATGTTTATTACGATTACCAAATATGAATCGAATAGGTTTGAGGGTACAATACAATTGCAATCATCAAGACCTGTTTTTAATACTTCTTACCAAACACCTATTTTTAATTATAAAGACAAGAGTTTGTCTTTTGATTATATAGAGTTTCAGCCTTTAAATTTCAATGAAAATGTGTACGATTCCAACTTGGTTGGGGTGATGGCTTATTACATTAATATTATGCTAGGATTGGATGCAGATACTTTTTCGTTAGAAGGCGGTACGGAGTACTATAGAGTAGCGCAGAAAATTGCCGCTCAAGGCCAAGCAAGCGGTTACAAAGGATGGGACTCGTCTGAAAATAGAGGGCGTTTTCAACTTATTGACAACCTTTTGTCAAATACCTATCGTGAATACCGTGTGGCTATGTATAATTATCACAGAAAAGGAATGGATGTTTTAGCAGATAATAATAATACTGGAAAACAAGTAATTGCGGGTACCTTTAAATTGTTTGAAACAATGCAAAAACGCCGCCCGAATGCATTTTTAATTCAAACTTTCTTTGATGCTAAATCTGATGAAATTAAAGATATATTCTCAGATGGTCCTAAAGTTGATGTTGTTAAGCTCAAAAAGACCTTATCAAAGGTTGCACCTACCTATTCTAATATTTGGAATGATATTAAATATTAAGGTACACATTTAAATAAAATATCATTTATCTTTACAGCTGAATTTTTTTAATTGTGCTGTCAAATCTTTCTATAAAAAATTACGCTTTAATTGACCATCTGAACGTTTCGTTTACAGAGGGTTTTACCTGTATAACGGGAGAAACAGGTGCTGGTAAATCTATATTACTTGGTGGATTGTCTTTGGTTTTAGGAAAACGAGCCGATTTAAATGCACTGCGTGAAAAAGATCAGAAATGTGTTATTGAAGCTGAGTTTGAAATAGCGAAGTATAAGCTTAAGTCTTTTTTCAAAACTAATGATCTTGATTATGAAGATCGAACCATTTTGAGAAGAGAAATCTTACCTAGTGGAAAATCAAGAGCTTTTATAAACGATACGCCGATTACTCTTGACGTGATGTCACAGTTAGGGGCGCGACTTATTGATGTACACTCGCAACATCAAACATTAAATTTAGCTACCAATGATTTTCAGTTAAAAGTTATTGATGCATTAGCGGGTAATAAAACTTTTTTAGAAGACTACAAGAACAAACTATCAAGCTATAAAAGCTATTCAAAAGAACTTAAGAATCTTGTAGAGTTTCAGGCTAATGCAAATAAAGAGCATGATTATAATAGCTTTTTGCTTGAAGAGCTTGAAAGTGCTGGGCTGAAATTAGGAATGCAAGAAGAATTGGAAGCGCAATATGAGCAGTTAAATAATGTAGAAGGTATTATTGAGCAATTGTCCCAGGGCGAAAGGTTGTTGAATGACGAGCAGATTGGACTAATTACTTTGCTAAACGAACTAAAACTTGTGGCTACTAAATTATCAGGTTTTGGCTCGCAGTATGCTGATTTAAATGAGCGTATTCAATCTGTTTTTATTGAAATGGATGATATTGCTAGCGAATTTGTTGCTTTTCAAGATCAAATAGAACCTAACCCGCATTTATTGGAAGAGGTGGGCAATAAATTACAGCTTCTTTTTAATTTGCAAAAAAAGCATGCAGTGTCTGATATTGAGGCCTTGTTGCAAATAAAGAGTGAACTTGAAGAAAAAGTAAGTGTTACTGAGAACCTAGAAGCCAATATAAAAGCTACAGAAACGGCATTAGCAACAGCAAAAAAAGCCTTACTCGAAGCCGCAAATATGCTACGAGAACGAAGAATTAAAGTAGTGCCAAAACTCAAAAAGCAACTTGAAGCAAGTTTAGATCTATTGGGTATGTCTAGTGCTACCTTTAAAATTGAAATTACAGAAGCAGCTGATTTTAATGCTGTTGGTAAAGATGATTTAACCTTTTTGTTTTCAGCAAACAAGGGGTCAGATTATGGGGAGCTTAAAAAAGTAGCTTCTGGCGGTGAACTTTCGAGGATTATGCTTACTATAAAAGCAATACTTGCCAAATATGAGCATCTACCAACCATGATGTTTGATGAGATAGATACGGGTGTTTCTGGTGAAATATCAAACAAAATGGGCGATATCATGCTAGAAATGAGTAAGACCATGCAGGTTTTTTCTATTACCCATTTGCCTCAAGTGGCTTCTAAAGGAAAACATCATTTTAAAGTATTTAAGAAAGACGAAGACAATATTACCCATACGGAAATGAAAAAGTTAAGTGATGATGAGCGCGTTGTTGAACTTGCTGAAATGTTGGGTGGTAAAGACCTGTCTGACTCTGCTTTGGCGCATGCACGCCAATTACTAAACTAGTAAAAACCATCCTTACTGTTTTTATACAAGAATTAGTACGGTTATTTGGTATTAAACACTAGTTGCTTACTGTACGAATTGCGATAAAACAGTATGCATGCCAACTTTTTTAAATATCTTTGACCTGTTAAATTTTAAGAAAAATAAGCTGACATGAGTTACAATTTGTTACAAGGAAAAAGAGGGATTATTTTTGGTGCTTTAGATCCAAATTCTATTGCATGGAAGACTGCTGAACGTGTACATGCTGAAGGAGGTACGTTTGTACTATCCAATGCGCCCATAGCCATGCGAATGGGGCAAATTAAAGATTTAGCAGCACAAACAGGATCAGAAATCATTCCTGCGGATGCAACTAATATAGCTGATTTAGAAAACTTGGTTAGTAAATCTGTTGAAATTTTAGGGGGTAAGTTAGATTTTGTTTTGCACTCTATAGGTATGTCTGTAAATGTGCGAAAAGGACGAGCTTATACTGATGAAAATTATGATTTTACTGCCAAAGGATGGGATGTGTCTGCCTTATCTTTTCATAAAGTAATGCAAAGCTTATATAAAGCTGACGCTATGAATGAGTGGGGGAGTATTGTTGCATTAACCTATATGGCTGCACAGCGAACATTTCCTGATTATAATGATATGGCTGATAATAAAGCGTATTTAGAGTCTGTAGCACGTAGTTTTGGATACTTCTTTGGTAAAGAAAAAAAGGTTAGAGTGAATACCATTTCACAGTCTCCTACGGCTACCACTGCTGGTCAAGGGGTAAAAGGTTTTGATGGCTTTATCAATTATGCAGAAAAAATGTCTCCTTTAGGAAACGCTACCGCACAAGATTGTGCAGATTATACCGTGTCGTTATTTTCAGATTTAACGAGAAAAGTGACTATGCAAAATCTTTTTCACGATGGCGGATTTTCAAACGTAGGGGTAAGCCAAGATGTTATTGAAGAGTTTTCAAAATAAACTGTCATAGGCAGTATCACATTGCAAGTGCAAATTCATTAAAATGGAGCTTTCTTTTTCCTTTATTATACCTGTTTATAACCGCCCCGAGGAGATTAAGGAGCTGCTTCAAAGTTTTGTGGGGCAAACCTATAAAAAACCATATGAAATTGTTATTGTAGAAGATGGCTCTACGGCATCATCTGAAGAAATTTGCACTGCTTTTGAAAGTCAATTGAGTATTTCGTATTATAAAAAGTTAAATTCAGGGCCCGGTGATTCGCGAAATTACGGTATGCAACGGGCAAAGGGTAATTATTTTATTATTTTAGATTCTGATTGTACGTTACCTGCCGACTATCTTGTTGCTACAGAAAAGTCATTGCAAGCAGATTTTGTGCATTGCTATGGAGGGCCAGATGCGGCGCATAGTTCATTTTCTTTGGTGCAAAAGGCGATAAACTATGCCATGACTTCGGTACTTACTACGGGGGGTATTCGAGGAGGAAAAAGGGCAGTGAATAAATTTCAACCCAGAAGTTTTAATATGGGACTCTCTAAAACGGCCTTTGAAGATGTAGGAGGTTTTGGAAGTATTCACCCAGGAGAAGACCCTGATTTAACCTTTCGTTTATGGAAAAAAGGATATCAGACAAAATTGATTCCCGAAGCCTTTGTGTACCATAAGCGGCGTATTGATTGGTCTAAATTTCATAAGCAAGTAACTAAATTTGGGGTAGTCAGGCCAATTTTAAATAAATGGCATCCGACTACAGCCAAAATCACCTATTGGTTTCCAACACTGTTTAGTGTAGGCTTTTTTTTGGCCTTGGGACTATTTTTAATTGGGGTAACAACACCTTTATGGTGTTATGTTTTTTATTTTGTATTGATTTTTATTGAATCGTTAATTAAAAATAAGAGCCTTGCTGTTGCTTTACTATCTTTAATAGCCGTAAATATTCAGTTTTTTGGGTACGGATACGGATTTTTAAAAGCTACTCTTGTGTTGTTTTTTAGTTCTAAAAAACCGCAAGAACTTTTTCCTAACTATTTTTTTAAAACCAAAATGGCCTTGTGATAGCAGCAATAATAAGAAAAGTACTGAAAAAGCGAAAGGTGAAACTCTTTTTAGTGTTTTTGCTATGCGCTACGGTTGCTTGGTTTATCAATAAATTATCAGATACCTATAGAAGTACCGTTGTGTTTGATATTGATTACGTCAATGCCCCTGCAAATTTATTGCTGATGGATGCCTCGCATGATAAAATTAATATCAAGTTAGAGGGTTTAGGATTTCAATTTTTTGGCTTAGGACTTAGAAATAAAAAATTACAAATAGATTTAGCAACAATAGAAAAAAGGGATGGAAAATTTTTTATTCCCCAAAAGATGTATCGAAAGCAAATAGAGAAACAGCTATTTAGTACTATGAAACTTCTTGAAATAGAGGAAGATGCTTTGTATTTTGATTTTCAGCAACTTGTTTCAAAAAAAGTACCTATAAAACCTAATGTGCAATTTGATTTTGCTCAAAATTATATGCTAGATGGTAGTATTGCTGTTAAACCAGATTCAATTACCATAAATGGCCCTCAAAGTGAAATAGACACCATATCAAGTATTACGGCTACTAAAATTGTTCTAAATAATTTAAGTGATGATTTTTCAGAAAAAGCATCCATTATAAAATGGGAAGCTCTAGAGAACACTTCTTTTTCATCAACAGCAGTTTTGGTTAGTGGTGCGGTATCTAAGTTTTCTGAAAAACAGCTAACGGTAAAGATTGTTCCTGTTAATCTCCCTGATAGTGTTAGCGTGAAAATGTTTCCTGAAGAAGTTGGTATTCTATGCAAAGGTACGCTTGAGGCATTAAAAGAAATAAGCCCTACAGATTTTACAGTACTTGCAGATTATGAAAACCTAAAGAGTACCACAAAAAAAATACCTTTAAAACTTCACAAAACCCCACAGCAGCTTTATAGTGCAATTTTACAAGAAAGTGAAGTAGAATACATATTAGAACGCCAATGAAAATAGTAGGTTTAACAGGGGGTATTGGAAGTGGAAAAACTACCGTTGCCAAGTTTTTTAAAGAACTGGGTGTTCCTGTGTACAATTCTGACAAAGAGGCCAAAAAGCTTATGACATCTTCAAAAAAGGTAAAAAAGGCAATAATAGCCCTTTTAGGAGAAAATAGTTATCAAGAAGAAGGCTTAAATAAGGCTTATATTGCAAATAAAATATTCAATGATAAAGCAATTTTAGCAGAACTCAATGCAATAGTACATCCCGCGGTACGCAAGCATTTTTTAAAGTGGGCAAAGAAACAAAAGGCACCTTACGTAATTCAAGAAACCGCTATAATTTTTGAGAATGCTACTCAAGATTTTTATGATGAAATAATTTTAGTAACCGCACCAGAAGAAGTACGAATCGATAGGGTTGCTAAAAGAAATGGTATACCTCCTGAAACCGTATTAGAACGTATAAAAAACCAATGGTCAGATGATAGAAAGATACCTTTGTCTCACTATGTGATTGATAATATAAAATTGCCGATGACAAAAAGGAAAGTTCACTGTATTCATAACACTCTTGTTAATAAATAATTAGGTTATGGGTTTTTTTAACATTTTTGTTAAGGTTTGGTTAAACGTGCTTTTTGCTAGTTGTATAATCTTTAATTTCGCTTGTAGATGAATAAGAGGTTGTTTGTTCTTTTAGTACTCTTGATGAGCCTCTCACTTATCGGGATAATTTTTGTTCAATTTTATTGGATTAAAAAATCTGTTGAAGATAAGGAAGAGCAGTTTTCAAATGCGGTAACCGAAGCTTTAAATAAGGTTACTGATAAAATTGAAGAACGAGAGCGTAAAGACTATTCTGATCGCTATTTGAATAAAATTGATAGTATTGGTGAGTTTAAGAGTGCGAATTTTACCAATATAATGTTTGGGTATAGAGATATTGATTCCAACGAATTTCGTCTCTACGAACACGGTATATTGGAAGAAGATTACAGTATCCCCGACACGTTCTTTGATAGTAATTTTGGTAATAACAATACGGATAGCACGATTATAAAAAACTATACCAGCAAGCGAACCACAACAATCTTTAAAGAAGATACAGGCCTAGATGGTAAGAAATTTGGTTTGACGGCGCTAGAGAAGCTTCAGAAAATTGGAGGTTTAACCGCCATTGAGAAAGCTGCTTTTGAAGATGTTTTTAGTGAGCTTGCTAAACGCGTACCAATTCATGAAAGGGTATCAAAACAAGAAATTGATTTATTGCTTAGCAGAGAGTTGAAAAACAGGGGGATTGATATCAATTTTGAGTACGGTATTTATAGCAAAGATTTACCCACCAAGGTTAAATCGAAGCGATTTAAATACAAAAAAGGTAGCTTTTATGAGTCACCCGTTTTTGTAGATAGTGATGGTAATTATGATTTTTCACTTTTGCTTTCATTTCCTAAGAAGAAGCGGTTTTTAATAAGTTCTATTTTGGGCTTGGCGGTGTTATCGCTTTTATTTACCCTAATAATTGTAACGTCTTATGCTGGAGCAATTTATCAGTTAATACGGCAAAAACAGATTTCAGAAATAAAATCTGATTTTATAAATAATATGACGCATGAGTTTAAAACACCCATTGCGACTATCAATTTAGCGGTAGAGGCAATTAGAAACCCTAAAATTATTGATGATAAGGAAAAGGTGTTGCGCTATTTGCAAATGATTAGAGATGAGAACAAACGTATGCACGCACAGGTAGAAAATGTGCTACGAATATCAAAGTTAGAAAAAAATCAGCTTGATATTAGTAAGGATAGGGTAGATGTTCACGACATTGTACAAGATGCTATTGCTCATGTTGAGCTTATTGTAGAAGATAGAGGTGGTTATATTGAAACGCATTTAGATGCTGACAGAACAGAAGTTTTGGCTAACGAAATGCATTTTACTAATGTAATTGTTAATATTTTAGATAACGCTATAAAGTATTCTATTGATTCGCCTAAAATAGATTTGTTTACAGAGGTTGTTAAAGATAGTATTGTTATACGAGTACAAGATCAGGGAGCTGGAATGAGTAAGGCGGTATTGAAAAAGGTTTTCGAAAAATTTTATCGAGAACACACAGGAGATATTCATAATGTAAAAGGGCATGGCTTAGGCCTTGCTTATGTAAAAAAAATTGTAGACGATCACCAAGGTGAGGTTTATGCAGAAAGTGAAAAAGGAAAAGGAAGTACTTTCTACATAAAATTACCTTTAATTTAAAATTTATGGAAACTATAAACAAGAAAATTCTTTTAGTAGAAGACGATCCTAATTTTGGTATTGTATTAAAAGATTATTTGTCAATGAACGATTTTGATGTGACCTTGGCAAAGAATGGAATGGAGGGTTTTGAGAAATTCAAAAAGGACAATTATGACATTTGTATTTTAGATGTTATGATGCCGTATAAAGATGGTTTTACACTAGCGAAAGAAATAAGAGAAAAGAATGAGCATGTGCCTATTGTATTCCTTACTGCTAAAACCATGAAAGAAGATGTGTTAAAAGGGTATAAAGCAGGTGCTGATGATTATTTGAACAAGCCTTTTGACTCTGAGGTTTTATTGATGAAATTAAAAGCCATTTTACAAAGAAAAGCATCAAGTACTTTGGCGGATAGTAGAAAATTTGAATTCGAAATTGGAGGTTTTCACTTGAACTCTAAATTGCGTTTTCTTAAGTATAAAGACCAAGAAGCGATTAAGCTTTCGCCCAAAGAAAATGAATTGTTACGTCTTTTGGCATTGCATGAAAATGACCTAATGCCAAGAGAATTGGCGTTAACCAAAATATGGAGAGACGACAATTACTTTACCTCACGTAGTATGGATGTGTATATTGCCAAATTGCGTAAGTATTTAAAAGTTGATGATACCGTAGAAATTTTGAATATTCACGGGGAAGGTTTTAGATTGGTTGTAAAAACAGAACAGTCTTAAGTTATATATTCCTATAATTTAAAAGCCCTAGCTATTATATTAGTCAGGGCTTTTTTGGTTATATAAGTTTGTAATAATTGATATGATTTTTTCAGGAGGATGTGTGATGCCCACCGTGAAGGCATCTGTAGGTTCCTCTAATGTGTCGAATTGCGATTTCAATAAATTAGGCGGCATAAAATGATTGGTACGCTGTTTTAGTCGAGCCCAAATCTCATCATAGCTACCTTTTAAATACACAAAATGCATTTGAGCATAAAGCTGCGCCTGCAAAATATCTCTGTAGCTTGCTTTTAAGGCAGAGCATGCAATTACTGCCCCAGTATTTTTATGTTGTATTGCTAAAATGTTAAGCTGTTGTAACCACCCTTTACGGTCAGTGTCATCTAAGGGAATACCTGCAGCCATTTTTTGTACATTGGCGGTTGGGTGATAATCATCCCCATCAAAAAAAGGAATATCAAAAGTCTTTGCTAATAGTTTGCCAATAGTGCTTTTACCACAACCAGAAACCCCCATAACCACAAATACGGGACTATTATTTTGCATCAAATACGGTTTTAGATTCAATAGCAGTAATTACTTCAGGTAAATTATACGTATGGTTAACCCATAAAGTATCTTGGTTTTTTCTGAACCAAGTCAACTGACGTTTGGCAAACCTACGGGTATTTTTTTTTATTTCAGAAACCGCAAAATCCAAATCCCAATTCCCATCGATATAATTAAATAGTTCCTTGTAGCCAACGGTTTGCAGGGCGTTCATAGTGCGGTGTTTATAAACAGTCTGCACTTCTTCTAAAAGACCTTCTTGCATCATAATATCAACACGTTGATTGATGCGGTCATAAACAATTTTTCTTTCTGCATTCAAGCCAACAGTAATGATGTTAAAGGGGCGATTATCTCTTTTTTGACCAATGAAAGAAGAGTAGGGGCGACCAGTACCTATACATACTTCTAAAGCACGAATAATCCGATGCGGGTTTTCTAAATCAACTTTTTGGTAATATGTGTGATCCAATTCTTTTAGTTGATTTTGTAGGGAGGTCAATCCGTTTTCTTCAAGTTCTTTGTTTAAGGAGAGTCTTATTTCAGGGTTAATTTCAGGAAAACTGTCAAGCCCTTTGGTAAGGGCGTTTACATAAAGTCCGCTTCCACCTACTACGATAACCACCTTTTTTTGTTCAAATAATTTAGGAAGTAATAGCATGGCTTCTTTTTCAAAATCACCAACGCTATATGTGTCTAAAACACTTTTGTGTTGAATGAAATGGTGCGGTGCACTTGCTAGTTCAGCTGGTGTAGGTACGGCTGTTCCTATACGCATTTCTTTAAAAAACTGTCGCGAATCAGCCGAAATGATTTCCGTGTCATAGTGATTGGCAAGAGCGATGGCCAAGGTAGTTTTTCCTATGGCAGTAGGGCCAACAACAGCAATGAGTGTATTTTTCATCTATAATTTACTTCCGCAATTAAAGCAATGTGAAGCGTCATCTCTATGTCCTTCAAGCGAACAACTTGGGCATGCTTGTGTGTTTAGGTGAACCGCATCTTCCTTATTACCACTTTGTTTTGAAAACTCTGTGGTAACAATACCTGTAGGAACAGCAATAATCCCATAACCTAATATCATTACAATAGTGGCTATAAGTTGCCCCAAACTGGTTACTGGTGCAATATCACCATAGCCAACTGTTGTTAGGGTAACAATTGTCCAATAAATGCTTCGTGGTATACTTGTAAAACCAGCACTGTCATCTTCAACCAAGTACATAATAGTACCCAAAATGACCGATAAAATAAGTACCACATATATAAAAACTGCTATTTTGGCACGGCTGGCTTTTAAAGCTTTGGATAGTTGCGAGGCTTCGCCTAAAAACTGTACGAGCTTTAAAATTCTAAATATACGTAGTAGACGAAAAGCCCTAACAGCCAATAAAACTTGCGATCCTACAAAAATATACGACAGGTAAAGCGGAATGGTAGAAATAACATCGATAATACCATAAAAGCTAAAAACATATTTCCAAGGTTTTTTAATACTGATGATTCTCGCAATATATTCAATGGTGAAAAAGATGGTGATAATCCATTCTAAAACAAACAAAATATCATGATATGCTGCATCAATTTCTTTGACACTTTCAAGCATGACAAGCACTACACTTAAAATAATGAGGGTAAACAAAATAAGATCAAACCGTTTACCCATTGGGGTATCGGCTTCATAGATAATTTCATGAAGACGGTTCTTCCAACCTTTATCCAATCCTTTGTTTGTCACAACTATTCTTTTAAGTCTATAATTTTTAATACCCTACGCTTTCTCATATACGACTCAATAATGTGTTTTGTATTAGCATCTGACTTCATTGGTGTAATCAATGATTCTAAGATATGAATATTATTTATTTGATGGTTAAGGTCATAAAAGCCCATACCTTTAAACTGACCGTTTTGAATAAGAATAGCGCTATACTCACCCACTTCACGACCTTTATTTACAATGACACAGTTTTTATTGGCGATAGAATATTTTTCTATTGCTTCTTTGGCTCTTTGGTTATAGTTGTCAATTTCTTCTTGACTAAAAGAAGGAGTGGTAGCATCGTCTTTGGTAGGATGTGCTATTTTATCTTTAAATTTTACGCCTGATAATCCATTAAGTACTGGGCATAAGTTATAGTCTGTTGTTATTTTTTCTAAGCATTTTTTTGCACTCTGGCGGCTGGTAAAGGTGGTCACTAAACCTGTACTTCCTTTTGCATTTACCGCAGCTGTATATAATGAAATACCTCCTTGATCATTTTCGGTTTGGTATAAGCCGTGTGAAAATAGTTTAGGTCTTGGTTTTTGATTGAATTTGGGTTTATTTCGCTTTAGCTCTTCATGCTCTTTTAAAAGAGCGACTAGTTCATTTCCTGTTTTTTCAAAAGAAACCTTTTTGGTTTCTTTTTGTAATTTTCGGGCGCGATCGCCACTCGTGGTGAAATGCCTATTTACACGCTTTTTTATATTACTGCTTTTGCCCAAATAAATAATATCTCCATCTTTACCGTGCATATAATAAATACCGGTTTGCGTTGGTAGTACCTCAATAATATCTAATTGTCTGGGTGAAAGCTCACCTAAGGTTGCTGCTTTTACAACACTTTTTAAAATGGTTTTGTCTAAGTCTTTGGATAATAGCAATTTAAATAGCTTTAGTGTAGCCAAAGCATCACCATTGGCTCTATGCCTATCACTCACGGCAATACCTAATGAGCGTACCAATTTGCCTAAACTATAGGATGGTGCTTCTGGAAGCAATTTTTGTGAAAGTTCAACGGTGCAAAGTGTTTTTCGTTCAAAATTATAACCTAATCGTCTAAACTCAGTACGTAATATACGATAATCGAATTGGGCATTGTGAGCAACAATAACAGCATCTTGCGTAATTTCTACAATTCGTTTTGCTACTTCGTGAAATTTTGGCGCCGTACGAAGCATATTATTATTAATACCCGTAAGATTAACTACAAAGGGTTGTATTTCCTTTTCAGGATTCACCAAAGAAATAAAAGTATCTACCACTTTATGCCCATCAAACCTGTGAATAGCAATTTCGGTAATGCCTTCTTCGTTGAATTTACCGCCGGTAGTTTCAATATCTAGTATAGTGTACATGTAATTTTAATGGAGTGTTCGTTTTCCAAAGATACTACTTCCTATGCGGACCATAGTACTTCCTTCTTCAATAGCTATTTTGTAATCACCACTCATGCCCATTGATAGTATTTTTACGTCACTGATTTTTTCTTTTAAGGCATCATAAATAGTTTTTAATTGAGCAAACTCACGCTTGATTTGGTTTTGGTCATCAGTAAAGGTAGCCATGCCCATAAGACCCACTATTTTGACGTTTTTTAGTTCGGTAAATGCATCAGAGGTAAGCAGTTGATGTAGTTCGTTTTCGTCCAATCCAAATTTGGTATCCTCTTCGGCAATGTGCATTTGCAAAAGGCAATCAATAATTCGATTATATTTTTTTGCCTGTTTGTCTATTTCTTTTAGCAGGCGTAAACTATCAACGCCGTGTATTAATTGCACAAATTCAGCCATATATTTGACCTTGTTTCGCTGTACATGGCCAATCATATGCCATTGAATATCTTTAGGCAAGACTTCCCATTTTTGTGCCATTTCTTGAATTTTATTCTCTCCAAAAATACGCTGACCAGCATCGTAAGCTTCTTGTATAGCCGAATTTGGTTTGGTTTTAGAAACGGCAACTAGCGTAACATGCGCAGGGAGTGTTGCTTTGATGTTTTTTAAATTTTCTGCTATAGACATACGTCCTTTTTTTCTTTAATAATTGTTTTGTGTTTGGTTTTCTCTATTGAGCAATGAACAAAATACGAGGTGCAAATTATTGTTTTTTTTGCGTATTGACGGTGTGCAGTAGGGTTTAATTGCAGAAATACTATTGAAAAGGGTGGAGGGGCTATTGAGGGAAGGTTTACTTGTTTACTATCTATATTACCAAACAGTTCCGATAAAATAGACTATAACACACCAGATTAAACACCCATCTTTTGGATTCCCACCATTTTATATTTGATTTGAGCTCTTCTAAATTACTACTTATTATAAGGACTTGATAATACGCCTCTATAAATATGCATAAGTATTTGGATAGTCTTTACGCTATTGCACAAAAACACTATTAAAAACTTCAATAGAAAAATACGGTCTATACCTTTGTAAACAACCTACTCAATAAAATAAAATGGACTACCCTATAAACTTGGTTGACAACCGCAGTACTAATTGCTCATTCTCCACCACATTCTTATTGAAAATGGAATATGACCATTATAATGGTAGCCCACAGGGAAATGTAAACGACGAACATTAAGTATCAAACATCATAATGATATCCCTCTAAAAAAAATTGTCGCTACATTTCACCAACAACCGCGCTATTCCAACCCCCTTATTATTTGAACAAAAGGATTGGAGAAATTTAAAAAGTTTTTTTACATTAAATTCTATCCAAAATGAATAAGGAAAATTTAATAAAAATAACTTTAATACCTAAATGAGAAACTACCTATTTATCTATTGTGATGCGTGCTATTCTATAGCGGATATGGAAAATAAGATAGTTTATAAAACCTTTTTTTAAAAAGCATCAAACCTACGCATATCGAAAGTTTTATATGAAATTAAAATATAGAAATACACGTGTTATATTAATAGTATTCTTACAGGTATACTACAACTAAAAACGATTATTTTTAATCTCTAAATGATTAATTTTAAGTTAAATTGATGTAAAGCACAACTTAATAATTGGATTGATTGTATTAATAGAATAATTTAATTACATTGCGAAAAAAATTGTACAACCTATTAATTATCAAAAATTTATGAAAAAATTAAAAATTGTTACCTTGGTATGTTTATCTATTTTTTTTGCTATATCATGTAGTAAAGAAGATGCAAGTACAACTACTCAGTCAGAGCAGAATGTTTCAAATGCAGAAGCATTAAAGACTACAAATTCTAACAACAACTTTCAATCTTTATTTGAGCGTAAGGAATATACTATTCCTACAAATTTTAAACAATCATTAAGACAAAGTTCAAAAAGTGAGAACCTCCAGTTACCTTCAAGTGAAACGGTAAGTGATTTTGTCATCAATAAAGATCAAGAGTATTGGTCAGACTACATCAAGTCAGTTATTAATCCAGACGAGTTTAGTTGTGATGAAACTGATGGTGATTCATTGACAGCGTATTTAGATGCTTCATCTGAAGCATGGACATTACGTGAATTTATCATTATCTTTTTTTACGGTAATTATCCATTATACGACGCTGTCTTTTTCAAAGATCCAAACGAAAAACAAGTTTTTGGATCAGAAGGACAATTCACGAATGATATTTATAGAACATTTAAAGATTTAAAACGTTTTTGGGATATCAATAGTAAAAGCATTGGTATTGTAAGTATGAAAGGTAATACTTTTGCTGATGTAGATCGTATGCTACAAATTGAAGCTTTGGCTAACCCAGGATTTGATGAAGAAATAGAACGTCAGCGATTTACTAACCTTGCAGAATTTATGATGGGTGAAACCTTCAACAATTATAAACATCCCATTCTGTCTCTAAATGCTTTTGCTTTATCTACCGATGACCCTACTGTTGGTAAACGTATTGTTATGGGTGACGGTATACTTGACTCCTATGAATACATTGGTTACGGGGATGTTGCACCGCATGCTATTTTAGCACATGAGTTTGCACATCAGATTCAATTTGAAAACAATTATTTTGAGGAAAATGTTAGTGAAGAAGATGAGCCAGCTGCAACCAGACGTACAGAGTTAATGGCCGATGCATACGCTACCTATTATTTAACCCACAAGCGTGGAGCTACAATGAACTGGAAGCGTGTACAACAATTCCTTAACATATTCTTTATAATAGGAGACTGTGGTTTCGATAACTCTGGTCATCATGGCACCCATCAACAACGCTTAGCCGCAGCCAAATTTGGATATGAAATTGCAAAAAGCGAACAAAAGAAAGGTCACATAATGCCTGCACATGATTTTTATCAATTGTTTGAAAATGCTCTTGATAGTATTATCAATTGTGACGATTGTGTTGCTGATTAAATAGAAAAACTTAATAATCCTAAAAAAGCTGTTTCAATATCGAAACAGCTTTTTTATGCCACTATTTTTCAATCGAATTTTATGACCCTACACAATCCCTATTTTTATATTAAACCCGCTCAAGAGAACTTCATAACGGTAAGTTTGAAATCAAAAAAGGATTTGTAAATTGGCTTTTTAGAAGAAAAAATTGTCGCAATAAAAACTATTTAAGGTTCTATATTTGCTATATCTGAGCAATTATACCTACCTTGTAGTAGGCGTAAAAAAAACTATCAGCATGCTGGTAGAATAGATATGACTACATTCAAAACTCCAATGTCATTTTTTAAAATTAACAGCAATGTAACTAATAACCTACTTAATCTTTTCTATTACTAATCTAAGGGATTTCTACTGGTTTTAAAAGTAATTTAGTTTTTTAAACCAAGGGTTGTTTTACAAACCCCATATGAGGCTATTACTAAGGGTCTTGCTAATTCTATATCAATAAATTCTTTATCCGTTCGATTGTATCTATTTTTTTGATTTCTGTTTTCATCGCATTAATGATCCCAACCATCAATTAAGTATTCAATTTCAGTTAATTTGGTTTTTTCTTTTCCATTTTCTGATTCAAACCACAATTCAAATCTTGCAGGATAATATTTAAAAAAAGTACCTTCATGAATTGCTGTATGCGATGAATACATTTGATACCTATTCTTGGTTAGTTTAATAACTTTTTTGGTTCGCTTTGGTAATTCCTCTTCCATTAGCTCAATTTCTCTTTCTGATTCAAAACCTCTGATATAAATTACACCTTTTTTATTTGGTTTATGCCAGTAATAGAAAGTGTAGCCATTGTAACCCGTTCCAGTGATTAACAGTTTTTCAGTATTAGGTTTAAGAAATTCTAAAGAATCCATCACAACTTTTTCTGAATACCCTTCTAACGGTTTTTTTATATGAGCAAAATTTTCAGGAATTTCAAAACTTCCAAAACTGTTGTCTTTGTTAATTTGGTAAGCAACGTATCCAAGTACACTAATTATTCCAATTACGCCAATAATTACCAAAACCCAAAACAATCTTACTATTTTCAAAACGATGTCCGTAAATTTCATAGATTGCTTTTAATGAGCTGTAATAATTAAATATAAAATTCTAGTCCTTTATATTTCTTTGATATTACTAATCTAAGGGATTTTTTACGTATTTAAAAGTGTTTTAGTCCAGTAGATTAGAGTATTTCGTTGGAGCGTTTCAAGTCAATATATTCCCTGTTGTCCACCATTGGGATATAGTAGTAATCTGAATACGGAATTCTTAGCGGTTCAGATAATTTCCCATTCCATATATAATTGGAAGGGCTGTGTTATACGTATTAATAGATGTATGGTTTCTAGATTTTTGTGGACCGTTCTTCTAGGAAATAATTTTGTAAATTAAAAAAGCACTTAATACGCCAAGAAACAACGTCAAAATTATCAATTCTAGCCTTTTCTTAGATTTGAACTCCTTTCTAATTTTTTCAATTTCCTTTTTTACTTGGAAGTCTGAAAATTCTTTGAATTTAAGCTTATCTTCTTCGCTTAATTCTGTGTAGATGGTTTCTCGATTATTTCCCTTGAATTTTGGACGCTTTGAAGGCATTAAATCTCGATTTTGCTTCATTCGATTATTCATGTCCTGGATACTGCTCATTCGAAATTGTTTTTTTTGGTTTTATAGAAACTTTCTAAAGAGAATAAAAATATTCTACAATAATAAAATATAGGTACTTAATGTTGATTTCTTTAGGGTTACTAAACTACGGCATTTCTACTGCTTTTAAAAGTGTTTTATTAGACGTGCAATCGTATCAAGTTTTAGCTACGCCCATAATTCAAAGACTTGGTTATGGTAGCATATTTTTAAATTTTAGTTTGCAAGACGCCTTTTAATTCATCCACAGACTTTTTTTTTCAGTTGCATCCAAAATATCGAGTTCAAACGCCTTTTTAAAATCCTTAGCGACCTTGAAAGCTTTTTCTTTTTCAAAGGTTTTGTAAAATGTGATATGCTTATTTCTATTATAAAATAGATTTACGTAAAAGACCTCATCGGAAAAAGACATGGAAGCACTTAAAGAATTAACTCTTTGTTTTTGCATACCCTTGAAAACGGAAATGTATTCGAATTCAGGTATGGCTTTCCATTTTCCAAAATGAATAGAAAAGATAGACCAAATATTGCGATAAGTTTTGCTGTTGAAATTAATTTGAGAACCTTCTGTTGATATTAAGTAAACGGCAAAAGACATCATAAAGAATCCAAACAAAATGCTCTGAACCATGATTATATAAATTGAAAAAATTAAAACTATTGTTCCAAATATTTTTTTGAAAGGAGAAATTGGTTTTAAGTAAGTATGTATGGTTTTCATCGATATGAATGTATGGTAATGATCTTGAACAATAGTTTGTTACTGATTTTAGTAATTCAGAATTCTCATAGTGAATAATTAAAGCACTTTTTCGGTGTCTCAAATGAATAATAGTATCATTCAGTTAGTTTTTTGACTTGCAGATAATTATAGTATATAAGCGCTCAAGTATGCATACTCTTTTTTTGTAGTACTAATCTATTTGATTTTTATCATTTTGATACGTATTCGTAGTTATACGGTATTGAATTTTCGTTGAGTTAGTGTGGCTATGATCCAAACCAAGGCGATGCAGGTATTGTGCTAGCTCTTGTAAATCAATACTGATACAAATACGAAACCCTTATTTTACAATTGGTTTTAAGACAATGTTTTTATACGATACATTTCCATGATCTCCTTGTAAATAAATAGGTCCTGGGGCTAAAACATTGGCACTTATGGCACCTCCTGTAGGGCCTAATACGGGTTTGTTATTAATAATAGTGGTGCCATTTAACACTACCGTTACATGCCTGTCAACTAAAGTAATCTCGACATGTTGCCATTCGCCTGCTGGTTTTTCGGCGGCTACGGAGGGTGTTATTCTGCTATACAGTGCTCCCATGTGGTGACTGTCTAATGGTAGCCCGTATGAATCCATTACTTGTACTTCGTACAATCCTTTTAGGTAAATGCCGCTGTTATGACCGTCAGGAACATTTACATCTAAAGAAAGTTTAAAATCGGTGAATTCTTGATCGGTTCTTAGATTTCCGTAATTTATATGACCTTCTTTTGGCTGTACAGGGTTGTTGCTAAGCAAACCATCTTTAACGTAAAATCCATTTTTGTCATTAGAATTAATAATTGACCAACCTTCTAAATTTTTCCCATTAAAGAGACTTATCGCTTTATCATACTTCAAACTAGATAAATCGGGCTTTTTGGGCATAGCAGGCATACGATTTCCTGTAAATTTTCGATAAGAAACACCACCGCCATCTGAGTGTGGTTGCATCATAGTGCCGGTTAGTTGGTCTCCATTTAAAGTTATGGTTAGTGTACTTGTGAGAATGTGTTTGCGCGTGTCACTTTTTTTAACCTCATGAGTTCGGGTAATAATTAAAGTAGTATCATCATGGTAATACACATGAGAAACAGGGGTGACGCTACCTCCAATCCACATTAATTCGGCATCTAAATAATTCTCGGTATCAAAAATATGTAACCAGCCTACACCACCACCATCAATAGTTATTCCCCATTGCCCAACAAAGTTTACTTTATTGGTGTTATTTGCGAATGTCGTTGCGCATAATAAAAATAGGATTGCTGAAACAAATGTTTTTTTGGGAGTCATGGTCATAAAGTTAATTAATAAAATACTCAGTTTGTTTTGGTGATAATAAGCTATAATGGCATCGTTGTGTTCTAAGTTTTTTTGTCGATTTATTGGTTACAACAACTAGCACTACTAAGCTAAGAAATTTTTCAAACCTTGTTAGTGACTTTTGTATAAATTTCAACCTTTTATAATAATATCCGTATCACGGAGTTAAAGACTATGACGCTTGAAAGTTATAGGGTGCGGACCAGCGTTTTTTATAATAAAACAATACTTTTACAAAAACGGTATTGTAATTGATTATCATTAAAAAAAATACATAATATGAGAGTTATTCCCCAATTAGTACTGGTAGCAATGTTGCTATTTTTTGCAGCTTGTAAAACTAAAAAGACAACTACGGAGACGATGGAAGAAACGACTACCGAACATATGAAAGAAAATGAAATGGCACAAGAAGAAGTTTTGCAATATGGCATGTTTGTAGCTAGTAAACGTGTTGATTGCCAAGGAATGGTACCCCAAAAATGCCTGCTAGTTCGTGCTAGTTGGGAAAATGTGTGGAGCAATTTTTTTGATGAAATAGAGGGTTTTGATTATCAAGAAGGGTATGAGTATCATTTAGAGGTAAAGCGTATCACCCTTAAAAATGTACCTGCTGATGCTTCGGCTTATAAATATGTATTGGTACGGCAAATTGATAAGGTAAAAAAGGATAGTGATATACGAAGAGAATTTGAAAAACCAACTTTTGAAGGTCAATGGAATTTGGATAAACTTGGCGATAAAAATGTTCGTGATTTTAAGGCTACCTTGTTGTTTAAGGATAATGAGATAGTTGCAGATTCTGGCTGTAATTCATTGTTTGGATTAACGTTTACTACTACCGACACTAGTTTGATGGTTTCAGAAGGAATGGGAGCTAGCACCATGAAAGCATGTCTTAATGAAAATATAGAGGATGCTTATTTTGCTGCGATTAAAAAAATAAAATCGTACAAGGCTACGGCGACTACCTTAACAGTGTTTGATGAAAAAGGCGATACACTAATGCAATTTTCAAGATAAGAACTTGCTTTGGAGAGATTTTACGGCATATAGGTAAAATCTTTTTAGCAATAACTATACACATAACAAAACACCCAAAGGGTAACCAATAATACGGTTATACTTTGGGTGTTTTTTATATAATTTTCATTGCAGATTCAACAATAGGTTAGTGCATATAGGCAATTACAAACCACAACATTATAAGTATACGTAATGCAGACACGCATTATATAAGCAAAAACACTATTATTACCGTAAATAAGGGTAGTCTGCTGGGTTTGCTTCGTGCATTATATTGTATACTTTTTCAAAAATATCTTCTACATTGGGTTTAGAAAAATAATCACCATCACTACCATAGGCTGGTCGGTGTGCTTTAGCACTTAAGGTTTGAGGTGTACTGTCTAAAAACCTATAGGCTTCTTGTTTTTCTAGAATTTCGTTAAGAATGTAGGCTGAACATCCGCCAGGTACATCTTCATCAATTACCAGTAAACGATTCGTTTTTTCAACACTTTTAACCACATCATGGTTAATATCAAAAGGTAATAATGATTGTGCGTCAATGACTTCAGCATCAATACCAACTTCTCGTAATTCATTTGCTGCCTTCATAACAAGGCGAAGTGTAGAACCATAAGATACTAAAGTAATATCTGAACCTGTTTTTAAAGTTTGAACAACACCTATTGGGGTGCAAAACGTTCCTAAATTTTCAGGTTTTGATTCTTTAAGGCGATATCCATTAAGACTTTCGATAACCAAAGCAGGTTCATCTGTTTTTAACAGGGTATTGTAAAAACCAGCAGCCTGTGTCATATTTCTTGGTGACAGAATGTACATGCCTCTTAGTAGGTGAATTAGTCCTCCCATTTGTGAACCCGAATGCCAAATACCTTCTAAACGATGTCCTCTTGTTCGCACAATTAAAGGTGCTTTTTGTTTGCCATAAGTACGATATCTTAAGGTTGCCAAATCATCTGTTAGTGTTGGTAAGGCATAAAAAATATAGTCTAGGTATTGTATTTCGGCAATGGGGCGTAACCCACGCAATGCCATGCCTACACCTTGCCCTATTATCGTAGATTCGCGAATACCTGTATCTGTTACTCTTAGTTTTCCATATTTTTGTTGTAATCCTTCAAGCCCTTGATTTACGTCTCCAATAGCTCCACTGTCTTCACCAAATACTAATAGATTTGGATATTTATCAAAGAGGATATCAAAATTATCACGTAAAATCACACGTCCATCAACTTGCTCAGGGTTTGCGCTATAGGTTGGTTTTACAGCAGGAATTTCTGTTGCCTTAGTTTCATTTTCATTGTACAAATGTTCACTGTACTTCGATTGCATAGTACTAAGAAACTGATTTGTCCATTGTGCTAAAGCATTTTTTTCTTGCGAATTTTCACCTAGTAAATAACGTAGTGCTTTTCGAGCACTTACTGCTAAATCTTTTTTTATAGGCTCTTCTATAGCTATAAGGTCATTTTTTATTTTGGTCAAAAATGCTCTGTTCTGACTAGTGTTGGCAGCATTTTCTATATGTGATACGAGTGATTTTTTTAATGCTTGATGAGTTGATAAATACTCGTTCCAAGCTTCTTTCTTGGCGGTTCTAACCGTTTTTTTTATTTCTTTTTCAAGAGTATTAAGTTCTTCATCGGTAGCAATACCAGATGCTATAATCCATTCTTTGAAGCGTTTATTACAATCATTTTCTTTTTCCCATTGCAATCGTTCTTCGCTTTTATAGCGCTCATGTGAACCTGAAGAAGAATGCCCTTGTGGCTGGGTAAGTTCGGTAATATGTAATATCACTGGTACATGCTCTTCTCTCGCAATATCACCAGCGTTTTCGTAGGCATGCATTAAGGCGGTGTAATCCCATCCTTTTACTTTTAGCATTTCATACCCATTGAGTTTGTCTTCTCTACGAAATCCTTCTAATATTTTTGAAATATCTTCTTTTGTAGTATGGTAAGCTGCGGGTACAGAAATACCATATTCATCATCCCAAATACTAACGACCATGGGTACTTGCAATACGCCACCGGCATTAATGGTTTCTAAAAATAAACCTTCGCTAGTACTGGCATTACCTATAGTGCCCCAAGCTACTTCATTTCCACCTACAGAAAATTTTGTTGCATCAATTTCTTTTAAGTTTCTATATATTTTTGATGCTTGTGCTAAGCCAAGTAACCTTGGCATTTGACCTGCAGTACACGAAATATCGGCACTACTATTTTTTTGTTTTGTAAGGTCGCGCCAACTACCATCTTCATTAAGGCTATGGGTAAGAAAATGACCTCCCATTTGCCTACCAGCACTCATGGGTTCTTTTTCTATATCAGTGGTTGCATACAGGGCATGAAAAAAATCTTTAGGCGTTAATAAGCCCAAAGCCATCATAAAAGTTTGATCACGATAATACCCACTTCTAAAATCACCATCCTTAAAAGAACGCGCCATGGCAAGTTGAGGCAACTCTTTGCCATCACCAAAAATGCCAAATTTTGCTTTTCCTGTCAATACTTCTTTACGCCCCATAAGGCTACAAGTTCTACTTAAAATTGCTATTTCATAGTCTTGTAAAATTTGACTTTTGAAATCTTCAAATGATATATCGTTACTAGTTTTTGAGGAAATATCCATAAAGGGGTTATCGATTTTTACAAAAATACTTAATCATAATGATGATTGCAACCCTGTAAACGGCATATCTGTTTAATTATTATTAAAAAAAAGCGCCTATTTATGTTTATATGTTACAAAAAAAAGAATAATAGGACTTTGTATTGTGAATTTTTCAAAATCTAGAACCATTTTCTGGTAAAAAGGCCTGTGAGTATTTTGGGGCTAACGGTGACGATGAAACGAATTCGCTCACCGTAGTTTGGTAATGAGGGTTCCCAGCCATTATTAGAATACAGCGGAAAGTACAATTCAAAATAATCAGTAACAAGGTTTAGACGAATACCTGAGTCATACAAAAATTTCTGTTTAATCCCCTTATTTTTTACCAACCCAATATCACCGTATACTTCTATCCATCGCCAAATATTTACACTGGTGTTTGTAGTGAAAATCCAATCGTTGGAAAAGCGATAACGCTCGTCGAGAAAAGATTTGAAACCACCTTCAGCTATAATTATTTGTTGGCTATAAATACCTGAACCTTCTGATCTTCCTAAATAATTATGGTCAAAAAGATAATCAGTAGGCCTATCAAGGGCAAAACTGAAGAAGTCAGATTCGGTTTTGTTGCGTAAAAACTTTCCTGCGTATAATCTTAGATTAAATTGCCGATTGTTATCAAAAAGTTTTCGGTATTCGAATTCTGCTGAAAATTTGGTAAAATCATTTGCTTGTTGAAAATCTAAAGACCATGAATTGTAGTTAAGGATGTTGTTGTCAACGTCTCTGTAGCGCACGTTAAAAACACTGTAATCCGGATTTTGGAGAACATTATTAATGTCGATGGAATTTTCGTCGATATTTCTAAAAATATTAAGGTATCTGAATGATAAAAACTGTCTTTTATTAGAAATTAAATCTGCGGGACGCCAACCAAAACTCACCGATGGGGTGATGGTTGAATACCTAGAATTTATATTAAAATGTGAGGTAGAGCCGCTGATAGAATAGTCAGCTACATACAGACCATGTTTACTTAGGTATTTGCGATATTTTATTCTGCCAAAGCCAACAAAAGCTTTTTCGCGAAAGGAATAGGAGGGAGAAAAATCATAGGTAAAAGGGCGTTCAAGAAATGTTTTGTTGTATAAACGGAGTCCAGGAGTCCAACCATCGTAGATATTAAAGTTTAAAACTGGCACATAAAACACCTGATTGTAATAGGGGTTTTCGGTATCTTTAAAAAAGGTAAATTTTAATTTTTTATTCCCAGATAGAAACCCGCCTAGCGATTTCCAATTATCACGTTGATTAAACTCTGGTATTTTTTGATCATAGTTTAGTACCAACCTTTCTTCACCATTTCTAGGGATGGTGAAGGTTTTTTCTTTTGAAACATCAGATATCCAATAGTTAGAAACAACAGAATCATTTTTTAACCCAAAAAGCGAAATAGG
The DNA here is from genome assembly GCA_947497145.1 of uncultured Flavobacteriaceae bacterium. Classification (GTDB taxonomy): domain Bacteria; phylum Bacteroidota; class Bacteroidia; order Flavobacteriales; family Flavobacteriaceae; genus Maribacter_C. Next base: position 65,718 of record CANMFQ010000008.1, read on the forward strand.
GACAACGGTTCCTTTTTTATTTTTTAAGGTAATAGTAAGTGAATCGGGTGTTTTGATCACTTTTTTAATTCTGAAGTCAATTTTTCGGTCTGTTTTGACATAGTTATTAAAAAACCATTCAATATCGGTGTCGGTTGACCTTTTTAAAATGGATTCAAAATCAATGACTTTTACACGATTTAACTTATAAAATTTATAAAAGGTTTTAATACTTTCATTGACTTTGTCTTCTCCAATATAACTTGCGAGATAACTTAAGCCGAGCCCTGCTTTATATTTGTTTCCAATTTTTTGATTAAATTTTATCAAAGAATCATTGGATGTTGTTAAGGGTTGATCTAAGTTTTTTCGCGCCAAGAGCATATATAAAAACGGATACTGCTCGTTAAAACTCATTTTAGCAATATTAAAACTGCGAATACCCCATACTTTTGATAATACCCCCAATAGCTTTTGATCTGGATAAAATTTTTCTACATAAGCAATCATCAGATAATTTGCAATTGCATCATTTAACCACTGCTCTTTACGTGGATTTATGTAAAGGGTTTCTTCTAAAATATTAATAAGCGCTGTTTTAAGAACTTTCATTTCAAACTGAAAACGCTCTTCGTAAGGACGAATAAATTTTGGTAATTGATTTATACCGTAAAGGGGGTTTTTATTATAATCAATCTCACTAATTAAGAGTTGTTGGTGTGGGTATTCTCCTAAATTGTCATAGATGAATTTTGTAACCCTATTTATGGATACTCCTTGTAAAATTTCATCATATTTGGCAGCGGTGATATCACATTTAATGGTCAGGTTTGGTGTGATGTGGATTTTGAAATTATTTTGAGGAGACAGTATAAGCTCGCAACTTTTATGGTGGTCGCCTGTCAATTGAGCCAGCTGCTCATTTGAATATTTTGAATTACCCAAAACACGATAATTAGAAGTAATATTGAGACTGTCAGGATATTTGAAATCAATGTTGGTTTGTGTAACATCGGTATACAAGTCTTCTAAATTCTTGTTTGAGTATAAATGCCACTTACCGTCGTAGACAGCAGGTGTTAAATACCAGTCTTTTAAATAGTATTCTTTTTTATTGTTATAGCCATATGGTGTAAACTTATTTGGTGGTAGTTTTACCGAATAGGTAATGAAAATTTTTGCATATTCATTTGGGGGTAAGGGGGTGTTAAGATCAAACTTAATAATATCTTTTCCTGAGGTACGTTGCCAATTGATAGACCTATAGTCATCGTCTACTATGGTGTATATTTTGGTGAAACCTCGGTCATGATCTTTTGCTAAATGAAGACTTTTTTTAAATTGATCAGCAAAACTCTTGGCTAAGGCCGTATTTTTATCAGAATATGCGTTTGCCCAATCATTGAAATATACGGTATTAAGCGTGTCTTTGGAGTTGTTTTGATATTGAAATTCTTGTTGAATACGAATTTCTTTAAGTTCATCATCAAGATGCGCCGAGAGGTTATTTATATGCTGCCCCAAAACCATTGCTGTTGCAAGCAAAAATATAACAAGAACCAAATTTCTGTTCATCTTCAAACTGTATAAAAAAAGTAAATTTAGAAATTAGGACTAAGTGATCTTCCTTTGTAGAAAGCATCAATAATTGCTACAACTTCTTCTTCAGAATCGACCAGATGAATAAGATCTAAATCTTTAGGACTAATGTTACCTTCGGTAAGCATGGTATTTTTAATCCAGTCTAACAAACCTTTCCAAAAATCGGTGCCTACCAAAATGATAGGAAATTTTTCTATTTTATGAGTTTGTATTAGGGTAATTGCTTCAAAAAGTTCATCTAAGGTGCCAAATCCACCGGGCATTACAACAAAGCCTTGTGAATATTTTACAAACATTACTTTACGTACAAAGAAGTAGTCAAAATCTAAACTTTTATCATTATCAATATACGGGTTGTCATGTTGTTCAAAAGGGAGGTCAATATTTAAACCTACCGAGGTGCCACCAGCAAGGTTTGCACCTTTGTTTCCTGCTTCCATAATACCTGGCCCACCACCGGTAATAATACCATAGCCAGCCTCAGCAATACTTTTAGCAATGCTTACTGCCAATTGATAATACTTTTCATTTTCTTTTGTGCGTGCTGATCCAAAAATAGAGACGCAGGGTCCTATGAGACTCATACGTTCAAATCCATTTACAAATTCGCCCATTATTTTGAATAAAGCCCAAGAATCGTTGGTTTTTATTTCGTTCCAACCTTTATGATGTTGTTCTTTTCTCATGTATATTTTTTTTGGTAATTTGTTTACTTTGTATGCTCTAAATCTACTATTATTATCTTAATTAGAGTGCACGCTTTTGCATTTTCATTTATTACATATCGGTTTTAAATTATACGGGGTATAATTCCTTTTTCAAAAACTTGGCGGTGTGACTTTTTTTATCTTTGGCAACAATCTCAGGTGTTCCTTTAGCAACAACCATACCACCACCACGGCCACCTTCGTAACCAATATCAATAATATAATCAGCCATTTTAATGACATCCATATTATGTTCAATAACCAAGATCGTATTTCCTTTGTCTACCAAACGGTTCAAAACTTCCATAAGTACGCGAATATCTTCAAAATGTAGTCCAGTAGTAGGTTCATCTAGAATATAAAAAGTATTACCAGTATCTCGCTTAGAGAGTTCTGTGGCCAGTTTTATACGCTGAGCTTCACCACCTGATAGGGTAGTTGATTGTTGCCCTAGTGAAATATAACCAAGACCAACATCTTGTATGGTTTTTAATTTTCGATAAATTTTAGGTATGAGCTCAAAAAAGTCAACGGCTTCATTAATAGTCATTTCTAAAACATCGGCAATAGATTTTCCCTTATAGCGTATTTCGAGCGTTTCTCTATTGAAACGCTTACCATTACAGGTTTCACATTCTACATATACATCAGGTAAAAAATTCATTTCAATTACTCTGAGTCCGCCTCCTTGGCAGGTTTCGCAGCGACCTCCTTTTACGTTAAAACTAAACCTACCAGGTTTGTAACCTCTAATAGCGGCTTCAGGGGTTTTGGTGAATAAAGATCGAATCTCACTAAAAACACCAGTATAGGTGGCTGGGTTTGATCGAGGTGTTCGGCCAATAGGACTTTGGTTAATATCAATAACCTTATCTATATGCTCTAAACCCGTTATCTTTTTATAAGGCATAGGCTTTTTTACGCCATTGAAATAATGGGCGTTCATAATGGGGTAGAGGGTTTCGTTTATTAAGGTCGATTTTCCACTACCAGAAACTCCCGTAACGCCAATCATTTGTCCTAGCGGAAGACTCACAGTCACATTTTTTAAGTTATTACCTGTGCAGCCCGAGAGGACAATTTTGTTGCCATTGCCTTTTCTTCTTTTTTTGGGGACAGGAATCTCTTTTTTCCCCGTTATGTAATCTGCCGTAAGGGTATGCTCTTTTTTTAAATTTATAGGAAGTCCTTCTGAAATGATTTCACCACCATACTTACCAGCCTTAGGGCCAATATCGATAACATGGTCAGCACGCTCAATCATATCTCTGTCATGTTCTACAACAATTACAGAGTTGCCAATATCACGTAATGATTCAAGTGACTTTATTAAACGGTCATTATCTCTTTGGTGCAAGCCTATACTAGGTTCGTCTAATATGTAGAGTACGCCCACTAGTTGAGAGCCAATTTGTGTAGCTAGCCGTATACGCTGCGCTTCACCGCCAGATAGTGATTTTGAACTTCTATTTAAGGATAGATAATCTAAGCCTACATCTAACAAAAATTGAATTCTCGTTTTGATTTCTTTTATAATTTCTTCAGCTATTTTTAGCTGATTGCCCTCAAGTTTTTTTTCTAAATCTTGAAAGAAGCTTGCTAGCTCAGCAATATCTAAATGGGCTAGTTCTGCAATATTTTTGTTGTCAATTTTAAAGTTCAGGGATGCTTTACCTAGCCTAGCACCTTTACAACTAGGGCAGTTTACGCGATCCATATATTCTTTTGCCCACCTTTTAATACTGGTGGAAGCAGCTTCTTCAAACTGATTTTTTATAAAATTTGAAATCCCCTCATAATCAATTTTATAGGTGCGTTTGATGCCAAGAGTTTTAGAATCAACCTCAAAGTTTTCAACACCACCATGTAATAAAATATCTAGTGCCGCTTCAGGAATTTTGGTTATTGGGTCAGTTAATTCAAATTCATAGCGCTGAGCAATAGTCTCAATTTGTTTAAATGCCCATGATTTTTTGTAGGGACCTAAGGGGGCAATACCACCTCCTTTTATGGATAGCTTTTTATCAGGGAATATCTTTAATTCGTTTACTTCATATACATGCCCCAGCCCATTACATTCTGGGCACATACCTTTAGGAGAATTGAACGAAAATGTATTTGGTTCAGGGCTAGGGTAGGAGATACCTGTTGTAGGGCACATAAGATCACGACTAAAATAGCGCGCTTCGGTTGTACCTTCTTCCAAAACCATCAAAACGTTATTACCGCTGTACATGGCGGTATGAATAGAAGCCGATAAGCGTTTATTCAAATCATCAGTATCAGTTACTTTAAGGCGATCAATGACAATTTCAATATCATGGGTTTTATAGCGATCGACTTTCATTCCTTTTGTAATGTCTTTTATTTCGCCATCAACTCGCACTTTTACAAAACCTTGTTTCGCAATCTGCTCAAAAAGTTCACGATAATGCCCTTTTCGAGATTTGATTACTGGAGCGAGAATATTTATTTTCTTTCCTTCATAATCTGTTTTGATTAGTTGTTTTATTTGCTCATCGCTATAACTAACCATTTTTTCACCCGTATTATAGCTATAGGCGTCACCAGCCCGCGCAAACAAAAGGCGTAAAAAGTCATAAATCTCGGTAATAGTGCCAACGGTAGAGCGAGGTGATTTTGAAGTGGTTTTTTGCTCAATGGCAATTACAGGAGAAAGCCCATCAATTTTATCCACATCAGGACGCTCTAATCCACCTAAAAATTGTCTTGCGTAAGCAGAGAATGTTTCTATATACCTGCGCTGACCTTCTGCATAAATTGTATCAAAGGCAAGCGATGATTTTCCACTGCCAGATAAGCCAGTAATTACAACTAGTTTTTCTCTAGGAATGGTCACATCTATATTTTTAAGATTATGAACCCTAGCTCCTTTGACCTCTATATTTTCTTCGTAGTTTATCATTCAATTTGGCAAAGTTTCAAAAGTACGATTTTGACTGCTAAAAATCAGAATAGGCTTTCTTATTGTTTTGATAAATTGTGTTATTTAATATCAGGTATAGGCGGTAGTGTACATTTAGAAGCGATGGTGTACATTAAAAATATAAAACAAAAATACAGGCTGTATTCACATGTTTTTGCATTGAAAAAACAAACCCGTTTAAGTGTTTATAATTATACAAAGGTGCATTTTATCCGATTACAAAATCGTTAATCGGCAAGGAATATGTTAAGTTTTTATTTTGTTAAAAATAAAATAATGGATCTTGATGAGAAACATATGTTTTAGTTTATTTAATTGTAAATCAGTATTTTAAGATGTATATTTTATTAGAGGAACATGCTTTTAAATGCGGTAAAAATATGTTCGATAGTTAATGGGATCTTAATTTTTTTTGGCAGACAATCTCTTTTTTTATGTATATTTGACCATAACAAAAAAACAAAACAGCCTATAAAGCACTATTACTTTTTAATAATTGGAAAAATATTCTAAAAGCTTTGCCCTCAGTAAAGTCTTTTTAATTAAACCGAAAAGTGATAGATATGGAAGTGCATATAGAAGACCCTGTTTTAATCAAGCGTTACATAAATGGTGACGAAAAAGCTCTCGAAATTCTTATAGAGAGACACAATCAACGAATTAGTAGTTTTATTTATTCTAAGGTAAATGATAGAACCATTACCGAAGATATTTTTCAAGATACTTTTATCAAAGTTATACGAACACTTAAACGTGGTTCTTACAGCGAAGAAGGTAAATTTTTGCCTTGGGTAATGCGTATTGCGCACAACCTTGTTATTGATCATTTTAGAAAGAATCAAAGAATGCCCATGTATAAAGGTGGAGATGCATTTAATATATTCGCTTTTATGGGTGATGATAAGTTAGATGTAGAAAGTCAGATTATAAAAGATCAAATAGATTCTGATCTAACGGTTTTAATTAAAGAATTACCAAAAGATCAGCGAGAAGTTCTTATTATGAGAATATATAAGGATATGAGTTTTAAGGAAATTTCAGAAAATACAGGGGTTAGTATTAATACTGCCTTAGGACGTATGCGTTATGCTTTGATAAACTTAAGAAAGATAATTACTGATAATAATATTGTTTTAACGAGTTAATAAGGTTTTAGGTCGAGATGTTACCTTAGATTACGTTTATTGACGTTATTTTTAGGTAACCAAAAACCTATAGTATGAAAAAATTTTACATCAGTAATAATACCGAAAACGGATATATGCATAAAGAAACGAAACTTGAAACTATTCAATTTTTATTAAATTTCTCAAAATCGTTTGTTATAACAAAGGCAGAAGGAATACAATTTGAGTCAAACCTGAATTAACAAGAACGTTTTTTTGAAGGAAGCCCTAGCAATTTTAATTGCTAGGGCTTTTTTTTTGGAAAATACGTATACATGTAATAGGTTGTTTACTCATGGTACCATCACATAGCCACCTGTTAGCTAGGGGGCAATGCGAAATAATAAGCTCACTGTTAAACACTATCAGTTGTGTTATTAGCTAAAAAATAGAAAGCAGATTAATTTTTACTTCTTTGAAGATTCTTATGTCCTATATATAGGTGTATTTTTTGTAAATGATTTTTTGCAATAGGCCTACTATACCACACCTTTTCTTTGCTTTGATTAAAAAAAGGAATACGCTGAGTAATGGCAAGCAACTGGCTTCACTAGGGCAAGTAGACAATTACAATAACAAAATAGATTTGTGCGCTAAGTGTATTATATCAGTACCGCTTTGATTTCTAGCTATTTTATATTCATTGGTAAGAAACAAGGTAATGCTAAATGAAGGAAGTAGTTGTTTTAAAAAATTAAATAAAAGAAAAGAGTAACGAGTTAATGCCCACTTTATTTTGCTGAAAAATAGAAAAGTAGGTTTTCACATCAAAAACAAGGGGTTTGACAACAAGTTTTTTTTCTGTAGGCAGTATATCTATAATTTTAACTCAGAATTAGAAACCTAAGGTTGAAAGTCAAGTTTTATACGAGACTAAAAAACTAACAAAGACTCGAAAAATAATAATTTAATAAGGACCCCAAATTTTAATAAAAAGCCTGAAAGCATGAAGTATCAAGTAGAAGATTCGATTTTAGTAAAAGATTATATCAACGGAGAAGAAAAAGCTCTTGAAATTTTAATCAAAAGACACAACCAACGTGTTACAAGTTTTATTTATTCAAAAGTATTAGATAGAGATATTACTGAAGATATTTTTCAAGATACTTTCATCAAAGTAATTAAAACCCTAAAAAAAGGTACTTATAGTGAAGAAGGAAAGTTTTTACCGTGGGTAATGAGAATTTCTCATAATCTTATTATTGATCACTTCAGAAAGAACAAAAGAATGCCAAAATTTGAAGGCAACGATGATTTTAATATTTTTTCAGTAATAGGTGATGATAAATTAAATGCTGAAAAACAAATTATAAAAAATCAAATTGATTCTGATTTAAGACTTTTAATTGAAGAATTACCAGACGATCAAAAAGAAGTACTTTTAATGCGTATTTACAAGGATATGAGCTTTAAAGAAATATCAGAAAACACTGGAGTTAGTATCAATACAGCGCTAGGAAGAATGCGATATGCGCTAATAAATCTTAGAAAAATAATAGAGACAAATAATATTGTTTTAACAAATTAAGAGAATGATCTAAAGTATCAAAACAATATTTCCAAATTAGTTGCGTTATTCTTATCGTAACAACAAGACTATACAACTAATATGGAAAAAATTTACTCTGAACACCAAAAAAAATGTGCCCTCGTAAAAACGAGCAATAGAACAATACAGCTATTGTTGAATTTTTCACAATCGCTTCATGTATCTTCATACAAGGAATTCAAATTTGAGAATATATTAAATTAAATTTGAGAATAAATTAGATTAAAAAGACCTGCTTTTAGCGGGTCTTTTTAGTTTTATAATAGTCGTCTATCACTGTTTTTCGTCCTATAGTTTTGGTAATGATATCTTTGTTTAAATCCCAACCTCGGGCAGGTGAATATTCACGACCATACCAAATAATCTGCAAGTGTAGATCATTCCACAATTCTTTTGGAAATAATCGTTTGGCATCTTTTTCAGTTTGAACAACATTTTTTCCATTAGTAAATCCCCAACGATACATCAATCGGTGAATATGAGTGTCAACAGGAAAAGCTGGTATGCCAAAAGCTTGAGATACCACTACACTAGCTGTTTTATGACCAACACCCGGAAATTCTTCTAACAACGCTAATTCTTTAGGCACGACACCATCATATTTTTCCACTAGTATTTTTGACAAACCGTAAATGCCTTTTGCCTTCATGGGTGATAATCCTACGGGTTTGATAATTTCTCTAATTTCTTCTACCGAGAGTTTTATCATATCATAAGGATTATCAGCTTTATTAAATAACAGAGGGGTTATTTTATTTACTCTAACATCTGTGCTTTGTGCTGAGAGTAATACAGCAATCAGTAATGTATACGGATCTTTGTGATCTAATGGTATAGGTATTGTTGGGTATAATTCTTGAAGCGTACGAATGGTAAAAGCTACTTTCTCGGTTTTCGTCATTTTTTTTATTTAATTTTATCTCAAAATTATAAAACACTAATTTAACTGAAATTGACTATGAATACGTTAAAAGTTGGGGATAAAGTTCCCGCATTTTCAGCCAAAGATCAAGATGGCAATACTATAAATTTATCTGATTATACCGGAAAAAAATTAATTGTTTTTTTCTATCCTAAGGCAAGTACTCCTGGTTGTACTGCAGAAGCATGCAACTTGAGAGATAATTATGGTAGTTTACAAGCCGAAGGGTACGAGTTGCTTGGGGTAAGTGCTGATTCTGAAAAAAGACAGGCTAATTTTAAAAATAAATATGATTTCCCTTTTCCTTTATTAGCTGATGAAGATCATACGGTAATTAATGCTTTTGGCGTTTGGGGACCTAAAAAATTTATGGGTAGAGAATATGATGGTATTCATAGAATGACGTTTGTTGTAAATGAAGAAGGGGTAGTAAGTAAAGTAATAGAAAAAGTAAAAACCAAAGACCACGCTGCACAGCTGCTATAGGTTGCTTTGCGGAGTGAACAGTACTTTACTTGGTATGAATTGATTACCTTTAAAAGTATCATTTACCAACGTAATACAATATAAAAGCCTCGATTTTCGAGGCTTTTATATTTTTTCTAGCTTTAATGTGGCTGTTTTTATTCTTCAATTAACTTAGTGTGCTTTCGCGTAAAAAGTTTCTTTTCTTTAATTATTTCAGCAATACCCTCGGGTAATTGTTCTTCCCAGCCTTCTTCACCATTTGTTATTTTCTTTAGTACATCTCTAGAGAAAATATGCATAATTTCAGGATCGTAGTCAATAATATCCATCACCTTACCATTATACTTAAAGAATTTGTAAAGCTCCTTCATTCTCGGGTGTACCTTTACATTATTACTGGTCATTATTTGTCCCGTTTCTGAGTCTTTCATTGGGTACAAGTATACTTGTAAATCTTTAAAGAATAATTTACCAAAAGCTTCTAAGATACCACCACTTAGGTGTCGATAGTATTTTTCATCAAAGACATCAACTAGGTTATTTACGCCCATGGTTAAACCGATACGCTGTTTGGTGTAATTATTAAAGTATTCAACGAGCTTGTAGTATTCTTGAAATTTTGAAATCATTACATGCTGTCCCATTGAGCAGAGTAGCTCGGCACGATCCATAAAATCTTGTTCGTCAATTTCACCAGAAGCCTTTAAGTTTGAAAGTGTAATTTCAAAAATGACAATCGTCTTTTCTATATTAACAGCAGCATCTCTAACGAAAATGTCATATGATTTTTCAAACATATCCAAATTCACTTTGGTAACGGGTCTAAAGCTACCGCGTAAAGCAAGTATGTTTTTTTTGTAGAGTACGGCGGCAGGTAATAAATTGTTACCATCAGGACCAAACATCACCGCATCGGTCATGTCATTTTTAATAAGTTGCAGACTCATTAAACGGTTGTCTACATCTTTAAAATTAGGGCCTGAGAAATTGATCATATCAATTTCAATAGTGTCTTTATCAATATGATCGTATAAATACTTCAGCATTTTTTTAGGCTTATGGTATTTGTAAAAAGCACCATAAATTAAATTCACACCTAAAATACCAAGTGTTTCTTGTTGCAGTCGAGCCTCATTTTGTTTAAACCGAACATGAAGTATTATTTCATCTAATTCTTTTTGATCAGGGTCTAGTTGAAAACGTATACCTACCCATCCATGTCCTTTATAGCGTTTAGAGAAATCTATAGTAGCTACGGTGTTCGCATACGAGAAAAACAAACGATCGGGGTGGCTTTCTCTGCTAATGCGCTCTTCCATTAAACGCATTTCATGCGATAACATCGTTTTTAGTCGTGGTTGGGTTACATATCTACCATCTTTTTCAACACCATAAATGGCATCGCTAAATTGTTTATCATAAGCACTCATAGCTTTAGCTATTGTACCTGATGCTCCTCCCGATCTAAAAAAGTGGCGAGCCGTTTCTTGGCCAGCTCCAATTTCGGCAAAAGTGCCATAAATATCGGGGTTTAAATTTATACGAAGGGTTTTAGCCTTTATAGAAGGAATATTTTCAAATGCGGTATCCCTTTTAAAAACAGAAGACATGTTGTTTGTTTTAGTTGCAACAAAAATAAGAAGTTCGTTTTACCTAAAACAAAAACCATTCAAATTTTTGCAAAAAATTTCACTATTCTTTCTAATTTATGATTTTTAGAGCGGTTACTTGAAAGATATAGACGTACCGCAGTATAATACGTTAGTATGTTTGTACAGTTTTAGTTCTTGATACTAAAAATATGTATTATCATATTGTTTCCTGTGACGCAAAAAGCAGCAAATTTACTTTTTGGGTATTTCTGACCATACAATACTCCTCATAAAGGGGTAAAGCAAATAGCATTGAAAAATGATATGGTTTTGGCGGTTTATTACCCAACTTTATATAGCGTAGTTGATCAAAGAGATTTTATTTAGTTCAATTTTTTTTAATAGGGTGTTTAAAAAAGGTAGCGATTGCTATATGCTTTAGTTATTTTCAACAATTAAGAAGAATACATAAATACTTGAAATAGCATATTATAATAAAATGGAGATATTTGTATGACAGGAAAACATCCATATTCCACATAATCGAATACCCAATAATTTCAAATATTGATTGATGAAATCAGCAAGCATTTTTTTTATTTTAACAGCCAGTTTTATATTTTTAGGTAAGCATTTAAGCCTTAAAGATACTCGTGTTAAGACGTCTCAAATAGCCTGTGATGATAATGGATGTTATGGGGTTTATACTGGGCCAGAGTTTGTAAACGGAGCTGATATTGCTCATCAATTCTCAAATAAAATGGCTCAGATGGTTGGCGATAAATTGAAAGCGTTATATGATCAAAAGAAGTATTGTAAAGTTGATTTTTCTGCTATTTTCATGTCAACTAAGGGCATGGGGTCAGGAAACGTAATTTATGAATTAAAGATTCCTTTTGTTGCTGTTGCTGAAAAATGTGAAGCATATACCTCTTTTGATCATGTAGGCGGATGGAATTATAAACCAGCCTTGGTTGCAAGAAAAAAACAATTAGCTAGTTTGTTGTTAAATGGAGAAAAACTATACATAAGTGCACTGAAAAGAACACCTGAAGGGTTGCAGGAATATTGGATCCAATGGAAAAATAAGTCAAAACAAGATGACTGTTCTATATGATGTAATATTTTGAATCTAATTTCTTGGGTAGTGTTTTAAAAATCAGTATCTTGACATATGATGTTTGTTGAGCAATTAGCTTAGCATATTTTTTTGAATAAAAAAAGCTTCACTAAAAACTAAAAATTATGAAAAATAACATTTTAATTGTAGTATTTACATTCTTTGCTTTTGCTAGCTATGCGCAAACTGAAAAGAGTGAAGTTATAGAAGCTGAAACTGCGGTGACGGAATTTAAGATTAAAGCAGAAAATATTGATGAATTGAAAAATTTTGATTGGGAAATTGTTGATCAAATATTTAAAGAAAACGATGGCGACCAAAAAATACTCTTAGCCTTTACTTTTGAAAATACTTCAGCAATTGATAAATCAAAAGTTAAACTTGAAAATTTTGAAGTGAAAGCAACAGGTCTAACTTCTGATCTGAACAAATTGACTGAACAATTAAAACGTTCAGTGGAAAAGCTAACAGCTTTTTACACAGAAAACAAAAGTTGAAATGTATCCTTTAATGATATTTGTAATCATGTTTAGCCTAAATTAAGCATGAAAAATTGGCTTTTCACCTTTTAAAAAGTCATAAAATTGTTTTAGAAAGTAAAAAAGTTAGATTAAAAACCCAATTTATATTAAGAGTACTATATCATTGTTGCTTAAACAATCATATAGTACTTTTTTAATAACTTTTACCTCCCTTAAAAATTACCGTAAATTATCTCAAGAATAAAAAGCATAATGGGATTATACCGAAAAAATTTTTGATCGTATTTTTATTCGATTCAAACATCTGTCCCGAAAAACAATCTTTGTTAGGTTTTGAAGTATTTAATAGGCAATTATTACATTCAGTAGAAGCGTCTAAAGATGTTCAAATAGAATTTTTTAATAAAAAATGTTTATTCCTATTGAAAAAAGTAGCTAATTTAGAAGAAACAATAGCATTATGTAACCTTGAAATTGAGCTAACTGAGATAGTAGGAAAGGGTTAGTGTTCGCACTATTTAGCGAATTGACATAGCTTCTCCAGTTAATGAAATAAGCATTAAAATACCGATACAAAAAAGGCAGCATACCCGTAAAATAAAAAAATAAGAAAACCCTTTGTTAAAACAGCTATAATTTCAATAAATAACATAATTTTGAAGTTCATGAAAGGGAAGCTAAAAGTAACTTTTTTAGGCACAGGAACATCGCAGGGTATACCCGTTATTGGTAGCGATCACCCAGTATGTTTGAGTGAGAATGTAAAAGATAAAAGGCTACGTGCTTCAGTATTGCTTTCATTTGACAATCATAATTACGTTATTGATTGTGGACCTGATTTTAGGCAGCAAATGTTAACGAATCCTATAGCTACTTTAGACGGAATTCTGTTTACTCATGAACATGCTGATCATACCGCAGGTATTGATGATATACGTCCTTTCTTTTTTAAGCAGGGAGATATTCCTATTTATGCGCACAAGCGCGTAATAGGTTCTTTGAAACAGCGATTTGATTATATTTTTGCTACAGAGAACAGGTATCCTGGAGCACCAGCAGTAGCAATAAATTATGTTGAAAATAATCATGCTTTTGTTTTAGGTGGTAGAAAAGTGATACCGATTGAAGTTGATCACAATCACTTGCAAGTGTTTGGTTTTCGCATTGATGATTTCACCTATTTAACCGATGTAAAGCGAATGAATGATGAGGAAATTGCTAAGGTGAAAGGTACCAAGGTTTTGGTGGTAAATGCCTTACGAGAGGAACTTCATCATTCTCACTTCAATCTTGCAGAAGCACTTGCATTTGTAGAAAAGGTAAAACCAGAAATAGCCTATTTTACGCATATTAGCCACTTATTAGGATTCCACGACGAAGTGGAAAAAGAATTACCAAAAAATGTTCATTTAGCCTATGATAATTTAGTTATCACAGTTTGATGTAGTCTATAAAATTATTAACCATAGTATTGTTACAAAATGGTACAATGCAACTCTTGAAATAGAGGTAAAATATATTGAAATGAAGAATAAGATTTTTTTATACCTTTTTGTTTTTGCCGCGTTAATTGCGCTGTATTTGTTTGTGAGTAGTGGCAATATGTTTAAAGCAAAGGATGCACGCATAGAAAAATTAGAAAGTCAAGTTGTTACCTTAAAAGATTCGCTTCAAAACATGCAGTTGAAGGTTTTAGATATGCAGTATTTTTCGTTAGAAAACAATGATGATGCCTTGGCGTATTATGACCATTTAGATATTAAAGACCCTTCACGCTATATTGCAGATAAGCTATTAGAAACCAATGAGCAAAAAGGTAACAATCCGTTAATACCTTATGAAGGTATGGAAAGTGATTTTAAGTTGAATAAAATAAAAGTACTAAATCACAAGTGGATAGTGGTTGATTTTTCTGATGGGAAATATTGGGGTGAGTTGCTCTTAAAATACGAATTAAAAGATGATTTAGGTGTTGATTTTACCTTGATAGATCATTTATTGTACACCAGAAGCAATTAAAATTTGTCAGCTAGCCATTTTTTAAACGCATAAAAATTTTGTGGCGCAACACCATGTCCTACCGGAAATTCTTCATAAACATGTTTAATATCAAGTTTTGCTAAAAAATCGGGTGCTCGTTGTGCCCATTCAGGCGGTATTACTTGATCAACTTGACCATGAGAAGCATATATGTTAAGATGTTTATGTGATTTATCAGCAAAATCTTCTTTAAGTATATTTTCGTTGATATAGCCACTTAAAGCTACTACATTGTTAACTTTTTCGGGGTATGATAGTGCCACTGCATAACTCAAAATAGTACCTTGACTAAAACCGAGTAGTGTAACATTATTTTGATCTAAATGATAAGCTGCGCATGCTTCATCAATAAAAGATACTATTTTGTCTCTTGATGTTTTTGCCTGCTCATCATCGCTCCATTTGCCATTGGTAGCATCAAAATTAATGGCATACCAAGCATATCCAAAAGGTTCCATAGGGTAGGGGGCTCTGACAGAAATGATACAAAACTCTTCCTGTAATTCGGTTGCGAAAGAAAATAAATCTTCCTCATTACTACCGTAGCCATGAAACATAAAAAGTACGGGTGGCTTTCCCTCCTTTAAACTGGACGGGCGTATTAGGTGTTCTAAAGATAAAGGAGCAGTTGTCATTGTAATTTTATTGAATAAATGTAAACCATTTCTGAAAATATGTCCCTAAGATAGGCACGGCTTGTTTTTTTTCTGAAAGCGCACCAATAAAACCATATCCCCATAAAACAATATAAAAAATATAAAGCCCGTACCAAGCGTACTCATTAAACGCATAACTTAAAAACAGGGCAAAGCCGAGAAACATGAGGTGTAGACCAAAAGCTTGACGGGTATGAAAACGAGCAAACTCGTTCTTTGGTTCCATATTCATGCTTAGGGCGATTAATGAACCAACAATGGTAAAATAGGCAATTATTGCAGTGGTTTTTCCTTCTTTTATGGTATTCATAGGTTCAAAGTTAATAGCACTTAGTTAGTTAACAAAAAAAGTAATGTAATGATACGGCATGCAGCATACATTTTTAACCAAAGTCTTTTTAATTAGTGATGCTAGGTTAAAAGTTACTAGGTACAGACTAAAAAAAGTAAATAATTAAGGGTTGAAAAGATAAATTTTAAATTTTCAACCCTTGTATTTTATTTAAGTAATTATTTACCGCCAATAGTACCAATCACAGGCAATGGTTCGTTTTTTAAATTTATAGCATTAACAATACCAAGTATAATAAGAACCAATGTTCCTAAAGAAATTATCATAGTTATAATGCTTAAACTTGCAGGTAATACTAGTCCAAGAACAGAATTTACAATTCCTAAAATAACCACTCTAACCGATTGGCCAATGTGAAAATTCGCAAATTCATTTTTCTTACCGTTATTCATAAAAAAGGCAATGATTAAACCTATCAAGGTAATATACGATATAATAGCAATTACTTTACCTTCTTCTTTTACTGTTTGATCCATTTTTTTAATTTTTAGGTGGTTAGTTAATAATATAAAAACATTGTTATTCAGTGTATTGTATTTGCCTATTGGCAATAACACCCAGTGCTTTTCCTTTCATTTTTTGTTGTACAAACATACTATTTTTGGAAGTAGAAAGAATAGATTTCTCATCAAAAATATAATTTAATGTAGGGTCAAAAAGCGTTAAGCAGGCTTTTTCACCTTCTTTTATGCTTGGAGTTGCTATTTTGTACCGTTCCCTTCCTCTGGTAAGTATTTCAACAGCTTTTTCTACGTCAAATAATCCATTGAGTATGCCAAAAGCGCTTTCTAAACCAATAGAACCATAGGCAGCATTATCAAACTCAACTCGTTTCTCCTCTATATTCATAGGGGTATGATCGGTTGTAACAAAATCAATAACCCCTTGTAATAAGGCTTTTTGTAAAGCTTTTGTGTCTTTTTTAGTTCGTAATGGTGGCATTACCTTAAAATTAGTATCGTATTCTTCAAGGTGAGCATCAGTAAAATAAAGGTTATGAATAGCTACGCTACAACTCACATCTAGCCCTTTTTTCTTAGCATCTGCAATTAATTTTACAGATTGCGCAGTAGAAATCGTTGGGATATGTAATTTACCTCCGGTGTAGGCTAAAATACTGAGGTCTCTGGCTATTTGAATTTCTTCAGAAAGTGCTGGAATACCTTTTAAGCCCATTTTTGTTGACACTTCCCCTTCATTGACAACGCCTTTTCCCGCAATTTGAACATCTATAGGAAAAGAACAAACCAAAGCATCAAAATTTTGGGCGTATTGCAAAGCTATTTTCAAAAGGTTAGCATTAGCAATAGCATGCTTGTAATCATAAAATCCTACCGCTCCTGCGTTCATCATATCATACAATTCGGCAAGGTCTTTACCTGCTGCATTCATGGTAAGTGTACCCATAGGATGCAGGCATGTGGTTTCATTTTTTGCAGCATTCTTTAAAAATACAATGTGAGAACTCGTGTCGGGTACGGGGTGGGCGCAAGGGTTTAAAACCAAATCAGTATAACCACTTTTAGCGGCCGTACGTAACCCATTAACAACAGTTTCACGTTCTTCAAAACCAGGTTCTCCAAAACAAACACTACTATCAAACCAACCAATAGAAACATGGAGGTTTTTATTGGTAATCACTTGAGTTTTTGCTGGCGCATCAATGGTTGGTGCGATGGTATCAATAACACCATTTTTGATTAAGATATCACGCTTTTTTAGGTGTAAATTTGAGTTTTTTACATCAACTATGGTGGCAGCTTTTAAGAGCGTATTCATTATATATATTTTTGTATCAACACTTCTACTAGCAGAAATAACACAGCTAAAATAGCAAACCATTTCCAAAGCTCATCCACACGATTATTATTTTGTATCTGTTGAAAAAGCGTTGTTATAGATTCATTTTTTGTGCTAGCATTTAAATGATTTATATCAAGGTAGTTCAATTCACTTTCAGCTCTAGGGTAATTAAAACTTAGGTTTTTATGAGTGGCTTCTTGTGATACCACCTGATAAATACCTGCTTCTTTTAAATTGTCATCAAAAGATAAGGAAACTTTATTAGCAAAAGAGATTTGTTGCGGAATAAACTCTATGCCCTCTTTAACCAATTTTAAAATATGATCTTTTGGTAATTTTATAGGAATATCAACCTGCTTTCTCGTACCTAAATATTGATAAAGTTCGGGTAATTGTAAACTACCTACACCAATATTGTAAAAAGTAGGTACAATTAGAGGGGAATTTTTGAAATTTGAGTTTTCAAAAGAAAGCGATGCTGTAAATGCATATACACTGCCCGACCCAAATAAAAAGGGTTGCTTATCTTGAAAAGATAAAATATTTGCCGCGTTTGTTTTTACGGCATAATGTTGGTTTACTTTTGGGTATTGAAAATTAGAAACATTCTTTTCAAAGACATTTTCATACAGCGGATGCGAAAAAGAAATGTTGGTAATTTTACGCTCTTGTTTTACTACTTGCTTATAGTTTGTAGAAAAATAATGAGAAACCAAGGCATTATAGCTTTCTGCGTTTATTTCATTTGCGGGTATGATGATGATACTACCACGCTCTTCGCTAAACTGCTTGAGGCTTCTGGTGAGGGCGGTAGGTATGTTTTCTAATTCGTTTAAAACAATAAGGTTTTGGTCATTTATAATGCCAAAATTGAGCGTTTTAAGCGAAAAGGAAGTAAACTGAAATTCATCAGCTGTAAAAATTCGTTTTAAAAAGTCGTCCTTGGCTTTTCCTATAGCGAGTACCTTAATTTTTTCTTTTTTATCGATATTAAAATAAAGTTGATTGTCATAGGTTAAAGCAGCATCTGATAGTGCTATTTTTCCTCGAATAGCTTCATTTTTTGGTAGCGTAAAATTGAGTTTTGCCTTTTTGTTTGTATCAAATGTAGCGGCTGTTTTTGCAATTAATTTTTCGCCATTAAAAAGGGAAACAGGGGTGCTCGATACTTCATCGCTACTTGATAACAGCACGGTAATCTCTAAATTATCTGTTTTTTTTGGGTTGATGTAGGCTGAGTCAATAGCTATATTTGCTACATTTTTGGCATGCATACGAACCAAATGCTTGTTGAAGGGGAGGGTAGTGTCACTTGTTTTGACTCCCATTCGCTGTTGAAAATCTGAAATGACCACCAAATTTTTAAGCGTATTTTCATTGGAGCTAAAAAGGGTGCTTGCCTTTAAATCTATTTCATCTAACCGTAGCTGTTTTTCGGTAGTATTGAGCATTAACAAGTCATTCTGAATACTTTTAAGAGAAACGTCTTTATATACCTTTTGGTTGGTAAAAAGAGTAAGCCTTTGGTTTTCGGGTACCGCTTTAATGAAATTCTGCACAGCATCTTCCAATAAACTGGTATTACCTGATTTTGCCTGCATGCTGAAACTGTCGTCTAAATAAACAACCATTTCTTTTAGTTTTAAGGCTGTTTTTTTAGCAAAAAAAGGTTGTGCAAAAGCGATGATTATCGCCGCTAGTAAAAGCATACGAGTACATAGTAACAACCACTTCTTTAGCGAACTACTACGTCTTGATTCAGAAATTACTTTCTGTAAAAATTTAACATTGGTAAACGGTGTCTTTTTAAACCTACGAAGCTGAAAAAGGTGAATAAAAATAGGGATTAAAAGAAGAAGAAGGGCCCAAAGAATTTCTGGATGTTTAAACTGCATTCCCGATTTTTGTTTGCCAAAGATAACTAAAATATGGTTCTTGATTCTAGTGTTTTATACTGAATTATGCATAATATGAAATACAACATATAGAGAACGTACTAAAATGCCCTCTTTTAGGTTGATTTTTTAGTTAAGCTGTTGTATTCGATGCGGTATTTTTGAAGTGATTTCAGGCAATAGCGACATTCGATGGTGGTATATAGTTGGTAACAAAGGTTAAAATATTGCAGGTGTTTAGTTTAGTTTTTTTATTTCTTTTTGGGTAAAAATGGGCTTTCCGTTTAATGCCTGAATCAAAGTTGTAGCGGCAAGAGCTGCGTAAAGTACTGAAATAACAATAGTCGCTTTTGTGTTTTTAAAGATGTAAAAAGAAAGTAATGGTAGTAGTTGTAAGGCGTGCATTCCAATAAAATGTGAAACGCGAAGATCGCCTACCGTTTTACTCCAACCTACAATAAACCAGTTTGAATTATCATTAATAGCCCCAACGCTATGGTTCATACGTGAACCCATTAAAGCACCTTCAAATGAAAAAACAACAAAAATAATTATCCCTAAGCGAATTGCCCAAATGTAATACACAGGTAAATTAGGAAAAGACTGAGAGAAAAACAGTAGCCCAATATAAGCTGTATATAGGGTGACAATTGCTGCAGCCAGCCCCATTAGTGAGTACAGCATTGAATAGGTTGCTGTACTTATATTAAAATGAGATAACTCTCCTTTAGCTGCTTGAAAAGTTATATATATTAACTCAAACCCCAATAACACAATGACCGTCCAACTGTATAAACTTGTGTTGAAATTTGATAGATAATGACAATACCACGCCATTGTCAAAGCAAATACACCAATTGAAACGGCAAACTTAAAAGGTTTTAACCAAGCATTTACTCCATGAATTTGTGTTGTGGTGTATTTAGATAAAATGATGCAAACCATAGCAACTGATAAGCACAATACACCAAAATAAAATAGTTCTTCGTTGCGAACTTTTAATTGTTTTATGACACTAAAAAATCCTTCAACCATGCTATTGTACACCTTAATTTCGAGTAAACTTCGGAACAAAATGATGTAAACAATACAGCATTGCTCCATACGTTAAAATGAGGGTAGGTACATTGGTGTTAAAACCTAAATCAAATTCAGGAATATTAAATAAATCTCTGAAGGAGTGTGTAGCAATGAGGAGCATAAAAATAATACCATAGGCGAAAACCGAAATAATAGCAATGACATTTTTCGTAGTTCTTGAAATTCCCTTTTTTGTTTCTTTTCTAAAGAAATACCATAGCGCACCTATACTGAAGATAGCTTCTATCAAAATGGCTGTATACGGACTAGAAGCGTACAAACCAAGACCCATATTCATTGTATCAGCTCCAAACAGGTGGTGCATATGACCCGAAAGAAAATCTAGTACAAAGTGAATAGCAACCAAAGCCATGCTTACTAACCCTATTTGTGTACTTTTAAATAACACTTTGCCAATTACAAACACAATTACTGACCAAAATAATACGGGCAACAAATCATGACTGTATACCATGTCAACTACCATAGAGCTTAATGTGGCATCAAAAGCATCACTCGGATTAGTGGGTTCAAGTCCTAAATAATGAAAGGCAAACCATAATAAATCTTGCAATTGTGAAACAATTAAAAAATAGAGTAAGGTTCCTTTGGGGAATTTTTGTTTTGCTATTAATGCTGTGGTAAAATGTCCTGCTAACATAATTCTGATTTAATTTACTATTTTTGCTTTCAAATTGATAGCAAAAATAGTAATTACTATCGAAATGATAGTGATAATTTTTAAAAAAAATGAAAAAGGAATTTCGTTCAGGATGCCCAATTGCTTCTACTCTCGATGTTGTGGGTGATAAATGGTCTTTGTTAATTATTAGAGATATGCTGCTAAAGCACAAAAAGACCTTTAAAGAAATATCTAATTCTGATGAAAGGATTGTTCCAAGTATTTTATCTGCACGATTAAAATTATTAGAATCGTATAAGCTGATAGTCAAAACAAAAATTCCTGAAAATAAAAAAGAGAATATTTATTTGTTGACCGAAAAAGGAATTCGTTTAGCCCCAATAATCATTGAATTAAGTTTGTGGGGCAATGATAATATGCAAGAATTTAATAAAATAGATAGCATACCAGACTTAAATTTAGAGAAGTCTTATATCATTCAATCAGTAGAAGATAATTACAATACCATGCTGCGCAATTTTTAGTAAGTGTGCGTAGTATTATATGGAGGGGAGTTGTTAGCTGGTACATTTTTGTTTCAAATCTTTAATTAAATTTCTGAAAATATCACTAGCAGCTGGGTTATAAGTTCATTAGACCTTAAATCAAAAGACTGTTTAACAAGAGCCGTATGATAAGAGACTATCACGTAAGGTTCTGCGAGCCATTTAGGGGTGAAATTCCTCTTTACCTACTCGACTAGCATTAGTTTATTTTTTCTATTTTCTTTTCAATTTCAGCAACTCTCTCACTCCAGTATATCTGAGCTTTTTTTGAATCATACTTAGGTTTTTTTTGAGTTCCTTTCTTGTATTGTTTAGGAATACGGTATAAAAAGTTACCATTTTTATGTTCGTCTTTAGCTATCTCACTTTGTGACTCAGGGTCTTGTTTTCGTCTTGCCCAAAAGTGTTGATGTTCCAAATAAGTGTTTTTAATCCTTATAAGGTGATTGATTAATTCGTTAGAATCATTTGGTATATAGCCAGGTCCACTACAACCACAAGAGTGAAAAGTTATGTCTACTTTATAAAGTGTGGATATGTGATTCCAAGCTTTTACGTCTTTTTTCTTTGGTGATTCAAAATCTAGCCCCATATCAGCCATTATATTTCCGCAATCAGGACATTTAGCAGGTGTTTCGTCTAACTCTTTATTATATCCTCCTTGAATATCACCTAACAACCTTCTTTTGAAAGTTTTTCTGCAATCAAAACAGGCATAATGTGATTTATATGAAGTCATTGCATATCGGCACATATTTTTCTTAATTAATCCCAACGGTTCTGCTAAGCGTAGTGCGGAGGCAAGGAAACATTTTCGTTTCCGTCTGCGCACGAAGCTAAAGCTTATTGTTTTTTTTCTTTTCTAAAGCCAAATCCAAAAGATTTGGGGACTTCATAAATATACCCAAATCTTGGTTTAAGCACCAAAAACCGTATTAATTATAGGCATTGTAAAACGTTTTTAATTCGGTTATTTTATTTTCAATTTCAGATTCCGATTCATAAGGTGATTCAGCCATAAAGTATGAGTAAGCCAAATCATTTATTAATCCACAGGCTTTTTCATAATATTCTTCAGCGAATTCTTTTGGGAAATTTTGATGTTCAGTCCAATTTTTAACGAAATCAGATATATACCAAATACCACAAGCAGTATCTCGTGATAAATTCAGATTTTCTTTTGTTCGTTTACATTCAGCATTTAATTCAGTCAGTAGGCTAATAAACGAATCGTGATTCCAATTTAAGTCAGTTCTTAATTCAAGTAAAAATGAACCATTTTCAGCGTTTAATTCGTCTATTAATTTCATCCTAATTGTTTTCAGAGCCTTTGTCCAATTTATAAGTTACAGAAATAACCTTTCCATCTTTTCGTTCAACCTTGTCAGCGTCTTCAGCAGCTATATCCAAAAATTCCCGCGTAAAGGGATTCGGTTGAGAATATAAGAAACTCCAACTTGAAGAATTAAAGACCATATCTTTCGCTTTTCCGAAATCGATATTTAATTTTTTCACAATTATTTTCATTGTCATAATCGGATTAGAACCTGCTTTTTTAAAATCAGATATAAACTCGTCTATTTCCAATTCAGACGAAGATTCATTTATCTTCCGTTCAATTATTTTTTCAATTTCTTTATTGTGTTCGAGCATTTTTTCAAATGTTTTACAACGTTCAGTGATCGAGTAGACAAGGGGAATTTCACCCCAAGTCTTTCACAGAACTGTACGTGATAGCCTCCTATCATACGGCTCTTGTTGTACAAATCTAAGCGATAACATTGATTTGAGAAAATTGCCAATGGTAAAACAAATAAGGAAATTGTTTCCTTATAGTTGCAAGCCATTTATATCCTTTTCTTATGCTGGTTTTGTAGTGCTTATATCTCTTATTTCAATTGTCCTGTAAATGGCAAACGCATAGCAATCTCCATAGTATCGGCAAAGTAGCCGGTTCAGTCAACAGCGCCATCATGTTGGGTCGTACCGACCACACGAAGGCTTAGTTATTTGTGGGTAGTACTTTATGCTTTTGGTTCGTCTTTTTCTTTAATTTCATATTTTTCAATTAGTTTAATTCTATCTTCTTTTGGTAATTCTTTTAATGCTCTTCGATTTCTTATTGAACTTAATCTAATTTCCTCAGCATCTTCTTCAAGTTCTTCGTATTCTTCAGGTCCAGCAAGTAATTTTATATCATTTCCTTTCACTATGTGCTCTGAAAGAATATCTGCAACATCTTTTACTTTTACTTTGACAGCTGTTCCGTCAATTGATTTGTCTTCTTTTTTTGCTAATTTATGTTGCTCTAAAACTTTAGCTTCAATTGCTTTATGAATATTTTCAAGCATTGCGTCTTCTCTTTTCTTTTCTTGTGCAATTAATACTTTATTCCCAAAGTAAGTTGCTATTATCTCTTTCGCTTTTGATTTGTATAGTAAATATCCGCCAAAGACCTTAAACCCTAATTTTATTAATTCTACTAAATCTACAGCAATATCAAAATCTATATTTACTAAAACATCAATTGAGCCGTTTTGAACTTCAACAATCTCTATGTCTTTTGGTGGTTCACTTGACAAAAGTTGATGATAAATTAATAGAGTTCTGTTCCATTTATTTAATACTCTTGAAAATTCTTTCAGACTTGTAGTCGTTTTTAAGTCTTTGAAAATTAAAGAAATAACTGCGTTTTCTTCTGAATTAAACTCTTGTTGTTCAAAGTCTGCATAATTTTGAAAAATAGTTTTAAGTCGATTGAGTTCTGTATGATTTGCTTCAATTTGAGATTGAAGCGTATTCAGTAAACTGTTCAATTTACTGAAATATTGAGCAGTTGCTAATTCGCTGTCATTCAGTATTTCATTTAATTTTTCTAAATGGTCTGTTTCCGTAAACGGTCTTTTTGAATCAGTTGGAAGTACAGATTCCAGAGCTTCTGGTAAATCAGATTCATAAATCATATTTAGATACGATTCAATTTTTTTCGCAATATCTTGAAAGAGTTGAAGGTTCTGTCTGTTTTGTTGTGGTGCAATACTTTCCTTAAATCCTGTAACGTCCCTTTTAAATCCGCTATCAATTATAAGTTTTTCAAAAAGTTTAATTTTTTCTAATAAGGATTGTATGTTCATAAATGTTCTTTTTTCGTATTACCCACAACGGGAGTCTGCGCAGCAACTCCTTTTATGTTAAAAATAGTGATTCAATAGTAATTTTAAGCTATTATTAGCGAAGATTGATGTGTTTTTGTTAATTGGTAGTTATTTTATTAAGAAAAAGAAAGTCTTTTAAAACGTTTAACAAAGCACTAAATAGGGCTAAAATTTCAACAGCAAGTGCTTTTAACCTATTTTTTAGCATTTTTGGATTAATTATGGAGGTTAGTCTTTTAAGATTATAACAAATCATCATTAGATTAACCTCGCTCAGTACATGCTGTTTTCCTTTGATCAGGGTATAGGTAAATCCCCAATGTCTTTTTAATGTTCCAAATTGATGTTCTGTTATTTGCTGTCTTAGTCTGTAGTATTCTGGGTTTTGTTCCACTCTTTTTTGATTATCCTCCAATGCCTCTTGATAAATGGAGCGTTCAATGAACCGTCCTTTTTTATTAGTGGTACAAAGGTGTCTAATGGGGCATGATTTGCAGGCTTTCGTGTTTTTGTAATGCTTTACTTTATGGCCATTCTTATTGTAAATGGTACCGTTGGTTGATAAATTTTTCTGGTTTGGGCAGCAATAGGAGTCTGCTTGTTTATCGTATTTAAAATTAATCATGGGATATAGCCCATTATGTTGAGAGGAGTGCATTTTGGGAGAGGAGTATGGTGTTATACCGTTTTGGGTACATATCTCTAAATGCTTTGCTGTAGTATAGCCTTTGTCTGTAAGAGTATTGATATGCTCAACACCTAGTAGCGCTTTAGCATCTAATGCCATTGGAGATAGCGCATGGGTATCATTTACGGTTCCTGTATCATTGTTGACAAAGAATTTGTGTTTTGCATCGCATCCTGCTTGTATGTTATAGCCTACATTTACGATGTTACGGTGAAGCACTACAGACTTAGCATCTGGATCAGTAAGGCTAATTTGTGTTTCTCCGCTTTTTTGTAGCTGTTTTTCAATGCTTTGGTACTTTTGTTTTTTAGCTTTTTGGTAGGCAATCTTATGTGTTAGTTCTACTATATCTAAATCGTCATCGCCTTGTTCTAAGTGATTTTGGTATTCTTTGATTTTGTCATCGATATATTTAATGTGTCGGTCTAACTTTTTTTGGTTAAAATTGTTTTTCAGGGCATTCTGAGCTCTAATCTTAAAGGAATCAATGGCAATGGTTTTCCCATCAATGAGTTCCCATTCTTTTAGGAGTACTACGAAATGCCTAAATGCTTTTTTAAAGGCGCGGGCATTTTGTTTTCTGAAATAGGCTATTTTTCTTGCCGATGGTCTAAGACCTTTCAAGAGCCATATAACCTCTAGGTTAACTTTACAGGCATGCTCTAGTTGACGAGAGGATCTCAGTTTATTTTTATAGCCATATAGATAGAGTTTGAGCAAATCAGCTGAACGGTATGGCGGCCTGCCTTCACTATTTAATACATCATTGAATCCTAATTTTGACATTGGAAGTATATCTACAAACATGTCAACTATTCGTGCCCATGAATCAGGACTCAGACAAGATTCAAAATCCATCATCACTAACTGATCCCTATTAAAACCTGTTATAAAATCCATAACTAAAGCATTGGTGGTTACTGCTTTAAGTTAAAAAAATAAAAGGAGTTTAGCAAGTGTTAAAGGAGGGTTTTTGCGCAGTCTGACGGTCTTGTGTATGAAACGTAGCGTGTAAAAAGGTACTACTTTTCGGATAAACACAGAGCCGAATTTTTATATTTTGTTTTTAACTTATCAATCTTAAAAGCCAAATTTAAAAATTTGGCGGTTTTGCAAATAGGTACAAACCTTTCGGTTTAGCACTTACTAGCTATGTTTTATACACGTTGTGTGTGCCCAGCATGGGCATCTTTTAAAC
Organism: uncultured Flavobacteriaceae bacterium; assembly: GCA_947497145.1. Lineage (GTDB taxonomy): Bacteria > Bacteroidota > Bacteroidia > Flavobacteriales > Flavobacteriaceae > Maribacter_C. The sequence goes on from CANMFQ010000008.1 coordinate 92,307, forward strand.
TACCTAAAAGTAGTTTATTAATCTAGAGGGTGCAAGTCCCTTATGGGCAGGGTTGACACCAATAATAATTGTTGTTTAAATAAGAAATATCTTTAAAAATAGATTCATAAGATAAAAGCTCTATATAAAATCCAAATGAGAAAATAATTATATTATCAACAACCCAATTCAAAAGTCTTGAGATATGACTTACTACATGATTATCATTGTTTTCTTCATTTTTTTGGAAATTACTAAGTCCAAGACCAATTATTGAAATTAAGAAAACTAAATTAATGACTTTTATAATATAAATATAATTTGGGGCTTCTTCGGGTAAAAGAAAAAATGAATATTTAGTGCTTAATAGTGATGTTATTAGCCAAAATATATTAGATGCTACAAAAAAATATATTGGAAACTTAAATGAATTAATTAATATTATTTTTCTTAATCTTAATAATTTAAAGACACCTATAAGAGTAAGCGTATAGGCAAAAAAAGATAAAATTATATTTAAACTATAACTGAGTTCAAACAGGTCAGGCATATCTAATTGCCTTATCCAATTTGGAATCTTGAAATTCATAATTTGCACAACAGCTCCCGAAATAGTCATTAGTATAGTAAGTAAAACGGTTATTTTTTTCCAATCTATTTTCATTATTTTAGTTTTATTATTGCTAACGTCTCAACTATGAGTAGCTGCCTTACTAAGATACGACTTTTGCAAGTACACACAAAACTGAAAATTTCGTAGAAATTTTCAGTTATAGACCAAGCCTAAGCAATTACTTATAGCTATTGTGTGTGCCCAGTATGGGCATCTTTTAAACTACCTAAAAGTAGTTTATTAATCTAGAGAGCGTCGTTGTATAGGCAATGGTGCTAAACCACCTAAAGGTACTTCGGTTAAGAGCTGTGGTACTGAGCGTTTAGGAGAATCCAATCCACGAGCTTGGCAGGTATGAATAAAGGAGTTGAACGAAAGTGAACCACTGAAGAGGTGTCGAGAAGTTGCGTACCCCAGTCAAAAGCTACAGGTCGTAGCGTAAAGAAAATGTCTAGTAGACATTTTTAGCGACCGAGCCAGCTGTTGCGTTGGCGATACGGAGTTAAAAGAGATGTTTTAGGGAACATTTATTACAGCGGTAACCTATTTATTTTCTGTAAGGCTGGCGTCATTCAGGTGGCAAGAACTTTATTTAGGCTTAACTACGGAACTTGGGAAGCTGCATACGCATGCAAAGGGAAATGCACAATACGCACAACGTAGCGGCAAAATACCGAAGGTGTAAGTAGTGGCAGACTAAGCCGTAGTAGTGATGAAGTTTCTGTAATGGAAATGGAGCGAAGGGCTTAGGTTGTACAGTTGCATTTTTATTTACCAACTCAATAAATTGAGGATGAGTCTATGGAGTGAAACAAAATCAACTTAGATTTGAACAACAAGAGCCGTATGATGGGAGACTATCACGTACGGTTCTGTGAGAGACTTGGGGTGAAATTCCCCTTTACCTACTCGATCACAAACACGTTAGCAACATTAAAACGGAACGTAGAACTAACCAAGAAAATTAGAAATGAAAAAAATATCGGGAATTTTATTTGCTATAATTCTATTCGGATGTAACGAATCAAAAAAAAGTAATGAGGAATTAAAAACGCAACCGAATTCGGAAACGGTAGAAAAAACCATCCAAAAAGAATTGCCCTATAAAATCAACTTTGACTCAACCAAAGTTTCAGAATTTACTATCGAACATTCTGAGTTGACAAAGTCAAAAGCATTAGTTAAAAAATTATCCGATTACTCATCTGCAGAATTAAAAGCTTTGCCTGAATTTAAGCGACTGACTTTGGGTATTGTTGTTCCATTCGACATTAGTAAAGAAAGTCTAATAACTACATTAAAATACATAACAAGCGAAAAATCAAAAGAGAATAATGATATTGATGAAATTATGATTTTCGCTTATGATGATAAAAAGGATTTAACAAATGGTGGCGGATTTTACACTTTTGGAAAACTCTTTTGGGGACCAAATGGAAAAACTGGTAACGTTACGCCAGAAATTGCAGAAAAAAATATTAGAGATTCTTATAAATTTGAAATAGACATAAAAGATAAAGTTGGTAATATTAAAAAAACTGACTTACCAACAAAACGGGAATTAGACATTTATAAAACCATAATGGCTGATGAGAATATTGGAATGGACGAGTACAAATTAAACAAAATGGTAATGAAAAAATTTGGAATTAAAACTAAAGAGGAACTGAATGCAATTTGGTTAAAAGTTGCAGTATATAAAAATTAATAACTAGGCACAATAACTACCCCTTCGCATGACCAGCACGCCCTAACATGAAGACCCTATTACCTGAATCGGCTACTTTACCAATACTATGGAGATTACTTTGTTTTTGTAGTGCTTTAGGACGATTGAAATAAAATGCAAACAGCTGCGCACAATCAATCTATTCCGCAAAGCAAATTACCCTTCTTTTTCACTCAAAAATATACCTCTAATTTTATCAGAAATTCGCATGGGTTTTCCTGTTTTTGCATTGAGTAAACACCAGGCTGTTTTTGAGGTTAATAAGAGTTTTCCTGTTTCAGCATTGTGCATTTCAACGGCCCTTACTGAGGTGGCGCCATGACTCTCGGCAATATAGGTACGAATTTTGATTTCGTCATGTAGTAGTGCTTCTCCTTTATAGGTGATGTTGTGGTTCATAACCACCCATACCACTTCGTCTTGTATTTCTTTTGGGGCATACGCCTGCCAATGTGCTTTAGATATATCTTGAATCCATTGTACAAAACGTACATTGTTTACGTGCTTAAGGTCATCTAAGTCATCAGCTACAACACGAATTGTTTTTTCAAAAGTTTGCATAGATAGGGGAGGACTACTTCTTAATGATTTTTACCTCAAAAAGCTTGTCCCAATCTTTTCCGGTAACAAAGAAGGTTTTTTTGGTAGGGTGGTAGGCAATACCATTTAGCACATTATCATTATCTCTCCAATCAGGTGTTTTGGTAATCTTTTCACTTAATCCACTAAAATTCACTACACCTTCTATAGCCCCGCTTTTCGCATCAATAATCATGATGCTCGGTTTTAAATATACATTGGCATACAGCTTGCCATCTACATATTCTAGTTCATTAGCCCTATTGAAAATTGATTTATTGGTAACCGTTTCTATATGTCCTTCTTCAACAAGCGTTTCAGGGTTTAGGAACCAAATTTTTTCAGTACCATCACTTTTAAATAGTTTTTTTCCATCATTGGTCAATCCCCAACCTTCTTTACTATCGCCATATTGAAAGGTGTCAATTTTATTAAATCCTTTCAGGTCATAAATGTACCCAATACCACTCTGCCAAGTAAGCTGGTATATTTTTCCATTTAAAATGGTGATACCTTCTCCAAAAATTGAAGGGTCTAAATCAATTTTCTGTAATACTTCTCCAGAGGTGTAATCTACTTTGCGCAATGAAGACCTTCCTTTTTTTCCGGTACTTTCATAAAGGGTATCTTGATGAAATTCTAAGCCCTGCGTATAGGCGCGGTTGTCATGGGGGTATACATTTAAAATTTCATAAGTATAAAGCTCTGGTGCGGTAGCTGAAAGTAATTTTATTTTTTTTTGTATTTCTACTGATGTTTCGTCATAGCTAACCACTGCCTTTAGGGTTTTATTACCCAAGGTTTCAACATTGAGTACAAGCTTGTTGTCTGTAACAGGTAATTCTTTGCCATCTATAGAGTAGGTAACCTTAGTAACCGTTTTATTTTTTTTGTTGTTTAAACGAATGCCAACGCTTTCTTTATGCTGAAATTGGGTTTTGTCGCCATCCAAAGCGATATCAAAAAGTGATTTGGCATCAGTTTGCTCCCCGCCGCAAGCCATAAAAAAAAGGAGCAACGTAGATAAGGTAAAAAATTTAATCATAGTGGTATTGCTTTATATATAAGGTATCGTTTTCATCAACAGTGAATACTTTTTTTTTGAACTAAAATACTGTTGACGAAACCCTTGGGACAAAAATAACACCAAACCGCAAATCTTTAGCAATTTTTGCCATAAAATTATGATGGTAAAATGTAAAAGGTTGTATATTTGCAGCTGGCAAGTCCTACACGACCAGCTCCTGTAGAATCCCCCAGGGTGGGAACGCAGCAAGGGTATATGGTTGTAGCGGTGCGATGTAGGTAGCTTGCCTTTTTTTGTGCCCTAAAGTCAACGAAAAATACCCGCGTTTAAAGTGAGCTATATACTTTGGAGGTAACAGAAAAAGCCAAGCTCTGAGTTCATTGTAAAAAAGAGAAACTACCAATGTTAAAATACCTTTTTTACGATCAAATTACCGCCATTAAAAATTTCTAAGCTCCTATTTTATTTCTTACTTTGCAGCAGCTATGAATTCAAAAGTTGTTCTCATTACAGGAGGTTCGTCAGGAATAGGCAAATCCATTGGTCAATATCTTAAAGATAAGGGGTTTACAGTCTATGGAACTACTCGAAATCTTAAAAAACAGTCTAATTTTGATGCTTTTCAATTGATTGAAATGGATGTTACAGACCCCAAAAGTATTGAAGAAGGGGTGAAGCTTGTTCTTTTAAACGAAAAACGGTTAGATGTGTTGGTAAACAATGCTGGTGTGGGTATCACCGGACCCATTGAAGAAACTCCTCATGAAGAAATAGAGAAGGTTTTTAATACCAATTTTAATGGCCCTGTGCATGTGATGAAAGCGGTGTTACCACAAATGCGTAAGCAGGGGAGTGGTTTGATTATCAATATCACTTCTATTGCTGGGTATATGGGGCTACCGTATCGTGGTATTTATTCGGCCACTAAAGGGGCTATGGGCATAATAACAGAAGCTATGCGAATGGAAACCAAAGATTTTGGCGTACATATTACAACGATTGCTCCTGGTGATTTTGCGACCAATATAGCAGCTGGGCGTTATCATGCACCTGTAAAAGAAGATTCTGCGTATGCTGTGCCTTATGGAAATACACTAAAACAAATAGATGAGGATGTTGATGCCGGTGAAGACCCTATTTTGGTGGCGAAAACAGTTTGGAAAGTCATTAATACCAAAAAACCAAAAGTACATTACAAAGTAGGTTCATTTATGCAGAAATTTTCACTGCATTTAAAGAATCTATTACCTGATAAAATATATGAGAAATTACTGTTAAATCATTATAAGTTGTAGCTTTGGGTTTTAGCATTAATTTTTTTAGATAAATAGATTTTTTTTAATTTAAATATATAGGATAAGATGAAATTTTTTATAGATACGGCTAATTTGGACCAGATTCGTGAGGCACAAGCATTAGGAGTACTTGATGGGGTAACCACCAACCCTTCATTGATGGCTAAAGAAGGCATTACGGGAAGAAACAATATTCTTAAGCATTATGTAGATATCTGCAATATTGTTGAAGGTGATGTTTCAGCAGAGGTGATTTCTACTGATTTTGAAGGAATGATTAAAGAAGGTGAAGAGCTGGTGGAACTGCATGAGCAAATTGTGGTAAAAGTACCCATGATTAAAGATGGTTTAAAAGCGCTAAAATATTTTTCAGATAAAGGCATTAGAACCAATTGTACCTTAGTTTTTTCTGTAGGGCAAGCGTTACTAGCTGCAAAAGCAGGAGCAACCTATGTATCTCCTTTTATTGGAAGACTTGATGATATTTCTACCGATGGTCTTAATCTGATTGCTGAAATAAGACACGTTTATGATAACTACGCTTTTGAAACAGAAATATTAGCCGCTTCTGTACGTCATACAATGCACGTTATTGATTGTGCTAAGTTGGGTGCTGACGTTATGACGGGGCCATTATCATCAATTGAAGGACTTTTAAAACACCCTTTGACTGATATTGGATTGGCTAAATTTTTGGCAGATTATAACAAGGGAAATTAAGCCTTAATGGAGTTTTAACTTCACTATGATTTTATACATACACAAAAAGCCTTAGAAGTTTAATTTCTAAGGCTTTTTGTATCATTTGTATTGAAACAAATTGATTTTTAATGCAGTATTTACAAACAATAAATACTGTTGAATATTTTAAAAATTAGCCGACCAAATGCTGTTAAAAGCATCGACAATTTTAGCATTGTTAGTGATGATACAACGGTTGGCCTTATCAAAAATTAAGGTTTTTGTTAACTCTCGTTGATCATTAGCTTGATATTGATTGTCCTTATCTAACTGAGCTCTTTCAATTAACCCTTTCCATGTAGCGTTGTCGGTATTGTAATTAATACCTACAAAGGTGTATTGGTTATTCTTTTTAGAAATTTCAGCTATCTTTTTGGTAACATCTTTAAAGTACCTTCTATTTGATGCTGTCCAAAAATAGAAAACTACCTTCTTGTTTTTTGCTATTTTTTGCAATGAAATTTCCTTTCCTTCATAGTCTGTAACCATAAGGTCGGGAATTTTTTTATGGGGTTGTACGTTTGTTATCCCTTGGTAGAGTTCATTTATTTCTTTGAGATGCCTGTTGTCTCCTGATCTCAAATGAAAATCATCAATAAAAATAGCGTTATTTTTTTCGTTATCATGAACGCCTAAAAGATATTCTAAAGCAACATTCCTAAATAAATTATCACGTAGTTCTTCTTCTTTTATTAAACTATCAATAAGGTTTAGTTTATGCCTGTTAAAATGCAGTTGGTTAGTTATGATTTCATTTTTCACACCGCACTTTTTATCACAGCCCATATATGATAGGTTTTTTAAATGTGATTTTACAAAGTTGTAATACGGTGTTAGGTAATTTAGCCGTTTATTATTGAAGCTTAAATCTTTTCTGTACGCATAAAAATTGGGTGAGAAATTATGTGCTAGCTTTCTGCCGGTACGTTTTCGATGTTCAAAGGGGTAAATTTCTTTGTAGTTATAATAATTGTAATTAATACTTACTTCAGCAATTTCACTTGCGGCTTCTGAAATGGTAACCTCTTGTTTTAATTCTTTTAAATTTTGTAATTTTTCTTTGCGTAATGTTTCTATTTTTTCATGAAACTCTTCGGGTTCTAAACTAAAATAAGAAGATCGTATAATGCGTTCTTCCTTTTCATGAACTAAATATAAATCAATTAAAAAATTATTGAATTCACTGCCTTTACCTGAAAAAACCAAAGATTCATCAAAATCCATCGTATTCAACCTAATCTGAATACTATCACCCTCATGCAAATAAATATATTGGTACTCAGGAGCGTGTTCAAAATGATACAGCCCTTCTTTTATAGAGTCTAATTGAAAAGAAAACCGATTATCAGTATCTAGTTTTGCAGAGTCTAACTTGATGTTGTCGCTATTGTAAAGTACAACATACTTATTTGCAGGGTTCACAATTTCTCCTGCAAAAAAAATGGTATTATTTTTTTTGGCACCATTACCACAACCAACCGCGAACAATAGAAGAAAAATGTAAAGTAAATTTTTATTCATAAGTAAGTAGCTACTAGAGACAAACAAAACTAAGAAACCCACACATCTGTTACTGTTAATAGGGCGTTAAAATAACGATGTGCGCTTTTTGCAATGATAATTGAGTATAACTGTAGTTGTAATTCATAATGTTGCTGTAATTTTTTAATGCCGAAAATTGTTTAAAGTGAACAATGCTAATTTCGGTATTGGGATAATGGCGAAATTATTGTAAATTCAAGCCTAATTTGACCAATTTTCACTATGAAAGCACTTAGCATTATTTTGAGTATTATGGCTGTTGCAATGATGTCTTGCAATTCAAGTACAAATAAGAAAAAGGAAGAAAAAACAGTTCAAGCAGAAAACATACCAAAGGTAGATATCGCTGATATTGAAGATGGTATTAAAGCTAATATCGCTAAAAGAGTAGCAGAAGGTGGGGGATATTTTAATATGACCTCAGAAGGTAAAGAATTACGGCTACAATTGGTGCGGGTGCATACCGAGTATTTATCAAATTTAGGACCTAGGCGGCATTTTGCTTGTGTAGATTTGGCTGATGTTAGCGGAGATGTATATGATGTTGATTTCTTCTTAGAAGGCGATCCTGGTAATATGAACGTTACTGAAACAACACTTCATAAGCTCAACGGTAAACCCTTTTATACCTGGAAACAACGTAAAGATAAGACTTGGTATAGGCTGCCTGTCGAGAACGCAACATCAGATTTGTTGGGCGTTATTGAAAAAGAAGATAAATTTGAATTTCACTATGAGGTTACCTTTCCTGAAATGGAAAAGCCTGCAAAAATATGGTTGCCTATTCCACAAAGTGATCGTTTTCAAACTGTGAAACTACAAGCTATAAATGCTCCGGTAAAACATCAAATTTTGAAAGAGAAGAACTATGGTAATTCTATACTATATATGGAACTCTTACCCGAGCATAGTGGACAGCAGTTAGAAATTATCTATGATGTTGAAAGACTCGAAAAACAAGCTTATGAAGAAGATGGTTCACCCACAAGGTATTTAAATGCTAGTTTGTTAATGCCTGTTGGCGATCGTTTTTTAACACTTTCAGATTCTATTATTGGTAATAAGCGCAATGATGGTACTATAATGAAAGCAAGAGCCTTATATGATTATATTATTGATAATATGAAATATATAAAGGCAGGCAAATACGGTACTGGTGATGCTGTATATGCTTGTGATGCACTCACAGGTAATTGTACCGAATTTCATTCGCTATTCATTTCACTTGCTCGGTCGGCAGATATTCCTGCCCGTTTTGCAGTAGGGGCTGCTATCCCATCAGATCGTGATGAAGGTGGTATTGATGGTTACCACTGTTGGGCAGAGTTTTATGCAGAAGGTAAATGGTGGCCAGTAGATATAAGTGAAGGCAACAAATATACCGCCTTAGCAACCTATTATTTTGGCAGGCATCCTGCAAATAGGATCGAATTTAGCCGAGGAAGAGACCTCGAAGTACAGCCTGGCCCGCATTCCGGACCGATTAACTTTCTTGCATATCCTGTTATGGAGATAGAAAATGAACCAGCCTTTCCTAAAACGTTATTTTCGTTTTATAGAAAGGCTGATACAACTAAATCAGCGAATAAGGCAAGCCTATTCTGATTTAAAATAGTAAAGCAATATTATTCTCCGTCTTTGGTAGGATGCTCATCGCCATCTTTGGTAGGATGTTCGTCACCATCTTTAGTTGGGTGTTCATCGCCATCTTTAGTTGGGTGCTCCTCACCATCTTTAGTTGGGTGCTCATCACCACCAGGATGTTCTGCTTCTGCTTCTGTTTTTTCTTCCTTTTTTTGATCGCGACAAGAAGTTAAGGTGCCAGCCGCAATAAAACAGCCTAAAAACATCGCTAGAGTAAGAAACTTAAGACCTTTTAATGTACTCATAATGTCAATTGTTTTATTAGTTAAAATGAATTGAAATAGATTCTAATTACTTGATTTAAATAAATATAGCGAAATTTAACCATATTCAATTTAATAACTACAAAAAAAAGTAATGAACTCAAAACGAGTTCAATACCAAAAATACGCAATGATGTCTCAATCATGCAAGTTTTTATCACCCACTTTTCTTGTTACTGCTACAAAGAATTGTGCATGATATTATGTCACTTACACTACACTAAAAGTTGCTTATAGCACAGTAATCTCTGTAGTATCTCGGCAAAGCAGCCCGTTCACTCAATAGCGTTTTTATGTTGTTGTGCCTGTCTACATTGGGGCTTTGTTGTGGTTTTTAATATAGTAACATTCTTTTTTTCTTAGCAGTTAGGCGAATGAGAAACAAACTTAACAAGAAGTGTTGATGCCATTATGATATCACATAAAAAGACAATATTTGAATTGTGTTTTCGTTAACTTATCTCAACCAAATAAAAAATGAAAAGAGTAATTTTAGCAAACATATTTGCACTCGGAATACTGTTTACTTCTTGTAGTAAAGATGAAGGTAGCAGTGAACCTGAAACCCAAGAATCAACAATTGTAGGCACATGGTTTTTAACATCACTTTCTGAAGATGGTGCAGATGAAGAATTAAGTGCTTGTCAGTTAATGTCAAATTTTGTTTTTGATGCCGATGGTCATCTTAGAGATAATGATTTTTATTTAGACTCACAATTAGGATGTATTAATGACGGCCTACCAGGTACTTATATTATTTCTGGTGAGAACATTACGATACAGTTTTTTGAAGAAACAGATCCAACAGTGGTAGTAGATATGATTACGTATTCTTTTAACATAAATGATAATACATTGTCATTAGCTGAGTCGGATGATTATATACTTACGTATACCAAGGAAGAGTAATTTCTTTTTGCCATAAAAAAACACTTTACAGATGGTAATGTTCAGCGGGTGTAGACTTTTATTACATTGAAGAAGAAGTTTCTTAGGGTTAATCGTTTTTTGAGCTCCAGAATATATTGATTACCATTTCAATATTGGTTCTTCTTTCCATAAAATCAATCGAAAATCTTCGTAATGATTTCCGTTTCCAATGGTGTGTTCGTCTCTAGCACCTTTTCCTAACTGCAATTTATGAAGCATACCAGAATAAGAGCCAATCCATAATGTTTTTTCATCATCTGATATTGTGATTCCACTAATTGTTGAGCCCAAAAAATGCCTCCAAATGCACTTTCCATTTAAATCTATGGCTCTAATATACCCGTGTGCATCGCCTAAGATGTAAAATTTAGAAGTTCCAATACCGCAATATACACGCATTCCTTCATCTATTGTTTTGTATAATGCACTTTCTTCATATTCAGGTATATTAATTCCATTTAGATTTTCTGTTGCAACTCCAATTGTAATTCCATGATAAAAATGACAAGAGTTTGTTATTAGTTGCTTGTCATCTTTTGAAAAAAGACAATAATGGGGATATTCAGATTGTTGTCCAATTTCACCGATTTGTAAGCCATTCTGATTCAGTATTCTGTGTTTTGAACATTGGTCTCCAACAACAATATATTGGTTGTCGTTTGATAATGTTGCATTTTCCATGTCAATATAAGAATCCCATTCTTCATCCTCCAAATCAGGTATAGGATGAATCATTTCTTCATATTTTTCAGTAATTAAATATATTCCTTCAGAAGTGATAAGCAGTATTTTACGTCCATAGTTGAAAGGAATTAACGCTGTTATTCCTAAATCTTTAGTTTTATTTAATTCAAAAGTTGAAATGATATTTCCTTGCCAGCCCTGAGTAGTTGTAATCTTATTGTTAGCTGAAATAGCAAAAACATTATTCTTTTTGGACTTCCCAATAGCATCAATTTCTGAGTCTAGTTTTAAAGTGTTTTCGTTATCAAGAATATATGCTTGTCTTTTTTGGTAAGATGTTCCTGTTAAAAAAACAATCTTTTGTTTCTCAATAAAATGCAATTGTTCAACGCTTTGTCCTTTTTTTTTCATGAATTTTACGAGTGGACTATGTGAAGGAGGGTAATCATTTCTAAAGTCTTCAACGGTATTAGTCTCGTTAGCTTTTTTTAAGAGTTCGAAGATTTCATCCGCTAAGTGGTCTCGATTATCTTCGGGTTCTTTACCTTTCCAGTTCTCCCATCCATGTTTTTCTCCAAATTCTACCATTTCGTTAACATCCTTGGCATATTTACTTCCAAGCTTGTTCCATTCCTCTTTAATGTTTTTTGGACTTTTCTTTTTGTTAAACAAGTTAAATTTCATGCGTTATTTTTTAATTAAACACTTACGCGTTGAACTTTTCTTTTTCTACAATATTTATAAGACCTTTTACTTTCTCGAAATAAAAGTTAAAATAAAAATGATATAACCTATATATATCAAAATCAGATAGTTTGTTTTTCTGTTTAAAGCAATTTGGACAATTCAGGTATTGAATTTTAGGTGCTCGCCTTTCCTATTCAATTTCATTAAAAGTTTCCATTTGGCTCTACTTAATTATTTTTTTGCCAAGATTACGTTTTTTAATTTGCTACAACAATTACCGATACCTATGCCAGTACCTATAGTTCTTCTTTAACAGTACTAATCTAAGTTTTTTTCTATCATTTTAAAAAATTAATCGTTTCGGTACAAAAAAATGACAAACCCGAAACTGTGATATAAAAAGAAAACTAAAGCGACTGAAAAAAGTTAAAAAAAACATGCTTAGTTTATCAAAAAGTTAAGTATTTCATAATACTACAAATTAGGTGCAGCTAGAAACTAAAAATGTAGGTACATTTTTATATTTTCACACAAAATTTAAAAAACCAAGACTATGGCTTCATTAAAATTACATGGTAATGCGATACAATCATTAGGTACTTTGCCAGCTCCGGGGAGTGCTGCACCAGATTTCAATCTTGTAAAAGGAGATTTGTCTACGGCTACGCTTGCTGATTATAAAGGTAAAAAAGTAGTTTTAAATATTTTTCCTAGTGTTGATACGGGCACGTGCGCACAATCGGTACGTCAGTTTAATAAAGAAGCGGCAGAACTTGAAAATACAGTAGTGCTTTGCGTGTCTAAAGATTTACCTTTTGCGCAAGCCCGTTTTTGTGGGGCAGAAGGAATAGAAAATGTAGAAATGTTATCTGATTTCAGAGATGGTAACTTTGGTAAGGCATATCAAGTGGAGTTTACTGAGGGACCTCTTGTTCCCTTACATTCTAGAGCTGTTGTAGTAATTAACGAAGATGGTAATGTGGCACATGCCGAGCAAGTTGAAGAAATTGCCGATGAGCCCAATTACAAAGCCGCTTTAGAAGCTTTGATGGATGCCTAAAGAATCATTCTTAGTAAATAGAATAAAAAGTGTGGGCTTTGCATTACGCGGAGCCCTTCTTTTGGTACGTACAGAGGCGAGTATAAAAATTCAGGTTTTTATTATGATTGTAATGACCGCCGCAGGTTTTTACTTCAATATATCAAAAACAGAGTGGATAATGCAAATTCTTACTATTTCGGCAATTTTGGCAACAGAAGGGATGAATACTGCCGTAGAAAAAATTGCCGATTATATACAGCCAGAATTTGATGAGAAAATTGGTTTTATAAAAGATGTTGCTGCCGGTGCAGTAATGATGGTGTCTATTGGTGCAGTCATCATAGGAGCAATCATTTATCTACCCAAGATTTTTTGATGTTTTATAGCTTCCTTCTTCCATAACAATTTGTATTTTTACTGCCAGAATCTACGATTACATGGCAAAAAAGGCAAAAAAGACCGCTCCAAAAACCACAAAGAAGAGTTGGTCTTTTAAATTATCAAAACAGAATAAAATTATTGTGGGAAGCCTATTGGTGCTTTTCAGTATCGCCTTGTTTTTTTCTTTTATTTCCTTTTATTTCAATTGGAAGGATGACCAAAGTCTACTCACAGAGTTTTCTGATAGAAATGAACAAGCAAAAAACCTCTTAAATAAATTTGGTGCGGCGGTAAGTCACTTTTTTATCTATAAAGGCTTTGGTGTTGCGACTTTAATTTTGCCCTTCTTGCTTTGTTTAAAAGGGTTGTATATGTTTCTTGGGCTTGACCAAAAAGGGATGTATAAAAAATGGATTTGGGGTTTGATTTTTATGATATGGATAGCTATTGCCTTAGGCTTTTTTGCTTTTCAACAACCACTTCTTGGCGGGGTAGTGGGGTATGAAATGAATGATTTTCTACAAGACTACATCGGAAAAATTGGCGTACTATTACTCTTGGTTTTTGGGTTGATTTTTATCCTTGTACGCTTATTTAAATTCACACCCGATGCATTTGCTGCATGGCTAAAAGACAAAAAGAATGCTGTGAAAAGTGATTATAAAGCGGCAACTAAAACAAAAGCTAAAACGAAAACCGAAGAAGCAACAAACACATCCTTTTCGGTAGAACCAGAAGACGAAACCCCCGTTGTTGTTGATACCTATACACACAAAGAAAATATACCTCCTTTAGTACCCGAAAAAGAAGAACCACCAATTAGTGATTTTGAAATTACGGTACCTGTTGAAGAAGAGCAGCAAGAGGAAATAGCTATGAAAGTAGAAAAGGTGGTTGAAGAAGGGGAGGAGATTGATAATCTTGCCAATAAATTAGTTGATGATTTTGGTGAATTTGACCCTACCCTTGAATTGGGGAATTATAAGTTTCCAACAATAGAATTGTTAGATCAGCATGGAGTTAGTGGCGGCATCACCATCAATCAAGAAGAACTTGAAGAGAATAAGAATAAAATTGTAACCACCCTCAACAATTATAAAATTGGTATTGCACAAATTAAAGCGACCATAGGGCCAACGGTTACCTTATACGAGATTGTTCCTGATGCAGGGGTGCGTATATCGAAAATTAAAAACTTAGAAGACGATATTGCCCTCTCATTAGCCGCTTTAGGAATTAGAATTATAGCACCCATACCAGGTAAAGGTACCATTGGTATTGAGGTGCCGAATAAAAATTCTACTATAGTTTCTATGCGCTCGGTAATCTCCTCAGCAAAGTTTCAAAAGGCTGAAATGCAATTACCGATAGCTTTTGGTAAAACCATTAGTAATGAAACTTTTGTAGTCGATTTGGCAAAAATGCCTCACCTGCTCATGGCTGGAGCTACAGGACAGGGTAAATCTGTAGGATTAAATGCTGTGTTAACTTCCTTATTGTATAAAAAACATCCAGCAGAAGTGAAGTTTGTTTTAATTGACCCTAAGAAGGTAGAACTTACCTTATTTAATAAGATTGAACGACACTTTTTGGCAAAACTTCCCGATTCTGAAGATGCCATTATTACTGATAATACAAAGGTGATACACACACTCAATTCGCTTTGTATTGAAATGGATAACCGTTATGAGCTGCTCAAAGCAGCTATGGTTCGTAATATTAAGGAGTATAATGATAAGTTTAAGGCTCGTAAGTTAAATCCGAATGATGGGCATATGTTTTTACCCTATATTGTATTGGTCATTGATGAATTTGCCGATTTAATAATGACTGCGGGTAAAGAAGTGGAAACACCTATTGCACGTTTAGCGCAATTGGCTCGTGCTATTGGTATTCATTTAATTATAGCTACGCAACGACCTTCGGTAAATGTAATTACTGGTATTATCAAAGCGAACTTCCCGGCGAGAATAGCATTTAGAGTTACCTCAAAAATAGATTCAAGAACTATTTTAGATGCTCAAGGAGCTGATCAATTAATAGGTCGTGGTGATATGTTATATACCCAAGGAAACGACGTAACCCGTATTCAATGTGCCTTTGTTGATACACCTGAAGTTGCTAAAATCACAGAATATATAGGGTCGCAAAGAGCATATCCTGAGGCGCATCAATTACCAGAGTACGTAGGTGAAGACTCTGGCACAAGTATTGATAATAACATTGCTGAAAGAGACAAAATGTTCCGTGAAGCGGCAGAAGTAATTGTGATTGCCCAACAAGGTTCTGCATCACTCATTCAACGAAAATTGAAATTGGGTTATAACCGTGCAGGCCGTATTGTTGATCAGTTAGAAGCAGCAGGTATTGTAGGGCCTTTTGAAGGAAGTAAAGCAAGGCAAGTACTTGTTTCAGATTTAGTCGCTTTAGAGCATTTGCTTAATAATGAAATAAAATAATAAAATAGAATGAGAAAATTAGTATTGGTAATTGTGTTGATTTTTGCAGCAAATTTAACCCAAGCACAAGGGTCTGAAAAAGCAAAAGCGTTGTTAGATGATGTACACGCTAAAATCAAAGGCTATGAAAATATTTTTGTTGATTTTAAGTATGTATTAAAAAATACCGAAGCGGGTATTAATCAAGAAACACGGGGTGATGTTACCTTGCAAGGTGATAAATATTTGTTTAATATTTTTGGTTCAACACAGTTGTATGATGGAAACAAGGTGTATACCATTGTAACAGAAAATGAGGAAGTTACGATTGAAAATAAATCGGATGATGAAAATGCCCTTACTCCATCAAAAATGCTCACTTTTTACAAAGAAGGCTATACCTATACATGGGATATTTTACAAAATGTACAAGGTAGAAAAATACAGTACGTAAAATTAATACCTATTGATACCAATGCTGAAATAAAGTCAATTCTTATGGGGGTTGATGCAGAAACAAAACATATTTATAAGTTGATTTACACAGGCGACAACAGTACTACCACTACAATTACTGTTAATTCTTTTAAAACGAACCAGCCATTATCAAAAAGCTTATTTACCTTTGATGAAGTTAAGTACAAGAACGACGGATTCTATATCATAAGAAACTAGTTTTGTGCTTTCTTATTTGAAATTCTTGAATTTTAAATAAGAAAGTGTATTTTTTATAAAATAACAACTAGAAAAAGTGATGATAACTGTCAAAAGTCAAATAGGTGAATTACATTTGGTTTTTTAAGTTGATTAACCAAATGAAATTAAAATAGTAGCATTGAGGATTCTTGATAGATATATTTTATCTAGGTTTTTATTTAATTTAGTCAGCTCGTTTGTCATAATGATGTTAATCTTCATTTTTCAATCGATTTGGTTGTTTATTGATGATTTGGCTGGTAAAGGGCTAGACATGGCTATCATTGGTAAATTTTTCTTTTATAAAATGCCTGAGCTTACTGAAAAGGTACTTCCTTTGACAGTGCTATTGTCTTCCATTCTCACCTTTGGCTCTTTAGCTGAAAGCTATGAATTTGCCGCCATGAAAGCCTCTGGTGTTTCGTTGCAACGCGCTATGTTACCTCTAATTATATTTGTAGTGTTATTGGGTGGGGTTACCTTTTACTTTGCAAATAGTGTAATACCTGCATCTGAACAAAAAATATTTTATTTACGGCGTAATATTGCCAATTTAAAACCTGCCATTGCCATTGCTGAAGGGGTCTTTAGTGATTTTGAAACTGCCAATATGAATATTAAGGTAGATCGAAAATATGGTGACAATGATAGTTTTTTAGAAAATGTGATCATTCATCAAAAAGATGCTAAAAATATTAACTACCGTGTAATTAAGGCAAAAACAGGGGAATTAAAGAGTAGTGAAAAATCAAATATTATTCAATTAATTTTGAATGATGGTAACTTATATCAGTCGGTTCAAGGAAAATCTGCCGACAAAAGAAAATATCCTTTTGCGCAAGGTGATTTCAAATCGTATACAATGAATATTGATTTGAGTGAGTTCAATAATGTAGATCTTGAAGAAGAAAAGGACCTACGCACTGAGAAAATGAAAAATACCACGCGGTTGCGAAAAGATATTGATTCGCTAAAGCAAGATAATATACGTAGAGTAACCTCTTTTTCTAAAGTTACTACAGAGCGTATGGGGGCATTTGTGCCATTACCAAAATTAGATTCTACCAAAAATAAATCCATTGCATTACAAGATACTATTCGTAAGCGTTTTGACCCTTCAAAAGATAGTGTTATTAGTTTGTATGAAGAATGGCAACAACTTCAGGTAATGAGCTCAGCCAAAGCATCAGCTACCAACGTATTAACCTCCATCCAAGGAAAAAAGAAAGAGATGGAAAAACGCTACGAATTTCACAGAAGACATATCCTTTCATTACATAAAAAGTTTGCCTTAGCACTTTCTTGTGTGATATTATTTTTTGTTGGTGCACCTTTGGGAGCGATCATTAGAAAAGGAGGACTGGGTTTACCCATGGTAATTGCCATTGTATTGTTTTTGGTATATTACTTCTTGGGAGTATTTGCCGAAAACTATTCTAAAAAAGGAAACATGCATCCTGCATTGGGTGCCTGGTTGTCAACCTTTGTAATGTTACCTTTAGGCATATTTTTAACAAGGAGAGCAACTGCAGACAAAGGCTTAATGAGCTTCGGCGTAGTAATTGATTTTTTTAAGCAGTTATTTAAGAAAAAAGATAAAAAAGCAGTTTCATGATTACGAAAATGGAGAATAAAATAACATTAAATACCATTGAAGAAGCGATAGCAGACATTCGTGAAGGAAAGGTCATAATTGTTGTTGATGATGAAAATCGCGAAAATGAGGGCGATTTTTTAGCTGCTGCGGAATTGGTAACTACCGAAACTGTCAATTTTATGGCTACTCATGGTAGAGGCCTTATTTGTGCTCCATTAACTGAAAATCGTTGTAAATCATTAGGTTTACCCATGATGGTAAACAACAATACAGATCCGCTTGAAACGGCGTTTACGGTATCGGTAGATTTACGTGGTAATGGTGTTACTACAGGAATTTCGGCTTCTGATAGAGCGAAAACAGTACAAGCCCTGACCGATGAAGGCACCAAACCACATGATTTAGCACGACCAGGACATATTTTTCCATTAGTAGCCAAAGACGGTGGTGTTTTACGAAGAACGGGACATACAGAAGCTGCTATTGATTTTGCACGGTTAGCCGGACTAAAACCGGCAGGTATCATTGTAGAAATTATGAATGAAGATGGTAGTATGGCTCGGCTACCACAACTAGTAGAAGTCGCCAAAAAATTTAACCTTAAAATTGTTTCAATAGAGGCTTTGGTTGCCTATCGTATGGAGCATGATAGTCTTATTGAAAAAAAGGAAGACTTTGATATTCAAACACGTTTTGGAGCATATAGATTACGCGCCTATAAGCAAACGACCAATAATCATATTCATATTGCATTAACCAAAGGAAATTGGAATAAAGAGGAGCAAATTCTTACCCGAATAAACTCTACATTGGTCAATAACGATATTTTAGGCACCCTAACCAATAATTCTGATAAGAAACTTGAAGATATGTTTGCTGCAATAAATAAAGAAGGGAAGGGAGCGATAGTTTTTATCAATCAAGATGCAGAATCTTTGAATTTGCTTTCGCGATTGGCTGAATTGAAAGAGTTACAAAAGAAAGGGATTTATAAAGCCCCAAAAATTGATATGGATACGCGTGATTTTGGTATTGGTGCACAAATTTTGCACGACCTCAATATTTCAAAAATGCGACTACTTACAAATCATGAGCAAAGCAAAAGAGTGGGTATTGTTGGCTATGGTTTAGAAATTGTTGAAAACGTACCGTATTAATTGACCCATTTAAGAGATATCCTTTATTGTCGCATATAGTACGTTAACTAGAAACTAAATGTAGAGAAGTGCCAACAAATAAGCCCTAAGAAACTGGATTAAAAAGAGAAAAAATCTTTGTTCTTGATTCTTGCAGCACAGCGGTATTTGCTATAGCATTTAGGTCGAACACATAAAGGGACAATAAGCACGATTTAGATTAGTTTTACCTCATGTTTGCTGTAAAACTATAGGTTCTCTCGAATGATTTCAGCCATTTTTGCTGCTCTTTCATGTATTTCTTCGGTGCTCCAAGATAGTTTAATAAGGCATGAAATGTTTCTTCCCACCCAATGGTCAGAAGCCGAAAAATCTGCTTTCGTATAGTCCTGAAGTTGATTTCGAACCTCTTGCGATAAGTTTCCTAAAGATTTTAACTGCGTAAGGTGTTCCCATTTACGATAGTAGTGCCAATTGTTATCAAACCAATAAAAACAAGCATCTACACCTGCTTTCCCTAAAGCTGTATGCGTTTTTTTAGCCGTCGTTTCATCAGGCATAAAGAAATTTAAAAAAGCATAACTCTCAACGCCTCCTTCGGGAACACGCCTAAAAGTTACTTCAGGAATAGTAGCTAAAGCGTTTCTAAGGATGGTGTAATTTTTCTGTTGAATACCTAAAAAGTCATCTAAACGCTCAATCTGTGCCAAACCCACTGCTGCATGCAGTTCTGAAATGCGATAATTATATCCCAAAAACGGATGCGTTTCGGCTCCTCTATCACTGCCCACATGGTCATGACCATGGTCTGAATAATGGTCAGCATTCGAATAATACGTTTCGTTATTGGTAATTACAGCGCCACCTTCACCACAGGTAATGGTTTTTACATAATCAAAAGAAAAACAACCTAAATCACCATAACTCCCCAAAGGTTTTCCTTCATAACTACCACCTATAGCCTGGCAGGCATCTTCGAGAAGTAGTAAATTATGATTGTTGCAAATGGCTTTTAAGGCGCTAAGATTTGCCATAGAACCGCACATATGAACAGGCATTACTACTTTGGTTTTTTCAGTGATTGCCTTTTCTACTGCGGTTGGTGCTAAGGTAAGCGTGTCATCAACATCAACCAAAATAGGTACAGCACCAATGGCTAAAATAGATTCAAACGAGGCAACAAATGTAAATGTTGGCATAATAACTTCATCCCCAGCACCAACTCCAGCGCTTGCTAAAGCCACAGTTAAGGCGGCGGTTCCGCTACTTACTAACTGGGCGTGTTTTACCTGCATTCTGCTGCAAAGGGCTTTTTCTAGTGCTAGTGCTTTCCATTGGTTATTGCGCATACCATCAAAGCCATAGCGCATTAAAACACCTGTGTCTAGTACTTCTTCTACATGTTTTTTTTCGTTATCTCCAAAAAGTTCAAATCCAGGCATTTTGTATTATTTATGTTTGAAACAAAACTAAAATATTTCTATGATACTTTTATCGATATCTCTTCGTACTTTTTTAAAAGTTGAAAACACATCATCATGGGCGCGATATCCTATGGGTAATACTAGTACGGCTGTTAGGTTTTTTTCCTTGAGGCCCAATAAAGTATCATAGGCATCGGGGTCAAAACCTTCCATAGGGCATGAATCTATTTTTTCCCATGCACAAACCGTAAGCAAATTACCTAAAGATAAATAGGCTTGATTTTTGGCCCATTCTTTTATTTCTAGGGTATCTTTTTCAGCAAAACTATGTAGCATACTTTCTTTAAAAGGATTTAAAATAGCATCACTAGTGCCTCTGATTTTTTTAACCTGTTCAAAATAGGCTTTTATATACTCTGCATTGATGTTATTTTCAATACAAATCACCAAAAGATGAGATGCTTGCGCTACCTGAGCCTGGTCATACGAATGCATTACCAATTGCTTTTGTAATGCCTTGTTTTGAATTACTGCTAGGGTAATAGGCTGCAAACCGTATGAGGTAGCAGTTAGGTTAAACGCTTGTTTTAAGACAGCTACCTTTGCTTCAGGAATCAGTTTTGTTGTGTCAAACTTTTTTACCGCATAGCGCCATTCTAAATGTTTTATAGCCTTACTCACTTTTTTCTGTTTTTAGTTTTTTGCTGTACATTACTGAGAGTTGGTAACTAGTTTCCGTTAAAAAACCAGAGTTTAATAGCCAGTACAACAACCATAATTACAATAAATATTCTAATAAATCCGTCTCCCTTGTCCACTGAAATTCTACTAGCTAACCATGCACCAGAGCCATTTCCTATAGCTAAAATCAATCCGATCAGCCAATTTACTTTGTCGTTTAAAACAAATACTACCAGTGCTGATATTGTGTATATGAATACAACCGTCACCTTGGTCGCATTTGATCGTACCAGTGTCATTTGATTTACATTGTGCAAAAATAGTATAATAATAAAGCCTAAGCCTGCATTTATAAATCCGCCGTAAATACCAAAGAAAAAAAAGGCAATAATACCGATATATAAATACTTGCCTGTTAAGCGTTCTTGCATTTCAGCAAGTTTCATTTTGGGTTTAAATAGGATGATAAGTACAACGGCAATCATAATAATTGCCAAAATTCTGTTGAAAGTAGCTCCTTTAATATCAACAGCAATAGAAGCACCTATAATTGCACCACATAAGGCTGAAATACCCAAATATATATTGAAAGGGGCTGTGGAAACACCTTTACTTTTAAAACCAGCGGTTGCTATTGCTGTTTGAATAACAATGGCCACTCTATTAGTGCCATTAGCAACGCTTGAAGGAAGTCCTAAAAATATAAGTATGGGCAATGAGAGTAAAGAGCCACCTCCAGCAATTGTATTTATAAAACCCACCGCAAAACCAACAGTAATTAAAAGTACATAATGATACCATTCTTCCATGTGGTAAAAATAGGTATTATGAGGAATAAAAAACGAGCTGCTTTATTATAAAAAAGACGGCTGCCTTGGGAGGATCAAAAGTAGAGACCGCTTCGCAGTTAAATTTTGTAATGAAAACAAAGTTTCTAATTCGTAATGCCGGGCGTATTACCTGAACCAAACTGATTAATAAGTTGG
The DNA here is from genome assembly GCA_947497145.1 of uncultured Flavobacteriaceae bacterium. GTDB lineage: Bacteria > Bacteroidota > Bacteroidia > Flavobacteriales > Flavobacteriaceae > Maribacter_C. Next base: position 114,401 of record CANMFQ010000008.1, read on the forward strand.
GTTCCTAATTTTTTAAAATCATCATTTTTTGCCATTTCACGTACTTTTACAGGGTCGAAATTACCATTAAAGTATAAAAAAGTACCTTTTGCAGTATCATTGGTGTAAATTAGAATTTCTTTGACTGTATTTCCTTTTTCACGTACTGAAACGACGCTGCGATTCGCATTATCGTTTTTTCGATACACCTCAATAAACTTACTGCCAGTTATGGTATTCATTTGTTTGTTTAAAAATTGCGTACGCGCTGGCGTGGTACTAGGAAATTGCATATAACGCAAATCCTTGGTATTTCCTATTAAGGCATTCATCTCTGGTGATATCTTCCCTGCCATGGTTAACATAAACCGTGGAATACGAATGGCTGTTACTTGATTATCATTTTTATGCGCTTCATAAAACGAATCAATGGCATTATATGAGCCGCAAGAAGCGAGTAGTACAAGACTTAAAACTAAAACGATATTTTTTATCATGGTATTGGTTTAATGGTGTTTACTACTACGCATATTAACAACAAGCGTTCCAAATTGTGTCATGAGGAGGCGGGGCAATCAAGTGGAGCATTTCTTTTTTTACAGGATGAATAAATGATAGGCTTCTGGCGTGTAAATGAATACTCCCATCTTTATTACTTCTATCAAAGCCGTACTTTAAATCACCTTTGATAGGGCACCCGATAGCGGTTAATTGTGCGCGTATTTGATGGTGTCTGCCTGTTTTTAAAAGAATTTCCAACACATAAAAACGGTCTAGTTTTTTTAGCAATGTATAGTCCAAAATTGCTTTTTTACTTTCTGACACTTCTTTGATATGGGCATAAGATTTGTTTTGTTTGGTATTGCGTTTCATCCAATGCACTAGTGTATCTTGTTGCTTTGGAGGCGCATTTTTTACAACAGCCCAATAGGTTTTTTTTGCTTCTTTTTCGGCAAATAATTTATTTAGCCGCGGTAAGGCTTTTGAGGTTTTGGCAAAAACAACAATGCCCGATGTAGGTCGATCTAAACGGTGTGCTACTCCCAAATATACATTGCCCGGCTTGTTGTACTTTTCTTTGATATAACACTTTACAATCTCACTTAAGGGCATATCACCTGTTTTGTCACCTTGTACAATATCACCAGGGCGTTTGTTGATTACAATTAAATGGTTGTCTTCATAAATAATTTGAAGATTAGCAGCATTGGAATGTTTTGAGGAGGTTGTTGGCACTGTACTTACTGTATTTTTTTGATTTTTAATTACCCTAGGTACTGATTAAGAAGAGGAGTAAGGGTATTACATTTCCAATTTTTTATTCCATAGTGATAGAAAAAGAATTATGAGTACCCCTGTGGTAACAGACACATCGGCCATGTTAAAAATTCCTGTTTTAAAAACTCCCAATTTAATATGAAAAAAATCGGTAACCGAACCATGGGCAATACGGTCAATTAGGTTTCCAATACCACCACCAATAACAAAAGCAAAGGCTACTACCAACCATTTATTCATATTAGATTTTTGCAGTACTCTAAAAAGCAAGACAATTAATACCATTACGGGTAACACTTGCAGAAAAATCAGCTTTAGAATAGGGGATAGGTTAGCTCCAAAACCCAACATAGCCCCTGTGTTTTCAACATTGGTTAAAATAAAATTATCTTCAATTAGCTGTATGTACTCTTGTGGGGCTACTCTTTGGCGTACAACGTTTTTTGACAGTTGGTCACAACCAATATTTAATAGTACAAGGGCGATTATTGCTATTTTTTTAATCATTTATGATTGTATTGAATGTATTGTGCAAAGTTAAGCATCACAAAGCTAAAACTACCTTTTTTGCTAATACTGCTCCTCATCATTGGGGAAATCTTGACTTTTTACGTCGGTAACATACTGCGAAATAGCATTGCCCATATCTTCATATAAATTCATATAGCGTCTTAAAAATCTTGGGTTAAACTCATGTGTCATACCCAACAAATCATGAATAACTAAGACTTGGCCATCAGCGTGTTTACCACCACCAATACCTATAGTGGGAATAGAAATGCTCTCTGAAACTTTCTTGGTTAGCGCAGCGGGAATTTTTTCTAATACAATAGCGAAGCATCCTAAACGTTCAAGTAATTTAGCGTCTTCGATCAACTTTTCAGCCTCTTCTTCTTCCTTTGCACGAACGGTATAGGTGCCAAATTTATATATTGATTGTGGTGTTAGCCCTAAATGCCCCATCACGGGAATACCAGCAGCTAAAATACGCTTTACAGATTCTTTTATTTCAGCGCCACCTTCTACTTTTACCGCATGGGCGCCGCTTTCTTTCATAATACGAATTGCTGAACGCAAGGCCTCTTTGGGGTCACTTTGGTAGCTGCCAAAAGGAATGTCAACAACAACCAAAGCCCTATTGATGGCTCTAATTACTGATGATGCATGGTAAATCATTTGATCTAATGTAATGGGTAGCGTGGTTTCATGCCCTGCCATTACGTTACTGGCAGAATCACCTACTAAAATAACATCTACCTGTGCAGCATCTACTATTTTTGCCATTGAATAGTCATAAGCTGTAAGCATAGAAATTTTCTCTCCATGCTTTTTCATATCGATAAGTGATTTTACGGTAACTCTTTTGTATTCTTTTTTTGCTGTTGACATATTCAAATTAATGTTAGTTGATGCGTATAAATGTAAGAAGATTTCATGAGAATGTTATTGATCTGTTTAGTTGGGGTTTAGCTAATTTAGGGTTAACCCGAATAAAGACCACAGCGCTAGAAGAATCAAGAATCAAGACCGCTGCGCTGAAAGAAAAAGGAGCAATTACATTGTCCTGTTTCTTGGTTCTTGTCTCCTATCTCTAGAATAAAGACCAGTGTAAAGACCACAGCACTAAAAGAAAAAAAGAGCAAAGAACAACGACTTTATTATTCTTAGTCTTGTTTCTTGGCTCCCTTTTCTCTTTTCAGAAATATGTACTATTAAAATTCTCGATATGGAGAATCTAAATATTGATTAGCTTCTTCTTCTGCAAACTTAGCTGTGGCGCTATCCCAGTGTAAGGTTTTGTTTGGAAAACGTCCTGCAATAACTCCTAATAGAATGGTTTCTGTAAGTCGTGATGCATATGAAAAAGGGGCACTTACTTCTCCTTTTCCTAAACAAGCATCTACAAACTGATGGTAGTGTTTTTTACCTTCAGATTCATAATCACGAACAGGCTCACCTAAATTCTGAGCAGTAATTTGCGCACTAATATCTTGGTATTCACCATCAACAATTAAACGTGGTAATTGCTGAAAGTGCGGTAGCAATAAACGTCCTTTTTCGCCAATAAACATAGCTCCTTGCTCTGGTAATGCTTCTCCACCAGGTAGCATAAGATCTTCGCGCTGTTTGTTGGCATCTTTACCATCATACCAAACCCACTTTAAAGTTTCTGTTGTGTATTTTGTTCCTGGAAACTCATAGGTTACCATATTTTGCTCAGGGTATCCAAACCCGTTTGGTTTTCTGCAATTGGTGGTAATAGTTCTTGGTACATCAAGTGCTAGGGCATTATACGGAGTATCAAAAATATGAACACCCATATCACCTAAAGTTCCACAGCCGTAGTCTACTAGTTTTCTCCAATTACCTGGGTGGTAAACACCTTCTTTGTATGGTCTTTCAGCTGAAGTACCTAACCAAAGATTCCAATCTAAATTTTCTGGTATTGGGTCGCTTCCTGAAGGTATAGGGCCGTCATATCCCCAGTTTTTAGGAGACCAAGCGCGTACAATACTAACCTTACCGATAATACCTGATTGAATGAGTCGAGTCGCTAGTTTGTAGTCATAAAACGAATGAACTTGTATACCCATTTGCGTTACCAAATTTTTCTCTTCCGCTAGTTTTTTCATCGCTCTAGCTTCCGTCACATGATGGGTAAGAGGTTTTTGGCAATATACTGGCTTGTCCATATTCATAGCCATCATAGAGGCAGGTGCATGCGTATGGTCAGGTGTAGAAACCACTACGGCATCAATTTTTTTCTTCATTTCTTTCAACATCACCCTGTAGTCAGAAAAAGTTTTTGCATTTGGATGCAATTTATGCGCAGCGGCCAAATTTTTGCTGTCTACATCACATAATGCTACTACATCAACTTGTGCATGTGATGAAATAGAAGCTAAATCACTACCGCCCATATTAGCCACACCAATGTGAGCAGTTCTTAAGCGTTTTTCTTTTTTTGGGAAAGCCCAAGCCCCATTTGGAAGTAAGGCGAATGAAGATGCTGCTGCTGTCTTTTTTAAAAATTCTCGTTTGTTCATTTTCGTATGCGTTGGTTATAATTTTTTGATTTTAATATTTCGTAACCACAAAGGACTATCGTGGTCTTGTATGGCAATATAGCCTGTTTTAAAAGTGCCATATTTTGGTGAATTTTTCCATTTGCCTGCTTTTCTACGTCGTTCCCAATCTTCTGTCCATGGTTTAAATTCTAATAATTTTACTCCGTTAAGCCAATGCTCTACCTTTTCGGGCGTAAATATGATACGGGTAGTATTCCATTGCATTGCAGGTTTTACAATTTTTACGCTAGCATCAGGAATATGCATGGCATAATCGGCACCTGTTTTTTGCCACTCTTCTAGTTTTGCATTATTGATTTCTTCCCACTTTAAATCGTCAAGTAATTGATATTCAGGTGCAATATCTGACATAGATTCACCAACTTCTTGAAGGTGATAAAATACACCGCTATTACCCCCTTCAGGAATTTTCCATTCCAAATACAGTTCAAAATTGTCAAACATTTCTGCTCCATAAACGATGCTATTGCCACCTGTTCTTTCTTTTTCTAACTTCATTTCGGTATCAAAAGTGAGCATATCATCTTTGATAACCCAGCGTGGTGGGAGTTCTGTGCCATTAAAAGCACGCCAGCCTTCCGTTGAGGTACCGTCAAAAAGGTGTATCCATTCGTCTTTCTCTTCAGTTTCCACCATTTTAGGTGTTTCTGTATTTTCGGTTTTGGTTTTTTTGTCCGTTTTGCAAGCGCAAAAGGCTAAGAGCATTAAACAACTTAAAATTTTTGTTTTCATTTGGTAGTATTTAACCGTTATCCTAATAAAACTATTTTAGGGTTTTGTTTTGGTATTTATGTATTAATTAATAGCGTTTGCGTGATATGATTTTCATGCTTGAATCAAATAATAAAAATTTTGGTGGTTCAATATACTCAATACCATTAAATTGACATAAGAAGTTACCGTCACTTTTTTAGAAAATCTGTTAGATTTTGAAATTTTCACAAAATATACGGCTGTGTTACAATTGGTATAGGCGTTTAAAATACCCTTTTTAATGCTAATGCTGCCTTGTTAACTTATGCGTTGGTTATAATTTTTTAATTTTTATATTTTTAAACCATAAGGGACTATTATGGTCTTGTATGGCAATATAGCCTGTTTTAAAAGTACCGTATTTTGGGTGGTCTTTCCATTTACTTTCTTTTTTACGTCGTTCCCAATCTTCACTCCAAGGTGTAAATTCTAATAATTTCACACCGTTAAGCCAATGTTCTACTTTTTGCGGAGTAAATATGATGCGGGTAGTATTCCATTGCATTGCAGGTTTCACAATTTTCACCCTTTCATCAGGGGCGTACATAGCATAATCAGCACCTGTCTTTTGCCAAGCTTCTAGTTTTGTATTATTGATTTCTTCCCACTTTAAATCATCAAGCATTTGATATTCTGGCGCTATTACAGACATATATTCACTTACCTCTTGAAGATGGTAGTGTATGCCACTATTACCTCCTTCGGAAACCATCCATTCTACATACAACTCAAAATTATCAAACATTTCAGCTCCATAAACAATACTATTATTGCCTTTTTCTTCTTTTTCTAATTCCATTTCGGTATCAAAAGTGAGCATGCTATCTTTAATCACCCAGCGTTGCGGAAGTGTAGTTCCTCTAAAAGCACGCCATCCTACGGTAGATGTGCCATCAAAAAGGGGTATCCACTCGTCCGCCTTTGCAGTTGCTGTCATTTTAGCTCCTTTGGTGTTCTCGGTTTTGGTTTTTTTATCCGTTTTACAAGCGCAAAAGGCTAATAGCATTAAACAACTCAAAAATTTTGATTTCATATACTGATGTTTACTATAATCCTAAATAAAACTCTTTAAGGTTTTTATATTTATACGATATTTTAAAAATAGATGCTAAAAACCATTTTTTTACATCAATTAAATAGTAGCATTATGGTGGTTCAATTTACGCAATATCATAAAAAAGATATAAGAAGTTACGGTCGCTTTTTTAGGAAATCTGTTATATTTTTTCAATAAACCAAAATCAAAGAACCCCTTTGATATATGACTAAAGGTATAAAGCGCCTTTTTAAGCTTGTAGGTTTTTGATTTGTAAATAATAAACAACCACCTAAAGACTTGCAGTGAACTTCAAAATTTTTAGATGGTTGTAGTTTTGTTAGCTATTTATGCCGTTTTATATGGAATGGTAGCAAGTACGTGCTTAACAGCTTCAAGGCGAGCTGGTGTTTTTTGGTCAGCTTCAATAACCATCCACGGCGAATTTTCTGTGTTGGTTTTTTCAAACATGAGACTTTTGTATTTTGTGTATTCATCCCAAAGTCGTTGCGCATTAGCGTCAACTTTGGTCATTTTCCATCGCTTTAATGGATTTTTTCTAATTTCTTCAAAGCGCTTGGCTTGCTCATTTTTTGAAATTGAAAAATAGAATTTTATCAAATAGGTGTCAGAGTCAATTAACATTTTTTCAAAATCATTAACTTGATTCATGAATACCTCATATTCTTTGTTTGTACAAAAACCATTTACAGGTTCTACTACGGCTCGGTTGTACCAACTTCGGTCAAAAAACACAATTTCACTCGGTTTTGGTAGGTGTTGTATGTAGCGTTGAAAAAACCACTGCTGGCGTTCATCTTCGGTAGGTACATTTAAAGCGATTACTTTAAATTGGCGAGGGTTGATGTATTCTGTAATTCTTCGAATAGCACCACCTTTGCCAGCGGCATCACGCCCTTCAAAGAGAATGACTACCTTTTTGTTATTCTCAATAACCCACTGTTGCATTTTTATAAGCTCTTTTTGCAATGCTTGAAGTTCTATTTCATACCGAATATCTTGTAATACCTTTTGTAAATTGAGCTTTTTATTCTTAAAAAGGTGATACAGTCCTTGTTTTGAATTTAGTAATTCTAGGTCTTCTTGTGAGAGTGTATTTTGTTGTGTCATATTTTAAATATCTATTTGAACGGCACTGCGGTGATAGCGGAATATAGTATTTGGGTCAGGTAGTAATTGAATACCTGATGCACCTTTGCCTTCGTAATTAAACTGTGAAAGCACATATCGTATACTCTCTAAGCGTGCTTCTTTTTTATCATTGGCCTTAACAATAACCCAAGGACTAAAATTGGTGTGGGTTTTGCTAAACATTTGCTCTTTGTGATAAGAGTATTCTTTCCATAATTCCTGTCCTTTTTGGTCTACAGGGCTAAATTTCCACTTTTTTAAAGGGTTTTCAAGGCGACCTTTAAAGCGTTTTGCCTGTTCTTCTTTAGAAATGGAGAACCAAAATTTTATTATTATAAGGTTGTCTTCGTATAACAGGTGTTCAAACTCGGGCACTTGTACAATGAACTCTTGATACTGTTCTGGCGAGCAAAAACCCATAACAGGCTCAACAACCGCTCGGTTATACCAACTGCGATCAAAGAAAACGATTTCACCAGGGTTTGGAAGTTCTTTTATGTAACGTCTAAAATACCACTGTCCGCGCTCTACTTCGGTGGGCTTAGTTAATGCAACTACACGCGATGTTCGGGGATTGAGGTGTTCTTTAAAACGCTTAATAGCGCCCCCTTTACCAGCAGCGTCACGTCCTTCAAATATTACGGCTACCCGCATTTTGTTATCGGCAATCCATTTTTGTAAGGTTACAAGCTCTGATTGGAGCTTGGTTAATTCTGCCTCGTACCTTAGTTTCTTGCGCACTTTGAGCACCTTGTTGTGCTTACTGCCTACATGAGCAATAAGCTCTTGTCTTGAGGTAGATTCTAGTAATTGTTTTTCTGTAAAAAGCATATAAAACAGTATAAATAACTCATGCTTAGCTGAATTATCTTAGTTAATTATTGTATCGATATTAATATCTTTTTGTTATACCCAAACTATCTTGCTATATCATGCCTATTAAAATTGCCTCAAACCTATGGCAAGCTATATTTTTAATAGCAACCGAGATGCGGTACTCAGGTGAATTTTTGAAAACAGCATCGTTTATTTACTTTAAAAGCACATAGCAAAATGTATTAGCACAATCTCGGCTAACTGATTTTGAGCAGCTTTACAAAGTTAAGATAAAAAATAAAATTATTATCAGTAATCATATGTATCTAATTGTATTTGGCTTACTAGTGCATTACTGCCATAATACAGACTCTTAGTAAATTAGTTGTTATCATGAGGTGTAATCAGAATCATTGGGGTTGTTGTATGTTAAATTAGGCACAATCGCTTGATATGATTGATTCAAATTATGTAAGATTATTATATTTATTTTGTAGTATTTTGATTTGTAATAAAATAACTTGAGTATATTAATAACATGCTTAACACCATGTTTGTCGGTTATATATGTTGTTTGTCGATTATTTTTTTCAAAATAAGATAGTGTTTTTCCAATATTGATAAGATAATTACGTTCTTAAGTAAGGCATTGTTTGCGTTTTTTCCCAAAGAAATGTGAGACATAAAAAGATTGTTTTACTTAACCTACGATTATCATGAAATATGCTTTAGCATTTTCGCTTACCTTATTGTTAATGTGTCCGTTACTAGCGCAGGAAGAAGCTTCTGTGTGGTATTTTGGCATTGGAGCCGGATTAGATTTTAGTAATGGAGATCCGGTGGTATTAGAAAACGGGGTTATAAACACGATTGAAGGTTGTGCCTCAATATCGGATGAGCAAGGTGATCTTCTATTTTATTCAGATGGAATTTCGGTATTTAACCGCAATCATGAGAAAATGCCTAATGGCAGCGGGTTAAAAGGACATTCTTCAAGTACACAGTCAGGTATTGTTGTTCCAGCTCCCTTAAATCCTAATTTATATTATTTATTTACTGCATTTTATCAAGCACAAGGAGGCATGTATTATTCCGTGATTGATATGACACGAGATGGAGGTATGGGTGATATCACAAGAAAAAATGTGTTGTTGAAAAACCCTGCAACTGAAAAATTAACTGCTGTAATGCATGAAAATGGCAACGATGTTTGGGTTATTGGACATGACTGGGGAAACGATGCTTTTATGGCGTATTTAGTAACGCCAAATGGCGTAAGTGAACCGGTGATTAGTAATGTTGGGTTTGATTTAAATTACAGTGCTGATAACGCAGATGCTTTTAAGGCGAAGGGGTATTTAAAAGCTTCTCCTGATAGCCGAAAAATTGTTGCTGCACACTCTTTCATAGGGGTTGAATTGTTTGATTTTGACAATGCTACAGGAAAACTTACCAACCCACAAGTATTAATGCAATCTTCGATTAAAGATTTTTACGGACTAGAATTTTCACCATCAAGTGAAATGCTATACCTAACGATAATAGAAGAAGATATTTATCAATTTAATCTCAAAGATGCTGACCCTGTTGCTTCAATGCACACTATTAATTTTCCAGCATCAACTTCAGGGGGGATGCAACTGGGGCCTAATGGAAAAATATACCTCAGTAGTTTTGGTAGTTTGAGTGTTATTAATAATCCTGATGCTGTTGGCGATAATGCTGATTTTGAATTCGATGCTATTGATTTGGGTAACGGAAAGGGAACTTTAGGTTTGCCTCCCTTTATTTCGAGTTATTTTAAGGCAGGTATTTTGGCAGATAATTTTTGTTTTGGAAGTGCTACAGAATTTACTACGAATACGTATGGTGAGGCTATTACCTCTATAATGTGGAATTTTGGTGACGGAGAAACTTCCAATGAAGAATCACCTACACATTTATATGATACACCAGGAAATTATGAGGTTGAAGTTTTAATTAATATTGGTAGTAAAAGTGTATCTGAATCACATAATATCACTATTTATGAAACACCAATAGCAAACAAACCTAATGATTTAGAACTATGTAGTGAAACTTCTCAAGCAACTACAGATCTCACCTCAAAAAATACTGAGATATTGGGCGGACAGTCGGCATCAAATTTTACTATTGAATATTATCCTACAGAAGCAGCCGCATTGACTAGAACAAATATATTACCGTATTCATACCCTATCACTACTGATATACAAACAGTCTATGCTGTTGTATATAACAATGATAATGCTAGTTGTTATAGTGTAACAAATTTTGATATAAAACTTAGTCAAGGCCCTGTTATTTCAGCGATTTCAGATTGGAATATCTGTGATGTAGATACGGATGGTGTTTATGCTTTTGACTTATCACAAAAAGATAGTGAAATTTTAAATGGACAAAACACTTCCATGTATGCTGTTCGTTATTATCTAACTTGGTCTGACGCTAGTAATGATGAAAATGCCATCGCATCAACATTTGAAAATACAACTGCTACACAAAAAATTTATGCTAGAGTTTATAATGCGCTTAGTCCGACCTGCTTTGTTATTGGAGATTTTACTCTAGGGGTTACCCCATCAATTTCGGTAAATAACCCTGAAAATATTAAGGTGTGCGATGATGATAATGACGGTTTTTCAATTTTCGATTTTTCATATCAAATCCCTTATCTTTTAAGTGGTAAATCTGCTTCAGCCTTAAATATTACATATCATATATCGCTTATTGATGCTCAGAACGGTGACAACCCTGTTAATTCAACAGCTTTTACCAATACCGAAGCTTATGGGCAAACCATGTATATACGTGTTTACAGTACTACCAATAATGATTGTTACGCCATTGCATCTTTTGATATAAACATATATGATTCTCCACAAGTAGAAACGGTAAGTGATTGGTGGGTTTGCGAACCCAATTTTGATGGGAAACATGTTTATGATTTTACAGAAAAGGATGCTGAGATTCTTGGAGATCTAAATGCAACAGATTTCACCGTTTCGTACTACAGCAATGAAAGTGATGCAAATTTAGGTCAAAATGCACTTAAAGGGAACTATCAAAATACAGCTGTTTCAGAAACTATTTCTTACAAGGTAACAAATAATGCCAATGCTGATTGTTATCTAGTAGGTCATTTTTCTATAGGAGTTTTTGAAGCTGCAACTGCTACGAATGCCTCTCCATTAATTTCATGTGACCTGTATGAAAACGGAGTTATTTCATTTGATTTGTCAGAGAAGGATGCCGAGATACTTAATGGGCAAAGTGAAGATAATTACAGGGTAATTTATTTTGCCTCAGAGGATGATGCAGTACAATCTGTAAATCCATTGTCAAAAAATGAGTATATCAATACGACAACGGAAGAGGAGATTTTTGCAAGGGTTGAAAATAAAAGATACGATGGTTGCTATGCAATTGCTTCTTTTGCTCTACGAGTTATTCCTTTACCTCAACCCAATATAGAGGAGGTTTATACAGTTTGTGGAGATAACCCCAACCTTGTTATAAACGGAGGTGATTTTGTTTCTTGGTCTTGGAGAAATGAAGAAGATGTGGAAATAGCAAAGGAGCAGGTTATAGAAATAGAAGCATTAGGTATTTATAGCTTAACAGTAGCTCATGATATCGCAGGGGTAACTTGCGAACAAACGGTTTATTTTGAGGTGGTTGCTTCTCAAGCTCCTGAAACATTAGATATAACTACAGAGGGGTTTTCTGATACAGTAATTATAAATGCTGCGGCTACAGGTGTTGACACCGATATGGTTGAATATTCAATTGATGGCTTTGTATTTCAAGATAGTGGTCGTTTTGAAGTATTTCCTGGAGAGCACATTGTTTATGCAAGAGATAAGGCCCAATGCAGAACAATTCAAAAAACAATACATGCGGTTGGCTATGGCAAATTTTTCACTCCTAATGGCGATGGTATACATGAACATTGGAATGTAATAGGTACAGAAGTTTGCAATAATTCTACCTTACGTATTTATGATAAGTATGGAAAATTATTGGCTAATATACCTCCCAAAGGTTTAGGTTGGGATGGCACTTTTGGCGGTAAACCCATGCCTGCTTCTGATTATTGGTTTAAGTTCAGTTGTGAAATGGGGGAGTTTACAGGGCATTTCACGCTAAAACGTTAAACAACTTTTGTAACTGAATAGAAGGCTGCGTAGTTTGTACAAGCTATTTTACCTTAATATATTAATTATCTATAATGGCAATTTAAAATATAACTAGTATTCATTTATAGTGTTTTCAGTGAGCATTGCATAGTAGTTGTTACCTTAGAAAATTACACTTCTCATAATTTACTTATACTTGATATGAATTTTGCCCTTAATTTTCTGCATTTTTGCAGATAAGTTTAAACATAAAAGTTATGTATAGAATTTTAGCCGTTGTTTTGATTTTGGCTTTTTCATCTTGTAAAACCGAAAATAAAAAAATTACAGCACAAGAAATTGTTGATAAAAGCATTGCTGTAAGTGGAGGTGATTTGTATAAAAAAAGTACGATTTTATTTGACTTTAGAGGAAAACATTACATTGCTAAACAAGATAAACAAGGCAAAGTTCTACAAAGAATTTTTAAAGATGATAGCGTTCAGTTTAAAGATGTGCTATCGGCTACTGGTTTTAAAAGATTTGAAGATGGTCGTGTAGTGGTGCTAGCAGATTCGATAGCTCAAAATTATTCAAATGCTGTTAATTCTGTACATTATTTTGCTAAGCTTCCTTATGGATTAAATGATGCCGCAGTGAATAAGGTGCTTTTAGGCGAGACGAAAATAAAAAATAAAAAGTACTACAAAGTGCAGGTTACTTTTAATGAAGTAGGTGGCGGAGATGACTTTGACGACACGTATTTATATTGGTTTGATAAAGACACCTATAAAGTAGCTTATTTAGCTTATGATTTTCATGTTAATGGTGGCGGAGTTCGATTTAGAGAAGCGTACAACGAGCGCTATGTTGGAGGCATCCGTTTTGTAGATTATTATAACTACAAGCCTACAAATTCAGCTACAAACCTCATGCAGATTGATAGCGCATATATGCAAAATAAACTAAAATTGCTGTCTAAGATTGTGCTAGATAGCGTAAATGTAATTAATTAGCGCGAGTGCAGTTTATATGAAGTTGTTGCGCAGTTGCGACACCATTAATGATAGTTACAATAAAAAGACTGCCATTATCATCATCTTCCATTGGTGCATATTTTTCTTCACCTAGTAGCTGATTAACAAAATCTGGCGTAGTATTACTATGTCCAACAACAAGTACGTTTTTATTTTTATTTGTTGTTTTGAAAGCCTCAATGTCTAAGGTTTCGGTATCATAGTATTCAATGTCTACATCTTGTTTAATGGAAACAGGTGATGCTGTCATTATAGTTCTATTAAAGCCTGTGGTGTAAACCGCATCAAATTGAATATCATCAAAGATCTCTGCCCAATGCATCGCTCTTCCTAAACCAAGTTGATTTAATTCAGGATCTAGATCATCGAGATTATTTCGGTCTTTTTCAGCATGACGAATCAGGTAAAAGGTTGAAATTTCAGTTTCTGTTGGTGTTTCAATGATCATTTTCTGATCTTCTTTACAGCCTATAAATCCAATTACAAAAGTAAAGGCTAGTAGTATTTTTAATGGTGTCATAGTTGGTTTATAGTATTGTTGAAAACTTTTATGTTATTGTAACTAAAAATAATGGTAAATAGTATGTAGTGATTACTGTTTTTTGTTTTTTTGTATATGAAAAACATTGGTATTTTAATAGCTACTTTTCTTACTTTTTCAGTAAGTTTCGCACAAGAAGTTTCGTTACCTGCTGATTTAAGGCAACATACATTAACGCAATACAACGCAAGTCTTTTTAACCCGACATTTTCGCTAGGTCGTAATAACCTACAATCTATTTCGCTATGGACACGCTGGCAATGGCAAGATATAGATAAAGATCCGACTACCTTATTTTTAAATTTTACAAGAAGTTTAAATGACAAATCTGCTATTGGTGTTGGATTTTTACAGCATAATACGGGTATCCATTTTAACTCAGGAGGTGCTTTTAATTATGCGTATGAAATAAAATTTAATAGGCTTGTTAAGCTTTCACTAGGTGCCAATTTGTTTATGTTTACCCAGCAACTAGCAGATGATACCCCTCCAGGAATTTCAATGCCAGGAATTTCACAAATAACCCCAGTACAAGATTTTATCATGCAGTTATCTCCTGGTTTTAATTTATCCATAGAGAATTTTTCATTGAGCTTTGCATCTGAAAATTTATTTGATTATAATTTTACCGATAAAGACGTACACACTGATAGTTCAGATAAAATTTTTATGGGAATGGCTTCGTACAATCTTCCTGTGATTGCATCTGATTCTACGGCTTTTATTCGTCCTGCTGTTTATTTACGATCGGTACCGCAACAAAAGAGTCAAATAGGTGCAAACGTACTTTTTAGCGCAAAAAAATATTGGGTGCAAACTGGGTATGATAGTTTTTATGGCATTTCTGCTGGTCTTGGAGCTACTTTCTTTGATCGATTGTCTTTGGGTGCATTGGCTGAATTTGGTACAAGCTCTTCACTTAATTCCTCAGATCCTTCTTTTGAATTGATTGCGTCTATATACATTGGTAGGGCAGGAGAACGAAGACAAATAGTAGATGATTTTAAATCGGATGACCAAAAGTTAGCGTTAGCTGAAGAAGTGTCTAATGAAGAAATGACAGAAGATGTAAAAAAAGCTAAGGAAGCTGCTAAAGAAGGAACGGAAAAAGTTACGGAAACTCCAAGAGAAGAGGATAAGGGCACGGAAATGGAAGAGAAAAAGTCCATTACACCAACCGCTAAAGAGCAAAAAATAATAGAAGCACAAAGACAAAAAGAGGCTTTAGTGGAAGCAAAAATGAAGAAAGAGCAAGAAGAAAAAGCTCTAGCTGAATCAGAAAAAATGAAGCAAGAGAAGCAAAAGATGGATAGCATAAATAAGGCTAAAAAACTGGCTTCAAAAACCAAAGAGAAGGTTAAACTTCGAGAAGGTGAAAAATATCAAGAAGTAGCTAGTGAAGATGGTCTTGAGCCTGGTTTCTATCTTATTGCAAATGTGTTTGGTACCAAAAGGTACTTTGATGCGTTTATGAATGATTTAAATAAAAAGGGCTTACAACCGAAGTCATTTTATAGAAGTGAGAATAAATACAATTACGTTTATTTACAAAAATACGCTACCATTAACGAGGCTAGAGCAGCAAGAGATAGTAATTTTGGTGGAAAATATAGCGGTAAAACTTGGATATTTAGAGTGGTAGCAAAGTAAGTCTCATAATTTAAAATTATGAGACGGCTATATTTATTTACAAGAGCTTGTAAGTTGTTATTGTTTGCACTACGTGTATAAAAAGGGTTTTAGATGAATCTGTTAAGATTAACTACAGGTAAGGGAGGAGCGTTTAAAACCTAGAGGTGAAAACAGTACCAAAGAAGCCGTAATTGTAGTTAAGATTTTAAAACAATAGAAAATTGATTTTTTGAGAAGTTCTGATAAAAAAAAATTATTTTCTAATTTCTTTTTTTATCAGTTGTTCTAGATAAGCAACGGTGTTTACAAGATATTTTCGATCTTTAGTCATGGTAGCCATCGCTATTGCTCCTTGAACCATGGTGTATAGCTGTTTTGCAAATTGCAAAGGCGTTACAGGCAATTTTAATTCTCCATTATTAACACCATTTTCTAGAACCAAGGCGATTTTACCTTCTAAAGCTTTTATGGTTTCTTTTGCGGCAGCACTCAATAATTTATTGTTATACTGCGCATCTACGCCAACATTAAGTATAGGGCAACCACCCATATCAACAGTAAAATCATCGTAGTTACGATAGAAATTTGTAAGTGAAAAGAGCTTTTCCATGGCGTTTTCACCAGTAGCTAAAACTGTATCAATTTCATCGAGTAGTTTGGTGCTATTAAATTGAAAAGCAGAAAGTGCGAGGGCTTCTTTATTTTCGAAATTACCGTACAAAGCCCCTTTCGTTAAGCCTGTGGCCTCTGTAAGATCACTCATACTTGTGCCTACATAACCGTGTTTATTAAAAACAGGCGCAACAGTTTCAATGATATACGCAGTAGTTCTTTCGGCCTTAGTAGACATAGTTAGAATTTGTTTTTTAACGAATATATGAAATTTGTATACTGTAAGGTATAAAATTTCAAAAAAAAAGCTCCCTTAGCATATGTTAATGTCTAGGGAGCTTTAAAATTACTAAACTATTTTATTTTACCAATTCATTTTGATTTCTAAATACTAATTTATCATCAAATGAATCAATTAATACGATGCTATCGGGTTTAATTGCACCACCTAACAATTCTTTTGATAAGCTATTCAATACTTCTTTTTGAATCACTCTTTTAATTGGTCGCGCACCATATTGCGGGTCATAGCCCTTTTTAGCTAAGAAAGCAATGGCATCATCTGTAGCATCTATAACAATGTGTTGTTTGGCGATTACTTTTTTCAATTGATTAATTTGAAGTCGCACAATTTTTGTGATATCCTTTTGAGTTAAAGGCGTGAACATAATCACATCATCGATACGATTTAAAAACTCGGGTCTTACACTTTTTCGTAATAAACCTAGCACTTCAACCCTTGCTGCTGCTGTTGCACTGTCAATATCGACTAAGCTTTCAAATTTCTCTTGAATAATATGACTACCAATATTACTGGTCATCACGATGATGGCGTTTTTAAAATCAGCTATTCTTCCTTTATTATCAGTAAGTCTTCCTTCATCTAACACTTGTAACAGCACATTAAACGTATCAGGATGTGCTTTTTCAATCTCATCAAGCAAAATTACAGAATAAGGTCTGCGGCGTACCGCTTCTGTTAACTGTCCACCTTCATCATAACCTACATATCCTGGAGGCGCACCTACAAGCCTACTTACAGAATGACTTTCTTGATATTCACTCATATCAATTCGTGTCATAGCGCTTTCATCATCAAAAAGATATGAGGCTAGTGTTTTAGCTAATTCTGTTTTACCTACGCCTGTTGTACCTAAAAATAAAAAGGATCCTATTGGGCGGTTAGCATCTTGCAAGCCAGCTCTACTTCTTCTTATGGCGTTTGAAACGGCTTGAATAGCTTCTTCTTGACCAACTACTCTTTTGTGTAATACTTCTTCTAGCTTCAGTAATTTTTCACGCTCGCTTTGCAGCATTTTAGTTACAGGTATCCCAGTCCATTTTGCAACCACCTCGGCAATATCTTCATTAGTAACTTCTTCTTTTATAAGCGTGCCTGCATTTTGTTGTTCTTCTAATTCAATTTGAAGTTTCTTCAGCTGCTCTTGAGCTTCTTTAATTTTGCCATATCGATATTCTGCAACCTTGCCATAATCGCCATTTCTTTCGGCGCGTTCTGCTTCTTGTTTATAATGTTCAATATCTTGTTTGGTTTTTTGAATATTGTCAACAACCAGTTTTTCACTTTCCCATTTAGCAAAAATTTCATTACGCTCTTCCTTGAGGTTGGCAAGATCAATATTTAATGATTTTAGTTTTGCCTTGTCATTTTCTCTTTTAATAGCTTCAATCTCTATTTCTAGCTGCATGATTTTACGATCGAGTACATCAAGCTCTTCGGGTTTGGAATTAATTTCCATACGCAGCTTTGAAGCAGCCTCATCCATAAGGTCAATAGCTTTATCGGGTAAAAAACGATTAGTAATGTACCTTTGCGATAATTCTACCGCAGCAATAACAGCCTCATCTTTTATCCTAACTTTATGGTGGGTTTCATATTTTTCTTTAATTCCTCTTAAAATAGAAATAGCACTTTCTGTATCGGGTTCATCAACTACAACTTTTTGAAATCTACGTTCTAGCGCTTTGTCTTTTTCAAAATATTTTTGGTATTCATCAAGGGTAGTTGCTCCAATAGCTCTGAGTTCTCCTCTTGCCAATGCTGGTTTTAAAATATTGGCTGCATCCATGGCGCCTTGGCCACCGCCAGCACCTACAAGTGTGTGAATTTCATCAATAAATAATACAATATCTCCATCAGAAGTTGTTACCTCTTTAATTACAGCTTTCAAGCGTTCTTCAAATTCACCTTTGTACTTAGCTCCTGCAATAAGAGCTCCCATGTCTAATGAATAGATGATTTTATCCTTTAAGTTTTCAGGTACATCACCTTGTACTATTCTATGCGCTAGCCCTTCAGCAATGGCAGTTTTACCAGTACCAGGCTCACCAACCAAAATCGGATTGTTTTTAGTTCTTCTAGACAAAATTTGCAAAATGCGACGAATTTCTTCATCACGCCCAATTACGGGGTCTAGTTTACCGTTATCTGCTAATTGATTGAGGTTTTTAGCATATTTATCTAATGAATTATAGGTGTCTTCTGCGCTTTGTGAGGTTACTTTACCTCCTTTACGTAGCGCTTCAATGGCTGTTTTTAAATCCTTTTCTGTAGCTCCTTGGTCTTTTAGTATTTGAGCAATTTTACTTTTAGATTTAAATATAGCAAGTAACAGATGTTCTATTGATACAAATTCATCCTTCATCTGTTTTGCAACGATACTTGCCTCATTAACGGTTTTAGCGGCTTCTCTAGAAAGCATTATATCGCCGCCTGATACTTTAGGGAAACTTTCCAACTCTTTTTCTAGTATCTGATGTAATAATTGTACATTGATATTGAGCTTTTTTAAGATAAACGGAAGCACATTTTCATCAACCTCAGTTATTGCCTTGAAAATGTGTTCATTCTCAATTTGTTGATGCGTTAAGCTCTGAGCGAGTAATTGTGCCCGCTGTAATGCTTCTTGCGATTTTATAGTTAGATTATTAAAGTTCATATTGTTATGTATTATTGAATGTCTGTGTTATATTTACATCGTAAAATTCAATAACCCTACCAAAAGATAAACACCGACAAAATGGCGTTTCGTATCTTCAAAAACGCGACATTTAGGCAGTTGTAATGTGTAGTGAAAATTACGACTTAAATGGAGATAATTAATACGATGACCTATGGGATTATTTGATAATTTATTTGGAAAGAAAGACAATAGTGAGGAGAAAGTGGCGCAATCAATCCCTTGGATACCATTAAATTCATTGGATCAGCTACATGAAATTGAAAAGAAATCATTTTCAAAACCGCAAGTGATTTTTAAACACTCAACTAGCTGTGGTATAAGCCGTATGGTACTAAATATGTTTACAAGCAGTTATTCTTTTTCTGAAGACGAACTAGATCTTTATTACTTAGACCTGCATGCTTTTAGAGACGTGTCGAATGAAACAGGATACAAGTTTCAAGTTATGCATCAATCACCGCAGTTACTTATTATAAAAGATGGGGTAGCAGTAACTCATGCTTCTCATGGTGCTATCGCTGATGTTGATTTAGGGCAGTATATTGGTAAATAGATTTGAGATACGCGAGCTATTTTAGCTTTTTTAAAATCATACGTGCTCTAGCTTTATAGGCTGCGCTGCCTTTGTGATAGTTTTGCTCCAAAATGATTTTAAGTTCTGGATGAATCCAATCAAATTTGCTTCCAAGAAGAAATAAGCAGGTCATAGAATAGGCCTGTGTAGCCACTTTATGCGTTCCAATTAGCCAATCAAAACAGGCGCTTGTTATTTTTTCAAGATGTTCATCTGTTATTGTATTCCTAAGCGTAGCATCTAGCGGTTTTTTAAAATATGCTATCGTTAAGTATTCACATATTTTGGCCATCGGTCGTACTGAAGAATCACGCTTTAGTATTCCAATCGTAGCAGTAAATGTATCTAAATATGGGAAAATATACCGCAGATTTTCTTTTGCGGTAAATTCCATAACCCAGCACGCTTTTGATGATATATGTGATTTGTCTTCAAAGGCAAGTTGTAGTAGGGGTGGGACTAAGTGTGGGTTGGTGGAAACTAAATGCGCCATTTCAGTTCGTTTTTCTCTAGAATGGTTTACATAATCTAATGCATTTCGTAATTGTTCTACAGTCATATTACGGGTACTTTTTAAAATTGACCTAATAGTTCGGTGGTTTAGTAGCAAAAACTAAAAGATAGTATAAATGCCTTTAGGTGACAGCACTAAAAATAGTAAAGTATGGCGAAAAAAGGTTAAATTTTAGTACTATTTATTATATGATATTTCAGCTCCCGATACAAGGAGAAGGATTATTCTATTTTTGAAGTAAGCTTAGGCTTTTGTTTTGATTAAATCAGCTACAAGTTTTGGTACTCCCTTAGCTGCAGTGTCTTTAATGATGGTAAGGTGCTCGTATTGAGAGGCGTTTAAACTTGGTTTAGGGTCAACAAAATAAATAGGGGTTCCTAGTTTTATGAAATCAATTAAGCCAGCCGCAGGATATACTTGCATAGATGTACCAATAATAAGTAATATGTCTGCTGTTTGCGTTATGGCTACAGCGGTATCTAATAACGGTACTTGCTCTCCAAACCACACGATGTGAGGCCGTAGTTGATGTCCGTTTGAACAAAGGTCACCAAGGTTTACATCTTTTTTCCATGGTACAATATCATTTTCGTTTACCGTACTGCGTACTTTCAATAGTTCTCCGTGTAAATGAAGCACATTTGAACTGCCTGCACGTTCATGAAGATCATCAACATTTTGTGTAATGATATGTACGTTAAAATCCGTTTCTAAGGAGGTAAGGGCTTTATGCGCTTCATTTGGCTGCACGGTGAGCAGCTGTTTACGACGTTGGTTGTAGAAGTCTAGCACGAGTTTTGGGTTTTTAGTAAAACCTTGAGGGGAAGCTACCTCCATAATATCATGCCCTTCCCATAATCCGTCGGCATCGCGAAATGTTTTGATACCACTTTCTGCACTAATGCCTGCTCCTGTAAGTACTACAATTTTTTTCATACTTTGTGTTTTAATAATGAGATACTAGATTCGAGCACCATACGATTTACTGTATACGCTCGCTGCTATTGAACTCGCCTTCTCTTTTTTGTTTAAAATCAAAAATTATGATTTTTACAGGTAAAGGAAAAAGTTAAGATGAGTTCATTGTAAAAATAAAAGATATCAAAATTCTTATGGTATTTAAAATGATAATTTTGAATTTTATAATTTAGTCTACTAATTGCTAATAAATAAGTATTGACAGATCGAGCATTATTAACATATTTAGAGAATTTTATTTCTGAAGAGCGTAAAGAGCGTTTTATGGCGGTGTTGCAAATGCGAACAAAACATATCACCGTTGCTATTGAAGATGTTTTTCAAATGCACAATACTAGTGCCGTTATTCGTAGTTGCGAGGTTTTTGGTGTACAAGAGGCCCATGTAATAGAAGGAAGGTTTGGTAAACGATTGGATAAAAATATAGCCATGGGTGCTGAAAAATGGGTCGATGTAAAGCGTTACGAAAACGCACATGATTGTATGGCTACACTCAGAGAGCAAGGGTATAAAATTATTGCTACTACACCGCATGCTAGTGATTGTACATTATCAAATTTTAATGTAGAAGACAAAACAGCCTTATTTTTTGGAACAGAACGTCATGGTTTGAGTAAAACAGTGCTTGATGATGCTGATGGGTTTTTAAAAATTGAAATGGCTGGATTTACAGAGAGTTTAAATATTTCAGTTTCTGCTGCTATAATTCTACAAGACTTAACAACCAAATTGAGAAGTTTAACGGTGGCTTGGCAATTAACGGAAGAAGAAAAATTGGAAAAAAGACTGGATTGGACAATGAAGAGCATAAAAAGTATTGATGCTATTTTGGAGCGTTACCAACAATTAAAATAGTTTTTTAGTATTTTTAGTAGCTGGTGTGAAGTAACCAAATAGTAAAAATGCGCAGTTTTTCATCAGACACTATGTAATGTCAATCAAGTAATGTCAACCAAAAAATTAATATTATGTATGTACTTCTTTATATCCTAGTGGGACTGGTTGTTGTAATGGGAATATTATCACTTATTGCTCCTAAAACGTATGATGTTTTTAGAACAGTTGAAATTGAGCGTCCAAAAACGGAAGTGTTCAATTATTTGAAATCATTAAAAAAAATGGATGAATGGTCACCTTGGGCAAAGAAAGACCCTAATATGGAAAAGAAATTCACAGGAACTGACGGAACCGTGGGGGCTGTAAGTTATTGGAATGGTAATAAAGAAGTAGGAGCGGGTGAGCAAGAAATAAAAAAGATTTTTGATGGTGAGCGTATTGAATCAGAATTACGATTTTTAAAACCTTTTAAGTCCACCTCTGATTGTTATTTTAATATTGAAGATGCGGGTAACGGAAAAACAACAGTTGTTTGGGGTTTTACTGGGGCTAACAAATTTCCAATGACTATACTATCTCTTTTTAAAAGTATGGATGCAATGGTTGGCAAAGACTTTGAAGAAGGGTTGACAAATTTGAAAGCTGTTTTAGAGAAACAATAAATAAAAACTGTTTGGTAGGTTGGTTTGAAATACCCGTTACTGTTTTGCATTCGCAACAATAGATAGAACGTGATGAATTTTGAGGATTTTATTTTGTTATAAATAGTAATAAAACCACCTGTATTTTTTTGAATGATTATTCATGTTATAGCCATTTAAAAGAAGATATATTATAACCTACATAACAATTTTCGGTACAATTTTTTGGAAAGTAGCTACATAACGATAGTATGCCATCGTTTTTGGTTTCAAAATAAATAAAATTCTCATCAAGAGACGCTGTTAAAATATCCTTTTCACAAGCACTATAGAGTTCATCTAAGGTAAGGGCTATGGCGCCTTCTTTATGGCTGTTTATTTCTGCTTCGGTTTCAAGATAAATCGTTTCGATTTTCATTGAGTTATTGCTCAAATTTGTTTTTTCAAATTTTCGTGAAACGATATCTCCTCCAGCAACAGTTATTGTAGTGATATTGCCAAACCCCAAAACAGAAGAAAATTGAATGCTATATTCATAATCTAAACCATTTTTTTCTTTTGCTTCTTGCCAATGTTGTAAGCTTCTTTTAAATTTAGCTTCGTGAGCTATATTCTTCTTTGGATTATAACATGAGCATAATAATAAAGATAGAAAAAGAAGGACAGTAGTATGTGAGCGCATTTTTTTTCTTTCACAGATGCATCATTTTTGAATGGGTTGCGTCAAAAAAAATATTTTTTATTGTTTTAATGCTAACAGCGCTGTAGCGTGCTCATTATCAAGTATAACGTTACCATTTTTAACTGTAACTTCAGTATTTGAATAGCTATCAAAAAGGGTGGTGCCATTACCAAAAAAGCCTTTTACACGTAGTTTTTTCATGCCTTTAGGCAGGTCTAGTCCAATTACTACTTTATCTTTAAAATCTCCATCCATATAGGTGCGACTAAAAACGTATGGTTTTTTGCTTAATAGCCTATGTTTTCCAGCGCCAACGGCCGGGTGATTACTTCTAAATTGACCTAGTTTTCTCCAATGCGTAAGAATCTTTTGAGTTGTAGGGTCGCTTTCAATTTCTTCCCAATTCATAAAAGAACGTAAGGTAGCATCGCCAAGGGTGTTTTCTACAATTAAACTTCGAGCACTTTCATCACCATAATAAATTTGCGATGCGCCTGGTGTCAATAATAGGATATTTGCAGTTTTGTAGGGTTGTTTTCTTTCCATATCAAAAGGCTGCATGTCATCATGAGATGTCAGGTAATTTAAAACACTTTTGCCTTTTAGATCTTTGTGCAAAAATGAATTGTATTTTTTAAAAATCTGTTCATACGGTTTTTTCGCATCTGTTTTTAAATCAAAATTAATTAGGCTGTTAAACCCATAATTAAAATAATCTACTTTTTTATCACCAAAATCATAGGCTCTTCCACCAGAAATTCCATAACCATATACTTCTCCGACCATATAAAATGGCGTGTCGTCTAATACCTTATCGGGATTTAATTTTTTCCATGTTTCAAAGGCGTATGAAGCTTCTTTGTGCAGTTCTGCCCAGGTTTTTTCATCTGCGTGTTTTACGGTATCAACACGATAGCCATCAATTCCAAAATCTTTCACATAATCAGTAAGCCACTTTATAATATAAGCTCTAGGGCACCGAGGATAACCTGTTCGTTCAAAGAAAACATCCAACTCGTCAAGTTCAGTACTTAGTCTTCCTTCAGCTTTCCATTTCGCCAATAAGGCATCGGGTAGCTCAACGGGTTTATCTGACTCGGTATAAATGTCAGGTAGATTTACTAAGGTACAGCTCGTATTATTTTGGTAGTTAGTAAAATCACATCGAGGCGACGTTCGCACCCATTCTTTGGGCCAAAGTTTATCACTTTCGGTTTCAGGTCCTGTATGATTTACAACAACATCCATAACAATGCGAATTCCATTGGCATGAGCAGTTTTAACTAATTTTTCTAAATCTTTTTTAGTGCCAAAATTGGGGTCTATGGCAGTCCAATCTTTTGCCCAGTATCCATGATAGGCATAGGTGTCTTCAGACTCTTTATCAATACCAACAATTTGTTCTACTACAGGAGTAAACCAAATAGCATTAACGCCTAGAGCTGTAAAATAACCTTCGTTAATTTTTTGCGTAATACCTGCAATATTACCTCCCATGAAACCACGAAGTACTCCCGTTGGTTTAGTTTGATTTAGGGTAGTATCTTTTTTTATGTCTCCAATATTGAATCGATCGGTAAGTAGAAAATATATATTTGCGGCTTCCCAAACAAAAGGAACGTTCTTTTTTGACTTTGCAACCACTTCAGTTTTTGTAACTTGTTTTTTTACAGGTTTTTCTTCTTGATTTTTACAAGCCATAAAAAATGATATTACCGCAATTAGGAGAAGGTATTTCTTCATTTGAATCTATTTTCAATAAAACTATAAAATGATGATGGAACTAGGAAATTTATTTTATTCGAGTTGATTTTTATGTGCCTGATTATACCTTAACTTTTGCGATGAGATGTCAGCAATGACGGTAGAGGATTAAAAACGGCGTCGTGTAATTGATGTTTTTGAGAGTGTTTAGCAATTGCATAAAAAATTTAATTGCTTACAAAGGATTTTGAATATCAAATGAAGGCCAAAACCTAATTATTTAAATTAAAAACACTTGTTATTTTTTGTTTTTACCACGGTTTAATACCTTGAAATCTTCATAGCACCCACTAATAGCATCTAATATTTGAAGGTCGTTGGCGGTTTGTATGAATGATTTTGAATAACTACAATTGTTAAGAATATCTTCAATATCCATTTTTTCAATTTGTAATAATTCTACTAAAGTTTCACGATCAAATTTTGACGCTAGGAGATCACGAATTCTATCATCTTCTTTTACCTGTCTTAGTTTGCGCATTTGAGCAGGTTTTTTGCCAAAAAGATTGCGTAGTAAGTCGGCAGGATTGAGTATTGCTCCCAGTACTTTGGTAACAGCGCTTGGGTTTTTATTCCCTGCTTCATATCCTACAGAAAGCCCTGAAATACTATGCTGATAGGCATTATTTATGGGCAAATTTTTAACATCTATTTCTAAAAAACCAGTTAATTGATAAGGTCTTACAATTACCTCTTCAAGGGCATAGGCGAGTTCTGTTAATGATATTTTGGTGTCTTTAAATTTAAACATATCATTGGTAACTCGTATTTTTTGAGACTTAAAACCTAAGAAAGAAAAATATAAGGTATCATTGACTGCTGCGGTAATTTTAAATCGTCCTTTTTCATTGGTAATGGTACCAATAACTTGGTTTAAGTTTACCACATGAACACTTTCCATAGGGGCGTCAGTTTGCGCATTGATAACCACAGCTGACAATTCACCACTTTGATCGGTTGAAGGCGTATCTTCTTGCGACAGTCCAAAAAATGATGTTAAGATAAAAAGGTGTAGTAGGTATTTTTGCATAAGTTGTTTAAATCAAGATGTAACCCAAATCATGTAATAAAAATGAATTTTACTTTGAAATTACCTCAAAAAATAGACCAATTCGTTTAAATATAAAGCCTATTAATGCTATGCTTAATAGTACAAAAGGTCATGTTTTAGGGCGCTTTGAAAGCGATTAACCACAGTTTATATACACGCTTAGGGTTTAAAGATAATAAACAAAATAAAAAAATACGCCGAAGCGTATTTTTTAATATACTATTAACTAAAAGAAGTCACTTTTTCGTTTTTTACTTCGGCGATTACCTGAGTTTTCACTTTTTCCGTAGCTGCTACGTTCTCTTTTTTTGTTTCGATCACGTCCGCTTCCACTTCCACTTCCACTTCTGCTACCACCATAGCCACCACGATCTCTTCCGCCACCGCTTCTTTTACGGTCTCTGCGGCCACCGCCACCACCAGGGTTTTTTGAAACTTCAACATTTACAAACCTTCCGTCAACTTTTAAATCGGTGAAAGTTGCTAATATTTTGTCAGTAACTGCAGCATCGGTATTAAAAAAGGAGAAGCTTTCTTTTACATCTACTTTAAAAACATCGTCTTGTTGTAAGCCAACGGTATCTCTAACAAAGTCTTTTAAAGACATCCAATCATAACCGTCTTTTTCTCCTACATTAATAAAGTAGCGCACAGAACCAGAGGTAGGTGCTTCGCCACGATTGCTTCTATCACCTCGTTCGCGAGAGTCACTTGAGTTTAAATCTTTAGTTTTATTGTAATAGTTGAAGAAACGAGTGAACTCAACAGAAACAATTTTTTTAATCAATTCATCTCTATCCACATCTTTTAAAACATCATTGATAGCGGGTAGGTAATTTTCGACATCTTGATTAATCTCGGTGTCTTTAATTTTGTTAGCTAAATGATATAGCTGTATTTCGCAAATTTCTATTCCTGTTGGAATTTTTTTAGTGATAAATTTTTGCTGAATTTTATTTTCTATGGATTTTATTTTTCGCATTTCACTGCGCGTAACAATTACCATTGAAATACCAGATTTTCCTGCTCTTCCTGTACGGCCACTACGGTGTGTATAGGTTTCGATTTCATCAGGAAGTTGGTAGTTGATTACGTGGGTAATATCGTCTACATCAATACCACGTGCAGCCACATCAGTAGCAACCAACATCTGTATTTGTTTTTTTCGAAAAGAGTTCATCACCAAATCTCTTTGGTTTTGACTTAAATCACCGTGTAAAGCTCCTGCACTGTACCCGTCTTCAATAAGTTTTTCGGCAACCCTTTGTGTATCTCTTTTGGTTCTACAAAAGATTACTGAAAATATATCGGGGTTGGTGTCAGCCAAACGTTTTAAAGCAGGATAGCGATCTCTACCACTTACTACATAGTACTCATGTTGTACATTTGATGTTCCTGCATTTTTTGTGCCCACGGTAATTTCTTGTGGGTTATGCATAAACTTTTTGGCAATAAGGGCAACTTCTTTAGGCATGGTTGCTGAAAACAACCAAGTAGATTTATCGTCAGGTGAATTTGAAAGGATATCCTTTATATCTTCAAAAAAGCCCATGTTGAGCATTTCATCAGCTTCATCTAAAACACAATAATCAATTTTTGATATATCTATCAAACGACGATTAATCATGTCTTTCATTCTACCAGGTGTAGCCACAATAATTTGTGCGCCACGCTTTATTTGACGTGCTTGCTCAGTAATACTTGCACCACCATAAATGGCAACGGTGCTAATATTTTTCTCGTATTTAGAGTATAGTTTTAACTCGTTGGTAATTTGCAAACATAGTTCACGAGTAGGGGAGAGTATCAACCCTTGCGTGGTTCTACTATTACTATCAATTTTTTGAATAAGTGGAAAACCAAAAGCGGCGGTTTTTCCTGTGCCCGTTTGGGCAAGTGCAACCAAATCTGTCTCGGTTTCTAATAGAATTGGAATTGCTTTTTCTTGTACTTCTGATGGACTTTCAAATCCTAAATCAGTCACAGCATCTAATAGGGATTTTTCAAGCCCTAGTGCTTCAAATTTTGTCATAAAATGTTATACGTTAATCGCAAATATGAATGTTGCATAGAGCGATTATCGTTTGTAATCTTTTAGACTCGGGGCAACACATGCTATACTAGCGGCGTTAATTAAAGGCGCAAAGGTACACTTATTTATTTAGATAGTGTTTGATGTAGGTAGGTTACTAATTTTTTGATGGCTTTTCCTCGATGGCTTATACTGTTTTTAACCGATAAAGAAAGATCAGCAAATGTTTGTTCATATCCCTGAGGTTGAAATATGGGATCATATCCAAAACCTTCTTTTCCTGCTTTTTTTGTTGTAATTTGCCCATGTACTACTCCTTTGAAAATTTCTTGTTTTTTATTGATGTTCAATGCAATAACGGTTTCAAATCTGGCTGATCTTTGTGTTTTGTCTTTCAATTCGAGTAGTAGCTTATCCATATTGTCTGTTGCGTTTTTTTGGTCTCCTGCATAGCGTGCAGAAAGAACGCCTGGTGCCCCGTTAAGCGCATCTACTAGTAAACCTGTATCGTCAGAAAAACACGATAAACCATATTTTTTAGTTACAAAATCAGCTTTTATTTGAGCATTGCCCTCCAGGGTTTGAGCTGTTTCGGGTATTTCATCATAGCAGCCAATATCGGTTAATGAAACCAGTTCAATATGCGGTGGAAGCAATACTTTTACTTCATTGAATTTATTTTGATTGTGTGTGGCAAATACCAATTTCATAGTAATATATGTTGAAAATTATTCTTATTTTTTTGTTCTCAGTAGCAAATGTACTGTATCATATATAGATTAGTTACTTACTTTGGTTATGATTAAAATACTCGTTTTTCGTATTTTCAGAAGTTTAGCA
This sequence comes from uncultured Flavobacteriaceae bacterium, assembly GCA_947497145.1. Classification (GTDB taxonomy): domain Bacteria; phylum Bacteroidota; class Bacteroidia; order Flavobacteriales; family Flavobacteriaceae; genus Maribacter_C. The sequence continues at coordinate 143,362 of CANMFQ010000008.1, forward strand.
ATTAATAGAAAAAATATAGCTGTATCGCATTCAAAAATAGTAATTTTAAACACGTAAAAATTTTACTATGAAGTTAAAGATGCCTCCTGTTATTGTACTGATTGTATTTGGTTTTTTTATGTTTTTGTTGTCGGAGGTGCTACCTGTAGGTTATTTTGATTTTTTTGGAAGAAAATATCTCATGTATACCTTGTTGATACTAGCGATGGTGGTCGGGCTTATTGCTTTAGTTCAATTTTTAACAACAAAAACAACGGTTGACCCTTCAATACCTTCAAAAGCTTCTAAGTTGGTTGTAAATGGTATATACCAATACTCAAGAAACCCAATGTATTTGGCTATGTTATTAATTCTTTTAGCTTGGGGTATATGGTTGGGTAATGCTTTTAATGTATTGCTGGCAGCAGGTTTTGTAACCTATATGAATAAGTTTCAGATTGAACCCGAAGAACAAGCATTACATGAAATATTTGGTAAAGCGTATCATCAATATTGTATTTTGGTGCGTAGGTGGTTTTAATGGTAGGATGATAGTAAACTAGTCAAACATTTAAATGTACTATGCTAAACGTAATGACTATAAGTCAATTCACTTATAAATGTAAATTATTAGCGAATTTGCTTATATTGATTGATTATTAGCGAATTTACTTATATTTATATATATTAGCCTTTCAGAGCATACTTTATGATAGCAATTATAACAGGCGATATTATTAATTCAGAAGAACATGAAACCTCTGAATGGATTGATATACTTAAAAATGTGTTTTCTCAATGGGGTAAAACCCCTACAACGTGGGAGATTTATCGAGGTGATGAATTTCAGCTTAAAGTTGTTCCAGAAAACGCACTTTTAGCAGCGATTCAAATAAAAGCTGCAATTAAATCGGTTAAAGATTTAGATGTTCGTATGGCAATAGGGGTGGGGTCTGAGTCTTTTAAAGGAGCAACAGTTAGTGAATCAAATGGTACAGCATATCAACGTTCAGGACGTACTTTTGAAACCTTAAAGTCTGAAAAATTAAATCTGGCCATTGCAACAGGAAATAAGAAAGAAGATAAAAGGCTTAATTTGATGTTGCGATTAGCATTAGATTTTATGGATGAATGGACATCAGTTTCAGCAGAATTGGTTGCCATTGCTCTAGCAAATCCTAAAATGTCGCAACAAGAAATAGCAGAGCAGCTCAATATTCAGCAATCTGCGGTAAGTCAACGGCAAAAGAGAGCCCGTTTAGATTTGGTGATGGCACTATTGGCATATTACCCAGAAACTGTGAAAAGAATGAAACCATGATATTATTTACAAAATTATTTTTAGCACATTTAATTGGTGATTTCTTGTTGCAGTCAAATGCTTGGGTAAGTGATAAGGAGCAAAAGAAAGCAGCTTCAAAGTACTTGTACCTTCACGTATTAGTTCACTTTTCCGTTTCAATGCTTTTGTTATGGGATTTGAGTTTTTGGAAAATGGTACTCCTAATAGCCGTTTCACATTATGCTGTTGATTTGATAAAACTGTACACTACACGCTTGTTTGAAAATAAAAGTATTCCGTTTTTTATAGATCAAATTATTCATGTACTCATTTTATATGTATGTGCTTATTATGTTGATTTACAAGCGCATACAGTTGCTATTTTTCAAAATCTTGATTGGAATTTGATTACTACCATCGTTTTTGTGAGTTTTCCTTCGGCAATAATCATGGGTAAATTATTAGAACAAATGTCTCATCAATTAGAAATGGATCATAAATCATTACCCAATGCAGGAAAATATATTGGTATTATTGAGCGTATTTTTGTTATCATATTTGTCGTTATCAATCATTGGGAAGCCATAGGCTTGTTAATTACTGCAAAGTCGGTTTTTCGGTTTAATGATTTGAAGGAAAGTAATAGTCGAAAACTAACCGAATACATTTTAATTGGTACTTTAATTAGTTTTGGAATAGCCATTTTAAGTGGGTTGGCATATCTGCATTTCACTGAAAATTGATTGCTTTTAGGAGAAATTTTTCCCATTTACATTCGCCCGTTGCACTACAAAAGTCATAACGCTCCTTTTTAAACAAAAAGGCAAGACAAGTTCAATGTTAAATATAAAATTATTAGCATTTCAATTGTCAAATTCACAAAATATCTACGCTTATAAAGAGAAATTCTCATCATTAGCAAAACAATCACTTGTCATAACAACTTTTCATAAAATTACACTAAACGCCTTTAAATAAATCTTTATTTTTGGGCTTCATTGGGTAGTAAAAAAACAACGCAAAGCAGTAATAAAAAATGGTAGACGCAGGTAGAAAGTACGTTTTTGATTTTGATAGCACCTTAACACGAGTTGAGGCATTAGATGTTTTGGCAGAGATGACTCTAAACGGTAAATCTAACAAAGAAGAAATTATTGAAGAAATTCAAAAAATCACCAACTTAGGTATTGATGGTGATATTTCCTTTACAGAATCTTTAGAGAGACGTATTAAATTATTGAATGCAAATAAGAGCGATTTAGATGGTCTTGTTAGTGAGTTGCGCCAAAAAATATCAAAATCAATAGAATCTAATAAAGAGTTTTTTGAAAAGTTCTCTGATGATATTTATGTTATTTCCTGTGGTTTTAAAGAATTTATTGATCCTATTGTAAAAGAATATAACATCCCTTCTGATCGGGTGTATGCAAATACATTTGAATTTGACGAAAACGGAAACATTGTTGGTTTTGATGAAAAGAATCCTTTATCTCAGCATAACGGAAAAATAGCGTGCCTAAAGCAAATGAACCTTGAAGGCGAGGTACAGGTTATTGGCGATGGGTATAGTGATTATGTAATGCGCGAAGCTGGTATTGCCGATAAGTTTTTTGCTTATACTGAGAATGTACACAGAGAAAAGGCGGCTAACAATGCTGACCATGTTACACCAAATCTTGATGAGTTTCTATTTGTAAATGATTTACCAAGAAATATATCGTATCCAAAAAATAGAATTAAAATTTTATTATTGGAAAATGTGCATCCAGCAGCTTTTGAAAATTTGTCTAAAGATGGTTTTTCGGTAGAGCTTGTAAAGCACAGCCTTTCTGAAGAAGATTTAATTGAAAAGATAAAAGGCGTACATGTTTTGGGTATTCGCTCAAAAACGCAGGTCACTCAAAAAGTATTAGATGCAGCCGACAAATTATTAGTTGTTGGGGCTTTCTGCATTGGTACCACGCAAATTGATTTAGACTATTGCAAGAAAAAGGGTGTTGTTGTTTTTAATGCTCCTTATAGTAACACACGTTCAGTGGTTGAATTGGCAATAGGCGAAATTATAATGCTAATGCGTAGTGTTTTTCCTAGAAGTACCGAAATTCATAACGGACAATGGCAAAAAACAGCAATTGGTTCACGAGAAGTTCGCGGTAAAAATCTTGGTATAGTAGGCTACGGAAATATTGGAAAGCAATTATCTGTTTTGGCAGAAGCCATAGGTATGCGTGTCTATTATTATGATATTGATGATAAATTAGCGCTGGGTAATGCTATTAAGTGTAACACCTTAGAAGATTTGCTCAATGTTTCTGATGTAGTTACATTACATATTGATGACAATAAAGCCAATAAAAACTTTATAGGCGAGCGCGAAATCAATCAAATGAAAAATGGCGCCATGCTCATTAACCTTGCAAGAGGTTTTGTGGTTGATATTGAGGCTTTGGCAAATGCCTTAAAATCGGGTAAATTAGGCGGGGCTGCAATAGATGTATATCCAGAAGAACCAAGAAGCAATGGCGATTTTGTTACCCAATTACAAGGCCTAAACAATGTTATTTTAACGCCGCATGTTGGAGGTAGTACCCAAGAAGCACAGCGTAATATAGCTGATTTTGTACCAAACAAAATAATGGAATATGTAAACTCTGGTAATACGGTAGATGCTGTTAATTTTCCTAATATTCGTTTGCCAAAACAAAATAAGGCACATCGTTTTCTTCATATTCATAAAAACGTACCGGGTATTATGGCTAAAATAAATGAGGTGCTAGCAAAATATGAAATGAATATTTCTGGCCAATACCTTTCAACAGATAATGAGGTAGGTTATGTAATCACAGACTTAGATAAAGAATATAATAAAGACGTAATTAAGGCTTTAAAAAAGATAGACAACACTATTAAATTTCGTGTACTTTATTAGTCGTAAATAGTTTTTACTGAAATAGCCTTTTATAGTAATAGGCTATACGCTTAATTATCTATGATGATAGGGTTCGTTTTTCAAAATAGTAAAAGCCCTATACAATTGTTCTATAGCAAATAAGCGAACCATTTGGTGCGAAAATGTCATTTTTGAAAGACTAATTTTTCCTGATGCTTTTTGCGCTGTAGACGGACTAAAACCGTAGGGGCCACCAATTACAAAAACCAATTGCTTAATACCTGAATTCATTTTCTTTTGAAGGTAATTTGAAAACTCTATAGAGGTAAACTGTTTTCCGTTTTCATCTAACAGGACTAAAATATCCGTAGGGTTTAGTTTTTTTAAAATAAGTTCTCCTTCTTTTTCTTTTTGTTGTGCTTCTGAAAGATGCTTCACATTTTTAATATCAGGTATAATTTCTAATTCAAACTTGATATAGTGTTTCAGTCTGTTGCTGTATGCTGTAATTAATTGCTGAAGATCTTTACTGTCTGTTTTGCCTATGGCTAGGAGTTTAATTGTCATACAGCAAATGTAGTTTCCTAGATAACAATTTGCAAACGTAAATTTTTGCTGTGAAAATTATTGGAGTGTGTCATTGCTGTTTGCTAGGTGCATTTTGGTTAGCTTACCCTAGTATTTTACCATATATTTTTTAACAATTGGGCTATGATGTAAATAAGCTAGTAACATTTTCATAAATTAGCGCAAAGCAAAAAAAAGATATGATTTCAGAAGAGCAATTTCAAAAAGAGGTTGATTTAATTATTGCAAATGCCATTCGTGAAGATGTAGGTGATGGTGATCATAGTTCGCTGTCTTGCATACCTCACACTGCTCAAGGAAAAGCGAAATTATTGGTTAAGGATACAGGTATTATTGCTGGTGTAGGTTTTGCTAAGCAGGTTTTTAAGTATGTAGATAGTAATTTGGTGATTGATGAATTGATTGAAGATGGTGCCCAGGTTACTCATGGTGATATTGCTTTTTATGTTACAGGAAGTTCTCAAAGCATATTAAAAGCTGAACGTTTGGTATTGAATGCTATGCAACGTATGAGTGCCATAGCAACAAAAACCAAATCTTTTGTAGATTTATTGGAAGGTACAAAAACCAAAATTTTAGATACCCGAAAAACCACGCCAGGCATTCGTGCTCTTGAGAAATGGGCAGTAAAAATTGGGGGAGGTGAAAATCATCGTTTTGCACTGTATGATATGATTATGTTAAAGGATAACCATATTGATTTTGCAGGGGGAATTACAAATGCAATTACCAAAACAAAGGCGTATTTGAATGAAACAGGTCGTGATTTAAAAATTATTGTTGAAGCCAGAAGCTTAGAGGAAATAGAAGAAATTCTCAAGTCTGATGGTGTTTATCGTATTTTAATTGATAATTTTAATTTTGAAGATACAAGAAAGGCGGTAGCCCTTATTGGGAATCAATGTTTGACAGAATCATCGGGAGGTATAAATGAAAAAACGATTCGAAAATATGCCGAATGTGGTGTTGATTACATTTCTTCGGGTGCTTTAACGCATTCTGTTTATAACATGGATTTAAGCCTAAAAGCGGTATAAATGTCCGTAGAAATAGAAAAAAAGCTAGCAAAAATACCGGTGGTAAAATGGCTCGTTCGATTATTGAAAGGGATACGTTTGCCAGGTTTTGAGAAGTTTTCGGTCTATGATTTATTAGAAATGTATATCAGAGGCATTGTAGAAGGTGCCCTTTCTACACGTGCTAGTGCTATTGCATTTAGCCTGTTTTTGGCTTTGTTTCCGTTAATTATATTTATGTTAAATCTGGTGCCGTGGATTGTTTCTTTTTTCAACCTTGAGAATGCAAATTTTGACCAAGATTTCCCTTTGTTTTTAGAATCTTTTTTGCCCTCGGCTACCAGTGATTATTTTAGTGATGTTTTTCAACAAATTAAAAATCAAAAAAGAGCGGGTTTATTGTCTTCAGCCTTTGTTTTGTCCATTTTTCTTATGGCTAACGGAGTAAACTCAATCTTTGCCGGTTTCGAAACATCATATCATATCAATTTAACCCGTAATTTTTTTAAACAATACGCCTACGCCTTAATGGTGGGGCTTATTCTATCTATTTTAATTATAGTTGGTTTTGTAGCCTATGTGTATTTTGAAGTATATGTTTTAACCTATTTAAGCAATTTTGCGGCTAGAACAGGTGGGTATGTAATGGGTGAAGATGATATCATGGGTGTACAAATAGCAAAATTTGTGTTCTTTATTATACTCTCTTATTTAACTACCGCAACTTTATATTATTTTGGAACGGCAGAAGGTAAGGAAGCACGTTTTTTTTCTTTTGGTGCCTTAATGACCACTCTTTTATTTATCTTAACATCCTACCTTTTTGGAATTTATGTAGATAAATTTGCTCGTTATAACGAATTATATGGCGCTTTAGGAGGATTATTAATTTTGATGGTATATATATGGCTAAATTCAAATATCTTGTTACTTGGATTTGAGCTTAATGCTTCCCTTACTTGGTTGAGGAGAAATTATAATAAAAAGGATGTTTCGAAAGAATAAAATAGTTTTCATTTTTGTACTGATTTGTGCTTTTAGTGGAAATGCACAAAGCGTTTTTGGTAAATGGAAAACGATAGATGACCGTACAGGGAAACCGAAAGGGGTAATAGAAATCTACCAGAAAGACGGATTGATGTATGGGGAAATTGTGCAAATTTTAGAAGAAGGTAGAGAGAATGCGAAATGTAGCAAATGTGATGGTGATTTAAAAGACACCCCTGTGGTAGGAATGACGATTATTAAAGGAGGTGAAAAAAATGAGGACGATGAGTGGAAAGGCAAATTTTTGTTCGACCCCGAGCAGGCAATGACTTTTCGTTTTAAAATATGGTTAAATCCAGAAAACGCTGATGAACTAAAAGTTAGAGGGTATTTAGCATTTATCTACAGAACGCAGACATGGATTCGAATGAATGAATAGAAGCGATGGAATTATGCAACACTTTGTAAATGTAATTTTACCAATTCCGCTAGAAAAATTATTTACCTACAGTATATCTAAGATGGAAGCAGAATTTTTGCTTCCAGGCATGCGACTTGCTGTACCCTTTGGTAAATCAAAAATTTATACAGGACTTGTCTATGAAATACACACCAAGCCTCCAGCCGCCTATGAAGCCAAAGAAATACATCAAATATTAGATGAGCATCCTATTGTTAATGAAATTCAGTTAAAACACTGGAGTTGGATCGCTGATTACTATATGTGTACTATTGGCGAAGTATTTCGTATGGCTGTTCCTGGTGCATTCTTACTCGAAAGCGAGACCTTAATTTTAAAAAATCAAGATGTTACTGTAGATGAGAGTACTTTAAAAGATGATGAATTTTTGATATTTGAAGCCTTGCAGCATCAATCTATTTTAAAGGTTCATGAAGTAGCAGCTATTGTAGACCGTAAAAATGTGCTTCCTGTTTTAAATCGATTATTAGATAAGCAGGTGATTCTGTTAAAAGAAGAGATGTACGAGCAGTACAAGCCTAAACTTGTAAGAAACGTACGGTTGAGTGCTGCTTATAAATCTGAAGAAAATTTACAAACACTTGTAGAATCGCTTAGCCGATCTCCCAAGCAGCGCCAAGTAATTCTTTCTTTATTTCAATTGGAAGCTACGGCAAAGAAACCCATTAAAATTTCAGAATTAGAGACAGCTAGTCAAGGGTCTAAAGCAGTGATTAAAACACTTTTAGATAAAGGTATTTTAGAAGAATATCATATTAGAAGGGATAGAATCACCTATGAAAAAGACCACCAAAATACTGATTTAAAAGGGCTTAATGCGTATCAGGAAGAGGCTTTACAAGATATAAAAACCGCATTTAGTGCAAATAAAACAACCCTTTTAAAAGGAGTAACCTCGTCAGGTAAAACAGAGGTGTATGTAAAACTAATAGAGGAATATATAGGTAAGGGAAAACAGGTACTTTACTTGCTTCCTGAAATTGCTCTTACAACCCAATTAATTGGTAGGTTACAAGAATATTTTGGCGAAAAGGTGTCTGTGTATCATTCTAAATATAATGTGCAAGAGCGGGTAGAGGTTTGGAATAATGTGGTTGCCAAAAGACCGAAAGCGCAAATTGTGATTGGGGCACGATCTGCTCTGTTTTTACCTTTTTCAAATTTAGGATTGGTGATAGTAGATGAAGAGCACGAGGGGTCTTTTAAGCAATTTGATCCGGCACCTCGCTATCATGCGCGAGATGCGGCTATTGTCTTGGCAAAATTTCATGGGGCGAATATTCTTTTGGGGTCGGCAACACCAAGCATTGAGAGTTTTAAAAATGCTCAAACTGGTAAATATGGTTATGCAGAAATAAAAAGACGCTATGGAAATGTTTTGATGCCAGACATTGAGCTGGTCGATTTAAAAGAGCAATTGCGTAAGCGTAGAATGAAAGGTCATTTTTCTGAACGTTTATTAAAAGAAATTACTGAAACTTTGGATGAGGGTGGCCAAATTATTCTATTTCAAAACCGTCGTGGATATGCCCCAATAGTGGAGTGTACCAGTTGTGGTCATTCGCCACAATGCCCTAATTGTGATGTTAGCCTAACTTATCATCAGTATAAAAAGCAATTGCGTTGCCATTATTGTAGTTACCATATGGTGTTGTTGGAGGCTTGCCAAGCCTGTGGTAATGCTACGCTAGACACTAAGGGTTTTGGTACAGAACAGGTTGAAAAAGAGCTGCAACCTTTGTTTCCTGATGCTAAAGTGGGCCGGATGGATTTGGATACCACCCGTGGGAAACATGGTTATGAGCGCATTATTACTGCCTTTGAGCAACAAGAACTGGATATTTTGGTTGGCACACAAATGCTCACCAAGGGATTGGATTTTAGAAATGTGAATTTAGTAGGTATTATGAATGCCGATTCTTTGCTAAATTTTCCTGATTATCGTGCACATGAACGCAGTTTTCAATTATTAACTCAGGTATCAGGCAGGGCAGGGCGAACCAAAAAAAGAGGTAAGGTCATAATTCAAAGCTATAACCCCTATCATCAAATTTTAAAGCAGGTTTCTACACATAATTATGATGAAATGTTTAAAGAGCAGCTTTATGAGAGAGAGCAATACAAATACCCGCCTGCAAATAGAATTATAAAAATCACCTTTAAACACAAGGATTATAACAAGCTGAATGAGGCAGCAGAATGGTTTTCAAAATCACTTCGTAATGCCTTTGGTGGTAGCGTTTTGGGTCCTGAGTTTCCGCCTGTTGCCAGAATACGAAATCAGTATCTAAAGCATGTATTACTGAAAATTAGTCATAAACAATCATTGGCGCAGACTAAAAGTAATATAAAGCGCATAGAGCGTTCATTTAATGCCATAGCTCACTTTCGTAGTGTAAGGGTTATATATAATGTTGATCATATATAAGATGAACGAGTAGGTTTCGTTACTCGGTATATTTTTGATTTTGATATTTGAGATCAGGCTACTTGTGCAAAAATTATCATTGGTATTATGGCCTATAATTAGTGATAGCATTAAATTGTCCTGTAGCCATATTGTTGGCGGCCCTCTTAGCCCTATTAGCTTTCGTGCCTTCAAATAAAGCGTCTATAGTGGTATGCCATAAGGCCACCCATTGCTCAAAATGACCTTGAGCAATAGAGTGATTCAAATTTTTATCTACCGTTCTGTGAGCCATGGTAGGATTACCCTTAAAACAGGGGACGCCAAAAAGAGCTGTAACCCAAAAATCGGTTAATTTTTCAAGATGTGCTGGCCATTGTTCTTTTTTTATATGTGCATTGAAGATGGGGCCTAATAGTTCATTTTGTCTGATTTGCGCATAGAAAGTATGCACTAATAAAATAAGATCTTCTCTATTTTCTATATCTTTCATTACAAACATTTTTATAGTACTAATAGCCCTTTAAAATGGCAGTAGTATACTTATCGTATGTATTATTGTATAACTTTATTAACCCGTTCTATTTTATCAAGGATAGAGATTGATAAGCGAATGATGCAATCTGATGTGGAAGACAAATCATGGGGTATATTTGCATCAAGAGCAATGATATCTCCTCGTTTTAATAGTTGTTTATTTCCGTTGATGCCAAAAACGATTTCCCCTTCAAACATTTCAATGATTATAGGAAAAGGGGCTTGATGTTCTTTCATCAATTGGCCTTTTTTCATGACGATACGAACTTCTTTGGTGTTCGCTGTTTTTAATAGAACCGTGACCGCAGGTTTTAGATTTTTTTTGTATGTAATATTGTCAACTAAGGAAGCTTTTTTCATAATTATTGTTTATTTATCTGTTATTATTTTAAATATTGTTATCAGTATATAAAGTAATTTTATATCGTATAAGAGGATCTTTTTATCCTTTATGTGGTTAATATTTTTAGCGTTTTAAAAAAAATAGCTCTTCATTCATGTCATTAACAACCATTGCCAAGGTGGTAGTTTCTAACATTTTTTTAAGTCCGTTTCTAACTTCAACAAACTTAAAATGCAAGGGACAAGGTGATTTTTCATTGCATTTATTTAAACCCAAACCGCAATTGGTATAAATAGCATCACCATCCAATATATTTACAACATCACTAAGTTTAATACGATCCATTTTTCCATTTTCTATAACAAATCCACCATAAGGTCCCTTAATGGATTTAACAACATTATTACGTGTTAGTTGTTGTAATATTTTTGCTGTAAATGCTTGGGGTGAATTTACAGCTTCTGATATGGTCGTTAAACTCACTTTATGATCTTGTGCGCTTTGTTGTGCAATAAATATTATTGCTCGAAGTCCATATTCACACGATTTTGAAAACATATTTTAGCTATTTATTAGGCAAATATACGGCGTATTTTATAAAGGATAAAATTATCCGCTATAGAATATTTCTATTCTGCTATAACAATTCTATAAATTTAGAACTCTGATAGCACCACACTAATTTAAAATTAAGGGTTATCATTTAAGTATCTTTTTGACTTTAAGGCTTTTCGTGATGCTTTGATTATCTAGAGAGAGGGTGGGTAATTTAACTTGTAGCTATTCTGTGAAATTATATTTCAATAAAAATACCAAATATGTCATTAGCAAAAAGCTGTAATGAATTTAATTAATAACGATTAGTAGACTTGAGAGAAATTTGATGGTGTTATTTTTTCGAAGAACGGTAGTTTAATTTTTCAAAATCTTTTTTAGTTTATAGATTTCAGTATTATTTATTTTAATAATATACATGCCTGCTTGAAAAGATGAAATATCGACCTCTAATGGACTCGCTGCGAAAAGTTCTGTAATAAAGATTGATTTTACTTTGTCGCCAGCTATATTATAGATACTTACCTCAACCGGCGAAACGATATCTGTATCACACTTTAAATAAAATTTTTCATTTGCAGGGTTTGGAAAAACGGTTATTGTGCCTCCTCTCAACTCATGGTTTGATGTTTTATCAGTTTCTTTTTGTTTTACGCTTATTGTTGATGTTTTATCCGCATAAAGTATGTTTATAGGGGCGCTTCTTTGTTCTTTTTTTATGTTTTCGTCATACGAAACAGTAAGGGTAGTGGGGTTGGTCTTTACTGCTATTACCCAATCTGCAGTTTCATTGACTGACCAATCTACATTTGATGCAACAGTAAAGGTAGTTGTGCCCATTGTTGCAGCTACAGTTTTTGTTTCGGGAGTTATCGTAATGTTGGGGATAGCTCTGTTTTGAGTTAGGTTAACTTCTTTGGTAATTGAATTAGCAAAAATGGTCAGCGTAGCATTTCTACTAGTGATATGCTCATTTTCGTCATACGAAACAGTAATGGTAGTGGGGTTGGTCTTTACTGCTGTTACCCAATCAGCAGTTTCATTAACTGACCAATCTACATTTGATGCAACAGTAAAGGTGGTGGTGCCCATTGTTGGAGCTACAGTTTTTGTGTCGGGAGTTATCGTAATGTTGGGGATAGCTCTGTTTTGAATTAGGTTAACTTCTTTGGTAATTGAATTAGCAAAAATGGTCAGCGTTGCATTTCTACTAGTGATATGCTCATTTTCGTCATACGAAACAGTAAGGGTAGTAGGGTTGGTCTTTACTGCTGTTACCCAATCTGTAGTTTCATTGACTGACCAATCTACATTTGATGCAACAGTAAAGGTGGTGGTGCCCATTGTTGGAGCTACAGTTTTTGTGTCGGGAGTTATCGTAATGTTGGGGATAGCTCTGTTTTGAATTAGGTTAACTTCTTTGGTAATTGAATTAGCAAAAATGGTCAGCGTTGCATTTCTACTAGTGGTATGCTCATTTTCGTCATACGAAACAGTAAGGGTAGTGGGGTTGGTCTTTACTGCTGTTACCCAATCAGCAGTTTCATTGACTGACCAATCTATATTTGATGCAACAGTAAAGGTAGTTGTGCCCATTGTTGCAGCTACAATTTTTGTTTCGGGAGTTATCGTAATGTTAGGAACAGCTCTGTTTTGAATTAGGTTAACTTCTTTGGTAATTGAATTAGCAAAAATTGTCAGCGTAGCATTTCTATTAGTGATATGCTTATTTTCGTCATACGAAACAGTAATGGTAGTGGGGTTGGTCTTTACTGCTGTTACCCAATCTGCAGTTTCATTGACTGACCAATCTATATTTGATGCAACAGTAAAGGTAGTTGTGCCCATTGTTGGAGCTACAGTTTTTGTTTCGGGAGTTATCGTAATGTTAGGAACAGCTCTGTTTTGAATTAGGTTAACTTCTTTGGTAATTGAATTAGCAAAAATTGTCAGCGTAGCATTTCTATTAGTGATATGCTTATTTTCGTCATACGAAACAGTAAGGGTAGTGGGGTTGGTCTTTACTGCTGTTACCCAATCAGCAGTTTCATTGACTGACCAATCTACATTTGATGTAACAGTAAAGGTGGTGGTACCCATTGCTGCAGCTACAGTTTTTGTATCGGGAGTTACAGAAAGGAGGGTAGGTACTTCAGCAATCGCCTCTATTTGCCAAATACCTCTTCCCCAGGTTCCTGCGGTAAGTATGTTATCGTTTTTGTTATATTTTAAAGAATTAACTATCGATTTTGGCAGGGTTTCAGAACTGTAAGGTAACCATTCTGTGTTATTTTTTAGCATAAAATAATAGACTCCTATATCAGTGGCAGCATAGATAATATCAGTATCTTCAAGCTTTTGATAAGCTAGGCTATTTACTGGAGTGTTAGGTAAGCCTGCAGACATATTTATCCAACTTTCTCCACCATCTTGGGAATGGAACACTTTTTCAGAGGCGTTATAACCACCACTTGAAAACCAAACCTTTTCGGGCTCATCCTCACTCATGGTTATACTCGATATTTTATTTGAAAATGGAGGTAATTTAGCTGATAAATCGGTGAAATTAGGCTTGCGATCAAATATATTATTTGATTTTACTAATCTGTTTATATTTGTACTCCAACCTGTTCCTATACCATAGAAATAATTTTTATCTGTTTGTGAAACAACAAGTTTATTCCATCGTATATCAAACTGATTATTGGTTAAATTGGTGGTCGCAAAATTAAAATCTCCATTAACAAGTACTTTTTTTAGGTCGTAACCATCTGCAATCAATAATGCATCGGTGTCTACATTGTTGTTTGTGTAGGAATCGTATACTACTAATGGTTTACTACCACGACTAATAGTTTTGGTGTTTTTAAATTCATTAGGATTAGTATTAGCTACTGCGAGCCTCCAAAAACCAACATTATAGTATACGCGATCAAATAATTTAGAAGCTGAAACACTATAGACGTCACCACCACTTATATCTTCTTCAATCCCATTGTTTACTATTGAAAATCCATTATCCTGGGTTCCTAAGTATATTTTATGTGAATTATTAAAATCGGTGTCAAGTTCATAAATTTGTTTAATAAGCATTCCTTTTGAAATATCTTTCCAATTTATATAGTCATCAGATACATTTAAACCGCCATCATTACAACTAAATAACCGTTCGTTAATGAGGTATAAACCCCTTACATCTACGTGTGTTTTTGTATTATCAATTACTTTAAATTCTGAAGTGTTAGATGCATATTTATAGGTATTAAAACTCCCCACAAAAAGTTCATTTTCATCCGTTTCAGAGACTACAATTTCAGCCAAACCATATTGTTGATATAGAAAAAACGGATCAGGTAAATCATCTTCATATAAAGAAAATGTAAGCCCTTTGTCTGTAGATTTATATATTCCAGCAAATTTTGAGTTATTTGTTGCGTGGTTGTCCATACTTAAATAATAAACCACATTTGGGTTGGCTTTAGTAACTGCAATACCAGTTTGGGCAATGCCAGTTGATAAGCCTACGGGGATAGTTACATTGTCCCAGCTCATACCTCCGTTAGTAGATCTATGAAATTGTGTGTCTCGTTCACATACGTACAATGTTTGGCTATCATTTGGGCATATTTCTAAATCATAGAAACCATAATTATTTTTGTTTTTAATATTTAATTTTGTCCAAGTATTACCCTTATTAGTTGTTTTGTAGATTTCAGACCAAAAAACGGCATATAGGATATTAGAATCATTAGGATCCATCACCAATTTTCTAGCAGAGGCAAAAGAAAAAGTCTCATCAAATTGTAAGCTATTAGGCTCCCATGTTACTCCGCCATCATTGGTTACAAAAATACCTGTAGTATGATATTGGGTGCCCCAGCCACCATCACCCATAAGAACAAATATTTTTCTATTATTTACTGGAGAACTGGGGTCTATTACAATACTAGTAACCCCTAGTGTTGGTAAGTTATCTGTTATAGGAATCCAATGCGAACCGCCATCAGTAGTTTTCCAAACGCCGCCGGTATTAGCGCCAGCATAGACAATATTGTGATTTGCCGGATCGACTGCTACACAATCAACCCGACCTCGCTGCAAGGGTAGCTCATTGGTCACATTCTCCCATGCATTATTATCTCCTATCTTTGCCCATATGGAAGTGTTTTGTTTATTCTTGTCAAGGGTCTTTTTTTGGTTTAGAAAAGCATCATAGGTAAATTTGCTAATATTGGCAATATTTCCATTAGCATCTAATCGATTTTCAGCAAAGAACTTCCAACGTAAAAACTTCTTATAATCTCGTTGTTCGGTATGGCTGGGATCGGCATAATAGGCTTCAATTTCTTTTACTCGATTTGCAAAGCTTTGCGATTTGGTCTCTTCTATTAAAACACGGTAACTTTTACTGTTTTTTGTCCTCTGATTTAAATCCCTAGATTGAGCGTTTATCTGCAGCGTACATAAAAAATAAAGTATAATTGAAGCTAATTTCATAGTTCTATGCTTAATCAAATATATGAAAATAGCTAGTGCTTTTATGTTACCTATCAACTACTTTTAATAATTGGAGAAGTAAACATCTTTTTTGTTTTAGGTGTAACTAAATGATATCTGGCTAAGTTGTATAAGGCGCTATCTGAAAAAGTAATTTTAATTATGTTTTTTTTGAACCTTAATACCACCTAATCGATGTGAACTAACCCTATAATGCATCAATCTTTTTTTGAAATATTCTGTTTATCGTAAGCTTCAAAAGCGTATTCTGATTGATGTAATCAGTTATGATTTTATATACATTTGCTTTTTTTAAATTAACTCACTTTGTTTTAAGTAAATTTGACTTGAAACGATATTTAAAATATGGTTTTAAATATTACTTATTGGATTTTAGCCAATGTCATAGTGTTTAATAACAATATGAACATTGTATCACCATTTCGTAAAGTAATACTTGCCGCTATGGTTTTCTTTGTGATGGGGAGCTTTGAATTTCACCTTGCATAATTCAGGTTTTAGAAATTGATAGCGAAAATAGAGTTGACTAAAAAACTAAGGCTTAAGCGCCGTAATAACTGCTTTTTTTGTGCAATTACGAACTGTAAGTATGGTTAATACTCCCTCAATTTCTTTTTCTATCAGGTATGTTTTACACGTTTTAGCTTCCGTGTCACTGGCGCCAAAGTTTACGTCACCATCAACAAAAAAGCTATGCAATAGTACGGTATCTAGTTCCTTGCTTTCAAGTCTTTTTGAAATAGCATCAGCATAATAAATAGGCTTTGAACGTAGGTCTTTTAAAACCCTACAATTGGGTAAATAACAAAAAGAAACTCCAGTTTCATCTGATTTCTTTTTTAGAAAAAATGTGAGAAACACAAGTCCGATGGAAAGTCCGACCATAAAATATCCCAATCGCTTAATGAACATATATTAAAATATTAAAAAATTGATATCACTGTATTGTAAATCAAACCATTCGCCTACAGGCTTGCTAGTAAGTATGCCATGGTACATGTATAAGCCGTTTCTTAAACCTTTATCAAAGCGAAGTGAGTTTTCAAGCCCACCATCTTCACCTAGTTTTAAGAGATACGGAGTAAAGATATTACTTATTGATATCGTAGCAGTCTTAGGATATCTTGAAGGGATATTTGGTACAGCATAATGAATTACACCATATTTTTCATTAGTAGGTTTTTCGTGTGATGTAATTTCACTTGTTTCAAAACATCCGCCGGTGTCAATGCTTACATCTATAATTACGGCACCTTTTTTCATACATTCAACCATATCGCTTGTCACAACTACAGGTGAACGGTCTTTACCTCGTGTTGCTCCAATGGCAACGTCGCATCTGCGCAATGCCTTTTTTAAATTTTTAGGTTGAATGGTTGAAGTGTAAACGGTTTGCTTTAAATTGGTTTGAATATTACGTAATTTAGTAATTGAATTATCAAACAGTTTAATATTCGCTCCCAAACCAATAGCTGAACGTGCAGCAAATTCTCCAACGGTTCCAGCGCCAATGATGACTACTTCAACAGGGGGTACACCACTAATATTTCCAAACATTAGACCGTTACCATCATTAGTAGCTGCCAAAATTTCGGAAGCAATTAATACAGATGATATCCCTGCTATTTCACTCAGTGAACGTACTACGGGATATTTCCCATTTTCATCACGGATATACTCGAAAGCTATTGCGGTTATTCGCTTTTTAGCTAAAATTTCGAAGTATTTTTTTGTCTGTATCTTTATTTGTAATGCTGATATAACGGTACTTTGCGGATTGATGAGTTTGATTTCAGCAAAGGTAGGAGGCTCAACTTTTAAAATTAACGGACAACCAAAAACCTTTTTTGTGTCTGTTGTAATTTCGGCACCAGCTTCGGTATATTCTAAGTCACTATAAAAGGCACCTTCGCCAGCACCGGCTTCTATAAGTATGCGATGCCCGTTAGAAGTAATAGCATTAACTGCATCAGGAGTTAAGCAAATTCGTTTTTCATGAAACTGATTTTCTTTAGGAATACCAATGAAAAGTTCTCCTTTTTGCTTTAATATTTCTAGCGTTTCTTCTTGCGGTAGCAATTGTTGCTTACTAAAAGGCGAGGTAGGCTGGTTCATGTACTAGTGTTCTTTTCAATGAAAAAATTGAGTACATCAAAATTACAATTTTTATGTGAATCGCTTGTTACGAGAATTGAGAAGCTGTAGAAATTATTTGAACAGCTGAAAATCATTGCTATATAGACAGATGTGGAACATTATCTTACTTTACAAACCATTTTTTTACATGGACTAGCCACGATTATTAGAAAAGTATAACATCTTTTCCTCAGTTTAGTTAAAAGTAGGCAGGTAATTGTAAACGAATGCTTTATATGTGCTTTAGGAAAAAAATAGTCTGAATTTTACTGCTTTAATATTGTTGGTAGGAATTGGAGTTACTATTTTTTTGTTTTTCTTTGAGTGTATTAAGTTCTGCTTCCATAGCCTCTAAGTCAATACCATTTACATACCGGTCATATAGTTTAATGCGAATAAAATAAACAAAAGGAATCACAACCATACATATAGGTAATAGCCACCAAATGTTTTCTGTGTCAATGAAATTATCTGAATCAAAAAATACTTCAAATAATTGCAATGAATACATAGCAATAGGAATTAGAATAATATGATACCACCAGTTTTTTGATGTTAAAAACCAAAAAATCAATAAGTATAAGGGTACGAACTTACTCATAAGAAACCAAACGTAGGTAGAAATATCACTAAAGCCATTACTATCGATGGTGAACCCTAAAAATGAAATTGTTGCCTCTGGGTCATTGTTGGGTAAGTAATCGTAAATTTTGTATAAGAAAGGAGACAGCGCAATAAAAAAAACTATTGCTGATTCAATTATAATTTTTCTTTTAGCCTTTAAATTGTTTGTAGTTTTGGTCATTTTGGAGGGAGAGGACAATCTTGGATGAATAGTGGTAACGATAAATTTTATAAAATAGTATAAAAAAAGAGACAATTTTTTTTTGTCTCTTTTTTAGTAATTAAATTAACTTAGATTTTTCGATCTAATTTATCTTTATGAATACCAACTTCATATAGTTCATCTTCATCAGCAGTGTTACTTGGTTCACATGATACAGCTAATAAGGTAACACAAGCCAATAGGCCAAAAATAATTCTCTTTGTTTTCATTTTCTTAGAGTGATTTAGTTATTATTCGGATAAACAAGTATTTCAAATGTAGTAATTAAGTGGCTTACATCTTCTTAATTTATGTTAAATTTAAGCATTTCAACCGATAAATTGTACATTTTGTCGATTTTGCAACCGTTCATCGAAAAAAATACAATAAAAATCGATTATTAACGATACCGTTTTTTTGCTTCAAAAATATTTTTGTAACCGTTTGTTTTAGAGTGACCTAGTTTATCACAGCTATTTTAGTAAAATAAAAATGGTGTCAATTGTGACCTTCTTGATAAATTTGTGTCTTAAAAATTGAGAATACTAACATAAAAACACGTTTAAAAAATTATGGAAAACGCACAAACATGGATTGACAAAGGAATTGATTTTGTTTTTGAATATGGCCCTAAGGTAATAGGAGCTATTATCATTTATATTATTGGTTCTTTTATTATTAAAAAATTAATGGGCCTTTTGAAAAAAGGCATGATGAAGAAAGATTATGATGAATCACTTCAGAAATTTCTTTTAAGTTTGGCTAGCTGGGCTTTAAGAATTTTCTTAATAGTTATGGTGATTTCAAAATTAGGTGTTGAAACAACTAGTTTTGCCGCTATATTGGCAGCTGCAGGTTTAGCCATTGGTTTAGCACTACAAGGATCATTGTCAAACTTCGCAGGTGGTGTGCTTTTAATAATTTTTAAACCCTATAAAATTAACGATTTAATTGAAGCTCAAGGTACATTGGGTGTGGTTAAAGAAATTGAAATATTTACAACAAAGTTAATTACTCCTGATAATAAGTTAGCCATTGTACCAAACGGTGCTATGGCCAATGGAAATATTGTTAATTACACTGCAGAAGGAAAAATACGTGTAGATACGCAGGTGGGTATTGGCTATGGTGAGGACATGAAAAAAGCGAAAGAGGTTCTTTTAGAAGTACTTACTTCAAACCCTAAGGTACTTAAAGACCCTGCGCCATCGGTTAACGTTGCTAATTTGGGTGATAGTTCGGTAGATTTAGCTGTAAGACCTTTCTGTAAACCAGAAGACTACTGGGATGTATATTTTGCAACTGTTGAGGGAAGTAAATTGGCACTTGATAAAGCGAATATTGAAATTCCTTACCCACATTCAGTGGAGATTCAGAAAAAAGGATAACAGTAGTATAATTAACCATTATATTATAAAAAAAGACCGCATGATTTGCGGTCTTTTTCTTTGTAATCAATCCTCATTTCGGTGGGGTGAAAATCAAGTAAAAATATCTTGTTTTACTTAAAGGACGATTAACAGCGCATTAAATGCCTGTATAATTACTAGGGGTAATAACCTTAAGTTCCTTTTTAATAGCATCAGATACTTCTAATGTATCAACAAAATCAGAAATAGATTGTTGGTTTATTTTAGCATTAGTTCGTGTTAGTCCTTTTAGTGCTTCATAAGGATTTGGATAGCCTTCTCTTCTCAATATTGTTTGAATAGCTTCGGCAACTACAGCCCAGTTATTCTCCAAATCTTGCTCAAACTTCTCTTTATTTAATAATAATTTACCAAGACCTTTTAAAGAAGATTGAAAAGCAATCATAGTGTGTGCAAAAGGGACTCCTATATTACGTAATACGGTACTATCTGTTAAATCGCGTTGTAATCTTGAAACAGGAAGCTTTGCAGATAAGTGTTCAAATAGTGCATTGGCTAAACCTAAATTACCTTCTGAATTTTCAAAATCTATAGGATTCACTTTGTGTGGCATAGCTGATGAGCCTACTTCACCGGCTTTAATACGTTGCTTAAAATAATCCATAGAAACATAGGTCCAAAAATCTCGGTCTAAATCTATGATGATTGTATTAATACGCTTTAGGGTGTCAAACAAAGCTGCCATATGGTCATAATGCTCTATTTGGGTGGTAGGAAATGAATGATAAAGACCTAGTTTTTCTTGTACAAATTTTTGCCCAAATGCCTTCCAATCTATATTTGGGTAAGCTACCTTGTGCGCATTATAGTTACCTGTAGCACCGCCAAATTTTGCTGCACTTGGTATGTCATTCAATAAATTAAATTGCTCTTTTAATCGTTGAACGTAAACGCTAATCTCTTTTCCTAAGCGGGTAGGAGACGCTGGTTGGCCATGGGTGCGCGCAAGCATTGGTACATTGGCCCACGCTGTAGCAAGTTCATCTAATTTCCCTAAAATTTCATAATATAAGGGCACATATACATCATTCATGGCTTCTTTTAACGAAAGCGGAATAGCCGTATTGTTAATGTCTTGAGAAGTTAAACCAAAATGGATAAATTCTTTAAAATCAGACAATTTTAAAGCATCAAATTTTTTCTTGATAAAGTACTCAACGGCTTTTACATCATGGTTGGTAACCTTTTCTATTTCTTTAATTTCTGTGGCATCTGCCGTCTCAAAATTTAAATAGATATCACGAAGTGCATCAAACTTAGCAGCATTAAAATTTTTAAGTTGTGGCAGCGGAATTTCACAAAGTGCAATAAAGTATTCAATCTCTACTCTAACTCTGTATTTAATTAAAGCTTCTTCTGAAAAGTAAGGAGCTGTGTTAGCTACTTTGTTACGGTATCGACCGTCAATAGGTGATATGGCATTCAATTGATTTAAAGACATAGTACAATTTATTGGTGTAAATTAGAAAAGCGCAAAGATAACCAATAGTTGATGAGCTTAAAAGAATATCAATAACAAGTATTGTATGTGGTTTAATACCAGTGTCTAGAAGGTGATTTTGCTATTTCTTTTTAGGCCTGTTTATTGGATATTTCTTCTAAAAATGCTTACTCAGTCTCTTGCTGAGTAGCCAGTTTTTAATAAGGTTTAATTATACCCGCGTACGGTTCCCATGGTTATGGTTACGGGCCCTAATTTATGAGAGGTGGGTAAAAAGACACCACTTTCCATAACTTTCCAATTCTCCCAACTAGCTTGCAGACCTCCTATGGGAATTATTTTCACCCACATTTGATAGCTTTCAGGAAAACCGTTGGCTTGTAATTTCCATAGGTAAGCATCCCCAGGTGTTGTTCCTCCTGAGGAGTATTGTACTAACAATGCTTCAGTTCCACCTTCTAAAGTGATTAGGCTTCTTGAAGTGCCTTTATCGAAAACTTTAAAAGGTGCTACTAGCCAAAAAGAATCGTTATTAAAGTAGGCTATTGCTTTTTCTATGATATCACTCCGATTTTCAGTATTCAATTCAAGAACATTATTTGTATAAACTTCGCTCTTATTTGGTGTATTTAAATTTAATTCTACCGTATGGTCATTCCATTGCACACGAACTTTTCCATTTGTTTTGTCCCATTTGTATTGGTGTTTTCCACCGGCAAAAGACCATTCTAAATATCGTGTTTTTTTATAGGCATCATGATGAATGGCCTTTAGCATTTTTGTTGCCAAAGCATCTGCCTCACTACCTTTTTTTCCTATAGGTAAGGGTTGGTTATAAACGGCATATAAGATGCCAAAAGTAATAACAACAAATACTGCAAGAAAACCACTTACTTTTAGTATTATTTTGAGTATTCTATTCATTTTCAATTCATGTATTAGTACCCTACAGCGGTATCATCACCTCTTTTATCTGCACCACCTTCCAGTTTTCCGTCAGGTAATATGCGAATGGCATCTACTTTTCCAATGATAGGAGTGCGCTCTTCGTTAATAATATATCCTTTGTTTTTGAGTTCATTTTTAAGTGCTGAAGAAAATCCATCAGGCTCAAAAATAACCATATCAGGTAGCCATTGATGATGAAATCGAGGGGCGTTTACAGCCTCTTGCATGCTTAAGTTAAATTCGTAAACATTAAGAATTGTTTGTGTAACAGCAGTGATAATTGTTGAACCACCTGGGGTACCAACAACCATCCATAATTTACCATCTTTCTCTACTAGGGTAGGTGTCATACTGCTTAGCATACGTTTTTCAGCAGCTATACTGTTGGCTTTAGCACCAATAAGTCCAAACATATTAGGAACACCTGGTTTTGCACTAAAATCATCCATTTCATTATTCAGGAAAAATCCAAGCTCATCGGAATACAATTTAGAACCATAAGCACCATTTAATGTCGTTGTCACGGAAACAGCATTACCTTCTTCATCAACAATAGAGTAGTGGGTAGTTTCCATACTTTCTATAATTTCAATATCGCCATGTGATACCTCAGCAGATTTTGTTGCTTTATCCCATGAGAAATTATGCATACGCTCTTGTAAGTAGGAATCACTTAAAAGTACATCGAGTGGTATATCAACAAAATCGGGGTCACCTAAAAAATAATTGCGATCAGCATAAGCTCTACGAGAGGCTTCTGTGAAAAGTTGAACGGTTTTTGCTGAATTATGCCCAAAACTACCAATGTCATATGGCGCAATCATTTTTAAAATTTGATTCATTGTAACACCCCCGCTACTAGGTGGACTCATGGAGATAACACGTAGGTCTTTATAATTAAAAATGATAGGTTGCCTCCATTTAGCTTCATATTTAGCCAAATCTTCTTCAGTAACAAAGCCTCCTTTAGCTTGAATAAAAGCCGCTAATTTCTGCGCAACTTCACCTTTGTAAAATCCATTACGACCATTTGCTGCAATGCTGCGCATGGTTTTGGCTAAATTGGGGTATTTAATTACATCACCTGTTTTAAATGGATTCGCAAAAAAAGTACTATCGCCATTTACAGCGATGAATTTCTCTCGTTGGCTAGCCAATCTTTTTTCTTGATTTTTGGTTACCACAACTCCATTTTCCGCCAAGGCAATAACGGGTTCGAAAATTTCTTTTAACGGAAGTTTGCCAAATTTTTTATGTACGGCAATAATCCCAGCAACGGTGCCAGGTACTCCTACAGCTGTAGCACCCAGTGTACTCATATTGGGTATTACATTTCCTAAGGAGTCTAAATACATGTCTTTGTGAGCAGATAGTGGCGCTTTTTCTCTGTAATCTAAGGCACCTACATCACCATTAGCTTGCCTATACACCATAAAACCACCACCCCCTAAATTTCCTGCAAAGGGGTAAGCAACAGCAAGTGCCATTTCAGTAGCCACCATAGCATCAAAAGCATTACCACCTTTTTTGAGAATTTCTATGCCTATTTTTGAGGCTTCTTCACGGGCAGAAACTACCATCGCTTTCTCAGCAACCACACCTGTGGGTGGGGTAGCCTGCTTTTTGCAATTTAGAAAGAATAGTAGCGGTAATACGATTAAAATTAGCCTTTTCATATCAATTTTTTTTTGGTAGTTACTGTGTTGTTCTATAGGTTATTAAAGATGTGTTTGCTCAAAATTTACGTACTAAAGTAATACAATACTATCCTTATAATGAAATAAATTTTTGTTTAGAATAGGCGGTTAGTTCTTCAAAAAAAGAAGTAAACTCTGTTTCAAACCTATCATAATGTTCTTCTAGGTCTAAAATGGCAAAGTTCATTTTCGATTTGTTTTTGGTTCTTCTATTCATACCATTAAGTACTCTTCCAATGCCTTGCATTTTTGAGTAATTATAAATCCAGTTATCAGCTATCATGTAGGGCATCATATGTTGCACACCATGCGGTAGTATTTCATAGTTGTCTTCTAGCAGGTCATAAAAATTATCTACAAATACGTCCAGAGGCGTGTCTGAGTATTCACTCCAGTTTTTTGCCAAAAAATGGTCGTAGAAAATATCAACAATAACACCACTGTAATGACTATAGTTTTTATGCAAGCGCTTAGTACTTTTTCTAACGGTTGGGTGTGCATCGGTAAAGGTATCTATATAGCGATGTAAGGTAATTCCCTTTTGTACGCGCTCAGGAAGGTGTTTGTATTTATTGCCTCGTATGCTATCAGCAATGAAATTTCCTAAGGTAATTTCATCATCACCAAAAGATAAATAAATGTGCGCTAAAAAATTCATAACTAAACCCGCTTTATGATTAAAAAAATCTATTGCTTCAAAATTAACCGCCACGCTGTGTTTTATTCCAACTTAAAGCCTCATGAGAAGTTTTAACGTATCAAGCGAGTTAAATTGTTGTATTATGGCCGAATTTACAAATTAGCATAATAGGTTTTAGTGGATACCGTTATATTTGTAAAAAACTTTTCAATTTAATATGACACTAATCAAATCAATTTCAGGTATACGTGGTACCATAGGAGGACAATCAGGCGATAACTTAACCCCTATAGATGCGGTCAAATTTGCTGCTGCCTATGGCGTATGGCTAAAAGAATATGCTAAAAAGGAAAAACTAACTGTAGTTATTGGGCGTGATGCTCGACTATCAGGTGAAATGATTCAGAATTTGGTGGTTTCTACCTTGGTAGGTTTAGGTATTGATGTAATTGATTTAGACCTTTCAACAACGCCAACTGTTGAAATTGCAGTACCATTAGAAAAAGCTGATGGGGGTATTATTCTTACCGCAAGTCACAATCCTAAGCAATGGAATGCCTTAAAATTATTGAATGAGAAAGGAGAATTTTTAAACGCTGCCGAAGGAGCTTTAATTCTAGAAATAGCCGAGAAAGAAGATTTTTCTTTTGCTGAAGTTGATGATTTAGGAAGCATCACCAGAAACGATTCGTATATAGACATACATATTGATGAAGTTTTGAATTTGTCTTTGGTGGATGCCGATACTATCCGAAAAGCAAAATTTAAGGTGGTCGTTGACGGAGTTAATTCTACTGGAGGAATTGCTATTCCAAAGCTTTTGGAAGAACTTGGTGTGGAAGTT
Organism: uncultured Flavobacteriaceae bacterium; assembly: GCA_947497145.1. GTDB lineage: Bacteria > Bacteroidota > Bacteroidia > Flavobacteriales > Flavobacteriaceae > Maribacter_C. Next base: position 168,907 of record CANMFQ010000008.1, read on the forward strand.
GTAAAATTGTATTGTGAACCATCAGGGCATTTTCCTCATAATCCTGAACCGCTAAAAGAGCACTTAGGGGATATTTGTGAATTGGTTATTAAAGAAAAAGCAGATTTCGGAATTGTTGTTGACCCCGATGTAGACCGTTTAGCTTTTATTAGTAATGACGGCGAAATGTTTGGCGAAGAATATACCTTGGTTGCTTGTGCTGACTATGTTTTGAGTAAAACGAAAGGCAATACCGTTTCTAATTTGTCTTCTTCGAGGGCATTACGTGATATATCAGAAAAACATGGCGGTACCTATGAGGCTGCTGCGGTAGGTGAGGTGAATGTAGTAACAAAAATGAAAGCTAATAATGCCGTGATAGGTGGTGAGGGTAACGGAGGTATTATTTACCCTGAAAGCCATTATGGACGTGACTCACTCGTTGGTACTGCACTATTTTTAATGTTGATGGCAGAAAAGGGTGGTACTGTTGCTGAACTTAGAGCCAGTTATCCATCGTATTTCATGAGCAAAAAGAAAATACAGCTAACACCTGATTTGGATGTGGATGCTATATTAACTGCTATGGCTGAAAAATACAAGGATGAAGAAATTTCTACTATTGATGGGGTAAAGATTGATTTTCCAGAGAATTGGGTGCATTTGCGCAAGTCAAATACAGAACCCATTATCAGGATTTATACCGAAGCCAAAAGTCAGTCAGAAGCCGATTTGCTAGCGGATAGAATTATTAATGAGATAAAGGAAGCTGCAGGAATTTAATCACTGATTGACAATCAAAGCATTCATTATTAAGGTTTTGTCTGTCAATGGCAGTTATTTTTTCGGAAGCATATCGTGGACCCTTGGTGTGATGTTGTTCATTTTCTCATCTCATCTAGAATAAACTATAAAGGCTCGTTTGCTAAGCAGACGAGCCTTTATAGTTTATACTTATTTTTAACAGTGTACCTAATATGTTTAGGCTGTTCTTGTTTACTTTTTTGTAGCTTCAATGTAATTATTTCGTACAATTTTGGCTGTTTGGTGTGCTCCTGTATGACTCCATCCTGGGGGCATAAAGATGTACAGGAATTTATTTTTCAGCCCAGGAGCATGAAAGATGTCTTTTACCAAAGCTATGATTTCGCCAAAATAAACATCAATAAAATTCCCTGAATCCATTTCTCGGGTAATTCCGTATTGAATGTCAATATCGTATTGCTCATCTTGGTAGGTGCCAAACACTTTGTCCCAAATATTGAGAAGATTACAAAAATTAGTATCCATATATAAAGGGTTTCTAGCATGATGCACCCGATGATGCGAAGGGGTTAAAATTAGCTTGTTTAAAAAACCTAAGCGGCCATCTTTAATAAGGTTTTCACCCACATGAATAAATGCACCGTAAGTACCGTCAATAAACATGATTACAAATAAAAGTTCTGGTTGAATGCCCAATAAAATACATACCGTTGTACGAATCACATCAGCATAAGGGGCTTCAAGAAAAAAATGGGCATGGGTAACCGAAAGGTTCATATCTTCAGGGGCATGGTGGGTAGAATGTAAGCACCAAAAAAGCCGTACTTTATGCCCTAAATAGTGGTAAATGAAATGACCAAATTCCCAAACAATATAACCGTAAATTATCCAATACCAAGTTATGCCAGCTTTAAAAGGTGCATAAGGTTCAAGCCATCCAATGATATAGGTAACCATAGCAATGGCAATAAACCGCCCTACAATTCTATTAAATAGGTAAATTAAAAAATTTACTTTATATACTTTGGTTTGCGGTTTTTTATAAATGAATCCTAAAATTAACTCCAGAATAAGCAATAGAGGTATAATAGGGTATATTAAAGCAGTAATACCTTCGTAGGTTTTAAAAGCACTATAATTACCAGTGCTTAAAATTTCCCAAGCTTGAGAAATTCCAAGAAATCCGATGATTTCATTGTATAGCGTTTCTAAAATTTCCATTTTTTTAATAGGTTTTGTGGTTGGACTTTGTTTGATATAGGGTCAAAACCTAAATGTAGTTTTTTTTATGTAAAATTGGAAATTTTGCCTTGATTCATTGTCTCCACAAGCGAAAAAATGAGATTCTTAGTTTCGTTCATTTCACGTGTTAGAAATTGTATTTCTAGTCCTGTTTCTTGGTTCTCGTTTCTCTCTTTCTCTCTTCTCTAGTCTATTTTCGATTTAGAACCAATAAGATTTAGCTAAAAAATGGCGATGAATTGCAGTTTAAATGATAAAATAGGTGTTTCTGACCAGAGGCTACTTAAAAGCCTCAGGTACTTTGTCTCTATGCTTCCATCTTTTGTGAGTCCAGAGGTAGTATGCCGGTTTTTCCCTAATTTGTTGTTCTGTCAACCTTAAAAAGGTATCGGTAATTTCATTTTTTGCAGTTTGGCTTCCCGAGGTGGTGATAGGAATAAATTCCGCATTATAAAAGCCTCTTTTGACCTTGGTTACTTTTAAGAAAACTACGGCTAAATCCATTTTTCTTGCCATAGTTTCTGCGCCAACAAAAACAGGTACTTTGATACCCATGAATTCCGTCCAGTATTTGGCTCTATGTACCTGCGGCGATTGGTCACTTACCATTCCAAATGTGCCAATGATACCATTTTGTTTATTACGCACCACGGTTTTTACGGTTTCATTTTGCGAAATTAAAGTGGTATTCCAACGAGCTCGAACTCTTTTTATCCATTTATCAAAATAATCATTCCCTATTTTTTGATAAACAGCATACCCTTTTGAATTTACATAATTATTCATACTCACTGGCCATTCCCAGTTGGCGTAATGAGGTAGTAAAATTAAGGTGCTTTTTGTTTTTTCAATTTCTATTAATTTTTCAATATTAACGACGTTAAATCGTTTTTTTACTTCTGATTTACTGAGGCTCATGGTTTTTACCATTTCTAAAAACATATCACACATATGCTTAAAAAAGTCTTTTCGTATGCCAAGAATTTCTTCCTCACTTTTCTCAGGAAATACTAATTTAAGGTTTTGATAAACTACCTTTTTTCGGTAACCAATAACATGGTATATCAACACGAAAAAGAAATCGGATAATAGATAAAAAATGCGATATGGTAGTATTGAAACCAACCAAAGTGCAGGGTATACTAAAATAAAAACAAGTAGCTGCATGTAAAAGACATATTAGCGCAAAGATAGTTATATTTGACACTTAATTTAACGTATTATTCAATGGATAACATCCACCTAGCCACTTTAATTATTATTGGCGCAAACATTCTCGTTTCTCTCAAAGGTTTTAGTGATATTTCTTTTTTTGAAAGATATAAATTTTGCATAGGTCCTATAAATTCAGGGCAAAAAGAACGTATGGTGACTTCTGGCTTCTTGCATGTAGACATTTCACATCTTTTGTTTAATATGCTAACCCTTTATTTTTTTGCAAACGTTGTCATTCAAGGGTTTGGAGCGCCAAAATTTGTGATTATATATGTAGTAAGTTTAATTGCAGGTAGTTTGTTGGCTGTATTTTTTCATAAAGATGAACCGTACTATAGTGCCGTAGGAGCTAGTGGAGCAGTAACAGGCATATTGTATTCTGCAATTTTATTGCAACCCGGTATGGATTTGTACCTATATTTTATTCCTATTCCCATTCCAGCATATGTGCTTGGAATTGGCTATTTGTTATATTCTATTTACGGAATGAAAAAGCGTTTGGGAAACATTGGCCATACAGCACATTTTGGAGGTGCTATTGGCGGATATGTAGCAACCTTACTATTCAATCCTGATTTGGTTTTTACCTCCACTCTTATGGTTGTACTTTTAGCTATACCTATTGTTATCTTGTTTGTGATGGAGAAGATGGGAAAGATATAGGTTTTACCAAATAGTAACCGTTCGATACTACCAGATAAAGAAATTACTAAAATTTCGTCATTTTAAAACGGCAGTATTGTTCAAGTAAATTTTCTTAAAAAGCTATCTGCATACGCCATTTCGTACTTCTATAGTGAGTATTATAAGGTGTCAAAACCAATGAATAGGTAGGTTTTTTCATATTTAATATCCCTTAGCGCAAGCAACTATAATTGATATTAATCAATACTTTTATCGCCCTTTAAGTGCGTTTCTAAAAATTTCAAGATTTCGCTATAGGCTTTTATTTGATTTTCTTTTTTTACAAAACCGTGTCCTTCATCGTCAAACAATACATACTCCACAGGAACCCCATTATTACGAACGCCAGCAACAATTTCATCTGATTCTACTTGCAGTACACGCGGGTCTTGCGCTCCCTGTAAAACGAGTAAAGGTTTGGTTACTTTATCTGTATGAAAAAGGGGTGATATTTTGCGTAAACGAACAGAATCAGCACTATTAGGGTCTCCTAATTCAAGATACAATGCTTCCTTTTGAGCTTCCCACCATGCAGGAATACTTCTGAGTGTACGTATCCAATTGGTAACGCCATAGATATTGACGCCTACATCAAATTCTTCAGGAGTAAAGGTTAATGCAGCCATAGTCATGTATCCGCCGTAAGAACCACCAATTATTCCAATTTTTTCAGCATCAATTTCGACCTGTTTGGCCAGCCAGTCTTTTCCTGCAACGCAATCTTTTAAATCTTTGTCACCATGATTACGGTCATCCATTTGAAAAAATGATTTTCCGTATCCACTACTGCCTCTGTTGTTAACGGCTAAAACAGCATATCCATGATTTGTTAAATATTGAATCAGCGGACTAAAGTTTTGTCTTGATTGCCCACCAGGACCACCGTGTACCCATACCAGAGCGGGTACTTTATTGGTTGCTGATGCTTGATGTGGTTTGTAATAAATAGCAGGAATCTCTAATCCGTCAAAAGAAGGGTATCGAATAACCTGGGCATGAACTAAATCTTGCGGTTGAATTTCAGCATTCAACACATTGGTTAATTGCGTTTTTGTAGCTGTGGCCAAATCATAAACATACAAGTTTGAGGGGGTATGAGAACCACCAGCATAAAAACTCATCAATGTTTCATCAGCAGAGAAATTTACATTGGAAACATTCATACCTTTAAGTGTGGGTAGTTTTATATGTTTTCCAGATGCGGTAGCTATAATTTCAATAGCGTTTTTAGCATCTTCATTTACATAAATGACTTTGTATTTGCCACTATCTGTGAAAGATAAACCAACAATATCCCAGCTCTTGGTCATAATTTTTTCGCTTGTTTTTGCTGCAATATCGTATTTCATTAACTGCGCAAATTCGTTGCCATCATCAGAAGTATAATACAAGGATTTTCCATCAGGGTCAAAGTCCTGTGGTGTATTGGAACTTTGGGTACTGTTTATTTTAGTTAAAGATTTGTCTTTCATTCCATACAGGTACAAATCGTTGTCATTGGTGTTTATTGGTTTTACCAGCGACAGGTATTTTTTGTCCTTAGATAAATTCCCTAAAAAATAACCATCATTATTTTGATATATCAATTTTGGAGTAAAGGTTTTTGTGTCCATTTCATAGAGGTCGGTGTAGCGTTTGTCTCTTTTGTTAGAGCTGTAGAAAAAACTATTCTTATCCGCAGCCCATCCTTTAAAGCTAGCTCTAGCACCTTTTGCAGGGGTTAAATCTTTTAGACTCCCATCGATATCACGTAGGTAAATATGAAAAATTTCATCGCCATTACCGTCCATGCGAAAAAGCATACGTTCATCATCAGGAAAATAAGAGATACTGTATACTGATGAGCTATCTGATTGGGTAATGGGCTTAAGTTCACCGCCGGTAGTAGCTATGGTATACATGTTGAAAATACCTGAACGATTACTTGAAAGCAACATTTTTGATTTGTCAGGAGAAAAACTTCCGCCACGAATAGCTTCATTATCCATCATTTGCTCAATGGTATAGGTTTTTATGGTTTCTCCAATGCTCGTTGCTGTTTTTTTTGTGTTTTCTTGGCAACCAGAAATTAGGAGTATAATACTTACAATTGATGCGATTTTTTTCATGATGATGTTTTGTTGTATTTGTTTTAAAGAAACAGGGCACACATGGATTAATAATGGTTGAAAAAAGAAGCTAATAACAAGAGGCTAGCTTTAAAAATAGTAGCTAGCCTCTTGTAACTGATTTAGTCCAATTCAAATATTTTGGTCTCTTTGAAAGGAGAAACTTCAAGTTCTTCAATAGTTGTTTTGTATGTTTTCCATGAAGAATTAAAAAACATGTTTGTTTTTTCTAAAGCCGCTTTAAGGTCTGCTTTTGCAAATGAAATAAGCTTACGTTCTGTTGCAGTGAGTCCTGTTTTTCGCGAGGCTACGTAGTAACTAGCATTGTTTATACGTTGCATAACGGTAACATCAGGACTTCTTGTGAGTCCTTGACGCTTGTCTTCTTTACCAATGTATATGGCCATTACCGAGTCAATAGCCTTTACAATTTCAGTTGATGCTTTAATTTGAGCTTTGAATTTTTCCTTATCTAGTGCTTTAAGATCCTTAGCGTATTTATTGGCAATATTTTTACTTTCAACCAATTGTTTTACAGCGTCTGCTGCTTTTTGAGTCATAGCCTCAATTTTACCTGACTCGTCATATATTTCGGCTATTACTGCTGTCGATGTTTTTAGTCTGGGGTCTGGTTTTACCGTAATCATCGTTTGGTCTGTGATATCTCCAAAAGACATTTTTACAGTGTAGGTGCCTGGTTTTACCCTTCTTCCTCCGCTTTCATTTTTGTTTTTTGAAAGTTTTCGTGAGGGGTAATTGGGGCCTTTTTCATCCATTCTCCAGTAAATTCTATGAAAGCCTGCTTTTTCAGGAGTTTTATATTTTAAGGTACGTAATAATCGCTCTCCCTCGTAAAATTGAAATTGGATAGAATCTTTTTTCTGTACCCCTGTTAATTTAGGTTTGTCGTCAGCTTCTTTTTCTTTCTCTTTATCCTTTTTTGATTTGTCTTCCTTTTTCTTTCCTTCTTTGAGATAATAGGTAATCATGGCGCCTTTTTTTCTATTCGTGGCGTTATACAAGGCGTCTGCTCCAAAACGACTGCCAGTAGGTTGTTGGTAAGCAGCTTGATAGGCTGTTGGTGGTGTGAAAATTTTAGCATCAGCATTTAAAATAGTTTTGTCTGCTGCCAAAGCTCGTAAGGGTCTAATATCATCAACAACCCATGCAGCACGACCAAAAGTACCAATTACCAAATCATGTTCTCTGGGGTGAATGATTAAATCTTTGGTAGAAACAGTAGGAAACCCTTCTGTCCATTTTTGCCATTTTTCTCCAGCATTAAAAGAGATGTATAGTCCGTCATCGGTACCTAAGAACAATAAATTAGGGTTTTCTATATCTTCAACGATAGAAAGTGTATAGCTTTTTACATCATTCTCATCAACGATACGTTCCCAAGTTTTACCGTAATTTTTGGTTCTATAGGCATAGGGAGTATAATTAAAACGACGATAATCATTGGCTATTAAAAGTGCTTCTCCTTTATTTTTATTCGAAGCTTTTATTTGAGGTATCCAGCTGCCAGCGGGTAAGCCTTTGATGTTTTTAGTAACATCTATCCAAGTTTCACCTCCGTTTTGGGTGTAGTGCACACGACCATCATCAGAACCTACCCATAACATATCTTTTTCTATGGGCGATGGCTCAACAACCAAAATAGTGGTATGATTTTCAGCTCCTGTAGCATCAATACTTAAGCCACCACTTTCACTTTGCTTTTGCTTTTCAGGATCATTCGTTGTTAAGTCAGGAGAAATCACAGTCCATGTCAGGCCTTTATCGGTACTTTTATGTACAAATTGACTCCCAAAATACACCGTACTGTTATCAAATGGGTCTTGACCAATGGCAGCATTCCAATTAAAACGGAGTTTTGTTGTAGCATCTGGTGGGGTAGGGCGCACACTGTAATTGTTACCCGTTTTCCAATCATAGCGTGATACATAGCCTTGCTGACTCATAGAATACCCAAATTGAGCATTATCCTTATCAGGAATCACGTCAAAACCATCGCCAAAAGAAATTTCTTGCCAATAACTATTACGAATACCTTGTTCGCGCCATACATAGGCAGGGCCTCGCCATGAGCCATTGTCTTGCATACCTCCGTATACATTGTAGGGGTACTCATTGTCTACGTTGATATGGTAAAACTGTGCCACAGGAATATTACCAATAAAACGCCATGATTTGCCACCGTCTTTGGTGATATTCATACCACCATCATTACCATCCATCATGAACTGGCCATTTTCTGGATGTATCCACCATGCATGATGATCAGGGTGTACGCCGTTATTTGCTCGGTAGGCAGGCATTAATTGTTTAAAGCTTTTGCCGCCATCTTCAGAAACATTTACGTAAGTAAATACCGAATAAACCCTATTTTCATTTTGAGGATCAACATATATTTCTGAATAATAAAAAGGGCGATTACCAATGTCAGCTTTATTGTTTACCATTTTCCATTTAAAACCACCATCTACAGATTTGTAAAGCGCATTCTTTTTAGATTCAATAAGTGCATAAATTACATCTGGCTTACTGGGCGCAATAGCTATTCCTATACGACCCAAATTTCCTTTGGGTAAGCCATCTTCTTCGGTTAGTTTTTTCCAGTTCTTTCCTCCATCATGCGTCATATAAAGTCCACTTCCTTTTCCTCCAGAGTTAAAAAACCATGGTTCACGTTTATGTTCCCACAGCGCAGCAATTAGTTTATTGGGGTTGGTAGGATCCATTACCAAATCGGCTACGCCAGTTTTGTTATTCACAAAAAGAATCTTTTTCCACGTTTCTCCTCCATCTGTTGTTTTAAATACTCCACGCTCTGGGTGCTCACCCCAAGGAGAACCAATGGCACCTACATAGATTGTATTGGGGTCTGTAGGGTCAATTTTTATTCTGTGAATATGCCGGGTATTTTCTAAGCCCATGGCTTTCCAGTTTTTACCTCCATCTAAAGATTTATACACCCCATAGCCACCATTTAAGCTGTTTCTAGGATTCCCTTCGCCAGTACCTACCCATATAACCGAAGGATTAGATTGTTGAATAGCAAGGGCACCAATAGAAGCAGTAGCTTCTTTATTGAAAATAGGTTCCCATTTAATACCGCCTGATGTGGATTTCCATACCCCACCAGAGGCGGTGCCTACGTACATAATGTCCGGGTTACTATGCACTGCATCAATGGCGGTTACTCTACCACTCATGCCTCCAGGACCAATGTTTCTGGGTTTAAGATCTTGAATAAGATCCATTTTAAAATCTTGAGAAAAAACAACAAGGTTAATGCTAAAAATTGCGAGTACAAATAGTTTTCTGATCATGGTTAAAAATTAAGTTTTAAATATACTGAAACTTTACAGGAAGATTTGTACCCAGAAAGTAAAAATTTAATTTGGGTACAAATTCTGTCATCCTCAGATGGTTTGAACAAGTGTTTTGGTGGGTGTAAAACATAGTATCTTCAATTAGAACAGCACAATAAAGAGGATAATATCGTATACGAGCTTTTTGTGTATCTATACCCAATTATATTTTCATATTGAGTTCACAGTAAAAGGCAGACAAAACCATATTTCAAAAGAATGGAAGGATGAATTATACAAATACATCTCGGGCATTACATTATCGCTAATAAAAATCAAAAATTGTAAACGGCATACCAAATCACATTTATTTATTGATAGGAACAAAACCGACGTGTTATTTATCAGATTTGGTGCGAGATTTCAAACTTACGGAGCTTAAAATAAATAAAGTGCTATAGACTGGAAGTATACAGAGACTTATTTCTTCAAAAATATTCCAAACAATTCACGGTCTTTTCTCGGTGGAATTGAATTGTAGCACCTTGTTAAAGTTTTTGTTTTAAAATAGGGTGATAAATATTTTAAATACAGATTTTTATCTCCTCCAAAAGGACGTTCTTTCATATTGTTTGTTAATGGAAAATCAAACCAAACACCTACCAGTTTTCCGTTTGGTTGTAGTAGCTTCGCCATCTGTTTTGCATAGGCATTTCTATTGGCATCTGTGGGAACAAAGGAGCAGAAAAAGGTTTGTTCTAAAATGAGATCATAGGTAGCTTTGTGGGTGAAAAAATCTTCTAAAAGTAACTGCGATTTTGGAAAGTCAGGATTCCGTTTTTGAAATTGTTCTAAAGGAGCGGCAGCAATATCTAACACATACACATTTTTAAATCCTTGTTGCCATAAATATTCAGCCTCATAGCCATTACCAGCACCTGGTATTAGAATAGCTATGTTTTTATTGGTTAGCTGGTCTATATAGTTTTTTAGTGGCGTAGAGGGGTAGCCAATGTTCCATCCAGTTTGGTTTTCTTGGTAACGTTTTGTCCAATATGCTTGCTCTTCACTATTCATTGCTTGTAAATTACGCCGTCTTTCATAACAAAATTCACTTTTCGCATTTGGCTAATATTTGCTGTGGGGTTTCCTTGTACAGCAATAATATCGGCAAGAAAACCTTTTTGTAAACGTCCTAAATTTTCTAGATGAAAGACGTTGGCATTTACTGAGGTAGCTGCTTTTAACACTGCTAAAACAGGCATTCCATAGGCAGCCATCATTTCCAATTCTCTGTAATTTTCTCCGTGGGTAAATACCCCAACATCACCTCCAAAAAGAATAGTTACACCAGATGCTAAAGCGGCTTTAAAGGATTTTTTCTTTGCTATAATTCTTTCCGGCTCTGGGTCACTTCCTTTTTTCCAGCCTTTGTATTGCATTATTGCGTCACCAGCAGCTAGCGTAGGGCATAGGGCTACTCCCTTTTCTTTCATCTGTTTAAAAATGGCTAAGGTACCACCATCACCATGCTCAATGGTTTCTACACCAGCATTAATAGCGCGGCGCATACCTTCAGGAGTGCTAGCATGGGCAACCACATACTTACCTGCGCTAGTTGCTGTGGCTACAATGGCATTAATTTCTTCTTGTAAAAAAGTGGGTTGCGAAGGCTCATCTTTTGCCCAGCGATAATCGGCATAAATTTTTATCAAATTAGCGCCATTACCCATTTGTCTACGTGTTGTTTCAATGACATTGGCAACGCCACTGGCGGGCTCGGCTCCCAATGGCACTTGTACTCCGTCATGAAATCCTTTTGGTCCATAAGCTCCTGTGGCAACAATTGCTGGTCCAGCTACCAACATACGCGGTCCTGGAATGATACCTTTGTCAATCATCTTTTTTAAGTAAACATCCGTATAGCCAGCTCCTTCAGTGCCCAAGTCTCGGGTAGTAGTAATACCTGCTAAAAGTGATCTTTTGGCGTGTATGCTACCACGAATAGCCCTTTCTACAGGCGATTCTTTTAAAACTTGGTCATTCCATGGGGTTTCATTGTAGGGGTGTAGCAAGAGGTGTGAATGGCCTTCAATCAAGCCAGGCATGAGGGTCATGCCTTTTAGTGAAATTGTTTTGGTGTTTTTTGGAAGTTGAATGCCTGTAGGTGCACCTACGTAGGTGATTTTATTACCTTCTACCAAAACTACCCATTGTTCATAAACCTTTTCTCCATCAAAAACACGATCAGGCACTAGCAGGGTTTGACTAAAGGATGCAAAACTGACGATAAGAAAAAGTATAAAGGTGATTTTTAATTTCATATTGTAGTATTAATGTTGAATGGCGTTTTGTAACAAGGAGGCTAATTCAGTAGCGGTATGGACATCATTTTTTTGAATAACAGCATGAATTTTTTGCGTATTTGTAATGTTTTCTAGGGGATTAGCATCAAGTACAACTAAATCGGCAATTTTGCCTTCAGCAACTAGCCCATAATCGGCATCTTGTTTTAGAAATTTCGCCCCGTTATAAGCCGATGTTTTTAATGCTTCTAATGGCGAAATACCACTGATAACCATTTGTTCTAGTTCTTTGTGCAATGAAATTCCGGGGTAGGTGTATGAATTGTAAGCGCCACTATCTGAGCCTGCTAATAAGTTAACACCAGCCTCATTAAGTGTCTTAGTAAGTGTGCCAAAAAACTGCTCTACAGCTTTTCCGTTGGCAATGGCTTGCGCTGAAGAATTTTTCATTCTATTGATGCGTCCTTCATAGGTTTTTACAATGCCATTGCCCATATATTTTAAATATGAATCGTGGGTATGGTCAGTTTCATCAAGCTTGCTTAAAACTTGACCAATATGCAAGGTAGGCACCACAAAAACTTGCTTCTTTTTTAGGTTAGAAAACGTTTTTTGAGCAATTGTATCATTATAATGCGTCATGAGTAGGGGCATGGCATCCCAAAAACCAATGACCTTTTCTTTCATTTGTTGCGTGACTTCTTTTTCGTTAGCAGCACAACCCTTCATGATGTAATACAGATGCTCTATAGCATCAATACCTGTATCTACTACCTGATTTAATTCGACAGTAAACGGCATATGTCCAGATGTAATTAGACCTCTTTTTTCGGCTTCGGCAATGGTTTTTAAATACACATCGCCAGAAATTTTACTGTCATATATTTTTGCAAAATCAACGGGAATGCGTTCAAGAGAATCTAAAGCTTTTTGAATACTAGCTTCATCTGTTACTTCAAGTGAACCTGCCCAAGTAGCTTGATTGCCATCAATTTTAGGTCCAGAGGTGAAGATGGTAGGCCCTGTAAGCGTTCCAGATGAAATTTGCTTTCTCCAATCTAAAACCGCTGTTGTTAGGTCTCCACCAGCATCACGTACAGTAGTAATTCCGTTGGCTATAAATAGCTTTAAAAAATTCTTGTTGGCTTCAATTAGGGTATCGCCACCTCTAAAATGTACATGGTTGTCCCAAAAACCGGGTACAATGTATTTGTCTGTGGCATCAATGGTTTTACTCGCCTTAAAGCTAAAGGAGGAAGCGACGGGGGTAATCTTTTTTATCCTTCCATCAGAGATGAAAATATTCTTTTTGGTACTATTTCCTGTTTCTAAATCAATAACATTTCCGTTAGCAATTAGCAGGTCATAATGTGTTGATTTTTTCGCAGTGCAAGCAAAAAATAGGATAACAACTAAAAAAACATAAAGGTTTCGCATGGACGAAAAATACTAAAAATTATGGGTTTATCAATCTGCGAATACCTATAAATACCAGTATTAAAAAAGAGTATGCGATAAAAAAGGGAATAATATAAGGTAAAAGGTTTAGCATCAGCATGATTGCAATGAGTAATAATTGAAAGCCTAAGCCAAAGCCTGAGATAATGGTCATAAACCAACGGGGTAAATTATTGGCGGTAACAGCATCTTTGTCTAAGTGATAAATAAGCTTGTCAAAAACCCCATAACAGAGTTTATATACCTTAAATAGTATAGTTACATTTCGCTGTTTTTCTCCCTTCAATGCTGTAGGTACGTCGTTTTCAAAAATTCTACTTGTAGTGTCGCCATTATGTTTGTTTCTTAAAATAACATAGTAGTAATTGTAAAGCGTACCTTGCAACTGAAGTCCAAAAAAAGCGAGTAAGGTGTATGTAATGGCACCATCACTGATATAGCATATGGTAAGAAATAACAATAGATTTAGGATAATATCAGAAATGGAGTCTAGATACCTACCTGTATATGAGGGGGTGTTTTTTACGCGAGCCAATTCTCCGTCGGCGGCATCTAAAATTGATTTAAGTATGAGGAAGAAAGCTGCGGCAAAATAATAAGTTTTAAAAATACAAGCAATAGCAATTAATCCCGAAATAACAAAGGCAATAGTGACATGAACAGGGGTTAAGGATGTGTTTTTTAAGGCGTTTGCAATAATTTTTGCTATTGGTCTTCCGTAGTCTGATAAGTCTAAGAACTTATTATGCTTAGGTAATTTTGACATTTTTTAGAGGTGTTCTTGAAGAAAACCAGTAACGATAACACGTTAGCCTAGTACACCCCTAAGAACAAGCACAAAGATAATCCTAAATTTTCTAATGGCGGTTGTATCTATCTTCCTACCATTTTATCGAGCTGTAAATTTACTCCATAGCTAATGATTGACCTACCTGGTATTTCTGCCTTTTATGTTTGCTGCACACAATCTAATAATTTCTGCAATGCGTTTTTGCCGGGTTTCTTCTCGTTTGGCTTGATGCAACCAATACAAATAACTTTTCCGTTGTCCTTTAGTAAAATTTTGATAATTTTTGAACGCACTTTCATTTGTTGAAAAAGCTTCTTTTAAATCTTGAGGAATAATCCCATCTTCTACAGCATCTAAAGCAGTCCAAGAGCCATCTTTTATAGCATTATTAATTTTTTTAAGTCCACTTTCATGCATTAATCCTTGTTCTTTTAGCACATTGATATAATTTTTGTTGACCCTACTCCAAACACTTTTTTTGTTCCTTGGGCAAAAGTATTGCCTTCGCTTACCATCACCTAAGCTTTTTACGGTACTATCAATCCACCCATAACACAGCGCAACTTTCACAGCTTCTTCCCAGCGCATACTTTCTTTGGGGTGGTCTATTTTATAAAAAATAAGATAAATACCTGAGGTTTGTTCGTGATGCTCCTGTAACCATTCTCGCCATTCATTTTGATTTTTAAAATAATAGGTAGCTATTTTGTCCATTTTTTAAGGATATGTCTCTTTTTTCTAAAATTAAAACAATCTTTTAAGACTATTGCTGCACATTCAATATGAATTGTCTATTTTTAAAAGCTAATTTTTACAAATAGTAAATTTCTCAATTACAAATACCAAAAAAATAATACATGAAAAAAAGTATTTTCGCCCTAACTATTCTGTTTGGATTGTTACTATCAAGTTGTGCCAATAAACGAGAAGGTAAACCAAAGGTCTTAGTGTTTTCTAAAACTATGGGATATAAACATGCATCAATACCCACAGGAATAGCGGCCATACAAAAGCTCGGTATGGAAAATGGGTTTGAGGTTGATACGACTAAAAATGCAGCCTTGTTTAATGAAGAAAATTTAAAACAATACGCTGCTATTGTTTTTTTAAGTACCACCATGAATATACTAGACCATAAACAAGAAGCAGCTTTTGAGCGCTATATTCAAGCTGGAGGTGGTTTTGTAGGTGTGCATGCTGCTGCCGATACAGAGTATGATTGGGGTTGGTATACTAAATTGGTGGGGGCACAATTTTTAAGTCATCCCTCTGGTACGCCCGAAGCTGATTTTATTATCAAAGACACTAATTTTGGTGCAACCAAGCATTTTACAAATACCGTTTGGCACCGCTCTGATGAGTTGTATAATTATAAAAAAATAAATCCTGATGTACATGTTTTAATGACACTAGATGAGGCCACTTATGAAGGGGGCAAAAATGGAGATTTTCATCCCATATCATGGTACCATGAGTTTGATGGAGGTAGGGCTTTTTATACAGGCGCAGGTCATACTGATGAAAGTTATAGCGAACCTGATTTTTTGAAACATTTACTAGGAGGAATACAGTATGCTATTGGTGAGAATCTTGTCTTAGATTATAGCAAGGCTACTACACAAATACCGCCAGATATTGACCGTTTTTCTAAGGTAGTTTTGAGTGAAGGTGCTTTTTTTGAGCCTACAGAAATGACCATTCTTCCTAATAATGATGTTTTAATTGGGCAGCGTCGTGGTGAGATAATGCGTTATAATGCTGCTACAAAAGAAATTACAGAAGTTGCCAAGTTTGATGTATATCATAAAACACTGCACACGCCTGGCGTAAATGCAGAAGAAGGTTTAATGGGGCTTCAAAAAGACCCAAATTATGAAACAAACCATTGGATCTATGTGTATTATGCCCCTACAGGTGATGAAGAAGTAAACAGGTTATCACGATTTAAGTATGTTGATGGTAATTTTGATATGGCCTCAGAGCAGCAGATTTTAGATGTATATTCTCAACGTGAAATTTGCTGTCATACAGCAGGTTCTATTGCCTTTGGAGGGGATGGATTGTTATATCTATCTACAGGTGATAATGCAACGCCATTTAATGAAAAAGGGGTGAAATATGTAAATAATGGGTATGCACCACTTAATGATTTACCAGGAAAGCAACAATATGATGCGCGACGCTCCTCGGGTAATACCAATGATTTACGGGGTAAAATTTTACGTATTAGGGTAAATGAAGATGGTAGCTACGATATACCTGAGGGGAATTTATTTCCTGTAGGTACTGAAAAAACACGTCCTGAAATTTATACAATGGGGCATCGTAATCCGTATCGTATTTCAGTAGATTCAAAACGAGGCTACGTGTATTGGGGAGATGTAGGTCCCGATGCGAGAGAAGATGATATTCCTGTTCGTGGACCAAGAGGATATGATGAAATGAATCAAGCTCGCAAGGCAGGTAATTTTGGGTGGCCATTATTTATTGCAGATAACAAGCCGTATGTTGATTATGATTATGAAACAGGGGAAAGTGGAATTACATTTGATCCAGAAAAACCCATTAATGATTCAAAAAACAATACGGGTTTACGGGTACTACCACCAGCACAACCTGCCTATGCATATTATCCTTATGTGGAAACTTCAGAATTTCCTCAAGTAGGGACAGGAGGAAGAAATGCAATGGCAGGCCCCACCTATTATTCTGACCAATTTGAGAATGGTGGAGGTTTACCAAGTTATTACGATGGTAAAGTTATCATATATGATTGGATGCGTGGCTGGATGAAAGCAATTACCTTGTTTAAAGATGGCAGTGTAAACAAGATGGAGCCCTTTGCTTCAGATATCAACGTGAATAATTTAATTGATATGGAACTTGGGCCAGATGGGCGCCTTTATTTACTAGAATATGGTAGCGGTTGGTTTTCTGCCAATGATGATTCTGGCTTAAGCTATGTTGATTTTAATGGGGGTAATCGTCCGCCTGTAATTGAAGACATGAAAGTAGACCGTACATCAGGTAAACTCCCACTTACTATAAATGCGAGTATTTCTGCAATGGACAGAGAAAATGATGCCATAAGCTATGAATGGGATTTAGGAAATGGGGAAACTAAAGAAACAACAGCACCCAAAATTTCATATATCTATGCCAAGGCAGGTGAGTATAAAATTTCTGTAAAGGCTATAGATGCCGCAGGAGCAGCTACCAAGAGTGATATGGTTTCTATAGTTGCTGGAAACTCAAGACCTGAGGTGAAAATAGCTGTCACAGGCGGTAATTCTTCTTTTTATGTACCTGGACAGCCTGTGAATTATGAAGTTTCTGTTGTAGATGCTGAAAGTAAAAAAATTGACCCTTCTAATATTTTTGTGTCTGTAGATTATTTAGAGGGAATGGATAAGGTAGCCATGTCATTAGGGCACCAGCAGGTTTCTGCAATCATTACAGGAAAAGCTTTGACGCAAGCTATGGATTGTAAAACATGTCATAAAGAAGTGGAGGCTTCTATTGGACCAAATTATACAGCTATTGCTAAAAAATATAAGGATGATAAAAAAGCAATGGCGTATTTACAAAAGAAGATTGTAGCTGGAGGCTCTGGTGTATGGGGAGAAGTAACCATGCCAGCACACCCAACAGTAACTGCTGATGAAACGCGACAAATAGCAACGTATATTCTTTCGTTAGCGAGGAAAAATGATGCCAAACCTTCATTGCCTCCAAAAGGGATGGTGAAAGCAGAAACGACCTCTCCTGATAATTTGATGGTACTGACTGCTAGTTATACCGATAATGGAGCAGAAGGTACTATTCCGTTAACGGGTGCTGCTTCTATCGCTTTGCCAAGTAATACCTTGAAATTTTCAGAAGAAACAAAAACAAAAAATATGATGCCGATAGTGTTTGGAGGTATGGATTTGTTAGTGCTTTCAGGAAAGGAAGGATGGTTAACTTTTGAAGCTATAGACTTATCTGGAGTGAGAAGTATTGAAGTAGCCGCAGGATGGCAAGAAGCACCAAAAACAGCTTATAATTTTGAAGTGCATTTAGATGCTCCTGATGGTAAACTTATAGGTAAAGGTAGTATTGCACAGCCAGCAACAGGAACAAATGGTGCTATCGCAAAAATACCCTTAACAGTTAAATTGAATAAAAAGGTAGATATTTTTATTACCTATGCTGTTGAATCAGGTAAAGAACCTGGGCAAGTAGCTTTAAAAGATGTTACCTTTAAATAACAAATTATCATCTGAGTATTGGTAATGTACAAGTCTCTAAAACAGCGCTACAGATAAACTAAGAAAAGATTATAAGTTACTAAAAAGCATTCGTCTTTAGGCGGATGCTTTTTATTTGACAACACAGTTTTTAAAATGCTAACCGTATTAAAAAGGACTGACTGCAAGAGAAAAAGAACACAGACTTGTTCATAGTCTTTTTTTTGGGCTCAATTTTGCTTTAACCTAGTTTTAGTTAGGTATTATGAGTTATAGTAGTGCATGTTTCTTAATGCTAGTTTAGCTATTTTTAGCTTAGGTTTATAAAAAAATATAGTACTGTTTAGAAAAATATATGATCACCAGCACCACAAAACGTTTTTGGTATGCCTTAGTATCTGTTTTTGCATTTATGCTTCGTTATCGGTATTTGAAAAAATGGTTTTGGGCGCCACTTTTAATATTGGCTATTGGTGCAATTATTCCGCAGCAAATGATAATTCCTGTAAAGGGAGCGACTACTGCAAGTTGGAATAAAAATTCTTTTTGGGCTTATCCATGGGGGAGTTCAATTACACATAAAGGCATCGATATTTTTGCTAAAAAAGGAACTGATGTAATAAGTGCAACCCGTGGTATTGTTGTGTATACTTATGAGGGTGGAAAAGGAGGGAAGTCAGTAATGGTTTTAGGTCCTAAATGGCGTTTTCATTATTATGCACACCTCAATGAGATAAAAACATTTTCATTAAAGCCCTTAAAACGAGGAGATGTTATAGGTACCGTAGGCGATACAGGAAATGCCAAAGGAAAACCTCCGCATTTACATTATGCCATTACCTCACCTTTTCCATACCCAAAACTATATGATAGTGTTTCAGTACAAGGGTGGAAGCGTATGTTTTACTTAAATCCTGATATTTGGTTGCGCTAGTCCACTAAAACTCTACATTGAGCAGTTGCCCAGTTAACTGAAGTAATTGCAATTCTGCTAATTTTGCGTTGTACTTGGCCAAATTTTTATTGGTTTGCGCATTCAAAAGATTGATTTGTGCTTGGCGAAACTCAATAGAACTAATTCTGCCTAATTGAAATTGTTCTTGTGAACGCTCAAAATTGTTTTGATTGGTAGCAACATTTTGCGCTTGAATTTCAAAAATATTCAAACGATTTTCATAAATGGCTAATGCGTTTTGAATATCCCGCTCTACTTCAAGGGTTACTTGTTGTTTTAATAGCTCTTGGTTTTGGTAGGCTATTTTGGCATTTTTTACACGAACGGTTGTACTACCACCGTCAAACAAATTCCATGTTAAACGAGCACCTAATCCAAAATTCCATGTGGTGTTATCATTACCAGGAAAAAAAGCAGAACTGGCACTTTGGTTTAAATTCCACCCATAAGCACCATTTAAACCAACGGTAGGTAGGTAGCCTGATTTGTTAATTTTAATATCATAGGCATTTACAGCTAAGTTTTTTTCTGTTTGCAACAATGACACATTATGTATTTTTGCGTTATTAATAAATTCTTCTAATTTTAATTTAGGAAGAAAATTAACCAAGGTGTCTACTTCGTATTTTGTATTCAAGTCTTGGTTTAGAATAACATTTAAATCACGTTTTGTATTTGCTAATTGTTGCTTTACGTTTAATAGGTTTATACTGTCGTTAGTAAGATCTACCTGAGCATTTAAAATAGCTAGTTTAGTATTCTGTCCGTATTCAAAGGCATATTCTGCTCGTTTAATACGTTGTTTAGAAATTTCTAGTGCCTTTTGCAATACATTTTTATTTTCAGTGAATCGCGCAACTTCAAAATACACACTAAAGAGTTGAAGCATTGTGTTCTCAATAGTCTCGCGTGCTTGAAGCTCGCTTAATTGGTATTGTTCTTTTAATTTTTTATAGTTGTAAAAGCGTCCTAAGCCATCAAAAAGCGTATAATTTGCATTTAATGTTGAATTATAGCGCTGGGCTTCTGCTTTGTAAATATCTAGGTCAGCTCTTGGAGTACCATCATCGTTGGTTTGTCCGGGAAATTCTATAACCGAGTCATCACGATTATAGTTTGCTGTGGTGGTGTTACTTAAAGTTGGTAAATAACCCGAGTTTAAAATACTCTTGTTATTACCTGCAATTTTTACCTGATTCTTTGCTACTTTGATACCAAAGTTGTTTTCTAAAGCTAAATTTACCGCAGCCTCTTTTGAAAGCACTGTTTCCTGTGCACTGATAACAGCTGTAGTTATCAAGAATATAGCGGAGATTATACGTGTGAGTCTTTTCATTTTACCTTCTAATTCTTTTGAAATGTTGGGTATGAAGCCAATAATCAGTTTTTTGATAGTTGTGTTTCTGTATGTTTTGCTGGCACTAATACCTGTTCACTAAGGTGTTTGTCGTCATTTTGTTCTTTAATTGCTCTTTCTACCTCTTCTTTAGTTACTTTATTACCCGTATACAGCCATTTGGCGGTTACTTTTACTTTATTGCTGAAAGAGAGAAATAGGGGGAGCATTATCAAGGTTAAAACAGTAGCAAAGGCAATACCATACGCTATAGATATAGCCATAGGAATTAAAAATTGTGCCTGTCTACTTGTTTCTAGCATTAAAGGAGCAAGCCCAGCAATGGTGGTTATGGAGGTTAAAAATATTGCCCTAAATCGTGATCGCCCTGCTTCATAGATGGCATCGTCAAAGGTCATTCCTTCTTTTAGATTGTGATTAAACTTACCTATTAAAACAAGTCCATCATTTACCATAATTCCAATAAGGGCAATAATACCCAACAATGATAAAATATTAAGTGGAAAATCATGCAACCAATGCCCCCATGCTACGGTAGTGAAGCTAAATGGTACTAGCATAATTAACATAAACGGTTGGCTAAAACTGCGAAATGTAAAGGCGATGGTAATGTAGATGAGTAATAAGACCGACAGACCTACTACTTTTAAAGACCCTGTTAGCTTACCAAGCTCCCTATTTTGCCCTTCATACGAGGCTGTTACTGTGGGATATTTAGACTGTATTTCGGGCATAATCACAGTTTGTATTTCTGCCATTACATCAGTGGGACTGTCTTTTACATTTTTCATATCGGCAGAAACCTGTATTTCTCGCCGACCTTCTAAACGGTTTATAGCAACATCACCGCGTTCAATAGTGTAGCTAGCAATTTCTTTTAGTGGCACTCTGCTTCCATTTGGAGTGAGAATGCGCATTTCATCTAAATCAGTTATTGAAGAACGGTTTTCACGATTGTAACGTACCCAAACCCTAATTTCATCTTGCGAGCGCTGAAAGCGTTGTGCTTGAGTGCCAAAAAAACCAGCACGCACTTGTGTCATTATAGTACGTAAATTTAATCCTAATAGATAGGCGTTTTCTTTAAGCTCTAGCCGAATTTCTTTAATACCAGCGGGGTCATTGTCTGTAATGTCTTTAAGGGTTGAGTTTTTTTGCAGCGCTGCTTTAAGTTCTTTTTTAGCGGCTTTTAATTCTGCAATATTGTTTCCTAAAAGTGAAACAGAAACAGGAGAACCTCCAAAATTCCCCCCAGAACCATATATTAAACTTTCAACTCCGATAACGGGGCCTACCAATTCACTTAACCTATTGGTAATTAAACTCGAAACAACAGCATCAGGGCGTTCTTCACCAGGTAATAAGTTAATGGTAAGTGTTGCTTTTGATGAGCCTGGGCCAATTTTACGAATCACGTTTTCAAAAAGAACTTTATCTGTACCTTTTAGGTATTTTTCAGTAAGCTCTTTATTCACAATCTCAGCCTTATTTTCAACGAGTGATATAATAGAATCGGTGACTTTTTCATGGGTACCGTTTGGCATTAATAATTCAATCTGCACACGGTCACTGGCTACTCGGGGAAAGAATGCCATACGAACAATACCACCACCTACGGCACCTATGGTTAGTATTAATGTCATTGCAAAAAAGCCAAAGGTTAACAGTTTATAGCGCAAAGCAAAACGCAGTGTAGGGCTATAGAGCTTATCACGCATCCATGACATGAATTTATCACCCATCTCATTAATGACCCTAAGCTTAGCAAAGGCGGCTGATAATCCTGATTTTTCGGTTTTCGTTTGAGGTCGAAGTGCCTTTGAGTGTGCTAAGTGAGCTGGTAGAATAATCAACGCTTCTACCAAAGATACAACCAGCGTTAGAATAACAATGACGGATACTTCGCCAAAAAATTCTCCAATTCTACTATCTAAGAATAGGAAGATAGAAAACGCCAAAATTGTAGTAATAATCGCTGATATAATGGGCGGTAACACTTCTAAAGTACCTTCTACGGCAGCCTCAACAGGTGATTTTCCTCGTTCATAATGTTGATATATATTTTCTGCAATAACAATTCCATCATCAACCAGAATACCAATTACAATGATCATTCCGAATAAGGATAGTACATTGATGGTGACATTAAAGAAACCTGCAAAAATAAACATTCCAAGGAAGGCTACGGGAAGCCCGAATGCAACCCAAAAAGCCAAACGGGTATTTAGAAAAAGTGATAGAAAAACAAGTACGAGTAGCATACCCATAATCGCATTTTCAGTCAAAAGTTGCGTACGTTGATTAAGGGTTTTTGAAAGATCAGCAACTACATCTACTTTGATGTTATTATACTTTTGATTGAAAACCTTTATATACTCTTTTACCTTATCAGCAGCGTCTATTAAATCTTCGGTATTGGTACTGGTTATGGTTGTATTAACCGATAGATTGCCATTAAAATAGGTGGCATTAGGATTTTCAGAAAACCGATCGCGAATAACTGCAACGTCTTTCAGTCGCACTGTTTGCCCCGAGGCATCAGCTCTGATAATAATATTAGACAGCTCACTGCCGTAATAAGAACGATTATTGGCCCGAATTAGATATTCTTCTGCATCGGTTTTTATGTTTCCACCAGTTGTTAAAATATTTGCATTACCAACCGCTTGCGATACCTCAGTAAAAGATAAATTATAGGCTAATAAGCTATTTTCATTAACAGCAATTTCTATTTCTTCTTGCGGATAGCCCGATATTTCTATTTGTGAAATACCATCAATAGCACGCAAATCATTTTCTATTTCACGGGCAATTTTTTTAAGGGTCACCAATGGAATATGATCACCACTTATTGCAAAACTAATAGTTTGCCTTATAGCCTCAAGTTTTGATACAACCAATGGTTCCATGCCTGTAGGGAAAGAGGGAACCCGATCAACAGCGTTTTTAACTTGTAAAAGCATGAAATCAATATCTCTCCCTTTCTCAATTTCTACATTAATACTACCGCTATTTTCCCTTGAAGTGGAGGTTACTCTATCAACGCCTTCGAGGCCTTTTAGATTATCTTCTATTTTTAACACAATACCTTCTTCTACTTCTTGAGGAGATGCACCAGGGTATGTTATGTTGACAAATATATTTTTAGAATCAGTAAGCGGAAAAAATGATGATTTGAGTGATTTGGCACCTGCAACTCCAAAAATTACAAAAGCAATGATAACCACGTTTACAGCAACATGGTATCGTATGAAATATTCAATGATTTTTCGCATCAGACTATTTGGTGTTTTTTTCTTCAAAAATTTTCACTGCCATACCCGTATAAGCACCCACTAATGGCTTTGACATAATACGCATACCATCGGGTACTTCTTTGAGAACCACTTTTTTGTCAGAAAAATATACCGGGTTTACATCAATAAGGTCTAAAACAGAATCACGTACAATAAAGATTTTGTTGTTTTCTAAAAGCAGGCTTCGATCTATTTCAATGGCATTGGTTTCTTCCCTTGCATCTAAACTAGCTTCTAAATACATACCTTCTTTTAGGCTACTATCATTCACTTGAATAAAGGCTTTTATGGTTTGCGAGGCTTGGTCAACTTTACCATTTATTCGAGCAACTTTACCTGTATATGTTTTAGTTTTGTCTAAGGAGGTAAGGGTTACTTTTTTACCCAATTTTAGCAAATCACCAAAGGTTTTACTTACCGAGACTTCAAGTTCATAAATGTCAGTGTTTATAAATTCCCCTAGTTTTTGTCCGCCACGTATTAACGTACCCTCGGTAACCAAGGTTTCTGTAAGCACACCTCTAAAAGGAGCAACGATGTTATATTTAGCTAGGCGTTCTTCTAAATTTTTGATGTTGTAAAAGCTTGTTAAAATACCACGTCCAGAAATGAAAAACTTTTCTTTTTCGTTCTGCATTTCAGGTAGGGGAGGTGTAGGTTTATTAAGGTCAAAAGTATTTAAATAGTTCTGCCATTTCGGAAAAATATCAGGGTAGTCTAACCTTAAATCGGGCATTATCGATGTTAATAGGTTAAATAAACTACTTTTGGCTGACTGCACACTTGCTTTATATTCAGACGCGTCAATACGAATTATAGACTCTCCTTTTGCATAGGTAGTTCCTGTTTTAAAAAGTTTAGAGCCTCCTCTAAAAACTCCCTGTACCTCGGCGTATAACTCTATACGCTTAAGCGCTTTAAGATTTCCATTTGCAGGTACTACGATTGGTACTGTACCATTTTTTACTACTTCAGTAAATACGGTTTTCACCACTTTCTCGGCTCGAGGTTTAAAACTTTTTTTATTAGCAATAAGGCTTTTTGCACCAAAATATCCTGCGATAATTAGTAAAACTCCTAAAATTGATAGTATGATTTTTCTCATAGTTGGTTTATGTTTTGGGATATGCAGTTTGAAGTTAGCTAACTCTTCGTTATTCTTATTAAGCTATACAATTATATAGCTAGTTGCATTGCGAAGAGGTGTTCTTTGAAAATTCGTCTATAAAAATAAGTCCAAACCAGTTTAGGTGTTCTTGTGGCTTCAGTGTTTTTTAATGAAAAAGGGTATTTTCTTTGCTTATTGTTTACTAGTAAAGAGCTAACTGGTATTATAGTTTTTGGTACAACTAAAATATGTTTGATGCTATTTGTTGTATCTTGATTATTTATTTTTTTCAATATGATAATTTCTTTATGTTGAAGTAAAGTTGATCTTTCTTGTTGATTTTAAGTGAGTTGTTATCACTGTATTTTATGATTATTTATCGACTGTACAAAATCAGTATTCTTTATATATCATCTGTGATTAGCGAAATTAAAGAAAATGTGATTGCTTATTCCTGCTATTACCGTTAAATGAATCTTAAAATTATATTTTTTTTAACTCCTTAAATACTTGCTAATGAAGACTCATTTGGCTTGTCTTTATCAATGCTATATTAGGTTTATACATAGTAGGTTAGCATCGTTATTATTTGTACTTGTAAGGTATCATAGACGCTATTTATTAGATATAATATCAACTGATAGCAGCAATTTATATAAGAATACTACGTTAATAATAATATCTAAAAGAAAGAAATTTCTTACAAAAATTATTATATATATTAACTATTATGTTACTTAGTAACAACGACTTTGTTTTTGATTTCGCAAGAGCCTTTAAAAAGTGGCTATTAATACTATTGGTATTTTTTTGCTTCAATAGTATTGGCGCACAACAATCTACGCAAGAACTTAAAGAGGATATTAGAACGATGGAGCATCATCAAAATTTCTCTGCAAAAGACACGGTTTATATAAAACGTCTTATAGAATTAGCATTTAATCTCCGTTATCGTAATTGGGATAGTGTACTACTACTATCCAAAAAAACTTTAAAATTAAGCAAATCTGCTGGTTTTGATTCAGGTGAGGGGAGTTCTTATGCGACGCTTGGTTTGTATTATAGTGGTAAAGGCGATTCTAAAAATGCTTTTAAAAATTTTAATAAGGCTATAACTGTATTCAAACGAATCAAAAATTATAGGATGCAAGTAGTTGTTTCTAACATGTTAGCCATGGAGCACCTTTATAATCATCAACCATCTAAAGCATTGCTTTTGTTTATGGATAGTCTTGAAATAAGCAAAGAAGAAAAAATGAATGAAGTACTGTTAATGACTCTAGAAAATTTGGGTTTGTTGTATGTTGGCTATTTAAAAGATTATGATCATGGAATTTATTTTTTAAATGAATCAAAAAAAGCTATGACCAAAATGAAAGATTTTCTTGATTACAATATGGTTTTGAGCAACCTTGCTCATTGCTATTTTCAGAAGGGTGATGTAGATAAGGCTATGCTTTATTTGGAGCCTAGTACAGCTTATTTTAAAAAAGAAGGTTATGTAGATTGGCTTCTGTTGAATAATATGATAAAAGCAGGAATTCTAATCAAGAAAAAAAAGTTTGAGGAGGCTTTAATTTGGCTTGATGAAATTGAAAAATTACATAAAGATGTAGAAGATGATAAAAGCTTGGTAGAATTTTACCATTATAAGTTTGAGGTATATATAAATCTAAAGAATTTAACTGCTGCAGAACGGTATGCGCATAAGAGCTATGAGCTTGCTAAAAAAATGCATTTTGTTAGTGGAATAGAAGTCGGTTTAAAAGACTTATATGCGATACATAAGGCGAAGAGTGATTTTGATACGGCTTTAGAGTATCACGAGCAATTTATAACCCTTACTGATACGCTTTTAAGGAGCATTAATGAAAGCAACTTTAATGTTTTATTAGCAAAGGTTGAATATGATGAGCAAAAACGAAAAATAATACAAGAAAATGAAATAGCACGAGCAAAACAAAACCGTTACATTATAATAGCAGTAATGGTGCTGTGCATTATTTTTTGTATTGTTTTTTTGATTTGGAAAAATACAAAAACACAAGAAAAATTCAATACTCAATTGCGACAAGAAAAAGAAAAGCTAGAAAAAAACGAACTTTTTTTAAAAGAAGCTAATCGTACAAAAGACAAGCTCTTTTCTATAATCGGCCACGACCTCCGAAGTCCCATAGGTGCTTTTAAAGGGCTCTTAACTCTTTTTAAAGATAAAGAAATAGATGAAGATGAGTTTATTAGTTTCATACCAAAACTAGAGGCTGATCTTGGTGGTATTTCATTTATGCTTAATAATCTTTTGTCATGGGGGCGCTCTCAAATGAACGGGGATACTACTACACCAGAAGTAGTGGAGGCGAAAAATTTAGTGACAGAAAATATCAATTTATTGTCAGAAGTAGCTAGAAATAAAGCAATTGCAATGGTTAATGAGGTGCCTAGCGATGCCTGTATATGGGCAGATGGAAACCAAATAGATATTGTTTTTAGAAATCTGATGAGCAACGCACTTAAATTTACCGATGATCATGGAGTAATTACCATAGGCGGTGAAGAAATGGAAGCGGTATGGCGTTTTTATGTCCGGGATACGGGAATAGGAATGGATACTGAAGCCCAAGAAAAAATCTTTATAAAAAATTCAACACACACTACATATGGTACCCATAATGAAAAGGGAACTGGCTTGGGCCTTAACTTATGTAAAGAAATGGTGCAAAAAAACAAGGGAACAATATGGGTTGAAAGTGCCCTTCAAATAGGATCTTGTTTCTATTTTGAAATTCCGAAAGCAATGCAAGTGTTTAAAAATGTTGGCTAGTAATCAGGTTTTACCCATGAGACAGGGTGTTTTCTTCAATTATTAAGTTTACTTTAAATTAGCTATTTTCAATAATGTATGTGTTGTAAAAAGAGCGATATTTTATCTGAAACACGCATCCATGCGGTAATTATGATACGTGTTATGACTCACTGTTTAGCTTAAACTTATACCTGTTCTTAGTAGATCAAGAAAGCAAATAATTTTATAAAACACTGGTATTACGTATATTTGTATAGATTTTTCTTACATTTATGTTTGATTTTTACTATTCTTTATATGCGATTATTAAAAAAGGCTATCTGTTTTATGCTAATAGAAGTTTCTCGGAAGCTTCTATTGGTGATTTTAGCAGCTTTTTATCTTACTACAGTTCAATCTCAAAATTATATAAAGGAACTTAAAAATAAAATTCAAAAGATAGAGGCGCATGATGATTTCTCTTCTAAAGACACGGTGTATATAAAAAATATTATAGAATTAAGCACTCACATGCGTTATGACAATTGGGATAGTGTATTGTTATTGTCAAAGAAAGCTTTAAAACTTAGTATACCTATTCGCTATAATTATGGGGAAGCTCACAGTTATATCCTCATTGGTGATTATTATAGTGATAAGGGTGATTTTAAAAAAGCGATGAACTATTATGAGAAGGCCTTAAAATTAGTAAAAAAAGGAAAGGATTGTAAGTTGCTTGTTGATGTTTTGAATGCTATAGCCATAAGTTGTACTTATAATCATGAGCCGGCTAGGGCATTGAAATTGCACATGGAGTGTATTGAAATTTGCTATGAAAATGGGTTATTAAATAGGCTTTCTATGCCCTTTACAAATATTGGCCTCTTATACAGTACTGTATTAAAAGATTATGCTAAAGGAATATATTTTTTGAATGAAGCAAAAAAGTTTGACGAAGAATATAATGACATCTACTATTTTAATACGACTTTGAGTAACCTAGCCTATGCCTACATGGAAAACGGTGAATTAGATAAGGCTATGGCTCATTTAAAACCGAGTACAGCTTATTTTGAAAATATTGAAGAGCACGAATTTATGCTACTTAATTACACCATAGAAGTGGGTGTGTTACTTAAGCAAAAGAAATTCGAGGAGGCCCTGGTTTTGCTAAATAAACTAAAAAAACTGCATGAACATATGCAAGATGACAAAAGTTTAGTAACGTTTTATGAGTATATGTTTAAAGTACACCTAAACTTCAATGATTTAGCTGGTGCTAAAGAGTATGTAGACAAGGGGTATGTGCTTTCTAAAAAGATACATTTTATTGATGGCATTAAAAATAGCTTGAAAAACTTATATGTATTGTATAAAGAAAAAAATGATTTTGATAATGCTTATAAATACCATGAGCAATTTCAAAATCTCACAGATAGCATTTTAAAAGTTGAAAACAAAAACAACCTTAATGCTTTGCAAGTAAAGTTAGAATTTGATGAACAAAAACGAAAATTAATAGAAGAAAATGAAATTGCAATAGCAAAACACAAGCGTTACATTCTATTGGCTTTAATTGTATTGTGTATTATATTTTGTGTTGTTTTTATGATAAGGAAAAACACAAACACACAAGATCAATACGATGTTCAGTTACGGCTTGAGAAAGAAAAACTTGAAAAAAATGAACTCGTTTTAAAAGAAGCTAATCGTACAAAAGATAAACTCTTTTCTATAATCGGCCACGACCTTCGAAGTCCTATAGCTGCATTTCAAGGGCTTTTAGCACTTTTGAAGGAAAATGAAATAAGTGAAGATGAATTTGTAGGTTTTTTACCAAAATTAGAGTCTGATCTTGACCGTATTTCATTTATGCTCAATAATCTTTTGTCTTGGGGGCGCGCTCAAATGAATAGTAATGTTACCAAAACAGAAGTATTTAAGGTAAAAGGCTTGGTTACAGAAAATATGGATCTGTTGTCAGAAATTGCTGGGAATAAGTCTATAACTATTGTAAATGAAATACCTAGTGATGTATGTATCTGGGCTGATGTAAATCAGATAGATATTGTTTTTAGAAACCTAATGAGCAATGCAATTAAATTTACTGAAGATTATGGAGTAATTGTTATAGGAGCAATTGAAAAGGAAGATACTTGGCTGTTTTATGTTAGAGATACAGGTATAGGAATGGATTTAGAAACTCAAGAAAAAATCTTCATGCAAAATACAAGACACTCTACATACGGCACACACAATGAAAAAGGCACTGGTTTGGGGCTTAACTTGTGTAAAGAAATGATCCAAAAAAATAATGGCACTATATGGTTAGAAAGTGTACTTGGTATTGGATCCTGTTTTTATTTCGAACTTCCTAAAGAAACAAAAAAATATAAAAATGTAGGCTAGCTGTTTAATTTTTGAAAATCAAAAATAGCTAGTTTCTTATGAAAAATATCCAAAAAGTAACTTTATCTATTTCCCATTAGATACGATTTACCATTTCTGTTTACAATAGGCCTTTGTTTGAACTAATCTTATGGTGGAATAGTTTTTCGCATACACAAAAAAAGCGAACAAAATTGCTTTACAAATAGCAAATAAGAGACGTAATACAGCAATTCGTTTTCAAACGATTATTAGAAACAATTTACTTACGATATAATCGTTATCACATTTATATAGTCAGAATTTTCTTTATAAATAGCGATTAATTTTTAAAGCTATTACTATGCAACAAATTACAACTTCTCTTAATTTTCTGTCTGTAGAAATTGGCAAAAGTATTCTATCTGTGGTATTGGTTGCTTTATGTTTCAATACTACGTATGCTCAAAAATCTGTAAAAGAGCTGAGGCATGAAATTGAATCCTTGGAGCAAAATGAAAAATTCTCACCTAAAGACACGGTATATTTATACTACCTAACCGAACTTGCATTTAGCCTACGTAATCGCAATTGGGATAGTGTGTTACCATTGTCTAAAAAAAACATAAACCTGAGTCAAACTGGTGGTTATACATGGGGTGAGGGCTATTCATATATGGCACTTGGTTTGTATTACATTGATAAGAACGATAGAACAAAAGCTTTTGAAAATTTTAATGAAGCCTATAACTTACTAAAACCCACAGCGTACTATGTACCGCAAGTAGATGTATTGAATATGATGGCTATAGAGCATCTTTTTAATCATGAACCGGCAAAATCGTTAAGTTTATTTATGGAAGGATCGAGTTTTTATTTTGAACTGCCAAAAGAGAAGCACATTTATAAAAATGCACAGGGTAGTATTTCGATTTAAAGAAATCGCAAGTACAGCAATTTCAAAAAAATAATACAATCCGATTTAAATTAAAAAAAAGAAGGTTTTTTCTTACATTTTTTCCGTACTTTTAAAGTTATGTTTTTAGTAAACAAAATGGTTCGTTTCAGTCAAACAAAAGTGCTTCATAAGTTGTTGATGGTGTTGCTTTTACTTTTTTGTTTTGAAAATGTACAATCTCAAACTTCTATAAAAAAACTTAGAAAAGAAATTGAGATTATAGAACATCACAAAAATTTCTCTCCAAAAGACACTGTGTACCTTTATAAGCTTACTGATTTGGCGTTTAGCCTCCGTTATCATAATTGGGATAGCGTATTACTATTATCTCAAAAAACGTTGAAACTCAGCAAAAATGCTGGTTATATTGAAGGAAAGGGATATAGCTACATGCTCTTAGGTGATTATTATAGTGATAAAGGGAGGTATAAAAAATCTTTCGAGTATTACCATAAAGCCTTAGCAATATTTAAAAATACCAAAAACTACACAGTACAGGTTGATGTTTCAAATATGATTGGTAGGGCATATGATTATAATGATGAGCCGGCGAAAGCATTATTAGAATACATGGAATGCATTGAAATTTGTAATCAAAAACTAAAAGGAAAACAAAAAGCAGAAATGCTGGCAATGACATTTTCAAATTTAGGCCAGTTATATACTTTTTATTTAAAAGATTATGATCAAGGAATTTATTTTTTAAATGAAGGTAAAAAAATTGATGCAAAAATTAAGGACTACTATTTCTATAATGTTGCTTTGAGTAACCTTGCTATCAGTTATTTAATGAAGGGTGATTTAGACAAGGCTATGTCTTACTTAAAACCCAGTACAGTTTACTTTGAAAAGATTGAAGATTTAGAGTTTGTATTACTTAATTATACAATAAAAGCCGGTGTTTTAATTAAAAAAGAGAAATTTGATGAAGCTTTGATTTGGCTTAATAAGCTTGAAAAATTGCATCAGCATATGCAAGACGACAAAAGCTTGGTTACATTTTATATCTATAAAGCAACAATGTACCTTAATGATAATAAATTGAATACGGCTGATAAATATGCACACAAGGCATACGAGCTATCAAAAAAGATACATTTAAATGATGGCATAATAAGGAGCTTGAATACATTATATCTTGTTTATAAGCAAAAAGGTGATTTTGATGCGGCTTTAAAGTATCATGAGCAGTTTCAACGTATTAAAGATACCATTTTAAAGAAGGAAAATAGAGGCAATCTTAATGCTTTGTTAGCTAAGATTGAATTTGATGAGAAAAAGCGCAAAATAATACAAGAAAATGAAATGGCGCTGGCAAAACAAAACCGCTACATTGTACTAGCGCTTATAGTACTATGGATTCTTTTTTGTACTGTTTTTATACTTTGGAAAAATGCAAAAACTCAAGAAAAATTAAACGTTCAATTAAGATTTGAAAAGGAAAAATTAGAAAAAAATGAAATTGTTTTAAGAGAAGCTAATCGTACAAAAGACAAGCTTTTTTCCATTATTGGGCATGACCTTCGAAGTCCAATAAGCGCCTTTCAAGGCCTTTTAAGGCTTTTCAAACTGAAGGAAATTGACGAGGACGAATTTGTGAGTTTTGTGCCAAAGCTTGAGTCTGATCTTGGAGGTATTTCATTTATGCTCAATAATTTGTTGTCATGGGGGCGCTCTCAAATGAATGGTGATACAACAAAACCTGAAGCTATTGAGGTAAAAAGCTTGGTTGATGAAAATATTAATTTATTATCTGAAGTAGCTGATAATAAATCTATTACCGTTACAAATGAAATAGCTAACCATGTCTTAATTTGGGGAGACGTCAACCAAATAGATATCGTTTTTAGAAACCTCATGAACAATGCACTTAAATTTACTGCTAATCATGGAGTAATTACTATTGGAGTAAATCAAGAGAACGATACCTATACTTTTTATGTTAAGGATACTGGCGTAGGAATGGATGAAGAAATTCTTGAAAAAATTTTCACAGAAAATACTACCCACACAACTTATGGTACCCATAATGAAAAGGGTACAGGCTTAGGTCTTCAATTGTGTAAAGAAATGGTGCAAAAAAACAATGGAACTATATGGGTAGAAAGTAAACCTAACGTTGGTTCTTGTTTTTATATAGAACTTCCAAAGAGACAACAAATTTATAAAAATGCAGGATAGCGATTTGGTATGAGAATGTGTCAATCACGGCATTTTATAAAAGTAATTGAATCAGTTATTTAAAACCCAAATACGGTATTAAAACTACTTCAAAAGGCTGTAAATGGCAATTAACTTTCATTTTTCTTATTTACAATATCGTATCAATGTATTAAATTGAATAATAAGACGCAATACCCCATTCAAAAGAGGTTTAAAGCCATAAATGGTTTTTATAAGGCGTACAACAATCTTTTAATGAACAGTTTTTGTTTAACAAAAACTGTAATTATCAGCAATTTCTTAAAAAATAGTTCGTTAGCACTTGTAATTACACGATGAATTTTCTTACATTTATTCAGTGTTTGATTAAATCAATTATGCAAGCAACAAAAAAAAACATTGTTTTTACACCAATAGAAAAGCTTCTTAGTAAGCTAATGGTGGTGCTAGCGTTTCTGTACACACCTAGTATTAATGCTCAAGAACTATTCGCTGAGTTCAAAAAGGAAATTCAAATGATGGAGAATCAGGAGAATTTTAATCCAAATGATACCTTATATATTTCACGTCTTGTTGATTTGGGGTATGATATGCGCTATCACAACATGGATAGTTTGTTGTTCTTGTCAAAAAAGATTTTAAAACTTAGTAAGCCTATTGATTTTAAGTATGGAGAAGGCTATGGACATGTACTGCATGGTTTATATGATAGTGATCAGGGTAATTCTAAAAAAGCTATTAAAAATTTCACTAAAGGGTTAAAATTATTGAAACAAACAAATGACTATGCTTCGCATGTTGATATTTTAAATCTCATAGCGCTAGAACATTTATATTGTTTTGAACCAGCTGAGGCCTTACCATTTTATATGGAGAGTATTGATATATGCAAAAAAAATGAAATGACAGGAATGCTTTCAACTACCTTTTTAAATATCGGGCAGTTGTATTGTTATTCTTTAAGAAATCACAGTCAAGCACTATACTTTTTAAACGAATCAAAAAAAATTGAATCAGAAATAGAAGACCCATATTATTATAATATCGTGTTGAGTAATCTTGCACATGTCTACTTAGATAAAGGTGATTTAGACAAGGCTATTGATTATATAGAACCCAGTATTGCTTTTTCTGAAAAGGATGGAGAGCTAGAATTTATTTTATATAACTATACCATAAAAGTGGGTATTTTAATTAAGGATAAAAAGTTTCAAGAGGCTTCAATTTGGCTTGACAAACTCAAAAAAGTACATGAGCAGATGCAAGATGATAAAAGCTTGTGTACGTTTTATAATTTTAAGTCTACCGTGTCTCTAAACTTAAACAATTTTACTGCTGCTGAAGAATATGCAGAAAAGAGTTATGCACTATCAAAAGAGATACATTTTGTTGATGGAACTAAAAATGCTTTAAAAAATTTATATGAACTTTATAAGGAAAAAGATGATTTTGATAAAGCTTTAAAATATCATGAACGATTTCAAAAGCTTACTGATAGTATTTTAAAAGTTGAAGATAAAAAGAACCTAAGTGCATTATTAACAAAGATTGAATTTGACGAAAAAAAGCGAAAACTAATACAAAAAAATGAATTGGCACGTGCACAGCAAAACCGTTACATTGTTTTAGCCATAATAGTGCTGTGTATTATATGTTGTATTGTTTTTATACAATGGAAAAATACAAAATTGTATGAAAAATTAAATGTTCAACTACAATTTGAGAAAGAAAAGTTAGAACATAATGAACTTGTTTTAAAAGAAGCAAATAGAACAAAAGACAAGCTTTTTTCAATTATCGGGCACGACCTCCGTAGTCCAATTGGGGCTTTTCAAGGCCTTTTAACGCTGTTTAATCAAAATGAAATAGACGAAGATGAATTTGTAAGTTTCATACCAAAATTAGAGTCTGATCTTGATAGTATTTCGTTTATGCTCAATAATCTTTTGTCATGGGGGCGCTCTCAAATGAACGGTGACACTACTACTCCTGAAGTAATGGAAGTAGAAAGTTTATTTAAAGAAAATATCAATTTATTGTCAGAAGTAGCACATAATAAGGCTATTGCTGTTGTAAACAAAGTAACTAGTGAGGCGCTTATTTGGGCTGATGTTAACCAAATAGATATTGTGTTTAGAAACCTGCTAAGTAACGCACTTAAGTTCACTAGAGATCATGGCGTAATTACTGTAGGAATGCATGAAAAGGAAGATACTTGGCAGTTTTATGTAAAAGATACTGGTGTTGGCATGGATAAGGAAACACAAGAAAAGATTTTCGCAAAAAGCGAAACACACTCTACTTATGGTACTAATAATGAAAAGGGTACAGGTTTAGGACTTAATTTGTGTAAAGAGATGGTGCAAAAAAATAATGGAACTATATGGGTAGAAAGCAAGGTCAATATAGGGTCGTGTTTCTATTTCGAACTTCCAAAGGCAAGGGAAGTATATAAAAACGTAGGCTAGTGATGAGTACTCTTCACAGTTAAAATGAAGTGTGTTTTTTAATGTTTAAGTAAACATATTATAGGTAATCATGGTAGGTATATTAGTTATGACAATTTCATCTTTTAAATTAAGCTCAAAAAGAATAGTTTTTTTTGTTTTAAGTATGTTATTTGTTTCCACAATGGGAAATGCTCAAAATAATAGTAAAACAACTATTGTTGAAGAAATAAGGGCTTTTGAACAAAAAAAGGACTTTACTCCCAAGGATACGATGTACATTAATTTACTAAATTCTTTGAGTTATAAGTTAACTGATAGTAAAAGTGACAGCCTTGTAGTCATTGCAAAAAAGGCCTTAAAGTTAAGCCAAGATATTGATTTCGCTAAAGGAGAAATGCATAGCCAAATAAATTTAGCAAATTACTATCGAGGGCAGCTAGATTTTGAAAATGCACTTAAAAGTTATACCACTGCCTTAAATAGCGCAACTAACCTAAATGCGTACAAACTAATTCCTGAATTACGTAATAGCATTGCAACAATTTATAAAGATAAAGGAGATTTAGGGAATGCTTTAAAGAATTATGTACAAAGTATGACCATTGGAAAAAAGTATAATCAGCATAAAATTGTAGCTGACTCTTATATTCAAATGAGTAACTTATACAGTAGTATAAATGACACGAAAGAAGCAATATCTTATTTGTTAGAAGGATATGATTGGGCGGTAGATTCAAAAAATGATAAACTAAAAGCTGATATTGCAAGTAAGCTAGCATATTTATACGTTGATTATAAAGATTATGACAAAGCGCAGTCTTATGTAGATGAAAGTATCCAGTTTTTTGAAAACAAAGAGATGTGGAAAAACACAGCGTTTAATTACACCGTCAAGGGAATGATATTTGTTGAACAAAATAATACTGATGAGGGCTTACTTTGGCTAAATAAGGCGTTAAAACAATACAATACTATTGCTAATAGCACGGGTACTACCGAACTTTATCGGTATTTAGGTAAAGCATATTTTCTTAATGAGAATTATGCGATTGCAGAGGAATACGCAAAAAAAGGATTAGAACTAGCCGAAAAATCAGAACAGATGTGGCAAGTGCAGCTATCAGCAAGAACCCTTGCTCTAATTTATCTAGCAAAAAATGATTCTCGTTCTTCTTTAAAATATAATGAAATTTATCAAAAACTTAGAGATTCAATTTTGTTTAATGACAAAATTAAAAAATTAGCCTTGTTAAAATCGAAGGTCGAATACGATAATGAAAACAAACAATTAATTGAAGAAAATAACAGAGCGCTTGCTAGGCAAAAACGCATAACCTACGGAGCTGTGGGTGCATCATTAATTGGCTTACTTTTCGTTTTCATTGTTCGTAGAAATGCAAAAATTAAGAAGAGACTTAGTAATAGTCTCAAAATGAAGAAAGAAGAGTTAGAGAAAAGAGAAGTTGTTTTAAAGGAGGCAAATAGAACCAAAGACAAACTATTCTCTATTATAGGCCATGATCTCAGAAGTCCAATTGGTGCTTTTCAAGGGCTTTTAGGTCTTTTTAGAGAAAAGGAGATTGATAAAGAAGAGTTTATCAGCTTTGTGCCAAAAATGGAATCAGATCTGAGTCATATTTCATTTTTACTAAATAACCTTTTGTCTTGGGGGAGATCTCAAATGAATGGGTCAATTACAAAACCTGAATTAGTTGATATTGAACCCCTAGTTGAAGAGAACATTCATTTGCTATCAGAAGTAGCAGATAACAAGCTAATTGTATTAAAAAATGAGGTTACTAAGGGTGCCAAAATTTGGGCTGACGTAAATCAAATAGATATTGTGTTTAGAAACCTCATTAGCAATGCGCTTAAATTTACCCCCGTAAAAGGCACGGTTACCATAGGAACTATTGAAAATGAAACTACATGGACCATATTTGTACGTGATACAGGAATAGGTATGACCAAAGAAGTACAGCAAAAGATATTTTCAGAAAACTCAAACCATACCACCTATGGTACAAATAATGAAAAAGGTACAGGTTTGGGACTAAACCTTTGTAAAGAAATGGTTCTTAAAAATAAAGGTGAAATATGGGTGGAAAGCACCCCAAATGTAGGCTCTTGCTTTTATTTTGAAATAGACAAAAATGAAACGGTTTCAAAGGATAGTGAAACAGAACAATTGAACCAATCAAACTAATATGGTTTATTAGCACAAAAACATGTTTATATCAAAGATAGCCTCGCGAAATTAATTCCGCGAGGCTATCTGGTTGTACTTAAAATTGATTTGGATGCGGATGTGTATACCCCTCACGGTATGGTCGTTGTAACAAACTAGTCGCTTCAGCATCATTAATTACGGTTCTCGTGGCAGGATCATAAACTAAGGCCCTGTTGGTTTTCATCGCTAAATTTGCCAAAATACAACTAGCAGTTGATATATGACCTTCTTCAATATCAGCAATAGGGCGGGTGCCATTATTAATAGCGGCAAGAAAATCAAGCATATGTCTCCGTGTTGCTGGCGCTGCATTTAATTCGTTGTCTTTTTCAATAAGATCTTCGGGGTATTTTTCCTTTTCATAAACAACATCAAAATGAATAGGTTTACTATTTTTATCATGAGGTATAAAATCCGCTTGCATAGTACTACCTGCCAAAGTTCCTTTTTCACCATATAATTTAAATGACCAAGGGTATTCAGGGTCAGCAGGCGTACCCCATGTTCTGTGTTGCCAAACACAATTTAAATCATCGTATTCAAAAATAGCAGTTTGGGTATCTGCAATATTGGATTTCCCTTCTTTTTGCACGTATATCCCTCCTGTAGCTGTAATTTTCTTGGGCCATCCTAAGTCAAGCATCCAACGCACTGTATCGAGCATATGTACACACATATCGCCTGTAATTCCATTGCCATATTCCATAAATGTACGCCACCATCTTCTATGCGGAATACCATCATAGGGGCGCAATGGTGCAGGGCCTGTCCACATATCATAATCTAAAAAACTAGGCACTTCTTCCAAAGGAGGATTTCCGTTAGCACGCATGTGATAATAGCAGCACATTTCTACATGCGATATTTTACCCAGCAACCCAGCATCAACAACGGTCTTTTTTGCATCAATAAGGTGCGGTGTACTTTTTCGTTGGGTGCCTACTTGTACTACCTTATTATATTTACGGGCAGCAGCAACCATAGCTTCCCCTTCAATAACATCAATGCTTATGGGCTTTTGCACATAAACATGCGCACCAGCTTTAAGCGCATCTATACATTGTAGTGCATGCCAATGATCGGGTGAGCCTATTAAAACTATATCTAAATTACTCTTCGCTAGTAACTTTTTATAATCTCCATACATTTTAGGTTTTTTGCCTGATTTTTGCCGTTGAGCAACCTGCGTTGCGGTGCTATTCATAAATTTCGAATCTACATCGCAAACAGCTATTACATCTACATCAGCTACTTGAATCAATTTAAATAAATCACTAGTGCCATACCAACCGCAGCCAATAAGCCCAACTCTCCATGGTTTATCACGTGAAATTGATTCAAACCCATAAGCCCCCAATGAACTTAGTGCCATTGCAGCAGTTGTACTTTTTATAAATTTTCTACGATTAAATTTAAAAGTGTTTGTGTTCATATTTTTTTGGTTGATTTTTGATAATGAACGCATCATGACTTTTTCTTTTACCAGTGAAAATTAGATTTAAAATCTAATTTTTGTCATTTATTAGTTGGCTAGCCATACAATTAAAAAACAACTTTATTACGGCGCAAAACCATAACCCTAGGAGGTAAACAAAAAGTCAAAACAAGTTCAACATAGTTATATTACTTTAATCTACTTGAAATTCAGGCATTAATATAATAAATGATTTTCTATTAGAATGTTCTATTTTTATATGTTCGTGCCAAATTTTGTTGACATTCTTAATTTTTGTTCGGTTCTTTTAAGAAATAAGCATTGGTTATTTTAAAAAAATCTTAAATTGTACCAATAAAAATTTATACTATGCAAATAAAAGAATCGTCAGAAGTTTATGATGTTATAATCGTGGGTTCGGGTGCCGGAGGAGGAATGGCTACAAAACAGCTTGCTGATGCCGGATTGAATGTGGCTGTTGTTGAAGCAGGTCCTTTTTTTGATCCCAAAGATCCAAAGACCATGACTCAGTTCAAATGGGCTTATGAATCACCAAGAAGAGGCGCTGGTACTGATCGCGCTTTTGGAGAATGGGATATGTCTTATGGTGACTGGGAAGTAGAAGGAGAACCCTATACACACGCCAAAGGAACAGAATTTAAGTGGTGGCGTTCTCGAATGTTAGGAGGGCGAACAAATCACTGGGGGAGAATTTCCCTGCGTTTTGGACCAAAAGATTTTAAAGGAAAAACCCGTGATGGCCATGGTGATGATTGGCCTATTGGTTACGAAGATGTAAAACCTTATTATGACAAAGTTGATAAACTAATTGGTGTTTATGGCACCAATGAGGGATTGGAAAATGATCCTGATGGCTTTTTTCTACCTCCGCCAAAACCAAGATTGCATGAACTTTTTTATATAAATGGAGCAAAAAAATCAAATGTCCCTGTTATTCCTGGTAGGCTTTCTATGCTAACCAAAAAAATAAACGATGACCGTGGTGTTTGCTTTTATTGTGGGCAATGTAACCGTTCATGTTCTGTTTATGCCGATTTTTCCGCAGGAAGTTGTTTGATATTTCCAGCACAGAAAAGTGGTGGAAGAGTAAAGATTTTTGTAAATTCTATGGTACGTGAGGTAACAACCAATGCTGAAGGTAAAGCAACGGGCGTTTCGTACATTAGTAAAGATGATAGAAAAGAATATAAACTAAAGGCAAAAGTTGTTGTTTTAGCAGCTTCAGCATGTAGTTCTGCACGTATTTTATTAAACTCAAAAAGTAAGCAGCATCCTAATGGCTTAGGTAATAGTAGTGATCTTGTTGGTAGATATTTACATGATTCTACGGGAGCTGATAGAGCTGGTTTCGTACCTAAGTTAATGAATAGAAAAGTATCATACAATGAAGATGGTACAGGTGGAATGCATGTGTATTCGCCTTGGTGGGGTGATAACTCTAAGCTTGATTTTCCAAGAGGCTACCACATCGAAGTAGGTGGCGGAATGGGTAATCCTAATTATGGTTTTGGATTAAACCCTAATGAATTCAATAAATTTTTCGGTCTTAAAGTTGGCGGTTATGGCGATGGCTTACGAAAGGATGTTAAAAAATACTATGGCTCTATTGTAGGTATGGCTGGTAGAGGTGAAGCTATTGCTCGTAAAGAAAACTATTGTGAAATTGATCCTACTACGGTAGATCAATACGGTATTCCAGTATTGAAATTTAACTATAAATGGTCTGATTTTGAAATAAATCAAGCCAAACACATGCATGATACTTTTGAAGAAATCATACATAATATGGGCGGTATACCACTTGGTGATAAACCAACCAAAGAACAAGATTACGGCCTGCACAAACCTGGTGAAATTATTCATGAAGTGGGTACAACACGTATGGGAAATGACCCAAAAACGTCAGTCACCAATAAATTTCAGCAGTTACATGATGTTGATAATGTATTTATCGTAGATGCTGGACCTTTTGTTTCACAAGCAGATAAAAACTGTACTTGGACAATTTTAGCGCTTTCATG
Source organism: uncultured Flavobacteriaceae bacterium (assembly GCA_947497145.1). Classification (GTDB taxonomy): domain Bacteria; phylum Bacteroidota; class Bacteroidia; order Flavobacteriales; family Flavobacteriaceae; genus Maribacter_C. The sequence goes on from CANMFQ010000008.1 coordinate 210,143, forward strand.
GAGAGCTTCAGACTATATTATAGAACAGCTTAAGGCACAAAATATTTAGAACATGGATAGAAGAAAAAGTTTACAGACCTTAATTCTTGGTGGAGCAGCAGCGGGTACAGGCATGGCATTTAATTCTTGTACTACAAAAGAAAGCGCCGAAACCATTACTGAAAATATAGCAGAAAGTAGCGAACACTATTTCGGACGTACTCCCGCTGAATTAGAGCGAATAGAGAAATTAAATGCTGAGCAATTGTTTACCGAGCATGATATGGAAACTATTGAAGCCTTAAGTGTGGTTATTTTACCTCCAAAAGAACCGCATGGAGGCCCTATAGAAGCTGGTGTACCTGAGTTTATTGAGTTTATTGCGAAAGATATGCCCTATATGGCGCCAACTTTAGTGGGCGGTTTAATGTGGTTAGATCACAAAAGTAATACCGATTATGGTACCGAGTTTAAATCGGCAACTTTAGCGCAAAAAAAAGAAATCTGTGATCAAATTTGTTGGCATGATACTGAAGTACCTTTAAGTGAACAACCGTTAGAAATTCAATTTTTCTTTATGATGCGTGGTCTAACAGTTACAGGCTATTACACTTCAAAAGTGGGTATCGCAGATTTAGGGTATAAAGGTAATCAACCCAATGTTTGGGATGGTGTACCTCAAGATGTGCTTGATCAACATGGCGTAGCTTATGATCCAGAGTGGATTGCTAAATGTATTGATCAAAGTACGCGAAATACCATTGCTACTTGGGATGATAAAGGAAATTTATTGACTTAAATCTAAAAATCATTTCTTTTAAATGGGGTAAAAAAGTGTCCCATAAGATAAAGTGCTAAAACCTAAAGCGTAGTGGTAGTCAAATGTAATTGTTTGAACCTACTATGCTTTGGGTTTTATTCGTTTAACTAATTAATCATAATAAATACGTTCCTATGCGACTAATATTAATTTTAGGCATGGCTTTAATGTTCTTACCATTATCTGCTCAAGAGGTGGGTTTACAGCTATATAGCCTTCGTAACCAATTTAAAAAAGATGTCCCCAGCACCTTAAAGATTATTAACCAATGGGGTATAACAAAAATAGAAGGAGGAGGTACCTATGGGCTGCCTTTAAAAGAATTTCAAGGGTTGCTTAAACAAAATAAGTTAGAGGTAGTTAGTATTGGTGCTGCTTTTGAGGCGTTGGAGAAAAACCCAGAAAAAGTAGTGGCAGATGCTCAGGCTTTTGGAGCGAAATATGTAATGTGCGCTTGGGTACCTCATGATGATAATAAATGGGATTTAGAAGAAACACAACATGCAACTACGGTCTTTAATAAGGCGGGTAAATTACTGAAAGAGCATGGTTTAGTGTTAGCATATCACGCTCATGGATATGAATTCAGACCCTACAAAGACGGTACTTTGTTTGATTATATGGCTGAAAATGCCACAGACTTTACTTTTGAGCTTGATGTTTTTTGGGCGCATCATGGGGGTGCAGACCCTTTGGCATTAATGAAAAAATATCCTAAGAAGATTACCTTAATGCATCTAAAAGATATGAAAAAGGGAGTGCAAGGTAACAATACTGGTCATGAAGATGTAGAAACTAATGTGGTTTTGGGTACAGGTCAAGTGAATATTGCTGGGGTAGTGGCAGAGGCTAAAAAACTGGGTATTGAGTATATGTTTATAGAAGATGAATCTTCACGAGTGGTCGAACAAGTGCCAGAGAGCTTATCGTTTTTGAAAATGATAGGCCATTAAAGCACCGTAAAGATGAAAAATAATAAAGAGGTTTCTTATGCTTGTTTGCTTCTTATACTGCTGTTGGGTGTTGCCTGTAAGCAGAAAACGATGCCTATACCACAAGATACGGTAGCAGCGCTACCTAATATTATTTGGCTTGTAGCAGAAGATCAATCACCAGAGTGGTTTCCTATGTATGGCGATAGTACTATTGCTTTGCCCAATCTAGCATCTCTTGCTAATGATGGGGTAGTATTTACCAATAGTTATGCTCCTGTTCCTGTTTGTGCACCAGCAAGAAGTTCTATTATAACGGGTATGTATCCCACAACTTTAGGTACGCATAATATGCGTACCTACAATGCTTATAGAAAAGAAAACCAACCGCAAATTGGACTTAATAGCTATTCGCCCGTAGTTCCTGATGGGGTAAAAATGTTTACACAGTATTTAAGGGAAAAAGGATATTATTGTGCTAACGGGCCTAAAGAAGACTATAATTTTAAAAAGCTAGCAGCTGCATGGGATGATAGTAGTAAAAAACCCCATTGGAGAAACCGTAATGATGATCGTCCTTTTTTTACTGTTTTCAATTTTAATGTTTGCCATGAATCTCAAATTTGGGCTAGAGGTAAAGATTCTTTATATGTATCTCCTGCTAAAGTTAAAGTGCCTCCCTATTTTCCTGATAATGATACTATACGCCATGACTTGGCAGTGAATTATAGCAATCTGAAAAGATTAGACAATCAAATAGGCGAAATTATTGCCGATTTAAAGGAAGACGGACTGTATGAGAATAGTATTATTTTCTTTTATGGTGACCATGGCGGTCCTTTTCCTAGGCACAAGCGAGCGCTCTATGAGACAGGAACAAAAGTGCCTATGGTGATTAAATTTCCTAAAAACAACAATGCAGGAAGCCAAGATGATCGCTTTTTTAGTTTTATTGATTTAGCACCAACAGTACTATCTCTGGCAGGTATTCAACCGCCAAAAGTTATGCAAGGGAAAGCCCAATTCGGAAAATTTGAAGTAGCGCAAAAGCCAAAATATACCTTTCATACTTCTGATCGTTTTGATGGTTTTTATGATCGTGTGCGGGCAGTACGTTCAGAGCGGTATAAGTACATACGTAATTTTGATACAACTAAAAGTCATGCCTTACCTGTGAAGTATCGGCAGCAAATGCCGATGATGCGAGAACTAAGACGCTTGTATGCGCAGGGGAAACTCAATAAAGCCCAAGCGCGTTGGTTACATCCCACAAAACCCGAAGAAGAATTGTATGATTTAAAAAATGATCCGTACGAATTGCAAAATTTAGCCGCACATACTGAACTGCAAGACACACTAGTTCATTTAAGAAATGTGTTGAACAAATGGATAATAGCAACTCATGATTTGGGAGGAATACCCGAAAAAGAGCTAATAGCAAAGTGGTTGCCTAATGGAAAGCAGCCAAAATTAGCTCCGCTAAAAAAGGAAGAAGTCGGCGACAAAATTGCGTTACATGCTTCAAAAGCAGATGCAACAATTTTGTGGAAAATACCGAAAGATAGCCTTTGGAACATATATACCAAACCAATACCAAAATCGATTTCTTTTAAAGCGAAAGCAGAGCGTATTGGTTATGTAGATAGTGATTTGTTGACGCATAACAATTAGCAAGCCTAAAGCCTCCTAAACATCAATAGCCGTACATCCATGGCTGATTTACCGCGTATTTTAGGGGCTTTAAGCGTCATGATGCCTTGTCCTTTTTTTAGATTCATTTCGCCCAAGCGTACTGCTTTAAAATCTTTAACATAAGATTCGTCTCGCTCAACTCTATCATTTTCCATACCTTTTAACGGTGGGTTGTGCGTTTCATTAATTGTCGCTGAAAGGAGGCTTTCGCCATGACTTAGCGTAACGGCTACTCCCTTGTCTGCTTCTGTAAGGGTGTAATAAAGTTCCACTTCAAATGTACCATCAGCCAAAACATCAATATCCCATGTGATGGAATCTTTTTCACTTTTCCAATTATAGAAAAAACTATTGTTAGGATGTATACTACTACGTTTAATACCCCCGTGAGCTATACCATCACGAGCTGGTATTTGAGTATACTCATAATCAGGATGCCCAAGCGGAAAGGAGCGATGGTCTGTTTTTGCTGAAAGTGGTTTTACATCGGCCAGCCAAGCATTTTTAGCCCTTTTAAGAGAATCTGTTAGTTGTGGGTATTGTGCTGAGATATCGGTAGTTTGTCCACGATCATTTTCAATATCGTATAGGCGGTCTTCTTTATCTAAACGGTATTTTTGTGATCGTACGCTCGTTTTATTTAGCCAATGATTATAAACCAACCTTTCATCCCAAGTTTCATTTTTATCAAATAAAAGCGGAGTAAGACTCCTACCATCTAATGGTTTTGTAGTGCTTGTAGGCGTATTTGTTAAACTTGCTAAGGTGGGTAGAACATCAATACTACTGGCAATTTCGGTAATCTTTTTACCTGCTGGCAGCGTTTTTTTCCATTGTACAAAAAATGGCGAACGCACACCACCTTCATCTACTGCTCCTTTTCTGCCACGCATTCCGCCATTCCATCGCCATCCGTTAGGGCCATTGTCAGACAAATAGATTACAATAGTATTTTCTTCGATACCCAAGGTATTTAATTGTTCAGTTATCCGCCCTACATTGTAATCAATATTTTCAACCATGGCTAGAGCAGCTTTGGTAAAATTGCTATGTTCTTCTTCTTTTCCGTGATAGGTTTGTTGTAGTTGTTTGTCTTTAAAACGGTTCCAAAACGTATCAGGTACTTGCATTGGGCTGTGCGGTATATTGTAAGGTAGGTATAAAAAGAAAGGTTCTTTTTGGTGTTCAGTAATAAAATCTAGTCCGTGTTGGGTGAGGTCATCAGTTAAAAAACCCTTTCCTGTAACAATTTTGCCATTGTGCTCTAACATGGGACTAAAATAATTACCCCAATGCCCCGAAGCAAATCCGTAGAAATCATCAAAACCTCTAGCGTTAGGGTGATAGGGTGGTTGCATACCATTATGCCATTTACCATAAGCTGCCGTGTGGTATCCTGCATCTTTTAATATGTTGGCAATAGTAGTTTCCTTTAGGTTAAAACGCTCGCCACCTGTTGAAGTACTGTAAACACCAATTCTTGAAAAATGGCGGCCAGTCAATAATTCAGCTCGGGTAGGGGAGCAAACGGGTTGTACATAAAAGTTTTCAAAAGAAACACCATTTTCTGCTATGGCATCAATATTAGGCGTACTAAGATTATGATTACCATGAATACTGAGGTCACCCCAACCTTGATCATCAGCCACAATTAAAATAATGTTAGGCTTTTGGGGTGTTGTAGGGCGTATTTCTTTTTTGGTTTCATTTTTACAGGATAGGTTAATGAGTGTAAAAATTACAATGAGTGCGGTGTTTTTAATCATAGTCGGTGTTGTGATGTAGCCATGTAAAAAACAGTGTACAAGCCTACTATTTTTTGACATTGGTAAGTAGCGATCTTTTTATTGGTTATAAAAAAGCATATGTATTGGTTTAAAACTATAACAATTTTTGATAAAAGGAGATTTTATTGCCAAAAAAATATGATTATCTTAAGCGTCTTAAATCACAACTACACTATGTGTGCTATGAAATTGAAACAAAGTACAAATCTTCTATATATGCTGTTGTTTTGTGTGGTGGTATTTTCATGTAAAGAGACGGCTACGAATGATGATAAACAACGAGATAAAGGGTTGGTAGATTCCTTAGTGTATAGGATGTTAGACACGGTAACGAAAAAAGCCCCGCTTCCTAAAAAAGTGTTTAAAACATTTGAAGGCTTGGCAGATTCAACCTTTATACGCTTAGCTGATTTTAGTGATGCCTTTGCGTATGACATGCGCTATGCAACAGATAATAATTTTTTAAAGACTCAGGTATATGATTGTGCAGAGTGTTACACCCGTGTAAAAACGGCAAAAGCACTGATTAAAGCGAATAAAGCATTTAGAGCGCAGGGAGTGAAAATTAAATTTTATGATTGTTACAGGCCCAATGATGTGCAGTACAAAATGTGGAAGATTGTACCCAACCCGCAGTATGTGGCAAACCCAGTAAAAGGCTCTATTCACAATAAAGGAGGTGCTGTTGATATTACATTGGTTACCCTAGACGGTGAAGAGTTAGCTATGGGGACAGATTTTGATTTCTTCGGAAAACGGGCGTATCATGATAATTTTGATTTACCCAAACAAATATTAGCCAACCGTAAGTTACTAAAAGAAACCATGGAAAAACATGGGTTTTGGTCAACAAGAACCGAATGGTGGCACTATAACTTATCAGGGGCATCAAAGGATAAAATTGCTAATTTTAAATGGAAATGTGACAACTAAATCGGTATCGAAATAACACAACTTAAACTATCAATATTATGAAATTTATACCAACGCTGCTACTTTTATTAAGTACAAGCCTAGCTGTGGGGCAAGATACCATTATTCCATTATGGCCAAAAGATAACATTCCTAATCGTATAGCATCAAATGAAAAAGAAACGTCTAAACGCAATGGAGTTTTAAGAATAAGGGCGGTGCAGACGCCTACAATTGAGGTTTACCTTCCTGCAAAATCAAATGCTACCGGTGAGGCTGTTGTGATTTTTCCTGGTGGCGGTTATAGCATATTAGCCTATGATTGGGAAGGAACAGATATTGCTAAATTTTTAAACGGAAAAGGCATTCTGGTATTGTAGTAAAGTATCGCTTGCCCTCTTCAGTATCACAAAAAGACAGGCACAATGTACCGCTAATTGATGCGCAACGGGCAATGCGTATGGTACGCAGTATGGCCACTAATTTTCATATTGATAGCACTAAAATAGGGATTTTAGGTTTTTCTGCAGGCGGACATTTAGCATCAACACTGGGTACACGTTTTGATGAAAAAGTATACGAACCTGTTGATGCTATAGATGCGCAAAGTGCGCGACCAGATTTTATGGCATTGGGGTACCCTGTAATCAGTTTTGGTACTGTAACACACGCAGGTTCAAAAAGAATGCTGATAGGAGAGAACCCAACACCTAATATGGTAGCTCATTTTTCCAATGAAAAGCAAGTAACCAAAAATACACCACCTACTTTTTTAGTACATACTGTAGACGATACAGCCGTACCAGTTGAAAATAGTCTACTGTTTTTTCAAGCACTAAAAGACAAGGGTGTTGCTGCAACAATGCATATTTATCCCAAGGGAGGGCACGGGTTTTCTTTGGCAAGAAAAGATCCACACTTAAGCGGCTGGACAGAGCGCATGTTTGAATGGATTCAAAGTCTAGAATAGTTTCATTATTTTTTAAAAAAATAGATGGTAATCTGTTCAACTTTTATATTTTTGCAAACCTATTTCGGGGCGTAGCGCAGTCCGGTAGCGTACTTGGCTGGGGGTCAAGTGGTCGCAGGTTCAAATCCTGTCGCCCCGACAACATGAAAACCCTTGTTTTACAAGGGTTTTGTTGTGTTTAGAGGTTTCTTTTTTAGTGGTTTTTAAAGTTAAAATATGGTAAAAAACCATAAAAAACGTCACAAATAGGTACTTTTATATGGCGAATTTATTGCAAACCAATACATGATTAGCGTAGAAATAACCAGCTATCCGAAGCGTATACTGTGAGAATATCTGTGATTTCATGCCGTCAACGGTAAAGTCCCTGCGAGTAAGAAACAATAGTGAATTACAAAATCTACAGCAGTACTTGTTGTGGTTTCGTGTTGTAGCCAATATGCATAGCTGCGAAGTTTGAAACTATGTAGAGTAGTTACAGTTACGAAGCATTAAAGCCGTACAATTAGCAGTTTTACCAATGAAATCAAAATAAATAAAAATATGTATGCGTGATTTCTTATATTTATGTTATGTCAGAAGGCGAAGGCTACAAAATTAGAGATCAAACAAAATCAACCAGGAGATTTTACACATCCTAACGGTGTCTTTTGCGCACAATTTTCAACACGTTCCGATTGAGTGTCTTCGGGAGCTCCTGTAGGAGGTAGTGAATTTTTACCGCCAACCTTATGCAACTAATTGGAAATTATATATTTGGGTTGAATCTGTTGAAACAATGAAGTCAAATCATTACTTATATAATACACGATATGATTCGGATATGTAGTCTAATAATATTATGTTTCTTTTGTTTTTCTTGTGTTAGAGAAAAAAGTTTGCATGGTATATACGCTGCAAAACACTTCACAAAAACTTTAGATACATTAATTCTTACACCAGATAATTACTACAAGCACAAAGTATTCAACAAGAACACTGGAGAATTGATTATTTATGATAGTGGATTTTGGAAGCTAGTTAAAGGTAAGGTGATGCTAAATAATTTTACATTAAACGAAGATGATATTTCATTTAAGAAAGATGCTAATTATTTAAAACTAAATAGATTTTTGGATGTTGAAAGTATTTTTACAAAAAACCTAATTATTTGGGAAGATATGAATTATTATTATAAAAAAGTCGAATGAGATATCCATGAAAATCTGCTCTCCCAAGAGTATTGAGTAAGGCTGTGTCCGCTCTCCGAAGAGTATTGGGTAGGGCTGTGCGAAGTTTGCAACCCATGCAAGTAAATGTTTTGATAAATTTAAAACATGAATTATAGAAAAACGTTTTTGAATCAAATGGCTATCGTTATTCTTATTGGAAGCGTACTATTTTTTCTTATCCTTTATTTTTTTTCTGGAAGCGGCCCATGGGATACTTTTGTTTACTTATCAGTGGTTGCATTAATTTTATTTTTACTGATTTTGGACTTTTTAATTCAAGTTGTTGTATATCTATTAAAAAGGAAAAATTAAAATAACCCCGCCGTGCGAAGTTTACAACTTCGTGCCGTCAACAGTAAGCCATAGGGAAGCCTACAATAACATCTATAAAAAATGGTTTGTTATATTAAAGAATGATAGTAGCCTTTATAAAAATCATTCTTTAGAAAAAAAATCAGATTTAAATTTTCTTTTGGAACAGGAAAAAATAAATTGGTACGGTAGTGTGAGTGATGGAAAAGAATTATTCAACAATAAAAACTTACAAATTGAAAAGAGTTGGTAGTTTTAGTTTGGTTAGTGACATTTATTATTCTCCTTTCAATAGCAAAAAAATCTTATTTGGGTTAAATAAGAGTACTTCCAAAAATGTTAAGTTAGGATTGAGAGGATTAGGTTATGGCCTCTCCATGTATAGCGCAATAGATTTAGAAGTGGATAGGAGAAATAATAGTTTAAGTATCCAAGAAGCCTTATATGGACAATCATTAAATGCAATTGGTACGGCTTTGCCCTTGGCTGGATTAGGTATTGCAGGAGGTGATTATCTTGGAAGAAAGTATGAGCCTCTACTTTATATTTCGCTTAAGGATGAACAATCTACTTTGGTAAAAACAGTATCTAGTATGTTAGAGGTAATGGGCATTTCTTCAAGTATAGAAACACGAAATAACTGGGATAAGAATGGTGGTCCATGGTTATACGAATTATTATTCAAAAATTAAGCTATGTTTTTCTTTGATAAGATAGCGTATCATATCTTCTCCATTTCCGAGGTTATACATCGACTAATTTTCGGAATAGAAGACTATAGAGACAGCGCAAGGCTTCAAATGGCATTTATCGTAAGCTTTCTTCAATGTGTCATTGTTTTTTTCATAATCGTAGATTCGATTTTATTTTTAGTTTGGCAAGTTCACACTCCTAAATTTGTAATAATTACTGGTTTTGTTGTTCTTTTAATTTTAAATCTTTGGCGTTATAAAATCAATGTATTACAAGAAATAGGGGCAAAAAAGCCTCTATTTATTAATAATCTTGGTTCTAATGCTGTAATGTTTCTTTACTTTATGATAGTATTCATTATAGCCTATAAAATTGGTGACTGGATAAGTATCGGTAATGCTACCAGATAGAACAAGCCCCCTGCTGGTCCTCGGCGTGCGGTGAGTACGGTTTAAACATACCGTCAATAGTAAGCCATGCGAGTAAGAAATAAAAGAGCACTATAGTTGTCAATGTGTGTGGCTGCGAAGTTGCAAACTTCGCAGAGCAGGAGTGAAACTATGAAAAAAACAATAATCATTTTACTTACTTTTTTATTACTTTCCTGTAAAAGTATTCAATCACAAAACGCAGCGGATTTTATCAGAATAAACAACTCCTCTCATGTTGTCAAGAATAAGGTTATTTTAGAATTGATAGATAAAAAGAAAGAAAAAATTATCAAAAGAAATGATTTATATGACATTATCATGATAAGGATTGATTCTATAAAATCTTTTGAACAGGATATATATATTAAGGCAAGTAATTTTGAATTAGAACAAGGCTATTGTCTATTGAGTTCAGGATGTGATAAACCATGTGGATATTTAACAGTTGATGACATCCCTATATTGATTTATGGTAATACAGGTGGTTTCCCTATTGGAACATGAAGGTGCTAATAGTGCAATAAAGTTTGCAAATGGTACAAGTAAATTTTCATTTTATTATGCTAATTTAGAAGAAACTAAAAAAGTTATGGAAACAGGTGAGCTTCCTAATGGGTCAAGTTATTATAATGAAATATTAACCACTGATCAGGTACAAGATTACTATGATAAAGTAGCACCTCATATGTTAATATTCTATAATGATAATTTGATAAGTATTTTACCAACTGCTCAAGATTCAGATAAATAAAGGAAATTTAAATGATAGAAGAAAAATTTGTTTTAGGATACAACAATTATCTAAAATCTAGGTATTTGTATCTTTCCAATGAAGGAGTTAACCAACCACCAATGATTTTGATATCAAAAAGAAGGGTGCTAAAAACCGATTCCAAATTTATTGTCCATTCTATATTGTCTAATTATAAATTACCTGACGTCGAATTATTTCCAGAATTTTCCCTTTATGAAGAAGTATTTCAGAATAACTTTAATCAAGAGTGGTTTGCATTCGCAGAATATGTTGGTAGAGATTTGATTTATACCATTAATATAAAAACAGGAAAAGTATTCCTTGTTGACCGATTAACTAATTTTATACAATTTCAATGTTCTAAATCTGAAAGAGGCTTCATTTTAGCTATGATTGAAGTTCTGAAAATGCAGGAAGAGCGATTTAAAAACCTACTTTCTATAGATAAAATGGAATTAAATAATACTTATAATAAATGTCTATCCTATTCCGAAATTGAGGATAACATTTTTTTCAAAATTATTTTAGGAATTTGATAGATTTAATTTCTCCGCTCTCCGAAGAGTATTGAGTCCCGCTCTGCGAAGTGTGCTGTGCGAAGTTTGCAACTTCGTACCGTCAACAGTAAGCCATGCGAGTAAGAAACAATAGTGAATTACAAAAGCTACAGCAGTATTTGTTGTGACTTTGTTTTGTAGCCAATGTGTATGACAGTGTCAATGAGCCAGAGTGAAAATTTAAGACTTACAGAACTGAGACTATAAGTAGAATTACCTGCCGTGAATTATGTAAAAAATGAAGGTATAGTTACTGTTACACTTTGCTGGATCAAAAATGAATATGGCAGTGTTAAGAATTGATGGTATTAGTTTTGCAGCAGATAGAATTAACTCGAACCGTCATGAAATTAATTTATGGTCTCAAAGCGAATCAGGTGGAAGTCAGGAATCTTTATTACTATTGCAATTTTATGGTCCTGATAAGGGCAAAGCATTTTATGATGATGTAAAACAAAAAATGAAAGAAAAACTAATCATCCAACTAAAAGAATAATAGATGAAAATATTGAATTTCTTATTTCGATTTATAGTAATAAATATATTTCTTTTTTTGAATTCTTGCAATTCTCAAGAATTTGATATTAAAGGGGATTGGCAGATTATTTCTAACTCTTCAATACCTGAAATAATGTACATGGAAATTTATATTGATGATATTAATTTAACGACCTACGATGAAAGAATGGGGTTGGCTCCAACAAATAAATATGTGGTTAAGAATAATGATATAATTTTAACTAATTGGACCGATGGAAAGGAACAAAATATAGGTCGTATTAACAAGCTGGATAATTTGCTGATAATTTCGGATGGTAGTGATAAATTGGTTTATAGAAGAATAAATGAATCACCCAATTTAGGTGATTTAAAAAAAGAGAGAGTAAATCAAGAGGATTTTGCCAAAGCTTTCTTTAAAAGGTTTGAGAAATGGAAAATGGAAAGAGAGAAAATCCTACTTGGTATCCCCCAAAATTAGAATAATTATGAAACTATTTAAGAATAAATATTTGTTGATATTTTCATTGGTAGCAACACGATACAGTACCGTTTTGTATATTTATCTTACTATGAGCAAGCAAAAGACGGCACGTCTATCGTAGTTGGAGTATCCAATATTCTAGTGCAAGAAATTTTCATGAAGATGATACCGTCTTAAAAATGGATGATGTTGGGTTTATAGGATAGGGGCGCTCGTCGCAGACGAGCGCTAGCGGGGATGAACATGGTTTTTAAATTGGAGTTTGATCTTTCTAATAAACAATCAAGATTTTGGAAATGTTTTCGTTCAATATAGGGGAGGGGATTATATAGACAGCTATTCTTTATTGGATAGAACGACTTCGTCATCTACTCGATGATTCAAAAATTGGAGATGCAATCATATTTAATACTAACCGTAGGAACAGTACCTGTTAGATTAATGATTTTTGACTCAATAATATTACGTCAAAGCTTTATTGAAATCTATTATTCTTCAAAATTCAATAAATTATTGAATAGACTTAAAATGGTGTAAAATTTAGCGTTAATAAAAATTGATGACTTTAAAAAAAATAAAGATAATTTGTCTAGTAATAATGATGATGTCATGTAATGACAAGCACACTTTTGATGAATTTTATTTTGCATATGATTTATATCCAGATTTACGAACTGGTAAAATTTATAATTTTTCATTGGATACTCTGACAATACTTGATATTAATAATAATGAGATTATCAAATATGATGTAATTGTACAATACTCCCAATCTTCAGGACAGCTTAAAGGTACTACTTAGTTTATTATGACGCTTTTTTCTTCATGTGATATACTTGATCAGGAGGTAGTTTTCCTATCTCTGTATGCCTTCTTTTTGTGTTATAGAATTCTATATACTCGTTTACCATTTCATATAAGTCAAGACCTGCGTTAGGAGGATTAAGGTATATCTTTTCATATTTGATAGACTTCCAGAAACGTTCGATATAGATATTGTCTAGAGCCCTTCCCTTGCCGTCCATCGATATTTGAATATCATGGCTCTTAAGCACTTCGATATATTGGGTACTGGTATATTGAGAGCCCTGATCTGAATTATGTATTTCAGGCGCACCATGTTCACTGATAGTATCTT
>CANMFQ010000009.1 GCA_947497145.1 uncultured Flavobacteriaceae bacterium
TGGGCTATCCCCCTGTAAAAGGTAGGTTCCATACGCGGTGCGCACCCGTGCGCCGGTCGTCATCAGTAGCAAGCTACCATGTTACCCCTCGACTTGCATGTGTTAGGCCTGCCGCTAGCGTTCATCCTGAGCCAGGATCAAACTCTTCATCGTTAATCTTTAAATATATTTAAGTTAAACAATTACTATGTTATCCCCAGCTCCGTAATCTCGATTTAATTCTTAATAAAACAGAATTTCTTCTGCCTCATTATATGATTCTTTGTTAACAAAATAACTATCGTTATTTGTGCTGTCTCTACAATATGTCAATGAACTTTTTTATAAGAAACTACTACTTGTTTCTGCTTTTGTCTTAGCCGTTATTTCGCTAAGCGGGTGCAAATATATAACTGTTTTTTAAACTGACAACCTTTTTTTTGAAAAAATATTTTTTTTATTTTTTCGGCCATCTAAAACAATATAATCAAGGAACGTAATCTCTGCTGTTTTCCGTCATATCCATACATCGGTATGTGTCTAACGGGCTGCAAATGTAACACCCTTTTTCAAATTACAAAGCTATTTCTATACTTTTTTTCGCTTTTTTTTTAACCCCTTTTTTAATCCCTTTACTTTTAGGTTTTTATACCATAACTATCCACGAAAAAAGGGGAATAAATTTAAAACATTTTAGCATACAATGCAAATATGATTTAAAGCACGATTACTCTATTATTAATAAAATAAGTTAAACTCGCTTTACGTATTAGAAATTCTACTACTTCTTAAAATCAATTGAAAATAAAACACTATGCTTCGTTTTTTAATTTAACCATAACAATCTCGATAACTATAGGTTCGCTGAAATTAAGAAAGCACTTTATTTTATTGAACTGGTAAGTCTCATTACGAAGTCATCATACATAATTAGGCTTAAAAAGCTATTGCCATTCACAACCCGAGCTTGGTAACAATAATTACTGACCTACCTAAACAAGTAAAAAGAACACTATATACATCACTTTTCTATTTAAATGGTAGCACTTCAAATTCTGATAAACTGACATTCTTTACTAAAATGTATGATTTCTATACTTTTGAAGTAAATAGCATATTGCAGAAAACACATCAGCAATCAAAAAACTGAAGTATACCTATTTCTAAAGTATCAATGAAACAATAGTATTTTGAAGAAAGTATCCCTTTAGAAGCAACAAACTTTTATTTGCTACTCATAATAAGAGTAGCGTTTAACCCACATCGATCATTACACACTGTACGAGCAATCATTTTTCACAAGACGCTAAAGCTTCTAAAAAACTAAACAGTTTTCTATACATATATCTGTTTATCTATTTATAGTAAGTAACACTTAATCCATAACCTGTACCTTATGGTTATATAGAAAACCGAAGCAATGCAAAAGTATACAGCCTTGCAAACAACCAACCAAAAAATGCCCCCACTCCTATTCCCGTAAGTACATCCAGTGGAAAATGCACACCTATATAGATACGGCTATAGGCTACCAAACAAGCCCACAATAACAACAAAGGCATAGCATATTTATATCCGTGCCTTAAAAGAAGACTAAAAAAAGTGGCAATTGCCATGCTATTAGCTGCATGGGCAGAAAAATATCCGAACTTACCTCCGCAAGAATCTTTCACCAGTCGCATTAATGCGTTTACCTCAAGATCATAACAGGGTCGTAAACGTGCTACGCCATATTTAAAAAAATCTGCTAGCCCATTAACAACAACAATCATTAATAAAGCCGAAACGATAAGTACTCCTGTCTTTTTTAACCCAAACTGCTTATAAGCAAGATAAATCAACAGCGCATAGAGGGGTATTGAACTGAATTTGTTGGTAATAAACATCCAAAATCCATCCCATGTGGAACTTCCTAAAGTATTTAGCATCAAAAAAAGCTCCTTATCGTATCTAAGAATTTCTTCAAGCATGTTCTCTAATCTTCGTATCTAGAAACTTCTCGATCATAAAAAGCCGTTGCCTGTTCAATAAGATTTTCGGCTTCCATGTCTAATTCTTTTTGATCTTCTGGCGTAAAATCTTCCAACCACTCTACCTCATCATTTTCAAGATTAATAATAAACCTTGGATATTCAGTATGCACTATAAAGATAGCAGTAGGATAATCAGTATTATCACCAAGTAAAAATTTTGGGAATTCCATTTCAATTAATTTTTAATATTTCTTTAATTCATCCTTCACAAAAGGAGCTTACAAATGCTAGCAACTAGCTTTTCTATACATTCTTCGCAATCATTTTTTTTGTCAAATAATTAAATCGAATATACAACATAATAGCTGATGCACTAAGTCCCGTTAAAAGTCCTATCCAGATACCAGTACTTTTCAAATCTGTATGCAAACCTAGGTAAAAACTGGTGGGAAAACCAATCAACCAATACGCAATAAAAGTAATTACGGTAGGCACCTTTACGTCTTGTAGTCCTCGTAAAGCTCCTAAAACTACCACTTGAATGCCATCTGAAATTTGAAAAAAAGCAGCAACTAGTAATAATTTTCCAGCTATGGCAATCACTTCGGTATTATCAGATAGGTTTATGGCATCGTCGATATCTAAATACAAGGTAGGAAACCAATTTCTTCCCCATAAAAATAAGATTGCAAACACTATTTCTAACAAAAAGGTTAGCAAAAATATCGATTGCGCAATACGGCGTAGGTCTTTGTAATGTTTCAGTCCTTTTTGATTACCTACCCTAATCATCGCTGTCACCCCCAGCCCCATGCCAAACATAAAGGCCATACTACTTAAATTCAATGCAATTTGATTGGCGGCTTGTGCATTTTTACCCAAGACACCACTCAACCAAATAGCTGCTGTAAATACAGCTACTTCAAATAACATTTGCAAGGCAGAAGGAAATCCTAAACTAATAATTTTTTGAATAACCTTTTTTTCTAATTTTTTAAAGTTAAATCCGGTAACATAATCATGAAATTTCTTTTTCCGCTTTAACAAAAACCATATATAAATAACCATTAGCACCCTAGCTACAAGCGTACCTATTGCTGCACCTACAATACCCATTTTAGGAAAACCAAAAGAGCCAAAAATTAATAGGTAATTCAAAATTACGTTCACAATATTAGCAACTACGGTAGAATACATGGGGTATCTTGTCTGCGAAAGCCCTTCAGAAAATTGCTTAAACGCTTGAAATATGATAAGAGGAACCAACGAAAACGCAACAAGGTCAAGATACGGCATGGCAAGTTTAACCACCTCTTCAGGCTGCTGCATTAAATGCATCAACGGTTTCGCACACAAGATTAGCCCAAACAAAGAAAGTCCTAAAACCGTACACAAGACCAACCCATGCTTTAATGCGCTTTTACCATCTGATTTATTACCCGCTCCATCAGCCTCAGCCACTAAAGGCGTAATTGCTGTAGAAAAACCAATACCCAATGACATTGCAATAAATACAAAACTATTACCTAAGGAAACCGCTGCAAGCTCGGCCGTACCCAGCTGCCCTACCATAATATTGTCAGCCAACTGCACAAAAGTATGCCCTAGCATACCCATAATAACAGGTACTGATAGTTTGATGTTGTATTCGAATTCTTTAAAGTATTGCTGTAACAAAAGGCTTTTGAATTATAATTTGTTAGGTATATTTTCTACGTTTGATACAATGTTCAGTCTTTAGCTATCACTAGCTTTTGCTTCTTCCCAAAAGACATCCATTTCGGCAAGTGTCATTTCTGCAAGGGGTTTACTTAATTCTTTTGCCTTTGATTCTAAATATTGAAAACGTTTTATAAATTTTTTATTGGTTCGCTCTAGTGCATTTTCTGGATTTATATTTAAAAACCGCGCATAGTTCACCATTGAGAAAATGACATCACCAAATTCGGCTTCCATCCTTTCATTATCTTTCGCCTTTACTTCTTGCTGAAATTCTTCAAGTTCTTCTTGTACTTTTTCCCATACCTGTGCTGGTTTTTCCCAATCAAAACCGACTCCTGCCACCTTATCTTGAATACGATTTGCTTTCACTAAAGCAGGTAAGCCCTTAGGCACACCCTCAAGAACACTATTTTTACCCTCTTTGAGTTTAATATTTTCCCAATTTCTTTTTACATCCTCTTCATCATCAACCTCTACATCACCGTAAATATGTGGGTGGCGGTTTATCAGTTTTTCACAAATTTCATTACACACATCTGCCATATCAAAAGTATCTGTTTCACTTCCAATTTTAGTATAAAAAACAATATGCAATAACACATCTCCAAGCTCCTTTTTTACCTCATCAAGATCATTCTCCAAAATAGCATCACCTAATTCATAGGTTTCTTCAATCGTTAAATGCCGTAAAGTTTGCATGGTCTGCTTTTTATCCCACGGACATTGCGCTCTTAGCTCATCCATAATAGTTAAAAGACGGTCAAAGGCTTTTAGCTGTGCTGCTCTTGAATTCATTACATTAAAATTTTAGTAAAAGTACAAATCACCTAGCTTTATTAAGATACAATCTTAATTGTATTTTTAATTATATTTAAACCTCCTTTACGCATTAAAAAATCGATTCGGTTATAAAATCATTTCAAAATAAAAGGTTACACCGGCTTTTTAACGATAAGCAAGCTGCCGTAACATGAGAACAACTAGAAAAATTAGTAGTACTAAAGGATTGACACCATGCATCAAAAATTTCACATCTTATATATGTTATGAACTATCTTTTCAGTTTTACATCTTGTTTTCTTTTGTTTCTAGGGCTAACACTATTTGCACAACCTTTACTTGGGCAGCAGCATACAAATACAACAATAGAAAGCACGCTTGAAACCCTATCTATACAAAGTTTAGAACGAAAAATAATCTACAAAAAAGCAGCGCATATTGAAGCGCCTAATTGGTCGCCAGATGGTAAGACTATTTTGTACAACAGCGGCTGATTATTATATAAGATAGCTGTAGACGGCGGCACACCCGTGTTAATCCCTACAGGTTCCCCAAAAAAATAACTGCTCTTGGCCCTTCATACTGGCATGGTTGGTCGCCTGACGGAAAAACATTAGCTTATTGTGCTGAAAGAAATGGTAATTATGATCTGTATACCATACCCGTTGAAGGAGGAAAAGAAACTCGTTTAACAACAAGCGAGGGACTTGATGATGGGCCCGATTATTCTCCAGACGGGAAGTATATCTATTTTAACTCTGAACGAACGGGCACCATGCAAATATGGCGAATGAAAGTTGACGGTAGTGAGCAAGAGCAAATTACTACTGATGAAAACAATGATTGGTTTGCCCACCCCTCACCCGATGGTAAATGGATTGTTTTTCTTACTTTCGATAACCAAGTACCTGCTGGCAAACACCCGGCAAACAAAAATGTTGCGTTACGTTTGATGAATTTGAGTACAAAAAAAATTACCCGTTTGGCAACACTATTTGGCGGACAAGGCACTATAAATGTACCTTCATGGTCGCCAGACAGTACACATATTGCCTTTGTTAGTTACCAATTAAAACCGAAAAAATGAACCGAAAAAAAACACTTATTTATTTTCTCTTTTTTGTTACTATAGTACCTGCTATAGGGCAAAATTTGACTAAAAAAGCAAACATATTTTTAAATTCCCTTTCCAAGGAGTTACAAGCCAAAGCACGCTTTAGCCTTGAAAATGAAGAACGTTTTAATATGAATTATGTACCTATACCCCGTAAAGGGCCTACTTTTCATGATTTTAATGCGGTGCAAAAGGCAGCTGCAATAGATTTATTGCGCTCATCACTTGGCAACGAAGGCTATAGAAAAACGCAAGAAATCATGGCGCTAGAGAAAGTTTTACGCATTATTGAAAACGACGATAATGATACCATGCCCGATGGTAGACCACGGCGCGACCCACTCAATTACCATTTTTGCATTTTTGGTAATCCTTCCCCAGACACGCCTTGGGGTTGGCGGTTTGAAGGGCATCATATATCTTTAAACTTCACTTCAACGGAAGGAAAAATAAGTGCCTCAACACCAACTTTTTTTGGCACTAACCCCGGTATAGTAACAACTACAGATCAAATTGGTAAAGAGGTATTAAAAGAAGAGGCACGCTTAGGGTTTCAACTTATTAATTCAATGGATGCAAAGCAGTTAAAAATTGCACTATTCTCAGAAGAAGCGCCAAGTGATGTGCAGTCTCGTAACCAACGAAAAGTAACAAATTTACAACCTTTAGGAATTTCTTATACTGCGCTAAATGAACATCAAAAACAGCTATTACACCAATTGCTAGACGTATATCTTGCCACTTTTGAGCCCGATTTTGAGACCCGTTTTCGTGCTAAAATTAAAAAAGAAGGATTTGAAAAACTAGCTTTCGCATGGGCAGGCAGTATGGAAGCCGGTGCTGGTCATTACTACAGAATTCAAAATCCTGTGGTGCTCATTGAATATGACAATACGCAAAACAACGCCAATCATGCGCATGCTGTTGTTCGAGATTTAACCAATGATTATGGCGAAGATGTATTAAAAAAGCACTACGAGCTACATCATCATTAATAATAAACATGTAATTCACAAAAAATATGACTAATAGAAGAGACTTTTTACTTAAATCGGGCTTGTTTTCTGCGGGGGCTATGCTGTTGCCATCATGTGCTTTTGGTAAGGCCATGACACCAGAATATGGGGTGCAACTATATTCTTTTAGAGATGAAATGGCCAAAGATGCATTGGGAACTTTAGAACAGATTGCCGCCATAGGCATAAAAAAAATAGAATCGGCACGAAGCGGAAAGGGACATTACTACGGCTTATCACCCAAAGCAATGAAAGACGCCTGTGAGGCATTAGGCATGAAACTTATTAGCGGCCATGTTGCCCTTAATAATAAATTTGAAAAAACGATGGAGGAAGCCGTAGCTTCTGGTCAAGAATATGTGATTTGCTCCTCTATGCCAACCAGCGGCCAAACGGTAGATAATTACAAAAAAGTAGCCGATCAATTCAACAAAGCAGGAGAAGCGTGTAAAAAATTAGGACTTAAATTTGGATACCACAATCATGAATATGAATTTGAATCGGAAAACGGGCAGATTTTATATGATGTTCTTCTAGATAATACCCAAGCAGATTTAGTGCATATGGAATTAGATTTAGGATGGGTGATTATAGCGCAAAAAGACCCCTTAGATTATTTTAAAAACTACCCTGGTCGCTTTCCTCTTTGGCATTTAAAAGATATGGATATGACCAAAAAAGAAAGTACCGAATTTGGCAAAGGCGGTTTAGACATCCCTACCATGATGGCACAGCAAAAAGCCTCTGGGGTGAAACATATTTTTATTGAGCAAGAAGAATATGCAAGCACTCCACTGGAAAGCATGAAACACAATATGGCTTTTTTAAAAGGTTTATAAAAAACTATGCCAACACAAATAAAAAGAAAATGAACAGATATCAATTTTTCAAAACTTTCTCCATGGCATTTGCGTGCATGGCTACAACCATTTCATGCAAAGCGCAACAGACAGGTATTATTGCCGAAGGCGCAAAACTTACCCTTGTAGCTGATGACTATGAATTTACTGAAGGTCCCGCAGTAGATAAAGATGGGAATGTTTTTTTTACCGACCAACCCAATGACCGCATTGTAAAATGGAATGCTGCTGATAATTCGGTTACTGATTACATGAAACCTTCAGGAAGATCCAACGGGCTTTATTTTGATCATGATGGTAATCTTTTGTCTTGTGCTGATGAAAAAAATGAATTGTGGCGTATTGATTCTAAAAAAAATGTCACCGTTCTTGTTGCTAATTTTGAAGGTAAGTTACTTGGCGGGCCTAATGACCTTTGGGTAGACCCTAAAGGTGGTATTTATTTCACTGATCCCTTTTACAAACGTCCTTGGTGGCAGCATACCGAAGCTGAAATTGAAGAACGACGTGTTTATTATCTTAACCCTAACACTAGTGAAGTACGTATTGTGGCTGATACTTTTGTACAACCCAATGGTATTATAGGTTCTGCAGATGGAAAAACATTATATATTGCTGATATTGGTGATAAAAAAACATACGCTTTCACTATTACTAAGGATGGAAGCCTTACCAACAGAACCCTCTTTTGTGAACTAGGATCTGATGGCATGACCATTGATAATAAAGGGAATGTATATTTAACAGGTGATGGCGTTACTGTTTTTGACAAAACAGGCAAACAAATTAAACATATTGCTGTACCTGAAAAATGGACAGCTAATGTAACCCTTGGTGGGCCAGAACAGAATATCCTATTTATTACCGCCATGGATTCGGTTTACACCTTGGCGATGACTATTCATGGCGTCCGCTAATCCCGCTTTATGCATTAGAAATTGTTATATGGAGTGAAACAAGAACCAAGAAACAGGACTAAAGAAACTTGTATTTTTCTGTTCTTTGATTATGGAGCGCGGCGTGTCTTGACTCTTGTTTCTTGTCCCTCTCTTTTCTTTTTGAATGTCCCTGATAATGGTTGACCGTTTTTAGTTATTAATTTCATTTTTAAAAACAGCACTATTTGGATTATTTCTCATAGGTATTGTTTTCTTGGTGAAACAAGAACCAAGAAACAGGACTAAAGAAACTTATATATCTCTGTTCTTTGATCATGGAGCGCAGCGTGTCTTGGCTCTTGTTTCTTAGCGCTCCTCTCTTTTGTCTGGTTTCTAGTCAGTAGCTACTCCTATTTTATTTGTACTGGTTCTGGTATTTCATTAGGTTGCATGGGGTTGTAATAATAAATATGTTCTTTTTTGTACAGCTGTAGATGCATTTTTAGTCGGTTTTCAAAACCACTGTAATCATGTCTTTCTTGCGTCCAAGCAGATTCTGAAAGGGCAGCAATTCTTGGAAATAGCAAATAGTCTAAACGTGTTTCACTATCTACAGTTTCTGTCCATAAATTCCCTTGAACGCCTAAAATTTGCTTTCCATATTTTTTTTCGTCTGCAACTGTATTGATATCAAAATTATATACCGCTTCAATAGGCGCATAAGCCCCCGCCCATTTACGTCCTGAAGTGTGTTTTTCATTCTGAACAAAATCAAAATAATACGGTATTCTGGGGCAAATTACGGTAGCAAAGCCATTATCAAGTGCTTTTTTTAACTGATCAGGCTTATCATGGCGCCACCAGAAAATGATTGTTTTGTCTGTTGGCAACTTACTTTCTGCCATCTCATCCCAGGCAAGCACCTTTGCGTTTAGTTTAAAAACCGAATCTGCCATGCGCTCCATAAAATAATGTTCCAGTCCTTTTAAGCCATCTATCTTGTTTTCTTTTATAAAACCGGTGATTTTTTTATCTGTTTTCCACTTTGCATTACCAAAACTCACCTCATCACCACCAAGATGTAACATATTTGAAGGAAACATCACATTGGTTTCTCGCAAAACATCCGTCAAATACCCATAGGTTTCACTTTTGGCAGGGTTAAACGTAAACTCTGGGTATTTTTCACTACCACCGCCACTAAATTCTGGATATGCTTTATTGGCAGCCGTTGCATGCCCCGGCATATCAATTTCAGGAATCACTTTAATATTCAATTTCGCCGCATAAGCAACAATCCTATTAATTTGCTTTTGGGTGTAGTACTGTGTCGACCCATAAGGATCAAAATGATCGCCAATACCCCCTACCAAGGCCAGCTTGGGATACTTTTTTATTTCTAAACGCCATCCCGTAGCATCTGTTAAATGCCAATGAAAAACATTTAATTTATAATAAGCCATCCAATCTAGGGTAGCTATTATTTTTTCTTCAGGAATAAAAAAACGCGATACATCAAACATCAATCCGCGCCATTTATAGTGTGGTGTGTCTTCTATATGCCAAGCTGCAATTTCTACAGTTCCTTTTTTAGGTACTTGTTGCTGAATTAACTGTAGTAAACTCATGGTTCCATAAAGCACTCCAGCGACCGAAGTGGCCTTAATATGAATATTTTTTGGGCTGACTACCAACTCATACTCCTCCTCTAGCTTAGTCCCTGTCTTGACCAAATCAAGAAAAATGGTCTTCTCCTGTACATGTTTGGCTTGAGCAAAAGGCAACGCAATAAGTGTATGGCGGAGCAATTGCGTTCGAAAATACGAAGCTACATCAGCTAATTCTTCAGAAGATGTTGTAACCGTGGTATACTCGTTTAACAAAAACGAGCCTTCGCCCTCAACTGCCTTTAATGGTTTAGGAATAATAGGACTTTGCGCTTGCACAGTAGACAACAAAATAGTTGTACACAACACAAGCAACAATAGGGTTAATTTGTGGTTTTGGTATTTCATAAGAATAAAAATTATGGGTGGTGTAGTGTGATTTTTTTTAACAGCTACTTATGGGACTAAGATAGTAAAATGCTTTTTTTTAATTACGGAAGCCCCTTTTTAAAACCTTCAATACTTAAGGGGTAGGCTACCACCTGTTTCCAATTACTAGCTTGCTTACTCATGCAAACATCTCTTACTCGCATGACTTACTGTTGACGGTACGAAGTTGCAAACGAGCGCTAGATTAGTTTGTTTAGACAAGGTAATGAAATGAAGTATATTTAACACTTTTACTCTAGCCCCCAAACCGGAGCGCAAAAAAAACAGGCATTTTTCTTTATAAAAAAAGAAAAATGCCTGTTGTATTAACCGCTACTTAAGAGCTAGTATTTTAAATAACTACCTTTTAATAAGAGAATATTTCTAAAACAGAACCATTGATATAAATTACTTTTTTATCAAAAGTGTCTATTTCATACTCGGGATTGTTGTTGCTAAACTGAAATTTGGCTATTTCAGTTCCGTTATCCTTATTAACAGCAATCATAACCTTTTTTGTGTCGCCTCCTTCATCAGTGAAGAAAAACAAAGTGTTTTTGGCATTTTTAGAGTGATTTTTTCTATCTAGCATTCCCGAACCTAGTACAGCAGACATACCTGTTGAGGCTCCTTGTAATTTTTTTGCATTGGCACCTGATGTAAAAAGCCCCCCTTGCGCAACTACATTACCACTACCATCTGTCATAGAATAAGTAGATCCGCCTATACCTGAAGCTATAGATCCAGCTACCATCATTGATTTAAACAATCTTCTATTACCTGCTTCTGGGTAGTATTTTTGAAGTTTTGGTACACCATCGCTACCAATTATAGCAATTTCTCTTTCGCCTGATATTACAAAATCTCCGTTTGATCTTAATTCAAAATTATTAATTTCCTTTTCTTTTTTAATTTTCACTTTACTAAATTCATCAGGTCTTTCGGTGGCACTAATGCTAAATTTAAAAAGTTCTTCATCATTATAAATATAATAATTACCAGAGGGTTCGTCATAAAATGGTATTACGGGTCTTTTCTCATTAAACTTCAAATTCTTTTTCCATATCAATTTCCCAGTATTTCTATCTACTATGTTTGCATAGGTACTTGTTACAAAAACAATTTTACTATCGTACTCATCTAAGGCAAAAATAAGATCTTCTTTGTTATCAGATATCTCTGCCTTTTTTTTCCATTTCTTTTCACCATTTTCTAAAATAAAATGCATGTCTGTATCTTCAATAAAAATATATCCGCCATCGGTTTTAATAACTCGTTTTGTTTGTCCCTTAGGTCCCTTTTTCCATTTTTTTTCAAAATCGGCATAATTATGAACATTAAAGCCATTGTAACTTGCCAATAAAAACTCATCACCCCAATCTTCAAAAAAGTTTGGTGTTTTAATTTTAACAGGTTCTTTCCAAAGATTAACTCCAGTTTTAGCATCTGCCACCATTAAATTAACTTTTAAACCCGTTAAACCTCCTAATCCTTTTGCTTTGGTTAATTGTATTAAATACTTACCATTATCATTTACAAAAAAATCATTAACACCATATTTTGAGGTATCTCTACCCCAAACTAATTTACCTGTAGCATGATCAAGTTTCATTAAATATCCAGTTAAATACAAATAAATATCACCATTAGCATCTATCCTTGGCGACACTGTTTCGTAGGTTCCAAAATCAAACGTGTTAAATATTTTAATAAATTTACCCCCATCACTAAGTTCTGTCTTCCAAGTGAAATTTCTTTCTTTTAGACTAAACAAGCCCATAGCTACAGATTTTTCTTGTACAGTTCCTTCTTTGTTGGCGTATAGCGGCATAATCACGCTTTGGGTTTCTGGTATATAAAAATGACTAAAAACAAAAGCTTCGCTTTGTTTGGAACTCATTAAAACAGCTCCTTTTTTCACATCAATTATGGCGTATGAACTACCACGCTGTACCTCAACAAACTCATTTATGATATCATTAATAGGTAATATTCCTTTGGATAACCCACTATTTAAAAGTGCTTTTGGGCTTGCCGAAGCCATAACTTTACCAATTTTATCTAAAGTTCCTGTGAAAAAGATATCATCTAAATTTATAGTCCATAATGGGTTACTGTCATTGGTATTGACTCCATAAATGGTTTTACTACTAATAGCCACAGTAATACCAGTAGCTTGGTTTAAATGAATTTGATTGATTTTTTCTGACAAATCAATTTTTAAATCTGCACTTTTCTGCGCATTTGCCCAAAATACAGACAACAATAGTAATACGGTAATTTTTCTCATTTGAAGATTTTTTAAAATATAAACATTAACGGATTTTAAACTTTTATATTGCAATAAAAGGCGTTACAATATAAAGGATGACAGACACCCTATATACTGACTATCAATTTCTTATATAGCCTACCTGCTCTGCGAAGTTTGCAACTTCGCAGCCATACAGATTGGCTACAACATGAAAAATACAACAAATACTGCTATAGTTCTCTTTTATTTCTTACTCGCATAGCTTACTGTTGCCGGTACGAAGTTGCAAACTTCTCATAGCATATGAACCAAACAAGCCTCAACTTTAAAAGGTGTTCTACTTGTGTAATCGCTGTCCCCCCAATTTTCAACTACTAGCCGCAACAATCTAGGAGGAACGTATGGTAGACAGCTTAGTATGCAGCGCCTTAGTTTAAACCTTTAATTACCGTTCTATGGTACTAGGTTTTCTGCTTCTTTTTCTGAGCAGCTGGAAATAAAACGTTATTCAAAATTAAACGATAGCCGGGTGATGTGGGGTGCAATTCTAATTCGGTTTTGGGGTCGCCTACCCTATGTTGATAATCTTCGGGGTCATGCCCTCCATAAAAGGTAAAAAAACCTTTCCCTTTTACCCCGTGAATATACCGTGCTTCGCCGTTCAATTTATTCTCTCCGAGAACCAAAACCGTTGGTTTAATTTGACTACGCTCAAAGGCGGTTGTTTGCCCCATAAAACCTTTCACTAATGCGGTGTGATTTTGACAAAGCATGGTAGGTACCGGATCCCATTTTGCCGAAAAATCCATCAAGGTAAAATAATCAGATTTCTTGGGTACGTTGCCTCTTTTTGTAGTCATATCAATCGAAGAAAACTCATAACGACTTGGGTTTCTTTCCAAAATAAAATCTTTGAAAGCAAAGGTTTTTTTAAAATTCAATTTGCTTTGATAATTAGCATCAGAGGGGTCGCCATCAAACATGGGTTCGCAAATGTCTACCCCATCAGAGGCCGATAATGCGATATCAAAACTATCGGTAGCAGAACACATGGCAAACATAAAGCCTCCACCAATTACATACTTCCTAATTTTAAGGGCTACTGCTCTTTTTTCTTCAGAGACCTTTGCATACCCCAACTTATTAGCGAGTGCTTCGGCGTCTTTTTTCTGTTGAATATACCAAGGTGCTGCTCTATAGGCGGCGTAAAATTTTCCATATTGCCCTGTAAAATCTTCATGGTGTAAATGTAACCAATCATACAAAACCAATTTATCTTCCAACACCTCTTCGTCATACACGGTTTCATAGGGAATTTCGGCATAGGTTAACACCATAGTCACGGCATCATCCCAAGGTTGATTTCCTTTGGGGGAATACACCGCTATTTTTGGTGCTTTTTCTAAAATAACCGCTTCTTGATTCATGGAAGGGCTACTGATTTCTGCCAATATATTTTGTGCTTTACTGTCTGATACGATTTCAAAAGAAACTCCCCTAATTTGACATTCTTTGCGAATACTTTCACCATCTGGCAGCAAAAAAGAACCGCCCCTATAATTCAATAACCAATGTACTTTTTGTTGTTTTGACAACACCCAATAGGTAATTCCGTAGGCTTTCAGATGGTTTTTTTGCCCTTCAGCATCCATAGGAATAAGGATAGAAGATGCCCATAGGGGAAAAGAAAATAGCATTGAAAAAATAAAAATTAGCTTGTTGCGCATAAAACCATTCTAGAAGTATCTATTCAAAGATATAAAAAATAGAAGATACTAAATTTATTCCCAAGGTATACCCTATAATTTAACATCCCTGAAATCGACTTACGTTTTACAAAGTACCTAGCCTAGCAGTTTCAATTGGTAACAAAAGGTTTTTACCCACCCATTTCTTATCAATAAATCAAGCATGCTACCAAGTGTTTGGCAAGCATGCTATTTGATTACGATACCTTCTGTTCATTTTTAAGTATAATAAGCCGCACCCAAGGATATGACGTACACATCAGAAAAAATAATTTTCATTTCAAGGCAAACCTCAACGTATTAAACCCTATGTAATGATTCAATAATTAAAAAGGAACATCACTATCGTCATCAGGATTATGGTTCATTGCACTACCGAAGGCCTCGTTTGCATCTGGTAGGTTTTTTGTGATAAACGGATTATCCTCATTTTCATTCATCTTTGATTGAAATTCAAAAGGTGAATCAAAATCATCGAGATTATCAAACTTACCAAGATTACCGATAAACTTAAGGCGAATATTTTCTAAACCACCATTCCGGTGTTTAGCCACAATAAATTCTGCCTGTCCTTGTGTTGGTGAGCGTTCTTCATCATCCCACTCATCAATCTTATAATATTCAGGTCTAAATATAAAAGACACAATATCGGCATCTTGCTCAATAGCCCCAGATTCACGTAAATCTGATAGAATAGGTCGTTTACTTCCGCCACGGGTTTCTACCGCCCTTGATAACTGTGATAACGCTATTACCGGTATATTTAATTCTTTAGCTAGTGCCTTTAAGTTTCTCGAAATAGTAGAGATTTCTTGTTCACGATTACCCCCCTTTTGACTTCCTCCGGCTGTCATCAACTGCAAGTAATCAATGATTATAATTTTAATATCGTGTTGTGATGCCAAACGGCGTGCTTTTGCTCTTAAATCGAAAATAGAAAGTGAGGGCGTGTCATCAATAAATAAGGGTGCTTTTTCAAGGGCTTTTACTTTGACATTTAATTGCTCCCACTCGTGTTTTTCTAATTTACCGGTACGCAATTTTTCAGAAGACAAACCTGTTTCAGAAGAAATTAAACGTGTAATCAGCTGTACGGAAGACATCTCACAAGAAAAGAATGCCACACCATGGCCACCATCAACAGCGATATTTCTTGCCATAGATAAGGTTAAGGCTGTTTTACCCATACCTGGTCTTGCTGCTACAATAATCAAATCACTAGGCTGCCAACCCGAAGTTAGTTTATCTAACTTATCAAAGCCAGTGGCAATACCACTCATCCCCTCTTTATTGGCAATTTCTTCAATACGCTTCTTTGCTTGAATTACCAAATCTAACGCTGTTTCAGCCGATCGTTTTAAATTACCTTGGGTAACGTCATATAATTTTGATTCAGCTGTATCTAAAAGGTCAAATACATCTGCACCGTCATCATAGGCTTCTTCAATAATTTCGTTTGACAGTTTTATTAAACTACGTTGAATATACTTTTGAAGAATAATACGGGCATGAAACTCAATATGCGCCGAAGAGGCTACTTTTTGAGTAAGTTTTATAAGATAAAAATCACCTCCAATAGACTCTAACCGACCATCTTTCTTCAGTTGCGAAGAAACGGTTAATAAATCGACTGGTTCTGAAGTTTCGAACAATTTAAAAATAGCTTCATAAATATACCTGTGCGCATCTTTGTAAAAAACATCGGGGTGTAAGATATCTATTACTTCATCAACCCCTTTTTTATCAATCATCATTGCCCCCAACACAACTTCTTCTAAATCAACTGCTTGAGGTGGTATTTTTCCTCTCTCTAAATTGATTAGGGTAGATTTATCGATTTTATGACCACTAACGGGTTTGATTTTTTCCATGGAACGAAAGTATGTAATTAAGCTAAAGTTACAGCTAAAAAAGTGCATAACGATATTCACCGTTCTTAAACAATCAGCTGTTAATAAGTTACAATTTTGTGTTGATAACAAAAAAAATCTGGTGAATTAAATCGCCAGATTTTTTAAGAATGTATTAAACGCTAGTATTAGCCAGAAAAGACGCCCATACTTGCATATTTATCCATACGTTTATTGACTAATTCTTCTGGGGATAACTTTTCTAATTCTTTAAAATGGCTTGAAATTTTGTTTTTTACAATTTGAAAAGTTTTCTCACGATTGCTGTGGGCACCCCCTTCAGGTTCGCGTACTATTTCATCTATCAGCTTTAATTTTTTCATATCTGTCGAAGTCAACTTCAATGCTTCTGCTGCCAATTCTTTATACTCCCAACTTCGCCATAAGATAGAAGAACAAGACTCAGGTGAAATAACAGAGTACCATGTGTTTTCAAGCATTAAAACACGATCTCCAACACCAATACCTAAGGCACCCCCTGAGGCACCTTCGCCTATTATCATACAAATAATAGGTACTTTGAGACGTGTCATTTCAAGAATATTACGAGCAATAGCCTCTCCTTGCCCTCTTTCTTCTGCCTCAATACCTGGGTAAGCACCTGGTGTATCAATTAAACACACTACAGGAATACCAAATTTTTCAGCAGACTTCATTAGTCGTAATGCTTTTCTGTATCCTTCTGGGTTTGCCATACCAAAATTACGATACTGGCGTGTTTTTGTATTATATCCTTTTTGTTGCCCAACAAACATGAATGTTTGATCGCCAATTTTTCCCAAACCACCAATCATCGCTTTGTCATCCTTTACATTTCTATCACCATGAAGTTCTAAAAATGTATCACCACAAATAGCATTGATATAATCTAATGTATACGGTCTGTTTGGATGCCTAGACAATTGAACACGTTGCCATGCGGTTAGATTTTTATAAATCTCTTTTCGCGTTTCAGACAACTTCTTTTCTATTTGCTTGCATGTTTCTGTAACATCAACATCGCTTTCTTCTCCAATAAGTACACACTTATCAAGTTGCTCCTCTAGTTCTTTAATTGGGAGTTCAAAATCTAAATATTCCATTCAACTGATTGGTTTAGGTATCGTTAATTTGACTTGGCAAATATAAAATAATCCTTAGTCACTACCTCATTTTTTTAAACTTACCCTTGTTTTTAATAATACCATTAGCAATTACGGTAGCTAAAATTATAATGGCACCCACATAAAAAAGGGGATTCATACGCTCATCAGCACCCAAAATAAAAAAGGCCAACAGTATACCATAAACAGGCTCAAGATTATTGGTTAACATCACCGTATAGGGACTTATAAAGGCCATTACTTTTACAGAAGCAATAAATGCATAAGCGGTACAAAATGAAGCCAAAATAACTATATAATAAATATCTGACAGTGATAATTGAAAAAAATTAGCGGTAAAACTACCTGTAACAACTAAATATACAGATAAGAATAGTACACCGGCTATCAATTCATAAAAGGAAATTATTGATGGCCTAGCACTTTGTATTAGTTTTCCATTAATTAACGAAAAAATAGCTGCTAGTAAAGCCGAAACCAATGCCAAACCTATACCGAGTGCATATTGAGTTTCTACCTTAAAAATTATAAACAGGCCAAAAATAACGATAAGGCCAAATACTATTTCATAGCCTATCATCTTTCTTTTATACCACAGTGGCTCAAGAATAGCTGTAAAAAAAGCTCCTGTAGACATGGTTGCTAAAGCTACCGAAACATTAGCGACCTTTATTGCCATAAAAAAAGTAACCCAATGCAGGGCAATAGCAACACCCGCGAGCGCCAAAATCATGAAAATTTTAAGTGGTACTTTTAAAGCATATTTTTTAATACCAACAAACAACAAAATTAACACCGAAGCAATCAACATACGGTACCATACTAGGGGTAAAGCATCAATAGTAATAAGCTTACCTAAAACTGCCGTAAAGCCCCATATAAAAACTATAAAATGAAGGTGAAGGTAATTTTTTAGTTTGGCACCCATCTACTATATCTTGATTAACACCACTTATCGTTTTGCCTTTTGCAACAAATACAAGGCTAGTATACCAAAAAACACATTTGGCACTAAAATAGCCGTTAATGGATTAAGACCCGCCTGCTCTGCCAAGGTACTAAAAATACGATCGAAAAAGATAAACACAAAGGCTACCACAATACCAAAAGCAAGGTTTAACCCCATCCCTCCTCGCCGCTTTATAGAAGCAACTCCTACAGCAATAATCGTCAAAATAAAAACACTTATTGGCAATGCCCAACGCTTGTATTGTACCAACACATAGGTATTAATATTAGAGGCTCCTTTTTTGCGTTGATCTTCTATAAAACTGTTTAGCTCTATTAAATTTTTAGTTTCAGCCACATATGACACTGGGGTAAGATCATTAATATTGAAAGCAAAGAGGGTATCTAAACGCCGTTTTGTTTCAACAATAGCGGTATCGCCAAGTATCTTTCTTTTGCGGTAAGAGGTTAACCGATACAGACTATCCTTTTCAAGCCACCTGATACTGGTTGCTGATATTTTAAAATCCAAGATATTACCTTCCTTAAAACGCTCAAAAGTAAAATTAGAACCATTGTTTCGTGAGGGATCAAAACTACTCACATAAATAAAATCTCGTTCATTTAATTGATTGTAAATATTTTTGGTAATCTGTACTTTATTACCCTTCTTGAGATACTTATATTTAAATTCATTAAACCCTTTACTGGCTTTCGGCACAATAAACATGCCCATAAAAAGCATAAAAATTGCTACTATTGAAGCACCTATCATATATGGCCTTAAAAAGCGCCCAAAAGAAATTCCTGAGCTTAAAATAGCCACTATCTCCGTATTACTCGCCAATTTTGAGGTAAAGAAAATAACCGATAAAAAAAGGAATATGGGAAATAATAAATTACCTATGTAAATACTAAAATTACCCAAATAGATGAGCACTTCATTTAATGGCGCTTCATTATCTTGCATTTTGCCAATCTGCTCTGCAAGATGTGCCATTATACCAATAGGAACAAATAACAGCAACATCACCGAGAAAGTGAGCAGATACCGCTTGAGTATGTACTTATCTAAGATAGTCACTATTAAAGACGTTTATCCATTTGCTTTACCATTCTATTTTTCCATTCTGTGAAATCACCAGCCAAAATATGTTTTCTGGCTTCACGCGTTAACCAAAGATAAAAACCTAGGTTGTGTATTGTTGCAATTTGCTTACCCAAATATTCATTGGCAGCAAAAAGATGCCTTAGGTAGGCTTTAGAGTATTCTCTATCAACAAAAGTTGTCCCCATTTCATCTAAAGGAGAAAAATCATCTTCCCACTTTTTATTTTTGATATTTATGGTACCGTGTGCCGTAAACAACATACCGTTTCTAGCATTTCTTGTAGGCATTACACAGTCAAACATATCAATACCCAACGCGATATTTTCTAAAATATTAATTGGCGTACCCACACCCATCAAATACCGAGGCTTATCTTGGGGCAATACACCGCAAACTACTTCGGTCATCGCATACATTTCTTCAGCAGGCTCCCCAACTGACAATCCGCCAATAGCATTACCCTCGGCTCCGGCATTGGCAATGTACTCTGCTGATTGAATACGTAAATCTTTATAGGTAGAACCCTGTACTATAGGAAAAAAAGTTTGTTGATAATCATATACCAGTGGTGTCTTTTCCAAATGTGCAATACAGCGATCTAACCAACGATGCGTCATATGCATTGATCGTTTTGCATAGTTATAATCGCAAGGATAAGGAGTACATTCATCAAAAGCCATAATGATATCGGCTCCAATCACCCGTTGTATCTCCATTACATTTTCAGGAGTAAAGGTGTGCATAGAACCATCAATATGCGATTTAAACTTCACCCCTTCTTCCTTAATTTTTCTATTTGCAGAAAGCGAATACACTTGATAACCACCGCTATCGGTAAGAATATTACGATCCCATCCCATAAATTTATGCAAGCCACCAGCTTGCCGTAAAATATCAATCTTAGGACGTAAAAACAGGTGGTACGTATTTCCTAAAATAATATCGGGGTTTATTTCTTCTTTAAGCTCTCGCTGGTGTACACCCTTGACAGAGGCAACGGTACCAACGGGCATAAAAATAGGCGTTTCTATAGTGCCATGATCTGTTTTCATGGTTGCCGCCCGCGCTTTGCTATTTAAATCTGTATGCTGTAAAGTAAATTTCATTTTCTAATAATAGTGACAAATATACCCCTTCCGATTTAAAACCCGAGTTTTTATAATCTTAAACAAAACAAAAATATCGATGATTAAATTCTCATTACTCTTTTTGATGCGTAAAGAAACTCACCCCAATAACCATATGTACAATCAATTATCACTTACTTCATTTTTAGATTACATCCAAAGTAGTTACGGTCATTGATAGCTAAATCTTGATTTGTACTAGCTTATTATCTGTACTTGCTACTGATAGAAACCCAATAATTTCGAACGTGAAAGCGCCCAAAATACGATTGAACCCTCCTTATGCAATATAAAAATCTAGTATAGCTTAAAATCACTGCAAACTAAAACGAGTCGATGCGGTTTTTGATTTGATCAAAATAATCTAGATAGTTATTTAGGAGGCTAAAATTAAGAAAGCACATATTTATTCTATTTTTAAGTTTCATCATGAAGTTCTGTGGCATTCTATGGGTTGAATTACAAATCATGTCAAATTCTTTTGCACCAGTTAATAAAATATAATAACTCCCGCTTGTATACCCAAAAGATTGCCATTACTTTTGAAAACCATAAACAGAACGTACAAAAAATGGCTAAAATAGAAGAAATACAAGATATCGTTGTTCAAACGCGAAGAGATATTCTGCGCATGGTTCACAAGGTAAACTCAGGTCACCCTGGTGGCTCTTTGGGATGTACAGAATTTTTAGTAACCCTCTACAATGAGCTAATGGATCTTAATGATGGGTTTGATATGGATGGAATTGGCGAAGATCTTTTCTTCTTATCAAACGGTCATATATCACCTGTTTTTTACAGTGTATTGGCTAGAAAGGGCTATTTTGATGTAGACGAATTAAACACATTTCGTTTGATTGATTCTCGTTTACAAGGGCATCCTACAACCCATGAGGGGCTTCCTGGTGTTCGAATAGCTTCAGGTTCATTAGGACAAGGAATGTCTGTTGCTATAGGTGCTGCCCAAGCAAAAAAGCTGAACAACGATCCTAAATTAGTATACAGTCTTCATGGAGATGGTGAATTGCAAGAAGGTCAAAACTGGGAAGCAATTATGTATGCTTCAGGTAAAAAAGTAGACAACCTTATTGCTACTATTGATTTAAACGGACAACAAATTGATGGCTCTACCGACACCGTACTACCCATGGGCGACCTTAAAGCTAAATTTGAAGCTTTTGATTGGGAAGTTCTTGAAATTAAGGAAGGCAATGACGTACAAGCAATACTAAATGGCATGCAAGAAGCCAAAAACAAAACAGGCAAAGGAAAACCCGTTTGTGTATTGCTACATACTGTAATGGGTAATGGCGTAGATTTTATGATGCACACCCATGCATGGCACGGTAAAGCTCCTAGTGACGAACAGCTAGCAACCGCTTTAGAACAAAATGCTGAAACTTTAGGAGATTATTAAAATCATATCAATAACCGTAAAGATTTGATAATCTTACTAGGTTTCGATAATGAGCATTAAAAAATAGAAATACAACAAATCAAACTCCTCCTTTGAGGGGTCGGTAACAAAGCATTGCAAACCATTATAACAAGTCATAAAAAGCGCAAATGGTGTAACTAGAGCCGACCTAAAAACAATAACAATACAGATGAAAAAATACGTAGATCAAGGCAAGAACGATACAAGAAGTGGTTTTGGAGCGGGAATGACCGAACTAGGAAGAACAAACCCCAAAGTAGTAGCACTATGTGCCGATTTGATAGGGTCTTTAAAGATTCAACAATTTATTGATGAAAATCCTGATCGTTTTTTTCAAATAGGTATTGCAGAAGCTAATATGATGGGGATTGCTGCCGGTCTTACTATTGGCGGAAAAATACCTTTTACAGGTACGTTTGCCAATTTTTCAACAGGTAGAGTTTATGATCAAATACGCCAATCAATTGCCTATTCGGGTAAAAATGTAAAAATATGTGCTTCACATGCTGGTATTACTTTAGGTGAAGATGGTGCTACACATCAAATTTTAGAAGATATAGGACTTATGAAAATGCTACCAGGCATGGTAGTGATTAACCCTTGTGATTACAACCAAACAAAGGCTGCTACCATTGCTATTGCTGATTACGAAGGACCTGTTTATTTGCGTTTTGGAAGACCTAAAGTAGCCAATTTTACACCCGTTGATCAAAAATTTGAAATTGGAAAAGCCGTTATGCTAAATGAAGGTACTGATGTAACTATTGTTGCCACTGGTCATTTGGTATGGGAGGCATTACAGGCTGCTGAAGCTTTAGAAACGCAAGGTGTTTCTGCTGAGGTAATCAACATTCACACAATAAAACCTTTGGATGACGAAGCAATACTAAAATCTGTTAAAAAAACAGGATGTATTGTAACTACTGAAGAACACAACTATTTAGGTGGATTAGGTGAGAGCATATCAGGCTTACTAGCTACACAGCACCCAACCCCTCAAGAATTTGTAGCAACGCAAGATACTTTTGGCGAAAGCGGTACACCAGCGCAACTTATGGAGAAATATGGCCTTAACAATAAAGCTATAGAAAAAGCCGTTTTAAAAGTGTTGAAGAGAAAATGAAAAACTGGTATCTTTTTTGATGCTACCTAAATTCAACACGCTCAAAAAGAACACATTATGAAAAAAGCGCTTCTTCTAGCGGTTTTTGCTATGGCTAGCATTACCGCGTTTTCGCAAAAAGAATCAGGATTTGGTATTAAAGGAGGTCTAAACTACACGGGAAATGGCGATTATTTTAAATCAATAAATGCCGCTGCCCAACAACCTGACCAAAACGTTGGGTATCATGTAGGTTTGTTTGGAAAAATAAATCTCAGTCCGTTTTACATTCGCCCAGAGCTTACGTATTCCCAAACAAAATCTACCTATGAAGATAGTGCGCTAAACCTAAGCAAGCTTGATTTGCCCATTTTAGTAGGACTAAAAATCATAGGGCCAGTTCATATTTTTGCTGGCCCGTCGTTTCAATACATTCTCAAATCAGAGTTTGAAGGTATCAACATTAATGATATAGAAAAAGACTTTACTTTGAACGCTCATTTTGGTGCCGGAGTGCATTTAGGTAAGTTTGGCATTGATCTACGATATGAAAGAGGGCTTAATGAAAATGAGGCCAAATTCATCAATAGTAATATTACAAATTTACCCGAAAGCAGGATAGATACCAGAAACAGTCAGTTGATTTTAAGTCTATCGCTTACTTTATAAAATGCACCTAACGAGTATATTTAGACCTGCCAATTTTTAGAAGTACTAATAAACTCTCTTAAGGGAGTTTAATTGCAATGCTATAGCCAAGAGCCTAACACCTCTAAACGTGCCTCTACATATTTTTTTAGAAGTGCACCTCGTACTCTTGATGAAGAATATCCATTAGATAATTCCATAGAAACTGTACAATTAAAAGTGGTTTTTATCAAATAACAATATATTCTGATCTCAAAACACCCGAAAAACAAATCATTACCCTACCTTTTTTAACCGACCGAACTACTATGCGACATCTTATAAAAAAACCTATTTAAATACACTTTAAAAACGCATATCAACGTCTTAATACTTAAAGACCCTATTACGAAGTCGTATACGTATAAAACAAAAAAAGCCTTGAAGCGACGCTTCAAGGCTTTTTTTTGTGTATTACAATATTATTATTCACATGCATCCCTATCCAAGTGATCTGGAATACCATCACGATCACAATCAGGGAAAATCACCATTCCATTATCATCCTTTTGAATCTCTCCATCAATTTTGATTTCATCAATTGTAAGAATACCATCTTCATCATCATCGGTATCATTATGATTTGGGCGAAATACGTTAAATGGCTCAAGCTCACTATCTGTATTATCATTGTTTAAATTACCATCACCATCTAAATCTTCTTGAATAGATGGAATACCATCGCCATCAAAATCGGTATCCATTTCAAAAGACAACAAATCAATTTTAAAAATTATTGGGGTATATGCTGGAATAGATCCTTGTGAGCTAGAAAAATAACCCAGTCCTGAAGGTATAAAAATAGCTCCAACACCA
Organism: uncultured Flavobacteriaceae bacterium; assembly: GCA_947497145.1. Classification (GTDB taxonomy): domain Bacteria; phylum Bacteroidota; class Bacteroidia; order Flavobacteriales; family Flavobacteriaceae; genus Maribacter_C. The sequence goes on from CANMFQ010000009.1 coordinate 24,603, forward strand.
TAGTCCTCATAACTCACTGTACCATCGCCATTTTCCATAGGAGCTCCTCCTACGTTAAATTTCTCAACTCCATTAGCAAATCCTTTAACAACACCTCCCGACAAATAAAAATTCACTGGCACCCTAGAAGCATCAAATAGCGCTCCGTTAAACAACGAGCCTTCATAACTTACAGCTGCATTATCTCCAATTGTAGGACTCTCTCCTACTCCTTCTCTTGCAACTAAATAATACAGTGTATGCTCTACTTCCTCGCCATCAGTTCTTCCAAAAGTTGAAGAAAACTCGGTGATTTTCTGGCTTTGCACTTGATTAATTAGCGCCGTTTTATTGGCATTATCACCAGCAATGGTATCAAATACAATTTTAAAGTCAAAATCTGCTGATGGGTTTTCAAATTCCTCATAATTGTAAAAATGTGTGCTAAGATATTCACGAATTTCCGCATCATCTTCTACAGCAACTTCACTCAACAATCTTGGAGGTACAACATCTACATCATCATCATCTTTTTTACATGACCATGTTATTAGTAGTAATAAAAAAAAGCCAACTATTCGATTCATTTTCATCTATTCGTTATTAAGGTCGGCAAGATACAATTTTCCCCTATTTTTGCTGAGAACCTTAACAAAGATTTTTAATTCAATATGCGCATCGACAAATTCTTGTGGGCTACTCGGTATTTTAAGACCCGAAATATTGGCACTACAGCCTGTAAAAAAGGGCACGTTAAAATTAATGGACAAGTTGTAAAACCATCTCGAGAGGTATATCCCACGGATAAAATTATAGTTCGTAAAAATCAAATAAACTACGAATTGATTGTTTTAGACATCCCTAAGAGTCGTGTTGGCGCCAAATTAGTAGCGCTATACTGCACAGATGTAACACCAAAAGATGCTTTTGAACACAATGAACTATTGCAATATTCTAAAGATTACTACAGAAAAAAAGGCATTGGAAGACCTACGAAAAAAGACAGAAGAGAAATAGATGAGTATACGGCAATGCCTTCTGATAATTTTGAGGAAGAAGAATAAAACACTTTTTTTTAGTATTTTTTTAAACACTACAGACAAAAATTCACTTCAAAACAGTAGATAAATGAAGGTTTCTTTATCTTTGAACATCAAATTAATAGCTAGCTATGCAAAATAAAATTTTGTCTCACGAGCAAATACAACATAAAGTAAGACGTATTGCCTATCAAATTTATGAGGCCAATGTAACTGAAACAGAAATCATTATAGCAGGTATTGATGGTGGCGGTCTAAATTTTGCAAAAAAAATACAAAAAGTATTGCAAAACATAACCGACGCTAATGTATTACTTTGTAAAGTCAGTATGAATAAGCATAATCCGCTAGAAAGTGGTGTAAAAACCTCTATTGAAGAAAAGGACTATACCAACAAGTCTATTGTTTTGGTTGATGACGTTTTGAATTCAGGCACTACCCTCATTTATGGTGTACTTCATTTCTTAAAAACTCCTGTGAAGCAATTAAAAACAGCTGTATTGGTCAACAGAAATCATAAAAAATACCCTGTAAAGGCTGATTATAAAGGTATTTCGCTGTCTACATCATTACAAGAACATATTGAGGTCGCATTTAAACCTAAAAATGATGCGGTCTATTTAACTTAGTAAGGCTTTAATTTCGTCTACTATCACATCAGGACTTTTTTCATCACATGCCACCTTATGATTTGCTTGAGAATAGTAAAAACTACGCTCAAACAAGTGCTTTCCAATAAATTCAAACAGTTCCTCATCAGGAGTATTTTTGATAAGTGGTCGCGCTTCTTTTTCTGTTGACAAACGTTTTGCTAAAGCCGGTATAGAAACTTTTAAATAAATAGCATTGGGCGTTGCTTCAGAAATTGCATGCATGTTATTGGCATAACAAGGCGTACCACCACCAATAGCGAGCACAAAATTATCGTCAGTAGTCAAGATAGTCCGCAAGCTTTCTGCTTCCTTTTTTCGAAAATATATCTCACCCTTTTCTGAAAATATATCATTTATGGCACTACCCTCATCTTTTACGATGTAGTCATCTAAATCTACAAACCTTACTTTCAACGCAGTAGCTAATAATTTTCCAATTGTAGACTTACCACTTCCCATATACCCTAACAAAACAATTTTCATCCTTCTAATTTTTGTAAAATTGAGTCAAATATGATTGATTTCAAAAAAAAATAATTTTTTTTTAAAATCTCCTTGTGAAATAAATTAATGCTCTTATATTTGCACCCGCTAAGGGAAAAACTTAGTGTTGAAATAATGACCTGGTAGCTCAGTTGGTAGAGCATCTCCCTTTTAAGGAGAGGGTCCTGGGTTCGAGCCCCAGCCCGGTCACCAGTTAAAACAAAAACCTTGTTAATCAAAAGATTAACAAGGTTTTTTACTTTTTAGCAATTTTTAAATTTACATGTATTCAAATTACCAACGTATAATTACGCTCCCCCAAGTAAAACCACTACCAAAAGCAGCCAGTACTACAAGATTACCTTCTTTTACTTTTCCTGCTTCCCAAGCTTCTGTCAACGCTATAGGAATAGAAGCCGCCGTAGTATTACCATATTTCATGATATTATTGTAAACCTGCTCATCTTTGAGTCCAAATTTTTTCTGAACAAACTGTGAAATTCTAAGGTTGGCCTGATGCGGTATTAACATATCAATGGCTGTAGCTTCTAAACTATTTGATTTTAACCCTTCAATAATTACCTCACTAAAGCGCACCACAGCATTTTTAAAAACAAACTGACCATTCATATAGGGGAAATAAGATTCGTCATTAGGGTCATTGTCATTAATAATATCAGTCACCCATCGTTTACCCATTCCTGGTGCTATTAACGATAACTCTTCTGCATGCTGACCTTCAGCATGTAAATGTGTTGATAGTATACCCTTAGTAGTATCTTCTTCTCTAGTTAAAACAGCAGCTCCAGCACCATCTCCAAAGATAACGGAAACACCTCTTCCTCGAGTTGTCATATCTAAACCTCTTGAATGCACTTCAGAGCCAATGACCAGCACATTCTTATACATACCTGTCTTTATATACTGATCAGCAACCGATATGGCGTAGATAAAACCCGAACATTGATTACGAACATCAAGTGCCCCTACTGTTTTAATACCTAACTCACGTTGCACCAAAACCCCAGGGCCTGGAAAATAATAATCAGGGCTCAAGGTTGCGAAAACAATAAAATCAATAGCATCTTTATCAATACCTGCACGCTCAATGGCTATTTTTGCCGCATTCACCCCCATTGAAGTGGTGGTATCTCCACCCTCTTTTAACACATGACGCCTTTCTTTAATACCTGTTCGTTCTTGAATCCATTCATCGTTGGTATCCATTAACTTAGACAAGTCATCATTGGTGACTACATTTTCGGGAACATAATATCCCAATCCGGATATTTTTGAATTATACATTATCTGGAGTTTTATTTATTTAAAGACCTATAGCAATTCAAGAAATGGCCTCATTTAATTAAGCAACTAAGGTAAAGAAAATAAAAGATACTATCTTCAAGTAAAACTCATCTTGACTTTTTTTTTGGAACCGAAGTTTATGGGTTTTGTGTTGTAATGATTATAGTATACAACAGAAAACCGATACTATTTCAAATATAACCGTATAGTTTTATCCCAAGTAGAGCTACAAGACAGGGCTACCACTTATTTTTTAAAAAAAACATGCTCCTATTTCTAAGAGCATGTTTACATAGAACCGAGTAGCTGTTTACAAAACACCAAACAGAGGATTTGTAGCATTTTAATAAACGCGCTTTACTGACCATTAATTAAACTAGGTCATAAAATCACTTAAAACAAACTTTGCTATACCTTTAAAAGTAATCATAGGTATTGAGCTAAAATTAAGAAAACAATTTAATCCATTGTGTTTACAAGTCTCGATACAAAAACACATTCATAATCGAGATTTAAAAAACATTTTTCATAGCAATGAATTTTCCCCTGCTGATCAAATATATAAAATGTTTAACTATTTTACAAAAATATTAAACAAAAATAAATTCGAACCCATTCATCCCAAACCAAAGCAATCAGTTCAAGCGTGTCAGTTTGTCACTTAGTTAGAGTATGGTATTTTTTTTGACTACCCATAAGTCATATAAATAAAATCAATTATAACACAAAGATGCTGTAGTTGCAGTATTGACTTTAAATATTTAAAATTATGGCCGAAGGCAAAATAAATGTATCTGTTGAGAATATATTTCCGCTGATCAAGAAATTTTTATACAGTGACCATGAAATATTTCTACGCGAACTTGTATCAAATGCTACCGATGCAACGCTAAAATTAAAACACCTCACTACTATTGGGGAGGCTAAAGTAGATTATGGCAACCCAATAATTGAAATAAAAGTAGATAAAGAGGGTAAAAAAATACATATCATAGACCAAGGTATTGGTATGACCGAAGAAGAGGTTGAAAAATATATCAACCAAGTTGCGTTTTCAGGTGCAGAAGAGTTTTTAAATAAATATGAAGATGGTGCTAAAGACTCGGGTATAATAGGACATTTTGGTCTTGGTTTTTACTCGGCTTTTATGGTAGCTGACAAAGTAGAAATCATCACCAAAAGTTATACCGATGCACCAGCAGTACATTGGTCATGTGACGGCTCTCCTAATTTTACACTAAAAAGTGCCGAAAAGGAAGATCGAGGTACAGAAATAATTCTTCACGTAGCAGATGATTCTACCGAATTTTTAGAAGAAAGTAGAATTACAGAACTATTAAACAAGTACAATAAATTTATGCCTATTCCAATTAAATTTGGAATGCGCACAGAGACACTGCCAAAACCAAAAGACGCCAAAGAAGATGACCCGGCGCCAACAAAAGAGGTTGATAACATCATTAACAATCCAAATCCGGCATGGACAAAACAACCTGCTGATTTAAAAGAAGAAGACTACAAAGGTTTTTACCGAGAACTGTACCCTATGCAGTTTGAAGAACCTCTTTTTCATATTCATTTAAACGTAGATTACCCGTTTAATCTTACAGGTATTTTATATTTTCCAAAACTAACCAACGATCTTAATGTTCAAAAAGACCGTATTCAACTCTACCAAAATCAAGTATTCGTAACCGATAACGTAGAGGGTATTGTACCTGAATTTTTAACGATGCTACGTGGGGTTATCGACTCACCTGACATTCCATTAAACGTTTCTCGTTCGTATTTACAAGCCGATGGTGCTGTAAAGAAAATATCTTCTTATATTACCAGAAAAGTTGCAGACAAATTAAACTCACTTTTCAAAAACAATCGTGAAGATTTTGAGGCTAAATGGAATGATATCAAAATAGTTATTGAATACGGAATGCTTTCAGAAGACAAATTCTTTGAAAAAGCTGACAAATTTGCATTATATCCAACCGTAGATGGCTTATACTACACCTTTGATGAATTACAAGAAAAAATTAAAGACAATCAAACAGATAAGGATGACAAATTAGTTATTCTATACGCTTCAGACAAAGAAGCACAACATAGTTACATTGAAGCTGCTAAAACTAAAGGTTATGAAGTTCTTTTATTGGATTCGCCTATTGTTTCGCATTTAATGCAAAAATTGGAAACTTCTAAAGAAAAAATCTCTTTCGCTAGAGTTGATGCAGACCACCTAGACAATCTTATCAAAAAAGAAGATACCCAAATCTCAAAATTGTCTGATGAAGAAAAAGAAAAATTAAAAGCTGATTTAGAAGCGACAATTTCAAACAAAAGCTATACAGTACAACTAGAAGCTATGGATAGCGATGCCTCTCCTTTTATCATTACAGAACCAGAATTTATGCGCCGTATGAAAGAGATGCAGCAAACTGGCGGCGGCGGTATGTTTGGAATGGGCAGCATGCCAGAAATGTATAATTTGGTTGTAAACACCAATCATGAATTGGTTAATGAAATATTGAACACAAAAACTGCTAAAAAGAAAGAGCGTTTAATTAATCAATCACTTGATTTAGCCAGACTTTCAAAAGGCCTATTAAAAGGTGAAGAATTAACAAACTTTATTAAGCGTAGTTATGAAATGGTAAAATAATACGCCATTCTAATCAATTTTTTAAAAGGCTGTCTCACAATATTGAGATAGCCTTTTTTATTTCCATTTATATCACCTCCATCATTTTTCTCCTCTTTATCTTTTTAAAAAGAATACTTTGGGTTTATTGAAATCTGAATAATATTAAAACCTACAAGCAAATACTACACACTTTGCTACGTTGGCAAAACACCTCAAAATCAACTAAATGTTAGCCTTACACACCCTTATCTGCATAAAAACAGAGCCTAAAACATAGCTGAACCTATTTAAAACTAACAGGTGTTGACTTCAAGCACAAAAGCTTATGAAATAAAAGAAAAAAAACAAATAATAACAAAACCACGATAAAACAAGCATTTCATGGTGTTTTACGAGTCATTCCCTTCATTTTTAGGCTTTTCCTTGTTCATTATTAAAACTATGTATTTCATATATTATGAACAACAACATCATTTAGTAATTTACATATAAGTTAAAAACCGAAGGATGGCTCTCTAAAATCATGAAGACGAGAAGCTGTAAAGTAACGTATTTCAACAATTAAAAGAGCGTCTCAACCAAAAACTTAATTCACACAAAATTGCACAAAATGATGGATATTCCTCAAAACAAATTTTCTTGCCCACCTTGGAAAAATTCGCCTGTTGAAATGTACACAGGTGACAATTTTTCAGAAGATTTTTTAGTTGATATAGCAAACGACATCAGTCCTACGTCAAATGAAGATTTGTCGTTATTAGGACACGAAATTCTTTTAAAAAATCTAGTTTTTGAAAGAATCATTTTACCCAACTTACGAAAAAAGCTAGATTGGAGCAAAATCAATATGGGCTTACTACCCAATGCTTTTAATGCTCTTAAAGAAGAAGCTATTAATCAAATAACAGTATCAGGAAGTCGTATTACCTTAAAACTTTTTGCTGATTTTGACGAACACAATACATCAAAAGTAAAAATAATATGCAACAATATTATTGATGCACTTTTACTGCAAAATCTATTTCGAACTCCTACAAAAAAGGAATTAAACGATTTTGACAAAGAAGATTACTTAGTTTATGTTTCTTTAGATCCTAATTTTGTCGACAACACTGGAAAAACAGTTAACATAAATGTACAAACTAAAGAAATTGTTATTCGAAGCGGGCAATATTTAGAAACAATGGATTTGGGTATTTTCTTTGTTATTAATCAGCTCTTGTTTAATAAATAAGCGATTATCTTCATCCTTACAAATTATTGATTTAAATATATTTCACCATAAAACATATAGTTTACTTTTATATTCACCCTAAAAAACGCCTTTAATAGCATCAAAAATTAACCAAAAAAATTAAGCATACTGCCCTAATGAAGATACAATTTATGAAATCGCGTATCCTTGTCTCAACGTAGGTTTTATTTGCAACTATCAGAAGTCGAAAAATTTTAGTTTCATTTTTGCAGCATTTTATACATGAATTTTAAATTCAAAATACGAACTACAATTGCAATGCTACTCATTTGCTCTAGTATACAATCGCAAGAAATTCATACTAGAGCAGAGGTAGACACCCTTCTCGTACGTGCATACAATTACATTATGGCAGATAGTATATTGCAAGCTTTTAATACGATCAATAAAAGCTTAGAAATAGCTACCAAAAACAACTATCGAGAACAGGAAGCTTCTTGTTATAACCATCTTTCTGGCTTGTATATAAGAATACAGCCCAATATGGAAACCTCGGTAAATTATCTTAAAAAATCATTGAGTATATATCAAGAACTCGGCTTAAAAGAACGTGTAGATGTTATGTATACCAATATGTTGTACATCTATTACAAGTTAAACAGACAAAAAAAGTTTGATAGTATTTCAAAAATAGTCACTAAACTTCAAACCGAAAATCAAATCAGTCTATTTTATCTCTCCGAGTATTTGGTTCTCAATGCGCATGATAACACCAAAAACTTTCAATTAATTGACTCAATAACAAGAGATAAAATTAAGTTAATAGAAACATACAAATTCACTACTACAGAAGAAAAAACTAACGAAAAGTATATCAAAAATAACATGCTTTACACGATGAAAATATATCGTGGCGTTGCATTAATTGCATTAAATAAAAACGCAGAAGAAGCAAACAAATTATTTAATGAAGTGTTGGCTATTGACCTTGAAAACCAGCTTTTTAACACTACGCGCTTTCAAAGAAAAATTATAGAACTCTATACGGCTAAGCAAAAGTACTTTTCAAATTTCAAGAAAAATAAAGATTCATTAATCAAATATTACAAAAAGAAAGATTCGTTAAGGAGCATTATTTTGGCTGCAGAAGAAATTCTTAATCTAAAAAATTATAGATACGTTAGCAAAAACCTGAAGCAACAAGAGGAAATGAAATCGCTTCAATTGCTACATAAAAAAAATGATAAACTACGAAAATTGAGTAGTTTAACCATCATACTAATTTTTAATGCATTACTAATTTCAACCTTTTTTGTTCTTTATTTTAGAAAAGCAAATAAACGAATAACCAAAAGCTTAAACGGAAAAAAGGAAATAGAGTTAAAATTAGGCAATATTCAAAAAGCAATCGCTTCTGATTTACATGATAATTTTGGCAATAGAATTTCTGGTATACTATCATCTTCAGAAATTGTAAAAGAACTCATTAATCAAAAACAAACCAAAACCACCTACTTTGTAAAATACCTAAACAACTTAAATCAAGGTGTAGGCAACCTACTCTTTGATTTAAAAGATCTTATTTGGTCATACGAAGTAAACAATGATGCTGTGGTAAAGCTGTCAGATAGAATGCAACACTATGCTAATGAGTTTGCAAACAACTATGCCATTAAAATTTTATATAATCATACTATTTATAACGAGGCTGTTGTTTTACCACACCTATGGAATAGGCAAATATTATTAACCTACAAAGAAGCTATTAATAACGCATATAAACACGCACAAACTGATGTTATAGAAACCTATTTAAGCTTAAACGCTTCAAATATAATTGAAGTAAAAATAATAGATAATGGTATTGGTTTTTCGCAAGAAAACAAAAAGCTATCAGGAGTATCTAATATGAAGAAAAGAGCCGAATCGATTGGCTGTAAACTTCACATAAACACTATGAATGGTAAAGGAACAGAAATTATTCTCATTGGTAAAATACCTCCAAACATAACCTAGCTTTTAAATGAACATGATAAAAAACAACTATTTGGAAAATGAACCAAATAAAACTACCATCAGTCTTTCATAAAAAAAGATCGTTACATGATTTAATTAAGTATTTTACATAAACATAGATAATCCATTTTTTAAAAGATATCAATTTGAATTTAGTTGTAAAAAATAACATGCTACATAAGACCAAACATTGTTTTTTGCGCTTACTTTCTGTTATATCTAAAACTATTAAGAGTAAAACATGCTTATTGGTTTTACTACTGCTATCATGTGTGAGCACAAGCGCTCAAAAAACTACTACCAGAGCTCAGGTAGACAGTATGCTAGCAGAGGCATACAACAATATATTAATTGACAGTCTAATACCTGCCCTTGGTTTAATAAACAAAAGCTTAAACATATCAATTAAAAACAACTATCGATTTCAAGAAGCGACCTGTTACAATCACTTTTCTGGTATATATGTCAACTTAGAGCCAGATATGGATACCGCACTAAACTATCTAAAAAAATCATTACACATATACCAAGAATTAGATTTAGAATTTAGAGTTATCACAACCTACACCAATATGACCTATATTTATAAATCTTTAAATAGGCAAAAAGAGTTTGACAGTTTGGCTAAAATAGCTGCTCGGATGATTAAAAAACGAAATTCGTTTCACACATTTTTCTTAGCAGAATCAATTATCTTCAATGCTTATGACAATACCAAAAATTACAAAATTATTGACTCTGTCACCTTAAGCACCCTTGACAAACTAAAAACATTTCCTTTTAAATCAAACAAATCAAGAGAACATAAAAAGGTTATTACAGGTTTAATGCAATGCTTGGTAAAAATGTATCGTGGTATGGCATTAATTGAATTAAACAAAGACTACGAAGAAGCAAATAGATTGTTTGACGAGGCACTTATTTCTAATAGCAGAAACAATTTTATTAAAACTACCCGCTATCGAAAAAAATTCATAAATCTATACATTTATAAGCTGAGATATTTTTCATCGTACAAAAAAAACAAAGACTCACTTATTAAATATCACAAAAAAAAAGATTCCCTACAAACCCTAATTCTAGATGCTGAAGAAATTACAAATGTAAAAAACTACAAATATGCGACCCAAAACATAAAGCAACTAGAACAAATGAAATCGCTTGAAACTTTACATAAAAAAAATGTAGCGTTGAGAAATTTGAGTAATGTTACTATCGTAATGGTTTTAGTCGCTCTCATGATTTCAACATTTTTTATTATTTATTACCGAAAAGCAAACAAACGAATTACAAAAACCTTACATGATAAAAAAGAAATTGAATCTAAATTAAACAATATTCAAAAGGCAATAGCCTCAGACCTACACGATAATTTTGGCAACAGAATTTCTGGCATTTTATCTTCATCAGAAATTGTAAAAGAACTGATAAATCAAAAACAGACCAAAACCAAATACTTTATAAAATACCTTACTAATTTAGATCAAGGGGTGAGTAATTTACTATTCGATTTAAAAGATCTCATTTGGTCTTATGAGAAAAACAACGACGCTATTGTAAAACTCTCTGATAGAATGCAGCACCATGTAATGGAGTTTTCTAACAATTACCATATTAACATTAGCTACCAAAGCACTATTCATAATAAAAATGTAGTACTACCCCACCTTTGGAACAGACAAATATTGCTCACTTTTAAAGAAGCCATTAACAATGCCTACAAACATGCAAATGCAGATGTTATAAACACTCATTTGAGCTTAAATAAATTCAATATTCTTGAAGTAAAAATCACAGACAATGGTGTTGGTTTTAAACCTGAAAACATAAAACTATCAGGTGTTTCTAATATGAAAAAAAGAGCTCAATCAATTGGTTGCGATCTACATATAAATACCGCTCCTGATAAAGGAACAGAAATAATACTCATTGGTAAAATAGTACATAACTAAATTATGCTTTTAACAATTACTAAAACTTTAGCGCAAAAAAATAGCAATAGAATCAGCTACCATCGATATAAACCAATTTTTATGAACCTTTAAACTTGTATTTACTTTAATAACCCCCATTATTAAACGCTTTGAACATAGTTTTAAAACATAGTATTCTGTATAGCGCGCGAAAACTTATCTTGTCGTTATTTGATAGTTTTTTCAGCCATCAAAACCACAAAATATGTCTCTATGTTTTAGTGCTACTAGCGAGCTCATTGGTACAATCGCAAAAAACTACTTCGAGTGTTACCGTTGACAGCATGCTTAAAAAGGCCTATAATAACATACTAATTGATAGTATGATACCCGCCCTTGATTTATTAAAAAAAAGTCTGAAAATATCTATTGAAAATAACTACCGCCTTCAAGAAGCTAACTGTTACAATCACTTTTCTGGCATATATGTTCGCTTAGAACCCGACATGGATACTTCTATAAACTATCTTAAAAAATCATTGCGCATTTATCAAGAATTGGGTTTAGAAGATAGAGTAATTACCACATACTCAAATATGACCCATATTTATAAAAATTTAAATCGACAAAAAGAGTTTGATAGTGTGGCTAAAATAGCTGCCAAGATGATAGAAAAGCAAAATTCATTTCGTACATTTTTTCTTGCAGAATCAATTATTTTCAATGCCCACGACAATACCAAAGACTACAATACTATTGATTCTGTAACCCTAAGTGCACTAAACAAACTAAAAACATTTAAATTTAAAACTACCGAAGCAAAAAAACATAAAAAAGCCATTACTGGTATAATGCAGTGTTTGTTAAAAATGTATCGTGGAATATCTTTAATAGAATTAAAAAAAGAGTATGCTGAAGCAAATAGGCTCTTTGACGAGGTATTGGCTACAAATGCCAAAAATAATTTTATTAAAACCACGCGTTATCGAAAAAAATTTATCGATGTATACGTTTATAAGCAACGCTATTTCTCAGCATACAAAAAAAACAAAGACTCACTTATCAAATATCTCAAAAGAAAAGACTCACTTCAAACAATCATTTTAGCTGCCGAAGAAATTGTAAACCTAAAAAACTACAAATATGCTACGCAAAATATAAAGCACGTAGAAAAAATGAAATCTCTTAAAACTTTACAAAAGCAAAATGTAAAGTATAAATACCTCACTGATTTAACTGTAATATTGGTTGTACTTGCCCTTGTTATTGCCTCCTTTTTTATTCTATATTATAAAAAAGCAAATAAACGCATTACAAAAAGCTTACATGACAAAAGAGAAATTGAATCTAAACTACATAATATTCAAAAAGCAATAGCCTCAGATTTGCATAACAACTTTGGCAATAAAATTTCGGGTATTTTATCTTCATCTGAAATTGTGAAAGAACTCATTGATCAAAAACAAACTAAAACTACCTATTTTTTAAAGTATCTTAACAATTTAGATCATGGGGTAAGTAATTTGCTATTCGATTTAAAAGATCTTATATGGTCTTATGAGAGTAACAATAATGCTATTGTAAAACTGTCACAACGAATGAACCAATATGTGAACGAGTTTGCCAACAATTACAATATTGTTGTTAATTTTGAAACCGCTATTTACGACAAAAGTGTTGCCCTACCCCATCTTTGGAATAGACAAATATTACTCACATTTAAAGAAGCAATAAACAATGCGTATAAACATTCAGAAGCTACTGTAATAGATACGTATTTAAGCTTAAATGAATCAAATATTATTCAAGTAAAAATAATCGACAACGGTATTGGTTTCAAACAAGGCAACATCAAACTATCAGGAATTGCGAACATGAAAAAAAGAGCCGAATCTATAGGTTGTGAGATAGACATCAAAACCGTAATTGGCAAGGAAACCAAAATAGTTTTAACAGGCATAATTCCAAAATAAACGATACTATTTTAACCAAAAAATACGTATCAAAAATGCCCTTAAAAAAAGAAAAAACATAACCATAAGCCCTAAGTTAAACAATAAGAGATAACACTAATAAATCAAAAAATGATACCTGTAAGCAATCAAAACCAATAAAATATTAGCCTATTATACTTACTATAATTTTGCTAATACAATAGTGTTGATTACCTTAATAGTACGTTATTTTTTTTAAACACTATCAAAAGTAGTTACCTATCGCTTTTTACATAGTAAAATAAATATCATTTCAACCATATAAATAAACACCAGCTACTGACCAACATTAAAAAAAGTCTCAAAACAACCTATTATATTCAATAACCAGAATCATATTATAATCGTTTTCAGTATTTATTATTTATGCGTTTAAACGTCAAAATACTATTTTTAATTATCGCATTAATTACCTGCAATTGTATCTATTCGCAAGAAAGTTACACTAGGGGTCAAGTTGATAGTTTACTTATGGAGGTTTTTAAACATAGTAGAGTTGATGACATGTTACCTGCCTTAAAACTCCTTAACAAAAGTCTTGACATATCAATTAAAAATAACTACAAAGAACAAGAAGCCACTTGCTATATTCATTTTTCTAGCTTCTTTGCCAAGTTAGGTACCGAAATGGATACTGCTTTAGATTATCTAAAAAAAGCAAAAGCCATATATAACGAGTTAGGCTATGAAGAAAAGACCATTAATGTTGACATAAACATGGCATATATTTATCATAAGATGAACGAACAAAAAAAGTTTGACAGTATATGTAAAGTCACTGCTGATCTTATCAACAAAACAAAAACCTATCATACTTTTTACCTTACTGATATATTACTTTTTAATGCATTACAAACTACCAAAGACTATGCTAAAATAGATTCTTTGACGAATGATTTTTTCAAAGAAATTAAAACATTCAAATTCAATAAAAAGCACGCGAAAACACACCAAAATAGTATTCGTAATAATCTTGCTCACCTCTTTAAAATATACCGAGGCATTGCTTTAATTGAGTTAAATCAAAATCCTGCAGAAGCTAATAAACTATTCAATGATGTATTAAAAGTAAATAAAAAAAATAATATTTTCATCAATGCGAGCCGTCAAAGAGACCTACTAAGATTATACACTTACAAAAGAAAATATTTTACAACGCATAAAAAAAATAAAGATTCTGTCTTGCATTATTACAAAAAGGCTGACTCTATACTTGACATTATTTTAGATACTGAAGAAAACTTAAAGCTAAAAAATTACCAATATGTCACCTACAATATATCACAAAAAGCAAAATTAAAATCACTAGCAGCTTTAAATGAAAAGAATAAAAATCTTAATCAACTTCAAATTTTAGTTATTATTTTAATAGCGACTGGTCTTATCATTTCAACCTTTTTCATTGTATATTTTAGAAAAGCAAATAAGCGCATTAAAAAAACTCTTAAAGCAAAAAAAGAAGCTGAATTGAAATTAAGTACCATTCAACAAGCAATTGTTATTGATTTACACACCAATTTTGGTAAGAAGATACCACCAATTTTGTCATCAGCAGAAATTGTAGCAGAACTCATTGATCAAAAAAAAACCACTACTACTCAATTCTTAAAATACCTTACGAGTTTGAATGAAGGTGTTGGAAATTTACTGTTCGATTTAAAAGATCTTATTTGGTCATATAAAGCAGATAATGACTCTATCGGTAAACTTACCCAAAGAATGAATCAGTATGTTTTAGAATTTACTAAAAACCACAAAATCGAAATTATTCATCAAAATACTATTGATAATAAAACTATTGTTTTACCGCATCTATGGAATAGGCAAATTTTGCTTATCTTCAAAGAAGCAATAAATACTGCTTATAAATTTGCAAAAGCAAATAGTATAAAAACTTATCTTAAATTAGATGAATCAAATATTTTTGAATTAAAAATCATAGACAATGGTATTGGCTTTAAAGAAAATATTACCCGACTACCAGAAATTTCAAATTTAAAAGAAAGGGCTGCGTCGATAAATTGTAAATTACATGTCGGTTATTACGAAGAAGAAGGTAACCTGATAGTCTTAAAAGGCAAAATAACATAATAGTACCATAACCGTTTAAAGCACGTCTTTCCCCAAAATGATGCAAAAAACAAAAACTATGATCTAAATTTTTATATCATACCTTAAAATCAAATATATCAAAAATGAAAGTAATTGTTATCGAAGATGATTTAATACTATGTGATTCTTACAAATACTATTTTAAGTCGTATCCAGATTATACTTTAGAGGGTATATACAATCACGTAGAAGATGCACTTGAAAATTATGAGAGTACTTTTCCTGACATTATTATCAGCGACATTTCATTTCCTAATATGAATGGTGTTGATGGCATTAAATATTTTAAAGAAAAAGACCCCAATGTTAAAATCTTGCTTGTAAGTGTTCATGACGATTTACATTGGATTAAAAGTGCATTAAAAAACGCCGCTGACGGCTATTTAACCAAACCAGTTTTAAAACATGAACTGTACAATGCACTGAACATTATAAAATATGAAGGTGCCATTTTAAGCACAGATGTCACAAAAAAAGTCATCTCTTCTTTTCAAAAGAAATCGTTGCGAATTTTCACTGATAGAGAAAAAGACATCATTGAGCTACTTAGCCAGGGTGAAACCTATAAAAGTATTGCGACTAAACTATATATCACTTCGAGTACAGTAAATTTTCACATTCAAAATATTTACCTAAAACTAAATGTAAACTCAAAGTCTGAAGCGCTAAAAATAATTCAGGAATTAGACTAGCATCTATACGCTTCATTTTTGGTATTATTGTGTCAATGTCAATAAGCAAAATTGCAGACATTGACACAATATACCACAATATCCTACCAATAAATTGGACCTTTACCTAGGTATTTCTCGGCAATAGGTTGATAGTAATCTAAAACATCTTCTAGATCGTAAATCTTTTGACTTTTTGTATACAAATCGTATGTATTAAAGTCTTTTATCAATTTTAAGTACTCTTCGTCTTTTTCATTTAGCAATTCTTTGTAACTACCCCCTGAGTGCCAAGGATAAAAAGAATGATACCTAATCATAACCATAGCTTCCTCTGGAAGAGTGTTTTCTTCATGATTACGCAACACCTGATATAAATATTCATCATGCCCCCAAGCAAGGTCTACATTATCAATACCACAACCTTGCTCATAAATTCCGGTTGAAGTACTGTATACTTCGTGCTTCATATCAGGGTTTAAAGCATTAAACTCAGGATACACGCAAGAATCAGGCAAAGCACAGCCTACAATAAAAACATCACCTACCATGCCCCATTGTTCTGCTTGGCTGGTGCCATCTTCATCACTACCCCAAAGAAACATTATTTTTCCGAGGTCGTGAATGAGCCCTGTTAATTGCATCCAATCTGGGCGACCATCAGCTCTAATAGCTTCTGCACTTTGTATTAAATGCTGCACATTAGGCAAATTCAAATCAGGGTCGCTAACATCAATTAAATTATTTAAATGTCGCATCGCTTCCCATAAATCCATAGGCTTGTCAAACTTTAAATATTTTTTGTGCATATTTTGCACGTATTCCAAGGTTTGATTCTTACGCATTTTTCTATAATGCTCTTTGACAGCTACCGATACATCTGGAGCTTCATAATTTCTAAATTTTTTTTCTTCCATATTAACAGACTGATTAGGCATATATTATTTTTTTAAGGTTTTTTTCAACTATCTGTTTCACTTATACGCTATTGGCAGCAGTTATTTTTAAACATTACCGAGTACAAGATACAAAATCACCGTAATTAGTACTAAAGCTAAACTGAAAGGCTTAGCGTATTTCCAAGGTTGTAAGTCCAAAACTTTCGCATCTTTCATTACAAACACCTCATCCTTGGGCAAAAAGTAAGAAGCAAGGTGCATAATAGCAATATTAAGTACAAACTCAATACCCCAAATATGAACAAAGTGCAAATTCACTTCGATAAGGTAGTACATAATTACATAAAAAAAGAGGCCAAAAATCAACCCAATTTTAGCCCCTGACGCCGATACTTTAGGGAAAAGAAAACCCGCAATAATGACACTAGCAATTGGAATAAAAAAGATACCATTAAGTTGTTGTAATAATTGATACAACCCTTCTGGAGCATTAGCAACAAAAGGAGCTATTGCAATAGCAAAAACTGCCAAAATAGCTGACGTCAATTTTCCAATACGCACCAATTTATGTTCTGATGCATCTTTTGAAATATATCGTTTAAAAATTCCTAAACTAAATACAGTTGCGGCACTATTCAACGCACTATTGAAGGTACTTAAAATAGCCCCCATCATTACCGCTACAAAAAAACCTGTTAGCCATAGTGGCAGCACTTTTTTTACCAAAAGTGGATAAACGCTATCTGGGTTATTGTATAAATCTTCTCCAAAATAATAAAAACCAATCAAGCCCGGAAGCACTATAACTAAAGGAACAAGTATTTTTAAAAGCCCTGTAAAGAGTAATCCTTTTTGAGCTTCTTTCAAATTAACTGCCCCTAATACCCGTTGAATTATTGATTGGTGCATGGTCCAAAAATAAATTTGATTAACCATCAATCCTGTAAATAAAACTTCAAAAGGAAGGATGGCGGTTCGCGCTCCCTCCCCTACGCCTGATTCATGGCTAATTACATTAAATTTTTCTGGATTATTTTCAAAAACCTTGGTTAAACCCTCCCAAGCGTTACCATCACCAATACTCAATAAAGCCAGTATAGGCACTAAGAGTCCTGCTACAAGCAAGCCAAAACCGTTTATAGTATCGGTATAAGCTACCATTTTTAAGCCGCCAAAAATAGCATAAACAGCACCAATGCAACCCACAATTAAAATCGTAATCCATATGCCTTGTGATTGACTTACATTGAGCAAACTCGATATCTCAAAAATGGCCTCTATATTTAGCGCTCCTGTATATAAAACAATAGGTAGCAATGTGGCTACAAAAGAAATAATGAGCAACAAGGCTACTAAGGTTCTAGTAAGGCCATCAAAGCGTTTTTCTAAAAACTCCGGAATGGTTGTCAACCCCATTTTTAAGTATTTTGGTGCAAAATACAATGCTGCAATCACCAATGCTAGTGCCGAGGTAACCTCCCAAGCCACTATGATTGCCCCATTTCTATATGCCGACCCATTCATACCCACCAAATGCTCTGTAGAAATATTGGTTAATAAAAGCGAGCCTGCTATGATGATTCCGGTGAGCGACCTCCCTCCTAAAAAATACCCATCTTTGGTGTTTATAGAATCGCGACGAAGTTTCCAGGTTGAATAAAAAGCTACAAATCCTGTAAAGAGTAAAAAAGTTATCAATGCCATATGCCTAAATTAGGGAAATTTTGTTAACATATACAGCATTTTTTGTAGCGTGTAACACAGCTTGGTAAAACCCTACAAAAACATGAGAATATTCATAAGAAAGAGTGCGTTATACACGTAAATAGTCCCTTTTCAATAGAATAGCACTGGCTTATAGGAATCTCTTTTATCTTCTAAATTTATCGATAGGAGGTTTCAAATAAAATTTGGGCTATGACTAAATTTCCGAATATACATAAACCTCATGTAAACCATAACTTAACACTACGCTACCTTTTGAAACTGCTGTTTGAGTAAGAAAATTTGAATCCATACAAATATACCTACCCCTAAAAAAGCATACGTAAATGTGCTTGAAAAGGCAAAGACAGGTAGTTCAGGAAGCACCAGTATTTTATCAACTAACTGTGCTATTGCTGTTGTTTCGTGATTTAAATTTCCAAAAATTGCTAAGGCAAAAACACTCATAATAACAGCAGTAATAGCTACCCATTGGCGTGTAGAAAAAATAGGCGTATAACTGTATGCCGTATTTTTATGTTGCTCAGCTTCAATTTTTGAGATTATTGAGTCGGTAAAATTAATAGGTGGCTTTTCTAAACCAAGCTCACGGGTTGACTTTCTAATAAAACTGTCTAATTCTTTATTTTCGTCCATAATTATCCAGAATTTCCGATTCTAATTTATTTTTTAATAACACCGCCAAACGTTTGCGACTTCTAAAAAGGCGTACTTTAACCGTATTTGGCGTAATATTCATAATTTCAGCAATTTCTTTTAACGATAATTCTTCAAAATAATGAAGTGTTATCACCACAGCATCATCTTCAGGCAAAGCATCAATAGCATCTTTTATGGTTTGTTTCCGTTCGTTAACCTCTAAATAATCTAACTTATATGCTATATCAGGTAAATTATAATGGTCATTTACATCTATAGCACTGGTATTCAGGGTTCGTTTTTGCTTCTTTATATAGTCTAAACTACGGTGATATGCAATCTTATATAACCAAGTAGAAAATTTAGCATCTCCTTTAAAGGTACTCAAAACACGGTACACTTTAAAAAAAACATCTTGTGCAACCTCTTCCGCCTCTTCCCTATTTCTCACCATTTTCATTGCTAGTGTAAAAACCATATGCTTATACCTATCAACAATAATAGCAAAAGCTTTGGTATCTCCTTTTAATGCAGCCTTAATATAATATGCGTCTTCTGGTTGGTTCATTTGGTGAGTATGACGCTTAAGTTAGCGCTATGGTTACACTTTTTTTACTAAAAATCTAAAAAACAGTGTAACCTCCGTTATAAAACCATCGTCATACGGGCAAACAAGTTTATTAATCAATTAAAAAACAATCACATGCCAGCAGATATCTTAGTACCCATCAGCTTTTTTTTATGCATATTCGCAATCGTTTACCTCTATTTTACCACCCGAAACAAAGAGCGCTTAGCCCTTATAGAAAAGGGTGCTGATGCCAATATCTTTGTTCGAAAAAGACAGGCAGGAGCAGCCTCAATTTGGAAAATATTTCTCTTAAACCTTGCACTACTTTTAATAGGAATTGGGCTAGCCATTTTTATTGCTGCTATAATGACCAATACGTTTAATGTGGATGCAGACATTGCTTTTCCAGGCAGTATCTTTTTAATGGCTGGCATAGCACTCTTAGTAGGGTTCTTTGTCACAAAAAAGAATATTGAAAAAGAATAATTCTACTGTAAAAGTGATACAAAACAAGAAACCATTCCTTTCAAGCGAATGGTTTTTCTGTTTTTAAAACCGTCACAATTGGAAAAAACAAATACCATCAACAAAAACAAACTTCAAATTTCAATATCTTTAATCCGCATTATACGTAAAAATTCTATTTCATGAAGGTAATCTCCACCAATATAGGCACGCCAAAAAGTTTTATTCGCAATGGTAAAGAAGAGCTTACGGGTATTTTTAAACAACCTATTTTAGAACCGTTGTTTTTAGAAACCCAACAGGTAACAAACGATACCGTGATTGACCGTGTACATCACGCAGGTATCAATAAAGCTTGTTATTTATTTGCCTCTAATAATTACCCCTATTGGAAAAATTTATATCCTAACCTAGATTGGAATTGGGGTATGTTTGGTGAAAATTTAACCATTGAAAATTTAGACGAATATAGCATGCGTATTGGCGACATTTATAAAATTGGAAATGCCTTAGTACAAGTATCTCAACCAAGAGAGCCATGCTTTAAATTAGGGGTTAGGTTTGATAACCAAGCTGTATTAAAACAATTTATAGACCATAATCGTCCAGGCACCTATGTACGTGTTTTAGAACCTGGATCAGTAAAAACAGGCGACGCAGTAGTTTTGGTTGCACAATCAAAAAACACCCTTACCGTACAACAATTTTACGCGCTGTTATATGCCAAAGAAAAACCGAAAAACATTTTAGATTTATTTATGAGCAATACCTCAGTACCGCAATACAAAAAAGATAAGTACCTAAAATATATGTAAAGACTTGTTTTACAGCATTTTTTGTACAATATAGCAACTTTAGGTGTTGACTTTCATGAAATACATAGCAGCATGTAGCCCCTATTTTTTTTAGTCTCCTAGCCATGGAATAGCCCGTATACTGCGATAAAACCTAAACTTAAAAAAAGGTATAACAAGTTTTTCGTAAATTTGGCGACTAATAAATCCATATACAGTGGCATGAATTTAATTGTAATTAAATTCATGCCTTTGTGGTATAATACGGACTTGAAAAAGAAACTACATGAATAAGATAGCCTACATTGAGAGTGAGATTTCTGACTTAAGACATCAATTAAAAAATCATACGCTATATAAAAATCTTAAGGACATTAATGACATAAAGATTTTTATGGAAAATCACGTGTTTGCAGTATGGGATTTTATGTCGCTTTTAAAGTATCTTCAAATAAATCTCACAAACGTTCAAACCCCTTGGACTCCTGCAAAAAATGCCACATTAGCACGGTTTATTAATGAGATAGTACATGGTGAAGAAAGTGACGTTAACGAACTAGGCGAACCAAAAAGTCATTTTGAAATGTATTTAGATGCCATGCAGCAAGTAAATGGAAACACCCATGAAATTAATGCCTTTATTACGCATATAGCATCAGGTCATTCGGTTGCCGCATCTTTAGATAAAATTAGTGTAGACCATAGGGTTGCCGATTTTGTGAGATTTTCATTTTCAATTATCTCAACAAATAAACCGCACCTTGTTGCCGCTGCATTTACATTCGGACGCGAAGATGTAATTCCAGATATGTTTATAGAAATTCTTAAAAACTCAGACGCAGACAACAAATTATACAACAAAATAAACTACTATTTAGAACGCCATATTGAGCTTGATGGTGATGAACACGGCCCATTATCGCTGAAAATGATTTCAGAATTGTGCCAAGATGACCAACAAAAATGGAACGAAACATTAACGGTAGCCAAGCAAGCATTAGAAAAACGCATAGCCCTTTGGGACGCCATAACAGCTTTAATACAGCAAAAAAAGGCTGCATAAGCTACAAATGTTATCAAATTATACGCTTTCTAAGACCAGTTACACACAAGGTTAAACCCACATCATACAATAGGAAACAATCACTTCTAAATCAAACGCGCTATTTTAATGTTCTCGTGACTCACTATAAAGTGCTATTGCATAAAGCGAATAAAATGAACAAATACAAAGTAGAAGCAGTGTTATTGTTGACACCTAATTGCCTCAATTTGTAGCTTATTCACTTCATATACAACGCTTAAAACACCGAATATCAGTAGTAATTTTATTACTTTTATCTTGTTTTAAGCATTTAAAAATCAAGTACACCTGAGCATCATATGTCTGAAAAATCGAAAAAAATTATGTATTGGAGTTTAACTGCGGTAATAGCCTTTGTGTTTATAGGCAGTGCAATGAGTAAGATTTTTTCTAACGAAGCCGCTTTGCAAATGACTACTAATTTTGGTTTTAATCCTAAAATGCATGCTTTTTTTGGTATCGTAGAACTAGTGAGTGTAATTCTTTTTATCATCCCAAGAACTGGTATTTTAGGAACATTTTTATTAGTCGCCTACACAGGAGGTGCAATAGCTATATATTTAGAATATAGCGAATCAATTGTTGTACCTTGCCTTGTTCAAATACTTATATGGATAGTAGCCATATATCGCTTCCCTGAATTGAGAAGTAGAATTATGAGTAATAAATAGAAAACCAAGGATGTTACAAAAAATCAACGCCAGTGCATTATTAGGGCACGGACCCATAAAAGTATTTTATCCGGGCATGGCCATGGGCGATAAAGAAGATTCAGGTTTAGCCAGTATTGGCAGAATAGACCATGCTGTTTTTGAAGGAAATAACGTAATAGCCATGCATCCACATGTAAATGATGAGATTTTGACCTACCTACGAAGCGGTCATGTGGAACATATAGATAGCGAAGGCTACAAAAAAGACCTCAACAATACAAGGTTGATGTTGATGAATGCTGGGCGTGCATTCTCTCACGAAGAAAAAATCATTGATAAAGGCGAACCCTTAGAAGGACTACAGCTATTTATTCGTCCTAAAACTAAAGACCTGAAACCAGCGGTTACCTTTTTAGATTTACAAAACACCTTTAGTCTAAACCAGTGGCGATTAATTGCTTCTCCCGAAGAAAAAACAACGCTCCAGTTTAGTAGTCAGACCTATATTTATGATGTGAGAGCTGATACTGATACTACGTTACAATTACCAAAATTACCTAACGAAAACCTCACCTGCTTGCTGTATGTTTTTAATGGTGCTGCAACAGTAAATGATGACATTTCACTATTAAAAAAAGATAGTGTACTTATAAAAAATGAAGCTGTTCATATAAAAACAAATGAAACCACTGACTTGGTACTGTTTGTTACCAATGAAGATGCCGAATATTTTGACGGGGGTATGTTTAGTGGAAATAAGTTGTGAGCCATTTGTGCCCTTTTCTTATACTGGTTTTTAGTGTTTATAGCTTTTAGTTGAACGCCCTATAAAGGCAACCCATAGTGCAGGCAAAGCAGCAGGCGCAATCAACAGGGCCATCATGTTGGGTTGTGTTGAGCATACGAAGGGGTAGTTGTTAGCAAATGTTATTTATTCAATTATTTCAATGCTATACTTATACTTCCTGATGTCTTTCTTATTCTTTTTAAAATCCGTCATTTTCTCTTTTTCAAGAAGTCCATCTTTGTTGTATTCATAAATCATTTCAGATGTTTTTTGTAAGTTCGATGTAATTGGAACTATTAGATTGCCATTGTATTCTGTCTCGTAAACCGAAACTTTAATCAAGTAATCGTCTTGGTCATATTCGTAATGACGAATGTTTAAAAACCCTCTTCTTTCCGAATATTCTGTCTTTGTGTTCTTATCTTGATTTTTTGAATTAGCAAACCGATAAACCGAAGTTACTTCTCCATTTCTGAAATTCTTTATTTCCGTTGTTTCAGAGTTTTGTTCGAAAGTGCTATTTATTTCTCTTTTGGTTTCATCATTACTAGTCCCAACAACTTTCTTAAAAGTTTCATCTCCATTTGAGTTGTATAGAAAAGAAGTCACAATCGTGTCACGATAAATTTTACTGTACTCTTTTTTCTCGATTGGTTTGTTTTGAGAGTTAAGTATTTCTGTATAAACTTTTATTTTAGGTGATGAAATGATTTTTTCAACTTCTTTCGAACTCTTTAATTGCTTAAAATTTTTGAACTTTGAAATGTAAGCATAGGCATTAGTATTCTTCTTGAAATCTTTTGATTCTGGATATTCTTGAGTAGATAATGTTTTCGTTACTGGATTTTGTTCATATTCATAAGTGTAAATTGACAAGCCTGCATTTGAATTAAAATCATATCGTTTTACAATTCTACCATCTTTGTCATATTCATTTGCGTAAATAAATCTATGAGGTTCTTTCCATTTGAAAAAAGGTGGAATTTCGGTTTCTCGGTAGTCAAATATGATTTTGTTTTCAGTGTTGAATTCAAGAATTTTCTTTAATTGTCTCTTTTCAGTTTGGATAATTCGGTAAGCTGATTTGGGCGGTTCTTTTAGTTTAAATTCAATGCGGTTGAAAGCAAACTGTCCGAAAGAACTCGAACAGATTAGTAAGATTAATATGGTAAGAAAATATTGTTTCAAATTATCATTTTTAATATTTGCTAACAATTGTATAGCCGTATTCAAGTACGTATATTTCTTTTTTAGTAGAACTAATCTAAGGTTTTTATACCACTTTTAGCCAAGAGAAATACTTGATTGCTAGCTAAACTAGATTTATCCATTTGCAAATCAATGTAAAATGTATCGCAATGGCATAGCAATCTCTTGAGTGGCAAAGCAGCTAGTTCAGTCAACAGGGCCATTATGTTGAGTTGTGCCGAGCATATGAAGGCTTGGTTGTTGTAGGTAGGCTTTTTATTTAGATTTCACCTCTGTGTTTTTCAGCATATTTTCGATATAGTTTCCTCATAGAACCATCTGGATAATTTGAAAATTCTCTATCAAGCTTACTCATTTCTTTTTCTGAATTTTCATTAGAACTTTCAAAAAAACAACTTCCATCTTTAGGTAATAATTCAATTGCCTTTTTTATGATTTCAGATGATTTAGTTGCTCCAATCTCATTTAAAGATTTTATTACGCGTTCTTTTTGTTCAGGAAACCATTCTTGTAAAAAGCTTAAAATACTATCAGCTTGTCCAGCATTTTCCAAATGCATACACAGAAATAAATTCAGTTCAACAGGGTTTAAAGAGTCACGATTTTTGTCAAATCTATTCACAAGAATTTGATGTAATGCAACAGAAAAATCAGAGTCATCATCTAATGAATATAGACTTTTTAAATCCTCATTTTCTACAATTTCGCCTCTCTGTTCTAATTCATTTTGGACCTCGTTTGACATCCAAGAAAGTCTGTTAAAAGAATCTTTTTCCATATTTATAATTCGAAATTTTGTTTTTACGGCTTACCTACAACAATTACACATCCGTACACAAGTACGTATATTTCTTTTTTACGATTACTAAACTAAGGCTTTTCTACTACTTTCAACGTATTTACAGCTACCAATATCATTGAAGTTCAGTTACTTTAGCAAAAAGCCGTACACTAGCGTAATCATCGTTGTTAAAAAAATAACTCGTATGGGCAAGGCAATTGGTAACCAAAAAAATCAACATATTACGAAGTAGTATTCAACTGGATAACGTTGAACAACTACATGGAATTAAACATTTTTAGCTTACTGGTTTTCTGCCTTCTTATATTGTATGGGCGTTATTCCTATTTGCTTTTTAAAAAGTGTGTTAAACGTACTTTTAGAGCCAAAACCACCTTCGTAAGCCACTCCTTCCATACTTAAATGTTGTTTTTTGGGGTTTTTAAGAAGCGCTTTGCAATGCGCTAATCTAAACATATTGATGTAAGCATAAAAATTTACATTATGATGTGTATTGATTACAAATGATAGAATGTGTGTTCGCGTATTTAACTTTTCGGCTAAAAGTGCGAGTGAAAGATTTTTATTTAAAAATGGTTTTTCTTCTATCATTAATTTATCAAGCTTATTGGCGATTTCAAGTGCAAGATTTTCATCAATAAGTGCTTCTTTTTTAAGATCACTTTTGGAGAACGATTCATCTTCTTCTGGTAGCTGCTGTGTTGGTATTACATCAAATATTTCTCTTTGCTGAACAATATGGAAACCACAATAAAACAAAATAATGAATAACACCCCGTTGGAAAAAGATACAGCGTAATTTTCTTCTGAACTCATTTCAAAAACTAAATAAATTATAAGCAATAAAGGAAAAACAAGCAGTAAACGATACAACCAATCTAGGGTAACTCCTTGCTTATTAGCGTGAAGTTTTAAAACAGTTTTTCTATGACGCAAAAGCATTTTTATCACAATACAGAATGTGGTTACAAAACATATAATGAAGGCTATTATAAAAACAACATCTAACATTTCGTAGCTGTTTTCTAAAAATGTCAGCGTGGTTTCGGTACTATTTAAAAGCATCAAAACCATAGTCACCACTATAAAAGGTACAAACACTACATAATGTTTTTTTATGAAATGTTTAGGTGCATTTACAAAGTGATAAACTGAGAGGTAAAGAAATGCAGGAATAAGAAACTTGATACTTTCATTGACAACATCTACAACAAACCATTCTTCAAAAAAATATTCACCAAGTAAGGAAAGTGTAATCATTACTGATACGACACCAAAAAGAATGGCCAAATAACGATTCGCACTTTTGTTAATGCTATAGCTTAATGAGAAGGTTACAAATGAAAGCATTAAGACTGCTCCAATTTGAGTAAAATAAAATTCCATATTATTTTGAACTTATCTACTTTTAAAAAAGTATTCAATGTAGTCTTTTTTTTATTGTTTTTGAATTTTTGTTTCATTACGGTTTTTTCAAAATGAAGGTCAACAAAGTAATTGCGTATTCTATTTTTGAGGTAATTTTAAAAACAAACAGGTTTTTTAATGCATGATGAGAGTGTAACAACTACCTTCATCATCTATATTAAACTGATTAAATACAAAACAACAGTTATGCAATACCCGTGGCATCTTTACCTTATGGCCGGCATGTACATTTTTGCAGGCATCATGCATTTTATAAAACCCAAAGCTTATCTGCGTATTATGCCTCGTTATTTACCCAGCCCCAAAGCACTGGTATTTTGTAGTGGTGTTATTGAAATACTTTTGGGTATTGGCTTGTGTTTTTCAGAAACCAAAAACCTAGCTATTTATGGCATTATAACAATGCTTGCCATTTTTTTAGTAGTTCATTTTTATATGCTCTCAGGCGAAAAAGAAGGCGCTGGCATACCAAAATGGATATTGATACTGCGCATACCGCTGCAATTTTTGCTCATGTGGTGGGCTTATTACTACCATTCCTGAGGACAAAAAAAAATCCCGTAAGCACATAGACTCACGGGATCCAAACTCAACTCATACCAACTATTTTACAACTACATTTTTATAGTAGGTACCTGTACCATTGCTCACTACAATAGTGTAACTCCCCTTGTAGATAGTGTCAAAACTAAAAACCTTTTCAACAACTATTTCATTTGTTATAGTTTCTTTAAAAAGAACATGGTCATTACTACCAATCACTTTAAATTGTACTGGAGTTTTATCAAGATTCAATAAATTAACAAACAATTTTTTGTCTGTATTTTTAAAGACTGGCTTTGCAACTTCTTTAAATTCGTCAATAGTAACCGCATCATCGTTTAAATCTATGGTGTAAATAACTTTTTTAAGTGCATTTTCAACTTTCAAGAAAAAACGTCCGTTTTCAAGCTGACTTAAATCAAAACGTTTTGAATAGGTTAGCTGATTTGAAATATGCTCTGTAAAAAACTCGTTCCCAACTTCATCAGAGAGAATAATAGTAGCATCTTTCATAGGCGTTTTCATGGTAAAAGTTACTTTTTTACCAGAGTTTGAGGTAAGATTCAAGGTAGGTGTTGATGCTTTACTGATAGCTGCAACAAACATTAAGGCAATCACTGTTGTTAATTTCATTACTTTTTTCATCGCTTTTGTTTTTACATCTGACTTAGGGCAGACTGGTTAGTAAATTAATGCACCACAAAGGTAGTAGGCTTACACCTCAGCGACTACGCCCCTTTTTTCATATTTATGTGTTATTTTAACAGCATATATATTAAGAAATAGTTAACAAGGTAATTTAAAACATATTTGAGGTAATTTTGCAATGTTTTGTTCGTTGTATCAAAAATGATTTTACGAGTATGAAGAATAAATTAATAAAACAGAAACCTGCCTTTGAAGTTATTGAACCTAGCTTTGGTCAGTCTTATCTGTATCAAAAATTTGACGCTTCAACCAATAACAAAAATGCTGTTTGGCACTACCACCCCGAAATTGAATTGGTTTATGTGAATGGTGGTTCAGGAAAACGACAAATTGGTAGCCATGTTTCTTATTATTCAAATGGCGATTTAATCTTAGTAGGTAGTAATCTTCCCCATTGTGGCTTTACTGATAAGTTGACCAATAACGAAAGTGAAACCGTAATACATATGAAGCATGATTTTTTGGGTAATGATTTTTTCAATATTCCTGAAATGAAAAAAATTCAATCACTTCTTGAAATATCAAAAGGAGGTATTGCTTTCTACGGAAAAACAAAGCGTAAAATTGGCGAAAAAATAGAAGTACTGGAATATCAATCAGATTTTCATCGCCTACTTTCCATCTTAAATATTTTAAATGAGCTTGCCAATTCTAAAGAATTTAAAGTATTAAACGCTGAGGGCTTTGCCATGGAAACAGAAGTAAAAGATAATGACCGTATCAATATCGTGTTCAACTATGTAAAAAGTAATTTTAAGGAAGAAATAACGCTAGATGAAATTGCCGATTTGGTGAGTATGACAGTACCTTCATTTTGTAGGTATTTCAAAAAAATAACAAACAAAACCTTTACCAAATTTGTAAATGAATATCGGTTAGTGCACGCATCAAAACTATTGGCTGAACAGCCTATGAGCATCACCGATGTTTGTTTTGCTAGCGGATTTAATAATTTTTCGCATTTCAACAAATCATTCAAAGCGTTTACGGGGCAAAATCCGTCACAGTATCGCAATCAACTGAAAAATGTACTTACCTAATGAAACAACTCTTTCCTGAGAAACAATCGCTACAACTTCCGGATAGCGACCTAATCTACTTCCCAAATTTTTTAAAATTTGATGTGGCCAACACCTATTTTAACACCTTTAAAACAACAACACCTTGGCAGCAAGATAATATCAAAGTATTTGGTAAAGTCTACCCCCAGCCCCGACTTACTGCCCTATACGGAAATAATGGAAAGCCCTACACCTACTCAAATATCACCATGCAGCCACATCCGTTTACCAAAGCACTTTTGGCCATTAAACAAAAAATAGAAAAAGAAACCACCGCCCATTTTACCAGCTGCTTAATGAATTATTATAGAGATGGTAACGACAGTAATGGCTGGCATGCCGACAATGAAAAAGAATTGGGTGAAAATCCCATTATTGCATCGATCACCTTGGGGCAAGAGCGTTTTTTTCACCTCAAACATCGTAAAAACAAAGCCATGACCTACAAACTACTGCTAGCGCACGGCAGCTTATTACTGATGCAGGGCGAAACCCAACACCATTGGTTACATCAAATACCAAAAACTAAAAAACCCATTGGAGAACGTATTAACCTTACTTTTAGAGTCATTATCTAAACCTAAAAAATATATGACTACTACTGTGCCCCATTTTTGTCTTTCTTTTCCCCTTTACTATCGTTAAAAAATCAATCTGTAGGTACAACTATACAAATTTCTTTGTGACTAGGTAAACAATAAACTTCGTGAAATTTTCGCATTTAAATATGGAAGGAGTAAGACAATTGGCAGTGACGACACTGGTAGAAATAAAAAATCGATTCTTGGTGAAGAATCGATTTTTTAATACCCTATTGCAGTGCTAGTTACTGTCTTTAACATTGGGGGCACAATGCTAATTTCCTCGCTTCTAACGCTAACAAAATAACTTCAAATCATATGCCAAGGTATATAAATTCGTTAAAGAAATATTTTCTTAGATAAAAGGTTATTATCGTATCAGTCAAATTGACTATTTAAACACTTCATTAAGCACTTTGGCTAAGCGCAACCCTCCTTTTTGCAGTTGTTTTTCTACTGTACTCCACCAAACATAGCTGTACCGATACCGCAAATTTTCGCCCACTTCAACCGAAGTATACAGTTTGGCTGCCAAATCTTGTGACTCTTCAACCCAATCATACACCGTACCCTGCTGTATTGCTTTTTTTTGTTTTTTAGATAAACGTGGTAGGTTGGCGGCAAGTTCGGTATAACTCATATTGTAAGCGTCAATCATATGAGAATCCCATACGCGATGAAGATTACTCCCCTTACCAAACCACTGTACTTGTATGTCATTACCTCCCTTGTCTTCCTTTCGTCCTACATGCATAGGCTGGTGTAAATCACCCACCAAATGCACCAAAAATTTTAAATAAAAAACCTTGTCTGCCCTACTTGACTTTTCATCCTTTAATATCGCCACACAATGTTGAATACCCATGACTACATCACCGTATTCGCTAGGCTCAACATCAGTATATTTTTTGTCTAACGGAAAATTCACATAATGCCAAGCGCTAAATTTCTTATATGCCGCATCTGCTTTAATATCATCACCAAAAGTAGATACCAAGGCCAAACTTTGCCCGTTCAGTAATTTATCAATACCCCTTTTAGCCTTTCTGGTAAGGTGTTGTTGCGCAACTTCACCTGTAGTACGATGTCCCGTTTTTGACCAAAACATATCATTAGCAAAACTGCATTGCAACATAAAAAAGATGGCTAGTATTGTTATTGTTTTCATTTTCATCAGGTATCTCTATTTTTTAAGGCAGCAGTATTTTCAAAAAAAATCCTAATCTGAAAATAAACCGTAACTATGGGTCAAAAGTAGAAAATGAACTTTAATCTATTGTTAACAGCATGGCAATTTTATTTTTAAAACCCCATTTATGCATTAGAACTTCGTAATGAGGGGTAAAATCGCAATAAAATAAAATGTTTTCTTAATTTCGGCATAGCTGCGCTACGGTTAAATTAAAAAACGTAGCACAGCATTTTATTTTGCAGTGATTTTAAGAAGCAATAGATTTTCTAATGAATAAAACGGGTTAAAATCAGATATTGCGCCTGTAAATGATAAATGGCAATGGCTAAAAAGAAAAGAACGAAAAAAACGAAACGTAAAAAATTCGTAGTATGGGGTATTTGTATACCTATAGTTGGGGTGATACTATTTGTTTTTAGTGTTTATGCAGGTGCTTGGGGTAAATTACCTACTAAAGAAGCCCTAGCAGATTTTCAGTATCAAAGAGCATCCGAAGTGTATACTGCCGACAGTGTGCTTATTGGTAAATACTATTTATATGACCGTCAACCTATTGCCTATAAAGCATTCCCAAAACACTTAGTAGATGCTTTAGTCGCCATTGAAGATGAGCGTTTTTATGAACATTCTGGCATAGACTATTTTAGCTTGTTACGGGTAGCTATTAAAACAATACTTATGCAAGACCAATCTGCTGGTGGTGGTAGTACACTAAGCCAACAGTTGGCCAAAAATTTATATCCGCGTAGTGAAAGAAAGCAAACGCATATTATTGTTGACAAGGTGAAAGAAATGCTTATTGCAAAACGTTTAGAAGGTATTTTTTCTAAGGATGAAATACTCGCACATTACCTCAACACCGTATCGTTTGGTGATAATACCTTTGGTATAGAAAGTGCCTCATTAAAGTTTTTTAATAAAAAAACAAGCGAATTAAAAATAGAAGAGGCAGCTGTTTTAATAGGGATGCTAAAGGCTACCTATGGCTATAACCCTAGAGTGTTTCCTGACAAAAGTTTATTGCGAAGAAATTTAGTGATTCAGGCAATGGCTAACAATGGTTTTTTAACTAACACAGCACATGATAGTTTATCACAATTACCATTACAACTCAACTATAAAAAATTTGACTACAATACAGGTATTGCGCAGTATTTTAGAGAAGAAGTACGAAAACAACTCATCAAATGGGTGGCTGCCGAAAAAGAAAAAGGCAACACATACAACATATACACATCGGGGCTCAAAATTTACACTACGCTCAATTATAAGATGCAGGTACTGGCAGAAAAAGCAATGAAAAAACACATGGCTTCACTTCAAAAAAGCTTTGAAAAGAGCTATGGTAAAAATGCCCCTTGGATAGCAAATAAAAACATCATTAAAAAGGCAGTTCATAAAACAGCGCAATACAAAAAGCTTATTAAAATGGGGCTTACCGAAGCCCAAGCGTGGGATTCACTACAGCAGAAACGCAACATGATTTTTCCTGAGTGGAGTGGCGAAAAAACTGTTGTTGCCAGTACTATTGATAGCGTGAAACACTATATGAAATTTCTAAATACAGGGTCGTTAGCGATTGACCCAAAAACTGGCGCAGTACAAACATGGATTGGTGGTATTGATTTTAAACATTTTAAATTTGACCATGTAGCGCAAAGTCGCCGCCAAGTAGGCTCTACTTTTAAACCCTTTGTGTATACTGCAGCCCTAGAAATGGGAATACCGCCTTGCGCTTATTTTTCGGCTAGAGAGGTGGAATATGAGAATTTAAAAGGATGGTCGCCTAGTAATTCGGGCAATAAAGATGAAGCCTACCTCAACTATTCTATGGAAGAAGCACTGAGCAAATCAGTAAATACCGTTGCTGTTAAAGTACTTGAAGCTACTGGTATTGATAACGTATTAGCGCAGGCACAAAAAATGGGTATATTCTCTACACTGCCCAAGCAACCCTCCTTAGCATTGGGAACAGGTGAAATTTACCTCAATGAGTTGGCAGGTGCCTATGCCAGTTATGTAAATAATGGCAAGGCTGTTTTTCCATATCTCGTAGCGAATATTACCAATCAAAAAGATTCCGTTTTGGCCAATTTCAAGCCAAAAAGAGCTAGAGAAAGTGCCTTTTCAAAGCAAACAGGAGAACTAATGATTGAAATGATGAAATCTACCATCAATACAGGTACGGCATCACGCATTAGAACTACGTATAAACTGAATAATGATATAGCAGGTAAAACAGGTACCACCCAAAATAATAAAGATGCTTGGTTTGTGGCACTAACGCCCAAATTAGTACACATCACCTGGGTAGGACTAGACAACCATGAAATAGGCTTCAAAAGTACCCGCCTTGGTCAAGGTGCAAATGCTGCATTGCCCATATTTGCTTTGTGGATGCAACAACTGAATAAAGACAACAATTTTGACGCAATTACAAGGGCTAAGTTTAAAAAACCAAATGTGTATGTGCGAGACCAGCTCAATTGTGACCCCATAAAAAAAGATGGCTTTTTTAAGCGATTGTTCACCAACCCCGACAAAAAGAAATCTAAAAAATTTAAGAAGAAAAAATAGTAGGCTGCTAGAACAGAGACCGCTGCGCTACAAGAATCAAGAAACAAGACCGCTGAGCTACAAGAATCGAGAGCAAAGAAATAGTCCTGTTTCTTGATTCTTGATTCCTCTGTTCCCTTTCTCTGTGAATGTCCCTGACATATGGTTGACCGTTTTTAGTTATTAATCTCACTGATAATAATTGGCTTGTTTCTCATAGGTATAAAGACCACTGCACTTGTAAGAAAAGAATCAAGAAAAAAGACCGCTGAACTGCAAGAATCAAAAGCAAAGACAATAGTCCTGTTTCTTGGTTCTTGATTCCTCTGTTCCCTTTCTCTGCTCTCTACTCTCTGCTCCCTTTTTCTCTTTTCTATAATTTGAATTGTACCGTGAGCCCATCTATCCTTCTCATTTATATATCAAATTAGGAATATTAAATTATTTTGATATATTTGTGATATCATTTTAATATCATTTATAATAATTTATCATGAAAAACGAAAAAGACATCTCAGCAATTGATGGCTATGTAGCAGCCATACTTATTCCTATCATTGCAATAGGAAGTTTTGCCCTTTTTGTGGAAACTCAAGTAATACTTTTTCTTTTTACCCTAATCATTGCAGTTGTATCTGCTCGTGGTTTGATATTGGTTAACCCAAACAGTTCGAGAGTATTTTTACTTTTTGGTAAATACATGGGCTCTATTAAAAAGAATGGTTTATTTTGGACTAACCCACTCTATAGCAATAGAACCATCTCATTAAGAGCAAGCAACTTTGATAGTGAACGTCTTAAAGTAAATGATAAACTGGGCAATCCTATAATGATAAGCACAATCTTGGTCTGGCGTGCAACAGACACTTACAAAGCCGCTTTTGAGGTTGACGATTATCAAAATTTTGTTCGTGTACAAACCGATGCTGCCGTGAGAAAACTGGCTAGTCTATATCCTTATGACAATTTTGCTGATGAAGGCCTTGATGAAGATATCACGTTACGTTCTAGCATAAACGAAGTTAGTGAAGCCTTAGAAAAAGAAATACAAGAGCGTTTATCAATGGCGGGTATTGAAGTTCTTGAAGCACGAATTGGTTATTTGGCCTACGCACAAGAAATTGCAAGTGCCATGCTTAAACGCCAACAAGCAACAGCAATTGTTGCTGCTCGTCATAAAATAGTGGAAGGTGCCGTAAGTATGGTAGAAATGGCACTCGAAGAACTGAATAAAAAAGAAGTTGTTGTGTTAGATGAAGAACGAAAAGCCGCAATGGTAAGTAATTTAATGGTTGTGCTTTGTTCAGACAAAGATGCATCACCGATAGTAAATACTGGTACCCTAAATCATTAAAATAATAAAATAAAGATATCTTTGAATCCGAATTAAAACACCTATATTTTTTAGCTGAAAAGCTCCAAAAAAGTAGTACAAAGAAATGGCTAAAAAGAAAGCTTTTGCGTTACGAATAAATGAAGACATGCTCAAAGCAATTGAGAAATGGGCTGCTGACGAGTTTCGTAGTACCAATGGCCAAATAGAATGGATGCTGATGAAAAGCCTAAAGGAAAACAAACGCGAGCCTAAAAAAAAGATAGAATAGTGCGCTGAAAGAAACAAGACCACTTCGCTGAAAGAATCAAGAAACAAGACCGCTGAGCTGAAAGAATCAAAAGCAAAGACATAGTCCTGTTTCTTGGTTCTTGATTCCTCTGTTCCCTTTCTCTTTTCTTACAAGCCCCGTACCTTAACCCTTACTCCCGTACACGCCTTATTTTAAGCTAGTTTTAAAACAGTAAATACTATCTATTAAGCAAATTAAAATATAAACTTGTAAATTTGGCTAGCTAATTCCAATCTAATGACTAGACCTTTTTGTGCTTTTGTGTTTTTTTTTCATACCCTATTTTTTTTCTGTCAAACCGAAAAAAAATCTTTTGTAACAAAACATATTACAGAAACCCCTGTAATAGACGGCATTTTAGATGAATCTTTTTGGAAAACTGCAGATGGCCCACATGATTTTCAGCAATTTTTTCCGTCTGATTCTATCCTAGCAGAACAGCCTACTGATATAAAAATGGTCGTTAGCGATACGCATTTATATATTGGCATCACCGTAAAATCTGTAGGCGACCAATGGATTACCCCTTCTTTAAAAAGAGATTTTAGAGCAAGTACTGGCGATAGTATGAGTCTCGTTTTTGATACTTTTAATGATGGCACCAATGCCTTTTTGTTTGGTATCAACCCGTATGGTGTGCGCCGAGAGGTATTAATTTCTGGTGGTGGCCAAGATTTAAGAGGTTTTAATGATTCATGGGATGTAAAATGGAAAGGGGAATCTAAAATTTATGGTGATTATTATACTGCCGAAATGGCCATTCCGCTTACGTCATTCAAATTTAGAGAAGGGGAAACCAAATGGCGATTTCAATGCTACCGATTTGACCTACAAACCAATGAGCGCAGTGTATGGCATAAAGTACCGCAAGGTCAGTTTTTGGTAAACCTTGCCTTTATGGGTGATATGCATTTTGAAAAGCCCTTAGGCAAATCTAGAACTCCCTTGGCACTTATTCCCTATATCAATACCATTTCAGAAAAAGACTTTGTAACAGACAAAAGTGATACCAATTTAAAATTTGGAGGGGATGCCAAAGTAGCTATAGGGAATGGTATGAATTTGGATGTGACCATAAATCCAGATTTTTCAAACGTAGAAGTAGATGACATCATTACAAACCTCACACGTTTTGAAGTTGGCTTACCCGAAAAACGACAATTCTTCATAGACAACAGCGACCTTTTTGGAAGTTTTGGCGGTTCTCGCGACGCCAATCCTTTCTTTTCTCGTCGTATAGGCATTGCCAACGATACTGCTGGCAATTCCATTGAGAATAGAATTTTAGGCGGTATTAGGCTCAGCGGAAAACTCAACGAAGATTGGCGCCTTGGGGTTTTAAGTATTCAGACTGATGAAGATTTGGAGAATGAAATAGCCTCAAACAATAACACCATGCTTGCACTTCAAAAAAAGGTGTTTGCTCGCTCTAACGTAAGTATGTTTTTCATCAACCGACAGTCGTTTAAAGACTATGATTTTATTAGCAGAGAAGAAGAATACAACCGTGTTTTGGGCATGGACTACAACCTAGCCTCAAAAGATAGTAAATGGTCGGGCAAGTTTTATGCTCACAAATCTTTTCAACCCGATGATAATGACGGAAACTATTCACTTGGCACTTTTCTAAGCCGCACCACAAAGTACTTGAATATGTTTACCGATTTAATCTATATTGATGAAGATTTTTCGTCAGATTTAGGATTTATCAGACGCACCGATGTCATAAAATCGGCTACATCTATAGAAAAAGTATTTTGGCCCAAAAGTGAGGTCATCAACAACTTTAATTTGAGTCTTTTTCCAATAATTACTTGGCGCCCCAGTTTAGATTATAAAAAAACCGACCATGACATCATACTAACCAGTGAAATCGGTTTTCAAAACCAATCTGAAGTCAGTTTTGGTTTTACCAACAGCTATACCTTTCTCACTGCTGAAGATGAATTTGACCCAACCGACACAGAAGGAGCGTTAACACTACCCAACAACAAGGGTTACCATTTTAACAGTGTAAATGTGTCGTATAGAACCAACAGCGCCAGTATGCTCTCAGGAATGGGAAAATCAACAATTGGTCGATTTTTTAATGGTGATATATTTTCTGTAGAAGGTAAGCTCACCCTGAGATTACAACCAAGAGCACAACTATCACTGGCATTAAACTACAACAAAATCTCCTTACCTGACCCTTACCCTAGTGCAGATTTATGGCTCATCAGCCCCAAGGTTGATATCACCTTTAGCAAATCACTATTCTGGTCTACACTAGTTCAATACAGCAATCAAGGAGATAATTTAGGGATAAACTCAAGACTACAATGGCGATTTGCACCACTTTCTGATTTATTTATCGTGTATAATGACAACTATTTTGTAAATCAATTTTCACCTCGTTACCGCTCTATAAATTTAAAATTCACCTATTGGCTTAATATCTAGTTTTAACACACCTCATGTATTAAAACTTTTTTCATAGTCTTTAAATACGACAATAGCGTCAATACAACTTACATTCAAAACTATGCTACAACATATACTTTTAAAAGCAGTAAAAATGCCTTAGCTTCGTACACTTCAACAAATAACGGCACCTATTGAATGATGGTAGCCAATTAGTAAACTATGACAAAACTAGGGTTACAAAGCACATTGAAATCGTACTTCCCCCAACTAAATGAAGATTCGCTACATCTTTTCGCTCAAGATGCATCAATTTTAAATGTCGCCAAGGGAACCAAACTGATTACCGAAAAAAAAAGGCACCATTATTTTTATTTGATTGTAGAAGGCAGTGCTAAGGCGTATTATTTTAAAGATTCTAAAGAAATTTGTTCTTGGTTTGCGTTCGAAAATGAAATACTATCAAGTATGAAAACATTTAATGAAGAACCTTCCAACGAAACAATCGTACTTATGGAAGATTCCAAATTGATTCAATTTAACACAAAAGCAATCAAAGCGCTAGCTGCTACAAATATTGATGTTAGCCAACTAATTATTGATTTGATTACTGAACATGCCGTATTTCTTGAATACAGGCTATATCAATTGCAGTTCATGTCAAGTGAAGAACGTTATGAAGCGTTGATTAAAACTACTCCTGAAGTATTACAAAAAGTATCGCTTACTGATATTGCCTCTTTCTTAGGGATAAGTCGTGAGACTTTGAGCAGAATTAGAGCAAAAAAGTAAGTCCTGTCTAGTCAGAAAAACTCAAAAAGTAAATTTGTTTCTTTTTGTTCTTTTTCCATCAAAAATAATTCAAATTGTAAAAATTCGTCTATTCGCAAGCAGACACCAATTATGTGACATTTGTCAAATCATTCTTACCACACATCATGTAATTTTGCCTTTAAATTTAATAGCAACATTTATGAAAATACACAAATCAATACTACTTCTTGTTCTTTTTTTAATAACCCTCAATTTATCAAGTTGTTTAAAATGGGCAGCACGTGCAAAAGATAGTATTCCGCAGCAAACCGCCTTAGATAAGACCTATGACTATGACGGAAAAGTAATTATAATCGGAGCAGGAGCATCGGGTTTAGCAGCTGCTAAAATCTTACAAAAAAACAATGTAGATTATGTTGTTTTAGAAGCAACAGATAACTACGGTGGAAGATTAAAGAAAAATACAACGCTGGCCGATTTTCCTATTGATATAGGTGCCGAATGGATACATAGCCATCCATTAGTTTTAAACAAAATAAAAGGTAAAAAAGGAAACGAAATAGACGAAGACCTTATACCCTACCATATAGAAAAAGCTTACAACTGGAACGGTGAAGAATTAAAAGAGGTTGCTAAATCGGAATTGGATTTTGCATACAATTTCATGCCAGAATCCAAATTCAAAAATTCTACATGGTATGATTTTGTTGATGAGCATCTTGCTACAGATGTAAAAAATAACATTCAATACAATGCCGTCGTTACCAAAATAGATTATTCAGGAGATGAAGTTGTAGTAGCGTTAAAAAATGGGCAGCAGTACAAAGCTGATAAGGTATTGGTTACCGTTCCTATTGGAGTTTTAAAATCAGATGCAATTACTTTTGTTCCTGCCTTACCTGAAAAAAAGAAAGCCGCAATAGCATCCGTTACTTTTCTTCCTGGGTTTAAGCTAATGATGAAATTCAATACTAAGTTTTATCCTGACGCAGTAAATTGTGAGGCCCAAACAGGAGAAAAAGTATATTACGATGTGGCATTTAAAAAGGGTGCTACTTCAAATATATTTGGGCTTTTGGCTACTGGTAATACGGCAACAGACTATTATGAGTTAGGTTCTGACCAAAAAATAGTGGATGCAGCGATAAAAGAACTCGATGCGATGTTTGACGGTGCTGCCTCTACATCTTTCACTGGAGATTATGTCTTAGAAAACTGGGGAAAACATGAGTTTACCAAAGGCACTTGGATACAACATTTTGAGGAAAAAAAATCAAATCTAAAACAGTTAAATCTTCCCTTAGAAAATAAGGTATATTTTGCAGGAGAAATCAATGATACCTATCGTCAAATGGGCGTACCAGGAGCAATATTATCAGGATATCATTCAGTTGATAAACTACTAACTAACAAGCGATAAACATCCATAGTCGTTTATTAGCTCTAGGAAAAACCTAGTCATAAACCATGGGTGGTAGTCGTCTGCCATACAGCTCTTGCTGAATAAGCATTGGTTTTTTCATATTGAACTTGAGTAGGTAGCAACAGCATACTTTTAAAAGCAATAAAAAAAGCTTAGATTAGTATTCGATAAAAAAGAAATATGGGTGCTTAAGCGCCCATATTTAATTGTTAGCTACTAACCAAAAAAACCAATGACGATAAAAAAAATCACAAATACATCTATAGAGCGAAATTATTTACGCTTAATGCTATTACTATGCATTATTGCAATTGTTGGCTGCAAGGATTCAAAACCGTCGCCTAAAAAATCTCCACCTACAAAACAATGGTTTAAAGGAAATTTACATACCCATTCCTATTGGAGTGATGGTGATGAATTTCCTGAAGTAATTATGGATTGGTACAAAAGTAACGACTATCAATTCGTAGCTTTAACAGACCATAACACATTGGCCGAAGGAGAAAAATGGGTGACCATTTCAAATGATTCTATCTATCAAGAAGCATTTAAAAATTACTTAAACACTTATGGTTCTGATTGGATTGAACATAAAAAAGACTCTTTAAACAACACGCAAGTCAAACTAAAAACCTACGAAGAATACAGACCAAAATTTGAAAAAGAAGGCGAGTTTTTGATAATTCAGTCCGAAGAAATAACAGATGGTCATGATGGTAAGCACGTACACATAAACGCTACCAATGTCAAACAGAAAATAGAGCCACAAGGCGGTAACAGCATAGTAGAAGTGATGCAAAACAACTTAGATGCGGTTGCCAAACAAAAAGAAGCATTTGGTCATCCTATCATAGCGCACATAAACCACCCCAATTTTTGGTTTTCTATAAGTTTAGAAGATATGATAGCGCTAAAAAACGAGCAGTTTTTTGAAATTTACAACGGGCATCCATCCGTTCATAATTCAGGAAATGACACAATCATGTCTACCGAAATGATGTGGGATTATATTAATATCGCGTATTTAGAAAACAATAAACCAATAATGTACGGTCTTGCTACCGACGATTCGCATCATTACCATACCATAGGAAGTAAGTGGAGTAATGCTGGCAGAGGCTGGATTATGGTGCAAGCAGATACCTTGAGTCCAAAATCTATCATAAATGCGATGGAAGAAGGACAATTCTACGCAAGTACGGGGGTTACATTAAAAGACGTAAGGTTTCAAAACAGCAAACTTTCAATTGTGGTTAAAAAAGAAGAAAACGTCAACTACACGATATCGTTTATTGGCTGTAAAAAAGGAGAAATAGAACCCGAAGAATTTATGTCTGTTAAAAGAGACAGCGCTAGCTTTGAATTAACAGATGACATTCTTTTTGTACGATGTAAAATCACTTCGTCAAAATTACACAAAAACCCTATTGAAGATTTGATTTATGAAACCGCATGGACGCAACCTGTGATAACAAAATAGGCTATAGTGCAATAACTGCAAAAAATCGCTAGCCAAAAGCACTCAAAAAGTGCACATGACAACCGCACATCATACTGCTCTTCTTTGACAATCATTGGTTTATACATCTATAAATGTATACCAAGGAGCAACACATACTTTTAAAAACCGTAGAAATGGTTTAGCTTAGTATGGTTAAAGAAAGAATACAGGTGCGTAAGTGCTTATATGCAGTGTAATCCGTTATCTAAAAATAGTATTCTGGAAATAAATAAGCACCATAGTATTACTTTCCTAATAATTTATATTTTTGTCCAGTTTTTTAGTTAAAAAACTGGACATTTTTATTATATTTAAACAAATAAAAATACTTGAAAACAACTGAATATATAAGAAATAAGATAGACCGACTCCCAAAAGGGTATATTTTCACCTATGAAGATTTTAACATTGATGCAAAGAAAAAAGAAGCAATCATCAAGGCCTTAAATCGTATGGCGGATTCAGGCAAAATCGAAAAACTATCCAAAGGAAAGTACTTCAAACCTGAAAAAACCCCTTTCGGTACGCTTCAACCTAATCAAGAACAAATAGTTAAAGACTTACTAAATGAAGATGGTAAGGTGGTTGGATATCTAACAGGTTATAGCATATATAATACGCTAGGATTAACAACTCAAGTTAGTAACATAATACAAATAGGAAAAAATCAAACTCGGCCTAAATTTAAACGAGAGCGTTACACGATATCATTTATCAAACAAAAAAACATAATTACTAAAAAAAATATTCCTCTATTACAAATTCTAGATGCAATTAAGTATGTAAAGAAAATACCCGATACTACCATAAAAACATCTTGTTTAAGGTTTTTGGAAATAATTAAAAAATTAAACCTTAATGACAAAAAAGAACTAATACGCCTGTCTTTAAAATATCCACCATCTACAAGAGCTTTATTAGGCGCATTATTAGATGAAACACAAAATAAATCAATAATAATTAGCTTAAAAAAATCGTTAAATCCAATTACTAAATATGAGATTTCTGGTGCAACAAAAGCATTAACCAAAGCTTCTAACTGGAATATTATATGAAACTTCATCTTGACAAAAAGCTATTTAGACAAGCTGTACAGTTTACATCTGACCAAATGCAAATACCAGCAATATTTGTAGAAAAAGATTATTGGGTGACCTATGCACTTTTTACAATATTCAATGATGAAATTGGTAGCGATACAGTTTTCAAAGGTGGAACAGCATTATCTAAATGTTACAACATAATTGAAAGATTTTCGGAAGACATTGACCTAGTTGTCTTTAGAAGAGAGGGAGAGTCAAATAATAAACTCACAGCTAAAATAAGAACAATTAGTACTGTAGTGGGTAGTGTGCTACCAGAAATAGAGATAGCAGGCTTAACGCATAAAATGGGAATGAATCGCAAAACAGCACACTCGTACAATAAAGAGTTTAACGGCGATTATGGTCAAGTAAGAGATGCTATTGTGGTAGAAGCTACTTGGCTTGGATACTTTGAACCCTACACAACTAAAAGTGTTTGCTCTTTTATAGGTGAAATGATGTTGAATAATGGGCAAAACAAAATCGCTAAAGAACAAGACTTATCACCATTCAAGGTACGTGTTTTAGAAGCAAGCAGAACTATTTGTGAAAAAATTATGAGTTTAGTTCGGTTCTCATATGGTGAAAACCCAATTACAGATTTAAAGAATAAAATTAGACACGTGTATGACCTAAACCAACTTCTTTCTGTAAAAGAACTGCTTAGCTTTTTTAAATCAAAAGAATTTGATAATATGTTATTAAAAGTGGCTCATGATGACATAGTAAGTTTTAAAAACAATAATGAATGGTTGAGAAATCATCCCGTTAATTCACTAATATTTAAAACTCCAGAAGAAGTGTGGAGCAATTTAAAAATTACTTATCATTCTGACTTTAAAAACTTGGTTTATGGTTCTTTCCCCAATGAAACTGAACTATTAGGTACTTTAATCCTGATTCAGCAAAGAATAGTATCAATTGATTGGAATATACAATTGGGAAATAAATAAAGACGAACGCACAGTAAAGTAAGTAAAGACAAATTTCACCTCTAAACCGTGCACCGAACCGCACATCATACAGCTCTTCTTTGACAATCATTGGTTTATACATGCATAAATTCACACCAAACAGCAACACATACTTTTAAAAACCGTAGAAATGATTTAGCTTAGTATGGTTAAAGAAAGAATATAGGTGCGTAAGTGCTACCTATATTAATTTTCGCCTAGATACTCTCAAAAAAATGAAAAACAATATATTCACATACGGAATTCCTTCAGGACTGGTAATTTGTACACTTGGATTTATTTTTATCCAATTGCAATATTTGAGCGAACATTATTACCTTTTTTTAAAGAACATCTATAAGCTCACGCTTTTAGTTGGGATTTTATTCTTATTCTATGAAAGTTCATTTTTGACAAAGAAGTTCAATTTATTTTTAAAGACAGTTGGAATTATTTTCCTCTCGTTATTGGGTATAAATTTATTGAATGAACTTACGATTATAACAACAAGTTCAGCCAACTCGTATTCAAGCCTTGCATTTTTAATTTTAGTTGGTGTTTACAGCTATCATTTTCTCAAAAAAAAGAATAAAACCCAACTAGATTTTTTAAAAGTAACTTTTATTGTTCTCTCAGTTCTTGGCTTAATTCTAAACTCCAATGGATTAATTCCTAATAGTTATAAATATGCTACACACGGAATTTTTTGGATTATTCTTTTGGTTATGCTACAGAAGAACGTTAGCCTTAGACATATTCAAAAAAGCACCTAGGCTAGTCGAGCAACCAAAGAAGAACTATACGGCAAACACTCATCATACGGCTCTTCCTGCGTAGTCTTTTAGATGCTAACACCCTACACCCCAGACACCAACAACAAACCATTTCACCGCTCAATAGATTTTCAAATGAACAAAACATCTTAAAAAATAAAATGTAAATTTGTGCAACTCGTGAATTGCTACCCATGTTAAGAATACTTACCGTTTTCTTTTTTCTTTGTTGTACCGTTTTTTCCTTTGCACAAAATGAAAACAAATCGTTTACCGTAAAATATATTGCTGCTACTATTGAACCCGACGGTATTCTTGATGAAGCTATTTGGGAAACGGCTGAAAGTGCCAATCAATTTTGGGAATACTTTCCCTTAGATTCCATTCAAGCACGCCAGCAGTCAGACATTAAAATGTTGTATGACGATAAAAATTTATATGTCGGAATAAAAATAAATACTGCGGGGCGTAATTACGTTATACAATCGCTAAAGCGAGACTTTAGAGCTGGTGGCAATGACAATATCTCATTACTTTTTGACACCTTTAGCGACGGTACCAATGCCTTTTTATTTGGCACAAACCCCTATGGTGTACGACGTGAAGCACTTATATCAGGTGGTGGAACGCAACGCAGCGGTTTTACAACTTCATGGGATGTGAAATGGA
This sequence comes from uncultured Flavobacteriaceae bacterium, assembly GCA_947497145.1. Lineage (GTDB taxonomy): Bacteria > Bacteroidota > Bacteroidia > Flavobacteriales > Flavobacteriaceae > Maribacter_C. Next base: position 69,505 of record CANMFQ010000009.1, read on the forward strand.
AAGGAGATGCAAAAATCTACGATGACTATTACACTGCTGAAATGGTTATTCCGTTGAGTTCGTTTAAGTTTAAAGAAGGTACTCAAAAATGGCGTTTTAACAGTTATCGATTTGACACCCAATCTAATGAAACGAGTTCTTGGGTGCAAATACCTCAAAATCAATTGGTTTTTGGTACTGCTTTTATGGGTGACATGATTTTTGAAAAACCACTAGGAAAATCACGCACGCCATTGACTATTATTCCATATATCAATGCCATATCTCAAAAAGATTTTGAAACCAATGAAGGTGTAAACAATTTTAAAATAGGCGGTGATGCTAAAATCGCCTTGGGGTCGGGCATGAATTTAGACGTAACACTAAATCCTGATTTTTCACAGGTTGAAGTTGATGACCAAGTAACTAACCTCACCCGTTTTGAAGTCTCGCTGCCTGAAAAAAGACAATTTTTTATTGATAACAGCGATTTATTCTCAAGTTTTGGTGACTCTCGCGATGCAAATCCCTTCTTTTCTAGACGCATTGGTATTGCTAAAGACACTGCTGGTGATGCCATCGAAAATAAAATTATTGGTGGTATTCGACTGAGCGGTAAATTAAACAAAGATTTAAGAGTAGGTTTTCTAAATATTCAAACTGATGAAGATATAGAAAATGAAATAGCATCGAATAACAACAGCATGCTGGCGGTACAACATCGTGTATTTTCAAGGTCTAATATTGGCATGTTTTTCATCAATAAGCAATCTTTAAAAAACTATGATTTTATAGAAAGAGAAGATGAGTACAACAGAGTTCTTGGTTTAGATTATAATTTAGCATCAAAAGATAATACTTGGAATGGTCAGTTTTACACCCATAAGTCGTTTCAGCCAGATGATAACATTGGTAACCTGTCTAGCGGAGCTAAAATCAATTACAACTCAAGAAAATATACTATTTACGCAAAAGCGGTATATATTGATGAAGACTTTTCATCAAACCTTGGCTTTGTGAGAAGAACCGACATTGTTAAAGGCATACTAGGCGTTGGGCGCACATTTTGGCCAAAAAAGGGCCCTATTCAAAATCACGAGTTTCAAGTATTTCCCATTGTTCAATGGAGTCCGAGTCGCGATTTTAAAAATACCGACTATGATATTATGAGTACTTGGGAAGCGAAGTTTAAAGACCAATCAGAATTCGCACTAGGAATGACCAATAGCTACACCTTTTTGTTTGAGCCATTTGACCCTACTGATACAGAAGGTGGTCTTGAATTACCTGCTAATATAGGCTATCATTACAACAATGTTTCAGCAGGGTACGAATCTGACAGGAGAAAAACGTTTACATACGCCGCAGAAACGGAAATAGGAAGATTCTTTAACGGGAATCGGTTTTCTTTAGAAACCATGATGACGCTTCGTTTTCAACCCAAAGTTTTTCTTTCGCTAATTCTCAATTATGACAAAATAAACTTACCTGCTCCCTATCCCAGCGCTGATATATGGTTGTTGAGTCCAAAAATTGATATTACATTTAGCAAATCGGTATTTTGGTCTACCTTGGTACAATATAGTAATCAACGTGATAATTTAGGTATCAATTCAAGGCTACAATGGCGTTTTGCTCCCCTATCAGATTTGTTCATTGTATACAACGACAATTACTTTGTGAATAGCTTTCAACCTAGAAATAGGTCTATTAATTTAAAATTCACCTACTGGTTAAACATCTAATAATTTACACATGCAATACACCATACTCTGTTCTGATTTAGATGGCACCCTACTTACAACCAAAAATGATGTTTCAGCCTATACAATTGCTGAAATTTCACGCATAAAAAAACACCTTAAAGTTATTTTAGTTTCGGCGCGTATGCCGCAATCTATGACCTATTTACAAAAAAGGCTGGGTATAGAAAACCAACCTATCATATGCTATAACGGGGCATTAGTTATTGACGGTACTAAACAAATTAGCTCCACCACTATTCCTATTAACATTGTATCAAGCGTATATGAATTAGCAGAAGCAACTAAAATAAAATTAGGTTTGTATGCCTACAAAGAGTGGTATGTTGAAGAAACCTCTGAGCGGGTTGAAAAAGAAATTAAATACACAAAAACCACACCCGTTTTTAGATCTACCGCAACAACCATTGCCGACTGGAAAAAAAGAACTATTAGCGCCCATAAAATCATGTTGATGGGCACCAAATCTACTGCTGACACATTATATACCGAGCTACAAAAACACCATAGTACCGCCTTAAATATTTATCGCTCTAACGACACCCTTATTGAAGTTGCGCCCAAATCTGTATCAAAATTATCAGCGATAAAACAGTTACTATCACCCCACGAATCGCTGAAAGACATTATTGCCTTTGGAGACAACTACAATGACATAGAAATGCTTCAACATGTAGCTATGGGTGTTGCCGTAGGCAATGCTAGAGATGAAGTAAAAGCCATTGCAAATGCTGTTACCCTCAATAATACCGAAGACGGCGTAGCGCACTTTATAAAGCAACACCTAATTTGAGTATATTTGAATACCTCTTATGCATAATTTAGACTGAAACCACCGTAACGCACACCATATAAATGACTGACAAATTATTACCCGAACCACTAATCACTGATGATACCGTTGTCTTTGGATTATTAGCATTTTGCTTAGGCTTTATTTTTATTACCTCGTCGTTAAAAAGAGGCTTTTTCAAAAAATTCTATTACGTTGTCCCTGCTGTATTAATGTGCTATCTCTTACCTGCTATATTGGCCTCATGTGGCGTCATTGCTGAAAAATGGCATACGGTAGACAAACTTGGTACGGTTACCGAGCATTCATCACGGCTATACTATATGGCAAGTCATTATTTATTACCTGCTGCCTTGGTATTAATGACCTTGAGTATTGATTTAAAAGCTATTGCTAGCCTAGGTTCAAAAGCCCTCATTATGTTTTTAACAGGCAGTTTGGGTATTATTATAGGCGGGCCTATTGCTATTTTAATTGTATCTATTTTTTCGCCAGAATCTGTGGGAGGCAATGGTTTTGATGCTATTTGGCGCGGTCTTTCTACCATTGCAGGAAGTTGGATTGGCGGCGGTGCGAACCAAGCTGCCATGTACGAAATATTTAAATACACACCCGATAAATACGGAGGTATGGTACTAGTCGATATTTTTGTCGCCAATGTGTGGATGGCTATAATTCTTCTGGGCGTAGGTAAAACAGAACGTATAGACCGTTGGTTAAAAGCCGATACGTCATCAATAGAAAAATTAAAAATTAAAGTAACCAAATTTACCGATAGTATTACACGCGTACCAAGCCTACAAGATTATATGATTTTATTGGGACTGGCTTTTACAGCTGTTGGTGTTTCTCATTTTTTTGGAGGACATATGAGTTCATACCTAAAAACTACCGTTGCTGCCGTTGCTGACCCAACCAACTTTTTATCATTTTTGGGGTCTAGTTTCTTTTGGATGGTGATTATTGCTACTGCCTGTGGTATAACATTTTCATTCACCAAAGCTAAAAATTACGAAGGAGCAGGTGCTAGTAAAATAGGCGGAATGTTTATTTATATTTTGGTAGCTACCATTGGTATGAAAGTAGATTTAGGACGCATATTAGAAAACCCCGGACTTATCGCTATTGGTTTTATATGGATAAGCATTCATGCAGGGCTTATGATTTTGGTGGCTAAGCTTATAAAGGCCCCCTATTTCTTTTTAGCTGTAGGCAGCCAAGCAAACGTAGGTGGTGCCGCATCAGCACCCGTTGTTGCAGCAGAATTTCATCCCTCGCTTACCTCTGTAGGGGTACTATTAGCAGTATTTGGCTATGTTGTAGGTACAGGAGGAGCATTGCTTTGTGCATATTTAATGGAGGTAGCTTCAAATTTTTAACTTTCTATTCTAAAAACCGCCAAACCGATTCAAAAAAAATACTGATATTTGCCCCTCTAAAAAACCAAAATGAAAAAAGCGCTTTACATTTTCGCAATGCTATTGATAGTTTCGGCATGTGGCGATGGAATTACAGAAAAGACCATGATTGTTACCGGTACGGTAAAAGGATTAAAAAAAGGCACTTTATATCTGCAGCATATTCCAGACTCTACCTTGGTAGTAATTGATTCTTTGCAAATTGAAGGAAATGGCGATTTTAATTTCAAAACAGAAATTGAAAGCCCTGAAATATTTTATCTCTATCTGAATAAAAAGGACAACAATGACCTCAATGACCGTATTACCTTTTTTGGAGAACCTGGCACAATTACCATCAATACAGCTTGGAATACTTTTGATACGAATGCAAAAATAACAGGTTCTGAAAGTCAAACGAAACTAGAAGAATACCGAAAGGTAATGTCTAGCATCAACAAACGTAACCTTGAAATATTACAAAAAAGTCTTCGTAAAGAGGTAGCAAAAGACACTGTACAACTAGACTCTCTACAACGGGTAAGTGACAAAAATACGCAACGTGGTTATTTGTACGCCATCAATTTTGCTATAAATAACAGAAACTCATATGTGGCTCCGTACATTGCGGTTAATGAAATACCCAATGCCAATGTAACGTATTTAGATTCTATTCATAGGTCTTTATCACCTGAAGTGGCAACTTCAAAATACGGACGTAAATTGGAAGAGCTATTGAAAACCATAAAAAAATAGACATAAAAAAATCCGCTAGTAGCGGATTTTTTTTAAGCTGTTTTTTTCAATATTAACTAAGCTTATTGATTTTTTCAATCAAAGCAGCTCCTTTTTCTTCAAGTTCGTTACGAACACTTTTTAAATGTGCAGGTCTATTTTCAACACCTCTTTGATTTACTTTTGCAATAAGAGCGTCAAAAGTTTCAATTGCACTATCAATAATTTCGCTACCTTCTTTTGAGTCTTGTTTATTATTTGCTGCATCAACAACATAAACCGCCTCAATGATATCTCCTAAAACGTAATTGATATCTTTTTTTAAGTCTCTAATATTTGCCATCTGTACTTTTTTTTTGCAAAAATAGGCTTTTTTGACTCCCTTCGTCAAGTGAATCTTAATAAATCAACTAAATAAGGTCAAATCGAACCCCATAAGACACGCAAATAAGGTTTTATAGGTTATCGATTTCTAATGCACTACTCATTAGAAACTATGCATTACCCTATAAAAAATCGCGTTTTAAAATAGCAGAAACATAAAACCCACGGCACTGCAAGAACAAAGACTTTTTTATCTTTTTTAAGAGAAGGCTCAAGAAACAGGAAACAAGAACCAAGAAACATGTCCCTGATATAGGTTGACCACTTTAAAAACCTCTTTTCTCTCTCTATTCTATTTATTCCCCTGCTCTCTTTGCCTCTTTACGCAATGCTCTTCGCTAAGTAGCCAGCAACTATACCCTACAGTAAAACAATGTCTACAAATGTGGATTAACCCAATGCCTGTTTAATATCAGCGATAATATCATCTATATGCTCTAAGCCCACAGAAACACGTACCATACCATCGGTGATACCGGTTTCTGCTCTTTCTTCTATAGACAGTTTACTATGCGTAGTTGATGCAGGGTGCGTCACTATGCTGCGCGAATCTCCCAAATTTGCAGAAAGTGATAATAATTTTATAGAATTAAAAAAACGCTGTCCTGCTTCTACCCCACCTTTAACTTCAAAAGCAACAACGCAACCTCCAGCCTTCATTTGCTTTTTGGCAACTTTATATTGTGGGTGCGATTTTAAAAAAGGATATTTCACCCAATTCACCTGCTCATGATTTTCAAGATATTCAGCCAGTTTAAGCGCATTTTCACAGTGCCTATCTACCCGTAGTGCTAGTGTTTCTAAACTTTTAGACAATACCCAAGCATTAAAAGGAGAAAGCGCAGGCCCTGTGATTCTCGAAAAGCGATACACCTTTTCAATCAAATCAGCACTACCTACGGTAATACCTGCCAACACTCTACCTTGACCATCCATAAGCTTGGTACCCGAATGTATTACCAAATCAGCTCCAAAACGTATGGGTTGTTGCAAATAAGGAGAAGCAAAGCAATTGTCAATCACCAAAATCAACTTGTGCTTCTTCGCTATGACACCCAACGCTTCTAAATCTAAAACATCAACGCCAGGATTGGTAGGAGATTCTGCATAAAGAATTTTAGTTTTTGGGGTTATCAATTTTTCAATACTCGCTAAGTCATCAATTTTGAAGTAACTGTGTGAAATATTCCATTTAGGAAAAAAATTATTAAACAGCGAATGGGTTGAACCAAAAATATTGCGTGCAGAAATGATATGGTCACCACTATCTAACAAAGCCGCCAATGTTGAAAACACGGCTGCCATACCCGAAGCAAAAGCAAAACCTGCCTCGGCGTCTTCCATTTGACAAACCTTAGTAACAAATTCATTTGAATTTGGATTTGAATACCTTGAATAAATATTGCGCTCCTTTTCTTCTGCAAAAGAAGCCCGCATATCTTCTGCATCTTCAAAAACAAAACTTGATGTTAGATATAAGGGCACCGAGTGCTCCAAATTTTTAGAACGTTCTAACTGTGTACGTATAGCTTTTGTTTCAAATTTTTTCTCCATAATACGCTTCTTCAACTAAGATTCCGACTATAAAAAACTAGCAGGACATCTTTTTACATTTTTTTTGAACTTTTTATCCTTTTTCTGCAATTCGTAAAATATCACCAAAAACACCTCTGGCAGTAACGGCAGCGCCTGCTCCTGCTCCCTGTATAACCAAAGGATTCGCTCCGTAGGATGCCGTATAAATTTCGATAATAGAGTCTGACCCTTTTACTTGCCCCAAAGCACTTTCTTTAGGTACCGAAATCAATTTCACATCAAGAATTCCTTTTTCTTCTTGCAAATTACCATGCAAATCGCCAACGTAACGGAGTACATGACCTTCTTTTTGATTTTTTTTGATTTCACTAAAAACGTCATCCAACAAATTTAAATTTTCCAAGAAATGCGTCACATCACCCCCTTGAAGTTCTTCGGGAATTAAATTTTGAATCTTAATATCAGAAAATTCATTCCTCAAATCAAGTTCACGAGCCAATATCAATAACTTTCTTCCCACATCATTACCCGACAAATCTTCTCTTGGATCTGGTTCTGTAAATCCTTTCTCCATGGCATCTTTTAAGATACTCGAAAAAGGTGCATCAACCTCTGAAAAGGTATTAAAAATATAACTCAATGAACCCGAAAAAACACCTTTAATACGGGTTATATTTTCCCCTGAAAGATGCAACAATTTTATGGTATCAATCAATGGCAAACCTGCACCAACATTGGTCTCATATAAATATTGTTTTTGATTACGTAAAAGCTCTTCTCTCAATGAGCGATAGTAATCATAACTCAATGTATTGGCTATTTTGTTTGATGAAACCACATCAAAACCATTTTCAACAAAATCAAAATAGCGCGCTACAAAATGCTCGCTAGCTGTATTATCAACAACAATAAGGTTTTCTAAATGATGCTTTTTTGCAAAATCAAAAACATCTTCAATGGTATACGAAATACCTTTTTTATCTAAGGCAGCTTTCCACGACTTGGGAATTCCTTTTTCTTGCAATAACAGCTTTTTAGAATTGGCAACGGCAAATACATTTAAATCAATACATTTTCGGCTGGCAATTGTTTCTGAAGATTCTAAAATTTGATTTATTAAGGTCCCTCCTACATTGCCATGTCCAAATACGGCCAAATTAACCTTTTTACTTATACCAAAAATCTGTCCGTGCATTACGTTTAAAGCCTTATGCAAGTCAGCTGTTTTTAAAACCAAACTCACATTCTTACCTGATACTGTATTATTGAATAACAAAGGCACGATTTGGTTCTTAATCAATGCATTATACGGCTTGTGAAATGTACTCAAATCTTGCCCTACAATAGATACGACTGATACATCATTTACCACCGTAATGGTATTAATATCTTTGGATTTAAAGTCACTAGAAAACTCCTTTTCTAAGGCTGCTTTTGCCTTTTCAGACTTGTTACGAGCCACCACTAAGCCAATTCCTCGCTCAGATGAACCTTGTGATATAATACTTACGTTTATATTTCGGTCACCGAGTGCTTTAAATATACGGGCATCAACACCAACTTTTCCTAACAGTCCTCTACCCTCTACATTAACTAAAGAAACCGCTTCAATTACGGATAATGATTTAATACCTTCTTCACTAGATTTTGCACTTATTAAAGTACCTTCATTATCATCATTAAACGTATTTAAAATACGTAGCGGAATATTCTTCTCAATTAACGGAATAATGGTTTTTGCATGCAAAATAGTAGCCCCAAAATTGGCAAGTTCGTTTGCCTCAGCATAAGAGAGATTAGACAATTTTTTTGCTTCAGAAACAAAATCAGGATTTGCCGTAAAAATACCATCAACATGTGTATAATTTTGTAGTTCTTCGGCATCTAAAAAATTTGCCAATAAGGCTGCCGAATAATTACTCCCATTTCTACCCAAGGTGGTGGTCTCATCATTAATAGTTGAAGCAATAAAACCCGTTATCACCGGAACAGTATCACTTGGTAATTGAGAAAATTTCAAGAGTACACGTTCTTTAGAAATAGATTCTATCAGTTTAGCATCACCAAAGGTATCATCAGTTTTAAATAGGGTTCTTGAATCAATAAACTCGGCTTTCAAACCTTTTTCTGTAAGCAAACTAGCAACTAATTTTGCCGAAATAAGTTCCCCATAGGCAAGTACCTCATCTTTAATTTTATGGCTGTAATCACCCAAAAGAGAAACCCCTTCAAACAGTTTTGTTAACGCTTTAAATTCTACAGAAAAATCTGCCGTAGAAAACGTATGTTTTTGGTACTTTTTAAAAGCTTCAAAATCTTTAGTATAGTCTTTACCTTTGGCTGCCTTCGCCAACATAGACTCTAGCTGGTCAGTTGATTTTCCACGTGCCGAAAGTACTATTGCAATATTTTCATTAGCAGCAACTTTAGATGTGATAATCTCCAAAACACGTGATAAGCCTTCTCCATTACTTAATGACCTACCTCCAAACTTTAAAACCTTTACCTTTTTTGATTTTTCACTACGATTAAAAATACCACTTAGCAAATTTTTCATTTGCTCAAACTCAATTAAAAAGGCATCATGTCCATGTAAGGAATGTATTTCGCCATAGGTAACATTGCTATTTACCTGAGCCAATTGCTTAAACGTATCTTTATTTTCTTCAGCGGTAAAAAACAAATCTGAATCTACCCCAATGATATGAATATTGGTATCGCTATTTTGTAGCTTTTTAAAATTCTCATCACCATCACGGGTCACATCAATGGTTTTAAGCAGCTGGTTCATCAATTTATAGGCCGATAACTGAAACCTTTCTTGCAGTTTTTCTCCATGATGCATTAACCAGCTTTCTACATTAAAAACCTGAAGTTCTTCATTTGTGCTACGCTTAAACCGCTCTTTAAACGAGGCAGGCGTACGGTAACACAACATAGCATGCATCCTAGCATCATGCACTGGCTGTTTAGAATTGACCAAAAATTGTTCTTGAATTTGGCAGTTAGCAATTAGCCAATCTGTAGATTTCCAATCAGAAGCTACAGGAATCAAATGCTGTGTTAATTTAGGGTTTATAGCAGCCATTTCCCAAGCAATACCACCACCTAAAGAACCACCTATTATGGCAAATAAACGCTCTATATTAAGTAGTTTTAAACCTTGTAAAAAGATGTGTGCCATATCTCCAGCAACAAAATCTTTATAATTTTCAATGATAAATTTATCATGTCCATTACCCGGTATGTCAAAAGAAAGAATGGTATATCTTTTTGTGTCGATGCATTTGCCTTCGCCAATCAAAGCAGACCACCAACCATCTTCACCGGTCACATTTGAGTTTCCTGTTAGCGCATGATTCACGAGTACAATAGGCGCTGTATGGAGTTCTTTTCCAAACAAGCGATACGATAAATCAAGATTTTGGGTTACCCCACTAATTGTAGTATAATTTTCTATCTTAAGATGATGAAGCATGGTTCTCTTTTAGCAGCTAATGAAGGTTAGAAGTTGACTTCTGCACGCTTATAATAGCCCTGTTATAACGTTTACATTTTTTTTCTTTAAACCCCTCTTTATACATGTACAAGAGGGGTTTTAAATGCTATTCTCTTCTGCTTAAGCTTATTTAATAGCAGCAAAAGCATTTTCTAAATCGCTTTTTAAATCATCAATATCTTCTAAACCAACAGACAAACGAATTAAATCTTGTCCTACACCTGCAGCCTCTTGCTGTTCTACTGTCAATTGCTGGTGTGTTGTACTAGCCGGATGAATAATTAATGATTTGGTATCCCCTATATTCGCTAGCAATGAGAATATCTTGGTGGCATCAGTTACCTTTTTGGCAGCTTCAAAGCCTCCTTTTACGCCAAAAGTCACCAAACCGCTTTGCCCTTTTGGCAAATATTCTTGTGCTAAATCATAATATTTATTACTCTTTAGCCCGGGGTAATTTACCCAAGCTACTTCTTCCCTACCTTCAAGCCATGTGGCCAGCGCTAACGCATTTTCACTATGTTGTTTTATTCGTACAGGAAGGGTTTCTAAACCTTGAATAATTTGAAAAGCATTGAATGGACTTAACGCTCCTCCAAAATCTCTTAATCCCTCCAATATTAATTTAAAAGTATATGCCGCTGCACCTAAAGCTTCACTATACACCAAACCATGGTAACCTGCAGATGGCTCTGTAAATTCAGGAAACTTACCGTTTGTCCAGTCAAAAGTTCCTGCATCTATGATAGCACCACCAAGCGAAGTTCCTTGTCCGCCGATATATTTTGTGAGTGAATGGATAACAATATTTGCACCATGTTCAATGGGATTCAATAAAGCTGGTGTAGCTACCGTGTTATCTACAATAAATGGAACTTGCGCTGCCTTAGCTTCTTTTGAAATGGCTTTTAAATCTAAAACATCCAATTTTGGGTTTCCTAAAGACTCTACAAAGAAAGCTCTTGTATTATCTTGAACAGCAGCTGCGAAACTTTCGGGTTTTGAGGCATCAACAAAAGTGGTTGTAATACCCAATCTTGGCAAGGTAACGTTTAATAAATTGAACGTACCACCGTACAAACTGCTGGAAGCAACAATATGGTCACCTGCTTTTAAAAGTGTTAACAATCCGGTAGATATTGCAGCTGTTCCTGAAGCAAATACTACGGCACCAACTCCACCTTCAACAGCAGCCAATCTATTTTGTAAAATTTCATTGGTTGGATTGTTCAAACGGGTATAAATAAACCCTAATTCGGCCAATGAAAACAAATTTGCAGCATGATTGGTATCATTAAATACATAGGACGATGTTTGATAAATAGGCACTGCCCGTGTACCGCCTGTTTGTGTGGTGTCATGACCTGCATGTAACGCGTTTGTTGCTAATTTTTGATTACTCATGATTTTAAGTTTTTAATCGGTTAACCCAAGTTTTACACAAGGATATAAATAGTTAAAAGCCAAACCCAACTATAGCCTAGCCAGCAATTGGTAAAATCAAAAAGTTATAAGAAAGCGAAAAATTACAATGGTAATTATTTTTCGTTATCTGTCCGTTTAATTCGGATAGAATTTAGCACCTTCTTTACTTTGAAATAAAGGGTTGCTAAGGCTTCAAAGGGTCTATTCCCTCCACCTTTCTTGATAACTATTCAACAAGTGTTTGAACTTCGAGCAACAAAGATAAGTATGGATAACTTTAAAATCCTAACAATTCAGCCTTTTTTTTTGTATTCCCTTTTTTGATGCGTTTTGCATCAATCCTCCATAATGTATTGAGATGTAATAACAAGGCTAAAAAGTATACTAATACAAAGGTATACTTATTGTTTACAAAGCAGTGCTATATTTCAAAAAACCAAACGCCATAGTTTACGTGCAAATAACTTACAATACAAAAAATGCTAATGCATAAAATATATGAAAGTCATTTAGGTGTGGGCAAATAAAAAGTCTACTATGCATAAAGCATTGAATCGATAGTTTATTTTTTTAAATAAAAGAGCAAATTATTATTGTCAAGTTTAAAGAAGGTATCTAATAAAACTGTATGATGGCACTACAATATCGCTGTCTTTTTACATAGTTCACTCCTCAAATAAGAGCCTGGTTGAGAAAAATTCACGCCTATTACAATTTAATTAAGATAATTCTTACATTTGCATTAAGAAACACCTAACATCCTGATTTCATATACTATAAACAGACTTTCACAACAATTAATTTATTCTGTGTGAATCACATTATATTTTTATAGCAATAACTAAAATTATGAAAAAAATAATTCCTGTCCTTCTTTTATTCTGGGCTAGCACCACATTTTCGCAAGTAAAAATTGGCGACAATATTAACACCATCGACGAAGCTTCTATATTAGAACTTGAAAGCGCTTCTAAGGTTTTTGTAGTTACCCGCTTAACGACTGACCAAATGAATGCGATCACGCCAATTAATGGCGCATTAACATACAATACTGATGCAAACTGTTTGTATCAATATAGAAATAATAACTGGGAAAGTCTTTGTGTAGATATAACTGGAGGACAAACCATTACAGCAATTATTGATAATCTTGACGGTACCTTTAGCTACATTAACGAATCAGATACCGAAGTGATTATTTCCAAAGCTAATCTTGTTGATAATGAAGATGGCACCTACACTTTTTCTAATAAATCATCAGAAAACATTACTATTGATACCAATGCAAGCGCCATCCCCTACGATAATACAACGTCTACCCTAGAAGCTGAAAATGTTCAAACAGCAATTGATGAACTAAAAGAATCGGCCTCCATAGATGATGACATTACAGCAGTTACCTTTAGTGGTGTAAATCTTAAAATAGATGAAGGTACAACGAGCTTTAGCGCCGATCTTTCTCCCCTTGAAGAATCAGCAGCCATTGCTGCAGAGGAAACAAGAGCTCTTGCTGCCGAAGCCTTAAAAGAAGACACGATAAACAAATCTACCAATACAACCCTTGGGACTTCCGATGTGTTATTCCCCACTCAAAATGCTGTTAAAACCTATGTTGACAATCAAGTAGGCACACTAAATACCTTAGCAAATGGTACCATATATGTAGGCGATGCAAGCAATAACGCACAAGAAGTAAGTATTAGTGGTGATGCTACTTTAAACAATACGGGTGTATTAACTATTGAAAATGATGCCATAACAGCTAATAAAATAGGTACTTCAGGAGCAGCTGATGCCAATATGGTACTAGGCACTAATGCAGCCGGAGATCCTGAATGGCAAAACCCAGCCGCCTCATTAGGTGAAAATGTAAGCTCTACAAACGGGTCTATTACGGGTGTTGCTAATGATGCTGCCTTGGTTGCTATGGATTTGGAGGTAAAGGTTGATGATGCCTCTATTGAAGTAAATGCAACAAACGGAGTGCAAGTAAAAGATGACGGTATCACTACCGACAAGATCATCAATAATGCCATCACTACTCCCAAAATCGCAGATGCTAATGTCTCCACAGCAAAACTGGCCGACAATGCCGTTACTACTGATAAAATAGGAACTGCTGGTGGTGCAGACGCTAACAAAATTTTAGGAACTAGCGCTAGCGGTGATCCTGAATGGCAAAACCCAGCCACCTCATTAGGTGAAAATGTAAGTTCAACAAACGGGTCTATTACGGGTGTTGCTAATGATGCTGCCTTGGTTGCTATGGATTTGGAGGTAAAGGTTGACGATGCGTCTATTGAGGTAAATGCAACAAACGGAGTCCAGGTGAAAGATGACGGTATCACTACCGACAAGATTATCAATAATGCCATCACCACAGATAAAATTACGGATGCAAACGTCACCACGGCAAAACTGGCTGACAATGCCGTTACTACAGACAAAATAGGAACTGCTGGTGGTGCTGACGCCAACAAAATTTTAGGAACTAGTGCTACTGGTGATCCTGAATGGCAAAGTCCAACGGACGCACTAGGTGAAAATGTAACCTCAACAAATGGGTCTATTACGGGTATTGCTAATGATGCCTCTTTGGTTGCTATGGATTTGGAGGTAAAGGTTGACGATGCGTCTATTGAGGTAAATGCAACAAATGGCGTACAAGTAAAAGATGACGGTATCACTACCGACAAGATCATCAATAATGCCATCACCACTGATAAAATTACAGATGCTAATGTTACCACAGCTAAACTGGCCGACAATGCCGTTACTACTGACAAAATAGGAACTGCTGGTGGTACAGACGCTAACAAAATTTTAGGAACTAGTGCTACTGGTGATCCTGAATGGCAAAACCCAGCCGCCTCATTAGGTGAAAATGTAAGCTCTACAAACGGGTCTATTACAGGTGTTGCTAATGATGCTGCCTTGGTTGCTATGGATTTGGAGGTAAAGGTTGACGATGCCTCTATTGAGGTAAATGCAACAAACGGAGTCCAGGTGAAAGATGACGGTATTACTACCAACAAGATTATCAATAATGCCATCACCACAGATAAAATTACAGATGCTAATGTTACCACGGCAAAACTGGCCGACAATGCTGTTACTACAGACAAAATAGGAACTGCTGGTGCTACAGACGCCAACAAAATTTTAGGAACTAGTGCTACTGGTGATCCCGAATGGCAAAGTCCAACGGACGCACTAGGTGAAAACGTAACCTCAACAAATGGGTCTATTACGGGTATTGCTAATGATGCCTCTTTGGTTGCTATGGATTTGGAGGTAAAGGTTGATGATGCTTCTATTGAGGTAAATGCAACAAATGGCGTACAAGTAAAAGATGACGGTATCACTACCAACAAGATTATCAATAATGCCATCACCACTGATAAAATTACAGATGCTAATGTTACCACAGCAAAACTGGCCGACAATGCTATTACTACTGTAAAAATTAACAACGATGCAGTCACTACGGATAAAATAGGTACTGCAGGAACTGCAGACGCCAACAAAATTCTAGGAACTTCAACCGCTGGAAACCCAGAATGGCAAAACCCAATTACTACGCTAGGTAAAAATGTAACCTCCTCAAACGGTTCTATTACAGGGGTTGCCAATGATGCCACCTTGGTTGCCATGGATTTAGAAGTAAAAGTTGATGATAATTCTATCGAGGTAGATGCAGCAACCGGAGTTCAAGTAAAAAATGATGGTATTACAACCGACAAAATTATTAATAATGCCATTACAACAACAAAAATCACAGACCTTAATGTTACTACCGCTAAATTGGCGGACAAGGCTGTTATTACCGCAAAAATTAATGATAATGCAGTTACTACTGATCAAATAGGCACCGCAGGCACATCAGATGCTAACAAAATATTAGGCACTAACGCAGGAGGTGACCCTGAATGGCAGAACCCGAGCACTGCTTTAGGGAAAAATGTAACCTCATCAAACGGGTCTATAACTGGTATTGAGGATTCTGCCACTTTAGTTGCCATGGATCTAGAGGTAAAGGTGGATGATAGCTCTATTGAAGTAGATGCAACAAACGGCGTGCAAGTAAAAGATAATGGAATTACTACAGACAAGATTATCAATAATGCTATCACAACGGCTAAAATTACTGATGCAAACGTCACTACAGCCAAATTAGCTGATGATGCCATTACTGCTGACAAAATAAATGCAGACATTGCAGGAAGTGGGCTTTCACAAAATGCTACTACTGGAGCATTAGAAGTAGATGCCCTTGCAGTATCCGATCTAGTTGATGGTCATAAAATAGCTACCATAACCGAAACCAATGGCACGGTAGTAGAAATTGATGAAACTATCACCTCACTAGAAGCATTAACAGGATCAACCCTGAGATATACCAATGAAGAAGGAGGCTTTAATGATATCCCCAATATTACCCGTAGTGTTAATGGCGTACAACCCGCAGCTAATGGTAACGTTGCTGTAATGTTATCATCTGTTAGTACAGGGCTAGAATCTGCCCGTCCTGTTACTGCCGATGAAGCAGATATTTATATTGTTTCAGGCGAATCGGGCATTACGGCAGACAGAAATGGTATCGCCTTTATTTACGATGATCCTACTGGATGGCAAGAAGTAACAACAGATTTATCCACTCTCGATGCTAGATACTTAAATGTAAATGCTGACGCTATGCTTGGTGTTTTATCCATGGGTAATAACAATATTACGAACCTTAGCGACCCTGCCAATGCTCAGGATGCTGCTACCAAAAACTATGTAGACACGCAGATAATGGCTGCTGCTGATGATGATATTAGTGCAGTTTCTTTTGACGGAACAAGCCTTAAGGTTGATGAAGGCGCAACAAGCTTTAGCGCAGACCTTTCTGCTCTTGAAGAATCAGCAGCCATTGCCGCAGAGGAAACAAGAGCACTTGCAGCCGAAGCCTTAAAAGAAGATACGGCTAACAAATCCACCAATACCTCTCTTGGAGCCTCTGATGTACTGTTTCCAACTCAAAATGCGGTTAAAACATACGTAGATGCACAAATAATTGCCAATATTGATGACGATGTTACCGCAGTTACTTTTGACGGAACCAACCTCAAAGTGGATGAAGGTACAACTACCTTCAGTGCTGATCTTTCTTCGCTTGAAGAATCAGCAGCCATTACTGCAGAGGAAACAAGAGCACTTGCAGCCGAAGCCTTAAAAGAAGATACGGCTAACAAATCTACCACAGTAACGCTGGGCACCTCTGATGAGCTATTCCCCACTCAAAATGCGGTTAAAACCTATGTTGACAATCAAGTAGGCACACTAAATACCTTAGCAAATGGTACCATATATGTTGGCGATGCAAGCAATAATGCACAAGAAGTAAGCATTAGTGGTGATGCTACTTTAGATAATACGGGTGTATTAACTATTGAAAATGATGCCATAACAGCTAATAAAATAGGTACTTCAGGAGCAGCTGATGCCAATATGATACTAGGCACTAATGCCGCCGGAGATCCTGAATGGCAAAACCCAGCCACCTCATTAGGTGAAAATGTAAGTTCAACAAACGGGTCTATTACAGGTATTGCCAATAATGCTGCCTTGGTTGCTATGGATTTGGAGGTAAAGGTTGATGATGCCTCTATTGAGGTAAATGCAACAAACGGAGTCCAGGTGAAAGATGACGGTATCACTACCGACAAGATTATCAATAATGCCATCACCACAGATAAAATTACGGATGCAAACGTCACCACAGCAAAACTGGCCGACAATGCCGTTACTACGGACAAAATAGGAACTGCTGGTGCTACGGACGCTGACAAAATTTTAGGAACTAGTGCTACTGGTGATCCTGAATGGCAAAGTCCTACGGATGCGCTAGGTGAAAACGTAACCTCAACAAACGGGTCTATTACGGGTATTGCCAATGATGCTGCCTTGGTTGCTATGGATTTGGAGGTAAAGGTTGACGATGCCTCTATTGAGGTAAATGCAACAAACGGCGTACAAGTAAAAGATGACGGTATTACTACCAACAAGATTATCAATAATGCCATCACCACAGATAAAATTACAGATGCTAATGTTACCACAGCGAAACTGGCCGACAATGCCGTTACTACTGATAAAATAGGAACTGCTGGTGGTGCAGACGCCAACAAAATTTTAGGAACTAGTGCTACTGGTGATCCTGAATGGCAAAGTCCAACGGACGCACTAGGTGAAAACGTAACCTCAACAAATGGGTCTATTACGGGTATTGCTAATGATGCTGCCTTGGTTGCTATGGATTTGGAGGTAAAGGTTGATGATGCCTCTATTGAGGTAAATGCAACAAACGGGGTGCAAGTAAAAGATGACGGTATTACTACCAACAAGATTATCAATAATGCCATCACCACAGATAAAATTACAGATGCTAATGTTACCACGGCAAAACTGGCCGACAATGCTGTTACTACAGACAAAATAGGAACTGCTGGTGGTGCAGACGCCAACAAAATTTTAGGAACTAGCGCTAGCGGTGATCCTGAATGGCAAAGTCCAACGGATGCCTTAGGTGAAAACGTAACCTCAACAAACGGGTCTATTACGGGTATTGCCAATGATGCTGCCTTGGTTGCTATGGATTTAGAGGTAAAGGTTGATGATGCCTCTATTGAGGTAAATGCAACAAACGGAGTCCAGGTGAAAGATGACGGTATTACTACCAACAAGATTATCAATAATGCCATCACCACAGATAAAATTACAGATGCTAATGTTACCACGGCAAAACTGGCCGACAATGCTGTTACTACAGACAAAATAGGAACTGCTGGTGGTGCTGACGCCAACAAAATTTTAGGAACTAGTGCTACTGGTGATCCTGAATGGCAAACTCCAACGGACGCACTAGGTGAAAACGTAACCTCAACAAATGGGTCAATTACGGGTATTGCCAATGATGCCGCCTTGGTTGCCATGGATTTGGAAGTAAAGGTTGATGATGCCTCTATTGAGGTAAATGCAACAAACGGGGTGCAAGTAAAAGATGACGGTATCACTACCGATAAGATTATCAATAATGCCATCACCACAGCCAAAATTACAGATGCTAATGTTACCACAGCGAAACTGGCCGACAATGCCGTTACTACTGTAAAAATTAACAACGATGCAGTCACTACAGATAAAATAGGTACTGCTGGTGGTGCAGACGCTAATAAAATACTTGGCACCACTGCCTCAGGAGACCCAGAATGGCAAAACCCAAGTGCCGCTCTAGGCCAAAATGTAACCTCATCAAACGGGTCTATTACCGGTGTTGCCAATGATGCCACCTTAGTGGCAATGAATCTCGAAGTAAAGGTTGATGATAATTCTATTGAGGTAGATGATTCAAACGGAGTTCAAGTTAAAAACAGTGGTATTACAACTCCTAAAATTGCCAACCTAAATGTAACAACAGAAAAAATAGCTGATAATGCAATTACGACTGACAAAATAGGAACCGCAGGAATCACCGAAGGCAACAAAATTTTAGGTACTAATGCTGCTGGTGATCCCGAATGGCAAACTCCAGCTAGTGAAACAGTGACAACACTTACGCAAAATACCACTACAGGAGCAATTACCTATACCAATGAAACCCCTACAACCCAAACAGCCAATGTGGTAGGCGCTGAAACCAACAATAGCATTACTGTAGGAGCCAATGGCGGAGCATTTTATGTAAGTCCGATAAAAGCTTTTGGCAAAATATCAGGTACTGGTGCCATCACCAAGGCTACTCCTGGTATCGCCGTTACTAAAATTAGCACTGGGTATTATAGGGTCAATTTACCTGCGGGAACAACGGTCGATGCTAATTACATTATTCAATTAACCCAACCCGGCCGGGGTGGTGCTGGAAATGATGATCCTGGCATCTCATACAACAACCAAACCGCAACCTCCTTTGAGGTAATTATTGGAGATAATGATAATGGAACTACAGACAGAAGCAGATTTGATTCTGAATTTATGTTTACAATAATAGATTTATAATGGTAAAAACGACATTATTTTTAGGCATATTACTAATAAATATCGGCACTTTATTTGCACAAATTGACGCCAGTCTTTTATTAGGATTAAAACAAGCTACAACAACTGAAATAGGCAATATTAGCAGCCCCATTGAAGGGTCCCTAATTTATAATAGCACAACCAAACTAGTCATGCAATACAACGGAAGCTCATGGGAAGAAATAGGGGGTAATGCAGGAAATGTATATACCACCGATGGCACCTTATCCAATAGTCGAACATTAGCGTTAGAAACAAACAATCTAGCTATTAATTCAACAGGTGGCGATGTTACTATTGACAGTAATACCCTTGTAGTTGATGCTTCTGAAAACAGGGTAGGTATTGGTACTACAACCCCTTCTGCAGCACTTGATGTTAATGGAAAAACTAGACTTAGAGATATTCCAACAGGCACTAATACAGACCAATTGTTAACGACAGACACCAACGGAAATATTAAAAAAATTGAGCAGCCTTTACCCAACAAATCTTACGTACAAGTATATAAAGGGAGTAAAACTTTTGGCAGTGGAAACGCAACGCTATTAAATTTGTTTCCTGAAGTTACGATACAACCCAACAAAAAAGTATTGCTACATGTTTATGTACCTACTCGATCAACCACCAATAGCTGGGGTGGTTTATATGTTAACATTAATGCTAAAGTTAATGGCACTTGGTACAATTTAGGAAATACAGGCTACGATGGAGGTGCGATGAGCTATGGCTCAACAGATATTCATGCATTAAACCATGAACTGTTATTAGATTTTATTACAAATCTTAATTTGCCAGCTAACGCACCATACACTTTACAATTTGAATTAACAGCACGAAGTTATAATGGTTCTACTTATGTTAATCTAAGTCATGACATCAACCGAACAGTCAATAATTTAGGAAGTAGAGGAGCGCTTCAAAAATGGGCGTCTGACCAAAATTATTGTCATTTAATTATCATTGAAAAAGATCAATAAAGTGAGACATTCAAATCAACATATTAAGTGGAATATAAAAAATAAACTGCTTCCAATTTCCCTATTTTGTTTTGGAAATATCTTTTTCCTATCAGCACAAATTGATGGTAATCTATTACTACAACTTACAAACGCCACAACCATCGAAATGAATGCTATTGCTTCCCCAAAAACAGGAACACTGTTATACAACACTACAGAAAAATGGGTGTATCAATATAATGGTACTGCCTGGGAAAAACTAGCACCAAAATTTCTACCTCTTGTACTAACAAAAACGGCTAATTACACACTTACTCCAGCTGACAATGGCAATGTACTCACATTCAATAGCGCCACAGATGTTACGTTAACCGCTCCAACGGGATTACCCATAGGCTTTAACATTAGTGTATATCAAATTGGTGACGGACAGATTATTTTTAATGGAGCAGCCGGAGTTACTTTAAAAAACAGGCTTTCAAGATTTAAAACAGCAGGCAAAGATGCTGGTGTGGGCATTTTATGTACTGCTACTAATATATTTCATTTAACGGGAGATTTAAAAAGCAATTAACCAAACTTATTAAAAGAATGTACAAATAGCAATAAGTCATCAAAGAGTATAAACAATAACATTTAATTTGAAATCTATCAAAAAGTTACTTCTACATATCAGTTTGTTTTTTTGCATCATAACATCAGCTCAAGTGGCGCATTACAATCAATATCCAACCATGCAACCACAACCGCAGCATATTTTAGATGAAAAACTCGAAAATGTTAGTTTTGCTTTTAGTCATCGCAACTTAGTATCTGACTACAATGGTCCTTTAATTCGTCTTCGTAGAGTTAGTGATAATGTAGAATTAGATTTTTACGCTGATGGTGCTGGCATTGTCGATCTTGCAGCAATAAATAATTGGCGTAGCGGTGCAAATGTTTATGTAACCGTTTGGTATGATCAAAGTGGTCTTAATCATCATGCGATACAAGCAAATATTACGCAACAGCCCCAATTTATACCAGACCCAACCCTACCTCATTTGGTTGGCGATGGTTCTAATGATATATTATTGGTTCAAGAGGATTTTCAAAACCTTACCGAAAACGGAAAAAATGGTAGTGTACTTGGTGTTTTTTTTGCTACAGACCGTGCTGGTATTGCCTTTGGCGTTAATACAGCTTCTGAAAGATGGCTAACCCATATAAATTGGAGCAACAAGCAATGTTACTTCGATCCTGGTTACTGCTGTAATAATCCACGTTCATTTTTCAACTATCCTCCAACCCACGCAACAAATCCAGGTAGTTTAACGAAATGGGATCAATACTCTTTTGTTCGAAGGAACGATCTTTCAAATAGTACTACTGATAGAACAATTATGCGATTAGGTGGTATTGAAAAAGTAAATGGAGGTTTGCCTGACAACCAATCTTGTAACCTTACGTATAATTTTGGAATCTGTGCTGCCTCTTCATCCATATCGGGCAGTCCATCAGTATCTAGCAATACTAAATTTGTAGAAATCATTATGTATAAGACTGGACTTTCTGATACCGAACTAGAAGAAATTGAACAAAATCAAATAGGGTTTTGGAATTTATAATTATGAAAAATAAAATAATTTTAGCGTTTTTTACAGTAGTACTATTGTGCTATTCGTTTCGTACCCAAGCACAAGAAGCTGTACACAACTACGGCAACCTAAAAATACATACAAATGGCGCACTGGGTTTTCACCATAATCTTATAAATGATGGCTTTATGGATGAAAATGAAGGTCTGGCTGGGTTTTTCAGTTCCAATCGTATTGCAATCTCAGGAACCTTTGAACCCATATTCAAAGATTTAGAAATTATGGTTGCTGACAATCTATATTTAAATGTTGGTATTGGCCTAACAAATCATATTAATTTCATTGTTGGTGATATTGTAACTCCCAGAAATTCGAAAGAGATCACCATAAATTACATCAATGAGGCATTTTACAGTAGTGACACCAATATTCGAAAAATAAACGGTTATTCTGAAATTACAAATAAACAAGAATTTATCTTCCCTATAGGCTATGAAAAGCGTTTACAACCACTTGCCATATATTCGTCAGAGTCAATCTCTAATGCCAACGCGGCTTATTATAAAGAAAACCCCAATACTCCTTCAGACTTTAGTACGTCCTTTGACACGTCAAAAAAAACATCCATATTATCTGCCATTAGCACCAATGAATTTTGGGAATTAAACACCTCAGCAACGGCGTCGATTGACCTAACTTGGGACGAAGAGAGCAACCTCCAATCATTCGTTGACTTAATTGAAAATTTAAGAATTGTAGGCTGGCACAAGGAACACAACATATGGGAAAACCTAGGAGGAATTAATATCAGCGGCGATTTAACATCAGGACAAATCACATCCGAAATTTTCACACCAGATGACTATTCAATTATCACTTTTGGAAGCGGTATTAATAGCAACGATGTTGACCTTGGTAATTACATTTTATCACCAAATAATGATGGTAACAATGATGTTCTTCTTTTAGAGGCCATAGCATTATCGCCTAATAATGAACTTAACATTTATAATCGCTGGGGACGTTTAGTCTATACAATGAAAAATTATGACAACACTTTTTCAGGTATAGCCAATGTCAACGTATTACTAGGTAAAGGCTCTAAACTACCCGATGGCGTTTATTTTTACATTATTAACCTTAAAGACCTTAAAAAAACGCATCAAGGTTTTCTTTATTTGTTCGGTGAATAGTGTATATTTAAGCTACTGTTAGGTAATAGAAAAATAGTGTGAACTACGATTCTTTTTTTTCAAAACTCAAGACAAGAAGCATAATACGAGTAATTGAATGAAGTAAAACACGATTTTAGAAACGAATTGAAATTTGAATTCAATTGTGTGTTTAGTATTTCATTTTATACATGATAGAATTTTAAATACCGAATTGGAGTTTAAAAGATACCTTTGATATAATACATTGCTTTTGGCAACGTTTTTGTAATAACCCCTAGTGAAGAAAAATAACCAAAATGGAACGCAGATCATTTATCAAAAGAACAAGCCTATCAGCAATCGGAATAGGTATAGTCCCAAACACAATATTCTCTAAAGAACATGAATATTCAGTTGCAGAACTTATGGGTAAAGCGGATATTGAACTTTTTGGCGAAGGAATTAATTTAAGGGCCGAAGCACACAATGCCTTTTTAAAAATGAAAAAAGCAGCATACAGTGACGGTATAGATTTAAAGATTGTATCAAGCTATCGAAATTTTGAAAGGCAAGCAGCTATTTTTGAAAGAAAATTTGAGCGATTTACGCGAGAAGATAATATGAAACCCATAGCTGCCATTGATAAAATAATAGAATATTCAACTATTCCAGGTACAAGTAGGCACCATTGGGGTACGGATATTGATATTGTTGATGGTTATCGGAAGGTAGCTGGTGATGTTTTAGTTGCCGATAAATTTGAAGCTGGTGGTCCCTATGAGGATTTTAAAAAATGGATGGACGAAAACTCAAAAACCTATGATTTTTGTCTTGTTTATACCGACGATCCCAAACGACGAGGATTTAAATATGAACCATGGCATTACAGCTACGCCCCATTATCTATACCCATGTTAACCGCTTTTAGACATAAAAACATTTTACGTTTATTAAAAAAAGAAACATTTTTAGGCAGTGAACATTTCACCGCAGGATTTATTAAATCGTATATACAAAATAATATTTTAGACATTAATAAAGAACTGTTGTAAGGTTTTTGTATCTTCCTTCGCTTATTTTGAATACCATTTATTATGAATAGAGGTAGTTGGAAAATTAGAATTTTCATTGGCTTGGCAATTGTTGCCTTTGCATTTATTAAAAAATGCAGCAGTCAAGAAGAGAACGTATACACAGGAAGAACACAAACTATTAATATGAGTGCCGAGCAAGAAATTGCTATCGGTCTACAAAGCGCTCCAGAAATAGCGCAACAATATGGAGGTTTGTATCCTGATGAGCGTATGCAAGCCGTTGTAGATGCCGTAGGAAACAAATTAGTGCAAAACAGTTATGCCCGTGAAACACCTTACCAATATGATTTTCATCTTTTGGCAGACGATAAAACCATAAATGCTTTTGCCCTGCCAGGAGGTCCGTGCTTTATTACCTATGCCCTATTTAAACAATTAAATGAAGCACAATTAGCAGGTGTGTTGGGCCATGAAATTGGCCATGTAATTGGCAGGCACTCTACCGAGCGAATTGCCGAGACTGATTTTTGGCAAACCATCTCCATGGGGGCTTCTGTTGGCGGAGATACAGGAGGTTTTGTCAGTGGTATTGGTCAATCTACATTGTTGAAAAATGGCCGAGGCGACGAGCTAGAAAGTGATGAATTGGGCGTTGATTTAATGATAAGAGCAGGTTATGACCCCTATGAAATGATTAAAGTAATGGAAATTCTTAAAGCATCAGCAGGTCCAAATAGAGTACCCGAATTTCAAAGCTCTCACCCCGATCCAGAAAATCGCATTCAAAAAATAAAACAAGCTATTATCAAATACCAAAAACAATAATAATTCAGAATACTATTGTTTAATAGCCAAGTCCCCAACAAAATACGATTTTATACTACTTTGGGCTTAACTAACGATTAAATCTTAAAATCGTACCGTTTAACGCATATCTTACTAAAGATTGCTACTGGTTCGTTTTTTTTTGTAAATTTATCGCCCAATATCTTTCATTCACGTCGAATTTAGCCCTTATAGCTTTAATTTATTATCAAAAGAAGACTATATGGGAAAACTTTACTATTTCGGTACACTTTATTCTGAAGCTTTTGAAAATTGTAAACCCTTAGCTATTGTTATATTGCTTAAGGTTTATTCGGTTTTCTGTGCTTTCATGATTTTCATGGCTGTTTATGCCCTAACGGAAAGAGTAATAAACGGCTGGGACTTTTAAACTCGCAATACTTTAACATCTATATCGCTCTTAAATTGCTTTGTACTATAATGTTTTAATAGTAATCGCAACGAGTGCCATGTAGCATGGTAGCAAAGACTTTGTTTTATGGTATTTCACAGTCCATGACGAAGGTCAAATGCGTATAACGAGTTAACATACACCTATCAGCTCTTTTACTTGAACACTATATGGAGTTGAATTGATGTACTGTAAAAAACCGTTGATTAAAAATAATCAACGGTTTTTTTTATGACTAACTAAACTAATGCTGTAAAATAGAAAAGAGGGCGACGCCCTCTTTTCATTCTGAAATTCGTGTCCCTCCGAATTTCACCTATTCAACCAAATTAAACCTCATATGACGTAAGTGCCGTCACAAGTGTTTATAACCAAAGTTCAAATATAAGAATTATCTTACTTAAATACAAATCTATATAAAGAAAAATCTTACTTTTTTTGATTTAACCTCTAAAAAGCAACCATAACATCGTCCAAACTACCATATCACCCTTTAAAACACAGCAGCCACACCTCTCACTTTGCACCTTGGCATGCGTGAATTTTTTAAACATATCAAGTAGCAATAGTGATTTTTAAAAAAAGGAAGCCAAAATACTAGCGATACATAGCAAATCATATTATTTTTGATATTTAAAGACGTAAAGCATGAACAAAAAAGTAATATTGATGATTTTAGATGGTTGGGGCAAATCTCCTAATCCTAAAATTTCAGCCATAGCAAATGCAAAAACCCCCTTTGTAGATTCTTTGTATAAAAAATATCCCAATGCCAACCTTTTAACGGATGGTATGAATGTTGGATTGCCAGAAGGGCAAATGGGAAATAGTGAAGTGGGACACATGAATTTGGGTGCAGGTAGAATTGTATATCAAGATTTAGCCAAAATTAATCTTGCTATAACAGAGAACACGCTTATAAAAGAGCAGGTTTTACAAGATGCTTTTACCTATGCTAAAGCCAATGACAAAGCTGTTCATTTTTTAGGTTTATTAAGCGATGGTGGTGTTCATAGTCACACATCACATTTACGAGGCTTAATTGATGCTGGCGAAACTGCTGGCGTTTCAAATATGTTTGTACACGCTTTCACCGATGGCCGCGATGTTGACCCTAAAAGTGGTAAAGGCTACCTACACGATCTCAACGAATTTTGCGCTGGTAAAAATGCAAAACTAGCGGCTGTTATTGGTCGTTATTACGCCATGGATAGAGACAAGCGCTGGGAGCGTGTAAAACGTGCTTATGATGCCTTAGTACATGGAAAAGGTGAAAAATCAGACAACATTGAAAATGCTATCCAGAAAAGTTATGATGCCAATGTTACCGATGAGTTTATTGATCCAATCATCATGACAAATTCTTCAGGTCAACCTTTAGCAACTATTTCAGAAGGAGATGTCGTTATTTTCTTCAACTTTAGAACAGATAGAGGAAGAGAGTTGACACAGATGTTGAGTCAAGCAGATTTTCCTGAACAAGATACCCAAAAACTTGATTTGTATTATGTAACCATGACCAATTATGATGACTCGTTCAATAATGTTCATGTCATTTATGATAAAGATAATATTTCGGAAACTTTGGGTGAAGTTTTAGAGAAAGCAAACAAAAAACAAATACGCATTGCCGAAACAGAAAAATACCCTCATGTAACTTTTTTCTTTAACGGAGGGCGAGAGACTCCTTTTGATGGAGAGCAACGTATTTTATGTCCTTCACCTAAAGTAGCTACCTATGACCTACAACCAGAAATGAGTGCGTATGAAATAAGAGACGCCATTATTCCTGAATTACAAAAAGGAGAAGTTGACTTTGTATGCCTTAATTTTGCTAACCCTGATATGGTAGGTCATACTGGCGATATGAATGCAGCTATTAAAGCCTGTGAAGTGGTAGACAGCTGTGCAGAATCGGTAGTAACAACAGCACTTGAAAATGACTATACAACCATCGTTATTGCCGACCATGGTAATTGTGAAACCATGATCAACCCCGATGGAAGTCCAAATACAGCCCATACCACCAACCCTGTTCCTTTAATTCTTGTCGACAATGATATTAAAGAAATTCAAGATGGTGTTCTAGGAGATATTGCTCCAACAATACTGAAGCTCATGGGTGTACCACAACCAGCTGCAATGACGCAAAAAGCTTTGATTTAAAAAAATTACCTTTGCCCATATGATTATAGTAAAAACAAAAGAAGAAATTGAGTTAATGCGCGAAAGCGCATTAATCGTTTCAAAGACATTAGGCATGCTAGCTAGCGAAGTAAAGCCGGGCGTGACTACCTTACAATTAGACGCACTTGCAGAAACCTTTATTAGAGATCATGGGGCTATTCCTGGTTTTTTAGGTCTTTATGATTTTCCAAATTCCCTCTGCATGAGTCCAAATGCGCAAGTAGTGCACGGCATACCCAATGACAAACCTTTGGAAGAAGGTGATATTATATCCATAGACTGTGGGGCTTTAAAAAATGATTTTTACGGTGATCACGCCTATACTTTTGAAGTGGGCGAGGTAGCTGCTGAAACCAAAAAATTATTAGATGTAACCAAAGCATCCTTGTATGTAGGTATTCGCGAATTTAAAAAAGGAAATCGGGTTGGCGATGTTGGCTATGCCATTCAAAAATTTACCGAAGATCATGGGTATGGTGTTGTTCGCGAGCTTGTAGGGCATGGTTTGGGACGCAAAATGCATGAAGACCCTGAAATGCCTAACTATGGCAAGAGAGGGCGTGGAAAACTTTTTCAAGAAGGCATGGTTGTGGCCATTGAGCCAATGACAAACCTAGGCACCCGAAGAATTAAACAACTAAAAGACGGGTGGACCATCCTTACGGCTGATGGTAAACCAAGTGCTCATTTTGAACATGATGTAGCTTTGGTTGACGGAAAACCAGAATTACTATCTACCTTTCATTATATCTATGAGGCCTTGGGCATACAAAGTGATGAGGAAGATGAGTTTCGCAAAGAAAAATTTCAGCCCTAGCAATTTAGGATGAAAAAACTTTTTAAATCTATTCTTAATACGGTACCTAGGCCTTTACTCATAAAGCTAAGCTATTTGGCTAGGCCTATATTAGCCTTTGCTATGCGGGGCTCAAAATACACCGACCCCATTGACGGAAAACAGTTTAAAAGTTTTTTACCCTATGGCTATGAAAAACCGCGAGATAATGTACTCTCCCCCTCTACCCTGTCATTAGAACGCCACCGACTTTTATGGTGTTATTTAAAAAATGAGACTAATTTTTTCACACAACCCTACAAAGTGTTACATTTTGCCCCAGAACAGGCATTTTATAAGCGTTTTCGGAGATTAAAAAATCTCGATTATACAACCACAGATTTAAACTCACCCTTGGCAGATGTGCAAGCAGATATATGCAACCTTCCTTTTGAAGACGCTTCCTTTGATGTTATTTTCTGTAATCATGTGTTAGAACATATCCCTGATGATACCAAAGCCATGCGAGAATTGTATCGCATCTTAAAATCTGGTGGATGGGGTATTTTTCAAATTCCGCAAGATTTACAAAGAGCAAACACCTTTGAAGACGATACGATAACGGATAAAAAAGAACGTGCAAAAATATTTGGGCAATACGATCATGTTCGCATCTATGGACGTGATTATTTTGACAAACTACGTAGCATAGGATTCGTAGTAGAAGAGGTAGATTATACGGCTACCATGAAGCCCGAAACAGTTGAAAAATACAGATTAGCCAAAGGAGAGATTATTCCTTTAGTACAAAAGCCCTAAAAAATTAGTACAACAAGGTGTTTCATCGATTTTTTCTGTTATTCATCAAGAAAAAAAACATACCCCTCTAAAAACCAATAGTTTCACACTAGAACCAAACTATTGAAAAAATGATAAAAAAATTACTTTTTACAGCTCTACTATCTGTCATGTACACTGTATCCGCTCAAACCTATGTACCTGATGACGCCTTTGAACAGAGTCTTATTAATTTAGGTTATGACGATGTACTGGATGATTATGTTACAACTTCAAATATTGAAAATATTGAAGACTTATCATTGCCATCATTGCCACCAGGGAACTTTTTGAGTATAAATGATCTTACAGGACTAGAAGATTTCACAGGTTTAAAATCGTTAAACTTACGAAACGTCATTAATATACCAAGCGCATTAAATTTAAGTACATTGGTACTTTTAGAAGAATTAGCAATCGACGGTGGTAGAATAAACGCCTTAAACCTTACAAATAATACAGAACTTACATCATTAAGTCTTGAACATTTAGACGCTCTACTTGCAATTGATATTTCATCTAATACTAAACTAAAAGAAATACATATTAATGAATTGGAATTAAGAACGTTAGACTTTTCTAATCAACCCGCTCTAGAAAGCATATTTCTAGCAACACTCTTTGGGGTTAGAGCTTTAGATTTAAGCAACAACCCAGAACTAACCGCTTTTGAAGGTTTATTACTATCACTCAATGAATTAGATTTTTCTAATAACACTAAACTTGAAAAAGCAGTTTGCGACCGATGCACTTTAACCGCTGTAAATTTAAAGAATGGACATAACACAATCTTAACAGAATTAAACTTTACGAGCAATCACATCAATTGCGTGCAAATTGACAACCTAGATTACGCTAAATCACAATCAAATTGGAATATAGGTTACCCTGGAATATATTCAGAAGATTGTGCTAATCTAGACTCGGACAATGATGGTGTACCTGACACAATGGATGACTGTCAGTCTACACCCATAGGAAGTATTGTTGACGAAAATGGTTGCCCAATTTCAATCGCAGATTTGGTATTAGAAAACATTCAAATTAGCATTGGATCTACGCCATGTTCAGTAGGGCTAAGTGGTTTCATTAAATTAGAATCCTCCAAAAACTTTCCTTTAAACATTTCAATAGTTAAAGAAAATAGTGATTATCATTTTGAAGCTATTCTAAATCAAGCTAACCCCATAGAATTAACACAATTGGAAGAAGGTGATTACCAGATTTTGGTTGATGCCGCTAATATACCTTCTGCTACCACGGATTTCGTTTGGGATGTTTCTTTTAGTGCTGAGCGTAATGAAATTACTACAACGGTTGCCATTACGAAGCCTGATCAAACGTATAATTTAGCTGTTGCAGGTAGCACAAGCTATGAAGTAGAAGTTAACGACACTACCACAACACAAGAATTTGACTCTAGTGAAGAACAGCAACTAGAAATACCTCTAGTTATAGGTGCAAATGAAATTATTGTTACTGGCACTATAGATTGTGAAGCTGAAACACAACGAACCTATGTACCTGATGACGCCTTTGAACAGAGTCTTATTAATTTAGGTTATGACGATGTACTGGATGATTATGTTACAACTTCAAATATTGAAAATATTGAAGACTTATCATTGCCATCATTACCACCAGGGAACTTTTTGAGTATAAATGATCTTACAGGACTAGAAGATTTCACAGGTTTAAAATCGTTAAACTTACGAAACGTCATTAATATACCAAGCGCATTAAATTTAAGTACATTGGTACTTTTAGAAGAATTAGAAATCGACGGCGGATACATAAATTCCTTAAATTTGACAAACAATACAGAACTTACATCATTAAGTCTTGAACATTTAGACGCTCTACTTGCAATTGATATTTCATCTAATACTAAACTAAAAGAAATATATTTTGTTGAGGTACAATTAAGAGCACTTGACCTGTCTCATCTAACCGTACTAGAAAAGTTACAAATATACCAAAGTGATTTCATTAACACTTTGGATTTAACTAACAATACTGAACTAGTCATTTTTGATTGTGATCAAATTAACATTTCAAAGTTAGATTTTTCAAACTGTACAAAACTTGAGAAGGTTATTTGCTACCTCTGCGGCATAACAGAGATTAACTTAAAAAATGGATTTAACACTATACTCAATGAACTTCGGCTTGGAGACAATATTAGCTGTGTACAAGTTGACGATGTAGACTACGCAGAGTCTCAATCAAATTGGACAATTTACACACCTGCTGGCTCGTATTCAGAAGACTGTTCTAGCACGAATTCAGAAAGTACTGATGATAGTGGAAAAAGCACCGATAGCCTGCAACTTTTCCCCACCTTATCTGATGGATCTATCACCATACGTAATAGTAAAGAAAAACATATACAAGGGATTACAGTAACCGGTTTGAATGGGGTACAAGCAAAATACATGTATATAAATGACAACCCAAAAGAAATGCAGGTAAACATGAAAGGCGCTGCAAAAGGAATGTATATTATCAGAATACAACAATCAGAAGGTGATGCAATTATAAAAAAACTATTAATTCACTAAGACCAGCTACTTTATTAAAATTATAACTACTACAAACAAAAACAGCGGGAGGACTCTCTCGCTGTTTTTGCTTTTCTATCTACGTCACCCTTATTGTTGTTTTATCACTAAAAAAAATAACTACTCCACAATCAATTCTCGAAACCCTTTCGTCATAAATTCGTCCGTTTTTCCTTTATCATCAATATAGATAATATAGGCATCTAAACCACTGTCATACATTAAAAACTTAACAGCTTCATTCAAATCCATTGCCATAAAAGCGGTAGCATAGGCATCTGCCTCAGCGCAAGTTGCTGCCAACACATTCACCCCTAAAGTGTTTCCATTTTTGGTGAAACCTGTGGTTGGATCAACGGTATGCACATACTTATTTCCTGTAAGCGAATCTATTCTAAAATGGCGGTAGTTACCTGAAGAAGCTAGAGCACGATCTTTTAAAGTAATTGCATGTTTAAGCTCACGACCTTCAACTACCTTAGGATCTTCTATACCTATTGACCAAGGTTTGTTTGTTATCCTATTCATTCCTCGTACAACAACCTCTCCACCAACTTCTAATAAATAATCTTGAATGCCTTTGCTATTCATAAGCACCGCCAAGCGATCAATGGCATACCCTTTGGCAATGGCATTAAAATCAAAACGAATGTTTGGATTTGCTTTCTTAATCGTGTTTTTAGGTGTTAGGGTTACCTTTTCAAATCCTACGTAATTCAATAGGCTATCTACACGAGTGCTATCCATCTCAATCTGCCTTTCTGGACCAAAACCCCATGCATTTACTAAAACCCCCACTGTAGGATCAAAATAGCCCTTTGTTTTCTGGTGAATTTCTTTAGAAAGGGTAAAAACTTCTTGAAACATATGGTCAACAACTATCGTAGAATCACCCTTATTTATTTTTGAAATATCAGAATGCGGAATATACGTAGACAACGATTGATTCACAGCGGTGAAAACCGAATCTATTTCTTTTTGAAAATCAATAGGTTTATTCGACAAATAAGTAAGGTTATATGAGGTTCCTAGTGCTCCTCCCTTAGCGTGATTCTTTACTATTTGTGGCTCATCAACACCACATGAAAAAACTAAACAACCACAAAAAATAACTAATAATCGTTTCATCAAGTAATACTATATTTTAACCTTTATATATGTTTTTGGCAATGCACTTTTAGCACCAAGAATTATGGCTGGTGCAATTAAAACAAAAAGTACATACGACTTCAATTAGCAATTAAAATTAGATTTTAATTAAGCCATCATAATCTACAATATACTCTTCATTCAGGTATACGGGCAAATTATAATCCTTAGCGTTCACCAAACCAACACCCGCATAAAAAGTATCCGCTTCAAATTTCAGTGCATGCGCCTTCATCTTATTCAAATCAGCTCTAAAAAAATCTATGTCTTTTGGATCACCAGGATAACAAATACCTTTAACCACAATAAAATGCAATTTTTTATCCTTTAGGCAAACAAATTGAGGGTTTTTTCTCAATTCACTATTTACAGCCATAAATTCAAACCCATTAGCCTCCAATTGCTTACCTACAATATTCATCGCTAGGTTATGAAGTTCTTGCTCTGTTAATGGTTGCATCGGCATATATAATTAAACTCATTTTATGCATTAAAAAAACCGATATAGTGTGATATCGGTTTTTCTATTTTCTAGTACAAATACCCTTGCTTAATCGCTATAGGGTGATCTATGGTTTATCCTCCAAAGTCATCAAAACGAATATTCTCATCAGGAATTCCAAAATCCTCTCCCATCTTTTGTACCGCCTTGTTCATCAATGGTGGTCCACAGAAATACAATTCAATATCCTCAGGCGATTCATGATGGTTTAAATAATGTTCAATAACACAATTGTGAATAAAACCAACAAAACCATCGCCAGGAGCATCTATATTCTCTTTAACCTTCCAATTATCTTCTTCCATAGGCTCTGATAGTGCCAAATAGAACTTAAAATTTGGAAAATCTTTCTCCAACTGATAGAAATGATCTAAATAGAACAACTCTCTTTTTGAACGTCCACCATACCAATAGGTAACTTTTCTATCGGTTTTTAAGGTTTTGAATAAGTGGTATAAATGTGATCGCATTGGCGCCATACCAGCACCACCACCTACATACAGCATTTCAGCATCAGACTCATTGATAAAAAACTCACCATAAGGACCTGAAATTGTAACATCATCTCCTTTTTTCAATCCAAAAATGTACGACGAAGCAACCCCTGGGTTAACATCCATCCAACCATTTTTTGATCTATCCCATGGTGGTGTAGCAATACGTACATTCAACATAATCTCTCTTCCTTCAGCAGGAAAAGAAGCCATAGAATAAGCACGCTCTACAGTCTCAGGGTTTTTCATTACCAATGGCCAAAGATTAAACTTATCCCATTCAGCCTGAAATTTATCTGGTGTTTCGTGTTCTTCTGGGTGTGCTGTTATATCCATATCAGCGAACTTCACCTCACACGGTGGTATTTCAATTTGAATATAGCCACCAGCTTTGTAATTCATATCTTCAGGAATTTCAACTACAAATTCCTTAATAAATGATGCTACATTATAGTTACGCACAACTTTTGCTGGCCATTTTTTAATACCAAATACTTCTTCTGGTATTGTAATTTCCATGTCTTGTTTCACCTTCACCTGACAGGCTAAACGCGCACCATGATTAAGTTCCTTTTTAGAAAAATGTGGTGTTTCAGTAGGTAAGGCTTCCCCGCCTCCAGCCAATACATGGCATTCGCATTGAATACATGTACCACCTCCACCACAAGCTGATGGTAAAAATATTTTTTGATTCCCTAAGGTGGTCAACAAAGAGCTTCCTGAAGCTACTTCAACCTTTTTCTCACCATTAATTGTAATGGTTACGGGACCCGATGGTGATAATTTTTGCTTGGTAAACAAAAGAATTGCTACCAAAAACATTAATAATACTAAAAATGCAATTACGGTGATTAGTATTGTTCCGCCTGTGCTTGTCGCTAATATCATGCTTATTTCTGAATTAGGTCGTTATAAGAGACATCCTTTTCACTCATCTCTTTATTAGATTCTTTTTCCTCTTTAATGGCTTGCGCAGTTTTATCTTCAACTTCAGCAGGTGCTTCATCACCACCTGTTAACATGCCTCCAAAACTTTGAAAACCGATACCCATTAAACCTGTTATAATAAAGGTAATACCCAAACCTCTTAAAGGTGCAGGCACATTTGAATATCTAATTTTTTCACGTATAGCAGCTATAGCCAAAATTGCCAAGAACCAACCTATACCTGAACTTACACCATAATTGAAAGCTAAACCTAAGGTTTCAATTTCTCTTGCTTGCATAAACAAAGACCCTCCTAAAATGGCACAGTTTACAGCAATAAGTGGTAAAAATATACCCAAAGAGTTATATAATGATGGTGAAAATTTCTCTACCACAATTTCTACCAATTGCACCATAGTTGCGATGGTGGCAATAAAAAGAATAAACGATAGAAAACTCAAATTGTAATCAGCGTATTCTTCACCTAACCACACCAAAGCACCATCTTGTAACAAGTACTTATCTAATAACCAGTTTAACGGTACTGTTACCGCCAATACAAAAATAACAGCTGCACCTAAACCAACCGCGGTAGCCACTTTCTTAGAAACGGCCAAATAGGAACACATTCCCAAAAAGACAGCAAATACCATGTTGTCAATGAAAATGGATTTAAAAAATAATTCGATATGCTCTAACATAATATAATGCTTAAATGGCTAATTAATTTTCTTCTATTAAAGCAGGGTTTCTAGAACGCTGCACCCAAATGATAATACCTACTACGATTAATGCGGCAGGAGGAATAATCATAAATCCGTTATTCTCATAGCCTGTTGCATATAAGCCCGTTTTCTCAATAGGATCTCCTAAAACTGGAATCCCAAATAAGGTTCCAGAACCTAACAGTTCTCTAAAGAAACCAACGATAATTAAAATAATACCATAACCCAGAGAGTTACCAATACCATCTAAAAACGATCGCCACGGCCCATTTGCCAAAGCAAAAGCTTCAAAACGTCCCATAATGATACAGTTGGTGATAATTAAGCCCACAAATACGGCAAGGGTCTTACTCAGTTCATACTGATACGCCTTTAGCACCTGATCAACAATAATTACCAATGCAGCTACAACAATAAGCTGTACAATAATTCGAATTTTTGATGGAATTATGTTTCGCATTAATGAAATAACCACGTTACCTGCACCTAAAACGAACATTACTGATATTGCCATTACTGCAGAAGCCTTTAGCTCTGCCGTAATTGCCAAGGCCGAACAAATACCCAATACTTGTATGGTAATAGGGTTATTATCCGCTAGGGGGTCTAAAATTAGATTTGCATCTTTTTTTGAAAGTAGTGCCATAGTTATTTAACTCTTATGGTTTCTAAATAAGGTTTGTAAAGGTTAACGGTTTCTTTAATCATTGCCGTAACACCATTACCTGTAATAGTTGCACCCGCAAGGGCATCAATCTCGTTATCGTCTTTGGTTTTATTTAAAGGATCGTTATTTCCTTTTATTACCGAAATTCCTGCATACCTATCTCCTTTTAAAATAGTTTCTCCAGAAAAATCATCCATAAAATAACGCATTTTAATATTCGCTCCTAAACCAGGTGTTTCTCCCTTATGATCAAAAACAACACCTTGTACGGTCATTGTTTCATCAACGGCAACAAAGCCCCATATAGCGTCCCAAAGTCCTTTACCATACATGGGTAAAATATAGAATTTCTTTCCTTCCTTTTCACCTATAAAAACAGGCAATTTATATGGTTGTCCTTTCTTTTTTGCTGCTAGTTGCTTTTTAATGTTAATTAGATAAGCGTTTTCATCTGTTGTTGTTTCGCTTCCCTCAATAACCAACTGCTTTTTAATGTACTTTTTAAACTCGCCTTCTACTCTATCCGTAGGTATAAAATGTACACTTCCTTTATCATCTCCATTTTCATGAACTCCCATTGCATACAGAATATTCTGTTGCTTTTCATAACGTTCATTCTCTTGAATATTGGGTCTTAAAACAGAAGCCACTATGGCTAATAAAGAACCAACTACCACCACCATTACAGCTGCGAAAATAACGGTGTAACTATTTTTTTCTGTATCGATTGCCATAACTAAACGGTTTCTGCTTTTAATTCTGCGGTTTTTCCATCGGTATCTTTAGGAAGGATAACAGCATTTTCTAATCGTTTCATTCTTCGTTTTATATTTCCACGTACCACATAGTGATCAATTGTTGGCGCAAAAACATTCATCAGCAATATAGCCAAGAAAACACCTTCAGGGTAGGCTGGATTAAACACACGTATCATCACCGACAAGAAACCGATTAAGAAACCGTATACCCATTTACCACGATTGGTTTGTGCCCCCGTAACAGGATCTGTTGCCATATAAACAATACCAAATGCCAAACCACCTACGAGTAAATGCTTCCAGAAATCAAAGCTCATTAAACCGTAAAACTTACTTGTTTCGGTAATCCATCCTTGATCAACAACACCGTTAAAAACAAGTCCCATAAACAGTGAACCTAAAACAGCACTTAACATAATACGCCAGCTTGCTATTTTACTAAAGATTAAAAATAAGCCTCCTAATAGTATTAATAAGGTTGGCGTTTCTCCAACAGAACCAGGAATAAAGCCATAAAACATATCAGAAACGGTATAACTCATTTCTGCACCTTTGTTTTGGGCTAAAAACCCTAAAATGGTTTCTCCTGATATAGCATCAACATCGGTAGCACCTGCTAAAATTTGTTCAGATCGCTCACGCGCTTCATGCACCCATACCTTATCACCACTCATCCAAGTAGGATAAGCAAAAAATAGAAATGCTCTAATGGTTAACGCAGGATTCAAAATATTCATTCCTGTACCACCAAAAACTTCCTTGCCAATTACTACACCAAAAACAACAGCTACGGCCAACATCCAAAGCGGCGTATCAATAGGCACTATTAATGGCACCAAAATACCTGTTACCAAGTACCCTTCTTCTACTTCATGCCCTTTGATAACAGCAAAAATAAATTCCACTAAAAGCCCTACTCCGTAAGAAACTGCCAATAGCGGTAATACCTTTACAACACCAATCCAAAAATTATCCCACGTAAGAAAATGCTCCATCACAGAGAAATTCTCAGGAAAACCGTTGATTGCCGAAAAATGTTGGTAACCAGCATTAAACATTGAGAACAATAACACAGGCAATAATGCCATGATTACCGTATTCATTGTTCGTTTTAAATCGTCTGCTGCTCTAACGTGAGCTCCCGAATGTGTAGTTTCATTAGGAGTGAATAAAAAAGTATGGAAGGCATTAATGGCAGGCGCCATTTTTTTGCCCTTATACTTCATCTTCAAGTCATGCATTTTGCTTTTTATGCTCATCTCTTATCCTATTTCTTTTTGTAATAAATCTAAGCCTTCGCGAATAATCTGTTGGTGCGGTTGTTTAGATATGCAAATAAACTCAGTCAATGAAAAATCTTCAGGAATCACCTCATATAAACCGAGTTGCTCCATTTCATCTAAATCTTTTACCATACACGCTTTCAACAATTGCATAGGGTAAATATCAAACGGAAAAACTTCTTCATATTGTCCTGTAACAACAAAAGCACGATGCTCTCCATTCGTATTCGTATTCAGATCAAATTTCTTATTTGGTGTTAACCAAGAAAAGGTCATTGCTCTGGTAGCTGATATTTTGTTAAAAATAGGCTTATTCCATCCAAAGAAATCATAATCATCACCTTCTGGAATAGCAGTAACGGTGTTATTATAAAATCCTAAATGACCATCTTGACTGCTTTTAGCCCCTGTCAATACATCACCATTTATAACTCTAAAGTTTTCACCATTTACACCACTAGCATATAAGAACGTAGCGATTTCAGTACCTATTTTTGTTTTATAATATTTTGGTGCTTTGATCGATGAGCCTGCTAGCGCAACTATTCGCTCTGGATTAAACTTGCCAGTAAGCAACAACTCTCCAATAATCACTAAATCTTGTGGCGTCACCGTCCACACCAATTCACCTTTATTAATTGGGTCAATTTTATTGATCTGCGTACCTACCAAACCAGCAGGATGCGGCCCAGAAATTTTATGCAACTCAACACCATTTAACGATGCCAATGGCGAATTACCACTTTTACCAACAGAAACATGCACCTTTCCGGGTGTTAATTTTGTTAGTGCCGTAATGGCCGCCTGTAATTCTTTTTCTTTACCCTGTAAAACAAAATCTAAATCGGCAGCTAAAGGTGCTGTAACATACCCTGAAACAAAAATAGCCTTTGGCGTTGTATTTGGATCTGCAATGACATCATAAGGTCTTTGCTTGATAAATGGCCAACACCCACCTTTTAAAAGATGCGCTTTAACCTGAGCTGCAGAAGCACCTGAAGCATCTAAACTAGGATGCTCAACTTGTGACTGCTCTTTATCAGCCAATATTTTAATAGTAAGAATTCGTCTTCGCGCTCCGCGCTCAATTTCTATCAACTCTCCACTTACTGGCGAAACAAACAACATATCTTCTATGTTCTTGTTATAAAAAAGCGGCTGTCCCGCTTTCACCTCTGCACCTTGCTTTACAAGCATTTTTGGTGTTAAGCCATGAAAATCACTAAGATTTATTGCGTAAACGTTACTTAAAACAGCTTTAGAAATAGTTTGTTCGGCAACACCAACAAGGTTGATATTCAAGCCTTTTTTTATTCGGATGTCTTTAGACATAAACTGATGGACCTTAAGGTTAGCAAACTTAAATTTCGAGAATAAATCGAAAACTAAAACATCGAACTCTCCGAAATTTGGTGCAAATTTAATACTAATACCATTGTTTTCATAATGAAGTCATCTAAACTTTTAATTTTCCTTAAAAAAATTACAGTTAAAACCTGTAAAACAACACTTTACAACTCTTAAAAGTTAATACTACTTTGTATTTTGGAGTTATTTGAGGTGGATAAAAAAATAATCCCTTAGCATGTTCACCTTTGCCGTTTTAAAACCGACGTTTTACAGTGACTCATTGCCACCAACAGCTTACAAATGGTGGCGACTAACCCATCTGTTTTGGACTTTTTTCATGTGCCAACTAGAGCTAAAAAGAAATATTCTTACAAACACCAAAACCACAACTTTTTACCGCTGTGGTTTCTTTGCTTTTTTATTGCTTGCTGTTGCTTGCTTACTTGGGTGGGCATTAGTGAATACCAGCGCTAGTGATTACGTGATAAACTAGCCCACCAGGAGTTAAACTTCCCAGTAAGCAATAGCTCCCCAATAATCACCAAATCCGGTAAAGTTAATGTAAGAATTTTCAACATATAATTCATTTATCATTTTTTTATGTAAGAAAAATAGACTATATTAGCTAATAATGAGTGAAACTGGCGTCAAAAAATATAGTTGTTCTGACGCAAAAATTAACAACAGCTGAGGGATTCTTTTATTGAAAAGTCTTAAAATTAGTTAAGCCGTATTATAGAAAACTGGCAAGTACAGTGCTTAAGAAGCTAATTCCATCTGGTTAAATAACTTTGTGTTAAACCCAGAATACTACTATTGAACTTTTAAATTCTATTACTAGAAACAAAATAACAAGTATTGAAGCTGTAATTAAAAGCTAGTAATCATTGCTGATATTCGATATTTTTTAGTTTTCACGCTCAATCTTTTAATTATTTTTTTTTGAAAAATCAATAAATTTTGCAATTTACATGTTGGTCTATTTTTTTTTAAGTAGTTATGCTCAATCAGTATTGCCTTGGGGCACTACACAAACAAGTGGAGTCGTTTTAAAATCACCTTATAATATTTCTCAAAAAACTTTAACTGCTAGTATTTATCATTTAAAATTTAGTACTGAAACAGGGCTGAATAAATCAAACAAAATCCTTAAAGCACATGACTAAAGGTATAGTGTTTAATTTTTGTAGAATTTTAATTTTTTCAATATTATTTAATAGCTGTTTTAATGATGTTGATTTGATTTTTGTAGACTGTGAATTCATAGAGGCAGGGGTAATAGATAATGATTCTAATTCTGAGGAATGTGAATTTCTAAATTTAGGCATAACAGATAATGCAAAAACATTTGAAGATCTGAATTGGAGATGGCGCAAGCGTAACAATAGATTAATAATCAAGGCACAAAGTCATTGGAGTGAGTGTGAAGAGGTCACGAGAGAAATTGAATTCGAAATAAGTGAATGCCCTACTATTTTTAAAAGTACTATATACAGATGTTTTTGCGATGCTGAATGTATTAATCCGTTACAACATTTAACTACAAGTTTACAATTACAAGAATGGGATTTAAACTCTAAAGTAGTAGGCAAGAATGGTGACACTTTTTTTTGGGTCGAGCTTACAGCGGAAAATAGATTAGACTAACAATGATTATATCCTCGCTGGAAGTAATTACAACCCGTTTTTAAAGGGCTACCCCAACCTTTTAAAGACTTTTACAAATTTATGAATAAGAACGTTTTTCTAATACCCAATACACAAAATAGGACAATACACACTAGTTATAAAAACACCAAAACCACAACTTTTTACTGCTGTAGCTCCGTTTACTCTTATGTTCTTACTCGGTACGTCACTAAAAAAACAAGCACTAGTGTTTACTCTTGCAGAAACGCATTCTATGAAACACTAAGGCATTCAACATAACCTATAAATCAAAGCATTACATCGAGCTTTATTTTTTAGGTTTACTTTTTGATTACCTTTGTCAAAAATTGTAGCCAAATGTCTTTACGACTCACACAGATTATCTTTTTGTTTCTCACCACGGCTGTTTTTGGTCAAGTTCAAAAAGAAGTTAATCCACCAGAACACATAAAATCAATTATTTTCAAAGGACCTACTGACGATCAATTCCCCATTGTAGACCTTGGCGAATCAGTACGTTTAGAATTTGACAACATTTTAGCTACCGAAGAAGATTACTATTACCGAATAGTTCACTGCAACTACGACTGGACACCTTCAAAACTACTAAAATCACAATTTCTTAAAGGAATAGACAACCAGCGTATTACTGATTATGAAAATAGCTACAACACCTTGCAACCCTACTCAAACTACCGACTAACAATACCTAACAACAATGTACGTTTAAAAGTGAGCGGCAACTACGTTTTAGAAATATACAATGATGATGATGAATTACAATTTTCAAGGCGATTTGTAGTCTATAAAAACAACGTACAAGTTGGCGCTATTGTCAAACGCTCAAGAGACTTCAAATATCTCAACGAAAAGCAAGTAGTACAAATCAACATAAACACGAGCAATGCAAACATCGTAAATCCGAAACAAGAGATAAAGCTTGCAATACTCCAAAACTACTATTGGCCAACAGCCATTCGAAACATTGCTCCGCAATTTACCATAGGCACTAATTTGGTCTATAAATATGATAACGAAACAAGTTTTTTTGGCGGTAATGAATTTTTAAATTTCGACACTAAAGACCTTCGTTCTCCGTCATCAGCAATTTCACATGTTGAATTAAAAGACATTTACCACCACTACTTATTTGATGACCGTTATAGATTTAGCCGTCCGTACACTTATTTTCCCGACATTAACGGTGATTTTCTGGTTCGCACACTACAAGGAACCGACTCTTCGCGTGAAGCCGAATACTCCTTTATTCATTTTAGTTTGCCCTATGCCGAAGAATTAGCTCTCGACGATGTCTACGTATTTGGAAAATTCAACAACTACGCCCTAACCGATGAAAATAAAATGACCTACAATGAAGATAACGGCATGATGGAAGCCGTTATTAAACTAAAGCAAGGTTTTTACAACTACAAATATGTTGTTAAGCGTGAAGATGGCGTTGTTAACCTAAGTACGGTTTCTGGTAACTTTCACTTTACAGAAAACCAATATCTAATTCTAGTATATTACAGAAAATTTGGTGATTTATACGATAGCATTATTGGTGTTGGGGCTACAAACTCAAAAGACATTACCAACTAGTTCACCTACAAACGCACTCAAAACGTCCAAAGCATGCTGCTAAAAACATAATTTTTATTCAGTAGTGTATCACAATGAATTAAATCCTTAGCCATAGCCAAACGATTAAACTCGTATTGACAGCTATTTTTCTTCCACAACACACTATTTTCAACAAACAAAACTGTACCTTTATAGCATTACTACTTGACACATTGTAATGACCAATAAGCCCGTATTGCTCAAAAAAGAGCGACACAAACTCGAATATAGAAGTACAAAATGCGCCAATTGTGAGCATCCGCTCAGATTAAGCGATAAATACTGCCCCAATTGCTCTCAACAA
This sequence comes from uncultured Flavobacteriaceae bacterium, assembly GCA_947497145.1. Taxonomy (GTDB): domain Bacteria; phylum Bacteroidota; class Bacteroidia; order Flavobacteriales; family Flavobacteriaceae; genus Maribacter_C. The sequence goes on from CANMFQ010000009.1 coordinate 112,833, forward strand.
AATAGCATCAAAAAACTAACCTTAAGAGATTTTTTTGATGAATTTTTTGCGACCATAATTTCGTATGATTCCAAATTACTACAAACCCTTTCTGCTCTGTTAACTAGACCGGGAAAAATCACACGCGATTATATTAATGGTAAACGAGTTACATACACCAATCCGTTTCGTTTTCTATTGAGCTTAGCAATCATTTATTTTTTGATTATCAATTACACAGGAAATTTTGAAAATTTTAATAAATATGGTGAAGACCAAAAAAACAGCTTGTTTAAACAAGACAACCCATTATTTTCAAATTTCAATAAAGAGGTTGAAAAAATAAACCAAAAAAACGATTCGCTAAAAACTGATTTACCAGCAGTACCCCTTGATAGTATTATTGCCTCAATAAACAAAAAAGACGCTGCCATATTAGCCGAACCTCAAACCTATTTTAAATCACTTGAAAACCATTCGTTGTCTATTCGTTTTTTTAAAAAGAGAGAATTCTTCAACCTTATTTTAGCTACTGATAAAATCTATGATTTTGATGAAATTCCTGCAAAATATCAAATTGAAGAGACTAGAGAAAATGTAGCTGCTTTTAGGGCGGCTAGCAGCATGATGAAATTTAAAAAGCAACCTGGCAACTATTTAACTAGCACCATTTCTAAACTTCCATTTGTAATATTTTTCTTTTTACCCGTATTTACACTATTCATTTTTTTGATATACATCCGAAAAAATAATACATATACCGAACATCTTATCTTTAGTTTTCATAATCAATCATTGTTATTTACCTTGCTCATCATTAGCTTTTTGATTGACACTATTTTCAGCGTAAATAGTTTCTTTTATTTTATTTTAATCTTTGGTGTGTATTTATTTATTTCCATTTGGAAATTTTACCAACAAGGACTATTTAAAACAATAATCAAGTTCATTTTTCTGAATATTGTTTTTTTTATGTTAGGGATGTTTGCAACGCTGCTATTATTTATTGGAGGTTTATTTATTTATTAGAGAAAAAAAATGATTACACAAGTTACCAAAGGCATTAAAATTTCAGTAAACACAAGTTTTGAAGGTACTTTTTTCAAAAACTACAAAATGCATTTCGCGTTCGGTTACACCATTTCTATAGAAAACCAAAGTAAAGACCCCATTCAACTGATATCAAGACATTGGAATATTTTTGACGCCTTAAATGATATGGAAGTTTTAGATGGCGAAGGTGTCATTGGCAAAAAACCAGTTATTCAACCTGGTGAATCACACACATACAATTCTGGTTGTCTTTTAGCCTCTCCAATAGGGGCCATGAAAGGGCATTACAATATGGTTAATTTTAATTCCAATGAAACGTTTAGAGTATACATTCCTACTTTCAAATTTAGCGCTCCCTTTGCACTAAACTAGCAACTATGTATATTGGGTATTGAATTAAATACAACGACCTCCAATAAAAAAATCAACACCCGTAAAACATTCAATTTGTAGGCTAAAATAGCGATATATCACCAAAACGCAAGCCGTCGTCTCTGATAGGCCACCCCTATTTTCGCTACAATTCACTTCAAAACTACGCAAGACTTTCTATTCTCATTTACTACCATTACCTTTGCATTGTATTTTATTTATAAATAAAAAAAATTCACACAATGGGTAAAGGTTTTTTTCAAGTACCAACAGCATTTAATGAACCTATAAAAAGCTATGCTCCTGGAACACCAGAAAGAGAAGCGGTTCTTTCACAATATAAAGCCTATTATGAAGGTCAGGAAGATATTCCTTTATATATAGGAAGTGAAGAAATAAAAACAGGCAACACAAGAACGATGTCACCACCGCATGACCACCAGCATATAGTTGGCACATATCATGTTGCAGAAAAAAAACATGTAACGCAAGCTATTGACAATTGTTTAGCTGCTAAAGAGAAATGGGTTAATTTAACTTGGGAGCAACGTGCAGCAATATTTTTGAAAGCTGCCGAATTAATCGCAGGGCCATACCGCGCTAAGATTAATGCCGCAACCATGATTGCACAATCAAAAACTATACACCAAGCAGAAATTGATGCTGCCTGTGAGTTTATTGATTTTCTTCGTTTTAACGTAGAATATATGACACAAATCTACGAAGAGCAGCCAGACTCAGCTGAGGGAATATGGAATAGAGTAGAATACAGACCACTAGAAGGTTTTGTTTACGCAATAACTCCTTTTAACTTTACTGCAATAGCCGGAAACCTACCTGCAAGTGCTGCAATGATGGGCAATGTTGTTGTTTGGAAACCCAGTGATAGTCAAATATTTTCAGCAAAAGTGATTGTTGACATCTTTAAAGAAGCTGGTCTACCTGATGGCGTAATTAATGTAATTTACGGTGACCCTGTTATGGTTACAGAAACTGTTTTGGCAAGCCCTGATTTTGCAGGAATTCACTTTACAGGTTCTACCCATGTATTTAAAGAATTATGGAAACAAATAGGAAATAACATACACACCTACAAAACCTACCCTAAGATAGTAGGCGAAACAGGTGGTAAAGACTTTATTCTTGCTCACCCAACAGCAAAACCTGCTCAAGTAGCCACTGCTATTGTTCGTGGTGCTTTTGAATTTCAAGGACAAAAATGTAGTGCTGCTTCTCGTGTGTATCTACCAAAATCGACATCTGAAGAAATTCTGAATTTGGTAAAAAGAGATGTTCAATCTTTCAATAAACCAGGCAGCCCTGAAGACATGTCTAACTTTGTTACCGCCGTAATTCACGAAGGTTCTTTTGACAAACTAGCAAGTTATATTGATGCTGCTAAAAAAGATGCAACTGCTGAAATTATAGTTGGAGGCGAGTATGACAAATCTGTAGGTTATTTTATTGAACCTACCGTTATTTTAACAACCGACCCTAAATATACCACTATGGAAACCGAATTATTTGGCCCCGTAGTAACCATATATGTTTATGATGATAAAGACTGGAGTGAAACATTACAACTAATTGATTCAACTTCTGAATACGCTTTAACTGGTGCGGTTTTATCAAAAGATAGATACGCAATTGAAGAAGCTACGATAGCTTTGCAAAATAGTGCTGGTAACTTCTATATCAATGACAAACCAACTGGTGCCGTAGTAGGTCAACAACCTTTTGGTGGAGCAAGAGCTTCAGGAACCAATGATAAAGCTGGTTCTGCTCAAAACCTTTTACGTTGGGTTTCTCCAAGATTGATAAAGGAAACCTTTGTTACGCCCGAGGATTACCGCTATCCATTTTTAGGATAAAACAAATTCTATTAAACACATTAACAAAAGCCTGTTTTCAAAATTGAAAACAGGCTTTTGTAGTTATATGCCTTTTTAACTTACATCGTATTTATATGAATTACAACCCCTAACACTGATAACAAATCACGCTAAAAAACACTGAAAATCAACAAATTAAAAACAAATTGACAACATAAAACTTGCAATTCACACAATAAGTATGTAAATTTAACGTTAAGAGAATGTAAATTAAACGTAATAAACTAAAATTTACAGCAACCAAAAATGAAAAGGCTTATGAATATCACTAAACTACATATCAAATTACCTATGCTTATCTCATGTCTTCAAATTCACATTTGGGGATACTTAAAAATATACGCAAGAAAGTATAGAAAAACGTATTATCGCATGCTAACCTTGTAAGGCATACACAACAATTTAACTAAAGAACAAGACAGCATTCTTTCGTAAGCATCTAAGCAAAAACCTAGTCTAATTTTGTGTTTTTACCCTTTATACTTTAACGGGAGATAGACTACTTTTTTAGTATCGAAAAATTCTTCGTCGAAAAAAGCGGTCAAATCAAAAACTTGAGCTGTCTTATAGTCTTTAAGTTCTTCAGTCAAATCTCCTCCTTTTAAATATAGGATACCATTTTTTCTTTCGTGAGCAGCCTCCTTTTTAATCTTTCCTTTTACCCAGTGGGTAAAAGTTGGCATAACCGCTACAGCCCTGCTTACAATAAAATCAAAATGACCGTTAATTTCCTCTACTCTAGCATTAATAGGGTTCACATTAGTAATTCCCAAACCAGTTACAACCTCATCTACAACCTTTATTTTCTTTCCGATGGAGTCAACCAGCGTAAACTGCGTTTCAGGAAAAAGTATAGCCAAAGGAATACCCGGAAAACCACCACCAGTACCCACATCTAAAACAGCACTACCTGGTTTAAATTGCTGAATCTTAGCAATACCCAAAGAATGAAGCACGTGCCGCATGTACAGCTCATCAATATCTTTACGCGAGACCACATTAATTTTTTGATTCCAATCTTGATACAAACTTTCCAATAAGCGAAACTGTCGCTCTTGCTCATCAGTTATATTTGGAAAATACTTTAACAGAATTTCTATTCCCATATTTTTTGAAATTTCGTCAAAAATAGTATATTCACAGACATTAATATTTTCTTTTTTTAAGAAACCATTGTTATTAAACGGATAGCTATTTCATTATCTTTGTAAAAAATATTTCCTTCCTATGAATCAAAACACAATCAGATTCTCAAGAAAAGACTCAGCGCAATTTTTCAAAACTTTAAACAAGCGCGTAAATGATTATTTTAAAGAAAACGAACTAAAAAAGACAGGTAATTGGCGTTTACATGTAAAAACCATTATCATGTTTACCATGTTCTTAGCGCCCTACTTTCTAATTCTCACTTTGGGGCTTCCTACATGGGCAAACCTACTCTTAACTATTCTTATGGGTATAGGTATGGCTGGTGTTGGCATGAATGTAATGCATGATGGTAACCATGGCTCTTATTCCAACAAAAAATGGATTAATAAGATTATGGGTAGCAGTATCTACATCTTAGCTGGGAATGTGTACAATTGGCAAGTACAGCACAATGTATTGCACCATACTTACACCAATATTCATGAGCATGACGAAGATATGGAAGCGGGGCGTATTCTCCGTTTTTCAAAACATGCCGAATGGAAAAAATACCATAAGTTTCAACATATTTATTCGGTGTTCTTATACGGTCTGTTAACTTTTAACTGGGCCATCACTACAGATTTTCAACAAATGTATCGCTATACCAAACGCAAACTTTCATATGGCAAATTGCCAAACCCTGTGTTTAATTGGAGTACCTTAGTAGTTACCAAATTACTTTATATCACTATTTGGATTATACTACCATTAATATTTGTTGACATGGTATGGTGGAAAATACTTTTAGGCTTCTTTATCATGCACTATGTTGCTGGCGTAATTTTAAGCGTTACTTTTCAACTAGCGCATATCGTTGACGAGGCTGATACACCTTTACCAGACCAAAATGGCACCATGAAAAATACGTGGGCCATACACCAATTGTTTACAACAGTAAATTTTGGCACTAAGAACAAAATTGTAAACTGGTTTACAGGCGGGCTCAACCATCAAGTGGAGCACCACATTTTTCCTAATATTAGCCACGTACATTACACAAAAATTGCAAAAATTGTGAAAGAAACAGCGAAGGAGTTTAATTTACCTTATAACGAATATAAAACTACTCGAAAAGCTATAATTTCGCACTTTAAGCATTTAAAAGAATTGGGTAAACAGCCAAAGCTGCAGTTTTAGCGCTTCTTGAAAAAAAATCAAATAGCCCAATAGTCATAATGAACATTTGTTCTTGATTATTGGGCTATTTACTAGCTAGAATACACACCGTAACTGTTTCATTTTTTAGGCTACAAACACTAATTTTGTATCGCATTTTAAAGACGTATTTTCAATGAATAATCAACTATCAGAAAGAATTAATAGTGTCACCCCTTCGGCAACACTTGAAATGGCTGCAAAAGCCCGAGAACTAAGAGCATCAGGAAAAGATATTATTGGTCTTAGCTTAGGAGAGCCCGATTTTAAAACTCCCGACTACATTAAAGAAGCTGCCATTACAGCTATTAATGATGGTTATAACTCCTACACTCCAGTTGACGGGTATGTAGAGCTCAAAGATGCCATCATTACCAAATTTAAGCGTGATAACGACCTTACTTACGACCGCACTCAAATTGTAGTTTCTACAGGTGCGAAACAAGCCTTGTATAATGTTGCACAAGTAGTATTAAACAAAGGAGATGAAGTGATTTTACCTTGCCCATATTGGGTAAGTTACAGTGATATTGTAAAATTGGCTGATGGTGTACCTGTTGAAGTTGCTACTTCAATAGACAACAACTTTAAAATGACACCCCAACAGTTAGAAGCTGCCATTACGCCCAAAACAAAAATGATATGGTACAGTTCGCCCTGCAACCCTAGTGGCTCTATTTATAGTAAAGAAGAATTAAGAGGATTGGCCGATGTACTAAAAAAACACCCACAAATTATCGTTGTGAGTGACGAAATATACGAACACATTAATTACGGAGTTACCGCACACGCCTCTATGGCTCAATTTGAAGACATGTATGACCGTACTGTTACTGTAAACGGGGTAGCAAAAGCCTTTGCTATGACCGGATGGCGTATTGGTTATATTGGTGCTCCTGCCTACATCGCTAGAGCATGTAACAAATTACAAGGTCAGGTAACCAGTGGAGCAAACTGTATTGCTCAACGTGCTGTAATTACTGCTTTAACCGAATCACCAAGCCGTGTACAATACATGATTGATGAATTTAAAGAGCGTAGAACACTAATCTTGAGCTTACTTAATGATATTGAAGGCTTCAAATGTAACGAACCTGAAGGTGCTTTTTATGTATACCCAGATATCACCGCATTTTTTGGCAAAACGTTTAACGGAAAAGTGATTAACAATGCTTCTGATTTAGCAATGTACTTGCTCGAAGAAGCCAACGTTGCTACTGTTACCGGTGATGCTTTTGGTAACGGAAATAGCATAAGAATTTCATATGCTGCAGCAGAAAAAGAAATTCGCGAAGCAGTTTCTAGAATTAAAAAGGCATTGTCTTAAGAGCAAAAATACAACACTTACTTATATGCCCCGATATGCTTTTTTTGTATATCGGGTTTTTTATTTCGTCAATTGCAGCATAGTATCACTGAAAATAAACGCATCTTGACCTAAATTACATACCCAGCTAGTTTTGTCTTTTTACAGTTAAGTACGTTTCCAAAAATAAGGAGTCATTACTATCAGTACTGTGAAGAGTTCTAACCTACCAGCCAACATCAAAAAGCCACACCACCATTTACCAGCGTCTGGCAGGCCATTGAAATTACTTAAAGGATTGAGGCTTCCCAAAGCCGGTCCTACATTACCCAACGAAGAAGCTGCCCCTCCAATAGCTGAAGCAAAATCAAGACCCAGCAAGCCCAATACTAGTGCTCCAATTATAAAGAGCAACATATAAAGTACAAAAAAGGCAATAATATTATACACTATTTCTTCCTTAACGGTTTTGTTATTATACCGAACAGGAATAATTGCATTTGGGTGTAGTGTTCTTTTAAATTCTAATAATCCGTTTTTTATAATCAACAAATGCCGCATTACTTTAATACCCCCCGAAGTAGAACCAGCAGAACCGCCTAAGAAAAATAATCCGAAGAAAAATATTGTCAAGAAAGGAGTCCAACTTGTAAAATCAGCCGTAACAAAACCAGTGGTTGTTATAACGGTAAGCACCTGAAATAATGCATGCCTAAATGCACTTTCACCATAACCCAAAACCATAGGATGGTAATCAGAAACAGGCACTTCTGCCTGAAAATAAATCATACAAGCAGCTAAGGCCGTAAAAAGCACTATCGAACCTGCATAAAACTTAAATTCTTCATCTTTGATAACACGCTGTACCTTTCCCTTAAAAGCAAAATAACTAAGTACAAAGTTCGCGCCTGCTAAAAACATAAATAAAATAACAATATACTGTACTGCAGGATTATCATTCCAATACGCGAGACTAGCATTTTTTGTTGAAAAGCCGCCTGTAGATAAGGTAGCTAATGCATGATTAACAGCATCAAAAAAAGACATTCCCGCTATGCGTAATAAAATAGTCTCTGCTGCTGTATACCCAACATAAATCAACCACAATCGTTTTGCTGTATCTGTTATTCTAGGGTGTAATTTATCAGCACTTGGCCCTGGTGCCTCTGCTGCAAACAACTGCATTCCACCAATTCCTAACAAAGGCAAAATGGCAATAGCAAGCACAATGATACCCATACCCCCAATCCAATGCGTCAGACTCCGCCACAATAATATACCCTGTGGCAATGCCTCTATATCATCAACAATAGAAGCTCCTGTTGTAGTATAACCTGATATGGTTTCGAAAAAAGCATTAGTAACGCCCGGTATTGCCCCTGAAAACAAATATGGCAACATACCAGAAAGCGACATCACAATCCACCCGAAGGTTACAATAATGTAGCCTTCCTTTCGCTGTACTTCTTTTTTATGATTACGGGTAACATACATTAGCGACACCCCTGTAAACATTGTGGTAATTGATGCCAACGAAATACCTAAAGTAGCCCCGTCATTATAGAAAAGACTTACCAGAGCAGCAATAAGCATGAACCCACCATTGCATAGCAATAATAAGCCCATAATATGAAAAATAATTCTTGAATTTAATCGCATACTACAAAAACAATCTTTCTATTTTAGCAATAGCCTCTGGTAAACAACATACAACAACGCGATCGCCCTCTTGTATTCTAAACCCACCAAGGGCAATTATTCCTTCTCCATCACGAAAAACCCCACCAATAGTTGCTTTTTTTGGAAAATCAAGCTCGCGTATTACGCTACCTGTTACTTTAGATTTTGGCTTTACTACAAACTCCAATATCTCAGCATTCAAATTATTCAATCGCATCGATGCGACTACCTCACCCTTACGAATATGTCTAAAAATATTATTTGCGGCTAAAAGCTTTTTATTGATAAGCGTATCAATACCTATAGAATGTGAGAGCTGAAAATAATCCATATTCTCCACCAAAGCAATTGTCTTTTTTATATGTTTTGATTTTGCCACCAAACAAGACATAATATTAGTCTCAGAATTTCCGGTAACAGCAACAAAGGCATCCATTGATTCAAGGCTTTCCTCTTCAAGCAATTCTACATTGCGTCCATCGCCATTAATTACCAAAGCCGCCGGAAGGTCATCAGCCAAGTCAAAAGCCTTTTCTTTATTCTTCTCAATCAGCTTTACGTTGAATTTTTTAGCACAAAGGTCTCTTGCCGCTTTAAAGCCAACCTTACTACCTCCTAAAATCATTACATTTTTAATATCTTCTTTACGCTTTCCAGTAAGTTTATAGAGTTCATCAACCCCTTCCTTTACAGTAATAAAATACACCTGATCACCCTCTTTAAACACGGTGTCTCCTCGTGGTATAACCGTATACTGGGTTCCCGTTCGTTTTAAAGCGATAGGCATAAAATGCAATTCGGGAAAAATTTTGGCAGCTTCCTTTACCATCTTGCCCACAAAAGGCGCTGATGTTGGCAAAGAAATACCTACCATAATCAATTTACCATCATCAAACTCATAGGTATCATTAAAAGCCGATTTATTCAACAACAATTGAATCTCTGTTGCTGCCAATTCTTCTGGCGATATGAGCTCATCAATACCCAACTCATCAAACTTTATCGTGTCTTTACAATCTACAAATTCAGTATTTGAAATACGAGCTATAGTACGTTGACAACCCAGTTGCTTTGCTAACATACAAAGTGTTATATTGGTAGTTTCAGAAGAAGTTACCCCAATAACAAGGTTTGAATTTTGTACTTGTGCATCTTGTAAAACAGCAATTGAAGTTGCATCACCTCGTAATACGCGAATATCTAAGTGGTTGTCTGCATAAGTCAAGCTCTCTTTACTTGTATCAATCAACGTAATATCTTGAGATTCATAGGAGAGTAATTTGGCTAAATGAAAGCCTACCTCACCTGCCCCAGCAATTATAATTTTCATTGAATGTTTAAATTGTTATGTACGGAATGTATACCTATTAGCAACCTCATAGTTTATGAAAGAAATATATCTTTTGGCATTATAGCCTTTCTACAGCTTATATTTTGGTATAGTTTGCAACTATTTGCACCGCAAAATTACATAATTTTTATCAGGTCGTCACCTAACTTGTTCAAGTATTAAACTTCGCAGACAATACTTTATTGCGTTACCAAAGCCACCTAAAGACTATATGCACACACCTACTATTTTAAAACTCAGGTTTTAAAGTAGCAGGAGTATATATTGTATCTTTGCAAAAAAATGCTGTAAATGGCTAAAAAAGTAACTCCTTACAAAGATTCTTCATTAGGAAAAAAGGAACAGGTAACACAAATGTTCGACAATATTTCGAAAAATTACGACGGATTAAACCGCGTTATCTCTTTTGGTATTGATATTAAATGGCGTAAGCGGGTTGTTGCCATTTTAAAGAAAAAACAACCAACATCTATTCTTGACATCGCAACTGGAACGGGCGACCTTGCAATAAATATGATTGCTACTGGGGCTAAAAAAATTGTAGGTTTAGACATTTCACCAGGCATGCTTGAGGTAGGAAGAAAAAAGGTACATGAAAAAAAATTAGATCCTATTATCGAAATGGTCGTAGGCGATAGTGAAGACCTTCCTTTTTCTGAAAATTCTTTTGACGCTGTTACGGTAGCTTTTGGGGTTCGTAATTTTGAAACCTTAGAAAAAGGGTTAGCCGAAATCTATCGTGTACTAAAACCCGGAGGCACCTTTGTTGTATTAGAAACCTCAGTACCTACAAAATCTCCTTTTAAACAAGGGTATCATTTTCATTGCAATTACATTCTACCTATAGTAGGCAGACTCTTTTCAAAAGACCGCTCTGCGTACACCTATTTGTCTGAATCTGCCGCAGTTTTTCCTCATGGTGAAAACTTCAACAATATTTTATCTAAAATTGGGTTTATAGAGGTAGAGAACAAACCCCAAACATTTGGAGTTGCCTCTATATATGTTGCTACAAAAGCACATAACGAGCAATAAAAATAGGAGTCATTTAGCACAAAAGACTAAGAACTCTAACAATTTAATTTGAATGAAAAGCTTCTTTTTTCTTTTTTTAGGAATATTTTTTCTTGGCCAGCCGGTAATAGCACAATTCAACGAACGACCTGTGCTAAACATTGAAAACAAGGACAAGAAGTTTTTAAACTACGGCTATTATTTAGGTTTTAATCAATACGGATTTAAGTTTGATTACAAGGAAGATTTAGGCATTAAAAACACCGATGTGCAATTAGCCAAATCAACTGGTTTTAATGTAGGGCTAATTGGCGAAATGCGTATTCACGAATTTCTTGACGTACGTATTGAACCAGGATTATCTTTTAGCTCTAGAACCTTAGGCTTTCCGGGTTTTGAAGAAGAAAGAGATGCGCTAAGGGAAGTAAAATCTACCTATATTAATTTTCCTTTATTATTAAAAGTAAACACCCGAAGACTAGGTAATTGGAAGCCTTTTATTCTTGGTGGTGCTTCTGCATCGTTAAACTTGGGAAGTAACGAACAAAGTTTAGACGACAACAGTTCAGGCACATTTCGAATGAAAAAATGGGTATACAATTACGAACTAGGTTTTGGTATTGATTTTTACCTAGAATACTTCAAATTTACACCTTCAATAAGAGGTGTATTTGCCATAACTGATGAATTGGTACCTGACAATGACCCCAATAGCCCATGGACAGGAAATATCGCAGGAATGAGAAGTCGTGGACTCTTTATTAATTTTACTTTTGAATAAATAAAACGATTACCCCCTTCGAATTTCATTCAATAAAATAGCCGTTGCTGTTGCCACATTTAAGCTCTCTGCTGTTTTTTCTCCAAACTGAGGAATACTTATTTCTTGGGTTATGAATTTCTCTACGTTTGAAGAAATTCCATTACCTTCATTTCCCATTACCAATATCCCTTTTGTAGGTAATTGTGTTTCGTATACTGATTTCCCATCCATAAAAGCTCCATAAATAGGCACTGTTGTGTTCTTTAAAAAATCAACCAAATCAACATAATGTATATTCACTCGTGCTATTGACCCCATGGTAGCTTGCAACACTTTTGGATTAAAACAATCTACCGTGTTTTTTGAGCAAACCAAATGCTGCATTCCAAACCAATCGCAGAGCCTAATAATTGTTCCTAAATTACCCGGATCTTGCACATCATCTAAGACCACTATCCAATCTGTAAAATCAATATTTTGAGGTGCTGGCTTCTTAAAAACACCTACTACTCCATTCGGTGTTTTTAAATTACTAATACGTTTACATTCTGCATCAGTAATATGTTCTAAAAAAGGAGCTGAAACGGTAAAATCTTCAGGATTAGTACAGTAAATTTTATGCAATGCTATAGTTGAAACCAGTAATTCTTGCACAGTCTTTTTTCCCTCAACAAAAAATAATCCGTGTTCATTTCGGTACTTTTTTTGCTGTAAGCTAACTATTCGTTTTATTTCGCTTTTAACTAGCATTCAGATAATATATATTTAACGTATTTTTGACTCCTATGAGGATAATGTCACCCTACAAATTAAGTTTTGCTAAAATAAGCCTATTATTTTTAGTTGTCATTATATCCTCATGTAATGCACTCAAAAGAGTGGATGAAAATGAGCTTTTAATTGTAAAAAACAATATTCTTGTTGATAGCACAAAAATAACCGATGAAGATATTGAAAGCCTTATTATTCAAAAACCAAACAGTAGCCTATTGGGCTTTAAATTACGACTCAACCTATACAACTTAGCCAAGGTAAATCCTGATTCTTCATTTCAAGCATGGCTACATAGAAAACCAAAAAGAAAACAGCGTCTCACCAATCTACTTTCAAAAAAGCAAGTGCATCGACTAGGCCAATCTTTTCTTGCGGTAGGACTAAGCGAATCGCTTAAAAATATTGGCGAACCTCCAGCTATTTTAGATACCGCAAAAACCCGAAAATCACTCAAACGCATAAATACGTATTACAGCACCAAAGGATATTTCAACAACAAAACTACCTATGTTATTGATTCGCTAAAAAGAAAGCAGCGCATTGCCGTAAACTACAAAATAACCCTTGGCGACCCCTACGTAATAGATTCTATTTCTCAAAATATTGCTTCGCAGGCAATTGATTCGTTATACGACCTAGCCAAAACAAATTCGCTCATTAAAACAAATCAACAATTCAATTTACTTGATTTTAATAATGAAAGAGATCGATTGACCGAGGTTTTTAGAAACAAGGGCGTTTATAATTTTCAAAAAAGTGCTATCAATTACGATTTAGTTAGTGACACCACCTTAGCTGGAAATGACCGAAAAATAAACGTCAAATTAAACATTGATGATTTAAAAAAACGTGAAGGAAATACCTTAACCACAACAAAGTATAAGGTATTTAAATTCAACGATATCAACATCTACACAGAATACCCCGATGGAGATATGAACGTTACTCGATTTAACGATTACACCATTTACCACAAAGGTAAATTACGCTACAAACCAGAAACATTAGCTGATGCAATTTTCTTTCATAAAGACAGTATCTATAAAGATATTGACCGTTTAAATACGCAACGTCAAATTAACAACTTAAATTTATTTAGATACCCAAGCATAAATTTTGAAGAAGACTCTACAAATACAAAACTTGCTGCAAACATTTATTTAAGCGCGCGTCCCAAATATTCGTTTAACACCAATTTTGACGTCACCCATTCCAACATTCAAACAATCGGCTTAGGGTTTGCGCCTTCATTAAAAGCAAGAAATCTATTTAAAGGAGCTGAAAATTTAAGTCTATCTGGCCGATTAAATATAGGCTCTTCAAGCGAAAAGAACCTTACCGACAGGTTGTTATTAGAATTTGGTGCCGATTTAAAACTCGATTTCCCAAGAATTTTACTTCCTTTAGTGAATACTAAAAAAATCATCCCTAACTATATGTTGCCTAAAACACGTTTTAGTGTGGGGGGAAATTCTCAAAAAAATATTGGTCTAGACAAACAAACCTTCAATGCTGTTTTAGGATATAGTTGGTCGCCATCTGACTTTAAAAAACATAAGGTAGAACTATTGAACGTTCAATTTGTTAGAAATATTAATACAAATAGGTTTTTTGATGTATACAGAAACACCTACAACAGGCTAAACAATATAGCCCAAGATGAAGCATTTAAAACCAATCCTTTTCTCACAAATAATTATGATCAGACGGGGGCATTAACTATACCAGAAGGTGCCAACGATTTTATCAACGCCGTAATCACTAACGACGTACCCAGCACATCACAACAATTTCAAGAGGTACTTAGTGTTTTTGAGCGTACAATACGATTAACTAATGACGACCTTATTTTTGCCAGCAACTACACTTTTGACAAAAACAACAGAAAAGGACCTACAGACAACAATTTTTATCAATTTAGTTTTAAGGTAGAGGCAGCAGGTAATTTATTGTCAGCACTGTCCAATTTTGTCAACTTTAATAAAAATGAGAATAATCAGACCTTAATATTAAACGTACCCTATTCGCAATATATAAAAACAGAATATGATTTTGTAAAATATTGGAATGTATCAAGATCTAACGTATTAGCTTTTCATAGCTTTTTCGGCATTGCTATTCCTTACGGCAATGCCAAAGACATTCCTTTTGTACGTAGTTATTTTGGAGGAGGATCTAATGACAACAGAGCATGGCGCCCCTATTCGCTTGGCCCTGGCACAACTGGTAATTTTTTCGACTTTAATGAAGCAAATTTAAAACTTGCCCTTAATTTAGAATATCGTTTTCCCGTTTTAGGAAACCTCAAAGGGGCTATTTTTGCAGATGCTGGAAATATTTGGAATGTTTTTGACAATGCCTCAGCGGATGCAACTTTCAACGGAATAAGTTCTTTAAAAGATATAGCTTTGGGCTCAGGTTTTGGTCTACGTTATGATTTTACGTACTTTGTCATACGACTCGATTTAGGTTTTAAAACCTACAACCCTGCTGAGGAAATCTCAAAAAGATGGTTCAGAGATTACAATTTTGGTAATTCGGTACTACAAATTGGTATCAACTACCCTTTTTAGCGGAGATTATTTATTACTTTTGCTCAACTTACAATATAAATTAATTGACTAAAAAAATTATGGCTCACAATATTAAACCTGGCGTTGCTACTGGTGATCAAGTACAAGAAATTTTCAACTATGCAAAAGAAAAAGGATTTGCATTACCCGCTGTAAACGTAATTGGCTCAAACACTATAAATGGAGTTTTAGAAACTGCTGCGGCTTTAAATGCACCAGTTATTTTACAATTTTCAAATGGCGGAGCACAATTCAACGCAGGTAAAGGCCTCTCAAACGAAGGGCAACAAGCTGCAATTCTTGGTGCTATTGCTGGCGCAAAACACGTACATCAGTTAGCAGAAGCTTATGGTGCTACTGTTATTTTACATACTGACCACTGTGCAAAAAAATTACTCCCTTGGATTGACGGCCTGTTAGATGCTAGTGAAAAGCACTTTGCAGAAACTGGAAAATCACTTTTCAGCTCGCATATGATTGATTTATCTGAAGAACCTTTAGAAGAAAATATTGAAATCTGCAAAGGATATTTAGAGCGCATGTCTAAAATGAATATGACACTAGAAATTGAACTAGGCATCACTGGTGGTGAAGAAGATGGTGTTGACAACTCTGATGTGGACGACTCTAAATTATATACACAACCTGAAGAAGTAGCTTATGCTTATGAAGAGTTATCAAAAGTAAGCCCAAGATTTACTATTGCTGCTGCTTTTGGTAATGTTCATGGGGTATACAAACCAGGTAATGTTAAATTAACTCCAAAAATACTTAAAAACTCGCAAGAGTATATTTCAAAAAAATACGGTGTAGAGCATAACCATATTGATTTTGTTTTTCATGGTGGTTCTGGTTCTACAGTTGAAGAAATTCGCGAAGGTATCAGCTACGGTGTAATTAAAATGAATATTGACACTGATTTACAATATGCATTTCTTGCTGGTGTACGCGATTATGTTCAAGACAAAAAAGATTACTTGCAGTCTCAAATAGGAAACCCTAAAGGAGCAGACGAGCCTAACAAAAAATCGTACGACCCAAGAGTTTGGTTACGCGAAGGTGAAAAATCATTCATTGATCGTTTGAAAAAAGCTTTCGAAGATTTGAACAACGTTAATACGCTTTAAAAGAACGCATCAAACCCAAATATGGAAGAAATGACAGCTTGGTTTAAAAGAAAAGAAAAAGGAATACAGACAGCTACAGAAGAAAAGAAAGACACCCCAAAGGGTCTTTGGTACAAATCTCCAACAGGGAAGATCGTAGAGTCTGAAGATCTTGCAAAAAACTTTTATGTAAGCCCTGAAGATGATTACCATGTTCGGATTGGAAGCAAAGAGTATTTTAAAATACTCTTTGATGACAATAAATTTACTGAACTTGATGCCAAACTAACTTCTAAAGATCCGTTAAAATTTGAGGACACCAAAAAGTATTCAGAACGTTTGACTGCTGCTCAGAAAAAAACAGGTCTTAAAGATGCGGTACGCACTGGGTTTGGAAAATCTCTAGGAAAAGATGTTGTGATTTGCTGTATGGACTTTAATTTCATAGGTGGCTCAATGGGCAGTGTTGTAGGAGAAAAAATTGCTCGCGGTATTGATTATGCCATCAAAAAGAAAACGCCATTTGTAATGATTTCAAAATCTGGTGGAGCTCGAATGATGGAAGCCGCATTATCTCTTATGCAATTGGCAAAAACATCAGCCAAATTAGCGCAATTAGCAGAAGCAAAACTACCTTACATTTCACTTTGCACAGACCCCACAACCGGAGGTACTACGGCATCGTATGCTATGTTAGGAGATATCAATATTGCTGAACCTGGCGCCTTAATTGGTTTTGCAGGACCACGAATTGTAAAAGAAGCAACAGGTAAAGATTTGCCTGAAGGTTTTCAAACATCAGAATTTCTTAAAGAACACGGCTTTCTTGACTTTATCGTACACCGAAGAGATTTGAAAACAAAAATCAATTTGTATATTGATTTAATTCAGAACAATCCTATTAGGAAGTAAACTCAGCGTATTTATTGCAACAAAACCGCTGCACATTACAAAATAATAGTATATTTGCAGCTTGATTGAAAACCAGTCATATACATAAAAATCATTTAAAATAATATTGGAATGTATTTAACAAAAGAAGTAAAAGCCGAAATCTTTAAGAAACACGGTGGTAAAGAAGAGAACACAGGTTCTACCGAAGGTCAAATTGCGTTGTTCACACATCGTATTAATCACCTTACTGGTCACTTAAAAAGAAACCACAAAGATTTCAATACAGAACGTTCATTAGTAAAATTAGTAGGTAAAAGAAGAAGTCTTCTAGATTATTTGAAAAAGAAAGATGTTGTAAAATATCGTGAGCTTATCAAAGAACTAGGTATTAGAAAATAAATAGTTATAGGGGTTGAAATAATTTCAACCCCTATTTTTATACTCCTACTCGTTTAAAACTCGTTTTTAATACTGAAAGAGGATGTTTAAAGCCCTTACGCTTTTATTTGTAAGGCAAAATTAAAAGCTGCACACAGTTTTTCATTGGTCAACAACAACACAACACACACAACTCCGACCAGAGAAATAGCATGGCGGAGTGACCATTGTTTAACAAAATCCCGAAGAAGAAACATCGGGTAAAAATCAATTTTATGATTCCAAAAGTATTTAAAGAGGTCATTGACCTTGGTGACGGGAGAGAAATTTCTATCGAAACCGGAAAATTAGCAAAACAGGCACATGGTTCTGTTGTTGTTCAATCAGGAAAATGTATGCTATTGTGTACAGTAGTTTCCAATTACAAACAAAGTGATGTAGACTTTCTTCCACTAACGGTTGATTACCGTGAAAAATTTGCAGCCGCTGGTCGTTATCCTGGTGGTTTTTTCAAAAGAGAAGCAAGACCAAGTGATGGTGAAGTGTTAACCATGCGTTTGGTTGACCGTGTTTTACGTCCATTGTTTCCAAAAGATTATCACTCAGAAACACAGGTAATGATTCAGCTTATGTCTCATGATGATGATGTTATGCCCGATGCAATGGCTGGTTTAGCAGCATCTGCGGCAATTCAATTGTCAGATTTCCCTTTTGAATGTGCTATTTCAGAAGCTAGAGTAGGTCGTGTTAATGGTGAATTTGTTATTAACCCTACCCGAGCACAATTAGCCGAATCTGATATCGACATGATGATAGGCGCTTCTGCAGATTCTGTTATGATGGTTGAGGGTGAGATGGATGAAATTTCTGAAGAAGAAATGACAGAGGCTATCAAATTTGCACATGAAGCGATTAAAGTACAATGTGCTGCACAACTTAAACTTGCTGAAGCTTTTGGTAAGAAAGAAGTGCGCGAGTATGAGCCAGAAAGAGAAGATGAAGATTTAGCAAAAAAAGTACATGAACTCACCTATGATAAAGTGTACGCTATTGCAAAAGCTAGTTCTGCAAAACACGAAAGAAGTGCGGCCTTTAGTGAAATTAAAGAAGAAGTAATCGCATCTTTTTCTGAGGAAGAACAAGAAGAATACGGCAACCTAATTTCAAAATACTTCTACAAAGCTGAAAAAGCTGCGGTTCGTGACCTTACCTTAAATGAAGGGCTACGTTTAGATGGTCGTAAAACCGATGAAATTCGCCCTATTTGGTGTGAAGTTGACTATTTACCATCAACACATGGTTCTGCTATATTTACTCGTGGAGAAACACAGGCATTAGCAACAGTAACCTTAGGTACTTCTAGAGACTCAAATCAAATAGACATGCCGTCTTACGAAGGTGAAGAGCGTTTCTATTTACATTATAATTTCCCTCCTTTTTCAACAGGTGAAGCACGACCTATTCGTGGTACATCACGTAGAGAAGTTGGTCATGGTAACTTGGCCCAACGTGCTTTAAAAGGAATGATTCCTGAAGATTGCCCGTACACCGTTCGTGTAGTGTCTGAAGTATTAGAATCTAATGGTTCTTCTTCTATGGCAACTGTTTGTTCTGGCACGATGGCATTGATGGACGCTGGTGTTCAATTAAAAAAACCAGTATCAGGTATAGCAATGGGGTTAATTTCTGATGCAGAATCAGGTAAATATGCTGTTCTTTCTGATATTTTAGGTGATGAAGATCATTTAGGAGATATGGATTTTAAAGTAACTGGTACAGAAGACGGAATTACCGCTTGCCAAATGGACATTAAAGTGAAAGGCTTGTCATATGAAATTTTGGTAAATGCGTTAAAACAAGCAAGAGAAGGTCGTTTACATATCTTAGGTAAATTAACAGATACTATTGCAGCTCCTGCAACGGATGTAAAACCACATTCTCCAAAAATGATAACCCGCACTATTCCGAACGAATTTATTGGTGCGCTTATTGGCCCTGGCGGAAAAGTTATTCAAGAGCTTCAAAAAGAAACTGGATGTACTATTGTAATTAATGAAGATCCGGTTACAGAAGAAGGTATCGTTGAAATTTTAGGTACAGACCAAACAGGTATCAATGCCGTTATAGCGAAAATCGACTCACTGATGTTTAAACCTGAGGTAGGTAGCGTTTACGAAGTAAAAGTTATTAAAATGTTAGATTTTGGTGCTGTTGTTGAGTATCAAGATGCTCCAGGAAACGAAGTATTGCTTCATGTATCTGAACTAGCATGGGAACGTACAGAAAATGTCTCTGATGTTGTAAACATGGGCGATGTTTTTGATGTGAAATACTTTGGCGTAGATCCAAGAACACGTAAAGACAAAGTTTCAAGAAAGGCATTATTGCCAAAACCTGAAGGCTATGTAGAAAGACCACCTCGTAAAAGCAACGATCGTGATCGTAGCAGAGGAAGAGACGATAGAAACAGAGATCGTAAACCAAGAAGAGATTAAATTTTCTCTTTTTTAAATTAACACAAAAACCTCAATAGCAATATTGGGGTTTTTTGTTTTAATAATTTGATAAAGCCTACCCATAACATTTACTTCTCAACAAACAAGTATATCCTTAGTTGTACAAACATTTAGCATCGCATTAAAACCAGATGAATTCTTATAATTTTATTTTTTTTGATAGATTTTCTATGTATTCTTTCAAAGTTGATTCTTTATTATTAGGCAATTAAAAACACACGCTTGCATTTTTTTAAATCTAGCATTTGAGAAAATTCACTTTTCACTTTACCGAGGCAAATAAGTTATTGTAGAATCATAGCTACAGAGTAATTTTTTGACAATAGCAAAGAAAGATATAGAAACTTCAGTGTTTAAAACGGTAGCAACATAAGGAGAAAAAAGAAACATTTGCTACGCGAATACGTACGAATAGGCGCTATTTGACGTAAAAAAGTATTTTTTTTAATTTTTTACGCAACTATTTGATCAAAAACAAGACTACATTTTGAACCGTAATCTTTACATCATCATGAAAAAAATACTATTACCTATCGTATTACTGGCCTTAGTATCGTGCCAAAGTGACTTTGATGACAAGTATATCGAATCACTTTTAGACAATGAAGCTCCAAGTTTTAATAGCATAGAAACAATTAACAAAGAAAATGAACTCTATAATTACCTAGGCCTTGTAACCAAGTCTCAACCAGAACTTACTGATGTGGGTTGCATAGAGTTTATTTATCCTTTTGTAGTTTATCAGTTTGATGATAACAATGAATATGTAAATCGCACTTCTATATCTGGCAATGACAATTTTGCAGAACTCATAGGGAATTTAAGCCAAGGTTATTCCATAGGATTTAGCTACCCAATTTCTGGAAATTTAACAGATGGTACGGCGGTCACAATTAACAATAATGCCGAGCTACAACAATCATTACAAACTTGTATTGAAGAAGAACTAGAAATTATCATAGGTAATTGTAACGGCATCATTCAAGACTGCGTATGGAAAGTAGCCAACAGTGACAATGAAGAAAGCCCATACATTGATTCGTTCTTTACTATGCGAAATGACGGTAGTGTTGTTTTTTCTGTTCTTCAACAAAATGAAGAAGAAGAAGAAGAAGAAGAAGAAACCAATGAGAATGAAGAAGAAACCGAGCCTGTATATGAAGAAGAAGTTGGCACCTGGATTTTCTACTACGTTGGCTCAGACCTACATTTAAACATCAATTTTGGTTCTTTTGAAGAAAACGAAGAAGGAGAAATAGCAGAAGAAGACCAGATTAAAGCAGATTGGAATTTTGACTGGAAAGCCAGCTGTATTAATGATACTAAAATAACCTTAGAAAAAATGTATACCAAAACCGTAGTAACCGAGGAAGGCAATACGGAAGAAACATTTACAGAAAAAATAACCTTAGAAAAAGAATGTAAAACCCCAGATGAGGAAGTCACTAACAAACATTAAAACCACTTGGCGTATTTAAAACTTTGTTTTGAGGCTTTAATGCCATAAAGTGTTTTCTTAATTTTAGCAAAACACCGCTATGCTAAAGTTAAAAAAAAGTACAACATTCTCTTTTAAGGTGATTTCAAAACATAATAATATTTCTAACACATAAAACACATTCAACCTAATTCATGTATTTGTTCTTTGTCTTAAACTCTTATAATAGCAACAAATAAACTATTAAATAGCGTAGCAGTATATTTTGAAGCATTACAAAAGCGAAATAGATTTTCAGATGCATGATTAGGTTTACTTTAAGCATTAAAAAAACAACCTAAACCATTGGCAGAAACCTTAAAAAATGGCATACAATCACTGTACAAAAAAAAATCGATTTAAATTAGTCTAAAAATAAAACTCACATGAATTGCAATTAGACCAGCTTATAAGAAGTTGTATCAAAAAAGACAGAAAAGCTCAAGAACAGTTATATACTATATATAAAAACAAACTGTTTCCTGTATGCTTAAAATACTGTCGTACCCATGCTGAAGCAGAAGACCATTTACATGACACTTTTATTATAATTTTTGAAACCATCAAAAAATACAATAAAAAAGGTTCATTTGAAGGTTGGATGAAACGTATTGCAATAAATAAAGCTATAGATAATTACAAAAAAAACAAAGAATACGGTTTAGACAAAACAACAGAGGAAAAGCTAAGCGATGACACTAATTTAGAAAATGATGATTTACCCCCTTCATGGGAAGCATTAATTGCACTAATTCAATCGTTACCAAACCAATACCGCATCGTTTTTAACTTATATGAAATTGAGGAGTATTCTCATAAACAAATAGCTACCCTGCTAAATATTTCAGAAAATACATCCAAATCAAATCTTCATAGGGCAAAAGCAATTTTAAAATCAAAGATTACAAAAAGCAATAGTACCTCTAAAACTAGAAAAAGCCATGCAAGATAAAAATGACTTAGGGGAACTCTTTAAAAAACGCCTAGCTGAAGCGGAAATAGCGCCCGGCAATGAGGTATGGCCCAACATCGAGAAAACTCTCGATAAAATCAGACGTAAAAGATTGGTGTATTATTGGTTTTTTGGAGGATTACTTATCCTAGTAGGTATTTTATCTATGGCTTATTTTATACACAACGATTCATCAAGAAAAGAACAGTTAAACACTTCAACATTAAAATCAGAAAAAAATAATAGCTCATCAAAAGAAACTAAAATAAGTACAAACGAAACAAAAACGCACAATAAAGACGTTAATAATCATCAACATCCTGACAATAAAATCTCCAGCGCATCAGGTACTTCCTCCACAAGGATATCAACCTCAAAAACCAATTCTATTAACGCAGAACAATCGATAAAAGCCAGCAATCTAAAAAAGGTCAATCGCATCTCTAAAAAAAATACACCTAAAAACTTTTCAAACACCACAATCACAAGAAAAAACACTAAAAAAACACTTAACACAGACATTGCTTCAATCTCAGAAAATTCTAAAAACAAAACACCTAAAAATAAATACAATGGAAAAAAACATTCGCTAACAACCACAAAAGAAAATCAAAAAAACAATGCAAAAATCAAGGAACAAGACACTATAAAAAGAACCAAAAACATCTTAAAAACCAGAAAAAAATCACTTCCAAAAAAAGCAAAAAAAGATACCATACCTTCGCAAGACAAAATATTTCACATCTTCCCCTTTATTGGAACCGCAATACAAGGCAATCTGTCAAAAACTTCTGCAATAGACGCCCGCTTAAAAAACAACAATACAACCGTTTCAACAAATTTAAGCTACGGTGCCTATCTTATTTTCGTTATGAATAACAAGTTGTCTTTACGAGTAGGCGCTTCTTATATGCAAACAGAAAAAACAACCCATAACGTTCCTATACTGGCAAATAACACAGAAACTAACTTTTACAGAAACATACGATTTAAAGAAAAAGTCACATACACTACATTTTCAAATATGTTTACCGAAACTGAAGAAATCATGTTGACTGAAAAATTAAGTCACTTTGAAATGCCTATAGAAGCAAGCTATGCGATAGTAAAAAACAATCAATTTAGCGTTAATGCCATTACTGGCATCAGTATTAGATACACAAGTAACAATAGCATATATGCAAAGAATGTAAACCTTCCTTTGACATTATTAGGTTCAAACGATTCGTATTCTGATGGCGGCCTTGGCATACATGTAGGTTTGGGCACCTACTACAAGATTAACGAATCCTTTCAGCTTCAATTTGAATCTATTTTTAAGCCACAACTAAAGTTTTACAAAAATAACACTGGTAATACTCCTTATATTTTCAATGTACAAATTGGCGTGAGATATAGATTATAAACATAGATAAAGACTATTTAACAAAAGTACCAGATAAGTTTCATGGTGAAAATCTACTTTCTTATACACACCTAAAATTCAATGACATAAGCAATAAATTCGACCGTAAATAGCAAACACAAAGTCTGTGCTAAATGTACTTAAAATGAACATCTACACCAGCAACAAATAACTTTAGCATTATAGAATTAAAAGACCCCTGCTTCATTACTTTACTTTACTTTACTTTAAAAAATTAGATAACTTAAGTAATTCAATCAAAACCGATTAAATACCTATAAAAAGTATATTTTAGCAGAATCAAGAAGTGAATTGATCTGAATCATTTTCCAATTACCCTGTCCCGAAAACAAACATAAAGGCTGCGTAGGAAGTTTAATCATCATCCTTTAAATAGGGAAATTATATCATTGCTATATCCTATCAAAAAAATATAGAAAAGCAATTGTAAAAGACAAAATCATTTCATTCAACAAGAACCTTTTTTAACCCCCAAAAAGTATTAAAATGAAAAACAAAGTAAAAAAGCAATCAGTATTAAGTTTCTTACTTATACTATTCATGTGCCATTTAACACAAGCTCAAAAAAGTGACATTATATTAACTGTTGATGATGATATTATTGAAGCCAAAGTTACGCTGGTAGGCGATACACGTATACAATATCAAAAATCTGATGATGAAAAAATATATGAATTAGCTACAGCCAAAATACGTCGGATAAAATATGCCAACGGTGAAACATTAAAATTTGGTGTTTCAGAAAACAAAACGAAAAAAGAAGCCCAGGTATATACCTACCCCCCTTTTAACGAAAATTTAGTTGCTGTAATACCCTTTGATTTTTATGATGGAAAATCTGGTAAAAGCCTAGGCAGAAAAGGGTTGCAAGCACAAGAATATGTAGTAAACAGGTTAATTAGCGCATCAGATTTAGAAGTACTAGACAACAGAAAAACTATAAGCTACCTTAGAAAAGCAAAAGTAGATTATCGTTCGTTAGAAACTTATGACATGGATGAGTTGGGCAAAATTCTCGGTGCTGGAACCATCGTTTGTGGCAGCGTTCAGTATTCTTTTGATGAAAAAATAGTAGCAAATGACCGTTATGTACAAACTTCAGAAGGCGGAGTTGTTGTAAAAGAAACGGTAGAAATTAATGAATATGGCGACGCCTATTACTCTGAAGAAATTTATGAGGTACCACCTTCAGGCTACTGGGACGTTGATATTTCGCAATATGAAAAAATCCAAACAGTAACCAGACTCGAAATTTATAAGCAAGGAAAGAAAATATTTACTGAGATGAGAGACCCACTCTTTACATGGAACTTACCCGATCAATGGGAAGGCAATATTGATTGGCTGTTGAAAAAAAGCCCTTGGAAGGTGAGGCGCCCTAAATAAATAGCGAATGCATCTTAACCTTTTTTTTACTTGTAAATTATAGAACTTTTGCCATAATTTTGGCATACTAAAGTTAAGCAACTATGGTTATGCAACAAAAACGGACTTCATTACGACATAACAGTTATAATTCTCGGTTTCAAAAAAGTTAAGACGAGTTTAGTACTAATTGCAGGGCTTTCATCGAAAAAAACAACTTTTTTACACCTTTTTGTAACATTTCGGAAAATTGTACGTATAAGTATATGCAGTCTATTGCATATGAATTTAATCCCCTTACATGAGACAGCTTAAAATTACAAAACAGGTCACCAACAGGGAGACCGCATCTTTGGACAAGTACTTGCAAGAAATCGGCAAAGTAGATTTGATTACCGCAGATGAAGAAGTAGAATTGGCTCAACGCATCAAGGCAGGCGACCAGATCGCTCTTGAAAAACTAACAAAAGCCAATCTTCGATTCGTGGTATCGGTTGCTAAGCAGTACCAAAACCAAGGCCTTACTCTGCCAGACTTAATCAATGAAGGAAACTTAGGATTGATAAAAGCGGCACAACGTTTTGATGAAACTCGTGGTTTCAAATTTATTTCATACGCCGTATGGTGGATTCGTCAATCTATCTTACAAGCGTTAGCAGAACAGTCACGTATTGTTCGTTTACCATTGAACAAAATTGGTTCAATAAACAAAATCAATAAAACTTTTGCCTTTTTAGAGCAAGCGCATGAACGTATGCCTTCTGCTGAAGAAATTGCAAAGGAACTTGATATGACGGTTGAAGATGTAAAACAATCTTTAAAAAATTCTGGGCGTCACGTATCTATGGATGCGCCTTTAATTGCAGGTGAAGATTCTAACCTTTACGATGTACTTCGTAGTGGTGAATCGCCAAACCCTGACAGAGAGTTATTGCATGAATCGTTACGCACAGAAATTGAGCGCGCTTTAGAAACCTTAACCCCAAGAGAGGCTGATGTTATTCGTCTATATTTTGGATTAGCAGGACAGCACTCAATGACACTTGAAGAAATTGGTGAAACTTTTGACCTTACCAGAGAAAGAGTACGCCAAATTAAAGAAAAAGCTATTCGTAGATTGAAGCACACTTCAAGAAGTAAAATTTTAAAAACCTATCTAGGATAGTATATTACAGCATATACGGTGTTAAATTCTCCTTAAATTGGAAATTTGGCATATAAATTGTAATTTTGACAGTAACAACAGTGTATCATGACTGTTCGTTTTTTGATTGATGAATAAACTCCGGAGTGATTACCGGAGTTTTTTCATTTTATAGGTTTGGTAGACTGTAAAAAAAATGGACAATTCACATGTTCGCCATACACCTTTCATTTTTCTCTTTATGACTAAAGAAACAAACACAATACAAGAACAACCTAACAATCCGCTGCATGGGGTAAAGCTGGTTGATATCCTAGAGTACCTTACGCAAAACTACTCATGGGAAGCGTTAGCCAACGAAATAAACATCAACTGTTTTAAGAGCAACCCTAGCATAAAATCATCTTTAAAATTTTTACGAAGAACACCTTGGGCTAGAGAAAAAGTAGAGCATTTATATTTAAAAACCCTACATAAAAAATGAGCTTAAACATCGTTCTCATTGAACCCGAAATACCAAACAACACAGGTAATATTGGCAGGTTGGCATTAGCTACAGGTGCTACCTTACATCTTGTCAAACCTTTTGGCTTTGAATTAAGTGACAAGCGTTTAAAACGTGCAGGACTAGATTATTGGCAACACCTATCACTTTTTATTTATGAGAGCGCAGAACATTTCTTCACCACCCATGTTGATAAAAAAATGGTGTATTTCTCTAGCCACGGCAAACAAGACCATTGGGCTATAAACTTTGAAGACGATATGTTTCTCATTTTTGGAAAAGAATCTGTGGGTTTGCCAGAAAAAATTGTTCAAAACAATACTGACAAACTTTACAAAATACCCTTATACAGTGAGCACATTCGTAGCTTAAATTTAGCAAATGCTGTTGCTGTAATCACTTACGAAGGCCTAAGACAGCTCAAAATACAGAACCTCTAACTGTAAGAGTAGGGAGAAGAAAAAAAGAGAGAATAGATATTGAGTATTGCACTTAGTGAACTTGGAAATCAATACCTATGAAAAACAATCAAAATAGCCCTGTTTTTAACAATGAAATGAATCACTAAAAACGGTCAACTATAATCAGGGACATTCAAAAGTCTCTGTTCTTTGTTCTATTTTCTTTCAGCGCAACGGTCTTGATTCTTGATTCCTGTAGCGCAGCGGTCTTTTTCTTTGTCAACCCAGCTCAGCTGTCATAACACAAGATTAAACACCAACCCATTCCTAACAAATTGATGCAATTTTGTAACCCCTACTTTTATCCAGTAGTTTTTAGTATTTTTATAGCAAACCATTCACCTATAGCATTATGAATAAATTCCTTACCACCCTTTTTATTTTAAGCCTTCTTTTATTTTCTTGTAAAAATGACACACCAGAAACAACATCTGATGAACAAGAACAAGAAATCAGTTTTAACCTTCCTAAAGATTTTGTCTTAGAAGACCTTTACCAACCCAGCACTAATGAGCAAGGTTCATGGGTATCTCTAGCACAAGGACCAGGCCAGCGTATTTATGCCTGCGATCAATATGGCAAAATATATTATTTTGATGCCCCTGCCATAGACAGCAAATTAAAAGCAAAAGATATACACCCACTAGATTTAAATATTGGCGAAGCCCACGGAATGCTATGGGCTTTCAACAGTCTTTATGTTGCGGTAAACAAAAACTGGAATGATGAAATACCAGAAGAGCAACAAAATGCTAGTGGTGTCTACCGCCTTACAGACGCTGACAATGATGGTACATTAGACACGGTTAAAAGACTACTTAAACTTGATGGTTCTGGTGAGCACGGCCCACACAGTCTTGTACTATCACCTGATGGCAAAGAAATTTATTTTATTGCTGGTAACCATACCTTAATACCTGAAAAGTTAAAAGAAAAAAGCAGACTTCCTGTAAATTGGGGAGAAGATAATTTATTTGAACCCTATTTAGATGCTCGTGGTCATGCCAATGACATAAAAGCGCCAGGCGGATGGATTGCTAAATTCAATGCTGAAGGCAGCAATTGGGAAATTATTTCTGCTGGCTACAGAAACCCCTTTGATATGGCTTTCAACCCAGACGGAGAGCTTTTTGCTTACGATGCTGATATGGAATGGGATATAGGAATGCCTTGGTACCGTCCAACAAGAATTTGTCACGTAACTAGCGGTAGTGAATATGGTTGGCGTACAGGCTCTGGAAAATGGCCTGCCTATTATCCTGATGCGCTCCCTGCCATCCATAATTTAGAGCAAGGCTCACCAACAGCAGTACTTTCTGGAGCAAGCTTGGATTTTCCTGGAAGTTATAAAAATGGCATTTTCGTGATGGATTGGAGTTTTGGCACCCTATATTTTGCCGACCTTAAACCTGACGGAAGCAGCTATACAGCTGAACGAAAAGAATTTTTATCAGGAACTCCCCTACCCCTAACCGATATGATTGCTGGTACTGATGGAAATTTATATTTCGCTTCTGGAGGCAGACGCATTGATTCTCATTTATTCAGACTTCGATACGTTGGTAATGCCTCAAAAGCAGCAAATACAACGGTAAATAAAGAAGCTGCAGCCTTACGGCAATTACGCAAAAATCTTGAAAAATACCACACAACCACCTCGGCAGAAGCGATACCTTTGGCTTGGGAAAATCTTGACCATAAAGATCGATATATTCGCTATGCTGCGCGAGTTGCTTTAGAACATCAAAATGTTGACCAATGGTTTAATCGTTTTATGAATGAAAAGGCAGCAGAAAAAATTATTGAAGCTAGCATTGGTTTAGCACATCAAGGTGATGCTTCAATGCTATCAAAAATTCTTCAAAAATTGAATACTATTTCATTAGAAAAGCAATCCCCACAACACCAACTTAATCTATTACGTAGCTATGAACTGCTATTTATACGAATGGGCGCACCGAACAATGCAGATAAGCTAGCTACTTCTAAGAAATTAAAACCTCATTTTCCTCACGCTAGTGATGAAATGAATAGAGAATTAGGGCAGCTTTTACTTTATTTAGATGCCGATGGCATTACTCAAGGTTTGGTTGCACTTTTAGAAAAGCACACCAAAGAAAAAACAACCTTAACAAAAGAATTTTTATCGGAAGAGACCACAAACCGTAGCGAACAATATGGACCACTCATTCGTGAAATTTTAGCAAAAATGCCCCCTAGTGAAGCTATTTATTATGGGGTACTACTTAGTCACGCAAAAAAGGGTTGGACGAAAGCCGCTAGAGAAAAATATTTTCAATGGTTTTATGATGTACTTAATGCCAAAGGTGGCCTTAGCTTTAAACCTGGGATGGAAAATATTCGCTTGGCGGCTATGAAAAATGTACCTGATAATGAAAAAGAATATTTTCAAGAAATGTCTGGTGTTTATTCTCCTAGTACAGCAGTTGCCGATTTACCACAGCCTATTGGCCCTGGCAATGAGTACGGAGGTAAAGAAATAGGTCAAATGGTATGGGGCGATGCCCTTGCTGATTACAAACCTGAATTTGAAAAAGGAAAACGTACTTTTCAAGCCGGCATGTGTGTGCTTTGCCATCGTATGCGGGGTGAGGGCGCCGCTGTAGGGCCAGATTTAACACAGGCACACACCAAATTCAACAATTATGAAATGTTATTTGCAACATACAGCCCTAATGATGAAATTTCTGATCAATATGCCAATACTTTATTTCACTTAAAAGACGGCAAAAAAATATCGGGCAGAATTAAAACCGAAACCGATGCCACAGTCACCCTAATGCCCAACCCCTTTAATGAGAGCTATATGGTTGATATTTCAAAATCTGAGGTTGTAAAAAGGGAATTATCACCGCTGTCACCCATGCCATCAGGTTTATTAAATAGACTAAACCCTAAAGAAATTAAAAATCTTTTTGCCTATTTACAAGCAGGTGGTGATCCTAATCATGAAATTTATACGGGTAAAAAATAAAAAACATAGAAACCAAATTGAGTGTTAAGGGCATCAGAAAATGATACCTTAACCCAAAAAATAAAGAATCACAGCAGTAATGTTGTGATTCTTTATGTATTCTACAGTTATTCATTTTCGTTAAACCATCATATTCAACGAACCATTTGTAATAAGAACCTAAAACCATCATAAAACATAGCGTAGCAATATATTTCAAAGTAATTTAAAGGATTGGTAGATTCAAAATACCAAAACAAAGCACATCAAAAGCGCCTTCATTTCATTACTTTTGTATGAAATATTTAAGTCACTACAATGAGTACAACAAAAATAGCACCTTCGCTTTTAGCGGCGGACTTTGGCAACTTACAACGCGATGTGGAAATGGTGAATAATAGTGACGCCGACTGGCATCATATTGATGTTATGGATGGTGTTTTTGTTCCAAATATTTCCTATGGCATGCCTGTAATAAAAGCAATTGCAAAGCATGCTACCAAACCGCTAGATGTGCATTTGATGATTATTGACCCTGACCGTTACATCAAAACCTTTGCCAATTTAGGAGCTCACATACTCACCGTACATTATGAAGCTTGCACGCATTTACACCGTACACTACAGGGCATAAAGGCAGCAGGAATGAAAGCAGGTGTGGCACTAAATCCACATACAAATATTTCTCTTTTAGAAGATATAATTCATGATATTGACGTGGTTTGTTTAATGAGTGTGAACCCCGGCTTTGGCGGTCAGTCATTTATTGAAAATACATATAATAAGGTGAAGGCTTTAAAAGCCCTTATTCAACGAAAAGAAGCTGCCACACTTATTGAAATAGACGGCGGGGTAACCTCTATAAATGCGCAATCATTAACAGACGCTGGTGCCGATGTATTGGTAGCGGGTAGTTTTGTCTTTAAAAGTGCCAACCCAACACAAACTATTCAAGATTTAAAGAAAATAGCTGGATAATGACATCTTTTGACCTTATTATTATTGGAGGTGGTCCCATTGGCATTGCTTGTGGCTTAGAAGCTCAGAAAAAAGGACTTAGTTATGTAATTCTTGAAAAAGGCCCTATTGTAAATTCGCTTTTCAATTACCCGTCGAATATGCAGTTTTTCTCTTCTTCAGAAAAATTAGAAATAGACAATATTCCATTCATAAGCAAAGAAGCTAAACCCAAACGCGATGAGGCATTAGAGTATTATCGAAGAATTGTTACGTCAAACAAGCTAAACATTCAGCTTTTTGAAAAGGTAGAAACTGTACAAAAAACAGCAGATTCTTTTGAAGTAACATCTAACAAAGGAAACTATACTGCTTCTAATATTGTGGTGGCTACAGGTTTTTATGATTTGCCAAATACATTAAATGTTCCTGGCGAAGCATTACCCAAAGTATCCCATTATTACGGTAATCCTCACTATTATGCCAATCAAAAAGTAGCGGTTGTGGGGGCTAGTAATTCTGCTATTGATGCAGCCCTAGAATGCTGGCGAAAAGGTGCAACAGTGAGTCTTATTATTAGAGGTCCAGAAGTTGGCAAACGGGTAAAATACTGGGTACGACCAGATATTATAAATCGTATTGAGGAAGGCAGCATTACGGCATTTTACAACACTACAGTAAAAGAAATAACGGCAAACAGCATTATTCTAAATACTACCGATGGAAATATTACCCTAGAAAATGATTTTGTGCTTGCCTTAACGGGCTACAAACCTAATTTTGAATTTTTAGAAAAGCTAGGCATTCGCTTGTCTGAAGATGAAAAAAGACTACCGCAGTACACCCCAGATACTATGGAAAGTAATGTGGCAGGCTTATATTTAGCGGGTGTTATTTGCGGCGGAATGGAAACCCATAAATGGTTTATAGAAAACTCTAGGGTTCATGCAAAAATAATCATCAGTGCCATCCTAAAGAAAATACCTAAAAACCCAACTATATAGTGGTCTCTTGGTTATTTTTCAAAAACTTCTAACACTGGTTTTCCGCGCCAAAAATCTGGAGTTTCAAGACCTAGTACATAAGCTATAGTTGCAGCAGTATCATAAGTTACTACACTAGATTTTAACAGCCCTTTTGCAGGGATGTTTTTTCCATAAATTATCCACGGAATTTCTACCTCAAGAAGGGTTTTTCCGCCATGGCCTTTATCAACACCTCCATGGTCTGAACTAAAAATAATAATTGTATCCTCCAAAATTCCTTGTGTTTTAAGCGCAGCCACAATATCCCCAATTAAAGCATCTACCTTTTCAACTGCAGCATAATATGCTGGGGTGTCATGTCCTATTTCATGCCCTTCGTTATCAGGGTGTGTTAGATGGATAAACGTTAGTGCAGGACTTTCTTTTTTTATAAAGTCCAATGCCTTTTCAACGGTTTCTTCATCTTCTGCGCCATTAAAATTAAGATTCACCATATCTTTTTCAAAAAGGTAACCAATACCGCCCCAAGTATACGAAACACCCTTTTTAGCTGTTGGCATTTGCTCATCTACTAGGCTAAATATTGTTGGATACATACCCCCTTTTCCAACTATTCTAGAGGGCAACTCTGGTGTTTTACTCCCCCATTCTGTAAAACCATGTAATTCAGGCCCAGAACCCATAATCATAGATGCCCAATTAACAGCACTTGAAGAAGGTAAAACCGACCTAGCATTTAAAGAGTAGGCTCCTCTTTTCATCATATTTCTTAGGTTTGGAATTTTGGCTTTTTCAAAAGCATAAGCACCAAAACCATCAGAGCCAATTAAAATCACATGCTTTGCCAAGGGTGGTGAAACTTCTTTGTCTGATGAAGATGTAAAAGCAAACAATACGCTTAACACCAATAGTATCAAACTTCCTTTTTTAATCGTTTTTATGGTCATAACATATCACTATTTAGCTGTAAATTCTATTTCCCTGTTGCTAATAGAGGCTGAGAGCCTAGATGCATCAGGATGTTTTAAATCGGTTGGTGTGGGAGAAACAAAATTACTACGCTTGCCTTCTATTACAATACGCCCCTTGGGATCAATAGTAAGAAATGCAAAAATGGAATCTTCATACATAGCCTTACTATCATCAGAACCATAGCCTTCCCCTACATAATAATACGAAGCGCTATTCATTTGAAAATAATGCACCTTATTAATTATACTGTGGTCATCTACATGATGATGACCACAAAAACAAGCTATCACTTTTTGAAAATCGGTGCGATTATTAGCATCGTCAATTACTTTTCTAACAGCAAAGCGACTTGGTGATGACCAGCCATCCCAAATTTCATCAAACGCCTGATGCGATATAATGATACATTGTTTATCAGTAGATGCTAAATCTTCCTTTAACCAATCAATCTGATCAGGATGTACTAAGCTTCGATGCTGTTGCTCAATATAAAAATTAGCATGTGCATAGTCTACATAAGTATCATCTTTCAAAATATAATTACCATCAAGTACAATGAAATGAAAATCGCCCTTATCAAAAGAGTAATAGTTATTGGTCATTCCCCAAAATGCCATAGTCTCTTCTTTGGTTCCTTTATCCATATCATGGTTTCCCAACACATGGTAGGTATCCCCTTTGTAAGTGTTCCACAAATCAATACACTCCTTTCCTTCTTCAGTTGGATGGCAAAAATCACCTGCTTGAATAATAAAATCTAAATCTCTTTTTGAGGCTTGTTTTAAAAAGACGTTAAGACGTTGTAGTGCATCTTTGCAATACCCATGATGTATATCGGTAATAAAGCCCATTTTTACAGCATCTTTGGGCTTGGCGGTATTTTTGGCCGTAAACGCAAATGAGCTGGTATTTGATACCGCAACAGCAGTAGCTCCCAAGCCCAATTTTTTAATAAAACTTCTTCTATTCTTGCGTATAGATTTCATTCTTTACGTTTTTAAACAAACTTTATAATTATGTAACTAATGCTTAAAATTTTAATCTGTGCTAAGCTTTAGTAGGTATGATACGTATTAGTTAAAGACCCATCATCTTTAAGTTCTAAAATAGCATAACCTGGTGGGGTTTGGTGATACCAATATTTATGGGCAGAATGCTCATTTCCTTTTTCCCACCAAAAGCCACTTACGGCACCATTACAGTAATAGTGAACATCATTATAAGTGGCAGTATCCAACAGATGAACATGACCACTAAAGCAGTGTATTTTCTTATCGTTATGCTGATAAAACAATTTAGTAATATAGTCAGTATCCTTATGATTTCCTCCGTCTATAATTGTACTAACTCCCAGTATTGGATAATGAGACATAATTACTATTGGGGTAGCCTTCTCAAGCATTTTTAGATCATTTTCTAGCCATTGCCGTTGTTCTTCATCTAAAGAACCTGCATTAGCATTATTACTATCTAGGATAATGAAATGCCAACCATTTTTATCGAAACTATAGTATCGCTTTGGGATACCCAATCGCTTAACCACATAGTCTTTACCGTACATGGCATCTGACTTATTTGGTGCTGCCCACCACATATCATGATTCCCTAAGCAACTATACACTTCATAATTGGCCAGGTCTTTTCTAGCATCATCCCATAACTCCCATTGATCAAGCATCCTTTGCCTATCAATAGTATCATAATCTGCTGCATATATGGTATCACCTCCATTGAGAATAAAATCTATCTTATGCTTCTTTATTTCAGCAATACACTTTTTAAAGCGCTCTGGAGCATTCTCCTCTGGGCGTATATGAACATCTGTGATATGGGCAATCTTAAATGAACTACCCACATACTTTTGTTCTGAAGCTTTAGCGGCTAATGCAATAGGTGCTAATGAAAGCGCTCCTGTTGTTAGTCCAATTTTTTTTATGAGTGATCTTCGTTTCATAAGCTCTAATTTATTGTGATATCAACAGTGATTTTTTACGATTACGATAGGTTTTTCTAGTGGATTCTAACTGTATATACGTTCATCTTTACCAAACCCGTTTGCCTTTCCTATAAAGTTTAAAGCTAAATTAATTTTGGAAGAATGGCAATATCTCGTTCTAGATATATTCTTATTTTTTTAATCTATGGATGCGCGTAGAGCGTTAATTTAATTCTCTCTTGAAAAGCGCGTATACTTCATTACTCATGAATACATGGTCGTAAATAGAGCCTGATAGAAAAACCCAAAAAGTTTAAGTTTGTTTAATTCTGACAAGTCACTAAACAAATCAAATTCATACACATTAAAGTATAAAAATAATCAAAAAAAGGCAATAGAAAGTTCAAATACATTATGATATACAGTAAAATCATTAGGAAGTATTAACACTAAAAGGAAACTTCAATATAGGCTCTTTCCATCCAATTTAAGGCTCAACTTTCGGAGCAAAAACATTCTAAAATTTAGCATGAGCTCAATTCTTGCTCAAACTATCTGCTATCAGCTAAATTAAGAGCAAATAAAAATGGGAACTTTCAAAATACTATTGAAAATTCCCATTTAGTGACCGCGAAGGGATTCAAACTACCAAAACCTCTTAAATCACTATAAACTTAATAAACTCAACAAAAACAGTAGTTTACATTACGAATAACTTAAAACAATTTAAAACAATCTAAATCAATTAAACATAATCGTGCCATAAATCGTGCCATTTTGGTTATATTTGATATGTTCAAATTATCGGCACAATGGCAAAACTAAACTTCACATACAGAGGGAAAAAATCAACTGGCAAACTATCCTTACGATTAATCCACACTAGCACATACGATTTTAGAATTAGCACCCCATTAGTTTCTAAAAGGGAATATTGGTTTAAACGAACTACCAAAACCATAAAAGGAGAGAAAACAACAAAATTGTTTCCTGTTCAATTAAAGGACTTAAACAATAACGGTAGTGCAGATTATAAGTCACACAAGGCGAACCTTGAAACCATAGAAGCCCAAATTTTAGATAAATTCATCATAGACAATAATAACGGCATACCTATCACCAAAGAATGGTTAAAATGTGCAGTACTTGAATTTAGCAAAGTCTTAGACACTAAAGATAAAGTTGAGGTAGTAATAAAGGCAAATGAGAAAATTCAAAAAGATGCAGAGCAATTGGAGCAACGTATCACAAATGCAAATTTGCTTAGTAATGCAATCAAAAAGATGTTTGTACGATACAAAACAAACAACAACGAGTTAAAAAAATACAAGGTTACTCACGGGCTACTGATAAAATACCAAGCATACAAAAAGCAAACTTTCACTATTAAAGAACTAAATCAAGATTTTGCAAATCACTTTATGAATTGGGCTTTTATAGATATGAAGTATAGTAAATCTTATATCAATGCTCAACTAAAAAGATTTAGGAGTTCAGCCGTAAAAGCATACGAATCTGACGAAGATGATATTATCCAAATAAGTAAAACATTAAGAACATTTACAATGTTCGATAAAATCTACAAAGATAAAATAGTTGTAACCCTTAGTTATGAAGAACTAGATAAAATCGACAATAAAGAAATAACTGACCCTAGACTATTTGATGCAAAAAAAGCAATCTTAATCGGTTGTGAAACTGGCTTGCGATATTCCGACCTCAACAAATTAATTGACACGAATATTAAAAATGTAAACGGGGTTAACTACTGGAAATTCAAAACCGAAAAGACAGATACTTTAGTTCAAATAACCGTTTCCAACAGAATGATATATTTAATGAAAAAATACGGTATACCTCAAACCAACTATCCAAGTAACGGGGTTAAATTCAATGAGGACATAAAAAAAGTTTGCGCACTTGCGGAAATAAACGAAAACATAAAAGGGAAAAAATCAACTGTTATTGAAATTAACGGAAAAAAAGTTATTAGAAACATAACAGACTACCACCCCAAATATGATTTAATCACCTCTAGGACGTTTCGACGTTCATTTGCAACAAACTATTACGGCAAAATAGATACCGCGTTAATAACTTCTATAACTGGTCATTCAACAGAGCAACAACTTAGAGCATATATAAATAACAATGACGAAAGCAATATTTTAAGAACGAAGCAACAAATTGACCAATTCCATGAAGAAAGAAAAAAAGAAAAAAACAACATAAAGTTAACAGTAATACCGCAAGTGATATAGCAAACTAATATCAATAAAATAAACTCTAATTATGAAAATGACCAAAAAAGAAAAAAACAACATCAAGTTAACAGTAATACCGCAAGTGATATAGCAAACTAAATACATTCAATATGTCAGAATCCGAATTTATAAAGAAATTAGAAGAAAAACAAAGGCTAAAACGTCAAGAACTTGAACTGCAATTTGCGAATTGCGCACAAATTATTTTGGATAAATTTAAGACTGACCTTAAAGAGTTTGATTATTTGAAAGGTCAACAACGACAATTTCGATTAAAAGAATTTAAGAGCACCATGTTTAAATGGTTTCTTGAAAGTAGTGACATCATTAATTTTATGCCTAAAGATTACCAAGAAAACTATACACAAGAATTAATTGACTTATTTGATTCTGAATAAATGAAAATTACAGGCTACTCTTAATAACAACCTTTTTATATTTACACAAGCAACGGTAAATTTTATATAATGCAATCCAATAAGATAGAAGACTACTTCAAAGAAGAATTTATTAACCGAATTGAATATAGGAGATATGATTTATTACAAAAACTATCACTTAATTTTGCTCTTTGTGAAAGTAACAATGAAGAAAGTCAAGTAACCATTTCATTACTTAAAAAAACAAAAAAAAGGCTTTCTAAATTAGAAGGACACTTAGCATCTGTTATTAGAGAAGCTGTTCAAACAAAGACAATATTCTATGTATTAGATTACACTATGCAAAGGATTAGTTTTGAATATATAGACGACCTTTCAGAAAAAGGCTATTGGGATCGTTATGAGACAGAAACGGAGTATGAATTTGAAGAAATGCTAGAGAACCACCCATCCAAAAAAGAGTTTAAAATATTTATGGAGGAGTTAGCCCAAGTTGGGCTACACGAATACTTAACGTCGATTAAGAGTTATA
This sequence comes from uncultured Flavobacteriaceae bacterium, assembly GCA_947497145.1. Taxonomy (GTDB): domain Bacteria; phylum Bacteroidota; class Bacteroidia; order Flavobacteriales; family Flavobacteriaceae; genus Maribacter_C. The sequence continues at coordinate 151,161 of CANMFQ010000009.1, forward strand.
AGACGGAGAGCGGATTTGATATTCCCCCGCCTAATAAGCAACCTATACAATCAAAGTATTTAAACTTTAACAATGGCAGAAGGCTAAATCTTCAAGAAAGGTTTTTTTTACTAGATAAAATTACATCTTTTGAAGAAAACTTCTTAAAGCCAATCGTAGATAATCCTGCAAAAGAAAAGTTGCTAGCCCTTATTTTAAATTGCAACCCTAAAAATGCTCAACAGGTATTAAACGGCTCATACGACTCTAAACTAAGAGAAGATGAAATATTGAAGTACATTAAAATGATTAAAAAAGAGTAGAAACTCTTATACTAAGTTTTACACCAACCTTTATTTCGATTGAAATTGCAGCATTATTAATTTAAAATAGTGTTCATGCAACAATTACAATTTATTGGCACAACGCCCGAACAATTACGAAACGACATCAAACAAGATGTGAATAGTCTTTTAAACGACTTCAAAAAAGGCTATGAACCAAAAACGCCCGTCGAATTATTGACGAGAAAGGAAACCGCAGCCCTTTTGAAAATAAATATATCTAGTTTATATAACTGGACAAAGAAAGGAAAGTTAAAAAGTTACGGTTTACAAGGGAAAATCTATTATAAACGTAGTGAAGTAGAATCTGCATTAATAGAATTGTAGGTTATGGATGCAGCAACGATACCAGTACCCAATATATTGCGGTACACACTAGACACGAATAAACTTTTTAAAGAGGTAAGACACTACAACTTAATTGAGGGCGAAGAAATACTATCTAATAAACTCAATATTAGTATAAACAGGGGTTTCAGTAAAGCAAAATATACGTATTCCGTAAAAAAATGGCTAGGCATCAAATGGAGTAAACAAATTACAGGTTTATTCCCTACACATGAGCCAAATATTTATTTTGGTGATACTTGTAATCGAAGAAACTTTTTGTTGATGAGGTTTGAAAATAACGGTACAACTTTAAAGGTGTACTATTTCAAAAACTACTATCCATCAAATAAAACCCAACTAATAAACAAAATCAAAGAGTAGTATTAGTACAAAAAAAGGGGGTGCATACCCCCCCTAATTTGTTCAAATGCCATCTGCAACGATAACAGCCCAAAAATACAATTTTTCACCACTAGTATAGTATAGGGTAAAAAAGGGCTAAAAATTAATCCTTATCACCTCATTAGATAACATAAAATTAAAGGTTAGTAGCGACTATATCAAGAACTGGAATAGTTCTAAGTTCATAGAGGTAACTAATAACAATGAAGGCACGAAAAGGACGCACCTTAAAATGAAAAATAAACCTATAGGATTGGAATATTTAATAATAACAGAGGATGAAATTTCGATTAGTGCTAATGCTAGGATATTAAACAAAAACTATTCAAAAGGTATTTGTATAAACACAATAGAGCAGTTTAGAGATGTTTTAAAAAACAACGGTATAGAATTACATCAAGAATTTGTAAAAGAATCTGTACTAAGTTTAGCACACGTAAAAAACGATGTTGACGTTGAAATAAGTGATTTAAAAAGTGATTTTTCTTATATACGCCCTTCTAAGTTCTTTAAAATTGATAGAAACAATAGTATCACTTTTGAAAGTATAAATAAAGGCGATAAAATGAACGTCAATATTTATGGCAAATATTTTGAAATGAATACAAACAAATCCAAATATAAAGGGTTAAATATTGAAATGGGTTTTTACAACGGTATTACAAGAATAGAAAGTAAATTCGATGATTGGAGAACGGTAAAAAAGTATTTAGGAACACGAAATACAATTGAAATACTACAGCAAAAAAACGTTAATAGTATAATTTTAAATAACATATTAAGAGGGCAACCAATGGAGACACCTAAAGTTGATTTAAGCCAATTAAAGACGGTTTCACAGTTTGATGATTATGCACGTACTAAATTGCTTTTTGAGTTATGTAATGGCAATTTTCATTTAATGACGGAAGAAATAAAACAAAGGCTAGGGAAAAACACGAAGCCTTCATATCAAGTTAAAAAATTAAAAAAGTATCTACCAATGATACAGAACCCACAAGGTAAAAAACTAAATAGCATCATCAAATTAAAAGAAGCCTTGAAAGAATAATCATAATAGGGCATATTTCGGAAAATAAAAGTCATATACTAACATGAAAACCTTGTATTTTTTGCACAACTACACACATATAGAAAGCCTAGTATTTTTACACAACTTAAAAAGAGTATAACAACAGTAATTAAGACTATTCTTGTAATAATCCACTATCTACCACGCATGAGATACTTATCATAATTGCAGTTATTCAGAACTTAGTAAAACTTAACAAATAAATAGGTATAGTTTCTAGGGTGAAGGTTAAGCATAAGAATATATTATTTAGAATCAATATAAATAAGCATTTATAAAATTTCATTTACTTACCTTGTAATATGAAAATGTTAGTTTTTATAATGTTTGTCTTTGTTCTTTGCTCATGTAATAGCAGACCACAACAAAACAATTTAGATAATGAAAAAAGACTATTATTAAAAGAAATAGACAGTCTGAAAAAAGAATTGTACAAGTGTAATATGATGCTTGATTCATACGAAGGTTTACCAATGGGTGTATAATGGGTATCTATGAATTTAACATATTAACCGACCATGATAAATATGATACCGTATTTTCTAAAGGTCAATTTGTAGATGCAGTAACAGAAGGAAAAACAAAATACGCCCTATACTCGATATCTAAATTTTGGGTTGAGGTTGTTTATAATACCCCTAAAAACGAGATACAAGGTATTTGTAGTTTTGTATCGGGCGAAAAATTGAATCGTTATAGTAACTTATCAAACAAAACTCTATAAAAAAGCCATCAACAATATTTGAAGATGGCTTTTTAATATTATATATTGATCAAATCAAAATGATGATATCAAAACTCTTTGAACAAAGTCATTAACATTAATAAATGCAAATTTCCTTTTGAATATATCAGTAGAAATGATATTAATTAATTTGCCAAAACACTCATTTGCAAATGAATTTGTCACAACATCAACACCCTCAAAATCACAAACAATTTTGTCATTACTCTCAATCTCTAAGAGAATTTCATTTCTTAATTTAGAAGCAAGGTTTCTTGTTCCTAAACTAGAAGCAATTTCTCCAAATTTTACAATTTTTATGTTTTCAGTCATCAGTTCCACAATACAATATTACAAACGTTTATATAAAAAACAACTTTTTTATCAAAAACTATCACTTATTCTCAAACATAGTTTCAAAAACATGTTCTTTATAGTCGTAATATTTACCCGTAAATTTCCTGTAATCTACGTCAATATTAGTATTAATACGCATGTATACGCAAGTACCTTGCCAATAAGGAGTGGAATTCACAACAATACTATCCTCGCTTAAGTCTAATTTGTTTTCTCCACTGATAATACTTAACCACCCTTTGTTCATTTCTATAAACTGAGATGTCGCATATAATCCATGTCCTTGACCTTTTCCATTGGTCACTCCTTCCTTAATACAACTTAACAACGCTTCTTTTTCTTCAAAATTATATACTTCTTCCAATGCTTTTTTAATTCCAATACCAAAATCACACACCATTAATCTAATAGAATTCAAATTTGGGAAATATTGAGCAACAACCCAACCCTTACCTTTCCCCAATTCCTTATCCGAATGATTAAGTACATTATCAAGAATTTCATTAAAACAATAATCTAAACTAGCATAAACATTATCATCTATTTTACTGTTCACTCTCAACATTTTTAAAATTGACGTTAATACATCAATCTGATTGTCCTTATTATAAGACTGAATTTTAACAAAACTATGAGGGTATAAGTTTTTAAGTGAGTTTGGAATGTTTATATCAAGATTGTTGAAAAACTGCATTTTTGAAAGATAAGTTACTATAGAAGAGTTAGGGTTATACTTAAACTTACCGACAATATTAATACCTAAACTTTCCAAATACTTTATTGAGCACAATATCAACAAGGCATAATCTGGGTATATGAAATTTACTAAACTACAATCTAGTATTAGTTTTGATTTTGGATATTTCTCAAAATGTTGCACCATTTTATTACAATGACTAAGCACATCTTCATGACAAGAAACTGAATCATTAATAGTAAAAACAAAATCATTCATGTATTACTAATTTAACTTTAAAACAAACCTACATCAAATTCATTCAAAAATAAAAAATTGTCAGAATAATCCGAGTACCTTGTTCGATTCACTTTTGAAAAGGTGATGTTTAAACAACTAAACGAGACGTTAGTTTTTTAAAATGTATTCAAACTTAAAACATAATCGTGCCATAAATCGTGCCAATTCAATATTACTTAAAATAAAAAATCCCTTAACTATCTATTTTACAGATATTTAAGGGATTTTGATAGTGACCGCGAAGGGATTCAAACCCCCAACCCTCAGAGCCGAAATCTGATGCGCTATTCAGTTGCGCCACGCGGCCATTGTTTGTAAAATAACACCCCTACAAGAGGCCTATTTACCTATATATTGTACTATGCCAATTTACTTTTTACTATGGTTGAAATGGTTTTTCCGTCAGCTTTACCAGCTAATTTTTTAGAAACCACTCCCATTACTTTGCCCATATCTTTCATGCCAGCAGCACCTGTTTCTGCAATAACTTCTGTTACTACTTCGGCAATTGCTTCTTCGCTCAATTGCTCAGGTAAAAATTGCTCTAAAACTGCAATTTGTGCTAGCTCAGGTTCTGCCAAATCATTTCTGTTTTGCTCAATAAAGATAGCTGCACTATCTCTGCGCTGTTTTACTAGCTTTTGAACCAGCTGAATCCCTGCATCTTCATCCATTTCTGCTCCTGAACCACCTTCTGTTTGCGCTAACAACAAAGCCGATTTAATGGCACGTAAAGCCTCTAAAGCAACTTTGTCTTTTGCTTTCATCGCTACTTTCATCTGATCCATTACTTGCTGTTGTAAGCCCATAGCCTTGTCATTTTTGGATTGCGAAGATAAAAAATAAACCCGAAAATAGCAGCTATTTTCGGGTTTAAAAATAAGTAAATAATTGTTGAGCTAGTCTACATTGTCATGTAGAAAAGAGTTATTAGATCGCAACTGAATTTCATCATTGCTATCTTCGCTAAGTGATGTTCTTGAAACCCTATTTTCTATAGGCTTTTCATTCAAATCAATACCTTGGCGCTTATATGCCGGTTCTTTTTCAATTTCGTCTATATTGTTAAGACTATTTTGAAACTTATAATTAAAATCTTTCAATTTTTTTCTACGTTCATCAGCTCTTTCGCGCAACAAATCTTCAAGCGGACTCTCCATAGGATCAATCACCTTATCGCTTTCAACCTTTTTTTGTGGAGCAACAGTCTTTTTCTCAAAAATCAATTCCTCTTCAACAACGTTTTGATTGCGTTCTTCAGATTTTGACTTTGCATTAGTTAACTTGTTTTCTAACTCCATATAATCATCAAGACTATAGCGCGTCTCCCCTTCTTTATTATACTCTAATACAGGTATAACTTCAATAGGGTCATTTACATTCATATTACTTACATCTTCATCTAAGCTAAATGTAATCTCATTTTCTTTTTCGTCCTTCTTATCGGCAGCCAAAGGCAAATCGAAACTCATGGTAATTTGATCTTCTTCAACCTTAGTACCAGAAACCACTTCATGATCGACAACATCGATATCCTTTACTGCTTCATTTGAATTTATAATAACAAACTCATCTTCAGAAACATTTTCTGCAATCACTTCTTCATAAAACACATTAAAGTTCTTGATATAATTGGTTGTTGGTATTAAATCAAGATCACCATCTTTATCATCAGTTAAGGTGTGCTTTGAAATAGGCTCTTTTACTTCATCTTCAATTAACTGATGTACGACATTTTTTGGTGTTAAGTTTTGAACGGCTTTTTGACCTTCTTCAAGGGTATGAATAATTTTTTTTGCTTCTGTATTTACAATATCATCTTGTTGGTCAATATCAAAACCCGTAGCTATAACGGTTACAGCGATTGATTCTCCTAACTCCTCATCTTCACCAACACCCATAATAATATTGGCACCATGACCAGCTTCTACTTGAATGTGGTCATTGATTTCACCAATTTCATCAATGGTAATTTCTTGCGAACCTGAAACAATTAACAACAATACATTTTTGGCACCTTTAATTTTATTATCATTCAACAATGGAGAATCTAGTGCTTTCATAATAGCCTCATTAGCCCTTGAAGAACCTGTAGCGATTGAAGACCCCATAATAGCAGTACCACTATTTGACAATACGGTTTTAGCATCACGTAAATCGATGTTTTGTGTATAGTGATGTGTAATTACCTCTGCAATACCACGAGCAGCAGTTGCCAACACTTCATCTGCTTTAGAGAAACCAGCTTTAAAACCTAAGTTGCCATAAACCTCTCTTAACTTGTTGTTATTAATTACAATTAATGAATCAACATTGTTTCGTAATTTTTCGATTCCCAACTGAGCTTGTTGGCATCTCATTTTTCCTTCAAACAAAAAAGGCATAGTAACGATACCAACGGTCAAGATATCCATTTCCTTTGCTTGTTTGGCAATTACAGGGGCAGCACCAGTACCTGTTCCCCCGCCCATACCGGCAGTTATAAAAACCATTTTAGTGGTTACATCTAGCATACCTTTGATGTCTTCCATACTTTCTATGGCGGCTTGCTCACCTACTTCAGGGTTTGCACCAGCTCCTAAACCTTCTGTAAGTGATACCCCTAACTGAATTTTGTTTGGTACAGGGCTATTAGATAGCGCTTGAGAGTCTGTATTTAAAATAACAAAATCAACCCCATTGATTCCTGCTTGAAACATGTGATTAATTGCGTTACTACCGCCACCTCCTACGCCAATGACTTTTATTACATTGCTTTGATTCTTAGGCAAATCAAAAGCTATTCCTTCAAATTCCGTGTTGCTGCTCATACTTAAAATATTACTGGTTAATGTGTTTTTGTGTTCTGTGTTTTATATTTTTTATTGAATTTATCTTGTTTTGACCTTGCTACTTTTAAAGAAGCAAAAGGTAAAACTGACCTCATTCTGCGTTATCCAAAAATTCTTTCAATTTTTCTGACCATTTATCAAAAACTGATTTTCGTTCTTTTATTTTTCTAACGGCTGTTGCCTCTTCATGGCTTCCGGTATATACCATTTCCTCCTCTTCTCTTTCTCCTACAATTTCTTCTGCAACTTCTTCTTGCTTCGCCATATTTTGTTCCTTTTCAGCAATGGCCTCTTTTCTTTCATTTCTTACAGCATTCATCAACAACCCGACAGCCGTCGCATATAAAGGACTGGCAACAACTTCGTCAGAATCGCCTGCCAAATGCTCGTTAGGGTAGCCTATACGAGTATCCATTCCCGTAATATATTCTACTAATTGCTTAAGGTGTTTTAGTTGGCTACCACCTCCCGTTAATACAATACCAGCAATCAATTTTTTCTTTTGCTCTTCGTGTCCGTAGTTTTTAATCTCAACATATACCTGCTCAACAATTTCTACGACCCGTGCGTGAATAATTTTAGAGAGATTTTTTAGTGTAATCTCCTTAGGTTCTCGCCCGCGCAAACCTGGAATAGAAACAATTTCATTATCCTTGTTTTCTCCAGGCCATGCAGAGCCAAATTTTATTTTAAGCAATTCAGCCTGTTTTTCAATTATCGAACAACCTTCTTTAATATCTTCCGTGATAACACCACCACCAAAAGGGATTACAGCAGTATGCCTAATAATGCCATCTTTAAAAATTGCCAAATCTGTAGTACCACCTCCTATATCAATCAAAGCTACTCCTGCTTCTTTCTCTTCTTGGCTTAATACGGCATCTGACGACGCAAGGGGTTCAAGCGTAATATTACCCAAATCAAGACCTGCGCTTTTAATACACCTACCTACATTTTTGATAGAGGTAACCTGCCCAACTACCACATGAAAATTAGCTTCCAATCGGCCTCCATACATACCAATAGGCTGTTTTATCTCTGCCTGTCCATCAACTTTATACTCTTGTGGTAAAACATGAATAATCTCTTCTCCAGGCAGCATCACCAATTTATACACTTGGTTACACAGCTTATCTAAATCGTCTTCATTAATTACTTCTTCAGAATCTTCGCGGGTGATATAATCGCTGTGGTGCAAACTTCTGATATGCTGCCCAGCAATACCAACAACAACAGAACCAATTTTCAAACCAGAATTAGCCTCTGCTTGCTCAACAGCTTGTTGAATAGATTTTATCGTTTGGGTAATATTATTTACCACCCCACGATGAACTCCTAAGCTTTTAGATTTACCAATACCCAAAACCTCAATTTTACCATACTCGTTTTCCTTTCCGATTATGGCAACGATTTTGGTGGTTCCTATATCTAAACCGACTGAATATTTACCTTGTTCCATTTGATTGATTATATTTTCGTGCACACTACTTGATTGTTGAATTCTAAACTTACAATATCATAATTATTTAAGGTCTTATCCTTATTTGCCTTAGCGTAAAAAGCTTTGAAATTGTTAAACTTTTTCTCTAGGTCATCATTACTACCCAAATTCACGACAAATCGATTCATTCGAAATCGTAATTCATATTTCTCCTTATCCTCTACATGAACGCCTATAACGTTCTTTCTTAAAAATTCATCTGTATTGACATACTTCAAAATTTCATAAACACCATTAAGCCCTTTACCGGTAATATTACCAGTAATTAAAGGGACTCTTGCCGAATGGTTTGTTGAAAAGGGCATGCGTTTACCATCATCATCCAAATAAAATTTTTCATCACCTTCTACTCGTCCGATGGGCTTACGCTGAATGATTCTTGCCTCAAGCTTACCATTAATAGAAAGATAAACTTGCGCTTTTTTGACCATTTTATTGGCCTCAATAATCTTTTCTATCGTATTCAAAACTAATTTTTCTTTTCGTACGTTGTTAAGCTTACCGTAATTTTGTATTAACAATTTATTAACCGCAGCTTCTGTTATATACAGCCGTTGATCACCAACGAATTGAATACTAATTTCCTCAATATTTTTGCTTGCATTTCTTTTATTCGAAAATGCATATAGCCCCAAAACCGCTACTACAAGCGACATTATCTTTATATTGTTCCAATTAATTTTCATATTCCAGCTCTTTTTGCATTCTGGCAACCTCTAGCCCAATATCGCCAGCTCCCATGGTTACTAATACGTCAACACCTTGCTTTTTTATTTCTACTACCAGATTTTCTTTATTAATTAATTTTTTATTCGGATTTTTTATCTTATCCAAAAGCCATTCAGATGAAATTCCCGCTATAGGCTTTTCTCTTGCCGGATAAATATCTAACAGAATAACCGCATCAAATTTAGATAAGCTTGCGGCAAAATCATCACCAAAATCTCTTGTTCTGGAAAAAAGATGTGGCTGAAAAACAGCTAACACCTTTTTACCCGGATGCATTTCAACAATAGCATCATAAACCGCATTAATCTCGGTTGGATGATGCGCATAATCATCAATAAAAACAAAACTTTCAGATTTGATTTTATACGAAAAACGTCGCTGTACACCTTTAAAATTTGCTAACGCCTTAACCAACTCCGATGTCGACGCAGATGTTTCTAATGCCATTGCAAAAGCCACCAACGCATTTAACAAATTATGCCGACCAGGTTTGTGAAATTTCACTCCATTTATTATCTGCTGCGGTGTTTTGATATCAAACACATAAGCGCCATTTACTATTGTCAAATTTTGAATACTAAAATCTGCATCATCAGCAATACCATAGGTAATACCTTTCATGGGCAAACCGTTTCTTACAAACAGCTTTCCTTCTGGCTTCAATCTACTGGCAAACTCATGAAAAGATTGCGTCAATGCATCTGTATCACCATAAATATCTAAATGATCAGCATCCATTGAAGTAACACAAGCCACATTTGGAGTAAGCCTCAAAAATGAACGATCAAACTCATCAGCCTCTACTACCGAATAATCAGTACCCTCCAACAAGAAATTACTATTAAAATCTTCTGAAATACCACCTAAAAAGGCCGACAAAGGCGTCTTAGCTTCTTTAAGCAAATGCGCCAAAATACTTGAAGTAGTAGTCTTACCATGAGTACCCGCAACAGCAAAACAAAAAGTATCTTTTGTGATTAAACCCAATACTTCTGATCTTTTTTTAATGGTAAAACCATGCTGCAAGAAATACGCATACTCCGTATGTGTGGTAGGCACCGCTGGCGTATACACAACCAAGGTATCTTCCTTATTTAAAAACCTACTTTCAATAGCTGTAATAGCATCGTGATAATGAATAGCTATTCCCAACTGAACCAAATCTTGCGTTAAAGGGGTTTCGGTTTTATCATAACCCGCAACTGCCTTATCAATAAATTTAAAATAGCGCGCCAAAGCAGACATACCAATACCACCTATACCTATAAAGTAGACGTTATGTATGTTTTTTAAGTTCATTTTTTTTACGCTTATTCTTAATTCAATATTAAATTTTGATTCCCAACAAATTATTTCACCAATAGCTTTTCTATTTCATCAACAATATGCTCGGTTGCTCTAGGCAATGCCATATTTTTTAAATTACCACCCAACTCCTCTTGTTTTTCTGCTGATAGAAACAAATCTTCAAAAACAGTTTCAAAATCTGTATCCAAGTTCTTTTCACTGATCATTATAGCCGCCTTTTCAGCTACTAGTGCTTGAGCATTTTTTGTTTGATGATCTTCAGCAACGTTTGGCGAAGGAATAAATATAGTAGGCTTCCCTACAATACTTAGTTCAGAAACCGATCCTGCACCAGCTCTTGAAATAATAATATCAGCAGCCGTATAAGCAAAATCCATCCGATTCATAAAATCCTCCACCTTCACCGTATCGCTCTGATATTTCTTGTACTCATCATAATACAACTTACCGCATTGCCAAATAAGTTGAACATCATGCTTTTTAAAAAAAGGCAATTTAGACTCCACCAACTGATTTATTCTTCGCGATCCCAAGCTACCACCTAAAACCAACACAGTTGGCATTCGTAAACTCAGGCGATAAAAACCCAAAGCTTCATGCAGCTCACATTGCATACTAGTTAAGTTACTACGAACAGGATTCCCCGTTTTAACAATTTTATTAGCTGGAAAAAAAGCTTCCATACCATCATAAGCAACACAAATTTTGGCCACTTTATTTTTTAATAATTTATTGGTTACGCCAGCATAAGAATTCTGTTCTTGCAACACACAAGGAATACCCCGTTCCGACGCCATTTTCAAAACAGGTCCACTAGCAAAACCACCCGTACCAATAACCACATCTGGTTTAAACTTTGAAACTATTTTTCCTGCCTTTCTCAAACTTGCAATTACCTTGAAAGGAAATGACAAATTTTTAAGCGTTAACTTTCGCTGAAAACCTGCAATTGGCAATCCTATAATCTCATAACCCGCCAAGGGCACTTTCTCCATTTCCATACGATTTTCAGCGCCTACGAAAAGAAAAGTAGCATCAGGATGCCTTTTTTTCAATTCGTTTGCAATCGCTACCGCAGGGTAAATATGCCCTCCTGTTCCACCACCTGAAAGAATAAATCTATAATTGCCCACTTAATATTTCTAACGGATTATGCTCCTCCATTTCATAGGAAGATTTAGTTTTTTCGTGATTTTTATTACTTACACTCAATACAATACCAATTGCCAAGCAAGTCATCCAAGCAGAGGTACCTCCACTACTTATTAATGGTAAATTTTGCCCAGTAACAGGAAACAGCTCTACAGCAACAGCCATATTTATCAGCGCTTGAAATATGATAGGTAAACCCACCCCAAGTGCTAATAATTTTCCGAAAATGGTGGCACTACCATTGGCAATAACCACAATACGAAACAACAGAAACAAGAAAAATACCATCAATGCTACACCGCCAAGCAAACCATATTCTTCAACAATAATGGCATATATGAAATCTGATGAACTTTGTGGAAGAAAATTTTTCTGCACACTCTTTCCTGCACCATTACCAAAAAGTCCGCCTGTAGCAATAGCAATTTTTGCTCTTTCTATTTGATAACCTTCCTTTGTGTCTTCTCCACTTAAAAAATTTTTCACTCTACTTTCCCATGTATCTACCCTATTCGAAAAAGAATCAGGAGCCACCTTAGCTACTAATACAAACAAAGTAAGCGCCACCAAGCCAGACCCAATAATGCTTAACAAATATTTTATAGGATAACCACCAATAAAACACAACATGAGCACCATAGAAAAAATTATTGCTGCCGTTGAAAAGTTTGCAGGCAGTATGAGTCCCACGACCATAAAAACAGGAACCCACAAAGGCAAAATACTCTCTTTAAAGCGAATATTTTTATCTTTAATTTTCGTCAAATAGCGGGCAACATAAATCATCAAAACCACCGCTGCCATAGTTGATGTTTGAAACTTCACAAACGGCAAACGAATCCATCGACTAGCATTAGTACCATCGACAGAACTCCCTTGAAACAGGGTAATAATCAACAACACAATCAATACAGGCATTGCTATTAAACTTAGGCCTTTAAAAAAATGTGTTGGAATACGATGCGTGCCGTATATGATACCAAAACCAAAAACTAAAAAAACAGCGTGTTTCACCAAATGACCAATAGGTGTACCGCTACCTACAACGTATACCAGATTACTACTGGCACTATACACAGGTAAAAATGAAAACAAGCCTAACAAGGCCACAACAGCCCAAAGCGCCTTATCTCCACTAATATTTTTAAAAAGTGCTAACACGTTTTACAAACTTTTAATTGCTTTCTTAAATTGATTACCTCTATCTTCATAATTCTCAAAAAGATCAAAACTTGCACAGGCAGGTGACAACAACACATTATCTCCACGCTCTGCAATTTTATAAGCTATTTTAACAGCTTCATCCATGGCGCAGGTTTCTACAATAAGGTCGACCACATTACCAAAAGCATCCTTAATTTTCGAATTATCAACTCCTAAGCATATGACAGCCTTAACCTTTTCACGCACTAATGGCATCAACTGTTTGTAATCGTTTCCTTTATCAACACCTCCAACAATCCAAACCGTTGGTGCGCTCATACTATCTAATGCAAAATAGGTAGCATTTACATTGGTAGCTTTAGAATCGTTCACATACTGCACATGTCCAATTTTTAATACCTTTTCTAAGCGATGTTCGGCGCCTTGAAAATTTTCAATACTTTCTCTAATAGTTTGTTTACGTATACCTATTAATTTAGCGGCCATTGAGGCTGCCATAGTATTCTTTAAATTGTGTTTTCCTTCTAATGCTAGTGCGTCTGTTGTCATTTGTATTGTTTCGTTTTGAGTCTTAATTTCTATGTTGTTATTTTTTATATATGCTCCTTCTTCCAAATCTTTAGAAATAGAAAAAGGAATTAATTTCGATTGTACTGGGTGATCATTTAACCATTGAACCAACACCTCATCGTCGGCATCATAAATCAAATAATCATCACTTGTTTGATTCTTTGCGATTAAAAACTTAGAAGCGATATAATTTTCAAATTTATAGTCATATCGATCTAAATGATCAGGTGTAATATTGGTTAAAACAGCAATATGTGGCGTAAAAGCAACGATACCGTCAAGCTGAAAACTGCTTATTTCCAACACATAGTAATCAAGGTCAGTTTCAGCGACCATCTTGGCATAACTATCACCAATATTACCTGCCATACCAACCTTTAGACCCGCAGTCTTAAGAATATGGTTAGTAAGCATTGTAGTAGTAGTTTTGCCATTACTACCTGTAATTCCAATGATTTTAGCATCGGTATATTGTGATGCAAATTCAATTTCAGAAATTACAGCTACACCTTTTTCCTTTAGCGCTTGCACCAAAGGTGCTTTATCAGGAATACCCGGGCTTTTCATTACCACATCGGCATTCATAATCATGGCTTCAGTATGCTTTTCATCCTCCCAATCAATCCCAAAATGTTCAAGAACCTGTTTATATTTTTCCTTTATCTTTCCTTTATCAGATACAAAAACTTGATATCCTTTTTTCTTCCCTAAAATAGCGGTACCCACGCCACTTTCTCCACCTCCTAAAACAACCAAGCGTTTCATACTAGCGAATTTTTAAGGTTACCACAGTGATAATTGCCAGCATAATACCTATAATCCAAAATCGGGTAACAATCTTACTCTCGTGATACCCTTTTTTCTGGTAATGATGGTGCAAGGGTGCCATTAAAAAAATACGCTTTCCTTCTCCTAGCCTTCTCTTTGTAAATTTGAAGTACCCCACTTGCAGAATTACCGAAATAGATTCTGCAAAGAAAATTCCGCACAGTACAGGAATCAACAATTCCTTTCTCAAAACAATGGCTAAAACAGCGATAATACCGCCAATAGTCAAACTACCTGTATCTCCCATAAACACCTGAGCAGGAAAAGTATTATACCATAAAAAACCTACCAACGCACCTACAAATGCAGCGATAAAAACAAGCACCTCTGCAGACCTTGGTATAAACATAATGTCTAAATACTCAGACAAGAAAATATTACCCGAAACCAAGGCAAAAACACCAAGAGTCACCACGATAATTGCTGATATACCCCCAGCGAGCCCGTCAATACCGTCAGTAAGATTTGCACCATTTGAAACGCCAGCTACGATAAGAATTATAATTGGTATAAAAATCAACCAAGTATATTCTTTTGCTCCATCACCGGCCCAAGAAATAAAATTGCTGTAATCAAATTCATTATTTTTAAAAATCGGCACGGTGGTCATTGTCGACTTAATTTCTTTACCACCAACCTCTTCAACTGTAAATTGCTCTGTAATTATGGTACGTGTATGATCACGCATGGTAACCTCTGGATGAAAATAAAGTGTAGCTCCTACAATCAAACCAAGAACCACCTGACCAAGGACTTTAAATTTTCCTTTCAACCCTGCTTTATCTTTTTTAAACACTTTTATGTAATCATCAATAAAGCCTATGACACCCATCCAAAGTGTTGTAACTATCAGCAAAATGATATAAATATTATCAAGCTTTGCAAAAAGCAGCACTGGTATTAAGGTAGCAATCACAATAATCAATCCTCCCATGGTAGGGGTACCCGACTTTTGTTTTTGCCCTTCTAAGCCAAGATCACGAACAATTTCACCAATTTGCTGCTTTTGCAAAAAGAGAATTATTCGCTTGCCATAAGTTGTGGCAATAATTAGTGAAAATAAGATAGCCATACCCGCCCGAAATGTGCTAAACTGAAACAGACTTGCCCCGGGTATTTGATATTGTTCTTCTAAATATTTAAAAAGATAATACAACATTATTGACTTCTTATTTTACTATTACGGTATTCAATTTCTACAATTGCAACACCAAATCATTTATTTATTTAGGGTATTTAAAAACTCTTTAACCATTTTAAAATCATCAAAATCAATCCGTACACCATTGGTTTCTTGATAAGTTTCATGCCCCTTTCCTGCTATTAATATAATATCATTAGGCTCTGCCAAAAGACAGGCTGTTTTAATCGCTTGTTTTCTGTTTTCAATAGCTACAATTTTATTAGTATGCTGTGGCTCTACACCACCTTCCATCTCCTCAATAATGAGTGCTGGAGACTCCGACCGAGGGTTGTCGGAGGTGAAAATCGCTTTATTGCTCATTTCGGCGGCGATATGACCCATAACCGGGCGTTTAGACCTGTCTCTATCGCCACCACACCCCACAACGGTGATGACGTTTTCATTTCCAGTTCTTAATGTGTTAATAGTTTCAAGCACATTTTTTAACGCATCCGGCGTATGGGCATAATCTACTATGGCGGTAATTTTTTCTTTTGATATATAGTATTGAAAGCGTCCGTCAACGTTTTCTAATTCACTTAACAATCGTAATATTTCAAGCTTTTCTAATCCCAACAAATCTGCCGTCGCAAAAATTGCCAGCATATTATAGGCGTTAAAATCACCAATTAATCTTGACCAAAGCTCATGCTCATTAATTTTTAATAGCTGACCATCGAATTGATTCTCTAAAATCTGAGCTCGATAATTAGCATAATTTTTGAGTCCGTAGGTCATTTTTCTGGCCTTGGTATTTTGCAACATTACCAAACCATTTTTATCATCTACATTAACAAGTGCAAATGCCTTTTTACTCAATTCATCAAAAAGTAATTTCTTGGTATCTCTATATTCAGCAAAGGTCTTATGATAATCTAAATGGTCATGTGACAAATTTGTAAAAATCGCCCCTTCAAAAACCAAACCCGCTGTCCTCTTTTGATGAATACCATGTGAACTCACCTCCATAAAGCAATATTCTACCCCTGCTTTATTCATCCTATTTAAATACTCATTTATCACTAGTGCATCAGGCGTAGTATGCGAAGTAGGATATTGCTTATCATCAACCATAATTTTAATAGTTGAAATTAACCCTACCTTATAACCTGCCTTTTTAAATAACTGATACAGCAAACTACTGACCGTGGTCTTTCCGTTTGTACCAGTTATACCTATCAGCTTTAAATTTTTTGATGGATTATCATAATAATTAGAAGCCAAAATGGCTAAAGCCTTATTACCATTAGCTACCTCAACATAGGTGATTTCATTAACTAATTGTTGCGGCATTTTTTCACACACAATAGCCTTTGCGCCAGAATCAATAGCCTTTTCAATATATTCATGTCCATCAGTAACAGTACCACGTACAGCCACAAACACATCATCCATTTCAACCTTACGAGAGTCAAAATGAACCGCATTTATCAACACATTAGTACTACCACTAACAGCGTGAATGCTAACCCCAAACAATATGTCTTTTAGCAACATCATGAGAGCTCTAATATTATTTTTTTCGCCTTTTTAAGGTCTGTACCTTGTGGCACAGACTGGCTTTTCACTTTACCATTACCACTTAATTCTACCTTTAACCCTAAATTTTCAAGAATAGAAACAGCATCCATACCACTCATACCTTTTACATTAGGCACTTTATTACGTTTCTTATCTACCTCAACATAATAGCGTTGATATGATTCTTCTAAACTAGCATCAGCCTTCTGTGGTATTTCTATCTCATCAATTAGCGGAGAGGTGGCATACACTTTTTGAGCGATAGACTTAAATACAGGTCCCGAAACATCAGCACCATAATACCCCACACTTTTATCTGGCTCATGAATAACTACAATGCACGAATACTTAGGATTATCTGCCGGAAAGTATCCTGAAAACGTAGAAATATATCCAAACTTATCGCTCGTTTTATCTTGATAATTTTTTTGTGCCGTACCCGTTTTACCTGCCATAGAAAAACTAGGTGAATACATCCGATGCCCTGTACCGTGTTTCTTTTCGACCACATTCTTTAAAAGCTGTTGTACCTTGTAAGCCGTTTCTTTCGAACAAACAGCTGGATTTATAATTTCTTTCTCAAATTTTTGAATAGTTTTGTTCCACTCCTTAACCTCTTTAATCAAACGTGGTTTCACCATAACCCCATCATTAGCAATAGCATTGTAAAAAGTTAGTGTTTGCAATGGCGTCATTGAAACTTCATAGCCATGAGACATCCAGGCCAATGATATTCCTGACCAGCCCTTGTCTCCAGGAAAACGAATTACCGGCTCCCCTTCTCCTTTTATAGGGAGTCCTAGTTTCTCATTAAGATTCATACTCACTAAGCGATTCACAAACCTTACAGGCTTGTCTTTGTAACCATTGTGAATTATTTTCGCGAATGCCGTATTTGAAGACACCTCAAACGCCTTTGCAGCAGATATTTTACCATAACCGCCATACTTAGAATCACGCACTGTTCTATCATAAATTTTCCATCTACCTTTCTCAGTATCGATGACCGTACTAGTATCAATCACCTTATCTTCAAGAGCAGCAACCATGCTCATTAGTTTAAAAGTAGACCCCGGCTCATGAGATTCACCTATCGCATAATTAAGACGCTCATAATATTTGCCGCCTTTAGTAATTCCTAAATTAGAAATTGCTTTCACCTCACCTGTTTCAGTTTCCATTACAATAACACAACCGTGGTCTGCTTTGTATTTTTCTAACTGCCCCAATAATGCATGATGCGCGATATCTTGTATATTAATATCAATGGTAGATATTAAATCATACCCATCTTTAGGCTCAACAATATTCTCCCAACCTATAGGTTTCCATTGTCCTTTTGCTATTTTTTGCTTCAATCTTTTTCCTTCAACCCCCCTTAAAAACTCTCCATACGCTCGCTCTAAACCAACACCACTATAATGTCCGTTTTCATCAACATTTTCATAGCCAACACTACGCTCAGCTATTTTACCCAAAGGATGTTCTCGCACGGTTTTTTGCTCAATAATAAGCCCCCCTTTATAAGGCCCCTTATTAAACAAAGGGAAATTTTTCACCTCTATATAATCGGAGTAGTCAAGGTTTCTTGCTATCAGCGCATACCTATTTTTATGTTCTTTCGCCTTACGCAAAACTTGCCGATAATGCGCCGCTGTATTACCCAATAATTTCGCTAGAGCTTCTGACAAGGGTGTTATATTTGCATTAAAATCTGCCTCCTTTACGGTAACCGCATCAAAACGAATAGTATACCGCGACACTGATGTCGCTAATAGACTACCATCATCTGAAATAAGATTACCACGATTGGGAGCTATTGTAAACATTTTAGATGTACGTTGCTCTGCAAGATGACGATACTTATTACCATGCACCATTTGAATGCTAACCAACTTAAACAGTACAGCACACGCAAATACGAAGAGGCAACCAGCCACTACGTATAATCGAGTTAATATGTTTTTATCATTTGTTGCCACCGTGCTATCTTCTTGCTTTTACTTTTATTTTTTTAGGAGGCTCTTCAGACGGATACAAATCTTTCGCCGCAAGCACCTGCGTAATTTTTGATTCTAGTTTTAAACGTTGCACATCTGAACGCACATCTACAAACTCACTACGCAACTCTTGCACCTCTTCATTTAATGCCGCAATTTGATGCACCTTTTTATCTGCACTATGCGAGCTACCAATCATAACTGTTGCCAAAAAAGAAACAAATATGATAAACAGCCAGTTTTTTGGGGCGTCGCCGCTTACCAAAAACTTTCCCTTTAAAATGTCTAATATTCCTTTTTTAATCATCTCCTCTTGTACCTTATCTATTATTTACCAAAAATGCTATTCGCCTTTTATATGCGTTCAGCAATTCTCAATTTAGCGCTACGCGCTCTATTATTTGCTTGTATTTCCGTTCTTGACGGAACAATCAACCCTCCGACTTTTTTAAAAGGAACATCGATATTCCCATAAAAATCTTTGGTTGGTTCTCCTTCAAACTGCCCAGCTCGTATAAACCTTTTCACTAACCTATCTTCAAGAGAATGATAGCTTATCGCACTCAACCTTCCACCAACATCAAGCAACTCTGGGGTTTGCTTTAAAAAATCTTCAAGAACTACTATCTCTTGATTTACCTCTATACGAATAGCCTGATAAATCTGAGCTAAAATTTTATGTTCCTTTGATTTAGGTAAAAATTGCCGCAACACTTCTTTTAATTGTGCTGTAGTTTGTATTGATGATTCTTCTCGTTGCGCTACAATAGCCTTTGCAAGCGCATTTGCATTTCTTAAATCTCCGTACTTAAACAACACATTTCGCAAGTCTTCAAAAGCATAGTTATTCACCACATCATGTGCTGAAATACTATTCTTTTTACTCATACGCATATCTAAATCTGCATCAAAACGGGTTGAAAATCCACGTTCTGCCTTATCAAACTGATGTGACGACACGCCAAAATCTGCTAAGATTCCATCAACTTTACGAATACCATAGAACTTTAAAAATTGCTTGATATACCTAAAATTCTCATTAATTAAAGTAAAGCGCTCGTCATCAAAACTATTAGCCAGCGCATCTTCATCTTGATCAAAAGCAATCAACTTCCCTTTACTACCCAACCGTTGTAATATCTCTTTAGAATGACCACCACCACCAAAGGTTACATCAACATAAACGCCATCTTCTTTAATATTTAAACCGTCAACTGACTCCTTTAACAATACTGGATTATGATACATAGTCATCTTCATTATCTCCCATTACCTCTTCTGCCAAAGCAGCAAAATCATCCGTAGTTTCATCAATCACTTTCTCGTAGCTATCCTTATCCCATATTTCAATAATATTAATTGCCGAGCTCAACACCACCTCTTTTGTGATATCAGCGATAGCAACCAAATTTTTAGGAATCAACAACCTACCGGTAGCATCAACTTCAACGACTTTCACTCCTGCTGAAAACCGTCGAATGAAATCATTATTCTTTTTTACAAATCGATTTTTCTTATTCATCTTCTCCATCAACAAATTCCACTCCTTCATTGGATAAAGTTCCAAACAGGGTTGAAAAACCGATCTTTTAATAACAAAACCTTCGTTTATAATAGGTGACAGCTGATTTTTTAGGGCAACAGGAAGCATTATCCTACCTTTGGAATCAGCTTTACAATCGTATGTTCCTATGAAATTAACCACCTATATATGTACCTTATATTTTAATAACTCAAATATATATATTTTATTACCACTATTTACCACAAATTACCACTTTGTTAATAAAAGAATGATTTTTTAGACCAATTACACCCCAAATTCGTTTCAAAATGGATGGTCAGACTATTTTTTGTTATATTTCTTTCGTTGAAAAAACAAAGCAATGGGTATTTTTGGTTGTAAAATTCTAAGAAGTAACGAACTTCACTTTTTAAAGAGGCATTTCATCGAAATCTTCCATTATACTCGCTTTTTTTTCTGTTAAAATTGCTTTTCCATTAAAAAAACACTTAATTCACATCGGCAAAAAACATAACTATTTTTATACCTAAGGTAAATACCTATATTTGTGTTTAGTCATAGAAGCATCTTCAATGAAAGAAAATTTAATTAAGGAAGGTAAATTCAGCTATATTGAAATTGGAGAAGGCACTCCTATCATTATCCTACATGGCCTCATGGGAGGTTTAAGCAATTTCAATGGTGTTACTGATTATTTTCCACCAAAGGGATATCGCGTTTTAATACCAGAACTGCCCATTTACGATATGCCCATGCTAAAAACCACTGTAAAGCAATTTTCTAAATTCTTAAAGAAGTTTATAGAGTTCAAACAGTTGGAAAACTTTATTTTGCTAGGAAATTCATTGGGAGGTCACATCGGTTTATTGTACACAAAAATGTACCCAGAAACCGTTAAAGCCCTTGTTATTACCGGCAGCTCTGGGCTATATGAAAGCGCCATGGGTGATGGCTACCCCAGAAGAGGTGACTACGAATTCATTAAAAAAAAGGCAGAGAACGTATTTTACGACCCTAAAGTAGCGACTAAAGAAATTGTTGATGAAGTTTTTGACACGGTAAACAACCGAAGCAAAATCATAAAAACACTGGCTATAGCCAAAAGTGCTATTCGGCACAACATGGCAAAAGATTTACCCAAAATGCCAACACCCACCTGTATTATTTGGGGAAAAAATGATCAAGTTACACCACCAGATGTAGCTGATTTGTTTCATGAGTTACTACCTGATTCTGATTTATTTTGGATTGAAAAATGTGGTCATGCTCCCATGATGGAACATCCTAATAAATTCAATGAAATTTTAGCATCATGGCTTCTCAAACGGGGTTTTGTAGGAGAAAAGCAGGAAAAGTTAGGGTAAAACAAATGCCATTGCCTTAAAAAATTTAAAGAATCATCTACAGGATGAAACCAATGCACTTTACAAGCATCTTACGACAAAATTTTGCATGCTATTGTATTTGCCGTAGCAACTAAACTAGCTATATCATGAAAATTAAATCTGCCCACTTTGTCATGAGCAACTCCGATGTGAGCAAATGCCCTACCGAACCGCTACCTGAATATGCATTTATAGGCAGGTCTAATGTAGGTAAGTCTTCCTTGATCAACATGCTAATGGATCGCAAAAACTTAGCTAAAACATCAGGCAGACCCGGAAAAACGCAGCTTATCAATCACTTTAAAATCAATGACAATTGGTTTTTGGTAGATTTACCAGGTTATGGTTACGCCCGCGTATCTAAAAAAGAAAAAAACACCTTTCAAAAATACATTACCAACTATTTTGAAGAGCGCAAACAACTGGTTTGTTCGTTTGTTTTAGTTGATATTAGACACGAACCTCAAAAAGTAGACATGGAGTTTATGGAATGGATGGGTGAGAACGGCATTCCGTTCTGCATTATCTTTACCAAAGCCGACAAGCTAAAACCCAAAGCCATTGAAAAGCATGTAGAAACCTATTTACAAAAAATGACTGAAGGTGCTTGGGAAGAAGCCCCACAAGCTTTCATCACCTCATCATCTCACAGTACCGGCAGAGAAGAACTACTAGCTTTTATCGCTGATATCAATATACAATTTTTCAAAGAAAACAAACTGTAAACTTCTCGCTCATTCCGTCTTTTTTTATTAAACTTTCATTTTAGATGAAATAAAACGCACCAGATCATCAATGTCTTTCATTTCATTCAAAGCTGCCGTGCTAATAAAAACATCTAATGCATCTCCTTCAATTAAAACAATAGGAAAGGTAAATTTATATCCAAACTTAGAAGCATATGTTTTTTGAAATTCATCTTTATGTAAAAACTCCATATCAACATTTGCTGTTGTCCTAAAATTTTTCCAATCAGTATTTTCCGTAAAAGCCCCGTGAGTAATAGCACAAAGGCTACACTCATACGTATTGGGACTAAATATTTTGTGTGCGCTATCCACTATCGCATTACGTATACCAGAATTCGCATTATAAATAAAAATTAGTTTTTGTTTGGTTTCGTTTTTCATTTTTAAAATCTAAAACATACATTTAAGGCAAGTTAGGTATAGGTCAGTTTCACCAACGTATACTTACACCAAAAATGAACTTTAAAATCATAACCAATGAAATTTTTTCGCCTGTTCGCTATTTTAGCTATCACCATACTAAGCTGCAACCAAAAACAAAAAGAACGAATTCCTCCAGTTATTGCTCCTTTCACTACAGTAGACACCTTATCTATTAATGATTGGTGGAACAGAGCTGACAACCCTATCATCAATTTAAAAGTCAATCGCGACAGCACTGTTGCTTTCGGAATTTATACCGTATCAAATAAGGTATTAAAACTATCAGCACAACTCTACCCGTTATACCCTGAAGAAACGCGCGAAGTTCGCCTAGAAACCATGAATAATGGCAAGTGGACGCAGATTCAAACACAAAAGGTAAACGACCTTGGTTGGTCAGCACTTTTTAGAGTTGAAAATTGGGACGACACTCAAGACACAAAATACCGCATTAGACATGGAGCAAATGCAGTATACGAAGGCTTAATTCGCAAAGACCCTAAAGATGCTACTACGATTTCATTGGCCGCACTATCATGTAATTCTAACAAAGATCGTGGCATGCGTGAAAACTACGTGCGTAACATTAATTATCAAAATCCGGATTTAATATTCTTTGCTGGCGATCAATCTTATGACCATACAGAACATACAGCTGCCTGGTTAAAATTTGGTTTACAATTTAAAGAGACTTTTAGAAACAGACCCGCAATCACCATTCCTGATGACCATGATATTGGACAGGGAAATTTATGGGGTGAAAACGGAAAAGTATCGACAGTAAAAGGAAGTTCCGACGGAGGATACACCTATCATCCGGAATATGTAAAAATGGTAGAACGATGCCAAACAGCACATTTACCCGACCCCTACGACCCTACCCCAGTAAAGCAAGGTATTGGCGTTTACTATACCAACTTACTTTTAGGCGGTGTGGACTTTGCCATTTTAGAAGATCGAAAATTTAAGTCAGGGCCTAAAGGAAAAATTCCACAGCAAGGCCCTCGGCCCGATCATATTCGCAATCCAAAATACGACCCACGT
Source organism: uncultured Flavobacteriaceae bacterium (assembly GCA_947497145.1). Classification (GTDB taxonomy): domain Bacteria; phylum Bacteroidota; class Bacteroidia; order Flavobacteriales; family Flavobacteriaceae; genus Maribacter_C. Next base: position 175,258 of record CANMFQ010000009.1, read on the forward strand.
TCTATCGACTTGCCCGGACTTACTTTATTAGGAGATCGACAATTACAATTTTTAAAACATTGGGGAGACACAAATAAGGAAGCTATTAAAGTTGTTCTTTCTCAAACAGGCTTTTGTGGCGGCGCCCATATTCACGGGCAGAAAGAAAACAGACTACATGCAGATTTAGACAGCAATGGATGGCCACAAACAGGACGCAAAAAAGCCTTACAATTAATACAAAAAGCCCATGCCATTCATATTGCTGGCGACCAGCATTTAGCCACCATAATTAAACAAGGAATCACTGAATTTGGCGATGGCCCATGGTCTTTTGTTGTGCCTGCAATTGTAAATGACTATTACAGTCGTTGGTGGTGGCCAGAAGATGAAAAGCCTGGTGCTAACCCCAACCCAAACACCTCCTTACCATGGACTGGAGATTACCTCGACGGCTTCAACAACAAAATAAGTATGATGGCTTATGTCAACCCAGAAAGCAACTCTAAGGGTGGTGGCTATGGGCTAATTCGTTTTAATAAACAAAAGCAAACAACCACTTTTGAATGCTGGCCTCGCTATGTAGATGTTACGAAAGCTAACGCACAACAGTTTGAAGGCTGGCCATTTACCATACCATTAGAAAAAGCAAAAAACTAGCCGCAAGACTACTTAAACCTAGCAATATTCGAGGATTTTATTTTGGCGCATCCTATTGGCATCTACATGAGATCACATAATACAATGCATGAAAATTTCGCAGTAATTTTAAAAGTCAAGAAATTTTGAAACACAAAACAAATGTAGGTTACAACAAACTATTTCAATTCTAATTTCTCAGCAAAATAAGCACAAAAATCTTTCATGGTAGCTGTCATTTTCTCATCTTGGGTAGCTTTCATAAAGGTATCAGAAAGTGATACCAAAGTCTGGTGAAAGAAAATTTTCATTTCATCAACAGGCATATCCTTGGTCCAAAGATCAATTTTTAATGATTCTTTGTTTTTACTATCCCAAACAGATAAAAGCATGGCTTTTGCCTCTTCGTTATCAATACCACCATCTTGCGCCGACCAATTTAAGGTTTCGGGCACTCTATTTTCGTCAAGACCAACGCTCAAAGTGATTTGAGAAGTGTGTAATTTTGTCATATTATTTTCGAGGTTTATAGTTCGATTTTTTAAAGATTTCCTCAGCAGGCAAACGTAACAATTGCTCTAGGCTTACTTCATTTTTATTCATAAAAGCACGTACAATTTGCCATCCCATATATTGGCCCAAACGACCTGGAGATTCATTATCGAGTTCCAAACCAAATTTTGAAAAAGGTGCCAACTCAATAAAACGTAAACGTAAATTTTTATCAGTACTATACAAATATTCATGCTCAATGAAATTACGCCAAATAGGCTCTTCATTTGCCATAGCCCAATCTAATTCATCTTGCGAGTAGCCAATTTTTATTGCATCATCTGCTAAAGGCATTAATTTATCTTTTAAATATAATAGCTTACCATGGTAAACCATATCACCAAGAAAAGTTCGATCAGCAAGCTTTGGCACCACTTTTTTAGCAAAATTATCTGCCACATCACTTACCAAAAATTTCTTATCGAGTCCTGCTGCTATGTAATTTTGAATATCTTGATAAAACCGATGTTCTGGCCCCAGATAATTATCTAAGCCAATTAACAACAAACTATCTGCAAAAATAACACGATAGTTGTACTCAACCTCGTTCGTCAGGGTTATCACCTCCGGCGCCCTAAATTGTGGGAAGTAATATTTAATATGTTGAAAGAGCATTTTTAAATCTTGCTTTTCTTCATCAAAATTCGGAAAAGCTTTACCCACTTCTTCAAACAATTCAATTTGAATAGTGTCTTTTAATTTCGCCTCCCAAACACTATCATGGTATTGCTTGGGAAACAAAAATGGGTAGGTTTGTTTTAAACCTGCAAGATCAGCAACTGTTGCTTCAGCAAATTCCCGATCAAACCTCGAGACTTGTAGATGAACATCAATTTTTGAAATTTCCTTTTCTAACTTATCAACATCATTACATCCCAAAAAAATAGACCCTATTGCGAATACCATAAAAATTGGACTGCCAATGCGAAGTAATCTCCTATTCATTTTATTATTAGCCAAGTTCGTTTTATTTTTAGACGCAAAGTTAATTGTTTCAATAATTCTATTATCATGCAAACAGAAAAAGTAATCGATCATATTGTTAAATGGCTCAAAGATTATGCAACTTCGGCAAATATTAAAGGCTTTACCATAGGAATTTCAGGTGGTATTGATTCTGCCGTAACCTCTACCTTATGTGCAAAAACAGGCTTAGATTTACTCTGCCTAGAAATGCCCATTCACCAGGCAGAAAATCAGGTATCACGAGCTTCAAAACATATTGATTGGCTAAGCAGCAACTATGATAAAGTATCGCGCCAATCGGTAAATTTAACCCCTGTTTTTGATGCATTAGTTGCCGCTCTTCCTACAGTAGACAATGAAGAAGACCGTTTTATGTCACTAGCCAACACCCGAGCACGCCTTCGTATGACTACATTATACTATTTTGCAGCCCTCAATGGTTACTTGGTAGCTGGTACAGGAAACAAGGTAGAAGATTTTGGCGTAGGATTTTACACGAAATATGGCGATGGTGGTGTTGATTTAAGTCCGATTGCTGATTTATTAAAAACGCAAGTTTATGCAATTGCTGACTTCTTAAAAATTAATGATGATATAAGACAAGCAGCACCAACCGATGGGCTTTGGGGAGATAACCGAACTGATGAAGACCAGATTGGCGCATCTTATCCGGAGTTGGAATGGGCTATGAAAATGAAAGACGAAGGCAAAAATGTTGATGATTTTACAGGAAGAGAAAAAGAAGTCTTCGCTATTTTTAACAAACTAAATACAGCCAACCAGCATAAGATGGTTCCTATACCTATTTGTAAGATTCCGAATGCACTTTTCATGTAATTTACCGCAAATTCCTGTAGTGTAGTCGAATAAAATCAAAAAAAATGGTGTTTTTGTGAAAAAAAGTTGATTTTTGTTAACGTATTAGACAATTAAACCTTACATTGCATGTGAGTATTAGTGACATAATTCTTATAACTGATGTTAATTGTCCCAAAAACAATAAAATGATTAAAGTTCTTATAGCAGATAACCATCCTATCATCAGAATGGGGGTTAAACACGTATTAGATTCTGTCTCTGGATTTCAAGTAGTGGAATCTGTATCTACGACAGACGAATTATTCGAAAAGTTAGAAACTGTAACTCCAGATGTTATTATGTTGGAAATGGATATTCCCGACATTAACGGAATTGCTACGCTACGCAAAATCAAAAAAGAATACCCAGACATCAAAGTTTTGATGTACAGTGGTCAATCTGAAGATGTGTACGCATTAAGCACCATTAGAGCAGGAGCTTTTGGCTACCTATCTAAAACTTCTGATGTAAGCTACATTATTTCGGCTGTAAAAAAGGTAAGCGAAGGAAACATGTTCATTACCAATGAACTAGCACAGCGCTTAGCTTTTGATGAAGGCACGAAAAAACCAAGAAGGTTCTTTAGAAAACTATCCACTCGTGAAGTAGAAGTCTTAAAACTTCTTGCAAGTGGCAAACGTAACAAAGATGTTGCTCAAGGCCTTAACCTAAATGAAAAAACTGTAAGCACCTATAAAGCGCGTTTAATGAAAAAATTAAATGTAGACAATATGGTTGATTTACTACAGCAAGCTAAAGCTTTAGAATTATACTAAACATAAGCTTCTTATAACAAACCGAAAAAAAGTCCTTTTTAAGGGCTTTTTTTTATTCTTATACTTTAAGAGCGTTGCCGCTATTTTTATATTATGAGACCAGAGGTTAAGACTTGTTGGCATGCTTATTAAGATCGAAACACTTGTTTTTCTCAAAAAAAAGAGCCCTGAAAAGTTAGATTTACTCAGCAAGAAAGAAATGACCAGGGTAAAACCAAGCACAAGGCCTTTTAATTATAGAGGGATAGCCAAGAGTAAAAACATTAGGTAATTTATCAAAGTCCATAACTTTTTGACTTGACCTCATCGTATCGGCAAAATAGCTTGATTAAGTCCGCTACGCTATCAATTTAAGAGCTAAACCTATACGGGTTCTTGAATTCAATTTTCTCAATCTCTCTTTTCTGTCTGCTACAGGATATACATAATGAAGTAAAAACAAAAACTATAAGTCTTTCATAGTTAGTGCTAAAATTGACCAAACAGCACTTATTCAAAAGCATTATGTAGTGTTTCTACTTTAACTCAATAAATAGTGCCTTCTTTTATTCAAATGGATATTATTACTCTGTACTAATTTTCTCAATATCTTTTTTTAATTCGATTTCCGTGTTCATAATCTCTAACATTGACATTTTTAAAAATTCCTTTTTATCTTCTCCAGTTTCTTTATAATTGGTGTAAATTAAATCTAATAATTTTTCCGTTTTTAGTCGCAAAAGCTCTGCTTGTTCTTCAATATCTGCCAAAATAGATACTTTATCATAATCCATGAGTTCAATTTTTGAACTTGAAATGGCTTTCCATGAGTTGATTTTTATGGTGGGTACGAAAATCCCCTGCGCTTTTTCTACAACCCCATACAATGAAATTTGATCATCTTTTAAATAGAAATCAAGCGAATCTATTAACATCCTTTGTTTAACCAACTTGTCTGCGATATCATCATTAGTTTCAACTAACTCTTTATTAATTGATGTTGATATTCGATTAATGTAATGTTGGTCCTTTCGATCTTCATTCCAATTATTAATGTATAATGCAATTAAAATACCAACTACAATTGGCACTATTTCTTTAAAAAATGCTTTGATTATCTTTTTCATTTATTGGTAGTATAAGGTGTTTTTCTGCGTGCTGTTGTGCCTACACTCTTCACACAATATTGTCATAGAAACGTAATCAACTCCAATATTGCCTATTAACTTTAAGCGTTATATCAAGATAATACTCTATTCAGCTTTTTGTTTAATAAATTATTTAGCTGTAAATAATTCATTATCTCCTCTAAGGTCTCTCTATTATCTTCATTACTATCTACTGTATTTTCTTGAAGACTTAGCATTCTTTTTTTTATCAAATAACATCGAAGGGTTAAAATAGTTTCACTTACTAATTGCCCAATTACGGTTCTTTTTCCCTTTGGATAAATATCTTTTCGCGACCAATCATGCAACACGTACTTCTCCTCTTCCATTAAAATTGAAGAAATTTCGGTAACCATATCTTGGTCTAAATTAGATAGAAACATACTCACATTAAAATCTTCTTTCTCGTTTAGCTCAGCGATCAATTTATGATAAATTTTTCTAAACTGTTCATTTGTTAATTCTATTTCATCTTCTTGAAGGTCTAAATATATTTTTTCGTATACCCGTATTTCTAATGCCTCAGGTTCAAGAATTAACTCTCCAGCTTCATTTTCTTTCAGCACCAAATCTTCAAATTCCTGTTTTTCTTTTCCGTACAACAAGAGCATTTCTATAATTTTACGCTCCAATTCATATTGTACATCTACCTTTTCTGTTACTACTTCATTCTTTACTACGTCAAATGCTTTTTGCGCTGGTTTGTCAGATTTAGAAACTTCTTTCTCATTTTTTTTTCCAATCTGCGCTAGGGTGGTAAACAACACCCCTTCAGAAACTTTCATAATATGCGCACATTCTTGAATGTAAATTTCACGCTTAATAGCATCGGGAATTTTAGCAATACTATGTACAATATCGCGTACAGTATCAGCTCTTTTAATAGGGTCATTTGCCGCTTCTTCAGCCAAAAGATTGGCTTTAAACTGTATAAAATCTTTTGAATTGGTATTTAAATAATCTAAAACAGTCTCTAAATCATTATGTTTTGAAAAACTATCAGGGTCTTCACCCTCAGGAAATGTACATACTTTCACATTCATTCCCTGTTCTAGAATAAGGTCTATACCACGTATAGAAGCACGCAAACCCGCTGCATCACCATCAAACAGTACCGTAATATTTTTTGTTAATCGATTTATTAACCGAATCTGCTCAGCCGTCAAAGCCGTACCACTAGAAGCGACCACATTCTCTATGCCACGTTGATGAAACTGAATTACATCAGTATAGCCCTCTACCAAATAGCAATTATCTTCTTTAGCTATTGCTTGCTTGGCATAATAAATACCATAAAGCACTTTACTTTTATGATAGATATCACTTTCAGGAGAATTCAAATATTTTGCGGCCTTTTTATCATTCTTTAAAATACGCCCTCCAAAGCCCAACACCCTACCACTCATAGAATGAATAGGAAACATAACACGCGCCTTAAAGCGATCAAACTTTTTAGCATTATCAGGATTAGCATTATCTTCTTTTACGATAGTCAAGCCAGTTTTTTCAAGATAATTTAGCTTGTAGCCTTTTTCTAGTGCCGCTTTAGTAAAGCCATCCCACTGATCTAAACAATAGCCTAGATTAAACTTTTTTATGGTTTCGTCTGTAAAGCCACGTTCCTTAAAATAACTCAATCCTATGGCTTTACCTAGCTCACTTTTCCATAATACCTCTGAAAAGTATTTTTGCGCCCATTCAGAAACCACATACATGCTTTCACGTTCATTTGCCTCTTCCTTTTGGGCATCAGTTCGCTCAGTTTCTTCTACTTCAATATTATATTTTTTTGCTAAGTACTTAATAGCTTCTGGATAGGTAAAATGCTCATGTTCCATTAAAAAAGCAACTACATTGCCACCTTTACCGCTACTAAAATCTTTCCATATTTGCTTTACCGGCGATACCATAAAGCTAGGCGAACGCTCATCTGTAAACGGACTCAAACCTTTAAAATTAGAGCCTGATTTCTTTAGTTGAACAAAATCGCCTATTACCTCCTCTAAGCGAGCAGTTTCATATACTTTATCAATGGTAAGTTTTGATATCAATGGTGTTTCAAATTAAGCTTGTAAAGATAGTAATCTGCCACTATAAATATACTCAAAATGAATCTTTGTCCTAATCCTTTTTACCCGTATATGATTACTACAAATCAAATCGTAAGCCGAGGGAGATATTTCGTTGCTCAACAGCAGCGTTTTTAAAAATAGGATTTAAATCATACTTCATATATAAAAGAACACCATCAAAACCAGCATAAGCACTTAACCCATAGACAAAACTATTAGTATTGTACCCCCCTTTTAATTTATCCTTTACACGTTTGCCATCGCTGATGTATTTCAATTTTTGACGAGCCCCCAGGTTAACCCCTCCATAGCCTCCAAACCCAAAACGAAACTTATGCTTTAATGAATAACGCATGGCATGTTCCGTTTTATGAAGTTTTGAAGGTCCAATCTCAAAATGCATAGGAAATACTAAATTATCCATTCTAAACTTAGATTTGTTTAGATCAAATTCAAACGTTTCAACGTTGACATCACCGTCCTCATTCATTACAAAATAGGTGTTATTCTTGGGCTTTAAACCATTAAACTGAAAAGAGAATCCATAATTAAATCTCAAAAAATTAGTGTTTTTAAACACTCTTGTTCGCCATGCCCAACCCATTTCAAAAAAGCGACTACCACCAATTTGATAAGGTGTATCGTTTAATGATTGCCCCTCAATTAATGCGTTATTAAAACCCAAGGCAAGCACTAAATCAGAATATGTACGGCGATCATATTTTAGCTTCTCCTTTTTCTTTTTCCAATCATCGGTCGCAATATCAATCCATGGTCCCAATTTTAACCTGGATGCCGCCTCCGATTTTCGATATTCCGCTATAGCCTCATAACGCTTATTCGTTTGCAGCAGCGATATTTGGGCATCAATAATAGCAATTCTATTTTCAATATTTAAAGCATGCTTTTTTGCAGCTTCAAGCTTAAGGGCTTTCGCTTCATCTGCTGTAATCTCACCAGCTTTAAGTTGCTCATTTATAGCCATTACAGCCTTCTTCAACGCCTCTTTTTCACTTTGCTGAATATCCTTCTTACTTATTTCTAGTATATTAATTTCACGTTTATAATCAAACTCTTGCGCAAAACTTTCTTGCATAAAAAAACAAACTAAAACAACTGTTAGGTAATACGTAATTTTTCTCATTTTGATTTAGATTTAAACATCTCTCCCCACCACTCTCATGGAGAGCGGTGTTTAGAGATAATTGATGATTGATGATTGATGAATATTTTTAGTTATTTCTATCGGCTACTGCCGTTCTAACTTTTAGGAAACCCTCTTTTAAACTTTCAAAAATTTGAGCTCTGAACGATTTATCCAATTCGTTTTCAACCTCATTTAATAAGGCCATAGCTCCCAAAGAATCTTTATTCGCAAAAAGTTTTTCTTTGAGAATTTCTTGCTGTGCTTGTCTTAGTAGCCTATCTACCTCGGCTTCGGTTATTTGGGTATTATTCTTTTCGAGTGAATCAACAACCGCTACAATTTCTAGTATTTTAGTATTGATTACTTCTTCTTTAAGTGTATTGGCAACGAGCACCTCTTTCTGCTTTGTATTACGCTCAACTTCAAACGCTTCGCTTAGCGCTATTTCACTTTGCAGCTCAGGAACCTCATTTTTAGTCGGTTTTTTCATTTCTAACTCCCTAGCAGCTTCATTCTTAAGAACATCTACCGCCAACTCTATTGCCGCTTTAGGTTGAACAAGTTGCTTTCTTCCTTGAAGCGTATCTACATTAGCATCTACTTTTTCTACATCTACCACCTCAATAGCAGGGCTTTCACTCTTCTCATCAGCGTTAAAATACCACACTGAAGCAACTAACAAGCCCACAACACAAGCAGCTACAGCATACCAAGAAAACGACTTTTCTTCAGATACAGGCACCTCATCTAATTGTTTTGACAATCGCTGCCAAGCATCTGCCGAAGGGTGTATTTCACGCTGCTTCAACTCCTCCTTTATATGTTTCTCAAATTTATTCAGTGCCATAACCAATACTATTTTGCCTTTTTAATTTTTCTTGCAACATTTTACGCGCTTTGAACAATTGTGATTTTGAAGTGCTCTCCGTGATATCTAGCAAAGCTGCAATTTCGGCATGCTTATACCCTTCAACAGCATACATTATAAATACTGTTTTGTACCCATCAGGCAAACTATCAATCAACAGCTGTATCTGCTCTACATTAATATTAGCCAGTGAAAACGAAAAAGCCTCATCACTACCCTTTGCTACAATGTCATCATCATAAACTACAAATTGCCTTTTACGTAAATATGATATACTCTCACGCACCATAATTTTACGAATCCACCCTTCAAAACTACCTTCATTTCGAAACGCTTTTAAATTTGTAAAGACCTTTAAAAACCCTTGCACCATAACATCTTCTGCAAAATGTACATCCTTTATATATTGCCTACAAACTCCCAGCATTTTTGGCGCATACTTTTCATAAAGATGTTTTTGCGCCTCTCTATTGCCAGCTGCTGATTTTTGAATCAGCTTTTTCTCGTTTGTATAAAATGGTATAATTTTCAAGGTGTTTTTATTATCTTCTATTGATATAGACGCTACAACTTTAAAAAAGGTTGCCTATGATTTATTTTTTTTCATTGCGTCACAAGCATGAAATAATTTTTCGATATCGAAACTGGCAAAGAAAACTCTCAAAATAGGGACTTAAACCGAAAAGGTATCCACTATTTTTTTCGATCTACTACATAATTTACCATAAGCTCAAGCGAGCTCTTATATGTTGAATCTGGGTAAGCACTCAATAGTTGTAAGGCTTCATTTTTATAAGCGAGCATTTTTTCAACGGCATAAGACAAACCGCCTTTTTCTTTTACAAAAGCAATCACTTCTTTTACGCGCTTCTTGTCTTTATTGTGATTTTTTATGGAGTTAATAAGCCATTTTTTTTCGCTCTTAGAGCACGTATTCAACACATGAATAAGAGGAAGTGTCATTTTTTGTTCTTTAATATCAATACCTGTTGGTTTTCCTATTTTTTCTCCTCCATAGTCAAAAAGGTCATCTTTTATTTGAAACGCCATACCACATAGCTCTCCAAATTTTCTAAAAACTTCTATATCGGCAGAATCTGGCTTTACAGAGCTGGCGCCCAAAGCACAACACGCAGCAATAAGGGTTGCTGTTTTCTGACGAATAATATCATAATACACCGCTTCTGTAATATCTAAACGCCTTGCCTTCTCAATTTGAAGTAATTCGCCTTCACTCATTTCACGCACTGCAACAGAAATAATTCGCAGTAAATCAAAATCACTATTATCTATAGAAAGTAATAAGCCCTTAGATAACAAATAATCGCCAACCAATACGGCAATTTTATTTTTCCACAGCGCATTGATGGAGAAAAAGCCCCGCCGTTTATTACTCTCATCTACCACATCGTCATGCACCAAGGTAGCGGTATGTATGAGTTCAATTACCGATGCGCCTCTATATGTACGGTCATTAACCACACCATCATTCAATAATTTGGCAGATAAAAAAACAAACATAGGTCGCATTTGCTTCCCTTTTCTATTCACTATATAGTGGGTGATTCTATTAAGCAGTGCAACCTTGGAAGACATTGCATCACGAAATTTAGACTCAAAGAGTTCCATTTCTTCGCGAATAGGGTCTTTTATTTGTGATACTATTTTCAAGGGATATTGGTATTTATTTCCTCAGGGAATATAAAACAAAATTAGGTAAAAGAGCGGAGTTAACCCATATTATAAGACATTCTTTATGGTAAGGTATTGTGAGTATTGAAGAGCCAAGAAACAGGACTAAAAAAAATCTTTGTTCTTCTTTCTTGCAGCACACCAGTCTTAGTTCTTGCGAAGTAACGGTCTTTATACCTATTAGAAACTGGCCAATTATTACTATAGTTAACAATGAAACTAAAAACGGTCAACTATAATCAGGAACATTCAGTATCTGTTCTCTGTTCTTGCAGCGCAGCGGTCTTGTTTCTTGACTCTTGCAGCGAAGCAGTCTTTCCACCACATATGCGGTTGCTATTTTATAGAAAATAAATTATGATTTATTCGCTAATTGCCCACAAGCTGCATCAATATCCTTACCTCTAGATCTGCGGACGGTAACTACAATACCATTACGCTCCAATGTATTAACATACAAATCAATAGCCCTATTAGAAGCTTGCTGAAACTCACCATCATCAATAGGATTATATTCTATAAGATTGACTTTTGACGGTGCAAAACGGCAAAAATCGACCAAAGCGTCAACATCTTTTTGGGTATCATTAATACCTTCCCATACCACATATTCGTAGGTAATTCTACTTTTGGTTTTACCGTACCAATATACCAAAGCCGCTCTTAAATCAGCCAAAGTAAATGTGGCATTAAAAGGCATTATAGCTGTGCGTATTTCATCAACAGCAGAATGTAAGGAGACCGCTAGCTTAAACTTCACTCCCTCATCTGCCATTTTCTTTATCATTTTGGGCACACCGGAAGTAGAAACGGTAATACGCTTGGGAGACATACCCAAACCTTCATCAGATGTAATTTTATCTATCGCTTTCAATACATTATTGTAGTTCATAAGCGGTTCGCCCATGCCCATAAAAACAATATTACTAAGCGGACGATCAAAATACAAGCGACTTTCATTGTCTATAGCCACAACCTGATCGTAAATTTCGTCGGGGTTTAAATTTCGCATACGCTTTAAACGTGCGGTGGCACAAAAACGACAGTCTAAACTACACCCAACCTGACTAGAAACACAGGCCGTTGTTCTTGTTTTGGTTGGAATCAATACCGATTCTACTATCAAATCATCGTGCAAACGGACGGCATTTTTAATAGTACCATCTATACTACGCTGCATTACATCAACCTTAATATGATTGATTACAAAATTTGCTTCAAGCATTTCACGAGTTTCTTTTGATAGGTTTGTCATCACCTCAAAAGAATGTGCTGCTTTCTGCCAAAGCCATTCATACACCTGATTGCCTCTAAAAGCCTTATCTCCGTTTTTAACGAAGAAATCTCGTAGTTGCTCACGAGTTAATGCACGTATATCTTTCTTTTTTATTTCCACTTTATTTATATAAGACCGCTACGCTTCAAGAGTCAAGAACAAAGACTTTCCTATTATTGACTCTTGTTTCTCTGCTCTTCTTCTTTACTGCTAGAACCAAGAACAAAGCCTATTTTTTGAATTTTCCTTTAGTCTTCGCTCTAGTTTCTCTTCTCTCCTTCCTCTCTGCTCTGAAATAGCTCACTTCTCAGTACTCACTTCTTAATAACAGTAAAAAACAGCTTCGAATTTAGACTAAAAAAACCGCTCTTTAAATATAATTAAAATATAAAGAGCGGTTTCTTTTTACTGCGCTTGTCAAAACAAGCTCAGGATAGTAAATTTTAGGTTACCCAAAAATTTATTATATGATTAACATTGCATCACCATAAGAATAAAACTTATAGCTTTCTAAAATAGCTTCTTTGTATGATTTTTTCATTAAGTCATGCCCCATAAATGCAGATACCATCATCAACAAGGTTGATTTTGGTAAGTGAAAATTAGTGATCATGGCATTAGCAATACTAAAATCATAAGGAGGAAAAATAAACTTATTCGTCCAACCATCAAAAGTATTTAGTGTTTGCTGTGAAGAAACAGCACTTTCTAAACCTCTCATAACTGTAGTTCCTACTGCACAAATTCTACGCTTATTCGCTTTTGCAGCATTTACAATTTCGGTAGCTCTTTCATCAATAATAAGCTCTTCGCTATCCATTTTGTGTTTTGAAAGATCTTCAACCTCAACAGGGTTAAACGTACCCAAACCAACGTGTAATGTAAGCTCAGCAAAATCTACCCCTTTAATTTCTAAACGTTTCAATAAATGTTTTGAAAAGTGAAGGCCGGCTGTAGGCGCTGCTACTGCTCCTTCATGTTTAGCATATATTGTTTGGTAACGCTCTTCATCTTCTTCCTCTACATCTCTTTTAATGTACTTTGGCAAAGGTGTTTGACCAAGTTCTTTCAACTTTCTTCTAAAATCTGAGTACGAACCGTCATATAGAAAACGAAGTGTTCTACCTCTTGAGGTAGTATTATCAATTACCTCGGCAACTAATGTTTCGTCATCACCAAAATATAATTTATTTCCTATTCTTATTTTTCTAGCAGGATCAACCAAAACATCCCACAAACGCTGCTCTTCATTCAATTCACGAAGCAAAAACACTTCGATACGAGCACCCGTTTTTTCTTTATTACCATACAATCTTGCAGGAAAAACTTTGGTGTTGTTAATAACCATAACATCACCTTCATCAAAATAATTGATAAGGTCTTTGAACAATTTATGCTCAATTTTCCCTGTTTCTCTATGAATAACCATGAGTTTAGACTCATCTCTATTCTCCGCAGGATATTCTGCTAATAGATTATCTGGAAGCTCAAAACTGAAGTGTGATAATTTCATTTATGGTGTTTTAATTAGATTTTTTTGCGGCTGCAAATATACGATACGCGGATAGGGGTTGTCAAGTAAAACAATGATTAAATGTTAATTATAATTCTTTGACTGCAAATTGTAGCGTTTTCAAATCATTCCAATAATCAGGATACGACTTAGAAACCACTCCGGCATCATTAATTATGATTGCTGTTTTTAATGCCAAAGGACCAAATGCCATTGCCATTCTATGATCATTATAGGTGTCTATCGCCACTTCTGACACAATCTCATTTGAAGGCGCCAAGGTTAATGTTTTATCACTCACCTCAATATCAGCACCCAACTTAGAGAGTTCTGTATGCAAGGCTTCCAAGCGATCAGTCTCCTTAATCTTTAAGGTATGTAAGCCTGTAAGATGACACCCTACACCCAAACCAAAACAGGTAACTGCTATTGTTTGTGCGATATCAGGGGCGTTTGCCAAATCACAAATCAGCTTATCTTGCTTAGATTCGGCACTTTTTTTCAAAACAATTTCATGGCCATCAAAGGTTGTTTCAACACCAAAATGCTTGTAAATTTCTGCCAAAACACTATCACCTTGTCGACTATTCTTTTTATAGGCAGCCAAAACTATTTCTGTACCCACATCACATAACGCCACAATACTGTAAAAATAGGAAGCCGAACTCCAATCAGATTCCACTACCAACTTACAATCAGTAACGGCAGCTTTTGGTGCTACTTTTATAAGATTTCTTTCAAAAGAAGTGTCAACACCAATTTCTTGTAAAAGCCCCAATGTCATTTTTATGTAGGGTACAGAGGTTATTTTACCCACCAATTCCAACTCCAATCCGTTTTCAAGGCTTGGTGCGATCAATAACAAAGATGAAATATACTGGCTACTGATATCGGCAGGGAGGCTTACGGCATTCTTTTTGAGTTTTTTACCCGTTATTTGTATCGGTGGGTAGCCTTCATTTTTCACATATTCAATATCTGCACCCAAATCCCTAAGTGCTGACACTAATACTGCAATAGGTCTTTCGGTCATACGTTTCGACCCAGTGATCGTAACCTTTTTTCCTTCTTGCGATGCAAAGTAACCCGTAAGAAAACGCATGGCTGTACCGGCATGGTGAATATCAACCACACCATTTGCAATTTGTAATCCTTTTTGCATCACCTCAGCATCATCAGAATTGGAAATATTGGCAATGGTAATATTGGGATACAAGGCTTGCAAAAGCAACGATCGATTAGATTCACTTTTAGAACCTGTAATTTGAATATTGGCTTGAATGCGGCTGGTCGGCGGGCTAGATAAATGTAGTTTCAATGTGATGCTTTCTATTTTATATGCTATTTACACAACCTAAAGTCCTAAGATATTTAAGTGCTAGATAGCAAGGCTTTGTACAATTTGAAAGCCAAAGATACTACTATTTCAACTTTTTATTGTTGTGATGCCTATCATGATCACGCTTTGTTTTTATCGCCATTTTTTTATCAAAAGCCTCTTGAAGATTAACCCCTGTTTGATTTGCCAAACAAAGCACTACAAAAAGCACATCGGCCAATTCTTCGCCTAGGTCTTTGTCTTTATCTGATTCTTTTTCACTCTGTTCGCCATAGCGACGGGCAATGATACGTGCCACCTCACCCACCTCCTCGGTGAGTTGTGCCATATTCGTTAACTCATTAAAATAGCGAACACCATGTTCTTTAATCCAATTATCTACCGCCTGCTGCGCTTTGAGAAGTTCCATCTGATGAAATTTTTGATAAAACTACTTTTTCTGTTTGTTTTTCAATTGCTTTTTTGAAAAATTCTTTTAAATCTTGGTAGTATTCGGGGGAAATAATAGCTCTATTAATTTTAAAATCAACCAAAACTTGAAGTATTTTCCCCTTTAGCGAAATTTGATATCTAAAACCGCCCATACCATCTGCCATAACCAGATTAACCCCTTCAGGCAATGAGGTCGTTTCATAGCCTTCTGGTAACGAAATAAGAATCACATTGCGCTCTTGCCATGGGTAAGTAAAATCGATAGGGTAATTTCTTTTTTCCAATTTAAACGGATTCTTTTCCATGGCTAAATGAAACAATGGTGAAAAATAAATTTTGTCACCAATTGTAGATGCTTGATTCTCCATACTAAACGCATAACTTTCTGATATTGGTTTGCCTAAAGCATTTTTATTTTTAACAGTATAATCGGAAATTTCCATACCATCATTCTTATTTTCTAACTTTTCTAAATACTCATCTTCATTTATCGAACTGTATTTATTTCTATGCAAGTAAGCATTATAGTCTCCATAAGTTTTGCGCATTTTCCCCTCAAGACTACCGTCTTCATTTAAGCTTACACTCATATTAAAACTGTTGCGCGATGGTTTTTCAGGAATAAGATTTAAGGTTGTAAACGTTCCATCTTTCTTAATCAGCTTACCATACCAGTTTAGGGCGCGTGTGGGCAATAGGTTAGGTTCTGAAAATTTGTTTGTAGCATCTAAAAGAATCGTATTTCCATCTAGCTGTACCGAGGCGATAACATAATTAAAACCTTCTCTAGTAGGAAACAAAGGGATACCGTGACTACGTGTGCTTACCAAAACTGGGTATGCTTCTAAGCCAGCTTGTTGTAACATAGATGTTAGCATCAAATTAATATCAGCTATATTACCTGATTTTTCTTTATAGGCTTCTTTCACGCCTTTATCAACAAAATAGCCATAAATACTATTCCATGTCATTCTTCTTTGCACATGTGAGAATATCGCAGCAACCAATTCTACTTTTGAACTAGTTTTCGCCTTAATCAGCTCTAAATCATCTTTATAATAATTATGTATTTTTAGTTGCGTTCCAAAGCTACTATTGTCATAAATTTTTTCAATAACCTTCTCCCAAGAAGTGGTATACCCCTCACGTATAGATTGTGGAAACTGTACATACTGCAACTCATATTTTACAGCACTTCTATAGTTATCTATATCATTCACAAAAGGTTCTTCTTTGAGCGCAGGAACGTTATCCATATTATACGATGTCACATTAGTTGTATAATCAATTTCGTTTTGCTTAAAAGTCGTTTGTGAAACCTGACCAACAGTACTCCTTGTTTTGGAAGAAAAATTAATTTTACCAGAATTGGTAGTATATTTTGGCTGCATACCCAAATACCCTTTCATATTGGGTTTGAACATAAAATATTCTGGTGTCGCAATACTTATTTCTTGTTTTTTTATGGGAATATCATATTGCAATACAATCTCATCAATATTATATGCGAAAGGAGAAACTATTCTGTACTCATACTCAATAACACTACCTTCCTTTAAATTAGGGAGTGTAAATTTTTCTTCGTTTCGGTATTTGTTTAATGAGGTGGAAAAAATAGCCGATTTCCCCATCTTTTGCTTCTCCACATCACCATTTTCCATAGTGTACGTAAACGCTTTTAGACCTGCTATGGTCTCATTAGCTCTATTATTTTTATAGAGTCGTTCAGAAACTGTAGCATATCTAAACCCTTCTTTAGTATATATCTTAACCCGCTCATGAACTTCAGTAATCACCTGAAAACCTGAGCCTTGAACATAATTATACCGTATATTTCGTTTGCGATACAATACTGCAGCAGCAGCGGCTGAATCTTGCGCATACACTTTCTCCAAAAGTTCTTCTTTGGAGACTTTTCCGAATTTATAATCTTGTGCTGTTACACTATAGCACAAGAAAAACACTGCTACCGGGAGGACATATTTAAATCTGGACATCATTTTTGATATTATTTGGTTTGGTTCATAATTTATTTTTTAACCAGAACGACCTGAAGGTCGTCTGCACGGGCAACTGTTTTCCTAAAATCACGATAGGCAGCATATTTTTCTTTAGGATACAAACCTTTTTTCACTAAAAGGTTCCGTTTATACAAAATAGAATTTTCGGCTTCATTTACCTCAAAAGAAACTTTATAAGACCCAAATTCTGATGCCACTTCCATGGCCTTGGGGATAGCTTCAATTTTATACCCATCAGGCAACTGCACCACAAACTCATCCTCATCTAAATACCCTCTTGCTATTTTAAAAGGAAGTTTTCTATTTCGGTATCTATTAGGCACAAAATTATTATTATTAAAGGCATTTATGATAAACAAAATACGGTTACCACTGATTGAAGCATAATTGGAAGCACTCAAGCCTACCTCTTCTGTAAAAACAACCTTATCTCGATCATTCTTAAAATTATATTTATCAATTTTTAAATTATTGATATTGCTCCAATAGCTTTTGTAATGCTTAATAACATCGTCATTAACATCCTTTTCTAATGCAAAATGGTCATCATATTGAATTCCACGGGTTACCACACGTACATTACCTGATATACCCCCAGTAGCTTCTAATGCATAATTGACTTTTGTCAGCTGATGATTTTGCTCATTTACATAAGCAACGGTATGTATAATTTCACCACCTTCAGGCTTTACCACCAGTGCATTTCGATCATCAGTAAAATCACCTACGAAACCAAACGGATGTACTTGCGAAGTACAGTCAATCCAATAGTATTGATCATTATATGGAATGGCCAAAATAGCATGATTACCCTGTAACGCTGCAAAATCTTCATCAAAATCGACCTTAGTAGCTCCTGCATGAATCACCGTATAATACGAATGCACATCAACAGCTTTTAATAAGGCATAAGTATAATTTGATAAGCCCTTACAATCACCATACTTAACTCTATCCACATCAATAGCACTGATAGGCTTCCACCCACCTATACCCACTTGCACACTCACGTAACGGGTATTATCTTGTACATACTTGTAGATAATTTTTGCTTTCTCCAAAGGATCTTTCACCCCTGCCACCAAACCTTTTACTTTGGCAATTGTCGCTGGCTCTAAAACATCTTGGCCTTTGAGGAGGGCATTATTCATCCAAACACCCATTTCTTTCCAATCACTTACATTTGCTTCCTCACCTTTTAAATTGAATTTTTTTAGCCGTACTTTCAGCCGGGGTACAATTTCTCTAAACGCAGGCCCTAAACTTTCTGATTTAATTGCCTCAATATTTTCTGCCTCATAGGTTATTTTCCCAGGCACATCAGACTTAGTAATTTCTATACGATCTAAATTAAACTCTTTTATTTCTGGTTTTAAAACCTCATTGGCATAAGCTATACTATAATGACTTTTTTCTACACTAGCTTTATAGCCCGATAAAAAATTCCAAGGTGGAAAAAAACCCGTGTCAGAACTTTCAACACTATATTCAAAATCAATAGTATACGGGTAACTTGTGGGTGTATAACGATGATAAAGCAATCGATTATCGGTGTATAGTGAAAAGCCATCAACAGCACTCACATCTTTAAAATCTTTCTTTTTAATGTGATCTACCTCTCCTCCTAATTGATTATAAATATATAAGTTTATCGCTTTTATTTTATGCTCTTTATCATATCCTACACGTTTAACAGCAAAACGATCACCTTCTTTTTTCAACACTGTAATGATCTGCCTTACTGTATAGGTCATTTTATTTGAAGCAGATACATTAATCTTCATTTCATCTAACCGTACAACCGCATTTGCATTATTGGTTAAGTGTTTATCTAATAAAAGAGCTTGGTATTTATTTTTTTGTGCCGTAGTTACAAGGCACACGAACAGGGAACTTAACAGAAGAAGTTTGCGCATTGGTATGTTGGTGAACTTTTGGTTTGGTATTGGTTGTGATCCACAAAATACTAACTTTCAAGCAAAAACACACCAAGTAATCGACGAAAAATTACTATTCTTTGTTGTGCGTATCAATTATAATAGTCACCGGACCATCATTTAATAGGTCAACTTTCATATCAGCACCAAAACTACCTGTTTGCACTACCCGACCCAAATCGGCTTGCAATTGAGCAACAAACTGCTCGTACAAGGGGATAGCTACATCAGGTTTTGCGGCTTTTAAATACGAAGGTCGGTTTCCTTTTTTGGTTGCTGCGTGTAAGGTAAACTGACTCACTACGATAGCATCGTCGCCTGTTTCAATTAGTGATGTATTCATCACCCCATTGGTATCATTAAAAATACGCAGGTTCGCAATTTTACGGGACAACCATACAATATCTTCTTGACTATCGGTATTTTCTACTCCCAAGAGCACAAGTACTCCCGAATCAATTTTTGCAATCATATTACCATCAACGGTAACACTAGCTCGTGATACTCTTTGAATTACTGCTTTCACTTTTTTTCTCCGTAAATATCTGTTCTGTAATTTTCTTCCTCTCCGGTGAGTATTTGCACATAACTTTTATAACGACTCCATGCTACTTCCCCATTATCTAAAGCCTCTTTTACTGCGCACCGCGGCTCATCCAAATGCAAGCAATTATTGAACTTGCAGTTTATTTTCAATTCAAAAAATTCTGGAAAATAATCGCCAATCTCACTTTTTTCCATATCTACAACACCAAAACCTTTTATACCTGGCGTATCTATTATTCTTGCATCAAAACTTAAATCATACATTTCGGCAAAGGTTGTGGTATGCTGCCCTTGTAAGTGCTGATTAGAGATTTCTGCCGTTTTTAAATGAAGGTTTGGTTCTATTGTATTTACTAAGGTAGATTTTCCTGCTCCCGAATGCCCGGCAAACAAACTTGTTTTTCCCTTCATACATTCCTTTACCTTATCCACATTTTTACCATTTACTGCCGAAATACCAAT
The DNA here is from genome assembly GCA_947497145.1 of uncultured Flavobacteriaceae bacterium. Taxonomy (GTDB): domain Bacteria; phylum Bacteroidota; class Bacteroidia; order Flavobacteriales; family Flavobacteriaceae; genus Maribacter_C. The sequence continues at coordinate 195,481 of CANMFQ010000009.1, forward strand.
ACACTCATACCCTATTTTTCGATACAAGGCCGCCAAATATTTTACCTCTAACAATTCTTCCTCATTATAGCAGTCAATCTTATTAAAAAGGAGTATTACCGGAATATCATAAGCTGAAGCCGTTGCCAAAAAACGATCTATAAAAACAGGATAGGTTTTTGGATTATTTAACGTAACTAACAAGAAAACCTGATCTAAATTTGTAGCAATAATATGCGTTTGCTTTGATAGGTTGACTGATTTACGGATGATATAATTTTTACGTTCGCAAATAGCTGAAATTGTTCCTACAGTAGCATCGCCTAGTTCTTCAATCTCAAATTCTACCCTATCACCTACCGCTATAGGATTGGTACTTTTAATACCCTGAATACGAAATTTACCCTTTATTCTGCATTCGTAAAATACACCCTCATCAGTTTTTACGGTATACCAGCTTCCAGTAGATTTATAAACAGTACCTAACATTCGTTTTGTTTAGACTACAAAGAAACGCAATACTTTTATAATGAACTCATCTTGACTTTTTCTTTTACCTGAAAATTACGCATTTTGGACTTTTAATTTTGTCAAGCGGAGAGAGCGGGGAGCGGAGAGAAGATTCAAGAAACAAGAGGCAAGAAACAAGACTAATGAATGTCCCTGATAATGGTTGACCGTTTTTAGTTATTAATTTCATTGTTAAAAACAGTACTATTTGGATTATTTCTCATAGGTATTATTTTCTTGGGGAAACAAGAACCAAGAAACAGGACTAAAGAAACTTGTATATCTCTGTTCTTTGATCATGGAGCGCAGCGTGTCTTGGCCCTTGTTTCTTGGTTCTTGTCCCTCATAATGAGTATTATTCAAAAACTCTCTGTTCTTTGTTCTAACAGCGCAGCGGTCTTGTTTCCTGATTCTTGCAGCGTTGCGGTCTTGTTTCTTGACTCATGCAGCGCAGCGGTCTTGTTTCCTGATTCTTGCGGTTTCAGCACATCTTTTTCAAATCACAAAAGAAACTTTATTACATTTAACAACAAATAACTAGTGCCTGATTGGAAATAGATGAATTTTAATAATTTCAATTATTTTTGATGGAAAAGGCGCAAAAAGCAGCACATTTACTTTTTGAGTATTTAAGACCACGCACTAACTAACATAAAACAATAAGTAAACCATGAAAAAAATCATAGCCCTCGCAACCCTACTAGTAATGATTAGCGTGGAGTGTAACGCACAACAAATTAAAATCATTACCAGTGTAGAATCGATTATACCAAATGGCTTAGGACGCTCTCGGCTAATTGACGCGCAAGAAGATAAAAATTTTGAAGAATTTACTACAGAACAAACCGAAGAAGATAACAGCAGAAATAAATCAAAACGCAAGGCCATTAGAGTTAAAAATTTTGAAGAAACAAAATTGCTCAATTTCTTTAACCTTACTGGCATACGATTTCAAAATATCGCCGCAAATGACGCTATTATTTCTTCAAAACTGACCGCTATGGTAAAAGAAGGATGGGAACTCATTTTTGTAACTAGTGGCGTTGAAGCAAATGCAGGAGACAGCGATGGGCAAGGAATTTTTATTACTCGCTATATCTTTAAAAAAGAATAAGTTACATAAGAGCGAGCAACAAAGTTCACCTACCGACATTCTTTTTGTTCCCCTTTATTTTTTTGGTCATAATCGTATAGCAGAATTAATTTCACAAGAATACTATTCATTTTAAGCAAAGAAAAAACAGGCAGATGCAAATACTAAAAAAACAAATTGTACTCGTAGGACTACTACTGGGCTCTTGCACCACTACACAATTACATGTTCCTGATTTAAAAATTGGCAAACCCGGACTAGAACAAAAAGTAACAAGTAAAAAATTGCATTCTGGGGTACAGTATATTGAAGTAGCAAGAGGTCATCGATCGTCAACCGATTATTGCTCGGTATCTAGTGGAATAATTTCGAAAGAAAACGCCGAAGCATTAGTCAATAAACTTACCGACTTGGGGTTTTCTCCCCGCATTGAATATTCTCCTGAAAGAGACCCTCACGGTGATTCTTTGGGGGTTATTGTTAGAACCGGAAAATTTGAAAACGAAAAAGATGTGATCAAATTAGCCAAAGAGCTGAAAGAAAAAGGCATTCTTATGGCACCCCGATATACTGCAGAAGATGGACACCCTACAACGGGGCCTTTTCAAATAAGTCTCCTCGAAATCGATTTGAACAAATACACAGGAAACATGAGTGCTGCCTTAGCAAAAAACCAAATTGACGGCAAAGCAACCACCTCAGCTATTGCCAAAGCCAATAAGGCTTTTGCAGCAGTAAATGCGGGTTTTTTTGCGTGGAAAAAAGCTGTTGGCACCCCAGGTGATCCTGCTGGAATTTCTGTAATAGACGGAAAATTGGTAAGCGAGGCTATTAACGGCAGACCTGCACTGGTAATTGACAACACAACACCAAAAAAAGTATGGATAGCGCATAATGTAGAAACCCACATCAGCATGCAACTTGCTGACACAACTTGGCAAGTAAATGGAATAAACCGAACCGTTGGAAAGGTTTTAAACTGCGGTAACCGTAACGGAAACACCACCGAAATTCCCACCCATGATTTTCTTTGTGAAAACAAAAACGAACTAATCATCTTTACCCCCGATTTTGGCTCAACTGCAACTACAGGTAACGGTATTGAAATAGCCATAAATAACAAAAACGAAATTACATCAATCACCACTAAAACAGGTGGTGCAATACCCAAAGAAGGATTCCTTATTCAAGCCACAGGAACACAAGCTACAACATTACAGAAATATGTGAAAATAGGCGCTAAAATTCAGTTAAACACCAAAATAACAAGCAACGAAGGACCTATCACTTTAAAGAAAGGGATCTATCTTATAAACGGGGGACCTACACTACTTCGTAATGGAAAAATGGTCATAGCAGATCGCTTTAAAGAAGGATGGGAAACACAGTTCAACAGAAAAATAAGTGATGACTTTATTGATAAAAAAGACAAAACAAGCCTGCAAAAGAACAGTTCAAATAATAGAGCTGCATTTTACCATGGCTGGGTAGTGCGAAGACACCCCAGAACAGCGCTAGGTATAACCAAAGACAATAAGCTATATATCGCCGTTGTTTATGGTCGACAACCAGGGGTATCAAGTGGCGCATCAATTACAGAAATGTCACTAATATTACAAAGTCTTGGAGCTACCGAAGCTATTAACTTAGACGGAGGAGGATCAAGTGTAATGGTTATTGATGGGCAAAAAACAGGTATCCCTTCTGATAAAACAGGAGAGCGAGCTGTTGGAGATGCTTTGCTCTTTAGCGCCCAGTCAGAAATACCCAAAAAGTAAATTTGCATCTTTTTGCACCTTTTCAATGTACAGATCGGTAGTTTTAGCATGCTATCGCAGCACCATTGTACGGCATTTATAAAAGCATAATAAGTACTATTGCATATAAAATAACATTAAACCAATTTTAATTTCAAGACCTAACCAACTTATTTTCTATGATTTAGAACAACAATTACAGGTCAGAAAACAATAAAATTATAATTTTAGAACAAATTGCTTTGGATTTTACAGAATTGTATTAAATTTGCATCCGCATTCACTACGAATGATGTTCTTTTAAAATTGAAATTACCAAAAATGCGAAAGTAGCTCAGGGGTAGAGCATCACCTTGCCAAGGTGGAGGTCGAGGGTTCGAATCCCTTTTTTCGCTCAAAAAAACGCTGCGAAATGGCGTTTTTTTTTGCGCATTCTAACCGTAATGGTTTAGAAGCTCGAGTGGTGGAATTGGTAGACACGTTGGACTTAAAATCCAATGGACATTAGTCCGTATGGGTTCAAGTCCCATCTCGAGTACATAGACAAAGCCAAGGTTTTACAACCTTGGCTTTTTTTGTTTAAGTAATGAAATTGGGATTATAAAACTGTTTTATATCTTTTTTCATTTAGTCCGTCTAACATTTTCAACATGCTCCTGCGATACATTTTTCTACCCACTAATTATACGTGCGTTTTAAACCATCCATTACAGCTCCAAAAATAACTACCGACAAGTCTGCCACAGGATGCGGATTAGTTACAGACCTTCGTAAAAAAAAGTCGTAATTGAAGGAGTAAATTCGGCTGTATTGCTCCATTGATTTTTCTATAGGTTCGCTTTTGCCATCAAAAATCAAATTAAAAAAACTCGAAACACTATTAATTATAATACGTTCTTCGGGTTTAAAATCTTTTCGATAAGCTAATAAATCATCAATAACCTTATTAATTCCGCCGTAGGCTACAATCTCTCGTGTAATAAAATTTTTCAACATAATAGTAGGTTTTATGATGTAAAAATACCTACAACAGCGCTGCGAAACCATATTTAAGAAGCAGCATACACTTTTGTACTGCTCAATACCATAAAATAAGACGATGAATGGTAAAATGATGAAACGGACACACCTCTTAAAATGTTAATGTGAAGTAGGCAACCTTTTTTTTAGAACGAGACACTCGGCTCTATACAAGTACAACTCTTTCGTCAGCACTTCATTTTATTCACCTCATCAATAGCATGTTCACCTGAGTACAATAGACAAAACAACAAGTAAAAAAAGTAAATTTTAAAAAAGTAAAAGCGTACAATTACCTACCTTTAGCACATAGTCTTTATACTTGCCTTAATAGCAAGTTTAGTATGAATTTTTTAATTAATGAGGGTAAAAAAGTTTTTTAAAATTGCATTAGGACTTGCAATTGCCTTGCTAGCCTTAATAATGGTATGCAATTTCGTCATCAGTACCGCTGCTGAAGGAAAGACATTTACGTCTGTTGAAACAACACCCAAAAATAGGGTTGGTTTAATATTAGGCACCTCAAAGAAATTAGTTACCGGACTTCCCAACCACTATTATTCATTTCGAGTTAAAGCTACCATTGCACTTTATAAGGCAAAAAAAATAAGCTACGTTTTAGTAAGTGGCGATAATGGCACTTCATATTACAACGAGCCGAAAACCATTAAAAAAGATTTAATAGCAGGCGGTATTCCTAGTGAAAAAATATTTCTTGACTATGCTGGTTTTCGCACTTTAGACTCAATGGTAAGAGCAAAAGAGGTTTTTGGACTTGACAAGGTAACGGTTATTTCGCAACAATTTCACAACGAGCGTGCCATTTACCTTGCTGAACAGAAAGGCCTTACTGCCATTGGTTTTAATGCCGAAGATGTTACGGGTAATTCGGGTTTAAAAGTCCACCTACGTGAATACCTTGCACGTGTAAAAGTTTTTATTGATATACTCCTTAACACGCAACCAAAGTTTTACGGTGAACAGATTGAAATTAAATAGCGTCCTGTTGCAAATAGACAAATTTTACAATTTGAATTATTTTTGATGGAAAAGACGCTAAAAGAAGCAAATTTACTTTTTGGGCATTTCAGACCAGATACTAAATAGCATTTCTTTTTCAGAAAAATAGTTTAATTTAGAAAGTGTAATCAACACACTACCACACCAACATGTTAAAACTAAAAACTCTCTTAAAAAATATAGGTCCTGGGCTATTGTTTGCTAGTATGGCTATAGGAACTTCGCACTTAGTGCTTTCTACAAAAGCTGGAGCGCAATATGGTCTCATCATGGTAATACCCATTATTTTGGCTAATATTTTCAAATATCCATTTTTTGAATTTGGTGTACGCTATACCAATGTCACCAACAAAACGCTCATAGAAGGGTACTTGAACCGAGGTAAAGGCTGGCTATGGTTTTATGCTTTTATAACCTTAATCACCACCTTCACCATCCTAGCAGCATTATACACGGTAACCGCAGGGCTTTTTATTAATCTTTTTAAACTGTCAACAGCACCAGCAATAGTGGCTTTAGGTCTTTTTGTTTTGATTAGTACCTTACTCATTATAGGGCGGTATAGTTTTCTTGAAAAATCTTTAAAATTTGTAGTTTCTATTTTATTCATTGCCCTCCTAGTAACTACGGTATTGGTTATTTATAAAGGGCAGGTAGCTACCAATGTCGACTTCACTCCCCCTCCTATGTTTAACGAAGCAGGTATTTTGTTCTTGATAAGTTTAATGGGCTGGATGCCAACTACGGTTGAAGCATCGAGCTGGATAAGCCTATGGAGCATTGAAAAATGGAAAACTCAGGAAACAAAGCCTACCCTAAAACAGTCTTTACAAGAATTTAATATTGGGTATTTTATGACAGCTATACTAGCGGTTTTCTTTCTCATAATAGGCTCTATGACCCTATATGGCACAGGCATTGAATTGAGTGGAAATGGGGTTGTATTTGCCAATCAGGTGGTAGAACTATTTACCAGTCATATTGGTTCATGGGCTTATATTTTTATTGCTGTATCTGCTTTTGCCACCATGTTTAGTACATGTATGACTGCTCATGACGCTGTTGCACGGGTAAGTATTGATGTGATAGACTTGCTTTCTCCAAAAATAAAACTACAGCGCAAAAAAATAGTTTATGCTATTGGTGTGCTCCTATTAGCAGGTGTCAATTTTTTGGTTATTGCTCTTTTTAGTGCTAACATGGGAAGATTAGTAGCTTTAGCTACTTTCGTTTCCTTTGTGCTGGCTCCCATTATTGGTTATATGAATCTTAAGAATGTACTAAGTGAAGATATTCCGAAAGCCCTACAACCAAAACATTGGTTGCAATACCTCACCTATGCTGGTATTGCTTTCTTGAGTTTTTTCTCTATTTACTATTTCTATATGGTGATTTTTTAAAAATTGATACCATAATAATTATTTAATATCTGGTTGGAAGCAGACCAATTTTTATAAATTGAATTATTTCTTTAATTCCTCATAATTAAGTACCACAAACAACGTACGCAGGTTTTGTTTATGCAAGAAATCTAAACAATAAACACCGTTTGTACAGTTATTCATAATGCGCTCTTCGCCATAACCCGTCGCGGATTTAATAGCAGATGCAGGCACTCCTTTCTTCAACAAATAGGCCTTAATGGCATCTGCCCGCTTTTGAGAGATTATTTTATTGGATTTTCTATTCCCTCTACTATCAGTATGCGTTTCAATATTAAATTGTATTTGCGGGAATTTAGCCACTACATCAACTACTTGATTTAGTTCTAAAGCAATTTCAGGTGTAATTTCACTTTTTGCAGTTTCAAAATAAAAGTTATCAATATCTAGCACCTTTTTTCCTTCTCGATCTCTAATCCAATCATCAATGGCGACCAATGCTGTTTTTAATTTAGCACGTTGTAATTGCTGTAGTGCTTCCCCCGAATATGATTCATAAAAAGACGAATGCTCTTCTTTGGTTATCAGCAAAACTATCTTCTCTCTAGCTGGAATTTCAATGCGATACGTGCCGCTATCATCCGTCCATACTTCTTTAATAACTTTTCCGTTTGCATCAATTAGCTGCACTTTTGCCTTCTCTATACCATGCTGGTATTTAGGTTCAACAACGGTACCTTGAATAGCTATAGTCTGCGATCCTATAACCCCTTGCGTTTTAAAACCATAAATATCATCATTACCCTTACCTCCTTTTCTATTGGATACAAAATACCCAGTAAAACCTTCATTTTTTCCTTCCTTTAAAATAAAACCAAATTCATCTGCTTCAGTATTTATTCCAGCACCTAAATTAATGGGAATACTAAAGTTTCCATCCTCCAGCATACTCACTTTGTAGATGTCCATTCCTCCCAACCCATAAAAGGCATCAGAAGAAAAATAAAGACTACCATTAAAGATGTAAGGTGAAATTTCATTACCAGGTGAGTTAATTTGAGGACCTAAATTAATTGGGCGAGACATAATTTGTCCATTACTAGTAACAACATAATAGATATCTGTACCACCATAGCCATCCTCAAAATTAGCTGCAAAATAAAGTCGCTCACTTGCTTCATCATAAAAAGGGTAGTAAAAAGAGGTACTTAAGTCCCGTAACAAATATGAAAATTCACCTCTACTATCAACCATAGCAAGAGCCAACGCATTCTTACCTTTATCATCAAACGAAAGTTGTCCGTTTTCAGCATTGGACAGTATATAGAATAATTTATTTGATTTTTCTGTATAAAAAGGTGTTGCCTTATGATATTTAGAATCGGGTATGTTTCTAAAAACATTTGGGTTTAACACATTTCCATCACCATCAATTCTTGCGATATAAATGTCTAAATAGGCTTCGCCTGAAACACTGCTTACTTTTTTAGATTTAAAAGGCCGCGAACTACTAAATAAAAGTCTGTCGTCTTTATAATATGTTGGAGAAATGTCTGAATGAGCACTATTGGCACTTACATTAAAGATGTCATATTGTTGCGACAAACTACTATCAGCTTGCAGTAACTCAAAATTAAATTCGGCATTCTCATACAATTCTTTAGACAGGGATGCTTTTTTCGTTTTAAGAAAGGCCTTTACCCGATCTTTTCCAGAGGTTTGAGACAAGCTTTGTAGCATTTTGTTAAAACGATGATTACTCATAATAGTGTCTTTACTATTAATATCGAGATAAACTTTAGCCGCATTTTTGTAATCCCGTACACTAAAATATGCGTCTGCTAAGTTTAAAAGTTGATAATTATCAACTAATACACCTGCAGCCATATCCTTTTTGTACTCAGCAATAGCTTCTTTATAATTGTAACTATAAAAATATTTATCAGCCTTCGATTTCATCTCTTGCGCATGAACTCCCATACTCATAGTCAACAAAAACAACAGAAAAATCTTTATTCTCATGGGGTACTTTCTTTAAAAAAATCGTGGTGTATCAATTTGTTTTGGTTTTCCTTTTAATTTTTTAGCATTCGATCCTTTACCTGAATTTCCATCGCTTTTACCTAAATAGAATTTCAATATCAATTCATGTGATCCGCTATTAAATTGTCCTAAACCATTGGTATTATAATCGTAAGCATATCCCATATAAATACTACTACTTATTTGAAAGCCTGCCAAAGCACTCACAGCATTTCCAAAACGATAAGAACCTCCTACTGTAAAGGCATCATTAATTAAAAAATTAGCCGAAAGATTTGTATTTAAAGGGGCTCCATCAATATAGTTAAGTAAAAATGCTGGTTTAAATTTTAAGTTATCACTCAAATCAAACACATAGCCACCAATAAAGTTAAATTGAATTTTATCTTCAACCACCATGGCAACATCTTGATTATACACACCTTCGCCCAAGAAATTGGGAACCGAAGCACCAAAATACCAAATATCATCTTCATACAGAAAGAGACCTGCACCAACGGTAGGATAAAATTTCTTTATAGTTTCTCTACCCAAAATAGGTTCTCCAGGGTTTTCAAAAGTACCCTTAGCAAAATCTACATTGAGTAAAGCACCACCTGCATCAATACCAAATGACAATTTGGTAGTTTCTGAAATATTTAATTGATATGAATACGCAGCATCAATATACGATTGGGTAGCTGGCCCCAATTGATCGCTAACAATATTAAACCCTACCCCCATCTTTTCATTTGAAAAAGGAATATTTGTACCTAAGCGTATGGTACGTGGAGCACCGGGCAAACTAAGCCATTGCGCTCTATACAGCCCAATAATTTCAGGTGTCTCTGTTGTACCTACATAACCCGGATTAAAACTACCGATATTGTACATATATTGGGTATACTGCGGTTCTTTTTGAGCCTGCAAGCTATACATTACGCCCCACATAATAACAACAGTTAAAAGAAGGTTCTTATATAAAAATTTACTTTGGGTGTAAATCATTGGTGTATTATCTTATTAACTGAATCCAGCCTTTTTTAAGTTCGGGGCCTTCGCCAATATCAATATTCATGGTATAAAAATAAGTGCCGCTGGGTGCTTCTTTTCCTTTCCATGTGCCATCCCACACCTCACTATCACTCTTATTATTTGCTTCAAAGACTAAATTGCCGTACCTATTAAAAATTTGAATATTATAAGCGATTGAAACCGCCTGCAACGTCTCTTCATTTATCCTATTTATTTTAAGCACGTCATTCGCTCCATCCCCGTTAGGTGAAAATTGATTGTATAAAAAACCTACATCTGCTGGCGTGGGTAAACTCACCCGTATACGCACAGAAGATTCGTTATTATCAGGATTTCCATCAGCAGGTAATGACCTTACAATGGTTGCTGTATTGGTAAAAGTGCCTTCATGAGGTAATTTCACGGTAATTGTGAGTTCCACTTCATCATTCCTATTTATTGACGGTATTGACCAAATACCCGTATCATTATCATAAGTACCCACTGCGGTTTCATGATCTATATATTCAAAAGCCTCTTCATCAAGAACATCGCTAACTTCTATATTCGTAACTGGTGGTTCATCAATAGAAGCATTCATCACTTTAATGGTAAAAACAATTTCATCGTTAACCAAAGGGTTTTCACTTGATGCAGTTTTTTCTATGATTAAATCAATTCCTTCGGGCAATTCTAATGGCAACGTAATGGTAGCTGACGTATCATTAGCTTCATTATTATCAACGGGAAAAGAGGATATTAATTCAGCAGTGTTACTGTGATTTGTACCTGCAATAATCTCTACTGTAATATTTAAGGTAGCCGATTCATTGGCTGCGATACTTGCTATAGTCCAATCGCCAGTCTCTGGATTATAAATTGCCATTTCAGGTGCATGCGATTGGTATTCAAACCCATCTGCTAAAAGATCACGAACAATAACATTTTTTGCTTCTCGATTTGATAAATTATTTACCGTCAAGGTAAACATAATAGTCTCTCCAACTAAACCACTAATATTATCAACGGTTTTTAAAACTTCAAGATCAACAAAAATAGGTAATGTAACTGTTGCCGCATTATTCGCTTCGTTATTATCATCAGGAAAAGAATCAAGCAGTTCTGCGGTATTAAAATAGGTGCCACCTTCCCCAATAATTGCAGTAACATCAAGCGATGCCGACCCATTTGCTGGAATAATAGGAATAGTCCACATACCAGTTTCAGGATCATAGGATGCATTTTCGGCAGTATGCGACTGATATTCAAAACCATTCTCTAACAAATCACCAATCACCACATTTTTAGCGACTGCATTTGAAAGATTATTTACGGTGACCGTAAATACGATTGTTTCACCAATTAATGCGTTACTATTATCAACTGTTTTTAATACTTCAAGATCTATGGGATCAGGATTACAATTGGAATTATTGATATTAGGGTCACAGGGATCAAAAGGATCACTCTCACCCTCATCAACCATACCATTAGCATTGGTATCTTCTACACTATCAGGTAAACCATCATCATCACTATCACAAACACCATTTAATGTACTTGGTATACAAGGATTCTCATTTGCATTATCTTTTTGATCTACAACCCCATCATTATCAACATCAGCCGTATTTGACTCCAGAGCATCAATAATATCATCTTGATCTTCGTCTAAAGGATTTGTCAAATCAGCTCCTACCTCATCACCATCATTTACTCCATCACCATCAGTATCAGGGTTGTTGGGATTGGTACCTAAAACGGATTCAGGACCATCAAAAAGTCCATCTAAATCGGTATCTCTATCACAATCATTTACAGATATCGTAATTTGAGAAGATTCATTTTCACAGGGTGCTTGTGCTCCTGTAGTTGTAAAGGTAAATACATAATCACCATCAGGTCTATCTTCAAAATCGATTAAATTACCCGCAGGTATTGTTAAAGTATTATCAGGACCACTAGTATACATCCAAACACCTTCATCTTCATCTGTGATTAATTCATCTAAATCTAACTGCGTTACCCCAAAATCTCTTGCAACATTACATGCCGAAGCCTTACCATCATCATTTATAGGCATCCCAGCAGAAGGCTGCGGGACAATTGTAGCAACAACTTCTTGTCTAGGTTGCGTTAGTGTTGATTCACATCCATTCAGCGTCGCTTCTACGTAGTACGTTTTACTTTCTGATAATTCAGGGTTTGGCGTATAACTAGATCCGGAAAAAATTATACTACCCCCCGTAGGAGAATCATACCAATTAATGGTTGCATCATCACTAGCTGTTGCTAAAAGTGTAACCTCACCAGCACCGCATCGCGTATCGCCGGTAACACTTTCTATAGTTGGAATAGACTTAGAGAGTAATGTAATTTCTAAAGCAGGACTTACACATTTGTTTACCGCATCATAATAGTACCCGAAATATGTACCCGACATTGGATTATTCTCAATACTTCCTCCATCGGTAAGAAAGTCATCAGACTCTACAGGTCTGGTTACTTGATTTACAGACCAGCGGAGTACCGTACCTCCAGGCCCATCATTAGGCGCATAATCATCTAGTTTTGTCGTTATTGGGCCGCAAAAAACCAAAGGTATGCCACCATTTAAAGCAGGCGCTACCTTACCCGCTTGACAAGGATCGCAATCTGCAACAGTTATAGTAAACGTAGCAGAATCATCTTGGCAAGGGGGAGTCGCCCCCGTAGTAGTATATTTATACAAGTAGGTTCCAGCTGTTTTATTACTAAAATCAACTTTATTCCCTCCTCCTGGATTGACAGTTGAAGAGCCAGAGACAAAAGTCCAAACACCAGCACTTACGCTAGGTGAAAGTAAATTATCTAAATCAATTTCTGTTGTCCCAAATTCATCAGTGGCATTGTTACATGCATTCGCGCTATTGTCATTACCAGCCGTGGGAGAAAAACTCAAAGTGAGGGCTACACGTGTTGATTCACTTACACAGTCGTTAGCTTCATCCCAATATACAGCATAGTACTCACCTGATGCGGTTGCATTATTTGACACAAAATCAGCACCATTAACATTAGGGTTTTGTATCGTACTCCATTTCAAGTTAGAGCCCGCTGGCGCACTAGACGCACCACCAACAATAAAAGTGTCTAAATCAACATTTGGTTCGTCACAATAGGCCGTAGCTGTTGCCGTATTCAATTCAGGTGTTACATTACGTACAACACAAAGGTCACAATTAGATACCGTGACAGTAACAGCAGCTTCATCATTTTCACAAGGTGCAATAGCATTGGTTGTTGTATACTTATAACTATAGCTTCCTGCAGTTTTATTACTAAAATTCACTTTATTATCACCATCGGGATTTAAAATTTCTGGGCCAGCTTCATAAGTCCAATCTCCTGGACTTACTCCTGAAGTCAAAAAATCGTCTAAATCTATTTCTGTTTGACCAAATTCGTTAGTTGGATTATTACAAGCACTCGTCGTGTTATCATTACCAGCAGTGGGCGAAGAACTAAAAGTAAGGTTTACAGCTGTTGATTCACTTACACAATTATTCGCTTGATCCCAATATACAGCATAGTACACACCTGTTGTTGTTGCTGTATTTGAGACAAAGTCAGTACCATTAGCATTTGGAGTTTGTACCGTGCTCCATCTTAAACTTGAACCTGTTGGTGCGCTAGCTGTACCACCAACAATAAAAGTGTCTAAATCAACACTTGGTTCGTCACAATAAGCTGTAGCTATATTTTCATCAAGGTCAGGCACTTCATCGCGAACGACACAAAGATCACAATTAGAAATCACAACGGTAAAACTTGCCGTATCCTCTACGCAAGGAGCGTTGGCATTGTTTGTAGTGTACGTGTAATTATAAGTACCTGCGGCTTTATTACTAAAATCTACCTTATTATCGGCGTCAGGAGCTACTGTATCAGGCCCATTATTAAAAGTCCAATCACCTGGGCTTACGCCAGCAGACAACATATCATCTAAATCTATTTCTGTATCCCCAAAATCATCATTGGGATTATTACATGCTGTGGTATTATTATCCTCTCCTGCCTCAGGAGCGTCATACAAATTAAGAACAACCGCTGTGGCAGGGCTTACACAATTATTTTCAGTAGCGGAATTATACCAGTATACAGCATAATACGTACCTGAAGTAGTAACAGTACTTGAACTAAGAAAATCAGACCCATCAACGTTCGGATTCTGCTCTGTACTCCACTCCAAACTGGTATCACTAGGCGCACTTCCTGCGCCACCCTGTATAAGTGTATTTAAATTAGCATTCTCTTCATTACAAAAATCGCTAGTAGCACTATTTCGAACTGGTGCTGTTGGAGCTGCTGCGCAATAACCATCATTAGCCAAAATGGTAACGGTTGCTGTACTTGGCGTTCCAATAGTAAAATTATCACTATCACTTAAGCTTGTAAGGGTTATAATAACAGTCTTATCAGGCTCTGGTGTATTATCATCAAAAGGTACTACAGATATATTTCGTGTGGTGCTTCCGTTTGGAAATAACGCTCCATTTTTTGCTACATTTACAGTCCCTGCACCGGTTAAATCATGATCAAAACTAGCGCCAGTACCAGAGCTTCCTGACGTACCTGTAATACTAAAAAACACAGTAAGTTGTTCGCCTGTATTATTTGCCTTATCACTTTGAATACTAAATTGACCGTTTTGCCCCCCCTCAATAGCAGTGGGTTTAAAACCATTCGCTGCTAAAGTATCCGTATTTAAGGTAATTATACCTTTATCATTATCAGCAATAGTAATCGTTACTTCTTTGTTGTCATTATCAATCATTCCATTAGAAGAAGAAACAAGCGTTACCACAATAGTTTCTTCTCCTTCAACAAACATATCATCTTCTATGGTAACCGTAATCACCTTCTCGGTCTCCATACTCTGAATTTGTACTGTATTTGTTATCGTACCATCATGCTGATAGTCATCATTATGAGTAGCCGTACCAGAAAGAGTATAGATAACTGTTGTACCAGATGGTGACGTAAAATCACGCTCAATTGTAAAAGTAGCTGTATTTGGTGCCCCAGTACTGACCTCTCCTGACGCAGGGTCATTAGACTTGATAGATACTTTTTGAGCGGAAACAGCACTAACTAGCAGCAAAAACACGCCAACTAGCATTCTTTTAATAAACTTATCGATGGGTATAATAGTTTTTTTTGGTTTCATATCTGTTCCTTGAATCACCACTAATTCAATGTACATCATATAGGGACATTTGAAATAGGTAAAATAGGGACGCCAATATTACTAAAAAAAACAGCTATAATTTTAAATAACTTCTTAAGTACAGAATTTTAAGACGAAATACAAAAATATCTTACTATTTTGTATCTTATCTACGTAAGAATTACCGATGTGGTTTCTGCAGATGGATTTATTTTTCGTACCAAACCTTGCAAAACCTTCCCAGGGCCTACCTCTATAAACAACTCAGCACCATCATTAATCATATTTTGCACACTTTGTGTCCATTTTACGGGGGCTGTCAGTTGCGAAATGAGGTTGTTTTTTATTGCATTGGCATCAACAACGGCAGTAGTAGGTACATTCTGATAAATTGGACATGTTGCCTTTTGAAAAGTGGTATTTGCTATAGCAGAAGCCAATTCTTCTTGAGCCGGAAGCATTAAAGGAGAATGAAAAGCCCCACCAACAGGCAGCACCAAAGCTCTTCTTGCTCCTGCTTCTTTCATTTTTTCACATGCAGTATTGATTGCTTCAACTTCTCCTGAAATAACCAATTGACCTGGACAATTGTAATTAGCAGCAACTACAACACCATCTATTTCTTCACATATACGCTCAACAGTATCATCGGGTAAGTTTAAAACTGCCGCCATAGTACTTGGTTGCAATTCACACGCTTTTTGCATTGCTAATGCCCTTTGAGAAACCAGTTTCAAACCGTCTTCAAAATTCAACACACCGTTTGCTACCAAAGCTGAAAACTCACCTAGTGAATGACCTGCAACCATATCTGGCTTAAAAGCCTCACCCATCACTTTGCTCAAAATTACCGAATGAAGAAAAATTGCAGGTTGGGTAACTTTTGTCTGCTTTAAATCGTCAGGCGTACCCTCAAACATAGTGTCTGTAATTCGAAATCCAAGGATATCATTAGCTGTCTCAAACAACTCTTGTGCTATAGGGTATTTTTCATACAAGTCAAGTCCCATACCAACAAATTGAGCTCCTTGACCGGGAAATATATATGCGTTCATTTTATTTTTATTTGAAGTAACAAAAATAAGGATATAAAATTCATAGACAATGATAAAACATGAGATCTCCTAAAAATACAAACCTACAACACTCTAATCCTTTAGTTTTCATCTTTAAACCAACTAGAATACTTCACATAATTATGTGCTATTCTATCTATTTCACCTGTTTGTAACTCAGGACTTATATCTTTTATCTTCTTTGCTGGCATTCCTGCAAATATTGTACCTGATGACACATGTGTTCCTTTCGTTAACACAGCTCCAGCAGCTATAATACTATTACTTTCAACCACACAATCATCCATTATAATACTACCCATACCTACTAAAACATTGTCGTGAATTGTACACCCATGTACAATAGCATTATGCCCTATAGATACATTATTCCCAATTATTGTAGGCGATTTTTTATAGGTGCAATGCACTACGGCACCATCTTGAATATTTACCCTATCTCCTATTTTGATGTAATGAACATCCCCTCTTAGCACAGCATTGAACCAAATACTACATTGCTTACCCAGCGTTACCTCACCAACAATTGTAGCGTTCTCAGCGATATAACAATCGTCTCCTATACGGGGTGTGTTTCCATTAATAGTTTTTAGTATCATGCATTCTCTAATTTTAATATCTGTCTCAAAGCGATATTCATAACACCTCCATATCACTACTAATACATCTTTTAAACACACCTTCTGTAATCAAACTCGATACTAATTCGTTAAAGTATTTTTTTTTACAGACAAGTTTTATACTCTTTAGTGATTTATCTTGTTTTTATTCTCCCGAATAAGTCACAAAATTACGAGGAGTTTCATACAAGGTAATTTCTAATTTCTTTTCATCATCAATATGCGGACGAAGTTTATTCCAAATAACGACCGCTATGTTTTCAGCAGTAGGATTCAAATTCTTAAAGGCTGCTACCTCTACATTAAGATTTTTGTGATCAAAAGCACTTTCTATTTCTACAGCAATCAAATCTTTAAGAACCTTCATATCAATAACAAAACCCGTTTCTTGGTCAATTTCGCCATAAACACTTACAATAAGCTCATAATTATGCCCATGAAAATTAGGGTTGTTGCATTTACCAAAAACCTGATCATTTTTTTCAAAACTCCAGTCAGATCTATATAGTCGATGCGCTGCATTAAAATGCGCTTTTCTACTTACTTTCACCTTCATCTCTACTAATGTTTTGTGTCAAATGTTCATAAAATTTTTCAAATATAATCTTAAACCATGCTGTGTAAAGATGAGGATTTATATCAATATCACTTTTAACATCCTCAGGTTTCATCCATTTCCAATCAGCAACCTCATCAGTATTAATGGTAGGTGCATCATTATAGGTACCCAACATCACATGGTCTAGTTCATGTTCTGTAAGACCATTATCAAAAGGTGCTTTATAAATGAAAGAACATAATTCAGTAAGATTGGTTACAAAACCCATCTCTTCTTGTAGTCTTCTTTTTCCCGCTGCTATGTTCGACTCTCCTACTCGTTGATGACTACAACAGGTATTTGTCCATAATAATGGCGAATGATATTTATGAGCTGCTCGCTGTTGAAGCATCGTTTCTCCTTTGTCATTCATCACAAAAACAGAAAACGCCCTATGCAATACTGCCTTTTCATGAGCTTCCATTTTGGGCATTACCCCAATTTGTTGGTCATTCTCGTTTACTAAAATCACGTTTTCTTCTTTCAAGGCTTTCTTTTTTAAGCTATTAAACACCAACCCTTATGGGTTTGCACAAAAATAACACCTTTACTTATTTAAACCCGCTTTATGTATTTAAAATTATATTACAGCTTGAAATCCTACATTCCGAGTACATAGACACAGAATAAAACTAAATATGCACAAGATGATCGGATTAAGAGCTAATAAAAAAACTAACCGCGCATGACTGCTTAAATCAGTAATCGCTTCTTTTAGCAGCAAATTATGTATTTTCAGGACCTAATTTCATCATTTTTGAGTTCCGTAGCGATGCAAAAAAAATGACTTCATTACGACACAAAAGCCATAATTATCGGTTCCAAAAAAAAAGGAAACTTCCTTAAATTCTCAGGCTTTTAAAAGTACAGGTATATGTATTAAAAAAATCGAGGGGATTTTAGTCGTCTTCTGTTGGGGATAAAATCATAACGCAAAACAATTTCAAAAGACCCGTTGTTAAAAGAAGCACTGCCCAATTCGGTGATCTCTCTATCGTATGCCAAACCAATTAAAAAATTATTTGAAACATTAAAGCCCGCCATACCACTTAAAGCAGCATCCCATCTGTATGCAGCTCCTAAAATAAATTTTTCATCCAACATAAGATTTGCTGAAAAATCTAATTGCAATGGCGCTCCTTTAACAGCCTTAGCTAATATTGTTGGTTTAAATTTCAAGTCATCATTTATATCCCAAACATAACCTGTGATAAGATAAAAGTTCATCTTTTCTTTTGCGGTTGCCAACGAAGACCTGTCAAAATGCGATGTTTCTAAAAACCGAGGCACGGATAATCCTGCGTAAAACCTATCTGTATGATAGTATATACCTGCTCCAAAATTTGGAGAGAACTTTTTATCAATATCACTTGCCAATATAGGGTCAGTAGTATACTTATGAAGCTCAGAAAATTTGACATCTAATAAATTACCTCCTGCTTTCAAACCAAAACTCAATCTCCCATCTCTAGAGGTATCAATAGTATAAGAGAAATCAACGTCAAAATTGGTTTCTTCAGTTGGTCCTATTTCATCTCGTACAGCTGAAAAACCAAGACCAACTCCCCTGTATCCGACAGGGGCATGTATCCCAATATTTTGAGAAGTAGGAGCTCCTTCCAAACCAACCCATTGTGATCTATACAAGGCTGTAAGACTCAAATAATCGCGAGAACCAGCATACGCAGGATTAATAACTGTTGTATTATACATATACTGAGTATACTGTGTATCTTGTTGCCCATAAAGTCTTGCACTTAGACTAACTAGTAAAAACAGCAGGCTCGCAATTATTTGCTTCGTAATTACAGGTTTATTTATCATGTATAATTTCATACAGTATCTATCTATTTATATATAGGTAACCTGATAATGTTTTGATATTTCCTGTTTGATCTTTATAATCAAAAATATAGAAATAGGTTCCTACTGGTAATTTACTTTCACTCTGTAATGTTGCCCTTCCTTGAGAAGTACCGTCAAAAACATTCCCTTCAGTATCATAAGCATTAGTACTATAGACAAGTACACCCCATCTATTGTAAATTCGAATTGAGTTTTCAGGGAAATTCTCCAAACCTTTGATAGTTAAAAAATCATGTGCTCCATCCCCGTTAGGAGTAACAACATTAAAAATCTCAATCGAATTCTCAACTGCACGTTCTAGGTAATCAGGAATACCATTACCATCTACATCATCATTGGCATAATTTCCATCATCATTCTCATCTTCGTTAATAGTTTTCACGCCATCATCATCATCATCGTCATCACGGTAATCTGATTCATCATCTCCATCAGTATTGGGCAAATTTTTATAAGGTTCATCAATTTCATCATTAACATCTACATCGATTTTATTGACTCCTTCATAACCATCATCTAAACCGTCATTATCTTCATCGACACCTGTGAGAGAAACATCAGCAATTCCATCTTTATTTAAATCATGTCCTTCAATCATATCAGGAACATTGTCGTTATCACTATCGTAATCTAAATAGTCAGCAATAAAATCATTATCAGTATCTACAGGAAATATTCCTAAGTTTCCATTTGATTCATAAGCGTCATCTAAACCATTATCATTTAAATCTATACCACTTGGAGGAATGTATCCTGATGTTGTTTGGGCTTCTATGTTATCTGGAATACCATCGTTATCACTATCAATATCTAAATAGTCAGGTATTGAATCGTCATCAGAATCTGTTGGATTTGTTGCAGGATTACCATCGCCATCTTGATTAAGGTCTTCTACACTATCTAAGATTCCATCATTATCAGAATCTAAATCAGGAGCATTAGATACAACAACCGTAACAGTAGCGGTACTACAATTACCGAGCGCATCACAAATAGTATATGTAAAGGTATCGACCCCCATAAAACCATCATTTGGGACATAGGTAATTGTTACATTAGAAGGATTTGCACCATTATTATTAACTACAATCGAACCATTTGCTGGGTTTGTAGTCGTAAAAGTACCTTGAGTAGGCAAATCATTGTCATTAGCTAAAACATCTATAATTAACTCATTACCTTCAGTTATTGTAACAGTATCATCTATAGCATCAACAATAGGATTCACACTAACGTTTATAGTCGCTGTACTACAATCGCCAAACGTATTACAAACAGTATAATCAAAGCTATCATCACCATTATAATCAGGATTTGGCTCGTAGGTCACCGTATCATCAGTAAGGTCATTTGGCGTACCATTGTTGTTTATAGTTACGGTTCCGTTTGCTGGATTTGTAAGCGTCAACGTACCCTCAGTTGGCAAATCAGTATCATTGTCAAACATATCAATTACAACCGCCGTATCTTCATCTGTAACAATTGGGTCATCAACCAAAGTTGCCGACTCATCAATACAAACTATGGTAAAACTGGGAAGATTACTATCATTACCAGCTTTAGAAATTGTAGCTGTATACACCATTACTGATTGGGTTGCCTCCACCTGCGGTTGTAAGGGATCTCCTGAAACAGATGGATTCCAACTAACAGTGGCACCAGACGAAACGTTCGCCGTTATATCCATAACAACTTGATTATAAGGTGAATTACAATTTGTTAGAATAAAATACCCCGTAGCATTTGAGCCACACAACGTACCGTCATAAGTTGCAAAGTAGACACCTTTCTCAGACACCTCAAGATGAGAATTTGTTCCCAACACCGTAGTTGTATCAGAAGCTTCATACCATTTGTAATTACTTTCATCGCCAGTATTAGGTGCTTGCAGTAAAAACTGTGCATTAGACGCCGTAATTCCGAGCAATGTAAAAACAATGCTGAGATAAACTATTTTATATGTATTGCTCAATTTCAATTCGATTTGGATCTTTTTATAAATTATTTTACTACAAAGACCACGTTTATCAAGGAATTGTAATCCATGGGCTGGTTTATAACTTTGTAACTTAAATTACCACTAGCATCAATTGTCATTGCACTTACATCAAAAACCATTGGGTCAGCATAGGTTACATAGTAATACAGTTCGGTACTTGCATAGGTAGGAACAGCTGCTGGTGCGCCTGAGCTTGCTACCGCTGGCGTACCAAATTGGTCAAGATATTGTTGATATAAATCAATACTAAACGTACCATTAGTAGAAGCATCTATAGCTATTGACGGCGGATAGAATATACGAGCTGCTTTTGAAGTAATAGGAGCAATTGCTTGTATCACTTCTTCAACAGTAGTTTCTAATGTTGGAGAACTCACACCTCCTTCATCTACATCAATATCAGTAGCTAAATCAACTTCACTATCTAATTGATCGTCAGTACTCCCCACTGCTAATTCAGCCAAAGCTCCTTCTACAGTAGTTGCTGTAAAATGACCTGCGGTATCCGCGACAGATACTTCTGTGGCTGTTTGATCATCAGTTCCTGAATCATCTAAATGAGATAAATTTACTGTCTGACTTGTGCCATCTTCGATACCTACTGTTAATACATTTGTTGATACATCTATAGCTAATGACTCAATATTTTGATTGTCCGTTCCTGGATTATCAAAATGCGATAAATCAACAGTTTCACTAGAACCGTCTTCAATACCAATCGTTAACGTATTACCAGAAAGGCCAGAACCTTGAATACTTTGATTATCTGCTAACGGTGATAAATCAACCGTTTGACTAGAACCATCTTCAATACCAATTGTTAAGGTGTTACCTGACAATCCAGAACCTTGAATACTCTGATTATCTGCCAAGGGTGATAAATCAACCGTTTGACTAGAACCATCTTCAATACCAATTGTTAAGGTGTTACCTGACAATCCAGAACCTTG